>NZ_BJZV01000011.1 GCF_007992215.1 Methylobacterium gnaphalii | reverse complement strand
GAAGGCGACCGGCGACGCCGAGGTGGTGAGCCTGAGCCGTCGGCGCTAACGCGCTTCAACTCAATCCATCGTCGTTCCGGGGCCGCCAAGCGGGCCCCGGAATGACGGCGGATGCTTCTGCGAGCCCCTACTTGATCACCGCGCACGCCACCCGTGCGCCCGCGCCGCCGATCGGCTGCTGGGTGTGATCGTCCTCGTTGGCGTGGATGATCAGGGCCGAGCCGTCGCCGTCCTTGAGGCTTTCCTCGCCGGTCAGCGCCATCTCGCTGGTCATCTCGCCGTTTGCCGAGCCGTCGGCATTGGCGAAGAGGTTCGGCAGGTCGCCCTCGTCGGGGCCGTCGCCGTTCAGAAGGCCGTGAGCGCGCTTGTCGTGATTGACGTGCGCCTTCGACTTCTCGAATTTTTCCGTGTCCGAGCAATCGCCGACCGCGTGGAAATGCAGCCCGTGCCAGCCGGGCGTCAAACCGCCGGCCTTGATCGTCACGCGCAGCACCAGCGCGTTCGCGCCGTCGCGGATCTGGATCTGGCCGATCGGCTCACCCTTGTTGTTCGTAATGGGGCTCTCGTAGGTCTGGACGGCGACGGGCGCCTCGTCCTTCTTCTCCTGCGCAAGCGCGAGTGCGGGCGTTGCGATGCCCAGGAGCACCAGGGCGGCCTTCATGCATCTCATCGGGTGACTCTCCTCCATCCGACGGGCTAGGTAGGGACCTTGGCAGCCCTCAGACAGGGGCGGCTTACCACAGCTTCATCATTCCTGGACCGGACGACGTGCGTGCGATGACGGCCGAACGACAGCGCGCCGACCGATTGCTGGTGGATCGCGGCATGTTCGAGAGCCGCGCTCGGGCCGTCGCCGCGATCCGGGCCGGGCTCGTCGTCGCCGATGGACGGCCGGTGGAGCGCCCTGCCGATCTCGTCTCGACCGAGGCGCGGATCGAGGCGAGCGCGCCGCATCCCTACGTCTCGCGCGGCGGCCTCAAGCTCGCCGCGGCGCTCGACGCCTTCGGCATCGATCCGCAGGGGCTGGCCTGCCTCGATATCGGTGCCTCGACCGGCGGTTTTTCCGATGTCCTGCTGCGGCGTGGCGCGCGCCACGTCACGGCGCTCGACGTCGGGCGCGACCAGCTCCACGCCTCGCTGCGTGCCGACCCCCGTGTGACGAGCCTCGAAGGCACCGATATCCGCGAGCTGGCCTCGGATGCCCTCGCGCAGCCGCCGGACCTCGTCACGATCGACGTGAGCTTCATCGCCCTGCGCCTCGTTCTCCCTACGGCCGTGGCGCTGATGGCCGAACGGGCCGTGCTGGTGGCGCTGATCAAGCCCCAATTCGAGGCCGGGCGGGAGCGGGTCGGACGCGGCGGCATCGTGCGCGACGAGGCCGTGCACGAAGCGGTCTGCGAGGAGGTGCGGGCGGCGCTCGAGGCCCTGGGGCTCGACGTCCTCGGCCTCGTGCCCTCGCCGGTCGAGGGCGGCGACGGCAACCGCGAATTCCTGATCGGCGCGCGAAAGGGCGACGCGTGAGCGAGAGCGTCACCATCACGCGCCTGGGCGCGCGCGGCGACGGGCTGACCGGCGACGGGCTTGCCGTAGCCGGGGCGCTGCCGGGTGAGCGCGTCACCATCGAGCGTGAGGGTGGCCGCGGCCGGCTCATCGCGGTCGAGACGCCCTCCCCCGACCGAGTCGACCCGTTCTGCCCCTATTACGCGGCCTGCGGCGGCTGTGCCGTGCAGCATCTCGCGCCGGAGCCCTACGCGGCCTGGAAGCACGGCATCGTCGAGCAGGCGCTGGCCCAGGCGCATATCGAGACCGAACTGCTGCCGCTGGTCGAGGCGCATGGCGCTGGCCGCCGCCGCATCACGCTGCATGTGCGCCGCATCGACGACACCGCGCGGGCCGGGCTGATGGCCGCGCGCAGCCACGCCCTGGTTCCGATCGACCATTGCCCGATCACGGTGCCGGCCCTCCACCGCGCCCCCACGATCGCGGAAGCTCTGGCGGAGCATCTCGGCCGCGGCTCGAAACCGCTCGACGTCCAGGTGACGGCCACCGAATCCGGCCTCGACATCGACGTGCGCGGCCATGGGCCGGTGAGCGACAAGGCCCGCTCCGCGCTGACCCGGCTGGCCGGTGAACTCGATCTCGCCCGCCTCGCGCTGCACGGCGACGTCGTGGTCGAACGCCGCCTGCCGGCCCTGGCCTCGGGCGAGGCGCGCCTGACGCCGCCGCCCGGCGGCTTTCTGCAGGCGACGCAGGCCGGCGAAGCGGCGCTGACCGCCCTCGTGCTCGGCGCCATGGACAAGCGCGTGAAGCGCGTCGCCGACCTTTTCGCGGGGTGCGGCCCGTTCTCGCTGGCGCTTGCGCGCACGGCCGACGTGCATGCGGTGGAGGGCGACGAACCCTCCCTGCGCGGCCTCGACCGGGCCGCGCGCGGGGCGCCGGGCCTGCGCCGGCTCACCACGGAGCGCCGCGATCTGTTCCGCCGCCCACTCCTGCCGCTGGAGCTCGACCGCTTCGACGCCGTGGTGTTCGATCCGCCCCGTGCCGGAGCCCAGGCCCAGGCCCGCTTCCTCGCGGAATCGAAGGTGCCGCTCGTGGTCGGCATCTCCTGCGACGCCGGGACCTTTGCCCGCGATGCCGCCACGCTGATCGCGGGGGGCTACCGGCTGGAGCGGGTCACCCCGGTCGATCAGTTCCGCTATTCCGGCCATGTCGAGCTGGTCGGCGTCTTCCGCCGCGAGCCGGAAGCGAAGCGCAGGAGATTGCGCTGAGCGCCTAGAGCAGCAGGCCCTGCTCTCCGCTCCCGCCGGCCTTCGGCTCTGCGGGTCTTGGTGGCGCGACAGGCTCGCACAGGGGCTCGACGAGGCCGGCATCGTCGTTCCGCACGTTGTTCACCCGGTCGCCGACCTCGGTCATGGTCAGCCACTCGTCCGGGCAGGGCCGGCAGAGATCGATCACGTCGCGCGGCTCGTTGCCCACCGTGTCGAGCCAAGCCCCTACCGCCTCGGGAGAGAGGATCGCCGGCATCCGCTCGTGGATCGCGGAGAGGGTGCCGTTGGCGCCGCAGGTGACGATGGTGGCGGTGTCGACCTCCGAGCCGTCGGGGTTCGACCAGGTCTCCCACAGCCCGGCGAGCGCCATCGGCGCCCCGTTGGTGCGGCGAACCAGGAACGGCGTCTTCACCGCCGCCTTGCCCCTGCCCTCGCGCCGCCACTCGTAGAAGCCGTCGGCGAGGAAGATGCAGCGCCGGTGCCGCAGCGCGCCGCGGAACGCGGGCTTCTCGGCCAACGACTCGACGCGCGCGTTGAAGATCAGGGGAAAATCGGCGGGGTCCTTCAGCCAGCTCGGCCAGAACCCCCAGCGCACCAGCTGGAAGTGCCGCGTGCCGTGGTCCTCCGTCACGATCGGGACGGGTTGGGTCGGCGCCACGTTGTAACGCGGGGGAAAGTTCGGCGTCTCGACATAGCCGTAGGCTCGTCGAAACAGCTCGGGCGTCAGGGCGATGACGTAGCGACCACACATCCCCCCGATATGGAGATGAGGCTCGTCGAGGCCAACGCCCGCCGAGCGCCGAAGCGGCCGGAGGCTCCACCCGCCCGCGAATGGGCGCGTGGAGAAACCGCGGCAATCCGTCGAACGTCGGATGATCCTTATTCGACGATCACTTCGCCCTTCATGGCGATCGAGTGCGGGGTGCAGATGTACTTGTAGCTCCCGGCCTCGTTGAACTTCAGGGCGTACGACTCGTCCTTGTTCAGCATGGGGCCCTGGGCCTTGTCCCAGCCTTTGGCGGGCCCGCCGCGTAGCTGGACGTTGTGCGCCACCTCGTCATCGTTCTTCCAGCGAACGATCGTGCCGCGCTTCACCTTCACGTTGGCCGGACCATAGGCCATGTCCTTGATCGCGATCTCGGTGATCTCACCGCTCGCGGAGGCAGGCGTGGCCACCACTTCGACGGCATCGGCATAGGCCGCAGTTAGCGGCATCACGGTCAGACACGCGGCTAAGACGTACGGGCGCATTGAGCTCCACCATCCTCAAATTGTTGTCTTGTCGGGATTTCGACGCGCCGATGGGCTCGGACACGTCCGGGTTTATGGCGCCACGGCCCTCGCGCGCTGGCCGGATCGAACCATCCGCTCAGCCGGAGCGATCACTTGCCAGCCTGCGAAGACGATGGCCGACAGCGCAGGCAGGATGACGAGGTCATCCATCGCAACGAAGATATCAGTCCAAGACATATCGGGTCGCGAGAACCAGCTCTGGTCGGGGTGCCACGCGCGACGTCTAGCGGAGACCGCCTCGATTGCAAATTCTTTATTTGAAAGTTGTAATTATTACAGTGAGCGCGCTGAGCTTAATTTGACTATCGCCGGATTATTTCCGCTCGAGAACCGTCACGAAATTCGGGCCGCGATCGATCGCCACCAATCCTCCGCCAAAAGAAAATGCCTGCCGACATGCGGCAGGCATGTGTCGTGATGGGGCGCGCGATCCCCGGAGCGCGGCCGGTCAGGCGGCGCGAACGTTGTCGAGGAAGCGACGGACCTCGGTGCCGAGATGTTCGGACTGGCGCGACAATTCGGAGGCCGCGCCGAGCACCTGCGCGGCGGAGGCGCCGGTCTCCTCGGCGGCGCCCGCGACGCCGGTAATGTTGCTCGTCACCTCGGCCGTGCCCGTCGCCGCCTGGGAGACGTTGCGCACGATTTCCTGGGTTGCCGCGCCCTGCTCCTCGACGGCCGCCGCGATGGAGGTCGCGACGTTGCTGATCTCGCGGATGCGGCCGGCAATGCCGTCGATCGCAGATACGCTCTTGTCCGTGGCACCCCGGATCTTCTCGATCTGGCCGGTGATCTCCTCGGTGGCCTTGGCGGTCTGCGAGGCGAGTTCCTTCACCTCGGCGGCCACCACGGCGAAGCCGCGGCCGGCCTCGCCGGCGCGGGCCGCCTCGATGGTGGCGTTGAGCGCCAGCAGGTTGGTCTGCCCGGCAATATCCGAGATCAGCTTGACGACATCGCCGATCCGCGAAGCCGCGGCGCTGAGCTCCTGCACGAGCCCGGCGGTCTGCGCGGCCTCCGTCACGGCGGCTTGGGCCAGATCGGCCGAGCCGTCGACCTGACGGCTGATCTCCTGAACCGATGAGCCGAGCTCCTCGGCAGCGGCGGCTACGGTGTTGACGTTGGTCGCGGCTTCCTCGGCGGCGGCCGCCGCGGCGGTGGACTGGTTGGCAGTCTGCGTGGCGTTGGCGGTCATGCTCTGGGCAGTCGCCTGCAGCTCGGTCGCGGCGGACGTGACCATGCCGACGATGCCGCCGACGGCCTGCTCGAAGCCGTTGGCCATTTCGCGCATTGCGGCCTTGCGCTGCGCCTCGACACCGGCGCGGGCAAGTGACGCCTCCTCCTCCAGTGCCCTGGTGCGGATGAGGTTCTCCTTGAAGACCTGAACTGCGGCGGCCATCTCGCCGATCTCGTTCTGGCGGCCGATGCCCGGCACCTCGGTCTCCAGCCGGCCCTCGGCCAGCCGGCCCATCGCACCCGTCATTCCGGCAATCGGGCGCGAGATGCCGAACAGCGCGAACAGCATGGTGCCGATCGCGGCGAGGATGGCGATGGCCATGGCGATATAGGCGGCGAGCTTCGCCGAACTGGTGGCTTCGACGACCGAGGCGATCGTGTTCACGGCGCCGTCGCGATTCAGCTCCACCGTTTTCTGAAGGGCCTGGGTGGCCTTGTTGTTCAAGGCCGCCATCTCGGCGCTCCTGACCATCGCGAAGGCCTCGGCCTTCTTGTCCTCGCTCATGAGCGCGACGACGCGGCGCTGCATCTCCTCATAGGCCGCCCAGTTCGACTGGAACTCGCTGTAGATCTTCTTCTCCTCGGGGGAGCTGATCAGCGGCTCGTATTGGGCACGCAGATCGGCGAGCTTCTTGAGGCTCACCTCCAGGCCCTTCAGGTTGTCGGCCAGCAATGCGGCGTCGTCGGATGCGGTGGCGAGACGGTAAAGTTTCACCCGCGAATCGCGTGTCGACGTGTTCATGGCGCCGAGCTTGTTCACCGAGGGCAGCCAGTTCGTGCTGACTTCGACCGCGCCGCGCTCGATGGACGACAGGCGGACAATGCTCACGATCCCCTGACCCGTCGCCGCGAGCGCGAGACAAGTGATCGAACCGGCAAGAATGGCTTTGAGGGTGAGGCGCATGAACGTTCCCGCGGTCGCTTCGCGAATGGGCGACTTTCGGCAGAGCTTTTATGAGTATTGTTAATTTTCAGTTTATTCGCGAATATAGCATATTTGCTGCCGGCTGGCGGTGACCAATTTGCCGCCGGCAGGAGTTCTCTCGGTTGTATCCCGGAACGGGCCGTGAAAAGGTGCCAAACGAGTTTCGCCGAAAGTCCAGTTGAGTTCTTTGAAGATATCAAGATGTGTCCTGATGGATCCCATCAAGACACAACAGATCTAGAGCCATTTCTTCCAACGGAAGAAAACGTAGGGTAGAACGGCGGCGACCACCATCATGCCGACCGCGAGCGGATAGCCGTAGGGCCAGTCCAGTTCCGGCATGGATTTGAAGTTCATGCCGTAGATCGAGGCGATCAGGGTCGGCGGCATGAACACCACCGCCATGACCGAGAACAGCTTGATGATGTTGTTCTGCTCGAGATTGACCAGGCCGAGGGTCGCGTCGAGCAGGAACTGGATCTTGGTCGACAGAAACGTCGCGTGCTCTTCGAGCGACTGCAGGTCGCGCAGGGTCGAGCGGACATCCTCGCGCAGCTCGCGCGGGGCCTTGGCGGTGCGGTAGGTCGCCGAGAGCGAGAGCAGGATGCGCTCCATCGACACGAGGCTCTCGCGCTGCTTCGAGATCAGGTCTCCGTGCCGCCCCAGCGCACGCAGGGTGTCCTGCAGGGCCGTGTTGCGGGCGCTCGGGTCGCTCTTCTCCTCGAAGATTTTTCGCGAGAGCCGGTCGATGCGCTCGCCCTGAAGCTGCAGCACGTCCGCCGCCCGGTCGATCACCGCCTCGATCAGTCCGGCCAGGATGGTCTCGCCCGTGGACGACACGGACGGCCCGTTGCCGGTCGAGCGTCCGGCGCGCTGCGTGTACATCCGGAAGGCCTGCGGCTCCTCGTAGCGCACCGTGACCAGCCGGCTGCCGCGCAGGATGAAGGTGATACCGGCCAGGCCCGGCTCCTCGGAATCCTCGACCTTCGAGAGCACGCGGCCCGTCATGTAGCGGGCGCCCTCCTCCACGTAGAGCAGCTCGGAGGGCTCGATGTCCTTCATCTCCTCCCGGGTCGGGACCGTGATGCCCATGAAGGATTCGACCTTCAGGTCTTCCTCCCGGGTCGGCCGGACCATGTCGAGCCAGAGGGTGTCCTCGGGGATCACGTCCTGGAGTTCGAGCGGGCGCCGCTCCAGGATCATCTGGGCGGCGCCGGGGACCGGCTGGTGGATGAAGATCAAGGGAAGAGACTCAGGCCAGCGCGTCGGGGGGCGCCACGCTCGCATCCGGCACGAAGAAGTCCGGCGCAAGGGGCACGCCGGGTGTGACGCGGTATTTTGTAAACTCCGTGACGCCTTCGCCCGCCAGGAAGGTATCGTCGATCAGGAATTGCCCGGTGAACTCTCGTGACGGCTTCAGGAAGACGGCGTGGGCTGCGTCCGCCAGGATCTCGGGCGTGCGGCTCGCCTCGATCAAGGCCTCGCCGCCGAGGATGTTGCGCACGGCCGCCGTGGCGATGGTGGTGCGCGGCCACAGGGCATTGACCGCGATGCCGCTCTTGCGCAGCTCACCCGCCAAGCCGAGCACGCAGAGCGACATGCCGAACTTCGCCATCGAGTAGGCGAGGTGCGGCGCGAACCACTTCTCCGCCATGTCGAGGGGTGGCGACAGCATCAGGATGTGCGGGTTCTCCGATTTCTGCAGGTACGGGATCGCGTATTTGCTCACCATGTAGGTGCCGCGCGCATTGATCTGATGCATCAGGTCGAAGCGCTTCATCTCGGTCTGCGGCGTGCGCGTGAGCGAGATCGCGCTGGCATTGTTCACGACGATGTCGACGCCGCCGAACGTTTGCGCGGTACGGTCCAGCGCGCTCTTCACGGCCTCCTCGTCGCGCACGTCGACGAGCAGCGGCAGCGCCCGGCCGCCGGCCGCCTCGATCGCCTCGGCGGCGGTGTAGACGGTGCCCTCGAGCTTGGGATGCGGCTCCGCCGTCTTGGCCGCGACCGCGACGTTGGCGCCGTCGCGGGCCGCGCGCAGGCCGATGGCCAGGCCGATGCCGCGCGACGCGCCGGTGATGAAGAGCGTCTTGCCGCTAAGGTTGGCCGCCATCGCTGTGATCCTCTGGTTCGATCCGGAAACGCCCGGGCTGGGTGCCGTCGGCGTCGGTGAAGCCGTAGGCGCGGGCGAGGTCGGCCACGTGCAGGATCTGCCCGCTGCGGCGCGAAACGCCCTCGTCGCCCGCGAGCGCGGCCACTGCCCTGCCCGCATAGAGCGGAGTTTCGGTGGCCATCTCAGACCCGGCACCGTCGCGGACGCGCTCGGTGCGCACGAAACCCGGCGAGAGGCCGAGACAGGCGATGCCGTAGGGCGCGAGATCGGCGGCGCAGGCGAAGGCGAGGCGGTTCGTCGTGGCCTTGGCGAGGTCGTAATAGATGTCGCCGAGATAGCCGTCCTCGGTGCCGAACGAGACCAGGACGATGAGGCCGCTCTTCGCGGAGATCATCGCCGGTGCGACCGCCCGTGCCAGCAGCAAACCGGGATAGGGGCCGCTCGTGAGATGGCTGGAAAACGGCTCGGCGGAGCGGCGCCAGAAAGGCGTGCCCCAGGCGATGCCGTCGCGGTAGTGCTCGCCGTCGAAACCCTCGCTGCCGCCCCAGACGCTGGACACCGCCACGTCGATCCGGCCGAAGCGGCGCACGCACCAATGCACCAGCTCGTCGACGGAGCGCTCGCTGCGGTGGTCGCAGATGTAGTGGTGGCCCTCGCCCCCGGCGGCGTCGACTTCGCGGGAGGTGTCCTCGATGGTCTCGGGCCGCGTCTCGGTGCGCGGCCCGGTCTCGCTCGACCGGGCGGTGACGATCACCGTCGCCCCCGCCTCGCCGAGCCCCCGCGCGATGCCGCGCCCGACACCGCGCGAGGCCCCCGCGACGAGGCAGACCTTTCCGCGCAGGTCGGGCCTCGTCACGTGGCGGGCTTCGGCGCGCGGTCGAGGAAGCTCTTGAAGGCGGCCTGGGCCTCCGGCGAGCGCAGCCGCGCCTCGAAGGCCTCGGCCTCCGCCTCCAGCGCGGCTTCGACCTCGGCCTGGTTGCCCCGGATCAGCCTGCGGGAGGCCTCGATCGCCCCGCGCGGCAGCGCTGCCAGCCGCGCCGCCTGCGCGACGGCATGCTCGACCAGCATGTCGGAGGGCATCACCGCATTGGCGAGCCCGAGGCCCACCGCCGTGGCGGCATCGAAGGGCTCCGAGAGCAGCAGGAGTTCCGTCGCCTTGAGCAGGCCGACCCGGCGCGGCAGCAGGTAGCTCGAGGCCGCCTCCGGCACGAGGCCGAGCTCCACGAAGGGCATCCGGAAGCGCGCCTTGTCGCTGACGTAGACGAGGTCGCAATGCAGCGTCAGCGTGGTGCCGATGCCCACCGCGATCCCGTCCACGGCCGCCACCATCGGCGTCTTCGTGCGGGCGAGCCGACGGATGAAGCGCAGGGCTGGCGTCTGCCGGAAGTCGGTTCGCGCCGCCTCGACGAAATCGCCGAGGTCATTGCCCGCCGAAAAGACGCCGGGCAGCCCCGCGAAGACCACGGCGCCAATCTCGTCCGACGCATCCGCGCCTTCCAGCGCTTGGAACATCGCGTCGTACATGTTCCCGGTGAGCGCGTTCTTCTTCTCCGGACGGTCGAGCCCGATCAGCCGAACACCGCCCGCAATGTCTCGGATTGTGACGTGGTCGCTCATGTTGGGACCTCAACTCGCCAACGCTGACGCGGCGTCGTCCAGGAAGCCTGCGCCGCCAATGACCGTCTGTTCGAGTCCGCCCGCGGCCGTCAGAAGGTTCTCCGCGAAGAACCGGGCCAGGGCGATCCGGCCGGCATGGGCCGGGTCCGTATCGCCGCCCTTGAGCGCGGCATTCGCGGCGAGACCCGCTTGCGCGAGGCAGGCGGCGCCCTGGACGAGGCCGAACAGGCGCAGATACGGCGTGGCTCCGGCGAGCGCCGTCTCGGGTCGGTTGGACGCGAGGGCTTTCAGAAGGAAGCTCGTGGAGCGGTCGAGGCTGCCGATGCCCTCGCGCAGCCGGGCCGGCGCGGTGCCGAACGCGTCCGATCCGTCCTTGAGCAGTCCCTCCGCGACGCGCCGCATGGTAGCGATCTGCGCCTGGACCGTAGCGCCGCCGTTGAGCGGCAGCTTGCGGGAGACGAGGTCGATTGCCTGGATGCCGTTGGTGCCCTCGTAGATCCCCAGGATGCGGGCATCCCGCATCAGCTGGGCCGCGCCGGTCTCCTCGATGAAGCCCGTGCCGCCATGGACCTGCACCCCCAGCGAGGTCGCCTCGTTGGCGATGTCGGTGGAGAAGGCTTTAGCGACTGGCGTGAGAAGCGAGGCACGGTCGTTCGCGGCCTTGCCTTCTGGGCCTTCGGCAGCATCGAGCGCCTGAGCGGTGAGGTAGCAGATGGCGCGGGCAGCGGCGGTCGAAGCCTTCATGGTCAGAAGCATGCGCTGCACATCGGCATGGGCCACGATGGCGCTCGTCGGCTCGGCCGCCCCAGGTGCCCTGCCCTGCCGGCGCTCGCGGGCGTAGTCGAGCGCCTGCTGGTAGGCTGCCTCGGCGACACCGACGCCCTGTAGGCCGACATTGAGCCGGGCCGAGTTCATCATCGTGAACATGCAGGCGAGGCCGCGGTTCTCCTCGCCGATCAGCCAGCCGATGGCCCCGCCGTTGTCGCCGAAGGCCATGGAGCAGGTCGGTGAGCCGTGAATGCCGAGCTTGTGCTCGAGACCCGAGCAGCGCAGGTCGTTGTGCGTTCCGTCCGGCAGCACCTTCGGCACGAGGAAGAGCGAGATGCCGCGCGTGCCGGACGGTGCATCCTTGAGACGGGCCAGAACGAGATGGACGATATTGTCCGCAAGATCGTGCTCGCCATAGGTGATGTAGATCTTGGCGCCGGTGATCCGGTAGCGCCCTTCTCCGTCGGGCTCGGCGCGGGTGCGCAGCAGTGAAAGGTCCGAGCCGGCTTGCGGCTCCGTCAGGTTCATGGTCGCGGTCCACTCGCCCGAGACGAGCTTTGCGAGGTAGCGCTCCTTCAGCGCGTCGGAGCCATGCTGGGCCAAAGCCTCGATGCCGCCGATCGTCAGCAGCGGGCAGAGGCTGAAGCTGAGATTGGCCCCGTTCCACATCTCCGTGCAGGCCGCGGCGATGAGGTTCGGCAAGCCCTGGCCACCATGCTCGGGCCTGGCGCCGAGACCGTTCCAGCCTCCGTCCACGAAAGCGCGGTAGGCCTCGCGCCAGCCGGGCGCCGTCGTCACCACGCCGTCCTGCAGGCGGGCTCCCTGCCGATCACCGATGCGGTTGAGCGGGCCGATTACGCCGCTCGCAAACTTGCCGGCTGGGTCAAGGATCGCGGAAACGTCCTCCGGCGCCATGTCGTGGCCGCCCTGCGCGAGCACCCCGTCGAGCCCTGCGACGTGGCGCAGCATGAACAGCATGTCCTCGACCGGCGCGCGATAGCTCATGGGGCTCCTCCGGCGCCGATTCCCTCGGCGTTGATTTGACGTCCGCGACTGCAGACGGCTACGGCCGGGCATCTCTTACGACCGAAGCCGCGCTGCTGCCACAAGCAGGATGGGTCGCGTGGATAGTTTACATATGAACAATCGCGCATCAATCGGCTCGACACCGGCTCACAGGATCACGACGCGTCTCACGGCTGATGCTGACGGCATCGCCGAGGCCGCCAGGCTTCTTGGCGCCGGCCGGGTCGTCGCGATCCCCACTGAGACCGTCTATGGGCTCGCCGCCGATGCATCTAACCCGCAGGCCGTCGCGGCGATCTACGCGGCGAAGGAGCGACCCCGGTTCAATCCCCTGATCTCGCATCTCCCCGACGAGGCGGCTGCCCGGCGCGAGGGCATGTTCGACGAAGCTGCTGACGCGCTCGCGACGGCATTCTGGCCCGGACCGCTCACGCTCGTCGTGCCGACGGCACCCGGCGGATCCGTCTGTGATCTCGCCCGCGCCGGTTTGCCGAGCGTAGCTCTCAGGGTGCCTGCAAATCGGATCGCGCGAGAGGTCCTCGCGCGAGTCGGACGGCCGATCGCTGCTCCATCCGCCAATCGCTCCGGACGGGTCAGCCCGACATCCGCCGACCATGTGCTCGGTGATCTCGACGGCCGCATCGCTGCGGTGCTCGATGGCGGCCCCTGCCCCGTTGGCATCGAGTCGACGGTGGTGGCCTGCCTCGGCGGGATGCCCCGGCTGCTGCGCCCCGGCGGTGTCACGCGCGCCGAGCTGCGCCGTGTTCTCGGGGCCGATCCGGCGGCCGCTACAACCGAGAGCGAGCGCCCGATCGGGCCCGGGCTTCTCGCCTCTCACTACGCGCCGCGTGCGGCCGTCCGGCTCGATGCCGAACAAGTCGCGGCCGGCGAGGCCGTGCTGTTGTTTGGAAACGCCCGGCCTGCCGGGCTCGACGCTGCCGTGGCGGTCGAGAATCTTAGCCGAACCGGCGATCTGGCCGAGGCTGCTGCCCGGCTCTTCGAAACGTTACGCCGCCTCGATGCGTCGGGGGCCGCCACGATTGCCGTGGTGCCGATCCCGCAAGAGGGCCTCGGCGAGGCGATCAACGACCGGCTTGGCCGGGCCGCTGCGCCTCGCTGATTTTTTTCGTACGACCCGCGGAACCGTTCGCTGCGAAGGCTGTTGTCCACTCACGAAGGCCAGTTCAGCCCCCAATGGCCTTTTTCCTTCCCAAGGCTCGCAGCAATGCGAGCCTTTTTTCTTGGATCGATCAGGCCGAAAGCTTAGCCGCGATGCCGGCGACGTGTTTGCCCTGAAAGCGGGCGCCGTCGAGTTCAACCTGACTCGACTGACGGCTGCCGTCATTGCCGGCGATCGTTGTAGCGCCATATGGCGTGCCGCCCTTCACTTCCTCCACGCCCGTTTGGCCCTGGAAGGCGTAGGGCAGGCCGACGATGACCATCCCGTGGTGCAGGAGCACGGTATGGAAACTTGTGATCGTGGTCTCCTGGCCGCCATGCTGCGAGGCAGTCGACGAGAAGACCGAGCCGACCTTGCCGACGAGCTTGCCCTGCGCCCACAGACCTCCGGTCTGATCGAGGAACTGCTTCATCTGTGCGGCCATGTTGCCGTAGCGGGTCGGCGTACCGAAGATGATCGCGTCGTAATCGGCGAGTTCGTCGGGCGTGGCGATGGGGGCCGCCTGGTCGAGCTTATAATGGAACTGCTTGGCGACCTCTTCGGGCACCAGCTCGGGGACGCGCTTCACCGTCACCTCGGCGCCGGCTTCGCGAGCACCTTCGGCCGCCGCATTGGCCAGGGCCTCTACATGGCCCCAGGACGAGTAATAGAGGACCAAAACCTTCGCCATCGCGTGATCTCCTGCCGGAATCCGAATCGAACAGAGCCGCCCGCGATGCGCGCCGCGTCTCCACGACGGACTACATCGTCCCGCTTGGTGATTGCGGAAATGCCCTGATCTGCAAAAACGTCTTTGCAGAATTGCCGATCAACCGCTGATGCCCGCCCCATGAGCCTGCCCTGGGATGACTTCCGCCTCGTGAAAGCCATCGCCGATTGTGGAGGCCTCACCCATGCCGCTGCGCATCTCGGGATCAATCACTCCACGGCTTTCCGGCGCCTGGCCGCCGTCGAGGCCGCCCTCAATGCGCAGCTATTCGAGCGCTCGCGCTCGGGATACGTGCCGACGCCGGCAGGGCTCGCGATGGTCGAAGCGGCCGAGCGAATGGAAACCGATGTCGCGCGGTTCGGCCGGGAGGTGCTTGGCCACACGCTGACGCCGTCCGGGGAGCTGCGCATCACCGCTCCCGTAGGCTTCGTGACCGACCTTTTGATGCCGTTTTTTGCCCAGTTCCGTGAGACCTATCCGGAGGTGCGGCTAGACGTCGTGATGTCTGAGGATGCGCTCAACCTGTCACGACGTGATGCCGACGTGGCAATCCGCGCGACGGGTAACCCGCCCATCAACCTCGTCGGCCGGCGCCTCTCCGGAATTGCCTGGGCCGTCTATGGGCGGCGCGATCGCCTCCTCGACAACGCCTATCGCACGCGTTGGGTCACGCCGGGACCGCAGGTGGCGGATGGCCGCTTCACCCGCTTTCTCCAGGCCCGCGAGGACGTGAACGAGATCGCGCTGCAGCTCAACGCCGTCATGGGCCTTCGAGAGGCCGTCCTTTCCGGCATCGGGGTCGGCCTGCTGCCCTGCTATATGGGAGACCGTTGTCCAGAACTTCGCCGCCTCGAAGATCCTGATCCGGGCGTGGCGTCAGACCTCTGGCTGCTGACGCATCCGGACCTGCGCCACGCCATGCGTGTGCGCGCCTTCATGGACTTCATGGCGGAGGCGATCCTGCCGATGCGCCGGGCCTTCGAAGGAATCATCGATGCGCGTCCGAAGGCGGCTACGCCGACACCTTGAGAATTTCGACCTCCTGGCCGTTCACCTCGACAGTGTCGCCGACATTCTTGCCGGTGATCGCCCGAGCGAGCGGTGAAACGTAGGAGATCGAACCCTTGGCCGGGTCTGCCTCGTCCTCGCCGACAATCCGAAAGACCTGCTTGGTGTCGTCCGCGCGAACCACGGTTACGGTCGAGCCGAAATGCACCGTGTCACCCTCGACCTTGTCGACGAGTTGGGCCGAGTTCTTCCGAGACGACCAGTAGCGCAGGTCGCGCAAGACGCGGGCGGTCTCGGCCTTGTCGTCGTGGTTGAGGCGTGCGCTCTCGGCCTGCAGCCGCGCGACCTCGGCCTCGATCTGCGCAAGACCTTCTCGGGTCACGAAGTTGGGATGCGGAGAGATCGGGCGATCGGGAAGATCCTCGAACGCCTCGCCACCCTCATTCTCGCGAACGAATGCTACACTCATGAGAGAAGCAATGCTCGGACAGGCTGTGCAGTTCCGCTTGGGCTCTGCGCAGACTCAGCCGATCTCCACCACGGTTCGACCCCGCGTCTTTCCGGCCAGGATCGTCTCCGCGAGGCCGCCGACATCCTCCAGGCCGACCGTCGTCGTCATGGCGGCGAGTGCGTCGAGGTCTAGCTCCCTCGCGAGCCGCGCCCAGGCCTCGCGCCGGGGTGTCTGCGGCGTCGTCACGCTGTTGATGCCGAGCAGCGACACGCCGCGCAGG
The DNA here is from genome assembly GCF_007992215.1 of Methylobacterium gnaphalii. Classification (GTDB taxonomy): domain Bacteria; phylum Pseudomonadota; class Alphaproteobacteria; order Rhizobiales; family Beijerinckiaceae; genus Methylobacterium; species Methylobacterium gnaphalii. Next base: position 163,795 of record NZ_BJZV01000011.1, on the reverse strand, counting down.
ATGAAGGGCGCGACCGAGGACGGAAGGTCCATGCCGCCGGCATTGCCGCAGGCCGCAATGGCGCCGCCAGCCTGCGTCATCGCCAGGAGGTTGGCGAGCGTCTTCGACCCAACCGCGTCGATGCCGGCGGCCCAACGCTCCTTGGCCAGCGGCCTCGGATCACTTGCCAGCTCCGACCGGTCGAGAATCTCCGAGGCGCCAAGGCCCTTCAGGTAATCCGCTTCGCCGTCACGGCCGGTGGCGGCGATGACGTGCCAACCACCGCGCTTCAGCAGCGCGACTGCGACCGAGCCGACGCCGCCCGACGCGCCGGTGACGACGGCGGGGCCGGCCTGCGGCGTGAGCCCATGCTTCTCCAGCGCGATCACCGAGAGCATGGCAGTGTATCCGGCCGTGCCGATCGCCATGGCCTGGGCCGGCGAGAGACCATCGGGCAGTGGCACCAGCCACTCACCCTTGACGCGGGCGCGCTCGGCGAGGCCGCCGAGATGCGTCTCGCCGACGCCCCAGCCCGTAAGCACCACCGTGTCGCCGGGCTTCCAGGCCGGGTTCTCGGAAGCTTCGACGATGCCGCAGAAGTCGATACCGGGGATCATCGGGAAACGGCGCACCACCGGCATCTTTCCGGTCATGGCGAGCCCGTCCTTGTAGTTCAGGCCCGAATGGGTGACGCGCACGGTGACGTCGCCGTCCATCAGGCCGGTCTCGTCGAAGTCTTTGAGGGCAAGGCTCTGGCCGCTCTCACCCTTCTCGACCACCCAGGCCTTGAACGCCGCCATCCTTGTCTCCCGTCACCGTTCCTCCAGGTGGGGAGGTACAGCGCGGGCGACCTGAATCAAGACGGCCCCGGAGGCAGGATGCTCCGAGGCCGTTCACAACTCCGGAAATGTGGCTCAGTAGCCGTCGTAGATGCTGCCCGAGGAGAAGCCGAGGCCGACACCGACATCGGCCGAGGAGGCGCCGGTGATGCCGACGGCATCCGGGATCGAACCGACGCGCAGGCCGACCGGGGCGAAGCCGCCCCCGTATCCGCCGCCGGCAGGCACCCATTGCTGGCTCGCCGGCTGCACGAGCACGCGGCGCGAGTAGCTCGCGTAGACCGGCGGGAGCGTCTCCGGAATGACCTCGGCCTGGCGCACCAGGACGCGGCGCGTCTGCACGGCAAAGCGCGGCGGCGTGGTGATCCAGCAGCCCACGAGCTGGCCGTAGGCGTCGTAGCGCGTCTGCCAATGGCGGCCGCCGGGCGAGACCATCACACGCTCGGACACCGTATCGTAGACCGGCGGCGTGGTGCGGTAGATGGTGCGGGCCGGGCGCACGAGACGCTGCTCTGACACGGTGTCGAAGATCGGCGGGGTGGTGACCCGGCGGTAACACTCGACGCCGTAGCAGCCGCCGGCCGTAGCCGGAGCCGCAAACAGGACGGCACTGGCCAATGCGGCGGCGAGTGACGTGGCAAGAGTAGGGGTACGGCTGACCGACACGGTCATGACGGCATCCTCGATCTGATACGCTGCGCGAACGGAATGCGGCTGACGCTCAGCACGCGGTCCTCGACGCGCAGGAAACGGTCAAGTTGCAGTCACGGCAAGTTCTATCGGGGAAGACGGTAAAATTAACCTATGCTCGGGACTACGCAGGCTTCGAAGTCTTGCGCATTTCCTACGGAAGACTTCGGCATTTTACGCAGTTGACCGAAGCTATGGTCTATCCTGCTCAAGTCTGCCCGCGCTTTAGCTGGTAGAAGATGTGCCGACCGATGACGTCCATCTTCTTGAGACGTCGCGACCAGCCGGGGCGGACGTAATTGGCGTGGTAGTGCGTCGCGCCGCCGACCTCGCTGAGATAGGTCTTGCCGTCGATCACGGCGCTGGCGATGCGGGTAGCGGTCTGCCAGGAGCCGGCATCGGTGATGCGCAGCGACTTGCCTTCGCAGGCGAAGGAGAACTGGCAGCCCATGTAGCGGTGCCGGTTCTGGTAGACGACGCCGCACACGTTCGAGGGATAGAGCCCGCTCTTCACCCGGTTGAGGATGACCTGCGCGACGGCGGCCTGACCTTCTTCGGGCTCGCTGCGGGCCTCGAAATACACGGCTTCGGCGAGGCACCGCTGCTCGCGGTCCATCGCCTCGGGTTGGATCAGGTCGGCGTAGCGGTGCTGCGAGGCTTCCGCCTCGGCCGGCGTCTGCTGGGGGGCGGCCTCCTGGTCGAGCCGCGGGGAGAAGCCGGGCAAGGCGAGGCTGGAGGCGGCAACCTCGATCGGCACGGCATCAGCGGGGGCCGGCGTCACCGAGGACAGGGCGACCGCCTTCGGTACTGCCGGGGTGGCGCCATCGGAATCCTCGAGGGACTCGAGATCGGCCTCGCGGCTGTTCGGGAACTCCCCAGGCGGGTAGCCCAGTCCGAGATCGGGAACCGGGATGAAGCCGTCCGGCGTCTGCTCGGGGCTCCACGCGGCTCTGCCGGCGCGAAGGCCGCCCGGCGTCACGCCCTGCGGCAGGCGAGCATCGCGCTCGAACAGGTTGGCGGGACGCAGGCCCATCATGTGGTCTGTGCCGGCCGAAGCCGTGAAGGAGATGAGCAGGCCGGCTCCGGCGGCCCATGGAACCATGGCGGCCGCCAGCCAGCCCAGTCCCGATTGGCGCTTACGCCCGCCTCGAACCCGCCTCGTCGCCACGCCGCAAGACCCGCGTCAGGAATCCAGTGCCCACGCGCAGAGTCGCAACAGACCACGCGATCAATTGGGCCGTCGCCCAGATATCGCGCGGTATGGTTGAGGTGAGGTTAAAACCAGGGCGCGGGAAGCGGGCTCAGAAACCCCTCGGCCGGCCTTGAGCCGCGATCAGCTGCGAGGCCACGACCGGAAGATAGCCGTCGCCTTTCTGCATGCCGATGATCATCCGTCCGGCCACGCGCTCGTTGTGATGCCAGACGAGCAGGGTGACCACGAAGATCGTGAGCGCCGTAGCAAAGCAGCCCAGCGCACAGAGACAGGCCGTCTGCATGGCCCGACCACCATCGGGTAGGCGGCCGTCGATGATGGCGGAAGGCGAGGTCGGATCAGACATCGGAGGAGGTCCCGCGAGCCCCGGTCGGACAGCCGACGAGTGCGCTCGCGCACATGGCTCCGATAGCAGCTAACGTGCCGCCGAGACAGGGGTTCAACGATGTCGGGCCGAAATTATTGCAAAGCTTCCACGGCAAAAACCGCGACGGGCTTAAGGCAGGGTTAACTGCCTCAAGCCGTTGCCGAATTGTGCGCCGCAGGCTGCCGGAATTTCAGGCAGGCTGCGCTCCAAAACGGCGGAGTGTCAGCCGTTCTTGTCGGCCTCGCCCAGAGCCGACTGGGCTGCCGCGAGACGGGCGATCGGCACCCGGAACGGCGAGCAGGATACGTAGTCGAGTCCAACCTCCTGGCAGAAGGCGATCGAGGCGGGATCGCCGCCATGCTCGCCGCAGATGCCGAGCTTGATTCCCGCACGAGTCTTGCGCCCGCGCTCGGCCGAGATCTTCACCAACTCGCCGACACCGTCGCGGTCGATCGTCACGAAAGGATCGGCCGGGATGATGCCGGCCTTGGTGTAGGAGCCGAGGAAGGTGCCGGCATCGTCGCGCGAGATGCCGAGCGCCGTCTGCGTGAGGTCGTTGGTGCCGTAGGAGAAGAACTCGGCCGATTCCGCGATCTCGGCCGAGCGGAGCGCAGCGCGCGGCAGCTCGATCATCGTGCCGACTTGATACTCGACCGTGTCTCCGAGCTTCTTCGCCTCAGCGTCGATGCGTGCCTTAACGATATCGAACTCGGCCTTGGTGAAGACGAGCGGCACCATGATCTCGGGTGTCACCGGCTTGCCGGTCTGCTTGGCCGCCTTGGCCGCGGCGGTGAGGATGGCGCGAGCCTGCATCTCGGCGATCTCGGGGTAGGCGATCGCCAGGCGGCAGCCGCGGAAACCGAGCATCGGGTTGGTCTCGTCGAGCTCTTTCAGGCGAGCGCGCACCCGCTCCTCCGGCACGCCGACCGTCTGCGCGAATTCCGTCACGTCCTTGTCGGTATGCGGCAGGAACTCGTGCAGCGGCGGGTCGAGCAAACGGATCGTGACGGGGAGGCCCGACATGATCGTGAACAGCTCGACGAAGTCGTCGGTCTGGTAGGGCTCGATCTTGGCGAGCGCCGCGCGCCGGCCCTCGGCATCGTCGGAGAGGATCATCTCGCGGACCGCGACAATGCGGTCGCCCTCGAAGAACATGTGCTCGGTGCGGCAGAGGCCGATGCCCTCGGCGCCGAAATTTCGCGCGGCGCGGGCGTCGCTCGGCGTGTCGGCGTTGGTGCGCACCTTCATGGTGCGGGCGGCGTCGGCCCATTCCATCAGCGCGGCGAACTCGCCCGACAGCTCGGGCTCCACCATCTTGACCTCGCCCTGGATCACCTGACCGGTCGAGCCGTCGATGGTGAGCTTGTCGCCGGCCTTCAGCGTGACGCCGCCGACCGACAAGGTCTGTGCCTTGTAATCGATCCGGATCGCGCCGACGCCGGAGACACAGGGCTTGCCCATGCCGCGGGCCACCACGGCCGCGTGGCTGGTCATGCCGCCGCGGGTGGTGAGGATCCCTTCGGCAGCGTGCATGCCGTGAATGTCTTCGGGCGACGTCTCGACGCGCACCAGGATGCACTTGCGCTCGGCCTTGCGGGCGGCCTCGGCATCCTCGGAATTGAACACGATCTCGCCGACCGCGGCGCCAGGCGAGGCCGGCAGGCCGGTGGCGATGACCCTGCGCTCCGCCTTCGGGTCGATGGTCGGATGCAGGAGCTGGTCGAGGCTGCCCGGCTCGATCCGGCGGATCGCCTCTTCCTTCGAGATCAGGCCCTCGCCCGCGAGCTCGACGGCGATGCGCAGGGCCGCCTTGGCGGTGCGCTTGCCGTTGCGGGTCTGCAGCATCCAGAGTTTCCCATTCTCGATGGTGAACTCCATGTCCTGCATGTCGCGATAGTGCTTCTCGAGGATCCCGTAGATCCGGGTCAGCTCGGCGAAGCTCTCCGGCATCGCCTTCTCCATGGAAGGTTTGTCGGACCCCGCCTCCAGGCGGGCCTTCTCGGTGATGTCCTGTGGGGTGCGGATGCCGGCGACGACGTCTTCGCCCTGGGCGTTGATCAAGAACTCGCCGTAGAGCGCGCTCTCACCGGTGGAGGGGTTGCGCGTGAAGGCGACGCCAGTGGCCGAGGTATCGCCCATATTGCCGAACACCATGGCCTGGACGTTGACGGCCGTGCCCCAGCTCTCCGGGATGTTGTTCAACTCGCGATACTTCTTCGCGCGGGGGATCATCCAGGAATCGAAGACGGCGCCGATGGCGCCCCAGAGCTGGTCCTCGGCATTCTGCGGGAAGTCGGAGCCGTGCTCCCGCTTCACGATCTGCTTGTAGGTACCGATCAGGGTCTTCCAGTCGGCGGCGCCGAGCTCGGTGTCGAGGTCGAAGCCCTTCTCCTCCTTGTAATGCTCCAGCGCCTCCTCGAAGGCATGGTGCTCCACGCCCAGCACGACGTTCGAGTACATCGTGATGAAGCGCCGGTAGGAATCGTAGGCGAAGCGCTCGTCGTCGGCGTCCTTCGCCAGGGCCTCGACCGTCTGGTCGTTCAGGCCGAGATTGAGCACCGTATCCATCATGCCGGGCATCGAGGCGCGAGCGCCCGAGCGAACCGAGACCAGCAGAGGCTTGGTGGCGTCGCCGAAGGTGCGGCCGGTGATGGCCCCGACCTTGGCGAGGGCGTCCTTCACGGCGTCCTTCAACTCCGCCGGATAGGTCTTGCCATTCTCGTAATAGGCCGTGCAGACCTCGGTGGTGATGGTGAAGCCGGGAGGCACCGGCAGACCGAGATTGCACATCTCGGCGAGGTTCGCGCCCTTGCCGCCGAGCAGGTCGCGCATCGCCGACTCACCTTCGGCCCTGCCGTCGCCGAAGGAATAGACCCATTTCTTCATCTGTCTCGTCCGTCAGATCGTGGTGCCGCCGGCAAAGGCTTGGCCTCTGAAGCCGGGGTTGGACCACCTCATGATGCAATGCAAGATGAACGGGCCGGCCTCGCGCCGCGCCGGGTAACGGTTTTCCCGCTTTGTCGCCGCTCAGGACAAGTGCCGGAACAAACCAAGGCCGATCACCCCGACGGCGATCAGGTAGATCGCAACGATGTAGTTGAGCAGGCGCGGCATGACGAGGATCAGGATGCCGGCCAGGATCGCGATGATCGGCTGCAGATGAGCGACGGTGATGGTCATCGAAGGGCTCCGCGCGGCCAAGCTTGGCCGCCTTGAAAAGACGCGCGGGAACTTCGCTGGTTCCCCGCCGAGCCGCGCACGCGTCTTTGTCCCCGCGCGGACGAGCTCCGCCGTGGGTCTGGATCGGGGAGACGCGGGACGCCGCGGACCCATGTCGACACGCGTGGTCACGAGAGGCGGGGGTCCCCGGCGTCCCGCGGTCCTGGCGCCCGTCGTGAGGGGCGGCCGGACCGGTTTTGCGTCGCGATGTCTTCGGTGATGTCGACCTGTCGCTCAACACGCCCCGGTGCCGGGCTCCTGTCTGGCAGGACGCCCCCATCCCGAGGAAGTTGCGTGGCTACCTCCTTCCGTGCGCACCGCCCCGTAGTGGACGATGCCGACAGCATCTCGGTGTCGCCCAGGCAGGGTCGGCCAAAGCCCGGCGCATTTCCTCGCCGAACCCCGCCACAGCCCGGGCAGACCTTGCGTCGACCCTTCCCGCCCGGGGCGGCGATGGGTGAGACCACCGACGCGGGCATCGCCCAAGCCTCCCTGGAACACCGCCCTCGACCCCGCGGCGCTCGCCCGACGAGCGGGAGGCTGGTGCCGGACTTCAATCATGTAATAGGAAATTTGTCAAGGGAGGCGGCGCTGTTGTCCTCCCCTCCCTAGGCGAAGGCGGCCGCACGGGGCACGATCGAGCAGGCCCCCAGCGTGACGCTGCCTCCTTCGCCCACTGCGCGGCCGCTCCCCCACAGCGAGAGAAGGGGCAGGCACCTGGGTGTCCAACAGTGATCCCGCCTCACCTCGAGTATGGCTGAATGCGGATCAGATCCGAGCGGCGGCAGCCCGGGGGAATGGGCCTTATGGGCCCTATGCGCCGCGGTATCTGCCGCTGCGCTTGATCAGCACCGTCGTCCCGACCGGCACGCGCTGGTAGAGGTCGACGATGTCCTCGTTCAGCATGCGCACGCAGCCGGACGACATCTGCTCGCCGATGCTCCAGGGCTCGTTGGTGCCGTGGATGCGGAACAGGATGTCGCGGTTGCCCTGATAGAGGTAGAGCGCGCGGGCGCCGAGCGGGTTATCGATGCCGCCCTTCAGGGTGCGCGGCAGGTCGGGATTCAGCGAGACCATGGTCGTGGTCGGGCTCCAGTCCGGCCAGACGCCCTTGCGGCCGACGCGGGCCTCGCCCTTCCAGGAGAAGCCCTGCTTGCCGACACCGACGCCGTACTGGATCGCCGAGCCGTCCTCCTGCACGAGCTGAAGCTGGCGCTTGTCGATGTCGACGACGATGGTGCCGGGCTTTTCCGCGCCGGTGTAGCGCACGGTCTGGCGGCGGAACCTGGGGTCGAGCCGCGACGTGTCGACGAGGGGCACGTCGTAGGGCTTGTCCGGCATCGTGCCGGTGTACCAGGCCGATTCGTCGTCGAGGCCTGCGCTCTGCATGCGGGACTGGCAGGCAGCCAGCGGCGCGATGGCAACGAGGGTGAGCAGGATCCGGCTGGCACGCATCGATGGGTTCCGGGCCTTTGTCGGTTGTGGTGCCTTTCGATACCCGGCCTGGATCCGGGAGGTTGTGTCTTTGCGGCCTCAGGATCCGCGGAAGCAGTCACGCAATTGCGGCGGCTTCTGCCCTATTTCACTTGTTGCAGAGGGCAGACCGACCGGCGCAATCCGGTACGCGGGAGCATGACAGGCATGGCCGACACACAGATTCTCGCCGACGAAGCCGGCGTCGCGGCGCCTGCGGATCTCGCTCCGGCGATCCATCTCGACCATTGCGTGATCCACGTGTCCGACTGGGACCGATCGACGGCCTTCTATCGCGATGTGGTGGGCGCCGAGGTGGTGCCGTTTCGCCAAGGGGTGTGCTTCCGCTTCGGTGGCATCCAGCTCAATGTGCATGGCCCAGGCCAGATCGGTGACCCCCTCGCGGCCAAGCCGGTCCAGCCCGGCAACAGCGACCTCTGCTTCCGCTGGTCCGGCACCATCGAGGAGGCCATGGAGCATCTCGCCCGTCACGGCGTGCCGGTGGAGCTCGGACCCGTCGCGCGCAACGGCGCCGCCGGGACCGGAACCAGCGTCTATTTCCGCGATCCGGATGGCTCGCTGATGGAGTTCATCACATACGAGACCGCATGAGCGAGGGTGCGTCCCTTGGACGTCGTCGCCGGCTCCTCGACCGGAAGTGCGTCGGGGCATCGCCTAACGGTCGCTGCCGCGGTGCTGGGCGAGCTGCCGGTTGGTTTGTTCAAGACGCAGGGCCAGCTCCCGCATCACCGCGATGCTGATCTGCGGAAACTGCGCCAGCAGTTCCAAGAAGACTCCGCGGTCGATTCTCAGGGCCGTCACGGCTGTCTGCGCGGTAACCGTGGCCGAACGGGGCTGATCTGCCAGGATGCCCATCTCGCCGACCAGGGCGTCGGCTCCGAGCAGGGCGAGCTGCACCACGCCCTGTGGGCTGTCGAGAGAGACAGCCGCCTCGCCCTCCAGGATCAGATAGGCAGCGTCGGCCTCGTCGCCCTGCGAGAAGAAGTGTTGCCCGCTCTCGAAATGCACGCGCTCGCTGGTAAAGGCGAGGAGCTTGAGCCGCGACGGCTCTACCTCGCGAAACAGCGGCACCTGCTTGAGCGAAGAGACCTCGGTATCGAGCGTCATGGCCTACTTGGACGGTCCCTGCCGCCAGCAGCGCGCGATGAAGTGAGGGCCGTGCTGACTGTGCGGCGCGTAGCCGCTGACGGAGGGGCTGTCAAAAGCGCCCCCCTGCGCAGCGGTGTAACTAGCCTGCCTACATTTGTCCGACGGCCGGTCATCGACTTCACCATCTCGTGATTTTTTGTGGATGAGACATTTCCGGCCACGCTCGACATCCTATTTCACAAGCTTGACGACTGGCCGCGTACCGGGCCGGTACTGTGTTCCCGCCCGCGGACGCCGATACAGCCAAGGAACCAACGATTTGGCTGCCGGTTGTCCGGTTGTGAAAACTAGGCCGAGGAGGCGCTGATGGCATCCGGTAATTCGACCTCGAAGCGAGGCTTCGCGTCTATGAACATCGAACGGCAGCGCGAGATCGCTAGCAAGGGCGGTCGCTCGGTTCCCGCCGACAAGCGCTCGTTCTCGCAGGATCGCGAACTGGCCTCGACCGCCGGCCGCAAGGGTGGTCAATCGACCGGCCGCGCCGGCGAATGACGTTGTCCTGGTCCGTGAGCCTGGGGCCGGCATAACGCTCGCCGGCCTCCGGTTCGCGGACGACTTTCTTCTTGATTGAACCAGCCGGTCAGCCCGCAGAGGTGTCGCTTCGCGCGGTATCTCGCCAGAGCAACACCAGCCGTTCGAGTTCGGCGACATTGTCGCTGCCGAGGCGGCCAAGCGTACGGCTGACATAGTCGGTCTGCACCGCGAGCGCCTTCCGCGCCAATCTCGATCCCTCGCTCGTGAGATGCAATGCGTGCGAGCGCCGATCGCCGGGGATTGCGCGCCGTTCCACGAGGCCGGCCTCGACCAGGCGGTCGATCAGTCCCGAGACGTTTCCCTTCGTGACATAGAGCCGGCCGGCGAGGTCCTGCTGGGTGAGGCCCTCCTGCTCGGTCAGCGTCGACAGCACGTCGAATTGTGGGATCGACAGGCCGAGCGCCCGTAACTCGAGCCCGACCGCTGCCGTCACCCGGCGGTGGAGGCGGATGAAACGAAACCACACCCGCATCGGATCGGAAGCGGGAACGTCCTCGGATCGGTCGGTGGGGGCGGGCTGGCTCGACATGGTGCTCGGCTTGTAGCAGAGCCCGCCCGGACGCGGCAGCCGCGACCGCCCTCACTGGCGCGGCCATGCACTGCCCTGTAGCCTGCGCCTGAATTTTCGGATCCGGAACCGCCTTCGTCCCCATGCGCCGACAGCCGATCCAGGATCCCGTCACGCGCGCCGGCGGCTATGCCAGGAGCATCGCCCTCTTCGCCGCCCTGGTGAGTATCTTTGCCGTCGTGATGGTGCGCAGCCAGCGGGCCGAGCCGGGGCCGGCTCTTGCCGTTCTCGGAAGCGGCGTCGTGCTCGCGGGGCTCGCCCTGGTGTTCGCCGGGTTCGCGTTCGTGCGCGGCTGGCGCGAGGGCGCGCGCGGCGTCGGCGCCGCCATCCTCGGTGTGTTCATCGCCGCGCTGGTGCTGGCCTACCCCGCATATGCGGCGCTGCGGGGCTTGCGCCTGCCGGCGATCACCGATGTCTCAACCGACCTCGACCAGCCTCCGGCCTTCTCCCGCTCGCGGGCAGCTTTCGCGGCGCGAGACGGGCGCTATCCGCCCGATCCCGGTCCACAGGCGCGCGAGGCCCAGCGTGCGGCCTACACGCAGATTGCGCCGCTGACCCTCGATGTTGAACCTGACGAGGCCTTCGAGCTGGCACGCAAGGCCGCGGTGAACCGCAAATGGCAGATCGTCGAGGCGATCCGGCCGGGCGGCCGCGTCGGCAACGGCCGGATCGAGGCGATTGCGCACAGCCGTGTCCTCAACCTGCCCGCCGACATCACCGTGCGGGTCCGGCCGCGTGCCGACGGGGCGCGCATCGACGTGCGCTCGGCGAGCCGCCTTGGCGCGCGCGACCTTGGCGACAATGCCGACCGCATCCGACGCTATCTCGACGAGGTCGCCAACCTCGCCATCGCCCTCAAGTAGCGGTGGTTGCCCTGCCCTATTGGCTGGGCATGGTAAGGATCAGCGGCCCGTTGCGCGTGGCGACGACGGTATGCTCGAACTGGACCGTCGGGGCGCGCGGCTGGCTGTAGAGAGTCCAGGGATCGTCGCCGTCCTCGGCGAAGGTGGCGCCGAGCGACAGAAACGGCTCCACGGTGAAGACCAGCCCATCCTCCATGATCCGGCGTTCGGAGGCGTCGGGCCAGGTCGCGATCTCGGTAGGCTCCTCGTGCAGCGACAGGCCGACGCCGTGGCTCGCGAGGTTGCGCACCAGCGTGTAGCCGTTCTTCTTCGCGAAAGCGCCCACGGCCCGGCCAATGCCGGCCAGCGGCTTGCCCGCGCCGACCTCGCGCAGGCCGGTCCACATCGCCCGGCGCCCGTCCTTGCAGAGCCGCTCGATCTTGCGTGTTACCGGCGGCACGGCAAAGGAGGCGCCCGTGTCGGAGAAGTAGCCGTCCTTCTCCGCCGACACGTCGATGTTGACGAGATCCCCCGGCGCGATCCGGCGTTCCCCCGGAATGCCGTGCGCGACTTCCTCGCCGACGCTGATGCAGGTCGCGCCGGGAAAGCCGTAGACCAGCTCCGGCGCCGGACGCGCGCCTGCCGCCTCCATGATACGTCGCCCGATCTCGTCGAGCTCGCGCGTGGTCATGCCCGGCTCGATGGCCTTGCCCATTGCTGCCAGCGTGTCGGCAACGATCTGACCGATCTGTTTCAGCGCCGTCAGCTCGTCGTCGCTCGACACCGTCATGCAGTTTTCCTTTGGAAGAGAGTCTCAGGCTGGTTCGAACACGCCGTCGAGGCGGGGCGGCCCATCACTGCGCACGAGGCCGCGCGCGACCATGTCCTCGAGATGCGCGAAGACGGAGAGCGCCGCCGCGCCGCGCAGGGCCGGGGCGAGCCCCTGGTAGACGGCCAGCACGATGGCGCCGATGTCGCGGTCGCCCGCCGCGATGCGGGCGCGGATCGCCGCCTCACGCTGGCGCCGGTGGCCGGCGAGCCCGCGCACGAAGCGGCGCGGGTCGCGTACTGGTCCACCATGGCCCGGCCAGTAGATCGTCTCCGGCCGGTCGCGCAGCTTTTCCAGGGAACTCATATAGGCCCGCATCGACCCATCGGGCGGCGCCACCACCGTCGTTGACCATGCCATGACGTGGTCGCCGGAGAACAACGCGTCCTCCTCTGCGAATGCAAACGCGAGGTGGTTCATGGTGTGGCCTGGCGTAGCCAGAGCCGTCAGCGTCCAGCCATCGCCCGTGACGGTGTCCCCTTCCCCGAGTTCCCGGTCCGGCCGGTGCTCGCGATCGGCACTGGCGTCGAGATGGGGGAACTCACCCTCGGCCAGCTCGCGGGCGGCGCGGTGCGCGCCGCAGCCGACGATCGAGGCGCCGGTCAGCGTCTTCAGACGGCGCGCGCCCGGCGAATGGTCGCGATGGGTATGCGTGACGACGATGGCCGAGACCCTCTCGCCTTCCGTTGCCGCTACCAGCGCCGCGATATGATCGGCATCGTCCGGCCCAGGATCGATGATTGCGACCTCCCCTCGCCCGACGATGTAGCTGCAGGTGCCGCTTGCAGTGAATGGACCACCATTGGGGCAGATCCGGCGCCGCACCAGGGGCGTCAGCTGCTGAAGCGCGCCGCTGGCCGGAAGGGCCGGATCAAAAGCCGGTTCCGGCGCAGCAGCGCCGGATGTGTCGGTCGTCGCCATGTCTGCCGCGAAGGTTGAGGTGGGTTGCCGGCCGCCTACGACAGACTGGGGCGAACCACAAATCGGCTCAGGCCTCGCGCCGCGCGCTCAGTACACGAAAGGGGACGGAACCAGCACCCGCACGGGCGTGAAGCCCGGCGTCTTGAGGGCCGGCTCGCCCATTCCGTCCCTCTCGGCCGATCCAACGCGGATGCCGGTGGCGGCAGCATCCGCGACGCGGATGCGGTCGTTCGCGGCGGTTACGGTACGCATCGACTGCCTGAACGCCCTCTGGGCGGCATCACGCTGTAGGGCGCCGACGCGCAGTTCGACGAAGCGCCGCCTGGCGGGGCTCAGCCGGCGCGTGCTGCGATAATCCTCGACCTCGACATCGCCCTTCGACAGGCGCGTCACCACCGCAGCGCTTGTCCTGGTAGCAACGACGTCGCCGGCCTGCAGGGTTGGGTCGTGCTCGATCGAGAGCGGCGCTGCGGTGCTGCCGGGAGTCCGGCAGTTGCAGCTCTCGACGCGCTTCTTCTTGTAGACGTTGGCCCAGGCGTCCGCGAGATAAGGCTGCCCCTTGAGGCTGACGATCTGGTCGAGCTCGGTTTTGCCCCATGGCAACGTGTAGAGCGCGGTCTGCGCATCCGGGCAGGCGGCCGCGCAGGCGGCCTGATGCACAGTCACATCCTGCTGGGAATGACGGGCGCCGAGCGGGAACATGTAGCCGTCGCAGGTGCGCACGCAGACGCTCAGCGGCCCCGACGCGGAGACCGGGCCGGCCAGACTGGTCTTCCTGTTGCGGGGGCGATGCGAGCGCTTCGGCCGCCCGTCCACGGCCGACAGGGTGACAGGGCGCGGTGTGTAGTACCGCTGCCGGGTCTCCGTGACGCGGCGGGCATCCGGCAGCGACGAATAACGGCGGGGCACCGGGCGGGCCACGGCTGCCGGGTAGGTGACGATCGCGCGCTGCGGCGCGCCGAAGAACTGGCCGAAGAAATCGAACACGCCACCTCGCTCCGAGGCCTGCACGAGACCGGCTCCCGTCGTGACGCTGCCGAAGCCCAGAACAAGTCCGGCAAGGGCCATCCCAGCCAAGCGCCGGCGTCCCGTGCGCTTCGCTTCAGTCGCCGCTCGAATGGCCGCCTGTCGACGCTTGCCGAATTCCATTTGCATAGGACTCCCGCGCCGGCACGGCCTTGGATCGTTGAGCAGACCGCTGCTGCCACGCCGTGCGGCGAGGATTGCAGGCGCGTTCAAGGAACTAGGCGAGCGAACGCGGCAGCGACAATCGCGGCAGAGAACGGATGCCGTGAACAACTCGGCCTTTCACGCCGACAAATCTCACGGAAGACTGCGCAGGTGCCGTGTCTGCACGACATTCATCGGATGTATTGTTGCCGATCCGGAAGCCACCACGGCTCATGTGCGAGGTCCAGAAACGAAAACGCCGCTGGTTTCCCAACGGCGTCCACGGGTGACAGAATCTTGCGGTGACTGCTCAGCGTCTGCTCGGCCCGCGGCCCGGGCGGACCCTCACGGGTACAGGCTTGAGCTGCGGCTGCGGACCGAGCGCCTCCAGCAGACGGCCCAGCCCTTCGGCTGCGGCGCCGAGCCAGCGCTCGATGCTTGAGGGACGCTTGGCGGCGGAGGCTGATCTCGTTCGGTTCATCACGGCTCCCACGACGTGTCCTCCCCAAGATGGTGACGAACCCGGTCTCCCGCCAGTCGGTTCCGGCCGCTGCCGAGATTTGCAGGATGGGGCGGATGATCGCACGATGGGCAGGAGCCGCGATGCAAGGCAGGCAAACCGCTCCATGCGTCTTTTGGAGTTTGGCCGGTGAAACGCCGCTTTCGATTGTGAACAACAATCGTTCGCAGTCCGTGATGCGTGAGGAACCGCTGCTCGAACCTTGACGTTATTTCCTTCAAGAGGCCGCGGCCTGTGCCGCGCCAACTATACGAGAAGGAACCAGCACATGCTCGGTTGGGCCGTAACATTCCTCGTAGTCGCCCTGGTCGCTGCCCTGCTCGGGTTCGGCGGGATCGCCGGTACAGCTATGGAAGCCGCCAAGCTCGTCTTCTTCGTCGCGATCGTTCTGTTCGCGATCTCGGCTGTCATCGGCCTGATGCGCGGGCGCTCGACGACACTGTAGGTCGTCGCCGAAGATCAACGGGGCCTCTCTTCGGAGGGGTCCCGCTGTCACCCCTGATCCGAGGCTTCGGCTGGGCCGTCATCGAGCTGCGCAATGAGATCGCTGAAGCGGCTCGGGATGGGCTGTTGAACGATCGAATCGTACATTGTGCGTAGATGGGCACCGATACGCCGATGAGCGTGTTTCCCAAGCGGCTGGACAGCGTCGGGCGTCTGCGCGGCCGGCAACGAGCCACCTGCGTGGAGGCCGCCGGCCTTCTCGTCTTCCGTCATACGGTTCGATCCCCTAGACGTCGCTGCAGCGACGTTGGCCGCGATTGTTTTACGGCTGAACTTGAGTCATGGCTCGTGCGGAAACGCCTTGGGCCGGTGTGGGTTCCGCTGCGCCGCGGAACGGAGCGCGGCGGTTCGCGTTAGGGCGGAAGCAACACTAAGAGCGGCGAAGGCTCAGGGGAACTCATGTCGACAGCACAACTCGTCGTGCAGCATCTGCCGTATCTGCGCCGATACGCCCGCGCGCTCACCGGCAGCCAAGTCGCCGGCGATGCCTATGTCGCCGCGACGCTCGAAACGCTGGTCAACGAGCCTGAAACGCTTGGCCGCAGCACCAACGTCAAGGCCGACCTTTTCCGGGTCTTCACCCGCATCTGGAATTCGCTGTCGGTGAACGGCAGCAGCGAGCAGGTCCAGCATGATCTCCCTGCCGAGATCCGCTTGGGTCAGATTACGCCGCTGCCGCGTCAGGCGTTCCTGCTCTCCTGCCTGGAAGGCTTCTCCGAGGAGGACGCGGCGATCATCCTCGACGTCGATGTTACCGAGGTGCGCGAACTGGTCGACGAGGCCGGCCGCGAACTCGCCGCCGACATGGCCACCGACATCCTCATTATCGAGGACGAGCCGCTGATCGCGATGGATCTCGAGGCGCTGGTCGAGGGTCTCGGGCACAACGTCATCGGCGTCGCTCGCACCCGTACCGAGGCGGTCAAGCTCGCTTCGGACGGCAAGCGCCCCGGACTGATCCTCGCCGACATCCAGCTTGCCGACGGCTCGTCGGGCCTGGATGCGGTTAATGATCTCCTGAAGACCTTCGAGGTGCCGGTGATCTTCATCACTGCCTATCCCGAGCGCTTCCTTACGGGCGAGCGTCCGGAGCCGGCCTTCCTCATCGCGAAGCCGTTCCAGCCTGCCAATGTCTCGGCGGTGATCAGCCAGGCGCTGTTCTTCCAGCAGAGCGCGCGCCGCCGCGAGGCGAAGTCGGCCTGAGCCGAGGGCAACGCCCCAGGATCATGACACAACAAAAGGCCCCGGCGGATCTCAATCCACCGGGGCCTTTCGTTTGCGGGCTATCGTGACGGACACAGGAAAAAACGGGCTGGATCGGATCCAGCCCGTCGATGAGGTTCCGGCCGATGCACAAGGGGAATGCGGGGAGGACCAGGTGGCCGGGTGATGACACAACGGCACCGGACGAAGCCGGTTCCTCGCCATACCGGCACGCCGCCCAAATTTTTTTGCCGATCGGCGCATTATTGCAACGCGGAGAGCGGGGATAACTGCCCCTCAAGGGACTTCTGGTATCAAGTCGAAACGGCGTGAAAACGAAAGCTTAACGGAAACGTAACAGTCAAGGAACCGACGCGACGCACGGGAGTTGTACCGACAACCTGTCAAGCTCTGTTTTTGGAGTGCTTCGCGATGCTCCGGTCTGGCTTCCTTCTTGGCGTTGGTGGACCGGCAGTGATCCTCACGCTGCTCGTGCTGCCCTCGGTACGCGCCAGCGCCGACAGGCTGGTTGTTCCGCAGGCCGCCGCTGCCGCAGCCCGTCTCGCGACCTCGCTTCCGGGCACCCGCCCGGCTTCGCTGTCGATCAGCCCCATCCATCGTGACACCGCCTCTGAGGTTTCGCAGGCACGTCCCGCCACGCGTACCAACCCGGCCATTGTCGGGCCTAGCGCCAGCGAGCGGGAGATGCTGCCGAAGCCGCGCCGCATGATGCGCGAGGGTTGCGAGGCGCCGCTCAGCTCGCTCGTCGGCCCCGAGGCACGGCGCATGGTGCCCGGCCGCTGCATGGTTTGAGGCCAGGCGTCACGCCGTCGAGCTGACCTTCTCTACATCCGCAGTCAGACCGTTCGGCGTCATCCGCTCGCGCGCGACCAGCCTGTCACCTTCGGCGAAGAGGCCGAGTGGCACGTCGCGATCGGGGAGCACCACGGTGGTGCTCTTGTTCACGTGAACCAAGACGTGGCGCTTGAGAGGTAGCGAGGCTGCGGCCCACCGCCGCAGCTGGCCGTAATACGGCTCGCGCTTCCAACAGTTCGGCTGACCAGGATCGACCTGCACGTTCAGCGACCGGCTAATGGGATCAAGCGTCAGCACCATCTTGGCGCGATCGGGCTTCCATTCCGGACCGATCCAGTTCTCGGTCATCCAGAGGCAGTGGAAGTTGCGGCAATGATCGGGACGGCTCGCATGGATGCCGCAGCCCTGGCCCGCTTTCGTATGCCGGCACCATTGCCCTGCGACGCTCTCCACGGCCGGCACGTCGTAGACCTTGCAGCACAGAGTGCAGGTGCCGCAGGCGCGGCCGGCAGCAGGCGTGGCGACGATCGTAGCGGGGTCGAGCATCGCAGGCGGTGACTTTTTGCAGCGGCGAAGGGCGGATCCTTGGGTTACTGCCGCGGCATCGGGCCGTTAGTGTGGCGGCTCCCACCTCGCCGATGAGACTGCCCCCATGCTCTCGAACATCGCCGCTCGGGACGTCGAGACGCTGATCCATCCCTACACCAACCTCGCGACGTTCCGGGAGACCGGGCCGCTGGTGCTGGAGCGTGGCCACGGCGTCTGGGTCTATGACACCGATGGGCGCCCCTATCTCGAAGGCATGGCCGGCCTGTGGTGCACGGCGCTCGGCTACTCCAACGAGGAATTGGTGGAGGCGGCGACCGAGCAGATGTCGCGGCTGCCCTTCACGCACCTGTTCTCCGGCCGAAGCCATGACCCGGCGATCGAGCTGGCCGAGACGCTCAAGGAGCTGATGCCGGTTCCGACCTCCAAGATCTTCTTCACCTCGTCGGGATCGGAGGCGAACGACACCCAGGTGAAGCTCATCTGGTACATGAACAATGCGCTGGGGCGGCCTCGCAAGAAAAAGATTTTGTCCCACCGGAAGGGCTATCACGGCGTCACCGTCGCCACTGCCTCGCTGACGGGATTGCCCGCCAACCACGCCGATTGGGACTTACCAATCCCGGGCTTCCTGCACGCCGCCTGCCCGCATCACTACCGCGGTGCCGAGCCCGGCGAGAGCGAGGAGGCGTTTTCGCAGCGGCTCGCCGACGCGCTCGAAGCGCAGATCGTCGCCGAGGACCCCGACACCGTCGCGGCTTTCTTTGCCGAGCCGGTCATGGGTGCCGGCGGCGCGATCGTGCCGCCCGCGGGTTATTTCGAGGCGATCCAGGCGGTGCTCGACCGCTACGATATCCGGCTCATCGCGGACGAGATCATCTGCGGCTTCGGGCGGACCGGAAACTGGTTCGGCAGCCAGTCGCTCGGTATGCGGCCGGACACGATCTCCTTCGCCAAGGCGGTCACTTCGGGCTACCTGCCGCTCGGCGGCATCTCGGTCGACGAGCCGCTCTACCGTGCGATGCTCGACGAGAGCGCCAAGCTCGGCGGCTTCGGGCACGGCACGACCTATTCGGGCCACCCCGTCGCCTGCGCCGTCGCCAACAAGACCCTCGAGATCTACCGTCGCGACCGCGTAATCGAGCGCGCCGCGGAGAAGGCACCCCACTTCCAGTCCCGACTGACCGCCCTCGCCGAGCATCCGCTGATCGGCGAGGCCCGCGGCATCGGCCTGATCGGCGGCATCGAGATCGTCGCCGACAAAGTCTCGAAACGGCAGTACGACCCGAAGGCCGGCGTTGCTGCACGCTGTGTCGCCTTCTGCCAAGCCGAGGGGCTGATCGTGCGCTTCCTCGCGGGAGACCGCATCGCCGTCTGCCCGCCGCTCGTCATCGAGCCCGACGAGATCGACACCCTGTTCGAGCGCCTGACCCGCGCCCTTGACCGGACGGCCGGCTGGATTGCGCAGGAAGGGCTGGAGGCGATGCCGGCTGCTTGATACTGCGCAGGAAACCGACGGCAGCCACATCCCCCATGACCGACGAAGCAAACCTCCGCACCCTTATGCCGCTTCTTGAGCGGATCGCGACGGCCCTGGAGCGCGCCGCGCCGCAGGCCGTGCCGAAGACCGACACGACGGCCGCCGACGCCTTTCTGTGGGGTCCCGAGCGGCGTCTGATCCCGGTGCCGAAGGTCAACCGCGTCGAGATCGGCCTACTCACCGGCATCGACCGGATGCGCGACATGCTGGTCGAGAATACCGAGCGTTTCGCCAAGGGCCTGCCGGCCAACAACGCCCTGCTCTGGGGCGCGCGCGGCATGGGCAAGTCCTCCCTGGTCAAGGCGGCGCAGGCCGAGATCAATGCTCGCCGGGCCGAGGGCGTGCTGCCGATGAAACTCGTCGAGATTCATCGCGAAGACATCGAGGCCCTGCCCGACCTGATGGCCGTGCTGCGCCCCGACCCGCATCGCTGGCTGGTGTTCTGCGACGACCTCTCTTTCGATGCCGACGACACCTCCTACAAGTCGCTGAAGACGGCGCTCGACGGCGGCATCGAGGGCCGGCCGGAGAACGTGCTGTTCTACGCCACCTCCAACCGCCGGCACCTCCTCGCCCGTGAGATGGTGGAGAACGAGCGCTCGACGGCAATCAATCCAGGCGAGGCGGTGGAGGAGAAGGTCTCGCTCTCGGACCGCTTCGGCCTCTGGCTCGGCTTCCACAAGTGCAGCCAGGACGAGTACCTCGCGATGATCCGCGGCTATGTCGAGCGCTACGGCCTCATGATCGAGCAGGATCGGCTGCGCGCCGAGGCGCTCGAATGGGCGACGACGCGCGGCTCACGCTCCGGCCGCACGGCTTTCCAGTTCATTCAGGATCTCGCCGGCCGGTTGGGTCAACGGCTGGAGAGCTGAGCCCGCAACCTGCTGGCGAAACCGTCGTCTGCGTGTAGTCTCACCGCCTGATACTGTACCGCCGCGGTTCTGGCGGCCGATGGCGGAAGGATGCGCGCGATGAGCTTGTTCGACAGCATCAAGGGGTCGCTCGGCGGCGTGCTCGGCTCAACGGCCGCCGCTGCCCTGCCGGGCATCATCGAGCGGGTCTATCCGGGTGGCCTGCAAGGCGTGCTCAACCAACTCTCGCAGTCGGGCTACGGCAAGCAGGTGAATTCCTGGCTCGGCCGCGGCGAAAACCAGCCGATCACCACCGACGACCTGCGCAACGCACTGAACGACCCTCATACCAGGGAGATCGCGGACAAGCTCGGCATCCCCTACGACCAGGTGCTCGACGTGCTCGCGAAGGTGTTGCCCCAGGCGGTCGACCAGCACAGCCCAGACGGACAGTTGCAGCCGCCGGCGCCCGAGAGCGGTCATGCGACCTGAGAAGGGTCGGCGCAGTCGGTACACGGTCTTGTGCGCCGTCGTTCCGGGGTTCGCTTCGCGGCCCTGGAATGGCGCATCGCCCCATAGCAATGCTGTCTCGATCCCTGCTCAAAAACCAAAGCGGCGGCTCCTCTCGGAGCCGCCGCTTTGGTCTGCTATCTCGGAAAATCAGTTGCTGGCGAGGTGCGGCATCGGGTCGACCGGGGTCGCGCCCTTGCGGATTTCGAAGTGCAGCTGGGGAGACGTCACGTTGCCGGTGGCGCCCGACTTCGCGATGGTTTGGCCGCGCTTGACCTTGTCGCCGGGCTTCACGTCGAGTTCGCCGTTATGGGCATAGGCTGAGACGTAGCCGTTGGCGTGGCGCACCAGGACGAGCTTGCCATAGCCCTTCACCTCGGATCCGGCATAGGCCACGGTGCCGTCCTCTGCCGCCTTCACGGGTGTGCCTTCCGGCACGGCGATGTTGATGCCTTCGTTGCCCGACGTGCCGTAGCCGTTGATGACCCGGCCCTTGGCCGGCCAGCGGAACGACTCGGTGGAATCGGCCTTCACCGAGGCGGTGGTAGTGGGCTCGGCGCTGGCGACCTTGGCGGGAGCGGGCGCAGGCTTCTCCGCTTCCTTGACAACAGGCGCTTCCTTCACGGCCGTCTTGGCTGCCGCAGCCTGCTTGGTCTCCTTGGCGGCGGCCTTCGCGGCGGCTTCGGCAGCCTTTGCCTCGGCAACCTTCTTCTGCGCGTCGGCCTTGGCAGCCTTCACCTCGGCCTCGCGCTTAGCGTCGGCCTTCTTGTCGGCCTTGGGCTCCGGCTTGGCTTCTACCTTGGCCGTGTGCTTCGGTGCGCTCTTGGCCTCGGCGGCTTTCTTCGCCTCGGCTGCCTTGCGGGCATCGGCCTGCTTCTTGGCTTCGGCGTCCTTGCGGGCCTCTGCCTCTTTGCGAGCTTCTGCCTGCTTCCGAGCCTCCGCCTCCCTGCGAGCCTCGGCTTCGCGGCGGGCCTCGGCGGCCTTGTCATGCTTCTCGGAGGGTTGGGCGCCCTTGCCGAACACGAGCTTCGGCTGCGGAGCGGCCGGCGAGACGCGGGGCGTCATGGCCTTGCCGGCGCTCGGGTTCATGCCGTCGACGGCACCACCGGAGACCACGACGGGCTCGGCTGCCGCGACGCGAGGCGCCGGAAGCGGGCGAGCCGACATCTTGGCGCCCGGAGCGGCGAGCTCCTGCGACTGGATGCGCGGGGTGCGGATGGCAGGCGCCGAGGTCATGGACTCGCCGCTCTCGCCGAGGCTGCCGGTGGCGGCAGGCTCGTTCGACGAGAAGGGATTGGTAAACGGGTCGCTGAGGCGCGACGCGTCCGACGAGCAGGCGGCGGTGCCGCCGCCGATCATTCCGATGAGGGCGAGACGCGATAGCGTCTTCCACCCCAGACCCGCCCCTCGCACACGCATCGACGCACCCGCTTACAGACGCAAACTTGATGACCTCATTCAAAAGGGATTCAGGTTAAACAACCGTTCCCGTTCACCAAGATTGCATCGCATTTGCGGGAATGAGGAACCTGTCGCCCCTGCGGCGAGACCGTTAGAACACACCCGCTCGACCTGCGGTCAGAGAGGGCAGGCGACAGGTCATCTCGGTTCGTCTGGTGAGGCTGCCGTCGGCTGCGCGGTCGACGACGGTGACCCGTTTTCCCTGCCCCGTCGCGACAGCGCCGACGAGCCTCCCGCCCGGCGCGAGAGCCCTGGCGAGATGCGCGGGAACGTCGGCGTAGGCGCCGTTGATCAGGATGCGGTCGAAGCTTCCTTGCCCGACCGTGTCAGCATCGAGCCCGTCGCCAATCTCCACGGTGGCGCCCGGGAGATCGCGGCTGAGACGGTCCTGGGCCGAGCGGGCGAGGCTGGCATAGCGCTCAATACTGCGGACCTGGCCGCTGCCGAGATGCACGAGCAGCGCGGTGACGTAGCCGGAGCCGGTGCCAATCTCGAGAACGCGCGCACCGGCAGGCACGCTCAGCAGCCCGAGCATCGCGGCAACCGTCGTTGGGGCCGTCATACTCTGCCCGCAGGTCAGCGGCAGGGCGATGTCGCGGCGGGCATGGGCGTGAAGTGCGGGCGGAACGAAGAGTTCTCGCGGCACCAGCTCCATGGCCCGCAGGACCGCAGTCTCGCGGGTGCCATGCTCCCGCAGAAGCAGCACGAAGGCCGCATCACCGATCGCAGAGGCGTCGTCACCCTCCCCTGCGATTGGCATCGTGCTCACTCCTCGATCGTGTCTATCGCGGCACCGCCGTTCCGGGGCGCCAGAGGAGAACCCGGAACCCACCCGTGATGCACGGCCATGGCGGAAGCCGGTGGTGGATTCGGGTTTCTCACCTGCGCCGAGCGCTGGAATGACGGTCCGGCGGGACGTTCAGTTCTCAAACGCCTTCGCAAAACGCGTCAAAGTCGGCTCGTCGGTGAGATCGAGCCGCAGCGGCGTCACCGAGATGCGGTTCTCGGCGATGGCCTTGAGATCCGAGCCGGTACCCGGCTCGAACCGCGCCTTGGCGAAGGCGAGCCAGAAATACGGGTTGCCGCGGCCGTCATGGCGGGCGTCGATACGCAGGAGCGCCTGGTTGCGCTGGCCCTGAGTGGCCACGGCGGTGCCCTGCACTTCGCCCGGCTCGCAATCCGGGAAGTTCACGTTGACGACGATGCCGGGCTCGATTCCCACATCCAGGATCTTGCGCACCACACGCGCGCCGTGCTCGGCAGCGCATTGGAACTTGATGCCGGCCCGGCCGCCGTGCCCATAGGCTTGGCTCAGCGCGATCGATGGAACGCCGAGGATGGTGCCCTCCATCGCAGCGGCGATGGTACCCGAATAGGTCACGTCTTCGGCGACATTCTGGCCGCGATTGACGCCGGACAGCACCAGATCGGGTTTGTGCTCTGCCAACAGGTGGGCGACGCCCATGATCACGCAATCGGACGGCGTGCCCTTCACGGCAAACCGCTTCTCGGAAATCTGGCGCAGCCGCAGCGGGTCGTTCAGCGAGAGCGAGTGCGAGACGCCCGACTGATCGTGTTCCGGCGCGACCACCCAAACGTCGTCGCTCAGGCTTTGGGCAATGCCCTCCAGCGTCTCGAGCCCCGGCGCATGGATGCCGTCGTCGTTGGTGACGAGAATGCGCATCAGGTGTTCGGTCCCTCGATCCGGTTGAGGCCGCCCATATAGGGCTGAAGCACGGACGGGATTGTGATGCTCCCGTCAGGGTTCTGGTAATTTTCCATCACGGCGATCAGCGCGCGGCCAACCGCGATGCCGGAGCCGTTCAGCGTATGCACGAAGGTCGGCTTGCCGTCCTTCCCCCGATAGCGCGCATTCATCCGCCGGGCCTGGAAATCACCACAGACCGAGCAGGACGAAATCTCGCGATAGGTTTGCTGGCCGGGCACCCAGACCTCGATGTCGTAGGTCTTCTGCGAAGCAAATCCCATGTCACCTGTGCACAGCGTCATGACGCGGTAGGTCAGGTCGAGCTTCTTCAGGACCGTCTCGGCGCAGGCGAGCATGCGCTCGTGCTCTTCCTCGGATTTTTCCGGGGCTGTGATCGAGACCAGCTCAACCTTGTTGAACTGATGCTGGCGCAGCATGCCGCGGGTGTCGCGCCCCGCCGCTCCAGCCTCCGCGCGGAAGCACGGGGTGAGAGCCGTGAAGCGGAGGGGGAGTTCGTCCTCGGAGAGGATAGATTCGCGGACGAGGTTGGTGAGGGGGACCTCGGCCGTGGGGACGAGCCAGAAGCCGTCTCCGGCCGCGAACTGGTCGTCCCGGAACTTCGGCAACTGCGCCGTACCGAACATCGCCTCGTCGCGCACCAGGATCGGCGGTGCGACTTCCGTGTAGCCATGCTCGGTCGTATGCAGATCGAGCATGAACTGGCCAAGCGACCGCTCCAGCCGAGCGAGCTGGCCCTTCAGCACCACAAATCGAGAGCCGGACAGCTTCGCCGCCGCTTCGAAATCCATCAGGCCAGTAGCCTCGCCGAGCTCGAAGTGCTGGCGCCCCTCGCTCAGCCGCTCGCGCCCGGAATCGTAGCGGCGATACTCGACATTGCCGTGCTCGTCGGCGCCCGGCGGCACGTCGGCCTTCGGCCGGTTCGGGATTTTTGCGAGTTCCTCGTCGAGGATCTTTCCGGCTTGCGTCTGCTCGGTCTCGAGGCGGGAGGCATCCTCCTTGAGCCGCGCGACCTCGGCCATCAACTCGCTGGCGCGGGCCTCGTCCTTCGCCTTCTTGGCGCCGCCGATCTCCTTGGAGAGTGCGTTGCGCCGCTCTTGGTTGGCCTGGGCTGCCGAAGTCGCCGCCTTGCGCGCGTCGTCCAGCGCGATCAGCGAGGCGCTCAGCGGCTCCAGGCCACGCCGGGCGAGGTCGTTGTCGAAGGCCTCTGGGTTCTCGCGGATGGCGCGGATGTCGTGCATGGGTGGCTCTGATCCTGATCGTGCACGCTTTGCAGCATCGACCGGAGCATCACAAGGCCGCCCCTACGGCTCCAGCCCTGCTGCCACCCGCTGCGCCTTGCGCATCTTCTCCACGCGGCCGACCGAGAAGACCGAGGCCTCGTAGAGCAGTAGCATCGGCAGCGCGAGGGAGAGCTGTGAAATCACGTCGGGCGGCGTCAGAACTGCAGCTGCGACGAAGACCAGCACGATGGCGTAGCGACGCTTCTCTTTGAGGAAGGCTTGGTCGATAATGCCGACCTGGCCGAGAAGCGTCAGGATCACCGGCATCTGAAAGGCGAGGCCGAAGGCGAAGATCAGGGTCATGATCAGCGAGAGGTACTCGTCGACCTTCGGCAGGAGCTTGATCGTCGGCTCGCCGGCCACACCCACCTGTTGCAGCGAGACCGAGAACGAGATCAGCAGCGGCATCGCCAGGAAATAGACGACCAGCGCACCGAGGATGAAGAAGATCGGGGTCGCGATCAGGTACGGCAGGAACGCCTTGCGCTCGTTGCGGTAGAGGCCCGGGGCTACGAAGGCGTAGATCTGCGTGGCGATGACCGGAAAGGCCAGGAAGCCGGCGCCGAACACGCTGAGCTTGATGTTTGTGAAGATCTGCTCGAGGAAATGCGTCGCGATCAGCTCGGCATTGGCCGCCCCGACTACCTGCACGTAGGGGTGGACCAGCAGGTTGTAGATGTTCCGGGAGAAGAAGAAGCACCCGAAGAACATCACCACGAAGGCGATCAACGACTTGATCAGTCGGGCGCGCAGCTCGATCAGGTGTTCGAGCAGCGGCGCACGCGAAGCCTCGATCTCGGCTTCGTCCTGCTCGGTCTTCATGAAAGCTGGCCGTCCGACGGTTTCGATTCGCTGGGTTGGGAGTGCGGAGGCGTGACGCCTGCCGTCTCGGACTGCACGACCTCGGAGAGCTCGGTCGGCCGCGGGACATCGTAGCTGCCGCCCTGCGACAGCCGCTCGGTGGTCGCATCATCCGCGCCCGCAATGGCGGAGGGCGCCGTGCTCTGCATCAGGTTCTGCGCCGGATCGGCCGCCTTGCCCGCGTTACGACCCTCGACGGCGCTCTTGAGCTCGTTGCGGATCGTATCGACGGGGTTGAAGCTCGGCTTGAAGCTCTCGGCCTGGCGCTTCACGCCTTCGACATCGCGCTTGATCTCGTCGAGTTCGGCCTCGCGGATCGCCTCGTTGAACTGGTGATGGAACTCGCCGGCCATGCGGCGCACCTTGGAGGTGACCTGCCCGACCGTGCGCAGGGCTTTCGGCAGGTCTTTCGGCCCGATGACGATCAGGGCGACGCCGCCGATCAGCATCACCTCGCCCCAGCTAAAGTCCAGCATGACGTCGTTGGTCCCGCCTTGCGCGGCCGCTTGAATCGGCGAAGAGGCGCTGAGCCTCAGCCTATGCGGTGATCGGCCGACTGCGCCGGCGCATGGCTCGGCTCGCCCTGGTGGGGAATGGTGCGGACCGGTTCGCTCGACGGCATCGTCGCCACCGGAGGCTGCTGGGACTTAGGCGCCTCGTCGTCCTCGGCCATGCCCTTCTTGAAGGCCTTGATGCCCTTGGCGACGTCGCCCATCAGCTCGGAGACCTTGCCGCGGCCGAACAGCATCATGACGATGACCGCCACGACGATCCAGTGCCAGATACTCAAGCTACCCATGGCGCATTTTCCTGCACCGCGCCGCTATCGACGCGATGCCTTTTCCAGTCGAAGAGTTCGCGCCAACCTAGGGATCGGCCCGGGCGAACACAAGTTCGCTCGTGCCATCCGCAGGTTACAAATTGGGGGCAGATCCGTGTCTCGCGGCGTCAGGCCGCGGCGGCGAGCCCCGCCTCGAAGCGGCTACGCGCCTCGGCGACATCGAAACTCTCGGAGCTATTCGAAAGCCGGGCCAGCGCGGCATGCGCCCGCTGCAGGGACATTCCAGAGAGCAGCGGCGTTCCCTCGACCACACTGCGCATCTGCCGCATCTGGCCGTTGCAGTGAAGCGCGACGTCGATGCCCGCGGCGAAGGCGGCTTCCGCGCGCCGGCGGTAGGAACCCTTGAGCGCCTTCATCGAGAGGTCGTCGGTCATCAGCAAGCCATCGAAGCCAATGGTATCGCGGATGATGTCTTCGATGACGATGCGTGACAGCGTAGCCGGCTTTTTCGGATCGAGATGCGGGTAGACCACATGCGCGCTCATCGCGAGCGGCATATCGGCGAGTGCCTGGAACGGCCGGAAGTCGGTGGCTTCCAGGCTCGCCCGGTCGGCATCGACCACGGGCAGCTGCATGTGGCTGTCGCTGGTGGCGCGGCCATGGCCGGGGAGGTGCTTGATCACCGGCAGCACGCCGCCGGCCATCAGCCCCTCGGCCACCGCGCGGCCGATCTCGGCGACCGAGTTCGCGTCCCGGGCATAGGCACGGTCACCGATGATCTCGTGGGTACCCTCGACCGGCACGTCTAGCATCGGCGCGCAATCGACGTTGATGCCGACATCCGCCAGATCATGCGCCATCAGCCGAGCGCCGAGCCAAGCCATCGCCTTGGCCGAACCATTGAGCCGCCCGAAGCGGGCGCCGGCCGGATATTTCGGCCAAAAGGGCGGTCCCATGCGCTGCACGCGTCCGCCTTCCTGGTCGATCAAGACAGGCGCGTCGGCGCGGCCGATTGTGTCGCGCAGGGCAGCGGTCAGCGCGCGCACCTCGTCGGGCGTGCCGATGTTGCGCTTGAACAGGATGAAGCCCCAGGGCTGTGCGTCGCGGAAGAACGCCGCCTCACGCGCCGTGAGCGTCTTGCCGGAACAGCCGAGAATCAGAGCACGGCAGGTCATGACTTGCGGGGGATCCTGAGGCCTTGGACAGGCTGACGTATCGAATCGTCAACGATAACAGTTGAGAATTGGCTTCACTCTGCGCGCTCGCAAGGCGAAACCGACCGGAAGCGGTCGCGCTGCCGGCCGGTGTGGCTTTCGAGAATCAGGCGGTGAGAGCCGGAGCCCGGACGCTCAGTTTTTCGAAACGAAGCACTGGCCGCCGGCGCCTTTCAGCTCCGTGCACAGGCTGGTCGCATCGTTCTTGGCCAGGGGCCCGACCCGGACGCGGTAGATCGCCTTGCCGCCGACTTCCGCCTGCTGGATCAACTCGGGCTTGCCCGAGAGCTGGCTGTACTTGCTCTGCATCTGGCGGAAGGCTGCATGAGCGTCGCTCTCGCTGGCGCGCACGCCGATCTGCACCGAGAAGCCGCCGACGCTGGCGGTGGACGCCGTGGCCTTCGGCGCAGCAGCGGGTGCCGCATCGGTGGAAGCGGTGGTCTCGGGCGCGATCGAGGCGACACGCTGCGGCGCCTTGCGGGCCGGCGGAACGGGCTCGGCCGCGGGCATCTCAGGCGTCGCGCCGGAGGCGTCGGCCGTCTGCACCGGCTTCGGTGCGGGAACGGGGGTCGGGGCAGGGCTCCGCGTCACGCTGCGCGGCTGGGAAACCGGCGTCTGCGACGCTGCGGCGGGCGACGCGTCCGGCATCATCATGGTTGGGATCGGCGAAACCTGGCCCGCATCGGCCGAGGCGACGCCCTGCGGCTGGCCCTGGGCCTGAGCCTGCGAGGCGGCGGTGACCGGAGTGTCCGGCTTCACCGAGACGGTCCGCACGCGGCGTGGCTCTCCGAGCGAATCGGTCAGCAGGGCGGTGTTGCCCGGGGTGGTGCCGCTTGCGCCATTGCCGCTCGCCGAACGCGCGGCCTGGGCTACGTCGAGCGGCTGCTCCTCGCGGTTGACGACCTTGATCTGACTGTCCTTGGCGTTGCGCTCGTAGATCTGCTTCTTCTGGTCGGGGATCTCGAGGCCGTCGGCTGTCGGCGGGGCAATCTTGAGCGGCGTCTTGTCGGCGAGAACGGTCACGGGCTCGCCGTTCGAGCCGTGCGAGCGCATCAGCTTCAGGCCGAGTGCGCCGGTAACGCAGAGGGTGAGCACGCCAATACCGGCGCCCACCTGCACGAGCCGCCGGTTCGGACGTTTGGCGACCGGCGCGCGGTAGCCAGCGCCCGAGTCGTCGAAGGCCGACGGGTCATGCTGTTCGCCGGCCGCTCCATCGGCGTAGGCGCCCTGCTCGACATTGGCGAGGTAGTGATCGAAGGCATCGGCGGGAGAGGCCTGCGCGGCTGCGAAGTCCTCTGCCTGAGCGGCCTCGGAGAAGGACGGCTCGATACGGCCGCTCTGACGCGTCTCCACGGCAGGCCGCGGGGCCGCTTGGTCGCCGCGTGATGCGAGAAGAGCGCGGAAGGGATCATCCTGGCCGACGATGCGGGCAAGCTCAGCCAGGGGGTCGGCGCGCGACGGCGCCGGTGCCGCAGGGTTGGCCAGGGACGTCTGACTCAGATCACGCTCGAACGCGTCGAAATCGATCGCCGCTCGCGGAGCGTTCGTCGCCATTGTCGCTTCCTTTCCAACCCGGCCAGCTCACCGCATTTCATCCGGTGCGGTGACACCCAGAACCGCGAGCCCAGAGGCCAGGACGCCACCAAGGGCTTCCACGAGGGCCAAGCGGGCACGGGTGGACTTTCGGTCGGTTGGATTAACAATCCGTAATTGCGGCAAGTCTTTGCCCTTATTCCAAAAACTATGCAGCGAACTCGCGGTTTCATAGAGGTGGAAGGCGATTCGATGTGGTTCGTGAGCAACGGCCGCTGATTCCAACACGCGCGGGTACTGCGCGATCAGCCGCATCATCTCGAACTCGCCGGGATCGGTGAGGAGCGAGAAATCCGCATCGGCTGCCAGTGACGCCTTCGACAAGTCCTCGTTAGCGAAGGCCTCAACTGCCTGACGCCGCACGGAAAAGCAGCGGGCGTGTCCGTACTGGACGTAGAAGACCGGGTTATCCTTCGACTTCTCGACGACCTTGGCGAGATCGAAATCGAGCGTCGCGTCGTTCTTCCGGTAGAGCATCATGAAGCGAATCGCGTCGCGCCCGACCTCGTCGATCACCTCGCGCAGGGTTACGAACTCGCCGGAGCGCTTCGACATCTTCACCGGCTCGCCGGCGCGCAGCAGCCGCACGAGTTGGCACAACTTCACGTCGAGCACGGCCTGGCCGTCGCTGACCGCCTTCACCGCTGCCTGCATGCGCTTCACGTAGCCGCCATGGTCGGCGCCGAGCACGTCGATCAACTCCGAGGCACCGGCCAGCCACTTCTCGCGATGATAGGCGATGTCGGAGGCGAAATAGGTGAAGCTGCCGTCCGATTTCAGCAGCGGCCGGTCGACATCGTCGCCGAATTGTGTGGCGCGGAACAGCGTCTGCTCGCGGTCCTCCCAATCCTCGGGAAGTTGGCCCTTCGGTGGCGGCAGCCGGCCCTCGTAGACGAGGCCCTTCGTGCGCAGCTCTTCGAGCAACTCGGCGACCTTGCCGCCATTCGCGCCCTGAAGCGTGCGCTCTGAGAAGAACACGTCGTGGCGGATGCCGATGGCGGCGAGGTCGTCGCGGATCATCGCCATCATCGCCTGGATCGCCGCCTCGCGGATGATCGGCAGCCATTCGTGCTCCGGCATGTCGAGCAGGTTGCGACCGTGCTCGCGGCTGATGTGCAGGCCGACAGGCTTCAGATAATCGCCGGGATATAGGCCCTCGGGGATCGCACCGATCTCTTCACCCAGCGCCTCGCGGTAGCGCAGGTAGGCCGAGCGGGCGAGCACGTCGACCTGGGCACCGGCATCGTTGATGTAGTATTCGCGGGTGACCTTACGCCCGGCCGCGATCAGCAGGCTGGCGAGTGCGTCGCCGAACACGGCGCCGCGGCCATGGCCGACATGCATCGGACCAGTGGGATTCGCCGAGACATACTCGATGTTCACCGCACCGCCCGGCAGCTTGGCGCGACCGAATTCCGTGTCGGTCAGGGCGGCGCGCACGACATCGTGGAACACGTCCGGAACCAGGCGCAGGTTGATGAAGCCGGGTCCGGCAACGCTCGCCTCGGTGATGCGCGGGTCGCCACGCAGCTCTTCGGCGAGCGCTTCGCCGAGGGCCTTCGGATTGGCCTTGGCCTCCTTGGCGAGCACCAGCGCCGCATTGGTGGCGAGGTCTCCGTGGGAAGGATCGCGCGGCGGCTCGACCACAACACGAGAAAGATCCAAGCCGCCCGGCAGCTTACCGGATTGAACGAGCGCTTCGAGGGCCTCGCGCACGCGCGCCTCGAACTGGGCGAAGATGTTCATGAAGTCGATGTCCGCTGGCGCGGCCGCATCCCGACGGCCGCCTGTCTCAGCGCGGCGGCATAGCAACGCGCGTCCGGGGTGTCACGGAGAACGGCCCGCATCTGCGCCATCCCTGCCCGGCACGAGGAGGCGCGCCAGTCCGTCGCGCCAGTCGTCGGGCAGCGGCACCGGCCGCCGGGTCTGTCGGTCGACATAGACGTGGACGAAATAGCCCTGTGCCGAGGCCTGGTCTTCGTCGTTGCGGAAAATGCCGATCTCGTAGCGCACGCTGGAGCGGCCGAGATGCGTCACCCGCAGGCCCGCCTCGACCCTGTCCGGAAAAGCGATCGGCGCGAAGTAGCGACAGCCCGTCTCGACGACGAGGCCGATCACGGCGCCGGTCTCGACGTCGAGCAGGCCGCTTTCGACGTGGAAGCCCGCCACCACCGTGTCGAAGAAGGCGTAATACACGACATTGTTGACGTGGCCGTAGACGTCATTCTCGGCCCAGCGCGTCGTGATCGACCGGAAATGGGCAAAGTCCGCCCGCGTCTCGCGGGCCGGACGGTCTTGTCCGTTCATGCTCTGCGCCCTTTCGACATTCATCATGACGTCGCTTCGCCGGGGATGACTGGGCAACTCAGTAGAGCGCCGTGTTGAAGATGGACGCTCCCGGTCGCCCTGATCAGAGCGGACGATCTGCTCGATCCCGGGAGTTTTTGATGAAGGCACTTCTTGTTACGGGCGCGGCGCTCGCCGCCCTGACCCTCGTGCCGGCGGCCGCCGAGGCGGGCAGCTACGGACGCGGTGGTTACGGACGCGGCGGTTTTGGCGGCTATCATGGCGGGTTCGCCGGGCATCGCGGCGGCTTCGGTGGCCACCGCGGCTTCTACGGCGCCCGTGGTTACGGTCGCGGTTTCGCCTATCGCCGTGGGCTCGGCTATGGTCTCGCCGGTGCCGGCCTCGGCCTGGGTCTCGGCCTCGCCACGGCCGGTGCCTATGGCGGCTACGGCTACGGCGGTTACGGTTATGGTTCGTCCTACGGCTATGGCGGCTATGCTCCGGCCGGCTACGGCTACGGCTACGGTGGTTGCGGCGCCAGCTACGTGCCGAGCGTGAGCTACGGCGGCTGCGGCCATTGCGGCTACAGCTACGTCTATCGCTCGCCCTGCGGCGGCTACTGATCGCGCATCGGGGCGAGCGAGATCCGCCCCGAATGTTCTCACGGCTCCGCCAGGGGCAGGCCGCGATCCATCGCATGCCAATGCAGGCTCGGCGTGCTCGGGTAGAACTTGCCGTGCTCGCGCGCGGCATAGGTATCGGTCATTCCGGCGATGTAGTCGGCGACGCGGCGCGCCCGCCGGCCCTCCTCAGCGCCGTCCAGGCCGGCCTGCCATTCCGCCGGCATCCGGCGCGGATCGGCGATGAAGGCTGCGAATAGATCGGCCACGATGTCGCTGGCCTTCTCCCGGACCGCCATGACGTCGGGGTTGCGGTACATTCGGGCGAACAGGAATGCCTTGATCTCTGCATCGGCCGCCGCGATCCGCCCGGAGAAAGCCACGACCGGCGCCTGAGCCCCCCGGATCTCCTCGACGCTTCGCGGGTTCAGGGCTGCCAGCCGCCGTTCGCTCTCGCTGATCAGGTCTTCGACGAAGCGCGTGATGATCCGACGTGCCAGTTCGTGGATCGTCCGCGAGTTTTCGAGCCCTGGGTGACGGGTTTCGATCTCATCGAGGAGCGCCGCCAGGAACGGCACCGTGCGCAGTTCTTCGAGCTCGAACAGACCTGCCCGCAATCCATCGTCGAGGTCGTGCGCATCGTAGGCGATGTCGTCGGCGAGGGCCGCGGCCTGCGCCTCGGCACCGGCATAGCTCGCGAGTTCGAGATCGTTCAGGGCGTTGTATTCGAGGATCGCCACCGGAATTCCCGCGTGGCGGTAGCGCGGCGTCGGCTGTCCGCTCTCGTCGAGCAGCGGGCCGTTGTGCTTGACCAGACCCTCCAGCGTCTCCCAGCTCAGGTTGAGCCCGTCGAATTCGGCATAGCGCCGCTCAAGGCGGGTGACGATGCGCAGGGCCTGGGCGTTGTGGTCGAAGCCGCCGTAATCGGCCATGCAGGCGTCGAGGGCGTCCTCGCCGGTATGCCCGAAGCAGGTATGGCCGAGGTCGTGCGAGAGGGCGAGCGCCTCGGCGAGATCCTCGTCGAGGCCGAGCGCCCGAGCGAGCGCGCGGGCGATCTGGCTGACCTCCAAGGTATGGGTCAGCCGCGTGCGATAGTGGTCGCCCTCATGGTGCACGAAGACCTGGGTCTTGTGCTTGAGCCGCCGGAACGCGCTCGAATGGATGATGCGATCACGGTCGCGCTGGAAGTCGCTGCGCGTCGGGGAGAACGGCTCGGGGATCAGCCGTCCGCGCGTCGCCGCCGGATCGGTAGCGTAGGCCGCCCTCCAGCGCTCGCCCGGTCGCCGTGTCGTCGATGTGTTCTGCACCACGTCCTGCACCGCCCTCATGCCGCGCTGCGTTGCGGTGTGTCGGCCTACCCCATATCTTGTCCATAGGTCTCATCCGACAATCGCGCACCGCCGTCGTACGGGACCGAACAACGAAGCCGAGCTCGCCATGGCCGACATTCAACTGACTGCCCGCGCCGCCAAACGCATCAAAGAGATCATGAGCCAGGAGCCGCCTGGCAGCTCCCTGCGCATCAGCGTCAATGGCGGCGGCTGCTCGGGATTCTCCTATGCCTTCGACATCGAGCAGGTCCGAACCGAAGAGGATCTGGTGATCGAGAAGGACGGCGCCACCGTGCTCGTCGATCCGGTCTCGATCGAGTACATGGGCGGCTCGGTGATCGACTTCGCCAACGACCTGATCGGCCAGTCCTTCAAGATCGAGAACCCGCAGGCGACTTCGTCCTGCGGCTGCGGCACGTCGTTCTCGCTCTGAGCGGTCAAATATCAGTGGCCCTCGTCATTCCGGGCGCCGCTTCCGGTCCCGAAATGACGATGATTTCGTCTGAAGCCTTGCCGTGTCATCGGCGCAATTGCCTGCTCTAGCGTTCTGCGGCAGTGCATGGCGCCCGTGCGAGCGGGCCGCGATGACCTCCACGTTCCTCGCGATCCAGCTTTCCGGACCAAGCCATGACTTTATCCTCCGGTCGCCGCGGCTTCAGGCAGGCGGTGCTCGCGTCGGTCTGCAGCCTCGCGGTGCTGAGCGCTCTGCCGGCCGCTGGGCCGGTCCGGGCCCAGGAGGCAGCCTCCGCGGTCCAGGATGTGTCGCTGCAGGACGTGGTGCTGAACTTCGGCGGCATGCGGCTGAGCGCGCCGCAGATGACGGCGAGCGGCACGCGCCTGTCGAAGGAGGATCTCCTCGCCATCCTCAAGGCCGACGGCAAGGAGCCCTGGGCGGCCCGCCTCGCTCGGCTCGATGCCGGCAGCCTCGCCATTCCCGAGCTGCGCATCGAGCAGACCAGCGGCGGCATGCGCCAGGCCGCGATCTATCGCGACGTGGTCGCCCGCGGCGTTCATGCCGGCCGCATCGCCGAGCTGACCTCGGCCGGTGCCGCCGTTACCGTAGCCGGAGCCATGGAGGGCAAGTCCGCTAACGGGGACGGCTCCTATGGGAAGATCCGGGCCGAGGACGTCGACCTCGCGGCGCTCGCCCGCCTGTCCACCGAACCGGGTGATGGCAAGGGGCCGTGGCAGCGGCTCTACGCGGCCTTCTCCGTCGAGAGCATCGCCTTCAAGGACGAGCGCGGCACGCAGGTAAGCTTCGCCCGCCTCGCCGGGCGCGACTTCTCCGGCCGCCAACTCCCGACCACCTGGAACGGCGCCTTCGACGCCTTCAAGGGTCTCGACCTCATGCAAGCCGATCCGGCTGCGCGCGCGAAGGCTGCCGGCAACGCGGCAAACCTGATCGAAGCCGTGTCCGTCGGTAGTCTGGAGGCGACGGGTCTTCGGGTTCAGGAGACCAAGGCCGACACGCCGATCGATCTGACCATTGACCGCCTCGCCTACGCGTCGACGGGTGCGGATGCAGGGATCTCACTGAGCGGCATCGGTTTCACCGGAACCGGCTCCCGGTCGACGATCTCCAAGCTGTCGCTCAGTGGTTTCTCGCTGGAGCCGACCCTCGCAACCCTGCGCCAGTTGTCGAAGCCGGGCGCGGCGGCGGTCGTGTCCGATGCCGACATGCGCCGCCTGACCCCCGTGATCGGCACGCTGCTGCTCTCGGGGCTCAGCCTCGACCTTCCGAGCGACGCGGCCCCCGGCCGCAAGGCGCCCTCGCCTGCTGATCCCCTTGCCAAGCCTTCCAACGGCACGCTGCATGTCGGACTGCGCGACGCCAGCATGACCTTCGGCCCGCCGAAGGACGGCGTGCCGGTGGCGAGCCGGCTGTCGCTCTCGGGCCTGACCATGCCCGCCTCGGTCGTGTCGGGCTTCCCGGTCCTCGGCTCGCTCGGCCTCTATGGCTACCGCGACCTCGACCTCAATATCGTGGCCGACTCCGCCTGGGACGAGAGCGCGAAGGAGCTGGCGCTCCGCGAGGTCTCGGTCTCGGGCAAGGACATGGGCACGCTTCACCTCAACGCCACGCTCGGCGGGATCGGGCCGGAGATCTTCGATCCCGATGCCGCTACCTCCGGCTTCGCCATGCTCTCGGCCACCGCCAAGACCCTCGACCTCAAGGTGCAGAATGGCGGCCTCTACGACCGCTTCATCGACGCGACCTCGAAGTCGCTGAGCCTCAAGCCGGACGAACTGCGCAAGGAATACGTCACGGCCTGCCTCATCGGTATTCCGGTGATCCTCGGCAACTCGCCGGCCGCCAAAGCGATCGGGGCCGCCATGGGCAAGTTCGCCGCGAAGCCCGGCACGCTTTCGATCAGCGCCAGGGCGAAGGGCGACGCCGGCCTCGGCGTCGTTGATTTCAGCACGGCGACGAGCCCTGCCGCCGTGCTCGATAAGCTGGATGTCAGCGCCTCAGCGGAGTGAGGCGCCCCCTCAGGTCCGCTGGAGCGCAGTCTTCACCTTCTCCGGTGTGAATGGCACCGAGCGCAGGCGCAGGCCGATGGCGTCGTAGACGGCGTTGGAGATCGCCGACGGAATCACGGCTGCCGAAGGCTCGCCGGCGCCCCAGGGCTTGTCGCGAGGCCGGTCGATCAGCTCCATGACGATCTCTGGCACCTCCGGGAAGGTCAGGATCGGGTAGCTCGCCCAATCGGTGCTCGTGACCCGCGAGCGGTCGAACATCACTTCCTCCTTGAGCACGCGGCTCACGGTCTGGATGACGTTGCCCTCGATCTGGTTGCGTACCCCGTCCGGGTTGATGATCTGCCCGCAATCCTGGACCACGAAGACCCTTTTGGCGCGGATCGTTCCGGAGCTGCGCTCGACCTCGACCTCGGCCAAAGCCGCGACATAGGTCCGGTAGAGCTCGTATTTGACGTAGGACAGCCCACGGCCGGTCTGGACGTCGCCTCCCGCCTCCTTCCCCTCGCCTTTGGGCGAAGGCCGGCTCTCCCATTTCGCGAGGGCGGCCAGGCGTTTGAGCACCTCGATTCCGCGCGGGTCGTTCAACGAGCGCAGCCGATACTCCAGGGGGTCGATCCCAGCCGCTGCGGCACACTCATCGAGAAAGGCCTCATTGGCGAATGTGTTTTGCATGCGCCCCGGCGTGCGGATCCAGGAGGGGCGCAGCGGTGTCGTAGCGAGGCGGCGGCAGACCGTCTTCACGTTCGGGAAGCCGTAGGGGATCGCCGAGTTGTGGACGATGTTGCCCGGTGCGAGCGCCGTCTCGTGTGGCAGGCCGGCCAGCGTCGCCGCCACCAGCGGCACAGTGCCCGCGGCTCCCACGGGGATGTGGAACTGCGATGACCAGGCCGTCACCGCGCCCTTGTCATCAAGCCCGGCCGAGAGGTCGATCAGGGTCGGCGGGCCCTTGGGGTCCCAGCCGTGCTCGTCGGCCCGCGACCATTGCACCCGCACCGGCTTGCCGACGGCGCGGGCGAGGATGGCCGCATCGGCTGCGGCATCCTCGTGACCGTTGCGGCCGTAGCAGCCCGAGCCCTCGACATAGATGCAGCGCACTTTTTCCGGCGGCAGCGAAAACATTGCCGAGAGCTGCGTGCGCAGCGCGTGGGTCATCTGCGACGCGGTCCAGACGGTGAGCGCGTCGCCCTCAGGCTGCGCCACCGCGCAGGAGGGACCGATGGAGCCGTGGGTATGGATCGCGAAATCGTAGGTCGCCTTCAGCTTCCGCGCGGCTTGAGCCATGGCACCGTCGGCGTCGCCCACGTTCGACGTCGTGTCCTCTTTCACCACGGGCGTGGCACGGACGTGCTCCCAGAGCTTGGCCTGCTCCGGCAGCGTCTCGGCCTTAGACCATGTCGCCGAGAGTTTTTGCGCGGCCTTGATCGCGGCCCATTCGCTCGTGGCGACGACGCCCAGGAAGTCGCCCTCACGGACGACCTTTACGAGGCCGGGGATGCCGGCAACCGAAGCCTCATCGACGCCGGTCAGCCGTGCCTCTATCGCCGGCGGCCGTATCACGCGGCCGTGCAGCATGCCGGGCAGCATCACGTCCTGCATGTAGGTGAAGGTGGCGTAGATCTTGGCCGGGATGTCGAGGCGCGGCACCGACTTGCCGACGAGGCTAAAGTCGTCGGGGTTTTTGCTTGGCGCGTCCTTGTCGAGCTTCAGCGCGAAATGGCCGTCCTTCAGCAACTCGGCATAGGCGATACCCTCCCCGCCCGCGGCTGGCGCCACGCGACCGTCCTTGGTGACCAGCGCATCCATTGGCGTGCCGAGCCGCTCCGAGGCGAGCTGGATGAGCTTGCGCCGGGCGGTCGCGGCGGCGGTGCGAATCTGCGTCCCGCCGTTCTGGATCGAAAGGCTGCCATAGGTCGGCCCCTGGTCCGGCGTTAGGGCAGTGTCGCCTTGGATCACGCGTACCCGGGAGAGCGGCAGGTCGAGCTCGTCGGCCGCCATCTGGGTCAGCGCTGTCCGGACGCCGGTGCCGAGATCGACCTTGCCGGAATAGATGATGGCCGAGCCGTCGCGCTCCAGAGCGAGGTAGCTATCGACCTCGTCGAGGGCGACCGGCTTCGAGGGCGCGGTACCGGCCATGGCGGGCAGCGCGCGGCTCAGTGTGAAGCCTACGATGATGGCGCCGCCCTGCAGAAGGCTGCGGCGGGAGAGTTGGCTGTTTGGCATGATTCCCTCCCCGCTCAGAGGCTGGCCGCGGCGCGCTGGACAGCGCGCACGATCCTGGCATGGGTGCCGCATCGACAGAGATTGCCGACAAGAGCCTGCCGGATCTCGGCCTCGCTCGGCTTCGGCTTGTCCTTCAGGAGAGCGGCCGAGGTCATGATCATGCCGTTGATGCAGTAGCCGCACTGCGCGGCCTGCTCCTCGACAAAAGCCGCCTGGACTGGATGGGGCGCTTCCGGCGTGCCGAGGCCTTCGAGGGTGACGATCTTCGCCTCGGGTTTCAGGGAGGAGAGCGGAGTCACGCAGGAGCGCACGGCCTGCCCATCGACATGCACGGTGCATGAGCCGCACTGGCCAAGCCCGCAGCCGAAGCGTGGGCCGTGCAGCCCGACCTCGTTGCGCAGCACGTAGAGGAGCGGTGTGTCGGGATCGTCCAGGCTCACGCTGAGCGAGCGGCCGTTGATGGTCAGCGAATGGGATTGGCCCATGCTCTCCTCCCTCCAATCAGAATTATTCTTGATACAGGGTGGAAGTCTGGACCGATCCCAGCCGCCGTCAAGCTGATTGATGGGGGCGCATCGAAACGCCCTGCGACCGCTGGGCTCTCAGCCCGGAGAGACGGTGCCCGTGCTCTCGAACTCGGCGACGTCTCCGACGAGGTCGGTGACCGAGATGTCGATCCGCCGGCCGTTCTTGAGGCGCAGGGTCGAGTCGGGGACGAGCCAGATCGGCAGAAGGTTCGCATGGCTCCCGGTCAGCGTGCCGGAAGCGAATACGACCCCGTCGCGCCGCTCGATCACGACGCGGTAGCGCACGCGAACCGCCTCGACCCCCTCTGCCGAGACGTGGCCTCGCCCGGTCAGGGTTTGCAGGACTTCGTTCGGTTCGAACATAAGGGGCGGTTGCGTCGGGACGTTTCGGCAAGCACTTTGCCGCTTATTCCCGAATTAGGGTAGCCCTCTCTCGAACGCCATGTGCCGTCGCCGTTGAATTCGCATGCGCCTGCCCCACAGGCGCTGTGACGTCGCTCAGCTCAGCTCGTGCACCACGACCCGGCCGCCCTCGGTCGACAGGGCCACCCGGCCGGTTTTGAGGGCGAGCGCCTTCTCTCCGAACAGGCCGCGGCGCCAGCCCTGGAGCACGGGCACGTCGGCATGGTCGTCGTCGGCGATGGCTTCGAGCTCATCCACCGTGGCGATGATCTTCGGGGCGATGCCCTCGGCCTCAGCCACCGCCTTAAGCAGTACCTTGAGCAACTCGACCACGGCGCCATTGCCGCTGCCACGCGAGCGCCCGCGTTCCGGCAGCTTGATGTCGCTGGTGTCCCGGGCGAAGCCGCGCTCGACCGCCGCGAGGATGTCGGTGCCGGTGCGCGAGCGCTCGAAGCCACTCGGGATGGTGCGCAGGCGGCCGAGCGCCTCCACACTGCGCGGCGCCGAGGAGGCGATGTCGATCACCGCCTCGTCCTTGAGGATGCGCCCGCGCGGCACGTTGCGAGTCTGCGCCTCGCGTTCGCGCCAGGCTGCAACCTCCATCAATACGGCGATCTCGCGCGGCTTGCGCATGCGGCCCGAGAGCCGGCGCCAGGCCTGGGCCGAATCAGCCCGGTAAGTCTCCGGCGAGGTGAGCACTGCCATCTCGTCGTCGAGCCAGGCACCGCGATCGGTCTCGATAAGCTGCTTGGCCAGCGCCTGGTAGACCTTCACGAGATGTGTCACGTCCGAGAGCGCGTAGGTGAGTTGCGCGTCCGAGAGGGGACGGCGCGACCAGTCGGTGAAGCGCGAGGACTTGTCGATCTTGGCCTTGGCGAGGTCGTTGACGAGCTGCTCGTAGGAAACGCTGTCGCCGTAGCCGCAGACCATGGCCGCGACCTGGGTGTCGAAGAACGGATGCGGCAGCACCTCGCCCATCAGCCAGATGATCTCGAGATCCTGGCGGGCCGAGTGAAACACCTTCACCACGCCCTCGTCCGCCATCAGGTCGACAAAGGGTTTAAGGTCGAGATCCTTGGCCAGCGGATCGACGAGCGCGGCGAACCCGTCCGGCGCCGCCATCTGGATGAGGCAGAGCTTTGGATAATAGGTCGTCTCGCGCATGAACTCCGTGTCGACGGTGACGAAGGGTTGCGCGGCGAAGCGGGCACAGGCGTCGGCAAGCTCCGACGTGGTCGTGATCAGGTCCATGACCCCAGGCTATATCGAAGGTTGAGGGCCCTTGCGAGGCGAGGAAGCCGAAGCGGCCGTGGATCGTGCGCGGCCAGTGCGCAGGCGCCGCTGCGCCTCGGCCCGGCTGAGCAGGTGGTCGAGAATGCCGGCCTCGATGCGCAGGCCGGTCTCGGGGTCCGAGAGCCGGCGGATGCGATCGGTGCGAAAGCCGCGGTAGAGGCCGCGGCCGTGATCGAGGCCGCCGAGCAGCGTCCGGCCGGGCCCGAGCTTCAGCTCGCGTGCCTCGATCATCCGGCTGCTCCAGACTCCGCGCGCATCCTCGTAGACGATCTCGAAGCTGCCCTCCAACGGCACGATGCGCCACGCACCTTCGGCGCGTTCCGCAAGCGAACGCGCCGACCGGACTTTCGAGGGAGAAAAGGCGAGCGTATTCATAGGGATGATATGGGGATTCACCCTCCGTTTCCGAAGGCCCGGACTCGCGAAAAGCGCTTCGCGAGGCCTAGCCCGTGCAGGCCGCTGCGCCGCGTGCCTTGACTTCCCTCCCCTCGCGTGAATGGTGCCGGCCTTCATTCCCAAGAGCCCGTCATGCACCGTTACCGTTCCCACACCTGCGGGGCGCTTCGCCCGTCCGACGTCGGCGGCGAGATCCGCCTGTCAGGCTGGTGTCATCGCATCCGCGACCATGGCGGCGTGCTCTTTATCGACCTTCGCGACCATTACGGCCTGACGCAGTGCGTGGTGGATTCCGATTCGAAGGCGTTCAAGCTCGCCGAGACGGTGCGCTCGGAATGGGTGATCCGTCTCGACGGCCGCGTGCGCACGCGCCCCGCCGGCACCGAGAATGCCGAGCTGCCGACCGGCGCCATCGAGGTCTATATCGACGATATCGAGGTGCTCGGCCCGGCCGGCGAACTGCCGCTGCCGGTCTTCGGCGACCAGGAATACCCGGAAGAGACCCGCCTCGCCTATCGCTTCCTCGACCTGCGCCGCGAGAAGCTGCACGCCAACATCATGAAGCGCGGCGCGATCATCGACAGCCTGCGCCGTCGCATGCGCGAGAGCGGCTTCTTCGAGTTCCAGACGCCGATCCTGACGGCCTCCTCGCCGGAAGGCGCGCGCGACTTCCTGGTGCCGTCGCGCCTGCATCCCGGCAAGTTCTACGCGCTGCCGCAGGCCCCGCAGCAGTTCAAGCAGCTGACGATGATTGCGGGCTTCGACCGCTACTTCCAGATTGCACCGTGCTTCCGCGACGAGGACCCGCGCGCCGACCGTCTGCCCGGCGAATTCTACCAGCTCGACGTCGAGATGAGCTTCGTCACGGAGCAGGATG
This sequence comes from Methylobacterium gnaphalii, assembly GCF_007992215.1. GTDB lineage: Bacteria > Pseudomonadota > Alphaproteobacteria > Rhizobiales > Beijerinckiaceae > Methylobacterium > Methylobacterium gnaphalii. The sequence goes on along the minus strand of NZ_BJZV01000011.1, from coordinate 122,139 downwards.
TCTACGCGACGATGGAGCCTGTGGTCCGCGACACCTTCGTGGAGTTCGCCGAGGGCAAGCCTGTCACGCAGACGTTCCCGCGCATCCCCTACGCCGAGGCGATGCTGAAATACGGCTCGGACAAGCCGGATTTGCGCAACCCGCTGATCATCGCCGACGTATCGGACGAGTTCGCCCGCGACGAAGTCGAGTTCAAGGCGTTCAAGGGCGTCGTGAAGTCCGGCGGTGTCGTACGCGCGATCCCGGCGACGGGTGCCGCCGGCCAGCCGCGCTCATTCTTCGACAAGCTGAACGACTGGGCCCGCTCCGAGGGCGCGCCGGGCCTCGGCTACGTCGTGTTCGAGGACGAGGGCGGCGTACTCACCGGAAAGGGTCCGATCGCCAAATTCATCCCCGCCGAGATCCAGAAAGCCATCGCCGAGAAGGCCGGCGTCAAGGCCGGCGACGCGGTGTTCTTCTCCGCCGGCAACGAGGCCAAAGCGGCGGCGCTGGCCGGCAAGGCGCGCAACCGCATCGCCGACGAACTCGGATTGGTCGACCGCGACCGCTACGCGTTCTGCTGGATCACCGACTTCCCGATGTACGAGTGGAACGAGGACGAAAAGAAGATCGACTTCTCTCACAACCCGTTCTCGGGCCCGAACGTCAGCCACGAGGAATTCCTGGCGCTCGATCCGGCCGACACCGAGGCGGTGCTGAAGCTCAAGGCTGTGCAGTACGACATGGTCTGCAACGGCTACGAGGTCGCCTCGGGCTCGATCCGCAACCATCGCCCCGACGCAATGGTGAAGGCTTTCGAGATCGCGGGCTACGGCGAGGCCGATGTCCATGCCCGCTTCGGCGGCATGTACCGCGCCTTCCAGTACGGCGCGCCGCCGCACGGCGGCATGGCGGCGGGCATCGACCGGCTGGTGATGCTGCTCGTGGGCGCGATCAACCTGCGCGAGGTGACGCTGTTCCCGATGAACCAGCGGGCTGAGGACCTGCTGCTCGGTGCACCGTCCGAGGCAACGCCGAAGCAGCTGCGCGAGCTGCACATCCGGCTAAACCTGCCCGAGAAGAAGGGCTGAGGACCGGGCGGCGTTCGTGACAAGCGCTGGCGTCTCCCTCTTTCTTCTCCTGCGGAGGAGGGAGAGGTTCCCGCTTTGCGCTGGGATTTTCGCGGCGTGACGCTCACCGCCATTGTCGTCTCCCACGACAGCGCCGAGGCGCTGCCCGACTGCCTCGCCGCTCTGGCGCGAGAGCAGATTCCGGCCATCGTCGTCGACAATGCCAGCCGCGACGCCTCGGTGCGGATTGCCGAGGCATCCGGCGCTCGGGTTCTACGGAACGCGCGCAACGAGGGCTACGGCCGCGCCAACAACCGCGGCGTGCGGGCGGCAGAGGGGGCGAGCCACGTCATCATTCTCAACCCGGACCTGATCCTGCAGCCCGGCGCTGCGCGCGCCCTGATGGCCGCGGCCGAGGCTTATCCCGATGCCGGCCTGTTCTCGCCGCGCATCATGGAAGCCGACGGGCGCTTCTTCTACCAGCCGCGTTCGCTGCTCTCGCCCTATCTCCACAATCCCAAGGGCATCCGGTCGCTGCCCGAGGGGGATGCCTGCGCCCCCTTCCTGATGGGCGCCTGCCTGATGGCCGAACGCTCGCTCTTTCTCGAGTTCGGCGGCTTCGATCCCAATATCTTCCTGTTCTTCGAGGACGACGACCTCTGCCGGCGGGTCGCGGATGCGGGCCGGGCGCTGATCCATGTCCATGACGCGGTGGCGTTGCACGGGCGCGGAAAATCCTCGTCGCCGGAGCCGGGCCGCGTCTTCCGCACGCGCTGGCATCAGGCTTGGTCGCGCGCCTACGTCTCCCGCAAATACGGCCTGCCCGACCCGAACCTGCGGATGCTCGCGGTCAATGCGCCCAAGGCCGCGCTCTCGGCGCTGCTCCTGCGCCGAGCCGGCATGGAGCGATACGGCGGCTCGGCCGCCGGGGCGCTCGCGGCGCTTTGCGGGCAAGATGCCCTGGCGCACGAGGGACTGACCCGGGATGAGCCGGCATGAGCCGTGCGCCCACCCTCGCCGAGGCGCTGGCGCGCCCGCACAACGCCTTCTCGATCCTGCGGCTGGCGCTGGCCCTGGCAGTCGTCGTCTCGCACGCCTTCAGCCTCTCGACCGGGCGTCTCGAGGACGAGCCGCTGTTCGGGCTGACCGGCTTCACCCTGGGCGAGCATGCGGTGAACGGCTTCTTCGCGGTCTCCGGCTTCCTCGTCACGATGAGCCTCGATCGCCGGGGCCTGCGCGATTACGCCCTCGCCCGCACGCTGCGCATCCTGCCCGGCCTCGTCGTGGCGACCCTCATGGTCTCGCTGGTGCTCGGCGCCGCGCTGACGCGGCTGCCGCTGGCCGAGTATTACGGTGCGCCCGACTTCTGGCACTTCATTCTGCGCACGCTGACGAGCTTCAAGAGCAATGCGAGCCTGCCGGGCGTGTTCGAGACCAATCCGATCCACAGCCCGCTCGGCACCGTCTGGACCCTGAAATACGAGACGCTCTGCTATCTCGGCGTGTTCCTTGCCGGGTTGCTGGGGTTACTGCGCCGGCGCGGGTTCGCCTTGGCCCTGGTTGCGGGCCTGTCCGTCGCGCTGCTCGTGGCGGCCGCCGTGAACCCGGCTGTGCCGAAAGGCGTCGAGACGGCTTTGCGCCTGCCGCTGATCTTCGCCGCTGGCGCTGCGCTGTACGTCTGGCGCGACCGAGTGCGGCTCTCGGCTTGGCCGCTTCTCGGCCTCGGGCTGGCGCTGCTGCTGCGGGAGACGCCGCTCTATCGGACGGTGCTGTTCCTGGCCGAGTGCTACGCCGCGATCTGGGTCGCCTTCGCGCCGGCTCTCGGCAGCCCGGCCCTCGACCCGCCGGCCGACCTCTCCTACGGGGTCTATCTCTACGGCTGGCCGATCCAGCAGACGCTCTACGCGCTGTTTCCCCACGCATCGGTGACGGCGCTGCTGGCGGCGTCGTTGGTGCCGTCGCTCGGCGTCGCCGCCCTGTCCTGGTACGCGGTGGAGAAGCCGGCCCTGCGGCTTAAGGCGCGCGCGATGGGGCGCCGAACCATCGGCACCATCGAGCCGGCAGGCCCGTGAACGGGCTCCCTCCCCCCGCTGCCATCGCTCTGGCGGTGCGGCTGCTGGAAGCCGAGGGCTTCGCCATCACGGCGCGGAACGAGCGCGGCGACAGCGTCTACCTCTCGCCACCGGGCGACACCTTCGCGCTGCGCGTCTCCAACCATGCCCGGACCCCGAAGCAACGACGGAAGCATCCGGAGGTGCTGACGAGCCTCGTGCTCCACGGCGCGACGACGCCGGCGCAGGTCGAGGCGCTGGCGGCGCGAAGCCTGCGGGTTTTTCGGATCGAGCGCGAGCGGCGCGCGATCGGGTGAGCTGGCATTCGGCCGATGTTCGAGCGATCGTCAGCCACAGGCTCGACCGTCATTGCGAGTGCAGCGAAGCAATCCAGGCGACGTTTCCGTGTCTGAAGCGCCTGGATTGCTTCGCTGCACTCGCAATGACGACGGAGGATCCGAGCCCCGCTATGGCGCCTTCTTCGGATAGGGCATCTCACCCCGCTCCAGCATCGCGATAAAGCCGGCGATGCGCTTGGCGCGCGTCTCGGGCCGCTTCGCGTCGTGAATGCGGTAGAGGATCGCGTAGCGGTTCTGCCGGTCGAGGGTTTCGAACGCGCTCTTCGCCTCGGGCGCGGCATCGAGCGCGGCGGTGAGGTCAGCGGGCACCGCAATGCGGCTCGACGGGGCGTAGGCGGCCTCCCAGCGTCCGTCGGCGCGGGCAGCCGCGATCTCGGCGAGGCCCGCCTCCCGGACCCGGCCGGCGGCGATCAGCGCCTCGGCCTTCGCGCAATTGACCTGCGACCATTTCGAGCGCACGCGGCGCGGCGTGAAGCGGATCAGCCAGCAGTTTTCGTCGAAGGGGGCGAGCTGGCCGTCGATCCAGCCATGGCAGAGCGCGCCCTCGATCGCCTCCGGCTGCGTCACGCTGGCGAGGCCGGAGCCCTTGTTGGCGAGTTTCAGCCAGATCCCCTTCGTCGCGCGCGGCGCGGCGGCGAGCCAGCTCTCCCACTCCGAGAGCGAGGCGAAGGCGAGGATCGGCAGCCCGGCCCGCTCCTCGGGCATCCGCTGGAAAGGCCTACTCGGCGTCGCGCAGATACGGCTCGACCGGGCCCTTCAGCTTCACCGTCATCGGGTTGCCGGCGCGGTCGAGGGTTTTGCCGGCCGAGAGCCTCACCCAACCCTCGCTCACGCAGTATTCCTCGACATTGGTCTTCTCGACGCCCTTGAAACGGATGCCGATGCCGCGTTCCAGCAGCGCCTCGTCGTAATACGGGCTGTTCGGGTTGACCGAGAGGCGGTCGGGCAAGGTCTTGGAGGGGGTGTCGGACATCGTCGCGCTCGGGTCTGTTATCTTTGAAGGAGGTAGGAGATTCAGGCCTTGTCCGCAACGCCGTGCGCCGCCCGCGCGGCAGCGGCGAGCTCGGCGACACGACCGCTGGAGAGAAGAGGGATCAGCCGGTTCACGTCTTCGTACGGCAGGTCCCACCAAGCCGCGTCGAGCAGCGCCTCGACGGTCGCATCGTCGAAGCGACGGCGTAGGATCCGTGCCGGGTTGCCGGCCACGATCGCGTAGGGCGGCACATCGCGGGTAACGACGGCATTGGCGCCGATCACCGCTCCGTGCCCAATCGTGATGCCCGGCAGGATGAGGCATCCCGTACCGAGCCAGACGTCATGGCCGATGGTGATGCCGCCGCGCGAGCGCTCGTAATCCTCGGGTGCCCGCGCATCCGGCCAGAGCCCGCGCATCGCTGCGAACGGGTAGGTCGTCACCCAATCGTGCCTGTGATTGCCCCCCATCAGGAGCTGGACGTTGCTGGCGATGGAACAGTATCGACCGATCGTCAGCGGGTGGCCCGATTCTGGGTAGCGCACCCGCGGCCGCCCGTAGGAATACAGGCCGATCGAATAATGCCACCGCTTCGCGAGCTTCTCCAGGTGAAGTCTCGTCTCGTTGTGCGGGTTGCGCCCTTGCCGCAGGCGGTGCACCACATCGGCAAGACGAGAACGACGACGCGGCTCAGGCACGCGTGGCGCGGCAAGACCGCAGGGCAGTGGGAAGGAAAGCCATGGCCGATAATATGTCCGAAGATCTGAAGGCCGGAGCGCTCGTCTACCATCGCCTGCCGCGAGCGGGGAAGCTGGAGATCCAGGCGACGAAGCCGCTCGGCAACCAGCGCGACCTCGCGCTCGCCTATTCTCCTGGCGTCGCCGCCGCCTGCATGGCGATCCATGAGGATCCGCAGGAGGCCGCCACCCTCACCATTCGCCAGAACCTTGTCGCCGTGCTCTCGAACGGCACGGCCGTCCTCGGCCTCGGCGACATCGGCCCGTTGGCCTCGAAGCCGGTGATGGAGGGCAAGGCTGTCCTCTTCAAGAAATTCGCTGGCATCGACGTCTTCGACATCGAAGTCGGGGAGAAGGATGTCTCGAAGCTCGTGGACGTGGTCTGCGCCCTGGAGCCGACCTTCGGCGGCATCAACCTCGAGGACATCAAGTCGCCGGAGTGCTTCGAGGTCGAGGAGCAGTGCCGGGCCCGGATGAACATCCCGGTCTTCCATGACGACCAGCATGGCACGGCGATTATTGTCGCGGCCGCCGTCCTTAACGGTATGGAGCTCGCCGGTAAGAAGCTGGAAGACGTTAGGATCGTGACGTCCGGCGCCGGCGCGGCGGCCATCGCCTGCCTGAACCTGCTTGTCGCTCTCGGCGTCCGGGTCGAGAACATCACCGTCACCGACATCAAGGGTGTGGTCTACAAGGGCCGCACCGAGCTGATGGACCGCTGGAAAGACGTCTACGCCCAGGAGACAGAGGCGCGCACGCTCGCCGACGTCATCCCCGGTGCCGACGTCTTCATCGGCCTCTCGGCCGGTGGTGTCCTGAAGCCGGAATACCTGGAGAAGATGGCCGAGAAGCCACTGATCATGGCGCTCGCCAACCCCTACCCCGAGATCATGCCGGACCTCGCCGAGGAAAAGCGGCCCGACGCGATGATCTGTACCGGGCGCTCGGACTTCCCGAATCAGGTCAACAACGTCCTCTGCTTCCCCTACATCTTCCGCGGTGCCCTCGACGTGGGCGCCACGGCGATCAACGAGGAGATGAAGAAGGCGGCGGTGAAGGCCCTCGCGGCCCTCGCGCATGAGACCACCTCCGAAGTCGTCGCCCGCGCCTATGGCGGGGAGGTGCGCCCCTTCGGACCGAAATCGCTGATCCCGAGCCCGTTCGATCCGCGCCTGATCCTGCGCATCGCCCCGGCGGTGGCCCAGGCGGCGATGGATTCGGGCGTCGCCGGCCGTCCGGTCGAGAACATCCAGGCCTATGCCGAGTCGCTCGACCGCTTCGTGCACCGCTCAGGCTTCATCATGAAGCCGCTCTTCTCGAAGGCGAAGGCCGACCCGAAACGGGTCATCTACGCCGAGGGCGAGGACGAGCGCGTGTTGCGCGCCGCACAGGCCCTCGTCGAGGACGGCGTGGCCCGTCCCATCCTCGTCGGCCGCCCGCGGGTGATCGAGGTGCGCGTCAAGCGCTTCGGACTCAGCCTGCGCCAGGGCGAGCATTTCGACCTGATCGATCCCGATGACGATCCGCGCTACCGCGACTACGTCTCGACCTATCTCGACGTGGCCGGCCGCAAGGGCATCACGCCCGATCTCGCCCGTACCCTGGTGCGCACCAACTCGACGGTGATCGGCGCGCTCGCCGTGCGCCGCGGTGAGGCCGACGCGCTGATCTGCGGTCTCGAAGGGCGGTTCGACACCCGGTTACGGGTGATCCGCGACATCATCGGCCTCGCGCCGGGCGTGCAGGATCTCGCGGCGATGAGCCTGATCATCACCAAGAAAGGCGCGTTCTTCCTGGCAGACACCCATGTCCGGAAGAACCCGAGCGCGGAAGAGATCGCCGACATGACCCTCGCCTGCGCGGGTCATGTCAGCCGCTTCGGACTGACACCGAAGATCGCGCTGCTCAGCCATTCCGACTTCGGCCAGTCGGACAGTGACTCCTCGATGAAGATGCGCCGCGCCCTCGAATTGATCCAGGCGCGCGACGGAGCGCTTCAGGTCGAGGGCGAGATGCAGGCGGATTCGGCGCTCTCCGAGCTGATCCGGGACAAGGTGCTGCCCGGTTCACGCCTCAAGGGGGCGGCCAACGTTCTGATCTTCCCGAACCTCGACGCGGCCAATATCGCCTTCCAGTTCGCGAAGGTGCTAGCGGACGCCTTGCCGGTCGGCCCCCTGCTGATCGGCCCCGCCAAGCCCGCCCACATCCTGACGCCCTCGGTGACCGCCCGCGGCATCGTCAATGTCACTGCGGCGGCAGTGGTCGAGTCTCAGTCGAGCCTCCAGCTCACGACCTCGCCGGCCGCCGAGCCGGGCGCCGGGCTGGCTTTGGCGTAAGCGGCTTCGAACGGCGAGGCGTGAGCGTCGTCAGGGCGGCGGGGACGGGATCTCTGCTGCCCTGGCGGTCAGGGTGCCGGCCGTGCCCGGAACCGCTCCGCGATGGCGATGCCGCCGAGCACCAGAATCAGGGCCAGCGCTTCGGTCGGCCCAAAGGCCTCTCGGGCGACGAGCACCGCGAGCATCGCACCGAAGACGGGCACCAGGTTTACGAAAAGCCCGGCCCGGTTCGGGCCGATCATCTCGACGCCGCGGATGAAGAGGAGTTGGCCCACCAGCGTTGGGCCGAGCGCGACATAGGCGACGATCAGCCAGCCGCGCGGCGTCGGCCATTGCAGATGGCCGCTCGCCCATTCAGCCGCGAGCGGCACGAAGGAGGTCAGGGCGGCGGCGGCCGAGAGCGCGGTGAAGAAGGTCAGGCCGGCTACCTTCGGCCGTCGCGCGAGCGCCACCGCATACCCAGCATAGAGTAAACAGGCGGCGACCATCAGCGCATCGCCGAACTTGAACGACAGCGTCTTCAGCACCGCCCAATCGCCGTGGGTGGTGGCGACGACGGCCCCGAACAGGGTGATCACGAGCCCGACGGCTTGCCCGCTGGTTACCCCAATCCGGGAGACGGCGAGGTTGATCAGCACGACCAGAACCGGGATCAGCCCCTGGATCAGCGCGAGGTTGAGGGCGCTGGTCGTCTCACCGGCGATGTAGAAGAGGCTCGCGAAGGCCGTGAAGCCGGTGGCGCCCATCAGCAGTACATAGAGCCAGTGCGGCCTCAGTCTCGGCAGGTCCGAGATCGACCTGCGGCCGGTGAAGGCGATCAGCGCGGCGAAGGCGAGCACCCAGCGGAGCGTCGTCAGCACCTGTGGCGAGACCTCGCCGACCGCCCATTTGCCGGCGACGGCATTCCCGCCCCAGAGCAGCGCGGTGAAGGTCAGGAGGAGATAGGCCGTGGCCGCCTCGTTCCGGCGAGGCGCGGTGGCGGGTGGGGTTGGGTCGTTCACGATCACCTTGGACCCGCTCGGTCCGCTCGTCTGCCGAGGCAGGCCGCGTTCGGATCGACACGCGAAAGACGCCGTCGATCCAGTGGATCCTTGCTCGATCGCTTCGCCGGGAAACTCTGGCGTTATTCCGGGGCCGCCCGCGGCGACCCGGAATAATGAGGCTGGTCGGCGACCAGCGAGCCAGGTCAGGCCTGCCCGCGCCAGTCTCGGATGTCGACGAACCGACCCGCTACCGCCGCCGCCGCCGCCATGGCCGGCGAGACAAGGTGGGTGCGGCCGCGATGGCCCTGGCGGCCCTCGAAGTTGCGGTTCGAGGTCGAGGCGCAGCGCTCCAGCGGGTTGAGGCGGTCCGCGTTCATGCCCAGGCACATCGAGCAGCCCGGCTCGCGCCAGTCGAAGCCCGCCGCCTTGAGGATACGGTCGATTCCCTCGGCCTCGGCCTGGGCCTTAACCAGTCCAGAGCCCGGCACCACCATCGCCGAGACGCCGTCATGGACCTTCCGGCCCTCGACCATCTGGGCGACGATGCGCAGATCCTCGATGCGCCCGTTGGTGCAGGAGCCGATGAAGATCCGGTCGACCGTGATGTCGGTTATCCGCGTGCCAGGAGTCAGGCCCATATAGGCGAGCGCCTGCTCCTTCGATTTCCGCTTGTTCTCGTCGGCGATGGCGGCCGGATCCGGCACTACGCCGAGGACCGAGACCACGTCTTCGGGGCTGGTGCCCCAGGAGACGATGGGTGGCAGGTTCGCCGCGTCGAGCCGCACCTCGCGGTCGAAATGTGCGCCCTCGTCGGTGACGAGGCTCTCCCAATAGGCGCGGGCCTTGGTGAAGGCTTCGCCCTTCGGCGCCTTCGGGCGGCCTTCGACATAGGCGAAGGTGGTGGCATCGGGCGCGACGAGGCCCGCGCGGGCGCCGCCCTCGATCGACATGTTGCAGATTGTCATCCGGCCTTCCATCGACAGGCCGCGGATGGCTTCGCCCGCATACTCGATGACGTGGCCGGTGCCGCCAGCCGTGCCGATCTCGCCGATGATTGCGAGGACGATGTCCTTGGCGCTAACGCCGGCCGGCAGGGTGCCGTCGACGGTGACGCGCATGTTCTTCGCCTTGCGCTGGATCAGCGTCTGTGTGGCGAGCACATGCTCGACCTCCGACGTGCCGATGCCATGGGCGAGCGAGCCGAAGGCGCCGTGCGTCGAGGTGTGGCTGTCGCCACAAACGATGGTCTGGCCCGGCAGGGTGAAGCCTTGCTCCGGCCCGATGATGTGCACGATGCCCTGGCGACGATCCAGCGCATCGTAGAACTCCACGCCGAAGTCGCGCACGTTCTCGGCCAGAGCCTCGAGCTGCGTACGGCTCTCGGGATCCTCGATGCCCTTGGAGCGGTCCGAGGTCTGCACGTTGTGGTCGACCACCGCGAGCGTCTTCTCCGGTGCCCTCACTTTGCGGCCAGCCACGCGAAGACCCTCGAAGGCCTGCGGGCTCGTCACTTCGTGTACGAGGTGACGGTCGATGTAGAGAAGCGTGTTTCCGTCCGGCAGCGTCTCGACGACGTGGTCGTCCCAAATCTTGTCGTACAGGGTGCGGGGAGCGGTCATGGCTCTGTCGGTCGAAGGAATGGCGATGGTCGGGGCCTGGAGGAGCCTGGCTCGTGGTGGCCGGTCGCGGCGCGCGAGTTAGGATCGTTCCAGATCCTTCTAGTAGTGCTCCGAGCGGCGTTTCGAAAGGGCCCAACCGGCAAGGGCGGTGCTGCCTTGCATTGCCGGAAGTGTGAAGCCTGCTCGCTGGACCGTAACCCAGCCGGGCAGTAAGTCGGCGAGGCAAGCAGGAGAGACCCCGGCCAGTGCCCGATATCGCGACTACCGATGTCCTCGTTCTCCGGCAAATGCAGCCCGAGGTCATGGAGGCGCTGGACGGTCGCTTCCGGGTTCATCGTCTTTACGAGGCCAGCGACCGGGATGCCTTCTTCGCCGAGGTCGGCCCTCACATCCTTGGCCTGGCCGTGGGCGCGCAGACGCCGGTCGATGCTGCCCTCTACGACCGCCTGCCGCGGCTCGAGATCGTCTCGAATTTCGGTGTCGGCTACGACACGATCGATGCGGAGGAGGCAGGAAGGCGCGGTATCGTCGTCACCAACACGCCCGATGTTCTGACCGATGAGGTCGCCGACCTCGCCCTTGGCCTGCTGCTCTCCACGGTGCGCCAGATCCCGCAGGCCGATCGATACCTGCGCGCGGGTAAGTGGCCCACGAAGCCCTACCCGCTCACCACGACGTTGCGCGAGCGCCGGGTCGGTATCCTAGGTCTCGGCCGGATCGGGCATGCCATCGCCCGGCGGCTCGAAGGCTTCGACGTGGCGATCCACTATCACGGCCGCTCGCGCCAGACGGAGGTCGCCTACACCTACCATGCGACGCTCCTGGAGATGGCCCAGGCCGTCGACGTGTTGATGGTCGTGGCGCCGGGCGGCCCCTCGACGGTCGGCATCGTCGACGCCGCGGTGCTCTCCGCTCTCGGGCCGGACGGGATCGTGATCAACGTCGCCCGCGGCACGGTCATCGACGAGGCCGCACTGATCGAGGCCCTGCAGTCGGGCACGATCCGGAGCGCAGGGCTCGACGTCTTCGCAAAGGAGCCGCTGGTACCGCAGGCGCTGATCGAGATCGATCACGCGGTGCTGCTGCCGCATGTCGGCTCGGCGTCGGTCCATACGCGCCGGGCGATGGGCCGGCTCGTCGTCGACAACCTGATCTCATGGTTCGACGGCCATGGACCGCTGACGCCCGTGGCAGAGACGCCCTGGAGTCCGCGGTGATCCTGCGCGGGGCGTTCGCCGCCTCCGCACTGCTCATCACGGCCGCAATGCCTCTTCAGGCGCAGGATGCCGGCGTGAGAGCGGAGGAGATGCCCGTCATTGTGGAGCAGCCGGCTGCGCCAACGCCGCCTCCCGTCATCAAGACGTTGCCGGAGACGCTGGGCGACGCTGTCGGTACCTGGGACATGTCGCTGGACGGCAGCAACCGGCGCTGCGAGCTATCGCTGTCCGGCGAAAGCGGGCCGGATGGCCGGCTGCTGCGCTTCCCCGCTGGCTGCCGCCGCGCTCTGCCGGTCCTCGCCGAGGCTGCCGGGTGGCTGTTCGCCGAGAAGGGTATCCGCATCGTCGATAAGAACGTTCGCCCATTGGTCTCGTTCGTGCCACGCGCGGACCAGCAGAGCCTTGTCGGGAAGGATGAGAAGGGTGGCAGCTACAGTCTCGTCCCGCTGCAAACGATGGCGACGCTGCCTCCACCGCCTCCGCCGATCGCAGACGACACTTCAGCCGCCGGTATCACCGACGTCGCCCCTGTTCAGGGCATTCCGGGCTCGCAGCCGGTGCTGCCATCGGGCGTGCTGACCAGGGCGCAGCAGGCGATGCACACGGATCAGGCGGCTGCCGTTCGGTCGTTCCCAGCGGACGGCTCACCCGCCGGCATCTACGCTCTCGACCGTTTCAGCGAGAAGGACGTGTGTCGGATCGCCCTGGAGTCACGACCGATCGCCGCGAAGGTCGAGCGAGAGCCGCTCAAGGAGCTCTCGCCGGCGCGTCTGCTGCCCGGCTGCCGTGACAGTGGCATCACGACCTTCGACCCGATCTCGTGGCGCTACGCCAGTGGCCATCTCACCCTGAAGGCGCGCCGCGGCCACGCGATCAACCTCGTTCGCACCACGGACGGGGCTTGGCGTCGCGATCCTGATACCGGCACGACGCTGATCTTGCGGAAGGTGGAGAACTGACGGCGAACGCTGCATCGTTACCCACCCATAATCGCATGCACGCTGTGGATGGGTGTGTGGCTCAGCGATCGCGCAGCAACAGGTATAGAGCGTGGAACGAGCCCGGCAGATAAAACAGGAGGCAGAGCAGCACGTTCAGTAGGAAGTGAAGCCCGAAGCCATTCGTCATCAAGACGGAGATCGGCGGCAGAAAGAATGCGATCAGAATCTGTATGATGGTCGACACGGCGGCTCCGTCGATTTGAACGTGCCTAGAACGCAAGCGTGAGCATTCGAGTTCCGGCGGCGATGGTTTGTAAAGGTCTGGCGATCAAGATCCGCTGAGGTTTGCCGGGTGCCGCTGCTCGATGATGGTTTCCCTCGCTCAGGATGTCGAGCACGCTGTTACCAACGGCGATCCTGCGGCACGGCGCTTGATGCTTCATCGAATGACGGAGCTGTTCGTCGACAGCGCGGAGCGGCTCGGCGACGGTCAGGTCTCGGTCTTCGAGACCGTGATCCTGAAGTTGGCCCAGAGCGTCGAGACCGCGGCCCGCGCGTCTCTGTCCGAATCCGTCGCCGATATCTCGAATGCTCCGCGCTCCGTGGTACGGGATCTCGCCTACGATGCGGATATCACAGTCGCGGGGCCGGTCCTGTCGCGGTCCGCACAGGTCGCCGAGGGCGATCTGATCCGGATCGCTGAGGAGCGAGGCCAGGACCATCTTCAGGCAATCTCGCGGCGCCGCTCCCTCTCGGAGCGGGTCACGAACGTGCTCGTATCGCGCGGTGAAGGCGAAGTTCTGCGCTCGGTCGCGCGCAATGAAGGCGCACAGTTCTCGTCTCAGGGCTTCGACACGTTGTCGACTCAGGGCTCCGCCGATCCTCTGCTGAAGGATATCCTCCTGATGCGTCGGGACATTCCAGCGATCCATAGGGATCACCTTGTCGAGACGGCGAAGACGCGGGTCTCGCGCAAGCTCGCAGAGGAGTTCGGAGGTGACGCCGCCACGCTGGCGGTGTCGCGCGCCGCCCGCGCTGTGGCTGGGGAATCAATCTCGCTTCAAGAAGCCGCCATCGCCGTCGACGGCTGGCTCGCCGGCAAAGGCGCGAAACAGCCCGAGGAAACGGATCTGGTCACCTGGCTGGCGCAGGGCCGGGTGATGGAGGCGATCGTGGGCTTGGCCCGGGCGGCGGGGATGCCGGCCGAGATGGTGCTTGGGGCCTACCAGGGCGCCCATTCGGATCCCCTGCTCTTTCTGATCCGCTCGCTGCGGTTCGGTTGGGGGACCTTCAAGGCCTTTCTGATTTCGAAGACCGGCAAAGAGCCACCGCCCGAAGAGACCCGCGGTCATTTCGAGGCCTTCCAGGCGCTCTCGGTGGCGACCGCGCAGCGCGTGGTGCGCTTCACGGCCGCCCGCGAGCAGCTACAGAAGGCCGGCTGAGCCGGCCCTAGGCTCAGGCCGCCTTCTTCAGCGCGTCGTAGAAACGGCCGCCGTTCTCGGCCATCGCGATGAGGTTGTCGGGCGGGGCGAAGCGGGGGCCGTGCTTGGCCTCAAGCGCACGTGCCAACTCGACGAAGCGGCTCGCACCCATGAAGTCGATGTAGGACAGCGCGCCGCCCGTGAAGGGGGCGAAGCCGAAGCCGAGGATCGAGCCGACATCGGCCTCGCGCGGATCGGTGATGACGCCCTCCTGCACCGTGCGGGCAGCCTCGAGCGCCTGCACGACGAGGAAACGCTGCTTCAGCTCGGCGGCGTCGATCTCGTCTGCCGCCAGTGGTTCGGCCTGCATCTCTCGCAAGGCCGGCCAAAGACGCTTCTGGCCGTTCTCCGGGTAGTCGTAGAAGCCCTTGCGGTTCTTGCGGCCGAGACGGCCCTGGTTCTCGACGAGCTCGGTGAGCAGCGCCTTCTGGATCGGGTCGACCGCCTCGGGGCCAAGCTGCGCCTCGGTCGCCTTCAGGATCTTGAGGCCGAGATCGATGCCGACCTCATCGTTGAGCGAGAGCGGGCCGACCGGCATGCCGGCCATCTTGCCGGCATTCTCGATCATGGCCGGCGGCACGCCCTCGGCGAGCATGCGGTGGCCCTCTTCGAGATAGGCGATGACGCAGCGGTTGGCGAAGAAGCCGCGCGAGTCGTTGACGAGGATCGGCGTCTTCCTGATGGCGCGCACGTAGTCGAGCGCGGTGGCGATCGCTTTGTCGCCAGTCTGCTCACCCTTGATGATTTCGACGAGCAGCATCTTCTCGACCGGCGAGAAGAAGTGGATGCCGACGAAGTCGGCTGGACGCGACGAGGCCTTGGCGAGGCCGGAGATCGGCAGGGTCGAGGTGTTCGAGGCGAAGATCGCGCCCTCTCCGATCACGGCCTCGACCTTGGCGATGACCTCGGCCTTCACCCGCGGATCCTCGAACACTGCCTCAATGACGAGGTCGCAGCCAACGAGGTCGGCATAATCGCCGCTGGCATGGATGCGCCCAAGCAGGGCGTCACGGTCGGCCGACTTGGCGCGGCCCTTGTTGACGCGATCGGTGATGAGCTTCTGGCAGTGGGCCTTGCCCTTCTCCGCCGCTTCGAGGCTCTGGTCGACGAGGACGACATCCATGCCGGCCTCGGCCGTGACATAGGCGACGCCTGCGCCCATGAAGCCGGCACCAACGATGCCCACCTTCTTGAACTGGCTCGGCGGCACGTCCTTGGGACGGCGCGCACCCTTGTTGATCTCACCCATGGAGATGAACAGGGTGCGGATCATTGCCTGCGCTTCCTTGGTGCGCAGGATGTTGGTGAAGTAGCGGCTCTCGACCTTGAGGGCGAGATCCATCGGCAACTGCAAGCCCTCGTAGACCGAGTGCAGGATTGCTTTAGCGGCCGGGTAGTTGTCGTGGGTCTCACGCCGGTAGATCGCGTTGGCCGGCGGCCAGATCATCATGCCGGCCGGCGAGTAGACCTTGCCCGAGGGGGCCTTGTATTTCGGCACATCCCAGGGTGCGACGGCCGAGCCGCCTTCCCTGATCCAGGCCTTGGCCTTCTCGACGATCTCGGCGCGGGGCGCCACGGCGTGAACGAGGCCCATGCCTTTGGCCATCGGCGCACGAATCTGCTCGCCCTTGAACAGCATCTGCAGGGCATCGCCCGTCTGCATCAGGCGCGGCACGCGCTGTGTGCCGCCACCCCCGGGGAAGAGGCCGACCTTGATCTCGGGCAGCCCGACGCGGGTCTTGTCGTCGTCGGACAGGATCCTGTGATGACAGGACAGCGCCAACTCGAATGCGCCGCCGAGGCAGAGGCCGTGGATCGCGGCGGCGAAGGGCTTGCCGCAGGTCTCGAGCCCCCGGAAGACGAGGTTCAGCCGACGCGCGCCTTCGAAGAAGTGGCGCATCGCCTCCTCTTCGCCGGTCGTCGCCTTGAGACGCTCGTACTCGGCGCCGAGGCCCTGCAGCATGGTCAGGTCGGCGCCGCCGGAGAACTGTTCCTTGCCGCTGGTGATGACGCAGCCCTTGATGGCGGCATCGCCCGCGACCGCCTGCACGATCCGCTCCAGCTCGTCCATCACCTCCATGGTGATGACGTTCATCGAGCGGCCCGGCATATCCCAGGTCGCCAGGGCGATGCCATCTGCGTCGGTCTCGAAGCGGAAATTCGTGTAGGCGCTCATCGCGGATCCTCGGGGATGGGTCGACGGCTGACGCCGGCGCTGTCGTGCGGCGGGCGCTGCACGGCCGCAGCGCCCGCGAGCGTTGTCTGCGGCCTGCTTACTTGGCCGGCATCTGCATCTGCTTCTCGTAGTTCGGCACGGCAGGCTTCTGATCGCCGGCAGCGGCCAGGGTCAGCATGTTCAGGATCTTCGTCACGGCAGCCTGCGAGATTACGTTGATCTCAGACTTCGGATCCGCGTTCATCGCCTGATACTTCTGGTAGATCGGGTCATCGTAGATGCCCTGAAGGTGCTTGAGGTCGGCGAGGCTGAACTTCTCGGCATATTGCTTCGAGATGCCCTCGAGCAGGTTCTGACGCTGCGTGTCGAACTCAGTGCGCGCCTCCTTACGAACCTTCTCGGCCTTCTCCTCAGGCATCTGGCCGACGGTCTTCTCGAGGGCGCCAGCGAAGCCCGTATCGAGGGTCTTCAGGATCGTCTTGTCGACGAGCGCCTTCGCCACGGCGACCTTGTCGGCCGTGTCGTCCGCATGTGCGGCGACCGGCATGGCGAGCGCGAGCGCGAGGCCGGCAGTTGCGAACAGTCTCATCATCTTGGTGTTTCTCCCATTTCGACGGCTGCGCCGCGGAGCGGGCGCCGGCGGGGCGCCTTTACCAGCCTTTGCCGGTCGGCCGCCACACCTGGCCCAGAGCCGCGCCGTCACACCCGCTCGATGATGGTTGCGGTGCCCATGCCGGCGCCGATGCAGAGCGTGACGAGCGCGCGCTCCTTGCCGGTGCGCTCCAACTCGTCGAGCACCGTGCCGAGGATCATCGCGCCGGTGGCGCCGAGCGGATGGCCCATGGCGATGGCGCCGCCGTTCACGTTCACGCGGGACGAGTCGAGGTCGAAGGCCTGTTGGAAGCGCAGCACCACCGAGGCGAAGGCCTCGTTGATCTCGAACAGGTCGATGTCGTCGAGGCTCATGCCGGCCCGCGCGAGCACCTTCTTGGTCACGTCCACCGGACCAGTCAGCATCAGGGCCGGATCGGAGCCGATATTGGCAAAGGCCCGGATTCTCGCGCGTGGCCTCAGCCCGGCGGCATCGCCTGCCTCTTTCGAGCCGATCAGCACCGCGGCAGCGCCGTCGACGATGCCCGACGAGTTGCCGGCATGGTGCACGTGATCGACCGTCTCGACCTCGGGATGCGCGTCGATCGCCACCGCGTCGAAGCCGCCCATCTGGCCCATCTGCACGAAGGAGGCCTTGAGGCTTGCCAGCGACTGCATGTCGGTACCGGGCCGCATGTGCTCGTCCTTCGCGAGCAGCGTGATGCCGTTGATGTCCTTCACCGGCACCACGGACTTGTCGAAGTAGCCGGCATCCCAGGACTTGCCGGAACGCTGCTGCGACTGCACGGCGTAGGCGTCGCACGCGTCGCGGGTGAATCCGTATTTGGTGGCGATCAGGTCGGCCGAGACGCCCTGCGGCATGAAGTAGGACTTCACCGCGATGGCCGGATCGACAGGCCAAGCGCCGCCCGAGGCGCCGAGACCGACGCGGCTCATCGATTCGACGCCGCCGCCGACCGTGAGGTCGTGCTGGCCGGCCATGACCTGGGCTGCCGCGAAATTGATCGCATCGAGGCCCGAGGCGCAGAACCGATTGATCTGCACACCCGGAACATGATCGCCGTAATCAGCCACGAGAGCTGCAGCGCGGGCGATGTCGCCGCCGGCCTCGCCGACCGGATCGACGCAGCCGAGCACCACGTCATCGACCTGGCGGGTGTCGAGATTGTTGCGGTCCTTGATCGCGCGCAGCGCCGTCTCGGCGAGGCGTAGGGCCGTGACCTCGTGGAGCGAGCCGTCCGGCTTGCCGCGTCCACGCGGCGTGCGGACGTGATCGTAGATATAGGCCTCGGGCATATCCGCTTCCTCGGTTCCCATCGTTCGAGCGGGCATTCCCTCTCCCCTCTGCGACAGAGGGTGGCCCTCGCATCAGCGAGGGTCGAGAGAGGGGAGCGCCGGTTCCGGAGAGGTTTTTTCCCTCTCCCGCCTCGCATCCGCGAGCCACCCTCTCCCACCCATCTCGGGCTTGCCCGAGATCGGCAAGCAGATGCCGAAATCGGGCAGGCCCGGCTCTGGGCGGGAGAAGATCATGCGCGGCTGATTGCTTAGAACGCCTCGGCCGCCAAGGCCATGGTCGTGTCCGATCCGGACTTGATTCGGGCGAGCCGCAGGGAGGTCTCCGGCAGCATCCGCTCCATGAAGAACCGGCCCGTGACGAGCTTGGCGTCCATCCGCTCGGCGTCGCCGCCCTCAGCCTTGTTCGCGACCGCCGCCTTGGCGACGCGGCCCCACATGTAGCCCAGGGCGACGAGGCCGAGGAGGTGCATGTAGTCGGTGGCGCCGGCGCCGGCGTTGTCGGGCTTGGCCATGGCGTTCTGCATCAGCCACATCGTCGCGCCCTGAAGATCGTTCAGCGCGGCCTGGAGCGGAGCGGTGAAGGTCTTGAGCTGCTCGTCCTCGTCGTAATCCTTCACGAAGGTCTGGACCTCGCTGAGGAAGCCCATCATGGCGCGGCCGCCATCCTTGGGCAGTTTGCGGCCGATCAGGTCCATGGCCTGAACGCCATTGGCGCCCTCGTAGATCATGGCGATGCGGGCATCGCGCACGAACTGCGACATGCCCCATTCCTCGATGTAGCCATGGCCGCCGAACATCTGCTGGGCTTCGACCGCGTTGGCGAAGCCCCTGTCGGTGAGGACGGCCTTCACCACAGGGGTCAGCAGCCCGAGCAGATCGTCGGCGGCCTGGCGCTCCTTGGCGTCCTGCGAGCGGTGCGCGATGTCGGATTGCAGGGCCGTCCAGAGCACCAGCGCGCGGGCGGCCTCGTTGAAGGCCCGGATGCCCATGAGCGTGCGGCGCACGTCCGGATGCACGATGATCGGGTCGGCGGATTTGCCGGGTTCCCGGGCGCCGGTCAGCGCCCGGCCCTGCAGGCGGTCCTTCGCGTAGGCGACCGCGTTCTGATAGGCCACCTCGGACTGGCTGAGACCCTGGACGCCGACAGCGAGGCGGGCCTCGTTCATCATCACGAACATGGCCGCGAGACCCTTGTTCTCGACGCCGACAAGCCAGCCTTTGGCGCCGTCGTAGTTCATGACGCAGGTGGCGTTCCCGTGAATGCCCATCTTGTGCTCGATGGAGCCGCAGGAGACGGCGTTGCGCTCGCCCAACGAGCCGTCCTCGTTCACCAGGAACTTCGGCACCACGAAGAGGGAGATGCCCTTGGTGCCGGCCGGCGCGCCCTCGATGCGGGCAATGACGAGGTGGATGATGTTGTCCGAGAGGTCGTGCTCGCCAGCCGAGATGAAGATCTTGGTGCCGGTGAGGGAGTAGGAGCCGTCGCCGTTCGGCACGGCCTTGGTCTTGAGGAGCCCGAGGTCGGTGCCGCAATGGGGCTCGGTCAGATTCATCGTGCCGGTCCAGGCACCCTCGACCATCTTCGGGATGTAGGTCTGCTTCTGTTCGTCGCTGCCGTGGGCGAGCAGCGCCGCGATCGCGCCCTGCGTCAGGCCCGGATACATGGCGAGCGCCAGGTTGCCGCTCGAGACGAACTCCGAGATCGCCGTATTGAGGACATGGGGCAGGCCTTGGCCGCCATATTCCTCCGGCACCGAGATGCCGTTCCAGCCGCCCTCGGCATGTGTATCGTAGGCCTTCTTGAAGCCCTTCGGCACCGTCACGCTGCCGTCGTCGTGGCGGGTGCAGCCTTCCTGATCGCCGGAGAGGTTCACTGGTGCGAACACGCTGCCCGCGAGCCGGCCGCCTTCGTTGAGCAGGGCTTCGATGACGTCATCCGAGGCCTCGGAGAAGCCCGGCAGGTTGTCGTAGCGGCGGATGCCGAGGACGTCGTTCAGGAGGAACGTGACGTCCTCGACCGGTGCCCGGTAGCTCGGCATTTCCTGTTCTCCCCGTGCGCGCATCAACGACGCGCTTCGATGGTTCATATGTAAACTATCCGGCCCGGCCGGGGAAGACCCTTCCGCGATCGACACGCGCAAAAACCGGAATTCCGGGTCCGCTCAAGGGGAGCGCGGCCGGAATTAACCAGGGGTTTACCAAGATTGTTAAAGGTCGCCTGGACCGTTCAGGTTTTTGCCCGCTTTGCGCGTTGCGCCTCTGGGTGAAGATCCGCCGAACGACGCCTCCGACCCTGGGTCAGACGATGAGACGTACTGCGACGCTCAGCCTCGAAGGCTTCGATCCCGACGTGATCGAGGCTGCGCGCGAGGTCGCCCAGCGCGCCGGCGTCCCCCTTGAAACCTGGATCGCATCCGTCGTCGCGCCCGAAAAAGCCGAGGCGAAACCTGCAACAACCCGGCAGCGAAACCGTGCCGCCAGAAGTGAGACCGTGGCGGCGCCTGAGGCGCAGGCTGCAAAGCGGGCAGCCGAGCCTGCGCCCGCTCCCGAGGCGAGCGCGGCTTCTGCTCCAGCGCCGGCAGCCAGTCCGTCGCCGAAACCGAAGGCTGTAAAGGCATCTGCGACCGCACGGGCCGCCACTCCCGCGGCTGCGGAGCCGGCCGCGGCCTCGATCGGCGAGATGATGCGCCGCCTCGACGCCCTCGACCGCACCCTCAAGGAGGACCGCGGCGTCCAGCGCGCGGAGGCGCCCACTGAAGCCAAGGTCGACCATATCGCCGAGCGGCTCGCCGAGATCGAGCGTCGCATGGGCGAGATGTCCGCCCAATCCGGTGGCGCTCGCCCCCTCGGGCGCCGCGGTCGTCCCATCGCCGCCGAGATGCGCGTGGCCGTGGACGAGGTCCGCCGTCGTCAGCGCGAGCTCGATGCCGACGGAGCGATGGCGCAGCCGGCCGCTACGGTCGCCGCCCCCTCACCGGTCATCGCCGAGCTTCAGGCCGAGACCGCGCGCCTGCGTGAGTCCCTGGGCAACCTCGCCACCGGCCGCGACGTCAGCGCCCTCGAACAGGCGATGCGCTCGCTCTCCGAAGACGTGCATCGCTCGCGCGATCCGGCCGAGTTCGCTGCCCCGATCGAGGCGATGCGCCGGCAGGCCGAAGCACTGGCTGAGGAATTTGCCGACAACGTCCAGGCTCGTCTCGCCGGTGAAGTCGAGCGGCTGGCACGCCGCGCTGACGGCGCTGCCTCGAGCCATGCCGACCAGAATGCGCTCGACGGCGTCCACCGCGAGCTCGACGAGATCCGCCAGATGATCGCCGGCCTTGCCGGTCCCGAGCGCATCCAGAGCCTCGCCCAAGGCCTGCAGTCGATGAGCGCTCAGATCGCCGACTTGCAGAGCCGTGTCGACGTCAACCCGGTGCGCGACCTGATCGGCCGCCTGGAGACGATCGGCGAGACCCTTCACCGCCCGGCGGCGCCGGAATCCGAGATCGCCTCGATGCACGCGCTCCTGCGCGGCATCGCCGAGAAGGTCGACCGCGTCGACTCCGGCAGCGGCAACCTCGACTCCCTGGAGAATCACGTCGTCAGCCTGGCCCAGCGCCTCGATACCCGCGCTGTCGACCCGGCCCTGGCCGGCCTCGAACGGACGATGGGCGAGCTGCTGACCCAGATCTCCGCCCTGCGCGACGATACCGCCGTCGAGGCCGCCGTCGAGCGTGCCACGCGCCGTGCCCTTTCCGAGACGATCGGCTCCGAGGGCATCGGTGCGGCTCCGGCCAAGCTCGATGCCTTCCGCGCCGACCTCGACGAGCTGCGTGCTCGCCAGATCAGTGCCGACCAGCGCATGCAGGCGACGATGGACGGCCTGAACTCGGTGCTGACCCGGCTCGCCGATCGGCTCGGCATGCCGGACACCGGCCCCATCATCCGTCAGCCGGCAAAGGACGAGAACGCCTCGCTCGGGGAGCAGCTTCGCGCTTCGACCACGCTCGGCGCCCCCAAGATCGAGACCATCCCGGTCTCTGCCCCGCGCAGCCGCGCCGCGCGCCGTGCAGAGCCGGCCTCGGAGCCGACGAGCCTCGGCGACGAGCTCCTGGAGCCCGGCGCCGGCCGGCCGATTCCCCCCCGCAGCGCTGCGTCCGAAACGTCGGCCGCCCCGGCCAGCGACATCAAGACCAGCTTCATCGCTGCCGCGCGCCGTGCCGCTCAGGCCGCCCAGGCCGATATCGCCGCGGAAGCATCGGCTGCTCCCGAGCGCCGCGAGTCCCCTCGCGCCGCGCGCATCAGCCCCTCCGCTCCGGCCGCGACGGGCATCGTCGGGCGCCTGCTCGGCGGTCTCGAAAAGCGCCGCCGTCCCCTGATCCTCGGCCTCGCCGCAGTGGTGCTCATCCTCGGAGCGCTCCAGGCTTACGAAATGGGCAGCCCTGCAAGTCAGGCAGAGCCTGCGACGCCGATGGCCGCTGCCAAGCCGGCTGCCGTCGAGCCACCAGCCAATGAGGCCGCTGCCGCTCAGGCTGCGCCGGCTCCTGCCGTTGCTCCCTCCGCTGGTCCGCTGACGACTCAGTCGATCGCCGATGCCGCTGCGGCCGCCCCGAAGGCTGACGTGACCGCCCGCATCGACGAGAGCGCGCCCTCCGCTCCGGCCCAGACCGCGATCCCGAAGGTCGCGACCATGGCCTCGCTCAGCCGCGAACTGTCCTCGGTTCCGGCCGGTCTCGCCACCCTCAAGCAGGCCGCCCTCGACGGAGACGGCGCTGCGATTTACGAGCTCGCCGCCCGCGAGGCCGATGGCCGCGGCATGCCGCGCGACCTCGCCGTCGCCGCCAAGCTCTACGAAAAGCTGGCGGAGGCGGGCTACGCTCCAGCGCAGTTCAAGCTCGGCAGCTTCTTCGAGAAGGGATCCGGCGTGATCCGCGACCTCGGCCAGGCCAAGACCTGGTACGGCCGCGCTGCCGACCGCGGCAACGTTCGCGCGATGCACAACCTCGCCGTGCTGCACGCCGAGAATCCAAGCGCCACCGGCAAGCCGGACTTTGCCACCGCCTCCAGCTGGTTCCGCCGCGCTGCCGAGTTCGGCGTCCGTGACAGCCAGTACAATCTCGCTGTGCTCTATGCCCGTGGGCTCGGCGTCGGCCAGGATCTCATCCAGTCCTATGCCTGGTTCTCCGCCGCCGCTGCGCAGGGTGACGAGGAGGCCGGCAAGAAGCGGGACGACGTCGCCGCCAAGCTCGCGCCCAAGGATCTCGCTGCGGCCAAGGCCCTCGCCTCGGCCTACAAGGCCAAGGTGGCCGACCCCTCCGCGAACGACCCGCCCCAGCCCAAGGCGGCCGCACCCGCGGCGATGTCGCTGCTCGGCGCGCCCCCACCCGGCTCGCCCACCGGCAGCCTCACCCACACGGGCTCACGCACCGGCGTCTGAGCGGGCGTGTCGCCCCCTGTGCCGAAACGCCCCGGTTGCCGGAACCACCCGCATCTGCGCGTGTAATCTCTGCAGCCGCCGGCCCGGCTTCTCAGGACCGCCATGCGGTTCACAACGCGTTGGCGGCAGGGGCATGCGATTGATGGGGAGGCAGGACCGGCCGAGCACGGCGGATCGATCGCGCCTCGAGCGGGAGATCTCATGCCGCGCTTAAACACGATGCCGATGGGCGCCTTCGTCCTCGGCGTCGCCGGGCTTGTGCCCTTCCTCGGCTTCGCCGCGCTCTCGGTCAGCGGGACGGATGGCGGGTTTGGCATGATCGGCCTGTCGCCACGCACGATCCTCTCCGCCTATGGGGCGGTGATCGCATCCTTCCTCGGCGGCATCCGTTGGGGCGCTGCCGCGGCGCGCAGCGCCGGCAATGCCGACTATCTTCTCGCGGTCGTGCCCTCTCTCCTGGCCTGGGCCGCCCTCGCCGTCCCCGCGCCCTGGGATCTGCGTATGCTCGGCGGCCTCGTCCTGCTCTGGGGCGTGATCGACCAAGACCTCAGCCGCCGCGGCCTGGCTCCGCCCTGGATGGGCAAGCTGCGGCTGATCCTGTCAGCGGTGGCAGGGGTAAGCCTGCTGGTCGCGGCGTGAGCCCCTCGGAGCAGACTGCGAAAACGTAGTTACGGTTTCCCGCCGAAAGGCCGCCTTCATCCAGCGCCTGGATCATGCTGTGCAGGCCGCGCTGCAGCGTCGGCGCGAGACCGGCAGCCGGATCGTCCGCGTCCGGCGCTGTCCCGCCGAGCGCCGGGCGTCGCCCGACCGATCGCGCCGAACGTCTAATCCTTGCCCAGCATCGCGCGGCCGATGGCGAAGACGCGCCCATCGCCTAGGAGATGCGCGGTGAAGCCC
The DNA here is from genome assembly GCF_007992215.1 of Methylobacterium gnaphalii. Taxonomy (GTDB): domain Bacteria; phylum Pseudomonadota; class Alphaproteobacteria; order Rhizobiales; family Beijerinckiaceae; genus Methylobacterium; species Methylobacterium gnaphalii. The sequence continues at coordinate 97,993 of NZ_BJZV01000011.1, read as the reverse complement.
TGCGGGAACAGCGGGTCGAACGCTGCCGCACGGACGTTCAGACCTCCGGTCAACGCGCCGAAGGCGGGCATCACCAGCCGGCGCTCGTCCGTCACGAAGCAGCGCCGCCGCACGCTGCGCCCCCGCATCGTCACCTTGCCGCAGGGGTGGAGATGTCCGGCGATCTCGCCCGGCGCGGCATCGCGCGCAGGCTCGTGTCGCAGCGTGAGGCCGCCGATCGCGAGGCTCTCGCAATAGCGTCCGCCGATCCCCTCATTCACCGTCGCATCGTGATTTCCGGCGATCCAGACCCAGTCCCGCCCAGCCTGAAGGGCGGCGACCATGGCGCGGTCGCCCGGTTCCAGCCGCTCCGGTCCGCGGGCATCGTGGAAGGAATCCCCCAGCGCCACGACGCGGGTTGGATCGAGCCGCTGGATCACCTCGTGCAGGCAGGACAGGGTCTCGCGGGTGTCGTAGGGCGGCAGGAACTGGCCCGAGCGCTCGGCGAAGGACGATCCCTTCTCCAGGTGCAGGTCCGACACCACCAAGGTCCGATGCGCCTCCAGCCACAGCGCGCCGGTGCGGTCCAGGGTCAGGGTCTCGCCAGCGAGCATCAGCCCCGCCGCCTTCACGGTTTTTTCCAGTCTCAGGCCGAGCGCCAAGATCGCATCCTCATCGAAACGATGGGAGGAATCGCTCACGCCAGGGCCTCTTGGAGAAGCTCTGCTTCGGCTTCGGCCAGAATCTCGTCGGCCCCCTCCCCGTAGACCCGCTCACGCCCGATCTCGAGCATGACGGATACGGAGAGGGGCGAGACCCGTTCCAGTGCTTTGTGGGTGATTCGCCCCTTGATGCGTCTTAGCATCATGCCGAGGCGGGCCACGTCGAGGAGTCCGGTTGCCGCATCCTGCCGCGCAGCCTGCAGGAGCAGGTGGTCGGGCTGGTGCTTGCGCAGCACGTCGTAGATCAGGTCGGTGGAGATGGTGACCTGCCGGCCGGTCTTCTTCTGGCCCGGATAGCGCCGCTCGATCAGCCCGGCGATCACGGCACATTGCCGGAACGTCCGCTTCATCATCGCGGATTCGTCGAGCCAGGCTTCGAGGTCGTCACCGAGCATGTCCTCAGCGAACAGCGCCTCGGCGAAGCCGGGATCGATGGCCATGCGCTCGCCGACGTCGCGGCCGGTCCAGATTGCGATGCCGTAATCGTTGGCGGCGAAGCCGTGCGGACGCAGCCCGGCCCGCTCCAGCCGCCGCGTCAGGAGCATGCCGAGCGTCTGATGCGCGAGCCGACCCTCGAACGGGAAGGCAGTGAGATAGAAGCGGTTGCCGCGCGGAAACGTCTCGACCAGCAGGTCGCGCTCGCCTGGCAGCACCGAGTGCCGGCGCTGCTGCACCAGGTAGTTCGCGAGCTGCGGCGGCAGCCGGTCCCACTCGAACGGATCGGCGATGATCGCTCTCACCCGCGCGGCGAGAAAGGTCGAGAGCGGGAACTTGGATCCGGCATAGGAGGGAATCGCCGGGTCCTCCGCACCCTTGGCGCGGGTCACGAGGCAATCGTCCTCCGACATCCCCTCGAAGCGCAGCACCTCACCGGCGAACAGGAAGGTGTCGCCCACTGTCAGGGTCTCGCCGAACTCCTCCTCGATCTCGCCGAGCACACGTCCCGATTTCGGCACCACCGTCCCGGGCTTGCCGCGCAGGTGCCGCGTGAGCCGCACCTTGACCCGTGCCGCCTCGACGATGGTGCCGACATTCATGCGGTATTGCTGGGCGACCCGCGCATCCCGCACCCGCCAAAGCCCATCGGGGCCGCGCAGGATCTTGGCGAAGCGCTCGTAGGCGCGCAGCGCGTAGCCGCCCGTGGCGACGTAGTCGACGACCGCCTCGAACATCTCCCAGGTCAGGTACTGGTAGGGCGCGGCCGAGACGATCTCGTCGTAGAGTTCGTTCGCATCGAAGGCGTCGGCGCAGGCCATACCGAGGACGTGCTGGGCGAGCACGTCCAGCGCGCCGATGCGGGCGTCCGGCGTGTCCTGCGCCGCATCCTCGACGGCATCGAGCGCGGCCCGGCATTCCAGCATCTCGAAGCGGTTGCCCGGCACGAGATAGGCCTTCGAGGGCTCGTCCATGCGGTGGTTGGCGCGCCCGATCCGCTGCATGATCCGGCTCGCGCCCTTCGGCGCACCGATGTTCACGACGAGATCGACGTCGCCCCAGTCGATGCCGAGATCGAGCGTCGCGGTGCAGACGATGGCCCGCAGCTGCCCGGCCGCCATCGCGGCCTCGACGCGGCGGCGCTGCGCGGCGTCGAGCGAACCGTGATGGATCGCGATCGGCAGGACGTCATCGTTGAGGCGCCAGAGCTCCTGAAACGTGTACTCGGCCTGCAAGCGCGTGTTGACGAAGACCAGCACGGTGCGGTGCTCGCGGATCAGCTCGTAGATCGCCGGCATCGAGTGCCAGGCGGTGTGCCCGGCGAGCGGCAGCGTCCGATCGATGTCGAGCATGCGCAGATCGGCCTTGGCGCCGCCCTCGACGACGACAAGGTCGGCCATCGGATGTCCCCGTCCGTCCTCGCGCGCGTCAGCGGAGCATTGCGGGGCCACACCCGCCACCCCGGAGGCCCGGCTCTGGATCGCGTCGTGTTCGCTGGCAACGACGGGATTAGGCCTCTGCCCCACCAGATAACGCCGCAACTCGTCCGGCTCGCGCACCGTCGCCGAGAGCCCGATTGCCGTGGCCTCTGGGCTCAGCCGGCGCAGCCGCGCCAGCGCCAGCGAGAGCAGGTCCCCGCGCTTCGAGGTGACCAGCGCGTGCAGCTCGTCGAGCACGACGTGCCGGAGCCCGCCCAACAGCTCCGCGGCCTCGCGGTGGGCCAGCAGCAACGAGAGCTGCTCGGGTGTGGTGAGCAGGATGTCAGGCGGCCGGGCAATCTGGCGGGTACGCTTGTGCGAGGGTGTGTCGCCGGTGCGGGTCTCGACCCGGATCGGCAATCCCATCTCTTCGATCGGCGCGTCGAGGTTGCGGGCGATGTCCACCGCAAGCGCCTTGAGCGGCGAGACGTAGAGCGTGTGCAGCCCGTACTCGGTCCATTTCCGCCGCGTCTCGCTCAGCGCGACGAGCGACGGCAGGAAGCCGGCGAGCGTCTTGCCGGCGCCGGTCGGCGCCACGAGCAGCGTGGAGCGACCCGCACGGGCATTCTCCAGGAGCGCGAGCTGGTGCGTGCGCGGCTGCCATCGGCGGGAGGCGAACCAGTCGGAAAAACGCTGAGGCAGGGACAAGGCAGGCAAAGGGCCGTGACCGGGATGCGGGAGCGCCCCTGTCAGCGGCGAGACAAGGCGTCAGCCCTATCTAGGGAGTGAATGGCGGAACGGCAGGGTTGCCGCGTGGTGCAGTGCGGCAGAGGGGCCACGGCGCCCGGCCCGGCGAATTTTCGTTAACCATCCGGATACCATGCGGGCCTAGCGGCTGGTGAGCCAACGGCGCGAAAACGCGCCCTCCCCCGAGCCTCGATCATGACCCCCACCGATCTCGCCGCTGCCTGGTTGAACGCCGCCGGGGGGCATCTCGACGGCTTCGGGATGCTCGGCATGTGCCTCGGCTTCGCCGCCGGCACGATGCCGCGCCGCCTGTGGATCCTGTTGACCTCGGCGGCATGCTCGACCTGCTTTGCGCTGCACTTCCTGCATCTCGGGGCATTCACCGGCGCGGCCTTGTGCTCGATCTCCGTCCTGCAGAGCCTTGTTTCCGCGCTCTGCCTCGGCTCGCGCGCCCGGGCTGGCCTCGTCGCGCCCGTCTTCGTCGCGAGCGCTCTTGTTGCGGCCTCGCTGACGCTCGCGACCTGGAACGGCTGGCCCTCGGGATGCGCCGCGATCGGCGCCGTGTTCGCGACCTGTGCCCGGCTTCAAGCCGACGCGCATGCCATGCGGCTGCTCTTCCTCGGAGCGTCCCTGTGCTGGGCCGGGCACAACTTCCTCGTCGGCTCCGCCTTCGCCCTCACTTGCGACCTGCTGACGATCTCGGGCCTCGCCATCGCCCTGCTTCGGGCCGGGCATGCCCAGGCCGAGCCCGCCTCGGCGGAGAGCGCCGTTCCAATGGCCGAGGGCGCGCGCTGAACGCCGCGTTTCGGTCGCCGAAGATCGACGCCCCTCAGGCTAGCGCCATCAGGAACCGCTCGCTCAGCTCCTGCGCACGCTCGGTGAGTGGGCCGGGATAGCGGATGAAGACGTGGCAGCCGCCGGGATAGATCGCGGTATGGCCGCCATTGCCGGCGGCCGCCCAGCGGGCCGACATATAGAGCGTGTCGTCGAGAAGCGCGTCGGCGGTGCCCACCGAGAACAGGGCCGGCGGCAGGCCCTTCAGGTCTGCATAGAGCGGCGAGATCTCCGGCTGGCGGCGATCGACCTTCCCCGCGCAGAAGCCGTTGGCGAAGGTCTCGAGGTCGCGGGTGTTGTTGACGAGGCGCTCCTCACCCCAGGCGCGCACGCTCGGCGTCAGGCCGAGATCGAAGAATCCGCAATTGAGATTGGCGCCGCGAAAAGCGCGAGGCTGGTCGTGATGGTCGCGCAGGCGCAGCAGGGTCGAGACGGCGAGATGCGCGCCGACCGACTCGCCGCCTATGGTCAGCGAGGAGACGTTGAGGCTCGCCCTGCCCGGCCCGGCGAGCCAGAGCGCCGCTGCCTCGCAATCCTCGAGCGCGGCCGGATAGGGATGCTCGGGCGCCAGCCGGTATTCCACCGAGAGGCAGACGAAGCCGCAGGTGTCAGCGATGCGCTCGAGCCACGGGTCCTGTTGGTCGGCCCCACCGAAAACCCAGCCGCCGCCATGGATGTGCAGGTAGGCGCCTCGTGGCTTCTCGGCCGCCTTGCCCTGTGGACGGATGACGCGCAGCGCGACCGGTCCGCCGGGCCCCTCGACCGTGATCGTCTCGGCGCGCGCGCTGCGCTTGAGCCGAGGAAAGGCGATTGAGCCCTTCGACCGCAGCGCCCTCGCCTCCGCGATGGGCATCGACCACGGGTCGGGTTGGCTCGCCTGGTCCTTGCGGATCTCCTCGTTGAGACGACGTGTTTCTGGGTCGATCGTCGCCGGGTCGAACAAGGCATGATCGAGCATGGATGCTTCCCGAACGAGAATCGCGTGTCAGCCGCGCGGGCCGTCCATTTTGATACGACCCGCCCGATCCGGGTTGCATCTCGAGCGAGCTGGGGAAAGAGCGTAACGCTCTCCGGCCAGAGCGGTTTCGCTGAGCTGTGTCGCGGCGGACACGCTTGCGCCGACCAGGCGCCGTTGTGAAACGCCGATCTACGCATCACCTCTCTGGCACGACATTCTCGCCAGCGCGGCGGCAGGAGACGGGATACGAGGCATGATCGGCGATCAGGATCGACGCAGTCGCGCCACCCCTTATCGGGACCTGCCCGAAGTCGGCGACCCGCGCGCCTACGATCACGGACGGGGCTCCAGCCTACGCCGTTTCCTTGGCGGCTCGCCGGTCGCCGTCTTCATCAAGCTGCTGTTCCTCTCCGTGCTCGTCGGCGCGGCGATGGCCATGCTCGGGCTTTCGCCGGGGCAGCTGTTCTGGCGCCTCTACGATACCGGGCGTGCCTTGATCGAACTCGGCCTCGACACGTTTCACGAGTTCGGCCGCTGGATCCTTGCCGGCGCTGTCGTCGTGGTACCGCTCTGGCTGATCACGCGCTTCCTTGCGATGGGGAAATAATGCCGCTTCAGGCGGCGGTATCATGTTGGTTCGGCGGGTTCGCACGCCGTGGCGAAAGAATGATCCGAAGCCGTCAAAGCGAGGCTTGCAACCTCCGACGGAATGGTGTTTAGAGAGCGCCGTTCGGGTCCGACGGCGCTGCCACGGACCCGCTGCGAGCGGGTGTAGCTCAGGGGTAGAGCACAACCTTGCCAAGGTTGGGGTCGAGGGTTCGAATCCCTTCGCCCGCTCCAGTTTCAATTCCCATCAATGGACTTTCGGTCGAGCCGGATCGGCGTGAGGGCGTTGCGTGCTCGCCGTCACAGCCGGGAGGCCGACCATGCGCGTTATCGCTGATCTCTGCATCGTGCCGATGGGCGTCGGCCCGTCCGTGTCTCCCTATGTGAAGGAGATCAAGGCGATCATCGATGCGAGCCCGCTCAATGCCGAGATGCACGCCAACGGCACCAACATCGAGGGCGAACTCGCCGACATCTGCAAGCTGATCGAGGAATGCGAGGCGAAGCTGACCTCGCTCGGCGTCCCGCGGCTGTTCTACACAATGGTCTTCGGGTCGCGGCGCGACAAGGAGCAGACCATGGCAGACAAGCTCGCCGCCGTGTCCTGAGCATGAGCCCGGACTGCGGCGACGCAGTTCGACCGAGCCTTCGCCGAGGCCGCCGAAGGGAAAGAGCCCGGGCCATCGCGGACCGGGCTCCCATTCGTCAGCCCTTCAGGCGCTTGTTGCATTCCGAGTAGTAGCCGCCGCCCTTCTGGATCCAGTTCAGGCCGCCATTGCCGCCATTGGCCTTGTTGGCGTTGTACTGGTCCAGGCAGGTCTTCTGGCGCTGCTTGCCGGCTGACTCGCTGGCGTATTTCGGATCGATCTTGCTCGGAAAGACTGCCGAGCCTGAGGCCGCGGGAGCGGCTGGCTTCGCGGCAGGCTGGGCCTTCGCCGTCGGTTGAGCTGGCGCGGTGGCCGGGGCAGCGGCGGGCGCCGTCGTGGTGGTCGCGGCGGCAGGCTGGGCGTCGGCGCCGCACTGGGCCTTGCGGAAGTCGTTCCACTTCATGCCGCCTAGCGTGCCATCCTTCTTGGCCGCCTGGTACTTGGTGGAGCATTCGCTCGCCGAGAGGGCCGAGGCCGGTGCGGTCGCGCCGCAAGTCAAGGCGAGGACGGAAACGGCAAAGATCAGACGAGACATGGGATGAAACCTCCCTGGCGCAGCGTTTACCAGTCTTGGGAAACTACGCCGGGCATTTTGGGGTGAGAAGGGCCGGGCCGGAGTTTTCCCAACCCTAGCGGGAGTCCGGCCCGGCTCATCGCGTCAGCGTTTCTTGCCGGCCGCAGGCGGCGGCGCGGGCGGGCCGTCATCGGCGCCGGCACCGGCATTGGCCTTGATCGCAAAGGCGACGAGCGGGCTCGCGACATCGACCACCTCGGCCTTGGCCACGCCGGCCTTGGCGTCGTAGCTGCCCGTCAGCATCACGACCTTGCCCTCGTTCGCGGACAGATCGAGCGCGGCACCGCCCTCACCCGTGGTTGCGCCGACCGGCTTACCGACGGCCTCCTCGCCCTTGGGGTCGTTTGTGAACAGCAGCACCAGCTTTCCGTCCTTTACGGCACCAACGAAGCAGATCTCCTTCTCGCTCCGGCACGGGAACAGGCCGAGAGTGGGCGGCGCGCCTTGAGGCGGCGGAGGCGGTGGGGCCTTGGGGCGGCCTTGTGCCAAGGCTCCGCCGGTGAGCGCCGTGGCCAGCGCTACAGCGATGGCGGAGGGGAGAATAGGTCGCATGTCTCGCTCCTGATGAAATCGCGCCGAGACCAGGGTTCGCCAATCGGGCCATTCTTCGGCAGGACGGCAGCCAGGCGACGACACCGACAGGGCTGGACTGCGTCGGCACATCCGGCAGACGTGGCTCAGCCTCCGCTCGGGAGGACGAACGGCAGATCCGTATCGCCGACCCGCTCGCCGGCCGCGGTCAACATGGCGTGTACCTGTCCGCGGTGATGGGTCTGGTGGTTGAAGAGATGGGTGACGACGAGCCCACGGGGCGCCGTGATCTCGCGACCGGCCGCGCCGCTGAACCAGGTCAGCGCGCCGTCGAGCCACTCGGGCTCGATCCGCGCGGCCCAGGCGGCGAGGTCCGCGTCCATCCGTTCGCGGGCCTCGGCGAGTGCGGCGAACGCCTCGTGCACTGTGCCGCTCTCGGCGAGCGTCTGCGTCGGAGCCTCCCAGCCGTCGATCCGTGACATCCACATCCGGTCGGCCCAGACGAGATGGTTCAGCGTGCCATGGATCGAGCGCCAGAACGCGCCGCGCTCGGCCTTGCGCTCCGCATCGGAGAGACGCGCCGCCGCGGCGTAGATCTTCGTATTCAGGACGGCGTTGTAGGCCGCCATGGTCTGCGCGAAGTCCGGCGTGATCACCGGCACGGTACTCCCGGCGGACAGACGCGTCCGCCACCGCGAGGCGGCTGCGGCTGCGGCTGCGGGCGCGCCATCATCTGCTGACGCTGCGCGGCCTGCTGCTGCATCTGCATTTGACGCTGCTGCGCGATCTGCTGCTGTTGAGCGGCGCGCTGCTGCTGCATCTGTTGCTGCTGCATCATCTGCCGCTGCTGGGCAGCCTGCTGCTGCCGCTGGGCAGCCTGCTGTTGCATCTGCATCTGGCGCTGCTGCGCCGCCTGCTGCTGCATCATCTGCTGGCGTTGGGCGGCCTGCTGCTGCTGGACCGCCGCCCTCTGCTGGGCTGCCTGCTGCTGCTGCATCTGGCGCTGCTGGATCACCTGCTGATGAGCGGCGCCTGCTCCTCCCGGAGGCTGGCCCGGCCGCACGACTTGCGGTGCTGCGCCGTTCTGCGGCGGCTGACCCTGTGCCGGTTGGCCCGGACGGTTGGCCTGTTGCAACGGTTGCGGCCCCCCCTGCCCCGCAGGCCTCTGGCCGAAGGCCGGTCGACCGGGCGTAACGCCCGGCTGCACCTGACCGGGTTGAAGAGGCTGGCCCGGCCGGTTGGCCTGCTGCGGCTGGACCTGCCCGTTCGGGTTGGGGAGACCCGGTTGTCCGAGCCGGTTGTCGGGAACGAGTCCCTGCCCGGGCTGTCCGGGACGGTTCACCTGCTGCTGGAGCGGCTGCCCATTCTGGCCCGGGAGCGCCTGACCGAGCCCCGGACGCGCGCCTGGCGCAAGTCCCTGCTGCGGCTGCCCGGGAAGGCCAGGCTGGCCTGGGCGGGCGGCCTGCTGCGGAATGACCGGTTGGCCGTTCGGCGCGAGAGCGGGATTGCCGTTGATACCGGGCCTGACGCCGGCACGGCCTCCCGGACCGTTCATGCCTGCCGGACCGTTGCCCGGGAGCGCGGCCCGGTTCGCAACGGCGGGCGGCAGTGCGACACGCGAGATCGCGAGCCCGGCCGCTGCGCCGGCCACGGCACCGGCCCCGACGGCCAGGGCCGAGGGGCCGCGCCGCTCGCGCGAGAACTCCACATTCTGTCGGTTGATCTCGTCGATCGCCGTCACGTTGTGGATGTTCCGGTAGTAGACGTTGTACGGCGGTGCCGCGATGTTGGCCGGCGCGCTGACATAGGCTGGGATCGGCACGAAAGCCGGCGCCGGCAGGGCGTAATCGACATAGACGGGTGGTGGTGGCGCCAGGTCGACGATGTAGGCCGGCCGCGGTGGCAGGAAGAATGCGGGCGGCGGGGGCGGCGGCGCGAGTTCGTAGGCAGGGTCGTCGAAATAGACCGTCGGGCGGTCGACATAGACGACCTCGTCCGGCGGCGGCGGAGGCACGTCGTAATCGAGCATGGCGAAATGGGGCGGCGGCTCCAGCGCCACGGAGAGCTCGCGGAGGCGGCGGCGGGCATCCCAGGCGTGCGGCCCGCGCGGGTAGCGGCTGAGATACGACCAGTAGCCGTCCGGACTGTCCGCGAGAGAGCTGCGCCGCCATGTTTGCGCCTCGCGCCGCGCCGCGATCAGGACGCGCACGCGTTTGGCCAGCGCATCCCGCGGGTAGGCGGAGACGAACTCCTCGTAGCCCTGCAGCGTGTCACGCTGCAGGCAGGCAGCATAGGCGTCCTGGGGCCCGATCTCCTTCAGCGGGCGCTGGTTGAGGGCCGCGACCTTCTCGGCGTCGGCGACCGGCGGCGCATCGGCCGCGCGCTTGAAGAACTCGAAGCTGCCCTCGATCCGCGAGACACTCCACGGCACCTCACCGCCCTGCGTGGTCTCGCTGACGCGCAGGCGGACGCGGTCGAACAGCTCCGCCGGCGGCAGGCCGCCCTCGCGGATCATCTCGACCAGCGCCCGGGCATAGGCGCCGTACGGCCCCTTCTCCTGCGGGCCGACCGTCCCGGGTGCCGCGTTGAAGGCAACGAGCGAGCCGGGCTCCGCCTCGGTCAGGGCGAGACCGCCGGCGAGCGGATCGCCGGTCTTGGCGAAGGGCGAGGTGCGGGCCGCATCGAGCACCATGAAGCGCGCCTTCAGCGGGGTCGCGGCGAGTTGGCGCTTATAGTCGGACAGCCGCAGCGCCCGCACAGGCACCTCGGCGGCGGAGGCGATCTCGGCGTCGACCGGCGTGAAGTAGTTCTCCCCATTGAGCTGGAGGCCGTAGCCAGCGAGGTAGACGAAGGCGACCGTATCCGGCCCCGATTGCGCGGCCTTGTCGGTGAAGTCGCGCATCGCGCGCCGCAGCGCATCTTCGTCGAGGTCGCGGGCGCCGACGACGTCGAAGCCGGCCGCCTGCAAAGTCTGCGCGACGAGGCCGGCATCGTTGGCGGGTGTTGCCAATTCGCCGGCCTTGTAGCCGGCATTGCCGATGACGAGGGCGATCCGCTTCTCGGATCCGCCCGGCGCCGGGTCTGCCTGGGCGAGACTACCGAGGAGGCACAACGACAGGATCGTCAGAAGAGCGAGAAACCGCGACGCTGCGCGCATGAAGAGCCTCCCTCGGCTGGCTCGATAGACGAGCCGGGGCGGCACGACAGCGCTCTTCCCCTCATGAATGGAGATTGAACCGTCAATCGGGGCTATTTCGCGGTGCGTCGGCGGATGGACCGCGCCGTCAGCGAAACCGCCAGACGCTCGATCGCTTGATCTCAGCATCTTCGAGGGAGCGCGTCACCGGCACCTCGTAGGTCGCGATGGCCTCGAGCCGGTCGCGCGGCAGGTAGGAGCGGCCGGGATCGCCGATCAACACGGTCGTGCCGCGCATATGCCGCTCCTGGAGCCAGGCGCCGACGGCGCCGGCGAGGTCGCGCTCGTAGAAGATGTCTGCGGCAAGGACGCCGTCGAAGGGATCGTCGCTGCCGATGAGGTTTTCGCCCGTCGCGGTGATCCGGTCGGCGACGCCGTTGGCGGCAGCGTTGAGGGGGATGGCGGCAAGGGCGAAGGCGTCGAGGTCGCTTGCGAGCACATGAGCGGCGCCTGCCTTCACGGCGGCGATAGCGACGAGGCCGGAGCCGGAGGCGAAGTCGAGCAGGCGCTTGCCAGCGACCGTCTCGGGATGGTCGAGGATGTAGCGGGCGAGCGCCTGGCCGCCCGCCCAGGCGAAGGCCCAGAATGGCGGCGGCAGGCCGATCTCTTCGAGCTCTTCCTCGGTCTTCTGCCAGAGCTCGGTCGCCTCGTCGGCGACGTGCAGCCGGATCTCCGGCGCATGCGGCACCGGGATCAGACGCGTATTCGCACGGATGAAGGCGAGTGGGTCGCGGGATGGGGTCACGCGGAGAGCAACTCCGCGTAGATGCCGGCGACAGCATGACCGATGGCCGCCCCGGCATCGCTGCCTCTCCGGTCGAGGATGGTCACGGCGGTATCTGCCGGGTCGAGGCCGAGGGCACGGGCGTCGTCTGCGTTCTCGAACAGATAGCGCGTGTTCCGGCTCGCCAGCGGCCCGCGGAGCAGGCCTTTCACAGCGAGCCGCGATAGCCGGCCGCCTTTCCCCGAGAACTCGCCCGGCGCGAAGACGCGGTTCGCAATGCCGGCCATCGCCGCGGCCGTGCCGCCGACGAGGATGCCGCGCAGCCCGACACAATGCACGATGTCGGCCCTAAGCGCCTTCAGCATCGCCGAGACCTGCCCTGCCGCGTAGCCCGCGGTCATGGGGTTGATCCCCGATTGGCCGCCTTCCAGCGCGATCAGGCGCGCGCCGGTAGCCTCGATGGCCTCGCGGTGCGTGCCGATCCGCGTGATGACCACCACCGCCAGGCCCACCGCCACCGCAGATCGGGCCATCGGCAGGCCATGTGCGGCAAAGACGGCATCCTCGCTCGCCACGAAGGCAAGGGTTTTCGGGGAGCCCGTCGCGGCTTTAGGAGGTTGGGTCGGAGCGTCCATGGTGGCGGTCTGTAGCACGGGCACGAGACCGCGGTATGGACGGAACGCTGAGCATCAGAGCCTTAACGGACGCCGATCGCGGCTCGGTCAAGGCCCTCTGGATCACCTGCGGGCTCGTGGTGCCGTACAACGATCCGGACGCCGACATCGATCTCGCGGCAGGCCGTGAGAACTCCGACATCCTCGTCGGGACCCTGGCCGATCACGGGGTCGTTGCATCCGCCATGGTGGGACATGACGGCCACCGCGGCTGGCTCTACTACGTCGCCGTCGATCCGGCCCATCGCGATGCCGGATTCGGGCGGGTCATGGTGCGGGCAGGTGAGGACTGGCTGCGCGCGCGCGGCATCCGCAAGGCACAACTCCTGGTGCGTAAGACCAACACGGCCGTGCGCGCCTTCTACGAGCGGATCGGTTGGGCCGAGAGCCCGCGCACCGTGATGGAGCGCTGGCTTTAGCCCCCTGCACCACCGAACAGTCGCGGGCGTCGAGGGCTGGAACATGGCCGGCTGAATTTCGGTTGAGGTCTCACGCCGCGCGAGAAAACCCCCATGCCAGCCTGCGAAGCTACCGGAACCGTTGACCCGCGCGATGCCGCCCGCGAAGCGGGTCTGCGCTACGTCGACGATTCGAAACCGGGCTTCACGCGCAAGCGCAGCGGGACGGGCTTCTCGTTCCGGGATACCGACGGCAAGGTGATCCGCGACGAGGCCGTGATCGCGCGCATCAAGAAGCTCGCAATCCCGCCGGCCTATACCGACGTCTGGATCTGTCCGCACGCCAACGGCCACATTCAGGCGACGGGCCGCGATGCGAAGGGTCGCAAGCAGTATCGCTACCACCCGGATTTCCGGGAGGCGCGAGAGGTGACGAAGTTCGAGCGGATCATGGAATTCGCCGACGCGCTCCCGGGCATCCGCGCTCGGATCGACGCCGATATGGGCAAGCGCGGCCTGCCGCGCGAGAAGGTGCTCGCTACCGTGGTGCACCTGCTGGAGAACACCCTGATCCGCGTCGGCAACGACGATTATGCCCGCTCAAACAAGAGCTATGGCCTCTCGACGCTGCGCGACCGCCACGTAAAGATCGAAGGCGCGGAGCTGACTTTCCGCTTCAAGGGCAAGAGCGGCAAAGAGTGGAACCTCTCGATCCGCGATCGGCGCGTCGCTCGGATCGTAAAAGCCTGCCAGGATCTGCCAGGCCAGGAGCTGTTCCAGTATCTCGACGAAGAGGGCGTTCGCAGGGACGTCACCTCGTCGGACGTCAACGCCTATCTGCGCGAGATCACCAACCGGGACTTCACCGCGAAGGATTTTCGGACCTGGGCCGGCACGGTGCTTGCCGCGCTGGCTCTGAAGGAGTTCGAGAGCTTCGACAGCGAGGCCATGGCCAAGCGCAACGTGCGCGATGCCATCGAGGCCGTCGCCTCCCGCCTCGGCAACACGCCGACGATCTGTCGGAAATGCTACATCCACCCGCAGGTGCTTGATTGCTACCTGGAGGGGGCGCTCCTGCTGCAGGTGAAGGAGGCCGTCGAGGACGAGCTGACCGAAGACCTCAACGCCCTCAAGCCGGAGGAGGCTGCCGTACTGGGCTTGCTGCGAAAGCGACTTGAAGATGCCGCGCGGCCTCGACAGCGGGTGACAGGGGCACGCAGGCAGACCTCTCCAGCGAGGGCACAGGCCTCGAAGCGCCGTCGTGCCGCGTGAGGAGGCGGCCCAGACGCGTACGGCCGGCAAGCCTCTCCTCACATTCGCCGCGATGTCATCGGCGGGGCCTCGCCGGCGTCAGCAACGGCGAGTGGCCTTCCCTCAATGCGACGCCGCGCGTCGCGGGAGATCGGCGTCGATCACCGGATCGAGGCCGAGCTGGCGGGCGAGCATCACGAGATCCTTGAGCCGGCCAGTCTGCGTTTTGCGGCGCAGGTTGAGCCGGTGCGTCTCGACTGTACGGACCGAGAGGGAGAGGCGGCGCGCCACCTCCTTGTTCGAGAAGCCGGCGCTGAGGAAGCGCAGCACCTCGGCCTCGCGCGGCGTCAGAGCCAGGACGTCCGGAGCGGACGCGTAGCCGTTGGAGCGGGCCTCGATGGTGATCTCGGCTGCAGCGCCGGCCAGTGCGAGGATAACGCCACAGACGTCGCGTGCCGGAGTTCCGCGCCCGACGAAGGCGTCGGCGCCGGCATCGAGCAGGTTGCGAAGGTCGTCCGAACCAAGCGACTGGAAGATCACGAGGATGCGCAGCGAGGGCTGACGGTGACGCAAAGCCGCGATCCGCTCGCAGGCCGCGGCAAGAAGTGTCTCGCGCACGCAGATCAGGGCGACAACGGTGTCGAGCGCGCCCGCACCGAGATCTTCTTCGCCGATCGTGCGCAGAGCCGGGGTATGTTCCAGTGCTGCCCGAAAGTTCGGATCGAACCCAAGAGGTTCATCGACGATCAGGACTTCGACCGTGTGGCTCATACCGCACTCCCCGTTACGCGTGCCGCCGCAATACATCGCGGCCGTATCGGGGTGCTCAGAACAAGAGTCGTTCCAGCGGTCTTGTGCAGTAAAGTGGTTCAAATCCGCAATACGACGTTGGGATTTGTGCCATTCTGATCCCGCGTTGGGACAGGTTGCATGGCGAAGAGTGAATAGTTCCAACGGCAGCGAAAAGCGTTCCAGGTTATCTCAGCATGCTTTGCTGAGTGGCTGCTCCGTGCCCGAGGCGACGACGCGGTTACGGCCTGTCGTCTTCGCTGCGTAGAGCGCGATGTCAGCGCGCTTGAGCAAGCCGTCGACCGTATCGCCATCCTGCCATATGCTGACGCCGAAGCTGCAGGACAGTGTCACAGGCCCCGTCTCGGCTGGGATGCGCAGGCCGAGGATCTGACGCCGCAGGCGCTCGGCGACTATCATGGCTTCATCGAGATCCCGCTCCGGCAGGATCAGCGCGTATTCCTCGCCGCCGAACCGGCCGGCGATGCCCTTGCCGGAGATCAACCCGGCCACCGCCTTGATCACCTCGTCGCCGATATCGTGGCCGTGGGCGTCGTTGATGCGCTTGAAGTGATCGATGTCCAGCAGGACCGCAGAGAGTTTGCCGGAGGTTTCAGCCTGGGTGACAGCCTCGTGCGCGCGGCTCATGAAGGCGCGGCGGTTCATGAGGCCGGTGAGGGGATCGGTCTCGGCGAGACGGATCAAGGTCGCCTGCAGGGTGGTGAGCCGCTCGGCAGCGCGCAGGCGTGCGTGAAGCTCCTCGGCGCTCGGCGGCTTCTCGATGAAATCGTCGGCCCCGCTGTCGAGGGCTTCGGCCAGCGTGTGCGTGCAGCGCGTCGAGGACATCACGATGATCGAGAGCGGCCGGTTCGCGTCGCCGATCAGGCGCGAGGCCCAGCACAGCTCCAGCCCGCTGATCGGCTTGACCTCCAGGCTGGTGATCAAGGCCTTCACAGACGGCTGGTTGGACAGATAGTCGAGCGCCTCGGAGGAATCTGTGAAAAGTTCGACCACGTGACCGCGCGGCTCAAGAAGCCCTGCGATGAGCTTCAGGACGACGCGGCTCGAATCGACGATTGCGATGTGCATCTCAGCCTGCAGTGATCGGTCCCGCCCGGCGGCAACCGTCCAGGCAGGATGACGGCAAGAGGTTAAAGCCTCCGCTCGTGAGATGCTCAACTTGAGATGGCGGGCAAAATCCGCAGCCGCAGCCGATGATTGACCTGGCGTTGGATGGCCCTTTGCCGCCCTTAGCGGTGCGGCACGGTCACCGAGATCACGCGCACGCCGCTCCGGCTCGGTTGGGCTGAAGAGGAGCCGACGGTCCACTGCCCTTGCCCATCGCGCGACGCATGCCGCACGGCGCTGCTTCCACGCCTCGGTGCCGTGTCGCGGCTGTTGATGACCGTCAGCGTCGGCTCCCCGGCCGGCGCTTGGCGGATGCCCGTGATGGTCGGGACGCCATAGGTGCCGTAACCCCAGGCCGGCGGCACGATCTCGTTTGGACGCGGGAAGCGCGTGAGGGGAGCGCCGATATAGGCGCCACCGATTGCTTCGCCCGCGAACCCGTATCCGCCGCCATAGCCGTAATCCTCGACGACGCTGAAGCGCTCGCCTGCCGTCGCGCCTGACGCGGCATAGGACGAGGCCAACATGGCAAGGCTGAAAAGCATGGGACGCATCGGAAAGGACTCCAGGCTCGATGCGAGGTCAATCACATCCTGCCCTAGCTCGTTCCGGAATGACCTGTCGCGCCAGTGAGGCAGAATGCTGACACGGGTCGCCCTCCCGTCGAAAGGACCGTCGTGGAAGCCCCTCTTGGCTCAGCGGCAGGTCGTGACGCGACGGACAATCCAACCCTCGCCCTCGATCCAGAGCCGCTTGCGGCTCTTGTTACAGATTGCCGACGCATCGTCATCCACAGCCACCGTCTGGGCCTGGACCGCCTCGGCCATTCTGGTGGGGCCGCGCTCGACGGGGGTCGTCGCCGCTAGCGCCGCACCCGTCGTGCAGCCGAGAAGAACGGCGCCCGAGAGAGCGGCCAGTGACCGTACCAACGTGATTGTCATCCTATCCTGCCCACGCGGCTTTCCGGCGCCGCGCCCTGTTCGTTCGATTTTTGCCGGAAACGCTCGGCCACACTTCTGACCAATTCCCAGCATGGCCGTTCGGTTTCAGGAAAACCTCGCGGGCGGCTGATTATTTGTGGCGGCTTCTGGCCGCGCCTGGCTCGCGGGTCGGGCTGCACAGAGATGATGTTTCGATCTTGCGAAGCTGTCCGGAATGGGACTACTTCCCGGACGTTCTCGATCGAGGCGGATCGGGCAGTTACCCTGGGCGATTTCCTTGTTTGAAATCGTTCAAAACCAGTGATCATCGGAACAAAACTGCCGCATCAGTGAAATTCGTCGTGATCACGACTGTCGACGTGGCAGCTTCTCTCTCCAAGGGTCCCGAAGAACGATGAATGCGTCGACCTTTTTGCAAGCCTTCACCATTCTGTTCCGTGAAGGACTCGAGGCGCTCCTGGTCATCGCGGCGCTGGCGGCCTTCCTGCGCCGGGCGGGCGCCGCGGAGCGGATCGCGCCTGTCTATGCCGGCGCGGCCGCGGCGGTGCTCGCGAGCGTCGCCATGGCCTGGGTGTTCGAGACCTACTACGACGGCATGCACAGTGACTTGTTCGAGGCGGCGGTGATGCTACTGGCAGCGGCGCTGATGTTCTACATGAGCGGCTGGCTGCTGCTGCGGCAGAATCCGAGGGCTTGGCAGGCTGATCTAAACCGCCTCGCCGAGAAGGCCCTGGGTGCCGGAACGATCCTCTCGCTGGCGGCGATCGCCTTCCTCGCCGTCTTCCGAGAGGGTGCGGAGACGATGCTGTTCGTCCATGCGCTGGCCAAGGGCGCCAACGGCTTCGACGCGAGCCTGCTCGCCGGGCTCGGGGCTGCCGTGATCGCGCTGGCAGCGATGTTCGTCGCGATGCAGTGGCTCGCCCTGCGCCTGCCGCTGCGGCCGATGTTCCTCGCTACCTCTGCCTTTCTGTTCGTGATGGCGCTGAAGATGGTTGGCGCCGCGATCCAGGAATTGCAGGAACAGGCTATCGTGCCGGTCCACAACGACGGCGTGCCGGAATGGGTCAGCACGCTCGGCCTCAACGGGAGCTGGGAGGCACTCGGTGCCCAGGGCGTGATCCTGATGCTCGCCGCGATCACGGGGCTTCTGCTGCTGCGCCGCGCCGGCCGGGACGAGCCTCGACAGGCGCGGGAGGCGGTCATCTCCTGACTACTCCTCCGGCGTACCGGCCGTGACCGAGATCATCGGCAGCGTGACCGTCTCCACGACGGTCACCGTCGGTGTGTGCAGCCCCGAGAGGGTCGCGGCGCCGAGGCCGAGGGCGAGGGTCAACGCGATCAGCGACGTCTCGACCCCACGATAGAACGTGTCCATGACAAGCCTCCGGCGATTCGGATCACACCCGATCGTCGGCCGGAAGCGGTGTCGAAAGCGTAACCGCGAGGAAGCCCGGAGGTCGGTGGTCGGTGCCGACCGGTTCCGTGCCTCAGTCGTCGCGGTAGACCCGCTCGCGGCGCTCGTGGCGTTCCTGCGCTTCGAGCGACAGCGTGGCGATCGGGCGGGCGTCGAGGCGCTTAAGCGAGATCGGTTCGCCGGTCTCCTCGCAGAAGCCGTAGGAGCGGTCCTCAATCCGCGCGAGAGCCGCGTCGATCTTGCTGGTGAGCTTGCGCTGGCGGTCGCGGGCCCGCAGCTCGATCGCCCGGTCGGTCTCGGACGAGGCGCGGTCGGCCAGATCCGGATGGTTCTCGTTCTCGCTCTGCAGCGCGCTCAGCGTGCCCTGCGCCTCGCGCAGGATCTCGCTCTTCCAATTCAGCAGCTTGCGCCGGAAGTACTCGCGCTGCCGGTCATTCATGAAAGGCTCCGTGTCGGAGGGCGTGTAGCTCTCGTCGATCGTCACCTTGGTCATGCCTTGCCTCACGCCAATCTCTGTCGGCTGCCGCGACATTTGGCGAGCGTATAATCGAGGGGGGCGAGCTTCACAACGCGCCACCACGAAGCCGAGGCTATCAATCCAAAAAGAAGTGACCATGCGGCAAACACGCCACGGTCGCATCGGCGAACAAACAGCAAATTCAAATCTGATCGATCTCGTGCGAGCCGCGGATAAGATTTTTCTTGTCATCGACCGGCGGGTTGATTTGACCCATACTGTCGCCGATTGTGGTATACATGGCCGCTGCAGCCTTCATCGCTGGGAGACTCGGCAGCGCCCAGCAGCCGAAGTCGCGAGCCAAGTCCAGCGGTCTCCCATCAGAACTGAAAATAAATAAACTCACGGTTCGCGTCGTCGCCAATTTTGAGGACGATGACAGTAAACAAGATGGCGAGACCAACTGCGAGCACCCGGCTTGCCGGTAGCCGATGGACGACGACCCAGGCGCTCGGGCCGATCAGCGCGATGGCGGCCGGCACGGCGAGCCCGCGCCAGCGGAACAGGGAGCCCATCGGAGCTTGCCCGAACAGTGCCTTGTACAGGCCGAGGGCGGCCTCGAAGCTCGTGGCGCGAAACAGGACCCAGGTGAGCACGACGAAGCTCATCGTCAGAGCCCAGCCGAGCAGGGCCGGCATATGGCGTCCGGTGCGGCGCCAGAGCACGCCGGCGCAGAGGCCGAGGCCGTGGGCGGCGCCCCAGGCGACAAAGGTCAGGCCGGCGCCGTGCCAGAGGCCACCGAGCGTCATCGTGGCGAACAGGGCGGCCAATTGCAGGGCGAGCCCGCGGCGGTTTCCCCCAAGGGCGATGTAGAGGTAGTCGCGCAGGAAGCGCGACAGCGTCATGTGCCAGCGCCGCCAGAAATCGCGCAGCGAGGTGGCGCGGTAGGGAACGTCGAAGTTCTGCGGCAGGACCAGGCCGAACAGCAGGGCGATGCCGAGCGCCATGTCGGTGTAGCCGGAGAAGTCGAAGTAGATTTGCAGGGTAAAGCCGAGCGTCGCCTGCCAGGCCTCGGCCATGGTGACGACGCTTCCGGCAGCTGCCTTCTCGAAGACCGAGTTTACCTGGAAGCTGAGCGGGTCGCTCAGCAGCACCTTCTTCGAGAGGCCGACGACGAGCAGGATGAGGCCACGCCCGATGCGCTCCATGGCGTCGGGGCGTGCATAGGGGCGCTCGTCGAACTGGTGCATGATCTCGCTCCAGCGCACGAGCGGGCCGGCGAGAACCTGCGGGAAGAAGGCGATGTAGAGCGCATATTTGACCAGCCCGAAGGCCGGCGCCCGGCCGGCCCTCAGGTCGGTCAGGTACATGATGTGGTGGAAGGTGAAGAACGAGATACCGAGCGGCAGCACCCAGTCGAGATGCGGCGCCGTCACGCCAGGCAGCAGGCTCACCAGGTCCGCGAAGAAGTTCAGGTACTTGAAAAGGGCCAGGACCAGCAGATTCGCACCGATCGCGAGCGGGATCAGCCACGAGACGGGGCGCGTCAGGAAGGCGCGCATGACGAGCCAGTTCATTCCGATCGAGGCCAGCATCAGCGGCACGAAGCGGATGTCCCACCAGCCGTAGAAGACGAGCGAGAGCAGGACCAGCACTGCCAGCCGCCAGTCCGGCCGGAATCGCTCGACCAGCGCGTGGAGGCCGAATGCAAGTGGCAGGAAAGCGAGAAGAAAGACGTGGGAGTTGAAGAGCATCGCCGCTGGATCGAGCGCGCGATGCGGGGCGCGTTGCGAACGTCCCCCTCACGCCGCGCCGTTGTCGAAGATCAGCCCCGCTAGGTCAACGGACGACGATCGGCCGGACCCTCGATTTCGCGTGACCGCTCTCCTGCGGCGATGCCTGCAGGCTGTGGGCCCAACCGTTTCGTTGTTGAAGAAGCGCTTTCCGGTTCAGCCCGGATTGGCCGAGGCGGGCAGCATGTGACCGAAGATCAGCGAGATCGGTTGGAGGTCTAACGGGATCAGGTGCCGCGCAGCGCTTCGAGCTTGGCGAGTTCCACGGCCGCGCGCAGCTCGATCTCGGCGACGAGCCCGTCGAGGCGCGGATCTCCGCTGGACTCGGCGCGATCGGACAGCCGCCTGGCGATAGCCTGCAACTCATGCGTGGCCACGCGGCCGCCGAGGATCGCAGCCTTGAGCCGGTCGAGGCCATCGAGAAGGTCGTGTCCGCGCTTGACCGAGCGGCGGCGGCGCTCGTGCGGCGTGTCCTCATTGCCCTGCAGGGTCAGGATGGCGTCGAGCCCGGCGAGCATTCCGGTCTGCGTCGTGGCGCTCGTTCCGGAGCGGGCCTGCTGCGCGTTATCCGTGAGGGAAAAGGCACGCGCGGCGTCGGCCCGGCGGCCGGCAGTGGCCGGTCCAGCAGCAGTGGCGGCAAAGCGTTGCTCGACGCGCATGATCCTGGCCGATGGGGAAGACAGGAGCCGTTGCGGCTCGACCCATCCAGTCATCCGGCCGCCGTGGTTAACCGTCGGTAAACAGCCCGGCAGAAGCTGCCGAGCCGGCAGGAACGGACGCACCCGGCGAGGGCGGCGATGTCCACGATGATTTAAGAAAGTCGATCAAATTCAGTGGTTTGCGGAAACGGCGCGGATGGCATGCCCCTCGCAAGAGAGGACTCGTCATTCACCTGAGTCCACCATGACCCCGCGTCCTGTTCGGCCCTCTTCTCTCCCCCTTCTGCGTCTGCTGGCGCTGGGTCTCGCCGTTTGGCTTTCGAGCCTTGGCGCAGCCTCGGCTCTGTCGCGGGTGAAGGATCTCGCCTCGATCGAGGGCGTGCGCCAGAACCAGCTCGTCGGCTACGGCATTGTCGTCGGCCTCAACGGCACCGGAGATACGCTCAACAACATCCCCTTCACCAAGCAGTCGCTGCAGGCGATGCTGGAGCGGCTCGGCGTCAACACGCGGGGCGCCACCATGCGCACCCAGAACCTCGCGGCCGTGATGGTGACGGCGAGCCTCCCGCCCTTCGCGACGCAGGGCAATCGCATCGACGTCACGGTGTCCTCGCTGGGCGATGCCAAGTCGCTCCAGGGCGGCACTCTGCTCGTCACGCCGCTCCTTGGCGCCGACGGCGAGGTCTACGCGCTGGCACAGGGCTCGGTCGCGATCGCCGGTTTCTCGGCGGAAGGCGATGCGGCCAAGATTACCCGCGGCGTGCCGACCAACGGGCGTATCTCGAACGGGGCGAATATCGAGCGTGAGGTCGCGTTCAAGCTGAACGATGCGCGCTCCCTGCGCCTGTCGCTGCGCAATCCCGACTTCACCACCTCGAAGCGCATCGCTGCCGCGATCAACGACTTCATGGGCGCCGACACCGCCGAGCCCACCGACCCAGCCACCGTCACCCTGCAGATCCCGGCCAAGTACCACGGCAACATGATCCGCCTGGTCACCGAGGTCGAGCAGCTCAAGGTCGAGCCGGACCAGACCGCCCGCGTCATCGTCGATGAGCGCTCCGGCATTATCGTGATGGGCCGCGACGTGCGGGTCTCCACCGTGGCCATCGCCCAGGGCAATCTCACAGTGACGATCACCGAGCAGCCGCAGGTCAGCCAGCCCGGCCCGCTCTCGAACGGTCAGACCGCTGTGGTGCCGCGCACCGCCCTGAAGGTCGATACCGGCGATGGTAACAAGCTCGCGCTGGTCCGCGAAGGCGTGACCCTGCGCGAGCTCGTCGATGGGCTCAATGCGCTGGGCGTCGGCCCACGCGACCTGATCTCGATCCTTCAGGCCATCAAGACCGCCGGCGCCCTCCAGGCCGACATCGAACTCATGTGATCCAGAAGGAGAGCCTGACCATGCTTCCTCTCGCAACCTTCGCGGCCTCCGCAGCGGTCGGCGTCGGCAAGGCGTTGGCCGGCGCGATCGCCAAGACCGGCACCGACACCATGGACACGGCCAAGGCCACCGCTCAGGCCAAGGCCAAGAAGACCGCCGATGACTTCGAGTCGATGTTCCTCGAGAACAGTCTCGAGTCGATCACCCAGTCGAGTGGTACCGAGGGCCCGCTCGGCGAGAACGGCACCGGCGGCGGCGTCTGGCGCTCGATGCTCACCAAGGAATATGCCGGCTCGATCGTGAAAAGCGGCGGCGTCGGCATCTCGAGCCAGGTCTACGGCGAGATCATGAAGATGCAGGAGGCCGGCCGTGCAGGCGCCTGATCCGCGTGCCGTGCGCATCCACGACAAGACTTCCGCCGATGAGTTCCTTGCCGGACTGATGGCGACGATGCAAAGCCTCGGCGTGGTGCTCGCCAGCGAGAGCGAGGGCGTGCGCGCCGGGCGCATTCGCGAGGCGATGGTCGACGGCCCGCGAAAGGCCGAACTCGCCTCCGCCTATCTGAACGGTCTGGAGGCCGCCAAAGCCAATGCCATCGCCCTGGCGCGGTTCGCGCCAAGCGGCATCGAGACCCTGAAGGCTGCCCATCGCCGCTTCACGGTAATTGTCGAGACCAACCAGACGGTGCTGGCCACGGCACGGACCGTCTCGGAGGGGCTGATCCGCACGCTGGCCGACGAACTCGGCAGGTCCGGAACGCCGACCGTATACGGCCGGCCCTCGACACCGCCCTCCCCTTACGGACGTAGCGCTGGGCGCGCGCCGCTCCTGCTCTCGCGCAGCCTGTAGTCCCTCAGCGGCGACCGGCGTCGATCCGCACGAAGGAGCGCATCGGGCCGGCACCCGTATCGGTGCGGGTGTCGATGGCGAAACGACCGTTGGTCGTACCAGCGCTGTAGGTGCGCGCGTCCGTGCCGACATCCGCTCCTGCGACGACCCGGCCCGAGACGCGGATGCAGGTGCTGGTGCCTGGGATGCGAGCGAAGCCCGGTCCCTGCTCCGGACATTTCTGCATTGCCCCCTCCGACGGCAGCGGCGCCCGCTCGAAGGCGGCGGCCGGCGTGGCAGCGAGAAGCAGGGCGAGCGGGCAGAGGCGGAGCATGGCGCGGGTTCCGGCGAAGACCGAGCGTGCCCCAAGCCCTAAACTCTGAGGCCGCCGACGCCTAGCGCCGCGAGGCCACAGGTCGCGGGTCATGAAAAAAGCCTCCGGGATGCTCTCCCGGAGGCTCGTTGCGTTGCTCAGGCGGGTGGCGTCAGTGGGCGACCACCGCGGCACCGTCTTCCTGGCCCGGCTTCTTCACCGGAGGGATCGGCTCGTCCCACTCGATCGCCTCGGGCTGGCGCACGAGGGCGTGGATCAGGACCTGATCCATGCGGGCGACGGGGATGATGTCGAGCCCGTTCTTGACGCTGTCCGGCACCTCGGCGAGGTCCTTGGCGTTCTCTTCCGGGATCATCACCGTCTTGATGCCGCCGCGCAGAGCGGCGAGCAGCTTCTCCTTGAGGCCGCCGATCGGCAGGACGCGGCCACGCAGGGTGACCTCGCCTGTCATCGCCACGTCGCGACGGACCGGGATGCCGGTGAGCGTCGAGATGATCGCGGTGGCCATGGCGATGCCGGCCGACGGACCGTCCTTCGGGGTTGCCCCTTCCGGAACGTGGACGTGGATGTCCCGGCGCTCGAAGAGCGGCGGCTCGATGCCGAAGTCGAGGGCCCGCGAGCGGACGTAGCTCGCCGCCGCCGAGATCGACTCCTTCATCACGTCCCGCAGGTTGCCCGTGACCGTCATCTTGCCCTTGCCGGGCATCATGACGCCCTCGATCGTCAGCAACTCGCCGCCGACCTCGGTCCAGGCCAGACCCGTAACCACGCCGACCTGATCGTCCGCGTCGATCTCACCGTAGCGGAACTTCGGCGGGCCGAGGAATTCCGGCAGGGTCTCGGGGGTACCCACGACGGTCTTCACCTTCGAGATCAGGATGTCCTTCACCGCCTTGCGGGCGAGGTTGGAGATCTCGCGCTCCAGGTTACGGACGCCCGCCTCCCGCGTGTAGCGGCGGATGAGCATCATCAGGCCGTCGTCGGTGATCGACCATTCCTTCTCGTCCAGGCCGTGCTTCTTGAGCGCGTTCGGGATGAGGTGGCGACGGGCGATCTCAGCCTTCTCCTCCTCGGTATAGCCGGCGATCCGGATGATCTCCATGCGGTCCATCAGCGGGCCGGGGATGTTCAGCGTGTTCGCGGTGGTCACGAACATCACGTTCGAGAGGTCGTAATCGACCTCCAGATAGTGATCGTTGAACGTGGCGTTCTGCTCAGGGTCGAGAACCTCCAGCAGGGCCGCCGACGGATCGCCGCGGAAATCCATGCCCATCTTGTCGATCTCGTCGAGCAGGATGAGCGGGTTCGAGGTCTTGGCCTTGCGCATCGACTGCACGACCTTGCCCGGCATCGAGCCGATATAGGTCCTGCGGTGGCCGCGGATCTCGGCCTCGTCACGCACGCCGCCGAGCGACATGCGCACGAACTCGCGGCCCGTGGCCCGCGCGATCGACTTGCCGAGCGAGGTCTTGCCGACGCCCGGAGGGCCGACGAGGCACAGGATCGGTCCGGTCAGCTTGTTCGCGCGCTGCTGCACGGCGAGGTACTCGACGATCCGGTCCTTCAC
Source organism: Methylobacterium gnaphalii (assembly GCF_007992215.1). GTDB lineage: Bacteria > Pseudomonadota > Alphaproteobacteria > Rhizobiales > Beijerinckiaceae > Methylobacterium > Methylobacterium gnaphalii. Next base: position 73,005 of record NZ_BJZV01000011.1, on the reverse strand, counting down.
CTTGTCGAGGCCGAAATGATCCTCGTCGAGCAGGGTCTGCGCGGCGACGAGATCCTTCTTGATCTTCGAGCGCTTGTTCCACGGGATGCCGAGCATCCAGTCGAGGTAGTTGCGCACGACGGTCGCCTCGGCGGACATCGGCGACATCTGGCGCAGCTTCTTCAGCTCGGCCGTCGCCTTCTCGCGGGCTTCCTTCGAGAGCTTGGTCTTCTCGATCTTCTCCTCGAGCTCGGCCAACTCGTCGCGGCCGTCCTCGTCGCCCAGCTCCTTCTGGATCGCCTTCATCTGCTCGTTGAGGTAGTACTCGCGCTGGGTCTTCTCCATCTGCCGCTTGACGCGGGTCCGGATGCGCTTCTCCACCTGGAGCACGGAGATCTCGCTCTCCATCAGCGACAGCACACGCTCGAGGCGTGCGGCGACCGTCGGGATCTCGAGGATCGCCTGCTTGTCGGCGATCTTGACCGCGAGATGCGAGCCGACCGTGTCGGCGAGCTTCGAGGGCTCGTCGATCTGCGTGACGGCGGCGACGACCTCGGGCGAGATCTTCTTGTTGAGCTTCACGTAGTTCTCGAACTCGGAGATCACCGAGCGTGCGAGAGCCTCCGCCTCGACGTGGTCGCCGAGATCATCGGACAGCGTCTCGGCCGTCGCCTCGTAATACTCGTCCGAGCGGACGAACTCCTCGATCTTGGCGCGGCCGGCGCCCTCGACGAGCACCTTCACAGTGCCGTCGGGCAGCTTGAGGAGCTGCAGCACGCTGGCGAGCGTGCCGATCTTGTAGATCTGGTCGGTGGACGGATCGTCGTCGCCGGCATTGATCTGCGTGGCGAGCAGGATGTGACGGTCCGCCTTCACGGCCTCTTCGAGGGCGCGGATCGACTTTTCGCGGCCGACGAAGAGCGGCACGATCATATGCGGGAACACGACGATGTCGCGCAGGGGCAGGACGGCATAGGAGCCCGTCGAGCCCGGGACGACCGGCTGGCGCGATTTCGACTGGGTCATGGGGTTGGCTTCCCTTGTGCTCTGACGCCGGGCAGGACCTCCTCGTTGACGAGCAAGCATCCTGCCAGGGCCGACCGGGCCGCGTTTGGTCGGATAACGGATCGAACGTTTGCGGCTGGTGGCGCGGCACCGCACCTCGGGAGGTGAGCATGCGGCCACTGCGCTGGTGATCAGGTGGCGCTCGCCGACACGGCTTTCAAGTTTCGTGACGGTGAAATGAGTGGACCGCGCCGATCGAACGGCGCGGTCCCACAATCGAATCAGGCGCTGACGCTGGCCGGGGCTTCCTTGTTACGGTCGCCGTGAATGTAGAGCGGCCGCGACTTGCCCTCGACGACCTCGGGGCCGATCACCACCTGCTCGACCGAGTCGAGGCCCGGCAGGTCGTACATCGTCTCCAGCAGGATCGTCTCCAGGATGGAGCGCAGGCCGCGGGCGCCGGTCTTCCGCTCGATCGCCTTGCGGGCGACCATGGACAGGGCCTCTTCCTGGAAGGTCAGCTCGACGTTCTCCATCTCGAAGAGACGGGCGTATTGCTTCACCAGGGCGTTCTTCGGCTCCTGCAGGATCCGCTTGAGGGCGCTCTCGTCGAGATCCTCCAGCGTCGCCAGGACCGGCAGACGGCCGACGAATTCGGGGATCAGGCCGAACTTGAGCAGATCCTCCGGCTCCACCGAGCGGAAGATCTCGCCGGTGCGGCGGTCGTCGGGCGCCTGTACGCTCGCGCCGAAGCCGATCGAGGTACCCTTGCCGCGCTGGGAGATGATCCGCTCCAGCCCCGCGAAGGCGCCGCCGCAGATGAACAGGATGTTCGTGGTGTCGACCTGCAGGAACTCCTGCTGCGGGTGCTTGCGCCCGCCCTGCGGAGGCACGGAGGCGACGGTGCCCTCCATGATCTTCAGGAGCGCCTGCTGCACGCCCTCGCCCGAGACGTCGCGGGTGATCGAGGGATTGTCCGACTTGCGGGAGATCTTGTCGATCTCGTCGATGTAGACGATGCCGCGCTGTGCCCGCTCGACGTTGTAGTCGGAGGCCTGGAGCAGCTTCAGGATGATGTTCTCGACGTCCTCGCCGACATAGCCGGCTTCGGTCAGCGTCGTCGCATCCGCCATGGTGAACGGCACGTCGAGGATGCGGGCGAGCGTCTGCGCGAGCAGCGTCTTGCCCGAGCCCGTCGGCCCGATCAGCATGATGTTGGACTTCGCCAGCTCGACGTCGGAGTGCTTCGTCGCGTGGGCGAGGCGCTTGTAGTGGTTGTGCACCGCGACCGAGAGGACCTTCTTCGCGTAGTCCTGGCCGATGACGTAATCATCGAGGACGCGACGGATTTCCTTCGGGGTCGGCACGCCGTCCCGCGACTTCACGAGCGAGGATTTCGACTCCTCGCGGATGATGTCCATGCACAGTTCGACGCACTCGTCGCAGATGAACACCGTCGGGCCCGCAATGAGCTTGCGGACTTCGTGCTGGCTCTTGCCGCAGAACGAGCAGTACAGCGTGCTCTTGGAGTCGTTGCCGCCAGTCTTGCTCATATCGGTCTCCGCTCCGCGAGCGCGGCGCCGGCAAGGGACACACGCGCATCGCTCAGAATTACAGGCATCCGCCTAAAGAAACAGTCACCTCAGGGCACGCACCGGGGGTCGGGTGGGGCACGAACCCCGATGCAATCATGCTGCCGACTTCGGATCAACCTGTCCAACGCTCAGATCTGTCGCCAAAAAGACGCATCGCAGATCGATCCTCCGTCGACGGAAACGCCCTACGCCGCTACCGGCTCCGGCCGCTTGTGCAGGATGTCGTCGATCAGGCCGAACTCCTTGGCCGCATCGGCGGTCATGAAGTTGTCGCGCTCGAGCGCCTGATGGATGGTCTCGTAGTCGCGGCCGGTATGCTTCACGTAGATCTCGTTGAGGCGCTTCTTCAGGGCCTCGATCTCGCGGGCATGGATCAGGATGTCGGTGGCCTGACCCTGGAATCCGCCGGACGGCTGGTGGACCATGATCCGGGCGTTCGGCAGGGCGAAGCGGTGGCCAGCCTCGCCCGCGCAGAGCAGGAGCGAGCCCATCGAGGCCGCCTGGCCCGTGCAGAGGGTCGTCACCGGGCAGCGGATGAACTGCATAGTGTCGTAGATCGAGAGGCCCGAGGTCACCACGCCGCCAGGCGAGTTGATGTAGAAGGAAATTTCCTTCTTCGGGTTCTCGGCTTCGAGGAACAGCAGCTGCGCGACGATCAGCGAAGCGCCGTAATCCTCGACCGGGCCGGTGAGGAAGATGATGCGCTCGCGCAGAAGGCGCGAATAGATGTCGAAGGCGCGTTCGCCGCGGCTCGACTGCTCGACCACCATCGGGACGAGGTTGTTCTGGAAGTAGTCGACCGGATCTCTCATTCTCACGCCCTCAAGGTCAGGGACCGGCCGGGGCGAATCACCCCAGAGCCGGTGTTACAAGCCAACTACGGCGGTTGTTAACACCGCCTGATCGGACCCGCTTACCCTGAACCTCGGGTGCGGGCCTCAGCCGGCGGCCTTCTCGGCCGCCGCCTCGTTTGTCTCTGCAGGTGCGGCCTCTTCGTCGTCGTCGGCGAAGAGCGCCTCCTTGGAGACAGGCTCTTCGACGAGCTTGACCTGTGCGAGGACGTGGTCGACGACCTTTTCCTCGAACAGCGGCGCGCGAAGCTCGGCGAGCGCCTGCGGGTTGTTCCGGTAGAAGTCGTAGACCGCCTTCTCCTGGCCTGGGAACTGACGCACCCGGGCGAAGAGGGCCTGATTGACCTCGTCGTCGGAGACCTTGATATCGGCGGTCTCACCGACCTGCGCAAGCACCAGGCCGAGACGCACGCGCCGTTCGGCGATCTTGCGGTACTCCTCCTGAGCCTTCTCTTCGGTGGTACCCTCGTCCTCGAAGGTCTTCTCGCGGTTCTTCAGGTCCTGCTCGACCTGGGCCCACACGCTCGCGAATTCCTGCGCGACGAGGCTCGGGGGCAGCTCGAAGGCGTACTTGCCGTCGAGCGCGTCGAGCAGCGCCTTCTTGGTCTTGCGGCGCGAGGCCGCGTCGTAGTCGGTGCCGATGGCCTTGCTGACGGCTTCCTTGAGCTTGTCGAGGTCTTCCATGCCGAAGCGCCTGGCGAGCTCGTCGTCGATCTTCACCTCGCCCGGCGCCTGGACGCCTTTGACGGTGACGTCGAACTCGGCGGCCTTCCCGGCGAGCTGGGCCGCCTGGTAGTCCTCAGGGAAGCTCACCTTGACGACGCGGCTGTCACCGGCCTTGGCGCCGACGAGTTGGTCCTCGAAGCCGGGAATGAAGGTGTTCGAGCCAAGCTCCAGGTCGACGTCCTCGCCCTTGCCGCCCTCGAACTCGACACCATCGATCTTGCCGACGAAGTCGATCGTAACCTTGTCGCCGGTCTCGGCAGCGGCACCCTCGTCCTTGGCCCTGAAGTCGCGGTTCTGCTTGGCCATGCGATCCAGCGCCTCCTGCACCTCCTCGTCGGAGGGCTTGAGGACCGGCTTGGTCAGCGTGACGTCGGAGAGGTCGACGAGCTCGAAAGTCGGCAGCACCTCGAGCTTCACCTTGAAGGCGAGGTCGCCCTTGGCCTCGAGGGCCTTCTCGACGATGTTCTTTTCCTCGTCCTTCGGGAACTCGATCTGCGGCTCGAGCGCCAGCTTGAGGCTGTTGTCGGCGACGATCTTCTGGTTGGCCTCGTTGACGGCGTTCTGCAGCACGTCGGCCATCACGGACTTGCCGTAGACCTTGCGCAGATGCGCCACCGGCACCTTGCCGGGACGGAAGCCCTTGAGCTGCGCCTTGCCCTTGATGTTCGACAGCTCGGAATTCAGGCGATCCTCGAGCTCGCTTGCGGGAAGGAGTACCTGAAACTCGCGCTTCAGCCCCTCGGAAGTCGTCTCGGTCACCTGCATCGTCGTCTCGTCCGATTCTCTAACGTCTTACTGCAATGGCTTCGTCCGCCGTGGGCGAACCCCCGGCGGTGCGGCGGACCGATCCAAGGTGGAGGTCCAACTCGACGCGGCATCATGATGCGCTGTCGCAGGCCCCTCGGCGGTCACGGCAGCTGGACTGGTGCGGGCGGAGGGGCTCGAACCCCCACGTCTTGCGACACTGGAACCTAAATCCAGCGCGTCTACCAGTTCCGCCACGCCCGCGGACACCTGCGAGGAGGCACATGTCCGACCGCACAGGGCCGGCTCTATAACACGCGCGTTCCAGGCCGCAGCAAAAAACTTCGCACGCTCGGACCGCGTGTTGGCGATGGGCCTCGGCCACCGCTAAGTAGCCTCCTGTGCTCCGGCCGGAGCGCGCTGTCTCCTCCAACAATCCGGGTGCCATGCCGCCACGCAAAGCCACGACAGGACCGTCGCGACGTGCGCTGCTCGGAGGGGCCGCTGCCCTCGCCTGGCTGCCGCGGTCGTCCGTTGCGCAGACCGCGCCGGCTGCCGGGCCGGCCGAGACCACCTGGACCGCTGCGCCGGGTCAGTCGCGCCTGAAGCCGGAGCCGGCCAAGGAGACCCCGATCTGGAGCTTCGACGGGAAGTCGGCACCGCCGGTGCTGCGGATCCGCAAGGGCGAGGCCGTGCGGCTGAAGCTCGACAACAAGACTGACAAGCCGCTCGCGCTGCACTGGCACGGCGTGCGTAACAAGAACGCCATGGACGGCGTCGGCGGCGTGACGCAGCCGCCGATCGCGCCGGGCGCGAGCTTCACCTACGAGTTCACGCCTCCAGATGCCGGTACTTCGGTGATCCGGCCGCTCATCGTCGGCGGATCGAGCGAGCCGTCGGGCCGGGGCCTTGCCGGGATGCTCGTCGTCGAGGAGCCAACGCCGCCGCCCACCGACCGCGACCTGAGCTTCCTGCTCCAGGATTTGCGGCTGGACGACGAAGGGCAGCCGCTCGCCTTCGGTCAGGTTTCCTTCGCCGCCGCCTCGGGCCGGCTCGGCAACCTCGTCAGCGTCAACGGCCGGCCGACTCCGGAAGCCGTCGAGGTGCCGCCGGGCAGCCGCTTGCGTCTGCGGCTCGCCAATGCCTGCAATGCACGCTCGACCCGCATCCGCTTCGACGGCGCGAAGGCCTATGTCGTGGCCGTGGACGGCCAGCCGACGGATCTGTTCGAGCCCCTTCGCGCCACCCTGCCCTTCGCGCCGGGTACCCGCTATGACCTGCTGCTCGACATGCCGACCGAGGCAGGCGCCGCGGTCACGATCAACGCGCTGATCGGACAGGGCCTGGCGCTGGCCACCATCAAGACGAAGGGCGAGCCGTTGCAGCGGCGTAGCGCGCTCCCGCCGATCGCGCTCATCGGCAACAACAGCCTGCTGCCGGCCGAGGTGAAGCTGCAAAACGCCTTCCGTCGCGATCTAGTCCTCACGGGCGGGGCACGGATCGACAAGGACAAGCCCGGCACCGAGCCGGTCTTCACCGGCGATCCCACCCGGATCTGGCAGATCAACGGTGTGAGCGGCGCTGCCGGTGCGGCGCCGGCCTTCTCGGTGAAGCGCGGTCAGGTCGTGGTGCTGGCGATCCGCAACGACACGGCGTTCCTGCAGACGCTCCACGTGCACGGCCACGCCTTCCGCCTGCTCCACCCGCTCGACGACGGCTGGGAGCCCTACTGGCTCGACACCTTCCAGCTCCTCGACGGCAAGACCGCCCGCATCGCCTTCCTCGCCGACAATCCGGGACGCTGGCTGATCAGCTCCACGGTGCTGGAGCGGTTCGATACCGGGATGTGGACGAGCTTCGAGGTCGTTTAGGCCTCAAGCAGCGCGTCAAGCACCTCCGGCATCATTTCCGGGATGTCCTCGGCGATCAGTCCCGGCCCATGGCGCAAGCCCGCATCGCCATGCAGCCAGACGCCGGCGCAGGCGGCCGCGAATGGCGGCATGCCCTGGGCGAGCAGCCCGGCGATCAGGCCGCCGAGCACGTCGCCCGAGCCCGCGGTGCCGAGATAGGGCGAGCCGTGGTCGTTGATCGCCGCCCGCCCGTCGGGCGCGGCGATGACGGTATCCGCGCCTTTCAGAACGACGATGCTGCCGACGATGGCCGCCGCCTGCCTGGCGCGTTCGAGCTTGCTCAGGCCATCAGTCACGGCTGCGGTGTCGGCAAAGAGCCGCGCGAATTCGCCCTCGTGCGGGGTCAGCACGGCCTCCGAGCCGCCCTGGCTGATGTGGCCGGCCAGCAGGGGGGCCTGGCCCTTGAAGCTCGTCAGCGCATCGGCGTCGAGCACGAGCTTGCGGCCGGCGGAGGCCGCAACGGCGACGAGGTCACGGGTGGCCTCGCCGATGCCGAGGCCTGGGCCGATCAGCGCTGTGTCGAGCCGCTCGTCGGTCAGCAGGTCGTCGAGATCGTCGGGGCTGTCGCAGGCGCGCAGCATGATCGCGGTGAGATGGGCGGCGTTCTCGGCCAGGGCGCCGCTCGGCGACACCACCGTCACGAGCCCTGCCCCGATCCGCAGTGCCCCGCGTGCGGCAAGACGCGCCGCGCCCGTCTTCGTGGCCGGCCCCGACAGGACCAGCGCATGGCCGCGCGTGTATTTGTGCCCCTGGGCTCCGGGACGTGGAAACGCATCGCCCCAGAGTTCGGCGCCGTTGCGGAAGGCAGGCGCGCCGGCGGCGTCGAGGCCGGCCGCCAGTGCCTCGGCGCCCGTGCCGATATCGGCGACGTGCAGGCCGCCGCAGAGCGAGCGACCCGGCTGAAGCAGGTGGCCGGGTTTCAACGCCACGAAGGTTACGGTCTCCGTCGCCGTGATTGCCGCGCCGCGGATGGCCCCGCTGTCGCCATCCAGGCCGCTCGGGACGTCGACGGCGAGCACGGGCGTGCCGGATGCATTAACGGCCTCGATGAGCTCGCTCGCCTCGCCCGTAATGTCCCGTGACAGGCCTGCCCCGAACAGCGCGTCGACGATCAGGTCGAAGCCGGACACGTCGCCCGCCGGGAGCGCCGGTTCCACCGCGCCCGCCCAACCCGCGGCGGCAAGCGCGGCATCGCCGGACAGCGTGCCCCGGTCTCCCATCAGGCGCAGGACGACGTGATAGCCGCCCTCGGCGAGGAGACGACCCGCGACGAAGCCGTCGCCGCCATTGTTGCCAGGGCCGCACAGGATCAGCACGCGCCCGCCGGATGGCGCCATGGCCCGGGCGCGCTCCGCCACCGCGCAGCCGGCCGCCTGCATCAGCCTGTAGCCGGCGGTGCCGCCCCGGATTGCCGTCTCGTCGACCCGACGCATCGCGGCGACCGTCAGCAGGCGGTTCGTGGTCATCGAAGCTTTTCCATCCCTGCATGCGCATCGTCCATGCGATGCCTGAGAAGTGAGCGATTTAGGGCAAATTGCTCAAATATTGTGCCGTTCCTGATCAAGGCTTACGCAGGTTGCGGCGGCTTCACGGCAAAACGCCGTGGCGATCCTCTGGAGGCGGTGCTAGGACTCATCAACTCCACATTTGCGCAGCCCAGGCGCCCATCGAATGAAGAAGATCGAAGCGATCATCAAGCCGTTCAAGCTGGATGAGGTGAAGGAGGCCCTGCAGGACGTTGGGCTGCAGGGCATAACCGTGATTGAGGCTAAGGGGTTTGGCCGCCAGAAGGGCCATACCGAGCTCTATCGCGGCGCCGAGTACGTGGTCGACTTCCTGCCCAAGGTGAAGCTCGAGATCGTGCTCGCGGATTCGCAGGTCGAGGCCGCCGTCGAGGCCATCCGTAAGTCCGCCCAGACTGGCCGCATCGGCGATGGGAAGATCTTCGTCTCCGGGATCGAGGATGCGATCCGCATCCGCACGGGTGAGACGGGCTCGGACGCGATCTGAGATGAGTGCGAAGGCGGCCGCTTCACGCCTCGCCTTCCGCGCCCTTCACGCCCAGGGTTGCTTCGCGCTTCCCAATCCGTGGGACATCGGCAGCCTCAGGCAGCTGGAGAAGCTCGGATTTGCGGCCGTCGCCTCGACGAGCGCAGGCTTCGCCTGGAGCGCCGGGTACGACGATCTCACCCTCCCCCGCGACGCCGTCCTCGGCCACCTGCGTGCGCTCTGTGCCGCGACCAGCCTGCCCGTGAACGCGGATTTCGAGGCCGGCTTCGCCGATGATCCGGACGGCGTGGCGGCCAATGTTGCTCTGGCGCTGGAGACGGGCATCGCCGGCCTGTCGATCGAGGATCGAAAGGGCGACAGGCTCTACGACAGGACGCTCTCCGTGGAGCGGATCGCAGCCGCGCGCGCGGCGATCGACGGGATCACCGCGAGACGATCCTGGTCGGCCGCAGCGAGGGCTTCCTGATCGGCCAGAAGGACCTTGCTCCGACCATCGACCGGATCGTCGCCTATGCAGCGGCGGGGGCCGATTGCCTCTATGCGCCGGGCATCTCCGATCCTGGGGCGATCCGCGAGATCGTCCAGGCTGTCGCACCGAAGCCCGTCAACGTCCTGCTGATGTCGCCCTCCATGCGCGTGGCGGACCTCGCCGAACTCGGCGTGCGGCGCGTCAGCACCGGCAGTCGTCTCGCTTTCGCGGCCTGGGCCGGCTTCGACGCGGCGGCACGCATGCTGCAGGAGGACGGCGCCCTGCCGAGCGCGAGCTTCAACAGCGCCTGAGCGCCCTCCCCCTACACCTGACCGCGAGCCGAATCCTGCCCCACCTCAACGACGTCGTGAGCGAGATCGCCGAGGAGATGCGGCGTCGGCCGGATCGCGGCGAGGTCGCCACCTACATCCCGGAACTCGCCCGAGCCGACCGCCAAGCCTTCGGTCTCGCGGTGATCGATGCCGACGGCAACCTCGCGGCGGCAGGCGACAGCGAGACGCCCTTCTCCGTCCAGAGCATCACCAAGGTGTTCACCCTGACGCTCGCGCTCGGCAAGATCGGTGACCGGCTCTGGCAGCGGGTGGGCCGCGAACCCTCCGGCAACCCTTTCAACTCTATCGTCCAGCTGGAACTGGAGAAGGGCGTGCCGCGCAACCCCTTCATCAATGCCGGCGCCATCGCGGTCACGGATGCCATTCTGTCGGGCCACGAACCCCGCGAGGCGCTCGGCGAGATCCTGCGCTTCCTGCAGTTCCTGGCCGAGGACTCGACGATCACCATCGACGAGAGGGTTGCGGCGTCGGAGAAGCGCACGGGTTTCCGCAACGTCGCGCTCGCCAATTTCATGAAGTCCTACGGGGTGTTGGATAACCCGGTCGACTACACGCTCGGCGTCTATTTCCACCACTGCGCCGTCGCGATGTCGTGCCGGCAACTCGCCATGGCCGGCCGCTTTCTCGCCCATAGCGGACGCAACCCCTCGACGGGCCTGCTGGTGATCTCGCCGGAGCGCGCGCGTCGCATCAACGCGATCATGCTGACCTGCGGCCATTACGACGGCTCGGGCGATTTCGCCTACCGGGTCGGCTTGCCCGGCAAGAGCGGGGTCGGCGGCGGCATCCTCGCTATCGCCCCCGGCACGGCCTCGATCGCCGTCTGGTCGCCCGGGCTCGATGCGGCCGGAAACTCGCATCTTGGACGCCTTGCCCTGGAGCGGCTGACCAAGCGCATGGGCTGGTCGATCTTCGGCGAGTGATCCGCCGCGTCCCACCTACACGCCTGGGGCGAGGGAATGCACGCGAGGGTTGAGCGACCGTCCTGGGACGCAGTCATTGGCGGTCGCGCGACGGCAAGGCGAGAAACGAAAAACGGCGCGGATCCGGAGATCCGCGCCGCGTTTCACATCATGCTGGCGAAGGCGTCAGGCCGCGGCGGATTGCTCGTCGGCGGCTTCGACCGAAGCGATGGTCTTCAGGACCTGCGAGGCGATCTCGTAGGGGTTGCCCTGCGAGTTCGGGCGACGGTCCTCAAGGTAGCCCTTGTAGCCGTTCTTCACGAACGAGTGCGGCACGCGGATCGAGGCGCCGCGGTCAGCCACGCCGTAGGAGAACTTGTTCCACGGCGCCGTCTCGTGCTTGCCGGTCAGGCGCATGTGGTTGTCCGGACCGTAGACGGCGATGTGGGCGTCGAGGTTCTTCTCGAAGGCCGCCATCAGCGCCTCGAAATACGCCTTGCCGCCGACGGAGCGCATGTGCTCGGTCGAGAAGTTGCAGTGCATGCCCGAGCCGTTCCAGTCGGTGTCGCCGAGCGGCTTGCAGTGATACTCGATGTCGATGTCGTACTTCTCGCAGAGGCGCTGCAGCAGGTAGCGCGCCATCCACATCTCGTCGGCAGCCTTCTTGGAGCCCTTGCCGAAGATCTGGAATTCCCACTGGCCCTTCGCGACTTCCGAGTTGATGCCCTCGTGGTTGATGCCGGCGGCGAGGCAGAGGTCAAGATGCTCCTCGACGATCTGGCGGGCGACCGGACCGACATTCGAGGCGCCGACGCCGCAATAATACGGGCCCTGCGGAGCCGGGTAGCCCTCGGCCGGGAAGCCGAGCGGGCGGCCGTTCTTGTAGAAGAAGTACTCCTGCTCGAAGCCGAACCAGGCGCCCTCGTCATCGAGGATGGTGGCGCGCTTGTTCGAGACATGCGGGGTGACGCCGTCGGGCATCATGACTTCGCAGAGCACGAGCACGCCGTTGGTGCGGGCCGGATCGGGGAAGTGGCGGATCGGCTTCAACATGCAGTCGGACGAGCCGCCCTCAGCCTGCTTGGTCGACGAGCCGTCGAAGCCCCACATCGGGAGCTGCTCCAGCGTCGGGAAGGCTTCGAATTCCTTGATTTGCGTCTTGCCGCGCAGGTTCGGCACCGGCTCGTACCCGTCGAGCCAGATGTATTCGAGCTTGAACTTGGTCATCCCTGTAATCTCTCGTTCGCCGACATGTGCGCGATTGACGGACGCCCGAACTGCGCCGGGTCGTTTTGGGCCGGAACCGCGCTTGCATGTCCCGTGCCAACCGGCCCTGCTTGAAGGCTGCCGTGACTGGCGCGCGATCGGGCATCGGATGCCCGAAGAAAGCGCGGCCGTATAGCCGTTCACGCGTCGCGAGAACGAATTGCCCATGAATTGCCTGAAAAAGCGGCAAAATCCCTCATGCGCCCGTCTGGCAACAGATGCGATCGGGAGATATCAGTGCGCCCGGCCAACGTGCGCGACGGGAGGGCGCACGACACTCCGGTCGGTCGGGCAAACGCCCGGCGATAGCAGATCGTCAAAGCCACGTTGCCGTGAGCATGCTCGGCGAGATCGGCCATCGGCCGCAATCCCGGACGCTCCGTCGAACGCGGCGATTACGCTCCCCTGCCTACGCTCCCTTCCCGAGGAGAACGCCGACGATGAAGAACGCAGCCGAAGTCCTGAAGGCGATCAAGGACAACGACGTCCGATACGTCGACCTCCGTTTCACCGATCCCCGGGGCAAGTGGCAGCACGTCACCTTTGACGTCTCCCTCGTCGACGAGGATCTCTTCTCTGAAGGCACGATGTTCGACGGCTCCTCGATCGCCGGCTGGAAGGCGATCAACGAGTCCGACATGCTGCTGATGCCCGATCCGGTCACGGCCTGCATGGATCCGTTCTTCTCGGCCTCGACCATGTCGATCGTCTGCGACGTGCTCGAGCCCTCGACCGGCGCGCCCTATTCCCGCGACCCCCGTTCGACCGCCAAGCTCGCCGAGGCCTATCTGAAGTCGACCGGCATCGGCGACACCATCTATGTCGGTCCCGAGGCTGAGTTCTTCGTGTTTGACGACGTGAAGTTCGGTGCCGACCCCTACCGCACCGGCTTCGAACTCGACTCGACCGAGCTGCCGACCAACGGCTTCACCGATTACGAGGGCGGCAACCTCGGCCACCGCGTCCAGACCAAGGGTGGCTACTTCCCGGTGCCCCCGCAGGATTCGGCGCAGGACATGCGCGGCGAGATGCTGGCGGCCATGCAGTCCATGGGCGTGAAGGTCGAGAAGCACCACCACGAGGTGGCCTCCGCCCAGCACGAACTCGGCATGAAGTTCGACACGCTGACGCTGCTCGCCGACCACATGCAGATCTACAAATACGCAATCCACAACGTCGCGCAGAGCTACGGCAAGTCGGCGACCTTCATGCCGAAGCCGGTCTACGGCGATAACGGCTCGGGCATGCACGTGCACCAGTCGATCTGGAAGGACGGCAAGCCGCTCTTCGCGGGCAACAAGTACGCCGATCTCAGCCAGGAATGCCTCTGGTACATCGGCGGCATCATCAAGCACGCCAAGGCGCTCAACGCCTTCACCAACCCGTCCACCAACTCCTACAAGCGTCTGGTGCCGGGCTACGAGGCTCCCGTGCTGCTCGCCTACTCGGCGCGCAACCGCTCGGCCTCCTGCCGCATCCCGTGGACGACGAACCCGAAGGCCAAGCGCGTCGAGGTCCGCTTCCCCGACCCGATGGCAAACCCCTACCTCGCCTTCTCGGCCCTGCTGATGGCCGGCCTCGACGGCATCGTGAACAAGATCGATCCGGGCCCGGCCATGGATAAGGATCTCTACGACCTGCCGCCGAAGGAACTGAAGAAGATCCCGACGGTGTGCGGCTCTCTGCGCGAGGCGCTGCAGAGCCTCGACAAGGACCGCGCCTTCCTCAAGCAGGGCGGCGTGTTCTCGGACGACCAGATCGACTCGTTCATCGAGCTGAAGATGACCGAGGTGCTGCGCTACGAGATGACCCCGCACCCGATCGAGTTCGTGCAGTACTACTCGCTCTGAGCGATATCGGATCGAGCAGAACGAATGGGGCCGGAGCGATCCGGCCCCTTTTTCATTTCCGGTTCCGGCCCGCGTCGAAACCTCGTGTGTGGTCTTCACCGCGTCGCTCCGGCAGCATCTGCAAACTTTAGATTATTTGATACCAAAGATATCATTCATCATTACAACTATACGCGCAGATAATCCGTAATATTGTTAAATTCGATCTAGGTTTATATCTGGTACCGAAATGTTAGGACTTGTCTGTTTCTGATGACCGCCCCGGCAGTTTTTCAAGACCGGCGCAGCGCACATGACTCGATCGTTCCTCCCGTCGCGGTTGTTCTCGGTCCCGCACTCCGATGCGGCGCTGGCGGCAGCGCAGGTTCGGGCGCTCTCGCGGCAGGTGCCAGTGCTCCTGCTGACGCTGTCCGTGAACGCCCTGGCTCTGGCCTATACGCATCACGGGATCGCGCCGGACTGGCTCACCCTGCCGCCGATCTTCGTCATGCTCGCCATCGCCTTGATGCGGGCCGTGGTTTGGATGAGAACCCTGCGCAGGCCGGTCGAGGGCGAGGCCGCGTTCAGGCGACTGCGCGGGACAAACCTCTCCGCAGCGGTGTTCGGAACCGGCTTCTCGATCTGGGCGGTGCTTCTCACCCGCTACGGCGACGTCGCCACCCAGATGCAGGTGCTGTTCTTTCTGACCATCACCATGCTCATCTGCCTGACCTGTCTGCTGCACCTGAGTTCGGCGGCAGCGACGGTCGGCGTCGTCGCCGTCCCCGTAACCCTGTACTTCGTCAGCAGCGGCGAGGTCCTGCTCATCGTGGTGGCCCTGAACTTCGCCGGGGTCATCAGCGTGATGATCTTCCTGCAGATGATGGGCTACCGGGATTTCGTTCGGCTGACCTCGCTGATCGCCGAGAACCGCGATCTTGCGCATACCGACCCGCTCACGGGCCTGCCGAACCGGCGCTCTTTCTTCAGCAAGCTCGAGCAGACCATCGCCGAGGCGGGCCCGGCGGGCACCAGCTTCGCCGTCGGCCTGATCGACCTCGACGGCTTCAAGCCGGTGAACGACAGTTTCGGCCATGGGGCCGGCGACGAGGTGCTGATCGAGGTTGGCGAGCGCCTCGACGCCATCATGTCCGGTATCGGCTGGGTGGCACGGCTCGGCGGCGACGAGTTCGGGGTGGTCGTCGAAGGAGAGCATGACCTCGACGTGATCGGCCGCCGGATCTGCGCCTCGCTGCGCCAGCCCTACGCGCTGCGCGAGGTCACCGCGCAGATCGGCGCATCGGTGGGTTTCGCCCGCTTCCCCTGCGCTGCCGCGACGGCCGCGATGCTGGTCGAGCGGGCCGACCATGCCCTCTATCACGCCAAGGACTGCCACCGCGGCACCGCGATCTGCTTCGCGCCCGAACACGAGGCGCAGCTGCGCAGCCACGCGGTGATCGAGCAGGCGCTACGCAGCGCCGACCTCGAGACCGAGTTCAGCCTCGTCTACCAGCCGATCGTGGATGTGGCGGAAGACCGCGTCGATGCCTACGAAGCGCTGGCCCGCTGGACGAGCCCGACGATCGGAACGGTATCGCCGGGCGACTTCATCGTCGTGGCCGAGCGCAGCGGCCTCATCCTCGACGTGACGCGCGCGCTCCTGCGCAGGGCCCTGGCCGACATGGCAACCTGGCCCGCGGAGGTGCGCCTCTCCTTCAACCTGTCCGCCCACGACATCGCCTCGAGCGCCTGCCGGGCCGACATCATGGAGATCGTGCGCCAGAGCGGCATTGCACCGGGCCGGATCATCTTCGAGCTGACCGAGACCGGGCTGATGCGCGATCTCGTCGATGGGCGCGATGCGCTGACAGAGCTGAAGGCGCTTGGCGTCGGCCTCGCGCTCGATGATTTCGGCACGGGCTATTCGAGCCTGAGCTACGTGCACAAGCTGCCGATCACCAAGCTCAAGATCGACCGCAGCTTCGTGACGAACATCTGCGAGGACACGGCCTCCCTCAACGTCATCCGCGCGATCATCGACCTCTGCCGCAATCTCGGCTTCGACTGCGTGGTCGAGGGCGTCGAGACGGTCGAGCAGATGCTGTTGCTGCGCTCGGCCGGCTGCCGCTTCATGCAGGGCTATCTCCTGCAGAAGCCGTTGCCTCGCGATGAGATCGAGGCACTGGGGGGGAGCCGGCTTCCGGTCGCTTCGAAGCCGGTGAGGCAGCTTCAGCCGGCCATCGCCTGACGGGTGGCTCCGTCTCGGCCCGGCCGTCCCGGACGCCGGCCGACGCAACCAGACCCCGATCCTGCGTGACGGCGCGCGGGAACCGGGCGAGGATGGAGGGGTTGATCCGTCCTGCCTCGGAGGCCGCATGCCCCTCGTCGTTCCCGTCATCCTCGGTTCGGTGCGATCCGATAGGCTGGGCATCCGCGCCGCGCGGTTCCTGACGGCGCGGCTTGCGGCGCGGGGGCACGAGGCGCCGCTCGTCGACCCGGCCGAGCTGAACCTCCCGCTGCTCGACCGGATGTACAAGGAGCATCCCAAGGGGCAGGCGCCGAAGGTGCTCGAAGACCTCGCCACGCTGCTACGCCGTGCCGACGCCTTCGTGGTGGTCTCGGGCGAGTACAATCACTCGATCCCGCCGGCCCTGTCGAACACCCTCGACCATTTCCTCGAAGAGTATTTCTGGCGGCCTTCGGGCATCGTCTGCTATTCGGCCGGTCAGTTCGGCGGGGTGCGCGCCGCGATGCAACTGCGCGCCATGCTGGCGGAGCTCGGCACGCCGAGCATCCCCTCGCTCCTGCCGATCCCGCGCATCCAGAAGGCGCTGAACGAGAGCGGCGAGCCGGCCGAGGAATGGCTCGGCAAGGCCGCAGACAAGTTCCTCGACGAGCTGGCCTGGTACGCCGAGGCGTTGCAGGCGAAGCGGGCCGGAGGGACGCCGTACTGATGCTGTGGCCCGCTCGTCGGGAGGCGTTGCCCCGGACCCCTGCCGGGGCCATGTTCAAGCCAGCCGCCGGTATGCTCGGCCCTGTCCGATCGAGCGCCGTCCCCATCAATCCGGCGCAGCGAGTCCCTCCTCCTTGACCAGACGCACCTCTTCCGCACCGGCCGCCAGCGCCCTTCCCTCGCGTGAAGCCATCCTCGCCTTCATCGCCGAATCCACCGAGAAGGTCGGCAAGCGCGAGATCGCCAAGGCGTTCAACATCAAGGGTGGGGACCGCATCGCCCTCAAGGCCCTTCTCAAGGAGATCGAGGAGGACGGCGCCATCGAGCGCGGACGCGGTGGCCTCAGCAAGGCCGGAAGGCTGCCCCCGGTGGTGCTGGCCGACATCTTTTCGAGGGATCGCGACGGCGAGTTCGTCGCCCGGCCGGCCCAATGGGACGGCGAGGGCGAGGCGCCGCGCATCATCGTCCAGATGCCGCGGGCGGGCCGCAAGTCGAACCGCCCTGCCCCGGGCCTCGGCGACCGCGCGCTGATCCGCGTCGAGCCGGAGGCCGGGTCGGCCACGCGCTATACCGGCCGCGTGGTCAAGGTGATCGGCAAGAACAAGGCCGAGGTGATCGGCGTCTACCGCGCCGGACGTGAAGGCGGCCGACTGATCCCAGTGGAGAAGCGCTCGCAGGGCCGCGAGATCGAGATCCCGCCCGGCGAAGAGGGCGAGGCCCGCGACGGCGATCTCGTCAGCGTCGCGGTCGAGCGCGAGACTCGCTTCGGCCTGCCGCGCGGACGCATCCGCGAACGTCTCGGCACGCTCGGCTCCGAGAAGGCGGTGAGCCTGATCGCGATCCATCTCCACAACATCCCGCATGTCTTCGCGAAGGAGACGCAGGCCGAGGCCGACGCGGTGAAGGAGGTTGGCCTGAAAGGCCGCGAGGACTGGCGCGACCAGCCGCTGCTGACCATCGACCCGCCAGATGCCAAGGATCACGACGACGCCGTGATGGCGGTGCCCGACCCCGACCCGAAGAACGAGGGCGGCTTCATCGTCACCGTCGCGATCGCCGACGTCGCCGCCTATGTCCGCCCCGGCTCGGCGCTCGACCGCGAGGCGCTGCTGCGCGGCAATTCGGTCTACTTCCCGGACCGCGTCGTGCCGATGCTGCCCGAACGCATCTCCAACGACCTCTGTTCGCTCCGCGAGAACGAGGATCGGCCTGCGCTCGCCGTGCGGATGGTGATCGCTGCCGACGGCACCAAGCGCCGGCACAGTTTCCACCGCGTGATGATGCGTTCACGCGCCAAGCTCGCCTATGCCCAGGCCCAGGCCGCCATCGACGGCCGGCCGGATGACAAGACCGGGCCGCTGCTCGAGCCCGTGCTGCGCCCGCTCTACGCCGCCTACGAGGCGCTGAAGAGGGCCCGCGACAACCGTGGCCCCCTCGCCCTCGACCTGCCCGAGCGCAAGGTGCTGCTGAAGCCCGATGGCTCCGTCGACCGCGTCATCGTGCCGGAGCGGCTGGAGGCGCACCGGCTGATCGAGGAGTTCATGATCCAGGCGAACGTCGCCGCAGCCGAAACGCTGGAGGCGGCGAAGTCGCCGCTGATCTACCGCGTGCACGACGAGCCGGCCCTGGAGAAGATGCGGGCGCTCGGGGAGGTGCTCGCCTCGGTCGGCATCAAGCTGCCAAAGGACGGCGTGCTGAAGCCGGCCCTGTTCAACCGCATCCTGCTCTCGGTGGCCGAGACCGAGCATTCGATCTTCATCAACGAGGTCATCCTGCGCACGCAGGCCCAGGCGATCTATTCGAGCCAGAACCTCGGGCATTTCGGGCTGAACCTGCGCCGCTACGCGCATTTCACCTCGCCGATCCGGCGCTATGCCGACCTCGTCGTGCATCGCGCGTTGATCGCGGCCGGGGGGCTGGGTTCGGACGGCCTGCCCTCCGATGTCACCGCCGGCATGCTCGACGCGATCGGTGAGCAGATCTCGGGTGCCGAACGCCGCGCCATGGCGGCCGAGCGCGAGACGATCGACCGGCTGATCGCCCACCACCTCGCCGACCGCGTCGGCGCGACCTTCACGGGCCGCATCTCGGGCGTCACCCGCGCCGGGCTCTTCGTGAAGCTCGACGAGACCGGGGCCGACGGCTTCGTGCCGGCCTCCACCATCGGCGCCGATTTCTACCGGCACGACGAGACCCGGCACGCCCTGGTCGGCGACCGCACCGGCGAGACCTTCCGCCTCGGCGACACCGTCGAGGTGAAGCTGGTCGAGGCGGCGGCGGTGGCGGGTGCCCTGCGCTTCGAGATTCTGTCGGAGGGGCGCACCGGCTCGGGGCGGTCGGGACCCGGTGGCCGGCCGAAATTCCACAAGGCGAAGTCCAAGAAGACGAGCTACGGGCCGCCGAAATCCGCCTCGAAGGGGGGCAAGCCTTCCGCCAGCCGCAACACACCCGATCGCCGGCGCGGCTCGCGCGGGTGAGGCGCGTGGTGTAGGACGCCCCCATGCTGATCGAGACGACGCACGCTATCGATCCTTCCGCGGAACCGCCTCGCGTGGCGGTCGAGCGCACCAGGCTCATTCCGGCCATGGCGCTCAGCTTCCTCTGCCGCTGCCCGCATTGCGGGGAAGGCAAGCTGTTCGGCCGCTTCCTCAAGACGCGGCCGCATTGCGAGGCCTGCGGGATGAAGCTCGACGGACATCGGGCCGACGACTTCCCGCCCTACATCGTGATCTTCGTGGTCGGCCACATCGTCGGCTACCTGATCCTGACTTTCGAGATGGGCTACGACGTGCCCCTCTGGGTCTCGGTTACGCTCTGGCCGGGGCTGACGCTCGGATTGGTGGCGCTCCTGCTGCAGCCCGTGAAGGGCGCTGTGATCGGCCTGCAATATGCGACCCGGATGCACGGCTTCCAGGTATCCCCACCCCCGCGGCCCGGAGCCGAGGAGACGCGCGTTGGACCAGGCGACCCCGCCCCCGCTGCCGATATCGGCCGCGTCTGAGACGCGCAGCCGATCGGCTCCGGCGCTCCGACCCCGTGATGCCGCCACGCTGATCCTGGTCGACCGGTCGCGGAAGAAGCTCCGCGTCCTGATGGGTCGCCGCAACACCCGCCTCGCCTTCATGGGCGGCAAGTTCGTGTTTCCCGGTGGCCGGCTCGATCTCGCCGACCGGCGCATGCCGGTGGCCGGCGCCCTGTGCCAGCGCAGCGAGGATGCCCTCTCGACGCGCGTCACCGGCCGCTCGCCGATGCTCGGCCGTTGCCTCGCCCTCGCGGCGATCCGCGAGACCTACGAGGAGACGGGCCTCTTCGTCGGCACCCGAGATTACGGGCCGCCCGAGACCACGCCCGAGGGCTCCTGGACGGCCTTCGCCGAAGAGGGCGTTCTGCCGGAACTGGAGGCGCTTCACCTCGTTGCCCGCGCGATCACGCCGCCTGGTCGCCCGCGCCGCTTCGATACCCGGTTCTTCGTCGCCGACCGCAAGGCGGTGGCGGCCGAGCGCGCCGGTATCGTCGGACCGGATGCGGAACTCACCGAGATTGCCTGGGTCGGGCTCGACGAGGCGCGCGGGCTCGATCTGCCGCGCATCACCCGTTCCGTACTCGACGACCTCGAAGCGGCCGCCGCGATCGACTTCAAGCCGTTCCGGCCGATCCCGTTCTACTTCGAGCGCTACGGGAAGGGCTTGCGGGAATTGCTGTGATGACGCGTTCGGTCGTTCGACACCGCCCGCGTCATTCCGGAGCCACGCAGCGGGACCCGGGATCCAAGATCGGGCACGCTGCTTCTGGCCTGTCGCGACCATCGCATCACGGGTGGATTCCAGATTCCTGCCTGTGGCAGGCCCCGGAATGACGGCCTTGGGAATCGAAAGTGGCGCGAGGCCTGTCCGAACGATGACCGACACCGAT
The DNA here is from genome assembly GCF_007992215.1 of Methylobacterium gnaphalii. Lineage (GTDB taxonomy): Bacteria > Pseudomonadota > Alphaproteobacteria > Rhizobiales > Beijerinckiaceae > Methylobacterium > Methylobacterium gnaphalii. Next base: position 52,501 of record NZ_BJZV01000011.1, on the reverse strand, counting down.
CCCCGCGGCCTGGGGCTCTGCCCGGAGCGCCTGGAGCGCATCGACGCCTGGATGCGGCGCTACGTCGACGAGGGGCGGCTCGCCGGGCTTTCCGTGAGCCTGCTCCGGCGCGGCCAGACCGCCTTCTTCCGCGCCCACGGCAAGGCCGACATCGCCCGCGACCGGCCCTTCGGTCCCGAGACCATCGCCCGCATCTACTCGATGACCAAGCCGCTGACCTCGGTGGCGGTGATGATGCTGTACGAGGAGGGCCGGTTTCAGCTCGACGATCCGTTGAGCTGCTTCCTGCCCGAGTTTGCGGAGATGCGCGTCGCCGTCGGCGGCAACCGGGTGAAGCTCGACACCGTGCCGGCCCAGCGGGCGATCACCATCCGCGACCTGCTCACCCATACCTCCGGCCTGACCTACGGCTTCATGGAGGCCACGCTGGTCGATGCGCTGTACCGGGTCGCCGGCATCGACTTCCAGACCTCGGACCATGCGCTGGCCGACCTCGTCGCGCGCGTGGCGCGCCAGCCCCTGCTCGCCCAGCCGGGTGCCGAGTGGAACTACTCGGTGTCCACCGACGTGCTCGGCCATCTCGTCGCCGTGCTCTCGGGCATGGAATTTTCGGACTTCCTGCGCGAGCGCGTGTTGAAGCCGCTCGGCATGAACGACACCGATTTCTTCGTGCCGGACGACAAGCGCGAGCGCTTCGCGGCCAACTACGTCTTCGACCGCACGGGCCGCCTGAAGATCTACGACGATGCCGAGGGCAGCCGCTTCCTGTCGCCCCCGCCGGTGGCCTCGGGCGGCGGTGGTCTCGTCGGCACGGCGGCCGACTACCTGCGCTTCTGCCGCTTCATCCTGAACAAGGGTGAGCTCGACGGCGTGCGGCTGCTCGGCCGTAAGACGGTCGAGCTGATGACCGCCAACCATCTCGATGGCGACATGGCCGCGATGGGCCAGCCGCGCTTCTCGGAATCCTCCTATGCCGGCGTCGGCTTCGGGCTCGGCTTCTCGGTGATGCTCGATCCGGCCCGGGCGCAGATCATCGGCACGCCGGGCGAGGTAGCCTGGGGCGGCCTCGCCAGCACCTCGTTCTGGATCGACCCGGCCGAGGAGCTCGCCGTGGTCCTCTTCGCGCAGCTGATCCCCTCCTCCGCGCTGCCGATCCGGCGTGAGTTGCGGGTGCTGACCTACGCCGCGCTGGTGGATTGACCGCCGCTCTGGCGACGAACTTGCAGGGAGCGCGCCGGCGGCGACGGCAGAGCCGCGGCACGCTCAACCCAGCAAGAGACATGGCATGAAGCGCGAAGACCTCACGGAGAAGCTGCTCGACATCAAGCGCGAGAAGGGCTGGAGCTGGCGGTTCATCCAGGACGAGATCGGCGGCATCTCGCCGATCCTGATCACGGCGGCCTGCATGGGCCAGATGAAGCTGCCCAAGGCGCAGGCGAAGAAGGCGGCCGAGCTGTTCGGGCTGAGCCTTGCCGAGGAGCGCATGCTCAACGAGGCGCCCTATCGCGGCTCGATCCCGCAGATGCCTCCGACCGACCCGCTGATCTACCGCTTCTACGAGCTGGTCATGGTCTACGGCAGCACCTGGAAGGAGCTGATCCAGGAAGAGTTCGGCGATGGCATCATGTCGGCGATCGACTTCAACATGACCATGGAGCGTGAGCCCAACAACAAGGGCGACCGGGTGAAGATGAACCTCTCCGGCAAGTTCCTGCCGTACAAGTACTACGGCAACGAGGACGGCGTGCCGGAATACGGCTTCAAGGAGGGGTGACAGCGGCCGAGGGCTCGCATTCTCCCGCCGTCATTCCGGGACGCCGCCGGCGAACCCGGAATGACGGGCCCGTGGTGGCTGAGAAGCGGCGGCTGCGACATGTCACCCCTTGCGCCACGCTTCTTGCCAAGTTTCCCGCCGCCTATGCTGCATGGGTATCCCCGAGGCGGCGCGTCGCAGGCCGACGCTGAAACGTAACCGGCGCGCCGTCCGTACGAATGGGGAGACGATACGTCCCCCCTTTCGGGAGCAGCGCCCATGAACCGCCGCCAGACCCTTTTTGCCGGAGCCTCCCTGGCCAGCCTCTTCGCCGGGCTGAGTGCGTCGAAACCCGCCCTCGCCTTCGCCGTCGAGAAGAGCGACGAGGAATGGCGCAGGCAGCTCGACCCGGCCGCCTACAACGTCCTGCGCCAGCACGGCACGGAGCGTGCCGGCACCAGCCCGCTCGACCACGAGAAGCGGGCCGGAACCTTCTCCTGCGCCGGCTGCGACCAGAAGCTGTTCGCCTCGCAGACCAAGTTCGACAGCGGCACTGGCTGGCCGAGCTTCTATCAGCCGCTTCCCGGCGCCGTCGGCGAGAGTACGGACCGCGCCTTCGGCATGACCCGCACCGAGGTGCATTGCAGCCGCTGCGGCGGCCATCTCGGCCACGTCTTCAATGACGGTCCGCGCCCGACCGGCCTGCGCTACTGCATGAACGGCGTGGCGATGACCTTCCAGCCTGCCTGAACCGCCTTCCCCTCATTCATAGGAGAGCTCCATGATCATCTCCAAGTTTCTGCGCTCTGCCGCCCTCGGCTGGGCGCTCGCCCTCGGCGCGACCGGCGGGCTCATCGCCACGGTCTCGCTGCCGCACGGCTACGCCCATGCGGAAGAGGCCGGACAGCGCCTGCCCGACGCCGCGATGAAATCCAGCGAGGCGCCCGGCAAGCTGCAGACCGCGACGCTGGCTGGCGGCTGCTTCTGGGGCGTCCAGGGCGTCTTCCAGCACGTGAAGGGCGTGACCCAGGCCGTTTCCGGCTATGCCGGTGGCAGCCGCGATACGGCGAATTACGAGACGGTCGGGCGCGGACGCAGCGGCCATGCCGAGGCGGTGAAGATCACCTACGACCCGTCGCAGGTGCGCTACGACCAGCTGCTTCAGATCTTCTTCTCGGTGGCCCTGGACCCGACCCAGGTGAACCGCCAGGGGCCGGATAGCGGCACGCAGTACCGCTCCGCGATCTTCCCGGCCGATGCCGAGCAGGCCAAGGTTGCCAAGGCCTATATCGCCCAGCTCGACGCGGCCAAGACGTTCTCGCGGCCGATCGCCACCAAGATCGAGCCCGGCGCCGCCTTCTACCCGGCCGAGGACTACCATCAGGACTACATGGCCCTGAACCCGCATGCCGGGTACATCGTGGTCAACGATGCGCCGAAGCTGCGCGCATTGCAGACGCTTTTCCCGGATCGCGCGAATGAGGCCCCGGTCCTCGTCAACAAGTCCAAGGCCTGACCCGAACCGCGTCTCGGCCGTGGACGCAGAGCCGTCGCGGCGAAATCAGGCTTTGCCCCGCCCGCCGTTTTCGACGATGGGAGGGGCATGAACATCCTGCTCATCGGCTCCGGCGGGCGCGAGCACGCGCTCGCCTGGGCAATCTCGAAGTCCCCGCTCTGCGACCGCCTGTTCACGGCGCCCGGCAATTCCGGCACGGCCGCGCACGGCACGAACCTCCCCGACCTGAAGGCCTCCGACCACGCGGCCGTGGTGGAGTTCTGCCGCAGGGAAGCGATCGGCCTCGTCGTGGTCGGGCCGGAAGTCCCCCTCGTCGCCGGGCTGGTCGACGATCTCCACGCCGCCGGCATCCGCGCCTTCGGCCCGACCAAGGCCGCGGCGCAGCTGGAGGGCTCCAAGGGTTTCACCAAGGAGCTCTGCGCCGAGTACGGCATCCCCACCGCAGGCTTTGCCCGCTTCACCGAGGTCGAACCGGCCCTGGCCTATCTGCGCGAGCACGGCGCGCCGATCGTGGTGAAGGCGGACGGCCTCGCTGCCGGCAAGGGCGTCGTCGTGGCCGAAAGCCTGCCCGAGGCCGAGGCCGCCGTGCGCAACGTGCTCGACGCGCCCGGTGCGGCACTCGTCATCGAGGAATGCATGGTCGGCGAGGAGGCGAGCTTCTTCGCCCTCTGCGACGGCACCCGCGCCGTCCCGATCGGCACTGCCCAGGACCACAAGCGCGCCTTCGACGGCGACCGCGGCCCCAATACCGGCGGCATGGGCGCCTATTCCCCGGCGAGCATCATCACGCCCGCTCTGGAAGCGGAGGTGATGGAGCGCATCATCGCGCCGACGCTGCGCGGCATGGCCGAGCGCGGCACGCCCTTCACCGGCATCCTCTATGCCGGGCTGATGCTGACGGCGGATGGGCCGCGGCTCATCGAGTACAACACGCGCTTCGGCGACCCGGAGGCGCAGGTGCTGATGCCGCGGCTCACCGGCGACCTCGTGCCCGCGCTGATCGCGGCCTGCGACGGCGATCTCTCCCAGGTCTCCCTCGGCTTCGACAGCAGCCGGGCGGCGCTCACCGTGGTGATGGCGGCGGCCGGCTATCCCGGCACCGTCGTGCGCGGCTCGCCGATCCGCGGCGTCGCGGAGGCTGCGGCCGAGGACGTCATCGTCTTCCATGCCGGTACCCGGCAGGAGGGCAGCCAGCTCGTCGCCGATGGAGGCCGCGTGCTCGCCGTCACGGCCATCGGCAGGAGCGTCCGCGAAGCCCAGGCCCGCGCCTATGCCGCCATCGCGCGCATCGACTGGCCGGAGGGTTTCTGCCGTCGCGATATCGGCTACCGGGCGGTGACCCGCGAAGCCGACGATCCCGGCATCTGAGCCGCCCGTGAGCGCGGACCCGCTCGGCCTCGCCTTCGACGCCGCCCGCGAGGCGGCCTCCCTCGGCGAGGTGCCGGTGGGCGCGGCGATCGTGCGGGAGGGCCGCGTGCTGGCGGTCGCCGGCAACCGGCCGCGCCGGTTGCACGACCCGACCGCCCATGCCGAGATCCTGGCGATCCGCGCCGCCTGCGCCGCGCTCGGCGACGAGCGGCTGACCGGCTGCGATCTCTACGTGACGCTGGAGCCCTGCCCGATGTGCGCGGGCGCGATCTCCTTCGCCCGCATCCGCCGGCTCTATTACGGCGCCTCCGACCCGAAGGGCGGCGGCGTCGAGCACGGCCCTCGGGTCTTCAACCAGCCGACCTGCCATCACGCGCCGGAGGTGTATGGGGGGCTGCGCGAGACGGAGGCGGCGGCCCTGTTGAAGGACTTTTTCCAGGCCCGGCGCGACTGAGTCCTCAGCGGCGGAAGAAGTCCTGAAGCGCCGCCAGCACCTCGTCCGGCTTCTCCTCGACGACGAAGTGCCCGCAATCGAGCGACAGGCCGGCTGCCCGCGGCGCGAAGGTCTGCTGCCACACGGCGAGCGCCGGCTCGGGCTTGTCCTTGTCGAGATAGTCCCGGCTGGCGAGCACGGTGACGGGCATGGAGAGCGTCTTGCCGGCGGCGAGGTCGGCCTTGTCCGCGGCCCGGTCCGGTCCGTCGGGGCCGCCGGCGCGATAATCCTCGCACATGGCATGGATGCGCTCGGGAACGTTCCAGCTCTGCCGGTAGAGCGCCAGCGCGGCCGGAGCGAAGGCCGAGAGGTCGTGCGCCCCGCTCCACTGCCTCAGGAGGCCCTCGAAATAGGCGTCCGGGTCCTGCCTGATCGCCTGCTCCGGTTCCGGCGCGGGCTTCGCGAGGAACGACCAGTGCGGGTTCGTACCTGGCTTGGCCGCGATCCGGTCCCACTGGATGGTGGTCGGCACGATGTCGAGGAGCGCCAGCCGCTCGATGCGCTCGGGATGGTCCAGGCCGAGACGGTAGGCCACGCGGGCGCCGCGATCGTGCCCGGCGATCGCGAAATGCACGTGACCGATCTGCTCCATCAGCGCGACGATGTCCCGGGCGATCGTTCGCTTGGCGTAGGTCGAATGGTCCGCCTCGCCCCTCGGCGCGTCGGTCCAGCCATAGCCTCTCAGGTCGAGGCAGATGACGCGGCGATCCTCGGCGAGCCGCCCGGCGATCGGGTTCCACATGGCGTGGGTCTGCGGAAAGCCGTGCAGCAGGAGCAATGGCGGCGCCTCCGCCGGGCCGCCGGCCCGGGCGAACCAGCGGCCGGACGGCGTATCGATCCACAAGGCTTCGAAGCCTGGGAAGAGATCTTCGACCTTGTCTGCGTCCATGTCTCACTCTTCTCCGCAGTGATGAAGGTCCATCGATAGGACATCTTCGCGAGTGCCCGTCGATCCGCCGGCCGGCGGTGATGAGCGTGAGAGGGTCTGTCGAAGCGACATTGACCGCTACTTAGACTATTTTGGCAGCAATATGCCTAATACTTCGGCAGTGCCTTTTCTTAACGCTTAGAGGTGACATTAGGCTAGCTTTTGCGGTGCTCTCATGCCTCTCCACGCCCTCGAAGAAGTTGCTCAGATCTCGGCCGACTGGCTCTGGGAAACAGATCAGCTAGGGCGGTTCAGCTATTTGTCTGCCGAGGCCGAGAGGTTCATGGGCATGCCCGCCGCTGCCATGCTCGGCCGCAGCCGCGAGGCCTTTGCCGTGGACGACGCTGGCGAGGGCGACGAGGCTTACAGCCTTCAGGGCGTCTTCGAGGCGATGGACGCGCTTCGTCCGTTCCGCGACCAGATCTACCGGTTTCGGCACCCGGACGGTGCTCCCCGCTGGTTCGAGATCAGCGGGCGCCCGCGCTTTTCACCCGACGGAACCTTCCTCGGCTATCGCGGCGTTGGCAGCGACGTGAGCGAACAGCATCGCACGCGCAGCACCCTGGCAACCACTCTGACGCAGTTGCAGAACGCGAACGCCCAGCTCGGGGAGCAGAACCGGCGCTTCGATGCGGCGCTGGAGAACATGACCCAAGGCCTGTGCATGTTCGACGCGGATGCGCGTCTCGTCGTCTGGAACCGACGCTACCTGGAGATCTTCGACCTCGACGAGACCGCACTCAGCATCGGTATGACTCAGCGTGAGATCATCGAGGTCCTGGTCGCCTTGAAGCGCTACAAGGCCGGCGCCACCGTGGATTCGGTGAGCGAGGGCACGCGGACATCGCTGGCCGGGGAGAGCGCCAAGTCCGTCCTGCGCGAACTGGCCGACGGACGCGTCGTCGCGGCCACCCACCGGACCATGGAGGGCGGCGGCTGGGTCGCCACGTTCGAGGATGTGACCGAGCGCCGACGCAACGAGGCGCGCATCATCCATATGGCCCGCCACGATGCGTTGACCGACCTGCCGAACCGGACCGCCCTGCGTGAAGTCGGCACGGAAATGGCGGCCCAGGCCGGCGACGGCCTGACCTTGGCCGTGCTGTGCCTCGATCTGGACCGCTTCAAACCCGTCAATGATAGCTATGGCCATGCCCTCGGCGACGCGCTGCTGCGCGCCGTCGCCGAGCGGCTGCGCAGCCACGTGCGCGGACGCGACGTGGTTGCACGGCTCGGTGGCGATGAGTTCGCCGTGCTCTATCGGGTCGAGGACGAGACCGGCGCCGAGAGATTGGCGCAGCGCATGATCGCGGCGATCAGCGCGCCCTACCAACTCGACGGCTATTGCGTCGAGATCGGCATGAGCGTCGGCATCGCGCTCGCGGATGAGTGCCGCGACATCGAACGCCTCCTGCGGAACGCCGACATGGCGCTCTACGAGGCCAAGGCGGCGGGTCGCGGTACCTGTTGCCTGTTCGAACGGCAGATGGACGAGACGGCGCGCGAGCGCACCGTCCTGGAACGTGAGCTGCGCGAGGCCCTCGCGCTTGGTCGGTTCGAGGTTCACTACCAGCCGCTTGTCGACCTGGACGAGAACCGCATCACCGGCCTCGAAGCGCTGGTACGCTGGCGCCATCCCGAGCGGGGCCTCATCAGTCCCAGCGTCTTCGTTCCCCTGGCCGAAGAGACAGGGCTCATCGTCCCACTCGGCGAATGGGTGCTCAACCAGGCCTGTCGCGACGCGGCCACGCTGCCCGACGACATCAGCATCGCGGTCAACGTCTCGGTCCTGCAACTGCGCAACCGCAGCTTTGCGCAAAGCGTCTTGATGGCGCTCGCCGCCACGGGATTGCAGGCGGAACGGCTCGAGATCGAGATCACCGAGAGCGTGCTGCTCGATGACACCGAGGCCAATCTCGAGACGCTGCACACCCTGCGCCGGCTCGGCGTACGCATCTCGATGGATGATTTCGGCACGGGCTATTCGAGCATCAGCTACTTGCGTCGCTTTCCCTTCGACAAGATCAAGATCGACCGCTCCTTCGTACGCGACTCCGCTGGGCGCTCGGATGCCGGCGCCATCATCCGCGCGATCGTGGGTCTCGGTACCAGCCTCGGCATCACCACGCTGGTCGAGGGTGTCGAGACCGAGGCCCAACTCGCCACGGTGCGCGCCGAGGGTGTTCAGGAAATCCAGGGCTTCCTGTTCAGCCCGCCGCGCCCCTTGGGAGAGATCAGCGAGATGCTCGTGCTCGGCGGGATTAAGGACGCCGCATGAGCGTGATCACGTCGAGCTCTTCAGGGAGTCGATGTTAAGCGGCGGAACATTGCGGTGGGGCGCGCCGTTGCAATCCCGAAGACGGCACTGCCGTCGATGGATGAAGGACCTGCAATGAGCAGCACGACCGACAAGATCAAGGGCGTCGCCAACGAGGCCGCCGGCAACGTGAAGCAGGGGATCGGCAAGGCGACCGACGATCCGAAGCTTCAGGCGGAAGGCAAGGCGCAGGAGCTCAAGGGCGATGCGCAGAAGACGGCCGGCCATGCCAAGGATGCCGTCAAGGACGGCGCCGACGCGGTCAAGCGCAGCCTCTAGGGAAAAGCGACAGCGCTGCGGAACGATTGCCGCAGCTTGGCCATTTATCCCGGAAGTTTTTGCAGGAGACTCAGATGCTCGGTTGGGCAGTCACATTTCTCGTTATCGCTCTGGTCGCGGCGGTCCTCGGTTTCGGCGGTGTCGCCGGTACGGCCATGGAAGCAGCCAAGATCGTCTGCTTCGTTGCGATCGCGCTGTTCCTGATCTCGGCCGTCATGGGCGCCGTGCGCGGGCGCGCCCCGCGGCTCTGACGGCACCAGCGACGATCGCGAGCGGAAAAGGCGGCTTCGGCCGCCTTTTTCGTGCCTCGCGCATGCCCCCGCGGCAGCGGCGTGTTCCGATCGAGGCAGGAGTGCAGACAGGCGTCTCGTAACGGGCGGCCCGCTCTGTTATGGCAGCGGCCATGAGCGACATTCCCGATGACGATACCGGCGTGGCCGAGCCCCCGCACGGCGACGATGCGATTCCCGCTACCCCCGAGGGCGAGCGCATCGCCAAGGCCATTGCCCGTGCCGGCATCGCCTCGCGCCGCGACGCCGAGGCGATGATCGAGGCCGGGCGCGTGAGCCTGAACGGGAAGGCTCTCACCTCCCCGGCGATCAACGTCACCGAAGAAGATCGCATCACCGTCGACGGCGAGCCGCTGCCGGCCCGCGAGCGCACCCGGCTTTGGATCCTGCACAAGCCGCGCGGCGTCGTCACGACGGCCCGCGATCCGGAGGGCCGACAGACGGTCTTCGACGTTCTGCCGGACGACCTGCCCCGTGTCGTCGCCGTGGGGCGGCTGGACATCAATACCGAGGGGCTGCTGCTCCTGACCAACGACGGCGGCCTCGCCAAGGTCGTCGCGCATCCGGATACCGGCTGGCTGCGAAAGTACCGCGTGCGCGCCTTCGGCGAGATCACGCAGCCGGAGCTCGACAAGCTGCGCAAGGGCGTCACCATCGACGGCATGGAGTACGGCCCCGTCGAGGCGCATCTCGACCGCGCGCAGGGCGACAACATCTGGCTGACGCTCGGCCTGCGCGAGGGCAAGAACCGCGAGGTCAAGCGCATCCTCGAACATCTCGGCCTCTCCGTGAACCGGCTGATCCGGGTCTCCTTCGGGCCCTTCCAGCTCGGCGACCTCGAGGTGGGGCTAGTCGAGGAGATCCGCACCAAGGTGCTGAAGGAACAGCTCGGCAAGACCCTGGCCGAGCAGGCCGGCGTCGACTTCGAGAGCCCGACCCGCGAGCCGATCGCGCCCTTCGGCAAGCCGAGGAAGCCCGCGGCGGAGGCCCAGCGCGGCCCTACCGGCAAGCCTCGCAAGCCGGCCTCGGCCTCCTCGCGGCCCGAGCGGCGCGGCGGGGACGATCGCCCGACCCGCAACCCGTCGCGCCCGGCCGCGCCCGCCCGCGTTCCCACCGGCGGCTCGAGCGCCGGCCCGCGGCAATCCATCTGGCGTGCGGACGAGGATACTGAGCGCCCGCGCGGCACCAAGATCCCGCGCAGGGGCAGCGACCCGAGGTCATCGCGCGAAGCGGCGGCCGAGCGCGGCCGCGAGCGCGTCGGCTCGATCAAGTCCGGTGAGCGCCGCGTCCTGGTGGAGCGCCTGCAGCCGAGCCCGGAGGCACCCGCTCCCGAGCCCCATCGCCGCGTCCGCTTCCGCACCGCCGAGGAGCGTCCCGAGCGCTCCGACGACCGGCGCGCTCCCCGGGCCGATGCGCGCCCGCGCCGGCAGGAAGGCGGGGCAGCTCCCCGGACCGACCGGTTCGAGGATCGCGGCGAGCGCCGCGGACCGCCGCGCGACCGGCCGCGGGACGGCGAACGCTCCGGCGGCTTCCGCGATGGGCTGCGTCCACGGTCGTCCGAATCCGGGCGTGGCCGGGGAAACGATGCCGGCGGCCGTGAAGACCGCCCGCGTGCACACCGGGAACATGATCAGCGTGCTGGCGGCGCCGGGCCGAGAAGCGGCTCGGGCCGACCGGGTTCCGAGCGCCCCGCGGGCGGCGCTCGCAGCGACAGGCCGGCCGGCGGCCGCGGCTTCAAGGCTGGCGGCGATCGTCCGGGCGGCGGAGGTTTCAAGGCCGGCAGCGGGCGGCCCGGTGGCGGCTTCAAGGGCGGAAAACCCGGCGGACGACCGGGCGGTTTCGGCGGAAAGCCGGGCGGTTCCCGCGGTGGCGGCGGTCGGCCGCCGCGCGCTGGAAAATGAGTGATCTCAAAGGCTTGCTGGCGATCCTTGCATGAGGATCGTCGGTGGAAATCTGCGCGGGCGCACCCTGCGAGGTCCGCGCACGGACGCGATCCGGCCGACCTCGGACCGGCTGCGCGAGACGCTGTTCAATGTCCTGTTCCACGCCTACGGCGATCCTGTTGAGAATGCTCGTGTTCTCGACCTCTTCGCCGGCACCGGCGCCCTCAGCTTCGAGGCCCTGTCGCGGGGTGCCGCCTACGCCCTCCTCGTCGACGAGGGCGCTGAGGCGCGGGGCTTGATTCGTGAGAATATCGAGGCACTTGGCCTTGAGGGCACCACCCGCCTCTACCGGCGTGACGCGACCAAGCTCGGCCTCGCTCAGGCCATCGGCCGCTTCTCGCTGGTCTTCTGCGATCCGCCCTATGGCCGCGACCTCGCCCCCAAGGCCCTCCAGGCTGCGGCTGATGGCGGCTGGCTGGAGCCGCAGGCGCTTGTTCTCGTTGAAGAATCTGCCTCCGTCACGCTCGGACCCCTGCCCGGCTTCACGCAACTGGAGCGCCGCGACACCGGCGACACGGCCGTGACCTTCCTGCGCTTCGATTGAGGTAGTCCCAGCGTCAGTGTTTTAGAATTATAATTGACTTAGCCGTCGCAGCGCGAAACTCTCCCCGCATAAGGACGCCCAAAGGGCGCATTCAGGGAGAAACGCCAATGCCTGCCGCACAGACGACGAAGCTCGGAGCCTGTCCGCACGACTGCCCCGACACCTGCTCGATGATCTACACGATCGAAGAGGGCCGGCTGATCAGCGTGAGAGGCAATCCCGAGCACCCGATGACCCGCGGCTCGCTCTGCGTGAAGGTCAAGGATTTCGAGCGGCACCACTACAACTCGGACCGCATCCTCTACCCGATGCGCCGCACCGGTCCGAAGGGTTCGGGCCAGTTCACCCGCATCTCCTGGGCCGAGGCGCTCGATGAAGTCTATAACGGCTTCCAGGACGTGATCGCGCGGCACGGCCGCGAGGCGATTCTGCCCTACAATTACCTCGGCAACGAGGGGGTGGTGCAGGGCCTCACCGTCGGCGACGCCTTCTTCAACAAGCTCGGCGCCAGCGTCGCGGAAAAGACCTTCTGCGGCTCGGGATCGTGCACAGCCTGGCTGCTCACCGTGGGGCCGACCAACGGCCTCGACCCGATGAGCTTCACCCAGTCCAAGTACATCGTGATCTGGGGCTGCAACTCGATCTCGACCAACATCCACCACTGGCACGTGGTGAAGGATGCGCAGCGCCACGGCGCCAAGGTGGTGGTGATCGATCCCTACCGTTCGCGCACCGCCAAGGAGGCCGACTGGCACATCATGCCGAAGCCCGGCACTGACGGTGCTCTGGCGATGGCGCTGATCCACTGCATCATCAACGGGAACCTGATCGACCGCGACTACGTGGAGAAGCACACGATCGGCTTCGACCAGCTGAAAGAGCGCGCCGAGTCCTTCACACCTGAATATGCCGAGCAGATCTGCGGCGTGCCGGCGGCCGATATCCGCATGCTGGCGCATGAATACGCCACCACCCGCAACGCTGCGATCCGCCCCGGCGTCGCCGTCGAGCGCAGTGCCGGAGGGGCGCAGGCCCTGCGTGCCATCTTCTCGCTGCCGGCGCTGACCGGCGCCTGGAAGGATCCCGGCGGTGGGATCTACCAGATGCCGCTCTGGGAGTTCCCAGTGCACTGGGACCGCGTCTGCCGGCCGGACTGGATTCCGGAGGGCACCCGCGCGGTGAACGTTCTGAAGCTCGGCGCCGTGCTCAACGGTGAGGCTGGCCTGAACCCCGGCATCCACGCGCTGATGGTCTATAATGCCAACCCTGTCTCGAACTCCACGGAAACTGCGGCGATCAAGAGGGGGCTGGCCCGTGAGGACCTGTTCACGGTGGTGAGCGAGCACTTCATCACCGATACGGCCCGCTATGCCGACATCCTGCTGCCGGCCACCATGGCGGCCGAGCACGACGACATGATGTTCTCCTGGGGCCATTTCTTCTTCACGCTCAATCAGAAGGCCATCGAGCCGCCAGGAGAGACCGTCTCCAATGCCGAGCTGTTCCGTCGGCTCGCCAAGCGCTTCGGCTTCGATGACCCGCAATTCTCCATGAGCGAGATCGAGCTGATGGAGTGGTACCTCGACTGGGACAGCCCGAAGATGGCGGGTGCGAGCATGGAGGAGTTCCGCCGGACGGGGTGGTATCGTCTCAACGTTGGCGACCCGGAGACGCGAACACCGCATGCCGAAGGCAACTTCCCGACGGCCTCCGGCAAGTGCGAGTTCTTCTCGCAAGGCGCCCTCGACAGCGGCAACTTCGTCGCCCCGCCCTTCCGGCAGATGTACGAAGCCCAGCAGGGCGGCGAGCCGCTCGATCCCCTGCCCGGCTATGTGCCGGCGAACGAGCGGCCGGAGACCAATGGCGCCCTTGCCGCACGCTTCCCACTCAACATCGTCTCGCCAAAGAGCCACGGCTTCCTCAATTCGCAATACGCGAACGAGGCGCACAAGATCGCCAAGCAGGGCGAGCAGTCGATCCTGATCAACCCGTCCGATGCCTTGGGCCGGCAGATCACCGAGGGCGCCCTGGTTCGTGTCTTCAACGAGCGCGGCACCTTCCACGGGCAGGCGCAGGTGACGGAGGACGTGCCGCCCGGCGTGGTCGTAGCATCCCTCGGCTACTGGCACTCGCTCAACCGGGACGGCGCGGTGAATGTGGTGAGCTCATCGAAATACGGCGGCATGGGCCACTCGCCGACCTTCAGCGACAACCTCGTCGAGGTGGGGCTGGCGAGTTCGGCGTAATCGTCCAACTCACCGTCGTTGCGTAGGGAGCGATGCAATCCAGGGCGATAGCCGCAACCTCGCGGGTATTGCCCGGATTCCTTTAGGTTCGCGCAGCAATGCTGACTGAAGGCTTGGCGCACTAGGCCAACCAGCGGCACCATTAGTATACCCAGCCTTGCCATCGAGCCGGTAAGCGCCGGCCGATGATGAGGCTGGTCGGGGCCGGAAGGCCATGCCCCGTCCCAGCTCTATTTCCTGCGCAGCTGCTCGGTTGCTCTCGGCGTGTCGGCGCATCGCGCGCGGCCCACATCGTCGTCGCGTTGCTGGCCATCCTGATCTCGTGGCTCAGCCGCCCTGCTCCTCCGGCAGGGGCCCGCGCGTGGCGTCGAGTCGGTCACTGGCCGGCATCTTGACGACGCCCCCACCGAGCGCCGCCTCGTAGATGGCCGCCATGATGCGCTGGTCCTGGAGGCCCTCTTCGCCTGCCGTATGCGGCTCCCGATCGGCGCGGATGCACTGCGCGAAGTGGTCCATCTCCACCGCGAATTGGTTGCGGGGCGCGAAGACCCGGCGCTCCTGCGCAGTGGCCGGGCCGGCGCGGTGACCGATCTCCATGGCGAGATTGTTGTAGCTGAAGGCCGGATCGAGCCCGAACCAACCCTCCGTCGCAACCGCTCTCAGGCGACGGCTCTCGTGCATGCTGTAGCCCGCGGTGCCCGTTGCGAAAACGCCAGACGGGAATTGAAGTGTAAACTGCGAGACGTCCTCGATTTCTCGGAACCGTGGGTCGTTGCGGGGCTGCGTGATGCGCCCCGTCACCTCCACCGGCTCTTCGCCGGTGATGTAGCGGAAGGCGCTGAGGCAGTAGAGACCGATATCCGGCAGCGAGCCGCCGCCGGCCAGGGCCTTGATCTGCCGCCACTGACCAGGCGCGGCATCGTGTTGCGTGTTGACCGCCTCGATCAGGCGCAACTCGCCGAAGACCTTGCGGCGGGCGAGGTCGACAAGGCTACGGTGGGCGACGTTGTACTGCAGGCGATAGGCTATCATCAGCTTGCGACCGGCCTGCCGGCAGGCGGTGACCATTCGCTCGGCCTCCGCTACCGACGTCGCCATCGGTTTCTCGCAGAGCACATGCTTGCCGGCGCGCGCGGCACGTTCAGTAAACTCGGCATGCATCGCGTTTGGCAGCACGATGTAGACCGCCTCGATCTCGGGATTGTCGCGGATCGCATCGAAGCCCGCATAGTCGTAGAGGTTCTTGTCCGGCACGCCGTATTGCGCCGCGATCGTGCGCGCCTTGTCCCGATTACCGCTCACGAGCGCGACCGGCTTGACGTGCCGGGCCTCGGCGAAGCCCGGCATGATCTGTTCGAGTGTCAGATGGCCGATGCCGACGACCGCAATGCCGAGCCGCCGCGGAAGCGGATCGGGATTGGGCAACGTCTCACTACCCTCGCTCGGCGCCCGCAGAGACGGCAGGACCACCTTACCGTTCTCGACATGGCCCAAGAGCGGCGCCGGCTGACCTTCCGCTGCCGAGGCCGCGCCGATCAAGGGAACGCCGGCCAAGCCTGCGGCTGCGCCGAGAACGCTTCTGCGCGTTGTGTCGACCATGGTGGGGTCCTGCTGATGTTTGTGAGAAGACCGGCTACGCGGATCGCCGCGTGGATGCCGGGTCGGCGCCACCAAGCGGACTAACGCTCACGCCCAGTCGGACCGCGCTCGCATCGTCTCGGGAAACCGCTGGGATCGAACGGAGTTCACTGCCACTGGCAGCGCTGGCAGCTCTTCGGCTTGCTCAAGACCACCCTACCCCTGAGCGGCTCATGCCGTTGAGACGCAGCACGTGACAGGTAGAGTCCACACCGAGGCCGCCGACACCGAGGCATATGTCGTTGCGCGGTCCTTCTTGGTCTCCGCGTCCCGAGCCTTTCGACGGTGGCGCCGCGGGTCATTGCAGTGATGAACCGGTACGGGCCAGCCGGCGGCGCGGTCATCGCAGCGGCTGGAGCCCCCGCCGGTGCGGGCGTCGACCTGATCGATCTTAACAAGGCCAGCGGTGCGAGCGCGCCGTGCTGCATGTACGCTCAGCCGAATAGCTGCGCTTCGAAGCCCCAAATAGTGGGTCGCCAAGAATATCTGAACTGTCAGGCCGCTTGGGTCGAACGTAACTTAGCGCCGCGATAGGCATCCGGAATCGAGAGTGCCCACACGAAAAGCCCCGCGGCATGCCGCCCGATCATGCTGGCATCCGGCGCTGCGAAGTGAGTGGTCAGCCAGGCGCCGACCACCGTGAACGCCGCGAAGCCTAACCCCCGGTTGGCGCGTCCCGTCAGGACGTGGCCCATGCCGGGCAGAACGATCGCCGTCGCGAGGACGAAGAGCGGGTCAGGGTTGAGCCGGAAGACGCGCATCACATGGTTCCTGGTACTGGAGAGCAGCCGACAGATCGACGGCGGCATCGAGCGTTTTGAGAAGGTTTTGAGGACTGATCTGCTCGTAGGCGAAGCGGTTTCCCCGCATAAGCAAGTAGGCGCCGCGTTCGCCCTCGCAGGCCTGGATCGAGATCCGCAGGCCCCGCGGCGTGACGAGAATCTCCTTGAGTCGAGGATCGGCGAGGAGCTTGCCGGCCGGCGCTGTCAGCCGGTCCAACAGAGGCCGTGACTGCGCGGTGCCGCGTACGAGCGTGTCTTGCGGCCATCCCACCGGCACCTCGTGACGCGCGGGCATGTCCGCGGCGGGGGAGTAGAACTCTACGTTTGTCGACCGGCGTAAAACGGCGAGAGCCTGCGTTCCCGCAATCGGCACCCGGACCTCGATCCTGCACCAGAGCTGCGGCAGCCGGCGAAAGGCCAGAGAGTCGGCGAGCAGGGACAGGTGGATCGGACAGGCCCGGTAGCGTCCCGTCAGCGTAGCGAAGCCGGCGCGATCGACTCCGCGATCCGGGGGGGCGTCGAAAAGTGGGGCTAGCGAACCGAGCAGGTTTCGTCGTTCGTGTGCAACGCGCACGGAATGGCGACGGCAGAGCCATGCTGCCATCGCCAGAACCGCGCATGCTGCGAGGGTGAGCACGTTGCGCCTAATATCCCCGAGGCTTCGGCCAAGGCATCGTGAACTGATCGCCGCGCCGGACATACTTGTAGCGGTGCAGAACGAACCAGACCGACGCGAAGATGTAGAAAGCCGTCATCGCCATGAGCTGCGTGCCGTAGCCGAGGAACACCGCGACATAGGTCGTCGTACAGAGCGTCAGCAGGATCAGCGCCGGCAGAGGATGCAGCGGGTGCACGTAGCCCCGCGGGATCACTCCAAGCGGCCATTTGCGGCGAAACACGATGATCGACAGGGCCATCAGGGTGTAACCGAGCAGACCCGATAGGATCGACAGGGTGATGGTCTGATCGAGCGGCGTGGAGACCGCAAAGACGATGGCGATCGGCGCGAAGAAGACGATCGCGCGGTAAGGCGTCCGGTAGGTTGGGTGCACCGCACCGAACCAAACCGGCATGTAGCGGTCGCGGCCCATGGCGAACCAGGCGCGGGACGCATCGTTGATGCAGCCATTGGCCGATGCGATGGTTGCAAAGAGCGTTCCGAGGAAGAGTGCCGTCTCGAGCCAGCGGTTTCCGGTCAGGCGGGCCGCATCGTAGAGTGGCGTGACAGCTTGGCCGAGATACTCCCAGGGCATCAGGCCGGTGCAGACATACCAGGTAATGGTCGCCGCGATCAGCAGCGTCATCATGCCGGCCATGGTGCCGAGCGGCAGGGCGCGGGCCGGTGAGCGGACTTCTTCCGCAGCCTGCGTCGTGCCCTCGATGCCGAGATAGAACCACAATCCGAAATGCATGGCCGCGAGGATGCCGAGCGAGCCGTAGGGCAAGCCGCCGAGCAGATCGCCGTGCTTCAGCACCGCGCCGGGTGCCCAAGGCTGCGCCGCCACAAACAGCACCACGATGGCCGCGAAGGCGGCTGCGGTAATGACGAGGTTCAGCGTCAGCGTCGCGAGTACGCCGCGATAGTTCAGGAAGGCCAACCCCACCACAGTCAGCACCATGAATGCGCGTTTGTCGACGGCCCCTTCAAGTCCGGCATTCGTCGCGAATGCCTCGATCAAATCGCCGGTGACGATGGCATTCGAGACTTCGAGCATCGTGTAGGCCATGACGAGGTAGAGGCCGACATTGAATGCCGCGAGCGGCCCGATGATGTGCTTGGCCTGCGCATATTGCCCGCCCGCGGCGGCGACGGTCGAGGTGATCTCGGAATCGATCATCGCGACGCAGGTATAGAGGATGCCGGCGAGCCAGCAGGCTGTAAGCGCTGCGACCGGCCCGCCCTTGCCGACTGCGAAGTTCCATCCCATGAACTCGCCGACGAGGACGATGCCGACCCCGAGCGCCCAGACGTGACCCGGGCCGAGGACGCGCAATAGCGCGATCTTCTTTGAGCCTGCGGTATCGCGCACAGAGGGATGAAGTGTCGTCGGCTCCGACAGCCCGACGTTGGGAGCGCGCATCTCGTTCATTCCGCCCTCGCAGCCGATTCGCCAACTTCGCTGTCCACGATCTCGCCCTCGGCGGAAGACAGCAGATATTCTTCGTCGAAGCTTCGATCCGTCTTCACCAGATCGAACAACATCCAGAAAGCGAGAGCACAGGCGACCGCCCAGGCTCCCCAATTCATGAACAAGACCACGTTGGAACTCCTTGTTCGGGACTGAGCAAAGGCTTCCCGGCTTAGCGGGACGCGGCGGTGCTACCGCGCTGAATTCGAGCGAGAGAATTTCTCAGCGATGACCTCTTTGTATTCCTTGTTCGAGTAAACGAACATGAATACGAAATATCCGACGATGATCGCGAAGGTTATGATCAGGGCGGTGATGTTGAAGTCATAGTCGAACCGGGTGCCGATGATCGGCGCGGCCTTCTCAGGGGTGAACCCGAGTTTCGTCCATTGCTCGACCATCGTCGCGTTCTGGCCGAGATCCTGCCAAGTCGGGTTCGTGTAGTCTTTCGTCGAGGTGCCGCTGCCAGCGAGTTTCAGCCAGAGTGGCAGGTAGAGTGTAATGAAGACCAAGACTAGCATCAGGACAGCATCGAAGATTTGGCCGCCGATGGGCTGCTTCGGAGGCTCGTAGGGCGTCTTCATCAAGCAGCTCCCTTTGTACGCCGCGCTTCCCGAGCGCGGTCGAGATAGTAGATGTCAGTGCCGTAGATCGAATCCCGGTCCTCGCCATAGTGCTTGATCATGGCCACGACGGCCGCGGAATTCAGGAATACGACGATGAGCCCGAGGGTCGCCATGATTGGCAGGATGTGACTCTCCGCGAACACGTCGCGCATCATCCAGAAAGTAAAGCCGTAGACGAGCCAGACGACGAAGACTGCAAAGCTGGCAGCTGTTCGGTCGCGATTAAACATCGCGTCGATGCGGGGATCCCGATGCATCACGGCGTCCTTCCTTCCCTATCGGCTATTCCTTGAAGGAATGCCGTATTCTTTGTAGGAAATATTCTGCCTTCAACGCGGGCCTGTCAACACGCAAATGGCACCCGACCGCATCATTGTGCAGAATTTTGCGAAAAACCCGTATGCTGCTGAAACCACTGACGAAATATCGATGCGTCAATACTTGGTGAGGCATGTCGGGCCGAGTGTCCAGCACCGATGCGTTCGCCGTTACGGGCGGTTTCGGATTGAGTCCTATGAAGGGTCGATGGGCAGCCGTTGGAGATTCGAGCGCTGCCGACTCGGCTGACATTTCAAAGAAAACTCCCCATCGGCAAGCGACCGGGGAGTTGGATCAGACGTTCAATTCCCGACAGCATGATCTGCCGGGAATTGCTCCGAGGCCGTAATCGCTTTGGAAGAAAGCATTCGCTCTTAGAACGTAAAGCCGGTCTCGATCATGAAGCGGTCCTGGCTTCGCACGTTGCCGGTGCGGCCCAAGCCTGTGCCGAGCGTTCCGAGGGCCAAATTGCCGATCTGGATGTCGTAAAGGTCGACGTGCGAGTACTCGCCGCGGACAAAGAAGCGGTCGAAGTTGAAGGTCGGCGTGATGGTGTAAGAAAGCGCCGAGCTGCCTGCACCGTAGAGCAGATTGTTGACGCCGGCACTGTTAAATCGGCTGCCGTTCTGAGCGATGTATTCGACACGCCCGGCGAGCGAGAACCAATCTGTGAAGCTGTAGGCTGCGAGAATCGCGGCACCGTAGGTCTCGGCACCGGGATTGCCGATACTGAGATCACGCTCGACACTGGTGTACTGAGCGTAGGGGGTGATCGTCCAAGGGCCGTTCGCGTAAGTATAATTCACGCTGACGATGCTGCTGTTCTGCAGCGTGTTCGGCGTCGCATACTGAAACTTCGAGCCACGCTCGAGGCTGTTGAACCGGCTGAAGTGCGTGCCGCCGTTGATGCCGATGGTATTGTTGTCATCGAGCTTGTAGGTCACCAGGCCCGTGACCCAGTTTAGCTCACCCGAGAAGAAACCATCGGTGACGGCAATCGAGGCGTTCCACGGGCCGCTCGAATAATTGGCCTGCACGCCCTGGTTCAGGAAGATCTCCTGGTTGAACAACAGGCCGCCCGAGATGTTCATGCGCTGATACGTGAACAACCCTTCCGAGCCGATATTGCCGAACATCCGGCCACCCTGGACCGACCATTCGTCGTTGATCTGGTACTTGCCGTAGGCGATCGGCACGGGTCCGAAGAACAGCGAGTTCTGATCGAACGAGGAGTAGAGCGGGAAGCCGAGCAGTGGGAACGAGTACAGTCCGGCCTGGACGTAGAACTGGAAAGGCCCATCCGCCTTCTGGATCGTGGCCATCAGGTTGGTGAAATCGACCCGGTTCTGCTCGTCACGGCCCGTATTGAAGGGCAACGGAAATGTCGCGGAGTTCGGGCTGAACGGGGGCGAGAAGTTATAGGCCACTCCCGACACGGCGCCGCCGATATAGAGATCGCCAATCGGCGATTCAAAACAGGCTGGGTTCGGGTTTGCCTTGATGGTCGGACCATAGGCGGGGGTCGAGATCGTCGCCTTGCAGTGCTCGGGTGGAGCGGGAACTGGGGTCAGCGTGGCAGAGGGTATGTCGGCAGCGGAGGCGGACCCTGCGGCCAGCAGGGCGAGCACGGTCGTCGTGGCGCGCATCGTCGTCTTGAATGCCATGTCGAACCGGCCCCCCTAGTTTTTTCTGCGGCCGCTCGGCGCGGCCAAACCGACGTCATGTCGCGGCTGGAAAGGCACCCAGGCGACAACCTCGGCAGTATCCTGCCAAGAAACATTCGAGCTCAAGCAGAAAAATTCGTCGTTGCAGGATCAGTGGGGATTTCGGGTGACGATGTACCAATCGTGCAACGGTCGCACTTTGGGGTCGCTAGGTTGAGTTAAATAGATCTCAGGAATCAATCGAACGCACTGCAGCAAAGTCTTTGCTGCAGTGCGTCTTGTCTTGTGGCGGACGAATCTCCCCGGCCCAATTCGGCACCGGGCGGCCTAGCCGCCCGGCAAGGTTCGGCTCCTCAGCAATCAAGGGTGTTATTGCGCTCCCACTCGGTCAGGTGGCCGCAATAACAGTTCCACTCGTCCTGCTTGAGCTTGAGGTAGCTCGGCACGAAGGAGCCGAAGGCCTCGTTCAGGACGCTGCTCTTCTCCAGAGCACGCATCGCGTCGAGCATGTTCAGCGGAAGCCGCTTCACGCCCTCGAGGTTGTGACCCTCGGTGTACATGTTGATGTCGAGGCGTTTGCCCGGGTCGCGCTCCTGCCGCATGCCGTCAAGCCCGGCGGCAAGGATGCCTGCCTGCAGCAGATAGGGGTTCACCGCACCGTCTGGGAGCCGGAACTCAAAGCGGCCGCCACCCGGCACCCGGACCATGTGCGTCCGGTTGTTGCCCGTATAGGTGACGGTGTTCGGCGCCCAGGTCGCTCCCGAAGTCGTGCGCGGGGCGTTGATGCGCTTGTAGGAATTCACCGTCGGGTTGGTGATCGCCGCGAGCGCGTCGGCCGAATGGATCAGGCCGCCGATGAAGTGATAGCCGATCCGCGACAGGCCGATCTCGTCCGACTTGTCCTTGAAGACGTTCTCACCATCCCGCCACAGTGAGACGTGCGCGTGACAGCCCGAGCCGGTCAGCTCCAAGAATGGCTTGGGCATGAAGGTCGCGCGAAAGCCGTGCTTCTCGGCAATGGAGCGGGTCATGTATTTGAAGAAGGCGTGACGGTCGGCGGTCACGAGCGCATCGTCATAGTCCCAGTTCATCTCGAACTGGCCGTTCGCGTCCTCGTGGTCGTTCTGGTAGGGGTTCCAGCCGAGCGCGATCATGGCGTCGCAGATTTCTGCGATGACGTCGTAGCGGCGCATCAGGGCGGACTGGTCGTAGCAGGGCTTCATCTGCTTGTCGGCCATGTCGGCCGGTTCGCTACCACAGGGCGTGATCAGGAAGAACTCCGGCTCGACGCCAGTCTTCATCTGGTAGCCGTCCTGCGCGGCCTCCTTGATCAGGCGCTTGAGGATATTGCGCGGGCCCTGATCGACAGGCTTGCCGTCCATGTAGAGGTCGGCGGGCAGCCAGCCCACCTCGGGCTTCCAGGGCAGCTGGATCAGGCCATCGGGATCAGGCACTGCGAGCAGGTCGGAATCGGCAGGGCTCATGTCGAGCCAAGTCGCAAAGCCGGCGAAGCCTGCTCCATCCTCGCAACAGGTCCTGATTTTGGATGCTGGCACGAGCTTGGCGCGCTGCGTGCCGAACAGATCAGTGTACGAGACAAGAAAATATTTGATCCCGCGCTCTTTGGCGGTGATTTCGAGATCTGTTGCCATCGCTAAACCCTCCCAAGGGCTGATGAATGCTTGTGGCCTGTCAGCAAGTAGCCTGCCAACAAAAAGGGCCGCCCCCGTTCAGGGCGACCCTCGATGTTTCTAGAGACCGGTCTTGCCCGGAACCCAGTTGGTGCCGGCCAGCGGAACCTGCGCCATCGCCGCGGCTTCGATGGTCAGAGCCACCAGATCCTCCGGCTCAAGGTTGTGCAGGTGGCTCTTGCCCGCGGCGCGGGCGATGGTCTGAGCTTCCAGCGTCATCACCGCGAGGAAGTTGGCCAGACGGCGCCCGGCGAGCTCCGGATCGAGGCGTTTCATCAGTTCCGGATCCTGGGTGGTGATGCCGGCCGGATCCTTGCCCTCGTGCCAGTCGTCATAGGCACCGGCAGTGGTCCCGAGCGCCTGGTACTCGGCTTCCCAGCGGGGGTCGTTGTCTCCGAGCGCGATCAGGGCAGCGGTTCCGATGGCAACTGCATCGGCACCCAGCGCCAGAGCCTTGGCGACATCGGCTCCTGAGCGGATACCGCCCGAGATGATGAGTTGCACCTTGCGGTGCATGCCGAGATCCTGAAGCGCCTGCACGGCCGGACGGATTGCAGCGAGCGTCGGGATGCCGACATGCTCGATGAACACGTCCTGGGTGGCCGCGGTGCCGCCCTGCATGCCGTCGAGCACCACGACGTCGGCGCCGGACTTCACGGCGAGCGCCGTGTCGTAATACGGCCGCGAGGCACCAACCTTCACGTAGATCGGCTTCTCCCAATCCGTGACCTCGCGCAGCTCGCCGATCTTGATCTCGAGATCGTCGGGGCCGGTCCAGTCAGGATGCCGGCAGGCCGAGCGCTGGTCGACGCCCGGGGGCAGGCAGCGCATGCCGGCGACACGCTCGGTGATCTTCTGGCCGAGCAGCATGCCGCCACCGCCGGGCTTGGCGCCCTGCCCGATCACCACCTCGATCGCGTCCGCCTTGCGCAGATCGTCAGGGTTCATGCCGTAGCGCGATGGCAGGTATTGATAGACCAGCGTCTTCGAATGCCCGCGCTCTTCCGGCGTCATGCCGCCGTCGCCCGTGGTGGTCGAGGTACCGGCGATGGTTGCGCCGCGGCCCAGAGCCTCCTTGGCGTTGGCCGAGAGCGAGCCGAAGCTCATTCCGGCGATCGTCACCGGCGTCTTCAGCTTGATCGGCTTCTTGGCGAAGCGGGAGCCGAGGATAACCTCGGTGCCGCACTTTTCGCGATAGCCTTCGAGCGGGTAGCGGCTGATCGAGGCGCCGAGGAAGAGCAGGTCGTCGAAATGCGGCACGGGCCGCTTCGCGCCGGCGCCACGGATGTCGTAGATGCCCGTCGCCGCAGCGCGGCGGATCTCGGACATCACGTCGGGCGTGTAGGTCGCGGAGAAGCGGGGCTTGGTGCGCGGGGTGCCGCGCGGATCCTTATGATCGGCCATCAGTAGGCTCCGGCGTTGTCGACGTGGAAGTGGTAGAGGGTGCGGGCCGAGCCGTAGCGCTTGAAGTCCGAGGGATCGACTTCGCCAGCAAGGCCGGCATTCTTCAGCTTGGCGTAGAGCAACTCGCGGTGCTCATCCTCCATCGGCTTCTCGATGCAATCTGCACCGAGGCTGGCGACTGACCCACGCACGAAGAGCTTCGCCTCGTAGAGGGAGTCGCCGAGTGCCTCACCGGCATCACCGAGAACGACGAGCGAGCCCGCCTGAGCCATGAAGGCCGACATGTGGCCGATCGACTTCTTCACGACGATGTCGATGCCCTTCATCGAGATGCCGCAGCGAGCACCGGCATTGCCGTCGATGAGGAGAAGGCCGCCATGGGCGGTGGCGCCAGCCGACTGGCTGGCATCGCCGCGGACATGCACGAAGCCGGAGATCATGTTCTCGGCGACGCCCACGCCGGCATTCCCGTTGATGAGAACGCTGGCCTGCTTGTTCATGCCGGCGCAGTAGTAGCCGACGATGCCTTCGATCTCGACGGTGATCGGCGCATCGAGGCCGGCGGCGATGGCGTGACGGCCCTCGGGATGGTTGACCGTCCAGTGGGTCTCGTTGGTGTCGGACCGCAGCGCGTGCAGAGCCTGGTTCAGGTCACGCAGGGGGCTGTTGTTCAGGTCGAATGTTGGCATCAGTGGCGCTCCCACGCATAGACCTTGGCAGGCTCCGGCTCGAAGACGCGCGCGTTCTCGATGCCTGGAAGACCGACGAGAGCGCGGTACTCCGAGCCGAAGGCGACATAGTCGTCCGTCTCGGCCATGACGGCCGGCTTGCAGGCAATCGGATCGCGAACCACGGCGAAGCCGTTTTCGGTGCCGACGACGAAGGTGAAGAAGCCGTCGAGATCCGTGAGGCTCGATTCGAGTGCCTCCTTCAGCGAGGCACCCTCGCGCATCCGCCAGGACAGGTAGCCGGCAGCGACCTCGGTATCGTTCTGCGTCTTGAAGGTCAGGCCCTCGCGCTGCAGCTTCCGGCGCATGCCGTTATGGTTCGACAGTGAGCCGTTATGGACGAGGCACTCGTCGAGGCCCGTCGAGAACGGGTGCGCGCCGTTGGTGACGACGGCGCTCTCCGTTGCCATGCGGGTGTGTCCGATGCCGTGGCTGCCGGACATGCTGGCGAGATCGAAACGCTCGGCCACGGAAGCCGGCAGGCCGACCTCCTTGTAAATCTCCATGCGCTTGCCGGCGCTGACGACATCGATGCCGGGGGCGTTCTCCTTGAGCCAGGCGCGAATCTTGGTCTCGCGCTCGGCCGGCACGGAGAGCACGGTATGCGTGTCGCGCGCGGTCTTGGCGAAGGAGCGGTCGAACACCGACTCAAGCTGGGAGATGGTCTCGGCCAGAGCTGCCTGATCCGGGCCACGCAGGGTGAGCTTCACGCCCTCGGTATCTGAGCCGTAGACTGCGATACCCGCGCTATCGGGACCGCGATCGGTCATCGTCTCAAGCATATCCGACAAAAGCTTGCCGAGCTGTGGCTCAAGATTTGGATTCTTTAAAAACAACCCGACAATACCGCACATCGCAAGTTCCTTATTGATCAGGAGCGCAGGATATTGCTCGCATACCGCAAGAAGTTCGTCAACTGAGGATCAACAAAATTTCCTGGTACGAAATAGAGCCCGAAGGGTGCAGCCGAAAAATGGACGATCGAGCCTTCTTCGGCGGGCTTCGGGCGTCGCGTTTCCTGCATCGACGAACGCGGCATTGATGCGCGTCGGGCGTGGCATGCTTGCACAGGCCAACACCGCCCAACTCCGCGAATGCGTCGGAGAGATTGCCAACCACGCAAAACGCGGCAACATCTTGCCGGGTATGGGCGGGTGACCTTCTCTTTGCGAAGGATAATTTCTCGAAGGGAAAATGAATGTCAAGCGCTGAAATCATACTGCCGTGCAGCAAGAACTGCCGTTTGCAAGGTCGGTAGGCGGATGACGAATGTTTTATCATCCGCCGCCGCGATTGTAGGCAAGCTTCGCGAGCGAGCGTCTTCTCACGAAGTTCCGCACTTATCATGTAGTTCGTTATGGGGGTGCCCGCGTTAGCAGTTTTGGTTCGCGGTAACGTATGAGAGACGCACAACTCGTTCGCGACCCTCGCTGAAGATGCGAACGGTCACACGAATATTGATTCTTGCAGTGCACACATTGATGGGCCGCCCGACTGCGCCCATCCATGTGAGAATGAGGCGAGTGGTTTCTCCCAGATGAAGAGTCGCGTGCCGAACCAGCCTCCGCAGGAACGCATCCTGAACACGGCCTCAAATGCGCCGGTCGAGGACAAGCGAGATCTGGAGAAGGCACTGGGCCATCAGATCCGTGCGCTTCGCCGTGAGCGCGAACTGTCCGTCGCTGACCTCGGGGCCGCCGCTGGCATCTCGCCGGGCATGATTTCGAAGATGGAGAACGGGCAGATCTCCCCTTCCCTCGCCTCGATCAATTCGGTGGCCAATGCCCTCAACGTACCGATTACAGCCTTGTTTTCTGCCTTCGAGGAGCGCCGCGACTGCTCCTACGTGAAGAAGGGTCAGGGCGTGGTGATCGAGCGTCGCGGTACGAAGGTTGGTCACATCTACGAACTTCTCGGCGCCGGCCTGCGCGGGGAGCTGATCGTCGAGCCCTATTTGATTACTCTAGAAGATGCCGCCGAAGCCTATACGGGCTTCCGGCATGGTGGCATCGAGTTCATCTATATGCTGGCCGGTGAGGTCATCTACCGCCATGCCGACCAGGAGTACCATCTGACGCCTGGCGACTCTCTGATGTTCGATGCCGAGGCGCTGCACGGACCGGCAAAGCTCCTGAAAAAGCCTATGACCTATCTGGCGATCATCTCCTATCCGCGCGCCTGATACTGGTCGGAGTTTGCTGTTTCACACGCTTTCCCGGCATTGCGAACGGGCAAGGCGTTGCAGATCGTGGTCGCGCTGGCCGCGTTTTAGCCGCGGATAAGCGCAC
This sequence comes from Methylobacterium gnaphalii, assembly GCF_007992215.1. GTDB lineage: Bacteria > Pseudomonadota > Alphaproteobacteria > Rhizobiales > Beijerinckiaceae > Methylobacterium > Methylobacterium gnaphalii. The sequence continues at coordinate 25,556 of NZ_BJZV01000011.1, read as the reverse complement.
GTGCGCCTCCTGATGACGGCTGTAGAGCTGGCATAAGAGACGAGTTCGTCTTCTTGAGGAACATGCACTTCGTCGCTTGTGTTTCCCTCAGGGAATGATAGTTTCTTTTTGTGATTGAAGCGTCGGTGCGGGCTGCTCCTGATCACGATTTCTCCCATGTACTCAAGGCTTCGCCGACACTTGTTCGGTGAAGCCCTTTTCTGTCGGGAGATCCTTGCACGCTCTCAGAGAGCTGAGCGGCTTCGCAGCATTCAGGTCGACTGCCGCGGGTAGATGATCACGGCGATGTATTTGATAGGCGGCTGGATGATCTGCACCGGTCCATGAAGACCGGCCGAGTCGAACATCAGTGAGTCGCCCGGCAGCAAACGATAATCGTGGTTCGCGTGGCGGTAGATGATCTCGCCGCTCAGCATATAGATGAACTCGATCCCGGCATGGCGAAAGCTTGTATAGGGAACGGCGTCGTCGGTCAGATCGATCATGTAAGGCTCGACGACGATGTCGCCGCCGAGCGCCGCTCCCAAGAGTTCGTAGATGTGCCCGACCTTGGTGCCCCGGCGCTCAATGATGAGCCCCTGCCCGCTCTTCACGTGTGAGCAGTCGCGCTTTTCCTCAAAGGAGGAGAACAGCGATGTGAACGGCACGTTGAGTGCGCCGGCGATGGCGCTGATGGTCGAGAGCGAAGGAGAGATTTGCCCGTTCTCGATCTTCGAGATCATGCCGAGCGAGACGCCGGCCGCATTGCCGAGCTCGGCGGCCGAAAGGTCGTGCGCACGCCGCAGCATGCGGACCTGAGATCCAATCGCCTTTTCCAGTGACTTAGCGCTTTCCTGCGGCGCGCTCGATCCCGTCGAGAGATCGAGCCCCTGGTTCGCGGCAGAAACCTTGCTGATCTGCGCCATCGGAAGCTGCCTCAGTGCGCTGGGTCGGCCGGTCGGATCGAGGCCGACACGGAGGTCAGTGAGCAGGCCCCTGCTCGACCTCGTAACCGAACTCGGCGGCGGCTTCGGTCAGCCAGGACCAGAAGCTGCCGGCGAAGCTGCGGGCAACTGCGACGTCGTAGGTGGGGACGTCGTCGAGCTGCCAGAGCTGGGCGCCGATATGGGCGATACTGGTCGCCGCCGTCTGCCCGGCCTGGAAGGCACGCGGATGCAGGTCGACGGCGACGCCCTTCTCGAGCACCGTCCTGGCATTGCGTCCAGACACCCGCACGACGGCCCGTCCGTCGCTCTGATCCGTCACGGCAGCGACGCCGCGGAAAGCCTGGGGCAGGTCGCGCAGGGCCTCGCGCGTCTCGGCGACAGCGAGCCACTGGCCCGGGGCAGACCAGACCAGGCCCCGGTCGCGGAAGAGCTGCGCCCTCCCCGGCTCGGGCAGCGTCCAGCCATACCGCTCGGAAACAAGGGCGCGCAGGGCGTCCGTCTGTCCGTCGGCGACGATGACCGTCGCCAGCCCGATGCCGTCGCGCAGGGTCAGCCGGACACCGGCCTCGCCCTGTGTGCGGCCGTGACGACCGGGCTTCGCGTAGCCCGCCCAGGCGCTGCGTGGGGCCCACATGCTCGCAATTGCCTCAGACATGCATCTTGCTCCCCTCGGGATCGACGAAGACCGCCGAACAGATCTCGACCTCGAAATCCTCGCCCCGCACCGGATCGTAGGCGCGGACGTGCTCGCCGATCCGCTGCGGACCGCGGCTGATGAAGCCGATCCCGATCCAGTGGCCGTTGCTCGGCGAGTAGGCGACGGAGCTCAGGAAGCCCTGATCCGCTTCGAGGCTCGGCGTGGCATCGAGCGCGATGATGTGCGCGCCGGCCCTGAGACGCTTGGATCTGTCGACCGGACGGACCCCGACCAGGGTCGGACGATCCGGCTCCGTCAGGCCGGGACGGTCCTTCATCAGGCGGCCGATATAGTCCTTCTTCTTGGCGAGCATGCCGCCGAGGCCGATATCGGCGGCCGTCGTCATTCCGTTGATCTCGGCTCCGGCCGCGTGGCCCTTCTCGATGCGCATGACCGAGAGGGCTTCCGAGCCGTAGGGCGTGATGCCGTGCGGTGTGCCGCTCTGCATGATCGCCCGCCAAAGCGCGTCGCCATAGGCCGCTGGGACAGCGATCTCGTAGGCGAGCTCACCCGAGAACGAGATCCGGAACAGCCGCGCCGGGATGCCGCCGCCGACGGTGATGTTCGCGCTGGCGAGGAACGGGAATGCCTCGTTCGAGATGTCGAACTCGGGGTCCACGACCCCGCGCAGGGTGTCGCGAGCCTTGGGGCCGGCGACTGCGTACTGCGCCCATTGCTCGCTGATCGAGGCGATCTGGACGTCGAACTCGGGCCAGAGCCACTGCCGGCAGAACTCCATATGTTGCATCACCTTCGCCGCATTCGCGGTCGAGGCTGTCATCACGTAGTGGTTCTCGCCCAGGCGAGCGATGGTGCCGTCATCGAGGACGATCCCATCCTCGCGCAGCAGGATCGCGTAGCGCGCCTTGCCAACCGGCAGGCTACCGAACGGATTGGCCGTGAACTTTTCCAGGTAGGCGAGCGCGTCGCGCCCCTGGATGTCGATCTTGCCCAAAGTCGTCACATCGCAGATGCCGACCTTCGAGCGGACTGTGTTGACCTCGCGGTTCACGCTCTCGAGCCAGTCCTTCTCGCCGGCCCGCGGAAAGTAGGCCGGACGAAGCCACAGGCCGGTCTCGACGAAGACCGCCCCGTTCTCCTCGCACCAGGCGTGCGAGGGCACGTGCCGGGTCGCGCGGAAATCCTTGCCGCGGTGATGGCCGGCCAGCGCACCGAGTGCCACCGGCGTGAAGGGGGGGCGGAACACCGTGGTGCCGACGCTCGGGATCGCCTGGCCGGTCAGCTCGGCCATGATTGAGAGGCCGGCAAGGTTCGAGGTCTTGCCCTGGTCGGTTGCCATGCCGAGGGTCGTGTAGCGCTTGAGGTGCTCCACGGCCCGGAAGCCCTCGCGATGGGCCAGCTCGACGTCGGAGGCGGCGACGTCGTTCTGGAAGTCGACGAAGGCCTTGCCCTTGATCCGGGGCGACCGCCAGAGCGGCGTATAGCCGGTGCTCTCCGGCTCCGTGCCCGGAACCGGGTAGAGCTTCCGCTCGAAGCCGCAATGCTGTGCCGCGTCAGCGGCCGCTTCCGCGCCCGTCGCAAGGCATTCCGCCAGGGTGAAGCGCCCTGCCGCCGCGCCCGCCGCTACCATGCCCTGAGGCATCGCTGCCGGGACGAAGGCATGGATGTCCTCGTTCCAGACCGGCTTGCGCGACAGGTGCGAGTCGAGGTGGACGATCGGATTCCAGCCATTGGCCATGGCCAGGCAATCGCAGGCGATGGTCTGCGCGCTGCCATAGGAATCGACGACCTCGATCGCCTTCAACCGGAGATGCCCACGGGTCCCCGCGACATAGCCGTCGGTAACGACGGTGGCGCCCGCGCTCTCGGCTGCGCGACGCAGCTCGTGCGGCACCGACCGGCGCGTGTCGATGACGGCCGCGATCTGGCCGCCGGCGGCGAGCACGTCGGTCACCGTGCGCCAGCCATCGTCGCTCGAGGTGACGACGGCGATCTTGTGGCCTGGCAGGACGCCGTAGCGGTTGATGTAGGCGCGAACCGCGCCGGCCAGCATGACACCCGGCCGGTCGTTGCCGCCGAAGACATGCGGACGCTCGATCGCACCGGCGGCAAGAACCGCGCGCTTGGCGGTGATCCGCCACAACCGCTGGCGCGGCGCATGTGCGCCGGGAACCGGGAGGTGGTCGCTCACCCGCTCGACGGCGCCGTAGGAGCCGTGGTCGTATACCCCAAACAGCGTCGTGCGCGTCAGGATGCGAACCTCCGGCAGGCTGATCAGTTCGTCGAGAGCCGCTGCGGCCCACTCGACGCCGGCCTGCGAGCCGATCCACTGGTTCTCGGCGAGCAGACACCCACCGAGTTTGAAATCCTCGTCCACGAGGATGACCCGCGCCCCGGCACGCCCAGCGGTCAGCGCAGCCGAGAGACCGGCAGGGCCGCCGCCAATGACGAGCACGTCGCAATGGGCATGCATCCGGTCATAGGTATCCGGGTCGGGCGCATTCGCGGCGCGTCCGAGGCCAGCGGCCCGGCGGATCATCGGCTCGTAGAGCTTCTCCCAGAAGGAGGCCGGCCACATGAAAGTCTTGTAGTAGAAGCCCGCCGCGAAGATTGGCGCCGCCAGCGCATTGATGCCGAGCGCGTCGAAGGCGAGCGACGGCCAGCGGTTCTGGCTGTTCGCTTCCAGGCCTGCGTAGAGCTCGGCGACGGTGGCGCGGGTGTTCGGCTCGCGACGCGCGCCGGAGCGCAGCTCGACGATCGCGTTCGGTTCTTCCGAACCCGCCGACAGAATGCCGCGCGGGCGATGGTACTTGAACGAGCGCCCGACGAGATGGACGCCGTTGGCGAGCAGCGCCGAGGCCAGCGTGTCGCCCTGGAAGCCCTTGTACGAGGTGCCGTCGAAGCTGAAATCGAGGAGCTTGCGGCGATCGACGAGGCCGCCTCTCGCGACCCGGTAGGCCTGGCTACGCTCCGGGGTCTCCGCGGCGATATCCGCGTCGGACCGCCTGAGAGTCATCGTGGTCATGCGGCGTCTCCCGTGTGGCGGGCCAGCGCGACGTCGCGGGCCGAAGACACGTCACGGATCTCGTGGGTGCGGGTATCGCGGGTCACGACGAGCCAGCTTCGGCAGCCGGCGCCGTGGTACCAGAGCTCGCGGTGCAAGCCGGCCGGGTTGTCGCGCAGGTAGACGTAGTCGTGCATCGCCTCGGCCGAGGCGTTCATGCCGTCGGGACGAACGACCGTTGCGTCGCCCAGGTAGCTGAACTCGCCGTTGTCACGCTCGCCGCAATGGGGGCATCGAATGCGCATGGGACTGGCTCCTCGGAGTGCTCTCCGCCGAAGTGGCCGCCGGTTCGGCGAAAGAGAGCACGACAAAACAATGGCTTAGAGCCGTGCCCGACCTGTCGGGCGCGGCTCTAGTGCAGGTTCGGCTGCGCGCCCATGCCCTTCTCGTCGATGAGATGGCCGGTCGCGAAACGGTCGAGGCGGTAGGCGGCGCTGACGGGATGGGGCTCGTCGCGGGCAATGGTGTGCGCGAAGCAGAAGCCCGCAGCCGGGGTGGCCTTGAAGCCGCCGTAGCACCAGCCGGCATTGAGATAGAGGCCGCCGATATCGGTCCGGTCGATGATCGGCGAACCGTCCATCGACATGTCCATGATGCCGCCCCAGTGGCGCAGCAGCCGCACGCGGCCTAGGCCCGGCCAGAGGGCCATGCCGCCCTCCATCACGTCCTCGATCGTCGCGAGGTTTCCGCGCTGGGCGTAGGAATTGTAGCCGTCGATATCGCCGCCGAAGACGAGCCCGCCCTTGTCGGACTGGCTGACGTAGAAGTGGCCGGCGCCGAAGGTCATCACGCAGTCGATCAGCGGCTTCAGCCCCTCGCTGACGAAGGCCTGCAGCACGTGGCTCTCAATCGGCAGCCGCATATCGACCATGGAGGCGAGCAGCGAGGACGAGCCGGCCACCGAGATGCCGATCTTCTTCGCGCGGATGAAGCCGCGGCTGGTCTCGACGCCGACCACCCGGCCATTCTCGCGGGCGATGCCGGTCACGGCGCAGTTCTGGACGATGTCGACGCCGCGCTCGTCCGCCGCTCGGGCATAGCCCCAGGCCACCGCATCGTGGCGCACGGTGCCGCCGCGGCGCTGCACGAGGCCGCCCTTCACGGGGAAGCGGGCATTATCGAAATCGATGAAAGGCACCATCTGCCGGACCTGCTCGCGGTCGAGCAGTTCCGCATCGATGCCGGCGAGCCGCATGGCGTTGCCGCGCCGGGCATAGGCATCGCGCTGGCCGTCGGAGTGGAACAGGTTCAGGACGCCGCGCTGGCTGACCATCGCGTTGTAGTTGATATCCTGCTCCAGGCCTTCCCAGAGCTTCATCGAGTGCTCGTAGAAGGGGATGTTGCCCGGCAGGCCGTAGTTGGAACGGATGATCGTCGTGTTGCGCCCGACATTGCCGGAGCCGATCACGTTCTTCTCGAGCACGGCAACGTTCGTGATGCCGTGCTCCTTGGCGAGGTAGTAGGCCGTCGCGAGCCCGTGGCCGCCGCCGCCGATGATGACCACGTCGTACTCGGTGCGCGGCACCGCATCGCGCCATTGCGGCTTCCAGTCCTTCTGGCCGCGTAGAGCTTGGCCGAGAACGCTGAAGAGCGAGTAGCGCATGGAGATCCCCGTCGCCGGTCGTGATCGTATGTCACAGCCTTGATACTGCGCTCCACGGGACGCATCCTGGCATTTCATGACAGGTTTCCAGCAAAAAGCGCAAAAATGAGCACGCCTTCTGCCGCCAGTCGCGTCCGGCCCGGCCGCAAGCCGCCTCGCATCGAACCCCGGGCGCCGATCAGCGTCGGGTTCATCCTGGTGCCAGACTTTCCGCTGATGGCGTACAGCGCGGCCGTCGAACCGATGCGGGCGGCCAACACGCTGTCGGGCTGCACGCTGTACGAGTGGTGGCACGCCGCGCCCGGCGGCGGGACGGTGCGCGCCTCGAATGGCATCGACATTCTCACCAATGTCGAGGTCGGCTCCGCCAAGCGCGGTACGGACCGGGTCTTCGTCTGCGCCGGGGGAAACCCCGCCACCTTCGTCGACCCCGATCTCTTCGCTTGGCTCCGGGCACTTGCCCATGGCGGAGCGACGATCGGGGGGATTTCAGGCGGCCCCTACCTCCTTGCCCGGGCCGGCCTTCTCGATGGCCGCCGCTGCACCCTGCACTGGGAGCACGTCCCGGCCTTCGAGGAGAGTTTTCCCGGAATAGACGTGGTCCGCTCTCTCTTCGAGGTCGAGGACAAGCGGGTGACCTGCTCAGGTGGCATCGCTGCCCTCGACATGATGCTGCACCTGATCGAACGCGATCATGGGCCTGGGCTGGCCGCAGGCGTGAGCGACTGGTTCCTCCATAACCAGATCCGTGAGGGCTTGAGCCCCCAGAGAATGGACCTGCGCATGCGGTTCGGCGTGCGCGATCCGCGACTGCTGAGAGTTCTCGCCGCCATGGAGGGAAACCTCGAGGCACCGCTGTCGAAGGAGGCGCTAGCCGGGCTCGCGAACGTTTCGACCCGCCAACTCGAACGCCTGTTCCGAGACTTGATGAATCGCAGTCTTCACCGCCACTATCTCGACCTAAGGCTCGACCGCGCCCACCAGCTCCGTCGCGAGAGCAGCCTCTCGGCCGCAGAGATCGCTGCTGCCACCGGTTTCCTGAACTCGGATGAACTCACCCGCGCAGAGCGGCGCCGGCGCGACCTAGCGGCGGAGAGCTAATCACCGTCGGGTGTCCACGAGCGCTCACATGGAAGAAGCGTAGCGCGCGTGGATCCATCTTTGCTGGACGACAGCTCAATCGGGGACTGGGAGCCCGAGGCGCTGCAGTGCGAGGCAGGCTGCGCGACCTGCGGCCGCCATCTCTTTCACGCCGATGTCCGCAGCGGACGTTCCTCCATGATCGTCAGGAAGACGAGCGCGAGGACGAGGCCGATACAGGCGGCGGCGAATATCAGCCGAAACGTCTCGGCGAGACGTGCCGCATCACTCCCATGGATAAGGCTCGCGATGCCGTGACCCGCGGCGGTCTCGCCCCCTGCCGCCCCACCGAGGACGATCGTGCCGAACACGGCGACGATCAGGGCGCCGCCGAGCGAACGGAAGAAATTCATCGATGCCGTCGCGATGCCGAGCTGGTGCCTCTCCACGGTGTTCTGGATGGTAATCGTCGACAGCGGCAGCACCGTGCCGATGCCCATGGAGAGCAGCACGAACAGCGCTTCGATCAGCCAGAGCGAGAGGGCCGCGCCCTTCATGGCGATGACGGCGCAGCAGACGCAGCTCACCGCGAGCATCGCGATCGGCACGCGCTTGTAATGCCGGAAGTACATCATCGACCGGCTCGACATCGTCGCGCCGACGACGGTTCCGACCATGAGCGGCACCATCGCGACGCCGGACCGGCTCGGCTCCATTCCGAGCACGCCTTCGAGGAAGAGCGGCACGTAGATCGTCAGGCCGATCAACGTGCCCATGGCGAAGCAGGCCGACAGCGTCGCCGTGTAGACCACCTGATCCTTGAGCACGTTCAACGGGATCAGGGGCTCGGCGGCCGTCATCAGACGCGCCACGAAGCCGCCGCTGGCGAGCGCCCCAAGGGCGAGCAGGCCGATGACGGGCGCCGAGTTCCAGGGATAGCTCACACCGCCCCAGTTGAGCGCCAGCATCAGCGCGCTCGAACCGACCACGAGCAGAACCGAACCGGCATAGTCCAGCCGGTGCCGGCGCTCGTTGCGCGGCAGCAGCTTCAGCTTCGCGTTGGTCAGCCAATAGGCGAGCAGGCCGATCGGCAGGTTGATCCAGAAGATGAAGGACCAATGCAGGTGCTGGGCGAGGAACCCGCCGAGCAGGGGGCCGGCCAGCGACGACGTGACGAACACGCTCGCGACATAAACCTGGTAGCGCGCCCGCTCCTTGGGCGAGAGGATATCCGCGAGAATGGTCTGAGCCAGCGCGATCAGACCGCCTCCGCCGATGCCCTGCAGGCCGCGCGCGAGTGCCAGTGCGATCATGCTCGGGGCGAACGCGCAGAACATGGACCCGATGCTGAAAGTCGAAATGGCAATCAGCAGCATGACGCGCCGCCCGTGGATGTCGCTCAGCTTCCCGTAGAGCGGCGTCACGGCCGTCGAGGCGAGGAGGTAAGCCGTTACAATCCAAGGCAGATTCTCGACGTCGCCGAGTTCCCGCCCGATGGTCGGCAAGGCGGTGGCCACGATGGTCTGATCGAGGGCCGCAAGCAGCATGGCAGCGATCAACCCGAAAAGGATCGAGCGGATCTCCGCCGGGCTGAGCGCCGGCCGGAGGTGATGCGGTGCGTTCAAGTCGGTGCAGCCTCGTTGGGCATGAGAAACCTGGCCACCCCTCCCCGGCTTAATTCATGGGGCGCAGCAGGCGGTTGGGCCCAGTGTTGTCTGGACGATTACTCGTGGAGTGCGAGGCTCTTAGCATACTGGCCAGCTCTGGCCACATACCGTTCGGCAAGGGCGCGCAGATCCTCGGCGCTGGCGGAATCGAGGTTGCGGATGGCCTTCGCCGGCATACCGACGATCAGGCTGTTATCCGGAAACTCGGCGCCCTCCTTCACAAGCGCATTGGCGCCGACGATGCAGTGTCGGCCGATCCGGGCCCCATTCAGTACCGTGGCTCCCATGCCAATCAGCGAATTCGCGCCGACCGTACATCCATGGACGATCGCTCGATGACCAACGGTGACTCCGGCGCCGATGGTGAGTGGGAACCCGGGATCCGAGTGCAGGACGGCTCCGTCCTGAATGTTGCTACCTGCGCCGATCCGCATCTCCTCGTTGTCACCGCGCAGGACGGCTCCGAACCAGATGCTCGCGCCGGCGCCAAGGCGCACGCGGCCGATCACATGGGCGCCCGGAGCGATCCAAACGGTCTTGTCTTCGAGGACCGGTACGATGTCGTCGAGCGAGTAGAGCGGCATGGGCATATCGTTCGCAGGTCAAGCGGGCAGGATTGCCATGACCTCTAAGCTAGTGCTCGATTGGATCCAGCGCAGAGTCGGCGTCTTGGGTCCTTGCAGGCAACGAGTAACGGCCAGGCGCGAGGCCGTGCTGGTCTGGGCTTCGACGCGGACGGCACTACCCGCGCGATCAAGCTACCGCGGTCAGATCCTTCAAACAGCGGTACCATGCCGCTCAGCCGTGGCTCCGAGGCTAGGATCGAACGATGGCAGACACGGATCGCTTCCTCGCAGGTTTCGAACTTCGCGACATTGACGCGAACGGCATCCGCATCCACGCCGCCGTCGGCGGCTCGGGACCGCCCCTGCTGCTCCTGCACGGGCATCCGCAGACGCATGCGACTTGGCACGCTGTCGCGCCGAAGCTCGCCGAGCGCTTCAACGTCGTGGCGATGGACCTGCGCGGCTACGGCGACTCGGACAAGCCCGAGGGTGGCGAGCGGCACGTGAACTATTCCAAACGCGCGATGGCAGCCGACGCCGTAGCACTCATGTGCGCCCTAGGCCACGAGCGTTTTTCGCTGGTCGGACATGACCGTGGCGGCCGCGTTGCTCATCGCCTAGCGCTTGATCATCCGCAGACCGTCAGCCGGATCGCGGTATTCGACATTGCTCCTACGGCAACGATGTACGAGCGCACCGATAAGGCCTTCGCCACCGCCTACTTCTGGTGGTTCTTCCTGATCCAGCCCGCGCCACTGCCGGAACGGCTCATCGCGGCCGATCCGGAATTCTTCCTGCGCACCCATGTCGAGGGCCAATCGAAGACGCCAGGATCTCCCACGCCGGAGCTCTTTGCCGAGTACCTGCGCGTCTACAGCGATCCGGCGACCCGTCACGCCATCTGTGAGGATTATCGAGCTGCGGCGACGATCGATCTGGAACACGACGCGGCCGATGCGGATAAGCGGATCGAGATACCTCTGCTAGCGCTGTGGGGCGCGAAGGGCACCGTCGGGCGCACCTACGATGTGCTGGCGACTTGGCGGGACAAGGCGCGCGACGTTCAAGGTCACGCGCTGGATTGCGGACACACCTTGCAGGAGGAGCGCCCGGACCTCGTCTTGGCCGCGCTTGAGACCTTTCTGGTCAGCTAGGTCGCTGAAATGGCCGCGCTCGGCACACCTGAAGTCCATCGCCGGATGATCACCATCAACGCGCCGGCCAACTCAATCTGAACGGTGAAAACTCAGTACCGTGAGGGGCGATGATGCCATCGACCAGATCGTCGCATCCCATGCGCAGTACTGCAGATTTAGATGTCTAAATGTGCAGCTCAGTATCTTCCGGAGCCCGCGCAACTTAGTCGCGCCTGTATTCGTGGCGACCGAGACTATACAGCGTGCAATCGTTGGACGCCGCCGATCGAGAGGTCCAGCAAGCCCGGTGTTCACAATTTTATAGGAGTGGCGCGCCAATCAGAATAAAACTGCGAACACATATGTCATTGATATTGCTAGATAAATAGTAAGAGAAGTCCGCGCCACCCCGGATCTCGGAGATTGAAAGACAACTGACCGGGCGCGTTTAAGGGCTGGCTCCGGCCGAATGTAGCTAGGCTACCTCTAGGCTTTGACCGGAGAGGATTGGGCATTCCTGAATTGGCTGTGGTCGACGCACTGCGCCGCTCTTGGTCGATCACGGGCTGCCTGGAATCAGTCATTTGCCAGACGGCTGTCTGACCGCTCAGCGCCCATCGCCGCCGTTCAGCGAGGGTCAGCACCTTTCCGGAAGCGGACACAGATGCCGTATGCTCGTTGACCGGGTTGGGTGGATGTTTGCCAGTCCGCCGTCCGTCGCCAACTTCAATAAGTGGACAATCCACGTTCAGCGATAGCTGATCGAAGGTAGAACGGCCACTCCCAGTAGAGTGCTCTAGGCCGCCCTTCCACCGCAAGGTCGGACGTACTTCAACTCTTGTCTTGGCATTCTGCTCAAAAAGGCGTGCGACGGCGTATCAGCCGTTGAACGCTGACGGCATAGTCTCGACTAGCGGCTGACAGGAGAGCTCGGAGGGGACGCCAAAGCTCCGACTTCCTGTCGGATCGCGGACAGAAGCTCACCTTCAAAGAGAAGTGCCGAGCCGTAGTGGAACTCAATGTCGAAGGAGCGGCGCGAGTTCATCGAGAGGGAGGCGCTCTGCATGGCGAGCATACGGCCGGTCGCGTCAAACAGGCCCGAGCCGGAGCCACCATAGCCGTCGTTGCAGTCGTGACGCACGCGCCGGATCTCATCCTCGCTCGGCGGGTCGATCTGCCGAATGAAGCAAGTCTCGATGCTGCTCGGCCCCCGGTAATTCTCGTGACCGCCCGGCGACACCATGATCACCGGCAATTCTCCAACGCCGGTCGGCAAAGAGGGAGCATCTGGGACAGGCTGCGGCGGGATCCCCACTGCCGGCTCAGATAGCCGCAGCAACGCCCAATCATCGGTGATGTGCAGAGAGCGGGCGTGCGGCGGCGTGCCAAGGCGCAGGCTGCCTGGATCAAAATTGTAGTTGCGGCCGCCGATCTGGAAGTAGCAGTCAGCGACGTTGCGCGTCGTCTCCATCCTCCGATTGCGGAAATTATGGGCATTCATGACGACCAAGGATGGATTGCCGATCAGCCAAGCCGCTGCGGCCTTTTGCGGTACTCCATCCGGACGCCGACAAAATAATACGCCAGCTCCGTGGTAGCGCTGGATGTCGGCGCCTGTCATGTCACGCCGACCATCGTGCGGATAAAGTGCGGCTACGGCTACTCCGCAGCTTAACGAGCCAATAAGGCCCAGTCCGGCAAGGACGGCCTGACCGACTACTGCACGTAGAAACTGGTCGACATTGCGCTGCGGCATTGCACTTGCGTGTCCGATCCAAGTTTTTATGAAGAAAATCTAGCGAAGCATTGCGCCCAAGATAAAATTTCGCTTCCGCGAAGCTCTCGCATCCTTGCTAGACATCGTTCCTCGCCTAGCCGTGGCAGCATAGCCCCTCCACACTGCCGCTTCGAACATCGCACGTCAGCTGTCACGCAAAGTCGTGCGATGCACGGCGCGAAGCGTCAAGCTCGGTGAACCGGAAAAGCGAAGTTGCGCATTGCACTGGTCTCGGATGCCAAATTCACCTGCTCATAAATGTCGAAGGTTCTAAAGACTTCTACCCAATCTGTTGTCTAGAAATAACTGGACGTGAAGCAGTAATAAAAATCTCATAAGACAATGCTATTCTTATCGTGGTCTTATTGATCGAGATTGAAAAGCGGTTGTTGACTGAGATGTGCTTCCGGCCCTGAGGGAAATAGCCACGCATGACCGCAAGGTCGAAAGACGGGGCGGACAGGCTAGGAGACGCAGGATGAGCAGACTTTTGAATTCGGTTTCTTTGGCGGTGATGGCGCTCGCGTCGATCGCTGGGTCCAGCATCGCCGCCGCGGCCGATGACAAACTCGTCGAACTATCGAAGAGCGACGATAATTGGGTGATGCCCGGCAAGAACTACGACTCGAACAATTACAGCGAGTTGAAACAGATCAATAAGAGTAACGTGAAGGATCTCCGAGTGTCCTGGACGTTCTCGACAGGACTGCTCAACGGTCACGAGGGTGCGCCGCTCGTTGTCGACGGCAAGATGTACATTCATACCTCGTTCCCGAACTACACCTTCGCCCTAGGTCTTGATGATCCGGGTCACATCCTGTGGCAGGACAAGCCGAAGCAGAACCCGGCTGCCCGCGCCGTGGCATGTTGCGACCTCGTCAACCGCGGTCTCGCCTACTACCCGGGTGACGGCAAGAGCCCGGCGCTTATCTTGAAGACTCAGCTCGACGGTCACGTCGTGGCGCTCAACGCGCAGACCGGTGAGACCGTGTGGAAGGTCGAGAACTCAGACATCAAGGTCGGCTCTACCCTGACGATCGCGCCTTATGTCGTGAAGGACAAGGTGATCGTTGGTTCCTCGGGTGCCGAACTCGGCGTGCGCGGCTATCTAACCGCCTACGACGTGAAGACGGGCGCCCAGGTCTGGCGCGCCTACGCAACCGGTCCGGATAAGGACCTGCTGCTGGCCGACGACTTCAACGTGAAGAACGCCCATTATGGCCAGAAGGGCCTTGGCACCGCGACCTGGGAGGGCGACGCCTGGAAGATTGGCGGCGGCACCAATTGGGGCTGGTACGCCTACGATCCGGGCACGAACATGATCTACTTCGGCACAGGTAATCCGGCACCGTGGAACGAGACCATGCGTCCGGGCGACAACAAGTGGACCATGACCATATTCGGCCGCGACGTTGATACGGGCGAGGCGCATTTCGGCTACCAGAAGACCCCGCACGATGAGTGGGACTATGCCGGCGTCAACGTAATGATGTTGTCCGAGCAGAAGGATAAGGATGGGAAAATGAGGAAGCTCCTCACCCACCCGGACCGCAACGGCATCGTCTATACGCTCGACCGAACCGACGGCTCGCTGGTCTCCGCCAACAAGATCGACGACACCGTCAATGTGTTCAAGTCGGTTGACCTGAAGTCGGGCACCCCGGTGCGCGATCCGGAATACGGCACCCGGATGGACCACCTCGCCAAGGACATCTGTCCTTCGGCAATGGGCTATCACAACCAGGGGCACGACTCCTACGACCCGAAGCGCCAAGCCTTCTTCATGGGCATCAATCACATCTGCATGGATTGGGAGCCCTTCATGCTTCCTTACCGCGCAGGTCAGTTCTTCGTGGGCGCGACGCTGAACATGTATCCGGGTCCGAAGGGCGACCGCCAGAACTACGAAGGACTCGGCCAGATCAAGAGCTACAACGCGATCACTGGCAAGTTCAACTGGGAGAAGATGGAGCGGTTCGCCGTGTGGGGCGGAACGACGGCCACGGCTGGCGACATCGTCCTCTACGGAACGTTGGACGGCTACATCAAGGCGCGCGACTCCGATAACGGCGACCTCCTCTGGAAGTTCAAGCTACCGTCCGGCGCCATCGGCTACCCGATCACCTACACCCACAAGGGTGAGCAGTACGTCGCTATCAATTACGGCGTCGGCGGCTGGCCGGGCGTCGGCCTGGTGTTCGACCTGCAGGATCCGACCGCTGGTCTCGGCGCGGTCGGTGCCTTCAAGAGGCTCGCCAACTACACCCAGATGGGCGGTGGCGTGATGGTGTTCTCGCTCAACGGCAAGGGCCCCTACGACGACCCGAACGTCGGTGAGTTCGCTTCCAAGTAAGTCGACCTGACGGTGGAGCTCCGCCGGTCACTCCTGGCCGGCGGGGCCTTACGCGGAACAGCAGAAGAGACGGGTCACTGGGAGCGCCATCCCGGCCCGCTCTCCACTCCAACATAAAATCAACGCGGAAACAGGTTTAACGACCATGTGGATCGTCACCGGACGACAATTCGCGGCGATGTCAGCTGCAGCCCTTCTCGCCCTCGCATCTGGCTCAGCGATCGCCGCGGGCGAATCCGAGGCTCAGGTTCCGCCATCCGAGAGCACGACGGCTCCCGCGAAGGTCGTGGACGCCACACCCGTCGACCCTTCCGTCCTGCGCATCTGCGCTTCCGAGAAGCAGCCCCCACTCTCCATGAAAGACGGATCAGGCCTCGAGAACAAGATCGCCGTTGCGGTCGCCGAGGCCATGGGCCGCAAACCGGTCTTTGTCTGGCATGCGAAAGCCGCGATCTACTTGGTACGCGACGGGCTGGAGAAGAAGCTTTGCGACGTAGTGGTCGGGCTGGACAGCGACGATCCGCGGGTGCTCACCACCAAGCCTTACTATCGCACCGGCTACGTCTTCATCACCCGCGCAGACAAGGACCTCGACATCAAGTCATGGGCTGATCCACGCCTTAAGACGGTAGACCACATGGTGGTCGGCTTCGGCACGCCCGGCGAGGCGATGCTCAAGGATATTGGCCGCTACGAAGAGGACATGGCCTACCTCTACTCACTGGTTAACTTCCGAGCCCCACGCAACCAGTACACGCAAATAGATTCCGGCCGGATCGTCAGCGAGGTTGTCAACAACAAGGCCGACGTCGCCGTAGCCTTCGCACCCGAGGTGGGCCGCTACGTCAAGGAATCCACCACGCCCCTGCGCATGACGCTGGTGCCCGACGACACCGTGCGCAGCGACGGCCAGCGGATGCCCCAGAGCTACGACCAGTCCATGGGCGTGCGGAAGGGCGAGGCGGCCCTGCGCGACGCGCTCGACGCCGGCATCGCCAAGGCGAAGCCGCGGATCGATGCGATCCTGAAGGACGAGGGCGTGCCGACTGCGCCGGTCTCGAACTGACGGCCCAGGTGCGCCCCCTGCCGCGACGCCCGAACCGTCGAGGCTCGACGCATTCGAAACATGGACAGACGATGATCAGATCAGTGACAGTAACAGCGTATGCTCTTCTTGGTTCGGTTTTGTTGGCCTCGCTTGGGACATCCGCGCTGGCTCAACCGCAGACGGGTCCGTCGACTACCGGCGTCGAGTTCCGGAATACGATCACCGGCGAGATCATGAACCTTGATGAGGGTAAGCCCGGTGGACGCGATACCGAGGCGTTCAAGCACTTCAAGCAGACCGGCAAGAACAAGTATATCGGTGACAAGTCGTGCCTGCGGAACGGCGAGAGCCTTTATCTCACCTCTTGTTCCGGCTGCCACGGCCATCTTGCCGAAGGGAAGGTCGGACCGGGCCTCAACGACAATTATTGGACCTATCCCTCCAACACGACGGATGTCGGCCTGTTCTCGACGATCTGGGGCGGCGCCAACGGCATGATGGGTCCGCACAACGAGGATCTCAATCCCGACGAGGCCCTCCAGATCATCACTTGGATCCGCCACCTCTATACAGGCCCAGTCCAAGATGCCGTTTGGCTCAATGCTGAGCAGAAGAAAAACTACAAGCCATACAAGGAAGGAAAACACTTCTCGAAGGACGAGAAAGGCCAGTGCAAGCCGCTGGAGCAATGATCGTTCTCGATGAGTATGCCGCCAATAGAGCGGCGAATAAGCGGCAGCAGAGTCGCAATGTGGGAAGAGACGGAGGAGTGATCATGCGGACACTTGTTTATGCTGCGGTCTTGGTGATCGGTTCGACGCTGGCTCTGCCAGCGGCCGCCTATGACGGCCAGAAGTGCAAGGCCCCGGGTAATTGCTGGGAGCCGAAACCCGGCTTCCCCGACAAGGTGGCGGGGTCCAAGTACGACCCCAAGCACGATCCGAAAGAGCTCAGCAAACAGGCTGAGTCCATCAAACAGATGGAGGCGCGCAACAAACAGCGCGTCGAGAACGCTAAAAAGACGGGCAAGTTCGAGTACGACGTCAGCAAGATCTCGGCGAACTGAGCCCACATGCGCGACTTGCCGTCGGCGCGTCGCGCATCCTTACCTCAACTGAGGCGAGGCTACCGGTCTGGCGCGTGTTCTTACCCGCGACCTTATCTGGAGGGTCCGAAGCGAAGCGGCCTCGAAAAATTCTCCGGATGGCGAAGCGCGAACTGGAACACCCTTCGAGGCCTCCGCTTCGCTTCGGCCCCTCAGGGTGAAGTCGCGGGTAGGTATCGCATCGATAGCGGCAGAGCCTCGCGTGGAGGCGACAAAGATCCATGGTTCAACAACAATGAACACCATTCGCCACGGCGATGCGATGCTCACCGATTGGCGCGATTCTGCGACCCGTTTTCAGAACGAGGTCGGCAAGGTCGTCGTTGGCCAGGAGCGAGCGGTCCGTCTCGTCACAATCGCGATCTTCGCCCGGGGCCACGTGCTACTTGAAGGCGATGTCGGTGTCGGAAAGACCACCCTGCTGCGGGCGGTGGCTCGGGCGCTCGGTGGCGCCTACGAGCGCGTCGAAGGCACGGTCGACATGATGCCGTCCGACCTGATCTACCACACCTATCTCGCCGACAATGGCCGCCCGCGCGTCGAGCCGGGGCCTGTCCTGCGCAGGGCCGAGGACTTGTCGGTCTTCTTCTTCAACGAGATCAACCGCGCCCGACCCCAAGTGCATTCGCTGCTGCTGCGCCTGATGGCAGAGCGCAGCCTCACCGCCTTCAACCGCGAATACCGTTTCCCGGACCTCCAGGTCTTCGCCGACCGCAACAGGGTCGAACGCGAGGAGACCTTCGAGCTGCCGGCCGCTGCGCGGGACCGCTTTCTCATGGAAATCGGCATGGAGGCCCCTCGGGACGCGCAGGCCCGCCGCGACCTCGTCTTCGATCCGCGCTTCCACGACACCGACGCCCTGATCAACGGCCTGCAACAAGGCGTGATTGACCATGCCGCCGTGACCGGGATCGCGGGCGCGATCCAGCACACCATCCAGGCCAGTCCGGAAATCGAGGCCTACGTCGTTGCCCTCTGGGAGGCGCTGGTGCGGCCGGCCGAGGCCGGCATCCGGATCTCCGGTATCGACATGGCGGCACTGATCAAAGGCGGTGTCTCGCCCCGCGGCCTCGCCTTCTTGGTGCGCGCCGCCCGCGTGCGTGCCTGGCTAGATGGCCGCGAGTTCCTGGTGCCGGAAGACATCCGCGACGTCTTCCCCGAGGTGATGGCGCACCGCGTCTTCCTCGAGCCGGTCTACGAGATGCGCCGCGAGACCATCGTACCGGGTCTGATTCGTGCGGTGTTCGAGATGGTGCCGGCGCCGTGAGTACGGGCGAGGTCGTCTATCTCCCGCGCTGGCAGCCGGGCGGCAGCACGGTCGGGCCTCATCGCGGCCGCGATGCCGGCGGCCTCGGGACGTTCCGCGATCAGGTGCCGTTCCTACGCTTGCCCGATGCCCGCCGCGTCGACATCCGCGCGACGCTGCGCGACCCGTTCGAAGGCACCTATGTTCGCCGCTTCGAAACGCGCACCGCAATCGAGGTCTGGGCGCTGGTCGACCTCTCGGCCTCGATGCGGTTTCGTGGCGAGGCCGATCGCATGGCGCTCGTTGCCGATCTTTGCGCCGGGCTCGCCCATTCGGCGACACGGATCGGCGACGCTTTCGGACTGATCGGCTGCGACGACTGCATCCGCGAGGACGTCTTCCTGCCCGCGACCCGTCGCCAGGGCATCGCCATGGAGCGCGCCGCGCGGCTCGCCACGGCAGTCTGCGCTGGCAACAGCGCGCGCGGCCTCGCGGCTGTCGCCGTGCGTCTCGCTGGCCGGCCGAAGATGCTCTTCGTAATCTCGGATTTCCGGTGGCCTGAGGCACTAATCGAGGAGGTGCTATCGAGCCTTGCCCTGAATGACGTGATTCCGGTGCTCCTGGCCGACCGGACCGAGGATGAGGCGCTTCCCTCCTTCGGCCTGATGGAATTCGACGACCTTGAGGCGGGCGGCCGCCGGGTAGTGTTCATGCGTCCCAGCCTGCGCCGCCGCTGGCACGAGCGCGAACGCGCACGCCTCGACAGGCTACACCGCATAGCCTCGGGCTACGGCCGGCCGCCGTTTCGCCTGGACGTACGCTTCGACGCTGAGGCGCTCAGCCGTCATCTGATGACGACGTGAGTTGGCGATGCGGCGTCTGATCCTCCTACTCTTCGCCCTATTCGCGCTGACCGGCCCGGCATGGGCGCAGGTGCGCTCGGTCGAGGTGCGTGCGCCGCGGCCTTTCGGCTATTTCGTCGGCGACCTCGTTCGCGTGCAGGTCGACATCAAGGTCGATCCGGGCTTCTCCGTGCAGGCCGCCTCGCTGCCGCAGCCGGGTTCGGTGACCTACTGGCTTGAGTTACGCAGCATCACCGTTGACGAGACTAGGCAGGCCGATACCGCCCGCATCCGCCTGAACCTCGTTTATCAATCGTTCTATGCGGCGCTCGATGCTCGCGCCCTAGAGATCCCGGGCTTCGCGCTCACCGTCGCGAGCAATGGGCAGAGTGGTATCACGACGGCCAAGGCGCAGGTCCCTGCCTGGTCGATCAACGTGTCACCGCTGCGTGAGGTACAGCCGCCGCCGCGCGAGGATCCGCTTGAATACATGCGGCCGGATGGGCGCGCTCCGCTGCTCGATCCCGAGCCCCAGCTGAAATGGGCGGCGCTCTTTGCCGGCCTCGCGCTGCTAGCCCTCATCCTGCTCGCCCGCGACCGGGCATGGGGGCCGTTTGGCAAGCGGCGGGGTCGCGCCTTCGCCGCGGTCCAGCGCAGCCTTCGCGGCCTAGGACGGCGACCGGACCAGGATATCGCCTATCGCGAGGCGCTGATCGCGCTGCATCGCGGACTCGACGAGACTGACGGGCGCCGAGTGCTGGCGGACGACCTACCCGCCTTCCTCGCGCGGCATCCAGCCTATCGGGTGGAGGAAAATGGTCTCGCCTGTTTCTTCCATGCCTCGCGGCTGACTTTCTTCGGCCGAGAAACGGCGGCTGCTCGCAGCCAGTGGTCCCTCGCGGAGGTCGAAGCGACGGCCGGCAAGCTCGCCGCGGCCGAGCGGATGGCAGGTGGCTGACGCGATGGCCCTACTTTCCCGCCTCGGCGCGAGTCTGCCACTTGTCCTTTTGCTGCTGCCGTTGGCGCTGCTGCCGCTGCTGGTCTCCAGCCAGCGCCGGATCTCGCTCTCAGCCCTCGATGCCGCCCCGGCCGATGGCCTCTCGCGGACAATCGACTGGGTGCTGAAGATCGCCGGCGTCCTCGCCATTGCCGCCCTGATCGTGGCTCTGTCCGGCCCGTACCGATCAGGAGAGACGGTCACTCGCATTGGCGTCGGTGCTCAGGTCTCGATGTTGATCGACCGCTCTGGCTCGATGAACGAGACCTTCGCCGGCAAGCAGCCCTCCGGCGCTGAGGAGTCGAAAGCGGCCGCGTCGCGGCGGCTGCTCGGCGACTTCGTCGGCAGCCGTGCCCACGACCAGTTCGCCGTGACTGCCTTCTCGACCTCGCCGATGCTGGTGGTGCCGATGACCGACCGGCACGATGCCGTGCGTGCAGCCATCGCCGCCATCGACCGGCCCGGGCTCGACTACACTAACGTCGCCCGCGGGCTCGGCATGGCGCTTTCTCAGTTCGGCGCCGAGGCCGTGCAAGTCTCGCGTGCAGTGCTGCTGGTCTCGGACGGTGCCGCGGTGATCGATCCGAAGGTCCAGGAGATCCTGCGCGCCGAGTTCTCAAAGATCCATCCGAACCTCTACTGGCTCTTCCTGCGCACCAAGGGATCGCCCTCGATCCATGACAAGCCGGCCGGTGAGGACACTCCGCAGGCGGCACCTGAGCGGCATCTCGACCTTTTCTTCAAGAGCCTTGGCACGCCCTACCGCGTCTTCGAGGCGGAGGGCCCAGAGCAGGTCGCCGAGGCGATACGCCAGATCGAGAGCCTAGAGCGCGACCCGATCCCCTATACCGAGCAGCGCCCACGCGGGGATTTGACGCCCTCGGCCTACGCCTTGGCCACCCTCGGGTTGCTAGTGCTGGTCGCGGGCAAGCTACTGGAGGCTGACCCGCGGCGTGCTAGCCGGCGGTCCTCCCCGACGACTGCTGTCCCGTCAGACGAACAGAGGCTCGCGGCATGAGCACCGGCCACCTAACCTTTTCTAGCTCCGCGCCGTTCGACCGCTTGCGCTCGCAGCTCACCGCCGGGCTGCATCGCCTCCGGCCCTCGCTGCTTATCGCCCTGCCGGTGCTCCTCGGCTTCGCCGCCGTCGCGTTCGCCGGGCTGGCCTGGCGCACTGCTGAGGCGAACCGGACCATCGTTGATCTCTCTGCGAACCGAGACGTCACCGTCTCGGCCGAAGCACCCTCGCGCGTCCTCGTTGCCCGCGTCCTACTGCTCGCCCGGCAAGATCGGCTCGAGGAAGCCGAGGGCTTTGTACAGA
The DNA here is from genome assembly GCF_007992215.1 of Methylobacterium gnaphalii. Lineage (GTDB taxonomy): Bacteria > Pseudomonadota > Alphaproteobacteria > Rhizobiales > Beijerinckiaceae > Methylobacterium > Methylobacterium gnaphalii. Next base: position 4,167 of record NZ_BJZV01000011.1, on the reverse strand, counting down.
CCCTGGAGCGGCGGGGCGATGCGGACGGCTCGGCGCGCGCGCGCTACGCGATGGCCAACAGCCGCTTGCGCCAAGCCTTCGGGCATCTAGCCAAGAACAATATCGACCCGGCCGGCCCCCACGTCGTCCTCGCCCGCCAGGACTATCGGCGCGCTCTGCAGGCCCGGCATGACTTCTGGGATGCGAAGTTCAACCTCGACGTGGCCTCGCGCCTGATCCGCGACTTCCCGGATTTCGACCGCAAGCACGGCGACGACCTCAAGGCCGAGCGCAAGAAGATCTGGACTGACATCCCCGGCCAGCCGCGGGGGGCGCCTTGAACGAGTTCCTGGCCAGCAACCTTCGCGATCAGCGCCTGCAGGCGCTGGCGATTGCGCTTGCGCTGGTGCTCACGACCTTCACGGTCGGCACCGTCTCGCTTACGCGTGACGGCGTCAAGGTGCTCGCCGTGGTCGACATCACCGGCAGCATGAACGTGCGCGACTACAAGCATGCGGATGGCAGCCCGGCGAGCCGTCTGGACACCACCAAGGCAGCTCTGCGCGACCTCGTCTCCCGCCTGCCCTGCGGCTCGCGGCTGGCCCTCGGCATCTTCACCGAGCGCCGACCCTTTCTGCTGTTCACACCGATCGAGGTCTGCCATGATTTCTCGCCAGTCGACGGCGCCCTCGACGCTCTCGACTGGCGTATGGCCTGGGAAGGCGACAGCCGGATCTCGGCCGGGCTTTTCCGCTCCATCGAGATGGCCGAGAGCCTCGGCACCGACCTAATCTTCATCTCCGACGGCCAGGAGGCTCCGCCCCTTCCTAGCACCGGCGCTGCGGGTTTCGAGGGCAAGCCAGGTGCCGTGCGTGGCCTGATCGTCGGTGTCGGCGGCTACGCCCTCTCGCAGATCCCGAAATTCGATGATCGCGGCCGCGAAACCGGGTTTTACGGCGAGACCGACGTCCAGCAGGAGAACCGCTTCGGGCCGCCGCCGGCCGATGCCGAGAGCCGCGAGGGCTACAACCCGCGCAATGCGCCGTTCGGTAGTGTTGCCGCCAAGGGCAACGAACATCTCTCCTCGGTGCGCGAAGCCTATCTGAAGAGCCTCGCGGGCGCGGCCGGCCTGACCTACGCGCATCTCGACGGGCCCGGCGGCCTGCTTCATCCCCTGATGAGCGCGGCCACACCGCGCCCCCTACCGGGCAGTCTGGACCTGCGTCCTTTCCTCGGCAGTGCCGCCTTGGCGCTGCTTATCGCCGTCTTCGCCGCTCCGCCCCTGCTCGGGCTCACGCGGCGGGGGGCTCCCTTCCGATGAGATGGAAGAAGGCCTGACTCATGCCTCGTGTGACTATGCGTTTCGTGACCCCGACCATCGTTCTCGCCCTCACCGCAATTGACGCACTCGCCCATGGCCCGACGCCGCAGAAGATCGACCAGACGATCACCATCAAGGCCAAGCCCGATGCGGTCTGGAAGGTCGTCGGTGATTTCGGTGGCATCAAGAACTGGCATCCCAGTCTTGAGAAGAGCGTCGGTGAGGGCGGCGACAAGGAAGGGGGTACCCGCACACTCACCTTCAAGGGCGGCGGCGTGCTGAAGGAGGGCCTCGACGAGTGGAAGGCCGACAACTTCACCTATTCCTACCGGATGTCCGATCCCGATCTGAAGGCGCTGCCGGTCTCCTCCTATTCGGCGACGATCACCGTGGCGCCCGAAGGAGACGGCTCCAAGGTCGAATGGATGGGCCGGTTCTATCGCGGCGACACCGGCAATGAGCCACCCGATAACCTGTCCGACGCAGCCGGCAAGGAGGCGATGAACAGGTTCTTCAACGATGGCCTAAAGGGGCTGAAGGCCAAGGTCGAGGGCTCGGGCACGCAATGATCCCTTCCCGGGACGAGACCAGCAATCAACGCGGCTGCCTGCGGCTCCTGTTCCGCGCACGGAGGGAGGCCGCGCAGGCTGTACTGCTGCTCGGCCTGATCTCGTCTGTGCCCGGTGTCGCCTCCGCCGCCTCGATATTCGTCGCCAGCCAGGACGCAGGGCAGCTCGCCCGGATCGAGACAGGGACGAAGACCGTCGCCGCGACGATCGACGTTCAAGCCGGCCCTGTTGCGCTCGCGACTGATGCACATGGCAGGATCTACCTCTCGCATCCAGACCATGGTGCGATCACCGTTGTCGAGGGCCGCACGAACCGCGTGCTGAGGCGCCTGCTTTATGATGGCCAGCCGTTCGGCATTGCTGCCGATCCGGATGGGCGCTTCGTCTACATCGGTGACTGGAAGGCAGGTCACCTCGCCCGTCTCGATGCTGAGACCGGGGCCGTCAACGCTATCGCTGTCGTCGGAAAGGATCCGGCCAACCTTGCGCTCGGTCACGACGGACGGATCTGGGTCGCGGATCGCGAAAGCCATCAGATCAGCGTGATCAATGCCGCGCGCATGCAGCGGATTGCCACTATCCCAGTGGGTGAAGGCCCGTTCGCGCTCGGACTCAGCCCAGCTCAGGATCGCCTCTACGTAGCGAATGTGCGCAGCAACGACCTCAGTGTAATCGACACGGCCACGCTAAAGCTGCTCGCCACAGTACCTGTCGGCGCGATGCCTTATGGCGTTGCGACCAGCACCGACGGAGCGCGCATTCTCGTCACCAATCAGCATGCCGGCACAGTTTCAGTAATCGATGCCGTCGATCTCAAGGTGAGCGGAACAGTAAAGGTCGGGCGCTATCCGGAGGGGATCGTAGTGAGCGGTGCGCTCGCCTACGTCGCCAACTGGTTCTCGGAGGACGTTTCCGTCATCGATCTCGCGAGCCTGCACGAAATCGGCCGTGTCCCTGTCGGCGAGGGGCCGCGCGCTCTCAGTGTGACGCCCAACGACCGTTCTCAGCGCAGCGAGGTCGTCCGATGAGGCGGCTGTCGTTCGTGTCGCTCGTCCTCGCGGCGCTCGGTGGTTGCGGTGAAACGGACGAGGACCAGGCGAAAACCGAGGAACAGTCGGTCGTCGCCACGCAGTCGGATACCGACACACCGGCTTGGCTCTCGCCGACGGATGCGATGGATACCGGTCGCTGGCTTGCCAGCCGGGAAGCCGGCAGACCCTTGTCGAACGACGATGCCGCCAGCGCGCAAATGCGCCGCAGTCTCGGCCAAGCGCAGTCGTTCTTCATCGAGGATCCGCGCATGATCGCCAACCGAACCGTGCAGCTCGGCCGGATGCTGAGCGAAGCTGGTAAGAAGGAGACCTACGAGGCCTTATTGGAGGGGCTGACCGCTGTCGCCCGCAGCGCCAGGGGTAGGCAGCTCTTCGGCGAGATGTGCCAGCACTACTTCAATACGCGTCGGAGAGGCGTGGATCGCGAGGCCTCGCTCGCGCAACTCTCCGAACGCTACGGCGCCCAGCACACTGGCGAGGCCAAGCCGTGAAGACGGAGGCTCAGCGCACGCGCTTGGTTCAGCAGGGCGGCAAGGAGACGGTGGCTCTGACGAGCGTCCTGATCATCGACGATCATCCCGTCGTGCTCGGCGGTTTGCGCCGGATTCTGGAGGATGCGTCCGCAAATCTCGGCATCCGGCAGATCCACGAGGCGACGGATATCGTCTCCGGCTACCGCAACTTCCACAAGCTGAGGCATGAACTCGTCATCACTGATCTCAGCTTCCAGGACCGCGATCTTGCTGGCCTTTCCCTGATCCGCCGAATGAATGCGCTGCAGGCGGGCGTGCGGATCCTTGCCTTCAGCATGCACGACGATCCGGTCGTGGTCTCGCGCGCTGTCGGGAGCGGGGCTCTTGGCTACGTCCTTAAGGATGCGCCGACGGCGACCATCATCGAAGCTTTACGGTCCGTACAGGCTGGGCAGGGATACCTTGAGCATCGTCTGGCAACCCGGGTTGCGATGCTCTCCACGGGCAGAAGCAGCCAGCCGCTCGGTGCGTTGAGCGCGCGCGAACTGCAGATCCTGTCGCTCTTGAGCAGAGGAAAATCGTATCGTGTCATCGCGGACAATCTGTCCGTAAGCTACCGGACTGTGATCAGCGCCTGCTCAAGCATGCGTCAAAAGCTCGGCGTCCAGAATCTCGCCGAACTGATCCATGTCGCCGTTTCCGAAAATAAGCGTCGGGCCCAATGGCGACTCTGAGGGTCCGGATTTATCCTCGGGCAGCAAGATGATCTGTCG
>NZ_BJZV01000010.1 GCF_007992215.1 Methylobacterium gnaphalii | reverse complement strand
CCCGTCCTCGCCGTCGCGGGTCTTGCCCGCGAGGCCCGGATCGCGGCCGGCGAGGGCGTGGAGACGGTTCAGGCCGGCGGTCGGCCGGCCGCCCTGCGCGACCGGCTCGCGGTGCTCCGAGGCGCGCCCTATCGTGCCGTGATCAGCTTCGGCATCGCGGGCGGGCTCGACCCGAGCCTCGCTCCCGGCGATGTCGTGATCGGTACGGCGGTGGTGGTCGAGGACGGCCGCCGTCTGCCCTGCGATCCGCGGATCGTCGAAGCCCATGCGGGGCGTGTCTCGGGGCTCGGACGGCGCGTCGTCGTGCGGGATGTGGCGGGCGTCGAGGCCGCCGTCATGACGACCGGGGCCAAGGCCGCTCTCGCCGCCCGGACCGGCGCTGCAGCCGTCGACATGGAATCGCACGTGGCCGCGGATTATGCGGCGCAGCGCGGCCTGCCCTTCGCAGTCTTGCGGGTGGTCTGCGATCCGGCGGAGCGTTCCCTGCCCGCCTTCGCCGCCTCGGCCCTCAAGCCGAACGGCGATCCCGATGTGCCGGCGGTGCTCGCCGCCCTGCTGCGCCGGGAGGCGCGCATCGGAGACCTGGTGCGCCTCGCCCGGGATTCGGGCGAGGCGTTCCGTGGTTTAGGCCGCGCTCGCGCGCTTCTGGGTCTCGCGCTTGGTGTCGACGCCTGAGGCTTTGATCTCGGAGAGCTTCTGGGCGACGTTGCGGGAGAACACGTATTCGGCCGGACGCTGGTTCTCCAGGCTGATCTCCGGAGCCATCTCGCCTTCCGTCTTCACGCCGCGCAGGGCGTGGATGACCGGCTTCCAGGGCTTCTTGACCGAGTCGACCACCGACGAGGCCTCGTAGCCCGAATGGACCATGCAGTCAGCGCACTTCTCGTAGTTGCCGGTGCCGTAGGCGTCCCAGTCGGTCTCTTCCATCAGCTCCTTGAAGGTCGCGGCATAGCCCTCGCCCAGCAGGTAGCAGGGCTTCTGCCAGCCGAAGACCGTGCGCGTCGGGTTGCCCCACGGCGTGCAATGGTAGGACTGGTTGCCGGCCAGGAAGTCGAGGAACAGGCCCGACTGCTGGAAGGTCCACTTCTCGCGGCCCTTCTCCTTGCCGTGGCGGAAGACGCCGCGGAACAGGTTCTTGGTGGCCTGGCGGTTGAGGAAGTGCTGCTGGTCGGGCGCACGCTCGTAGGCGTAGCCCGGCGAGACCGTGATGCCGTCGACGCCCATCTTCGTCACGCTGTCGAAGAAGTCGGCGATCTTGTCGGCCTGCGAGTTGTTGAAGAACGTGCAGTTGATCGTCGTGCGGAAGCCCAGTTCCTTGGACTTCTTGATCGCCGCGACGGCCTTGTCATAGACGCCGCGCTGGCAGACCGACTGGTCGTGCATGTCCTTGTCGCCATCGAGATGGATCGACCAGGTGAAGTAGGGCGACGGCTTGTAGTCCTTGATCTTCTTCTCGAGCAGCAGCGCGTTCGTGCAGACGATGACGAACTTCTTCTGCGCGATGATGCCCTGCACGATCTGCGGCAGATCCTTGTGCAGAAGCGGCTCGCCGCCGGCGATCACGACGACGGGTGCACCGCACTCGCGCACGGATTCCAGCGCCTCGTCGACCGGCAGGCGCTTGTTCAGGATCTCGTCCGGGTAATCGATCTTGCCGCAGCCGGCACAGGCGAGATTACAGCGGAACAGCGGTTCCATCATCATGACGAGCGGGTAGCGCTTGCGTCCGGTGAGGTGCTGTTTGAGGATGTAGCCGCCGATCTTCGCGACGTACCGAATGGGGATTCCCAAGACGCGGCTCCTTTGCTTTGGCCCCATCAAACGAGGGGGCTGCTTAGCGCGAAAAATTTCTGAATTCCAGGGATGTAGTCCGGAACCAAGTTGAAGTGGCCGAAAAAGGGCGGTCCGACTTCCGTATCTTCGTCGTCGTGTCGAAGGAGCCACGAAAGATCCGCAGATCGAGCTCCTGATGGCGGCCTCAACCGCCTGTGGCGGCAGATCGTTCTCCGCGAATCCTTTTCAAGCCGGCTCAGGCTGCCAGTGCAATGCTGCAATGCAATACAGCATGAGCGGGCCGACGGCTGCAAGAAATTGCGGCCGCGTTGCATTCCCGGGCGGGGACCAGTACTTAGCGCCCCATCGAGAGGCATCGTCTTAGATCGGCCGCCCGGCCTTTACGGTCAGCGGGAGCGTTTTCCGCGAGCCGCGGTTCAGCTGGAGAGGCGAACCTCTCAATGCCGGCGGAGATGCCGGCTTTCGGGACGAAACGGCGGCATCCGCCGCCCGGCGCCCCAGCGGCGTCAGGGTCAGATCGAGGTAGGCAGGACACCGCGTGATCGAACGTCTCGTCGCGTTTTCCGTACAGCGCCGTTGGCTCGTCATCGCCCTCATCGCGCTGATCACGGCGGCGAGCGGTGGTGTCGCGGCCCACCTCTTCCGCATCAACACGGATGTCGAACGGCTGATCGAGCCGAGCGTACCGTGGCGCCAGGACGAGATCCAGTTCGAGAAGGCCTTCCCACAGCGTTCCAACCTCGTGGTCGCGGTCATCGACGGCCGCACGCCGGAGATCGCCGAAGAGGCGGCCGTCGAGCTGAGCAAGGCGCTCGCCGTCCATAAGGACAAGATCGAGACTGTCTATCGGCCGGATGGCGGCCCGTTCTACGACAAGAACGGCCTCCTGTTGATGTCGCAGGAGGAACTCGAGAAGACCACAGAGTCGCTGATCCAGCAGCAGGGCCTGCTCGGCCCGCTCGCCGCCGATCCGTCCCTGCGCGGCATCATGCGCGTGCTCGGCCAAGGGGCGCGCGGCGTGAAATCCGGCGATGCCAAGCTCGAGGATCTCGAGCAGCCGATGACCCGGATCGACGAAACGCTTCAGACGGTGCTCAGCGGCAAGCCCGCCCGGATGTCCTGGCAGGAGCTCCTCGCCAACGGCAAGTCCGAGACCACGGACAAGCGCAAGTTCGTGATGATCCAGCCGGTGCTCGACTACAACGCACTGGAGCCGGGCCGCGAGGCGACCAAGCTCATCCGCAAGGTGGCACAGGACCTCAAGATCACGCAGGCCGAGGGCCTGCAGATGCGCCTGACGGGCCCCGTCGCTGTGGCCGACGACGAGTTCGCAACGCTCTCCGACGACGCCTTCGTGAACAACGCGGTGGTGGTTGGCGCCATCGTCCTGTTCCTGTTCCTGGCCCTGCGCTCGGCTCCGCTCGTGATCGCGGTGATCATCACCACCTTCGCGGGCCTCGTGGTCACGGCGGCGCTCGGCCTGCTGATGGTGGGCGAGCTCAACCCGATCTCGGTGGCCTTCGCCGCCCTGTTCGTGGGACTCGGCATCGATTTCGGCATCCAGTTCGCGGTGCGCTACCGCGCCGACCGTTACGAGGTCGGCGATGTCGAGGGTGCGATCCGGGCGGCGGCGCGAGGGGTCGGCATTTCGCTGACGCTCGCCGCGATCTCGCTGATCGCCGGCTTCTTCGCCTTCCTGCCCACCAAGTTCCGCGGCGTGTCCGAGCTCGGCCTGATCGCCGGTGTCGGCATGATCGTGGCCTATCTGTTCGCGCTGACGCTGCTGCCGGCGCTGATCGCGGTGTTCCACCCGCGCGGCGAGAAGCGCGCCGTGGAAACCACCTGGATGGCGGGCGTCGACCACTGGATCGTCGAGAACCGCAAATACGTGCTGGTCGGCGTCGGCATGCTCACGGTGGCGGGCATCCCGCTGCTCCTGAAGCTGCCCTTCGATTCGAACCCGATGCACTTGCGCAGTCCGAAGGTCGAATCCATCGCCACCTATCTCGACCTGATCAAGGACCCGGCGACCAGCCCCAACACGGTCGACGTGCTGGCGCCGAACGTGGACGCCGTCCCCGAACTCGTCGCCAAGCTGCTGAAGCTCGATTCCGTGGCCAAGGTCATCGACATCGACACCTTCGTGCCGCGCGACCAGGACCAGAAGCTGCAGACCATCGCCGAGACGGCGTCGCTTCTCGGTCCGGCCCTGAACCCCGGCAAGAAGCAGCCGCCGCCGAGCGACGCCGACAACGTCAAGGCGATCAAGGAGACGGCCACGGCCCTGAAGGGCCTCGACGACGGCAAGGCCGCCGGCGCGAAGGCCGCGGGCAGCCTGTCGGCGACGCTGGACAAGCTCGCCAACGCCCCCGTCGCCACGCGCGAGGCTGCCTCGGTCGCTCTGACCACCGACCTCAAAACGCTGCTGCGCCGCCTCGGCGGCCTGCTGACGCCGGAGAAGATCACGCTGCAGAACCTGCCGCCGCAGCTCAAGGCCGAGTGGGTCACTGCCGACGGGCGCTCGCGGATCGAGGTGCATCCGAAGGGCGACTCGAACGACGACGAGGTGCTGCGCCGCTTCGCCAAGGAGGTGCAGACCGTGGCGCCGCACGCCACCGGCGCACCGATCGCCACGACGGAATCGAGCTACACGATCCTCGGCGCCTTCATCCAGGCCGGCCTGACTGCGCTGGCGCTGATCTTCATCATCCTCTCGGTGGCGCTGCGCAAACCCTGGGACGTCGCCATGACGCTCGGGCCGCTGGTGCTCGCTACCCTGTGGACGCTGATGGCGCTCTACATCCTCGGCATGCCGCTCAACTTCGCCAACATCATCGCCCTGCCGCTGATGCTCGCGGTGGGCGTGGCCTTCCACATCTACTACGTGATCGCCTGGAGGGCGGGCGTGGCCGACATGCTGGCCTCGAGCCTGACCCGGGCGATCTTCTTCTCGGCGCTCACCACCGGCACCGCCTTCGGCTCGCTGATGCTGTCGAGCCATCCGGGTACGGCGAGTATGGGCAAGCTGCTCGCGCTGTCGCTGTTCTTCACGCTGGTCGCCGCCTTCTTCGTGGTGCCCGCCTTCCTCGGCCCACCCCCGGTCCAGCCCGACGCTGACCGCCCCGAGGGTCGGGATGCGGGCAAGCTGCCGGCGTCGGAGGCGAAGGTGCGGGAGACGGTGGCGGCGAAGTAAGGGGCGCGGCGCTCTAATGAGCGCCGGCAAGCCTTCCTAGGCGAAATCCGAAAAGCCGCCGCTCACCGCTCCCACCCGCGCCACCGCAGCCCGCGACTCCGCCGCCACCAGCGCATCCCGCTCCGCCGCATAGGCGTAGCCCAGCGCTTCCCCCGCGAAGCCGCCGGCGGTGGCCGGATGGGTATAGAGCTCGGTCAGCCCCTCGGGCAGGTGGCGCAGCAGGGCGGCCACGCGGGCCGGGGTCATGGCGCCGGACCAGGCGAGGCCGAGCGTGCGATCCGGAATGAGCAGGCCCGCCTGCCGGGCGCGGGCGGCGAGCAGGCCGGCCCAGGGGGCGATGTCGAGGGCCGGGCGCGGGCGGCAGCCGGGTTCGGCGCGGCGCAGGATGGCGCGCGGCTCGCGCGGCACGCGAATCGCCCGCATGCCGTAGCGCGCGCCGATGGCCAGCACCGCGCCCGCGATCAGCGGATGCACGTGGAAATGCTTGTGGGCGTTGACGTGGTCCAGCGGCAGGCCGGTGGCCCTGTAGGCCTCGAACTGCGCGGTGATCTCGGCGGCGAGCTGGCGCCTCGCGGCGGGCTTCGCCGCGAGATCGAAGCCGAGGCGGCCCATGTCCCGGCGCATCAGGCCGTTCTCGTCGACGAGGTTCGGGAGCTGCGCCGGTGGCAGGGTCGGCCAGGCCTCGACCAGGACGAGGTGGAGGCCGACGCGCAGGCTCGGCAGGCGCCGGGCGCGCGCCACGGCATCCGCTGCGGCCGGCGCCGAGACCATCAGGCTCGCCGCGGTGAGGATGCCCTCGCGATGCGCCTGCTCGACGGCCTCGTTCACTTCGAGGCTCAGCCCGAAATCATCGGCGGTGACGACGAGGCGCTTCACGCAGGCTCCTGGCAGGGTGTGTCGAGAGGCAAGCCCTCGACCCGCCGGGGCCTCAGGCCTCGGACCCCATAACGCAAAACGGCCGGGCTGTGAGGCCCGGCCGCGAAAGAGCGTGATGGAGGAAGGTTCAGGCCGCCTTGGAGGTGCCCTGACGATCCCGCAGGAAGTGCCAGAACTCGACGCCCTCGCGCAGGCGGCGCTTCATCATGTCGGGCGAGCGGACCATCTCGGAGACGATCGAGGCGATCTTCGGGGCCCGGAAGTAGAACTTCTTGTAGAACTCCTCCACCGCCGCGAAGATCTCGCTGTGCGACAGGTGCGGGTAGTGCAGCGGAGCGATCTGCACGCCGTTCTCGTCGACGAGCTCGGCATTCTCCACGTCGAGCCAGCCGTTCTCGACGGCCTGCTTGTAGAGGAAGGTGCCCGGGTACGGCGCGGCGAGCGACACCTGGATGGTGTGCGGGTTGATGCGCTTGGCGAAGGCGATCGTCTCTTGGATCGTCTCCTTGGTCTCGCCGGGCAGGCCGACGATGAAGGTGCCGTGGATGGCGATGCCGAGGTCGTGGCAATCCTTGGTGAACCGCTCGGCCACCTCGACGCGCATGCCCTTCTTGATGTTGTTCAGGATCTGCTGATTGCCGGACTCGTAGCCGACGAGCAGGAGGCGCAGGCCGTTCTCCTTGAGCACCTTCAGGGTCTCGCGCGGCACATTCGCCTTGGCGTTGCAGGACCAGGTCACGCCGAGCTTGCCCAACTCGCGGGCGATCTCCTCGGCGCGGGGCAGGTTATCGGTGAAGGTATCGTCGTCGAAGAAGAACTCCTTCGTCTGCGGGAATTCCTTCAGGCAATACTTGATCTCTTCGATCACGTGGGCGACCGAGCGGGTGCGATAGGTGTGCCCGCCGACGGTCTGCGGCCACAGGCAGAAGGTGCAGCGGCTCTTGCAGCCACGGCCCGAGTAGAACGAGATGTAGGGGTGCTTCAGGTAGCCGATGAAGTACTTCTCCATCTCGAGGTCGCGCTTATAGACGCTCGTGACGAAGGGCAGCTGGTCCATGTCCGTCATGATCGGACGGTCTTCGTTATGGACGATGTTGCCGTTGGCATCCCGGAACGAGAGGCCCTTGATCTCCGACATCGGCACGCCGTCGGCGACTTCCTTCACGGTGAAGTCGAACTCGTTGCGGGCGACGAAGTCGACGGCCGGAGCCGCAGCCAACGATCCCTGGGCATCGACGGCGACCTTGGCGCCGATCAGGCCGGCAATGAGCTTCGGGTTGGCGGCCTTGAGCGCCTCAACGCACTTCACGTCCGACTTGAAGGACGGAACCGAGGTGTGCAGCACCACCAGGTCGAAATCCTTGGCCTGAGCCACGACCTCGGCGAGCTTGATGTTGTGAGGCGGCGCGTCGATCAGCTTCGAGTTCGGCACCAGGGCGGCCGGCTGGGCCAGCCAGGTCGGGTACCAGAACGACTTGATCTCGCGCTTGGCCTGGTAGCGCGAACCCGCGCCGCCGTCGAAGCCGTCGAAGGTGGGGGCCTGGAGGAAGAGCGTGCGCATCGAGTAGCGGCCTCGGGATCGTGTTCTTGCGGATGATGATGGAGTGCAGGCCGAAAACGGCGATTTGCAGTCCGCCACCAGTTGAATTGAGGCAATTTCCGAACGAGGAACCGCGGTTCGTCTCGCCCGATACCTAGGTACTCAAAGTTTTTACAAGCTTAGACCGACGTCGCGCCGGTCTCATGACCGATGGCGTGTTCCGGGATCAGCGTCCCGTCAGCAACCACCCGGTAATCGTGACCTTTCCATGTCACCGCACCCGAGACGAAGCTCCAGGTGAAGTTGATGAAGGACAGCATGTCACGTATCGGCAACAGCCAGTAGGCGTGGGGCGTGAGCCCGAAGGCGCGCTCGACCCGCAGGCAGAGCAGGATGCGGCAGGCCAGTGCCAGGGCGGCCAGGGTCAGCGCGCCGGTGCCAGCGCCCGGCATCAGGGCAGCGATCAGCGCCAGCGGGAAGGCATGGGTGACGACCGAGCCCGCATAGCCGGCCGGATCGACATTGCGGATGGTGCGGTTCCAGCGCAGCTCGTGCTTCCAGAGGCCGGACAGCTCGGTATCGACGCAGGTATGGCCGATGGTGAAGGCTGGAATCGCGACCTCGCCGCCGAGCTTCCGCAGGGCCTCGCCGATGGCGTAGTCGTCGGCGAGATCGTCCTTGAAGGCCCGGAATCCGCCGACGGCCTCGAGCGAAGCCTTCGTCAGCGCAATGGTTGAGCCGAAGCAGGGATTGGCGAGGCCGAGCGTCGTGCCGACGATGACGTTCGGGGCGAACTGGACGTCGATGGCGAGCGCCGAGAGATGGGCGAAGACGCCACGATTGGCCGGTACGCCGTGGTAGAGGCAGGTCACGCCGGTCACACCCGGTTGCGACAGCTCGGCGACAATGCGCTCCAGGTAGTCCGACTTCACCACCATATCGCTGTCGGCGAGCACCACGATGTCGTGGGCAATGTCAGCCGACATGTTGATGAGGTTCGAGACCTTGCGGTTCGAGCCGTGCTGGCTCGGATCGATCACCAGATCGAGGCGCAGAGCCGGAAATGCCTCGCGCAGGCGCTTGACGGTCTCGATCGCGGGGTCGGTCGCCTTCTGGACGCCGAACACGATCTGCACGCGTCCGGCATAATCCTGGCGGCAGAAGCTCTCGAGATTCGAATAGAGGTTCGGCTCCATGCCGCAGAGCGGCTTCAGGATCGTTACCGAGGGACGCTCGGCATCCTCAGGGAGAACGGGGGAGACGCGGCGCGCGAAACGGCCGACCATGGCCGCCGCCATCAGCCCATAGACGCAGCCGCCGAGCGCCAGCAGCAGCAGAAACGCAGAAATCCAGTCCGAGAAGCTCGTGAGGTCCATGTAGGGGATGCTCGGTCCGGAAGGATGGGGGTGTCGCCGGCGACGCGAGAATTCGTCTTGGGCGCGAGAAGGTCGTGCGCGTCAGCGTCTCGGGGTGGTTCAAGGCTTTGGTTTGGCGGCCAGCATGCCTTCGGTGCGTTCGTTCAAATATTTCACGAGGGCGTCCGCGCCGCCCTTCTTCACCGGATCGTTGAATCCGGCGCGCATCGAGGCGAGCTCGCTGACATTGCCATTGAGCAGCACGTCCTGGATCTTGTTGGATGGGTTCACGACGTAGTCGACGTCGGTATCGTCCCCATCCTTGGTCGTGATCTTGGTGTGCACGACCTTGTTGCCGCCGCGCGCATCCGTGCCGGGCTTGATGTCAAACTTGCCACCGGCCGCCTGCGACAGACGGTTGGCGTAGAGTGTCGTGAAGTAGGTGGTGAAGGTTTGGGTGACCGCGTTCTGCTGCTCGGGCTTGAACGACTTCCATTTCGGGCCGACGGCGACAGGCACCATCGCAGCCGTATCGAAGACCTCCTTGAAGGTCGGGCCGATCACCTCGATGCGGCTCTTGAGGTCGCTCGAGCCGCTCTTCAGCGCCTCCTCGACCTTGCCGTAGAGCTTGGTCACGGCAGCAACGGCCGGATCGGTCTCCGCACGCGCGCCCTGCGGCACGCCGGTGAAGGCGAAACCGGCGATGAGGGCGAGGATGGGCAGGCTGCGACGGGTCAGGCGCACTTCTTGAACTCTCCGCGCTTGATATCGACGGAACGGGGCTGGCCGGGCCCGTTGGCAGCGTAGCTGTAAGGAACCGGGACCGGGGCCTGGTCGAAGCTCCGTCCGATGATCTGGTCCCGAATGCCGTCGAACTCGGCCTCGGCGGTCTCTGCCCGCGCATCGCGCTGAGCGCGGCCTTCCAGGCGGTGCCACAGGAACAGGCTCGGCAAGCCGACGGTGAGGTCGGCGGCGCGCTTGACCAGTGACAGGCCGAGGGCGACCTCGGCGGGAATGTTGAAGATGGCGCAGAGCGCGATCAGGCCGCCTTCCTGGGCCCCCAGGGCGCCGGGCACCGCGAAGGCGGCGCCGCGCACGGCCTGAGCCAGGCTCTCGATCACCAGCGCTTCGAGGAAGCTGACCGGGTAGCCCATGAAATGCAGGCAGACATAGACTTCGAGGGTGCCGATCACCCAGCCGATCTGATGCACGAACACCGCGTTGCCGAAGCGCGCGCCGTTGCCGTAGAGGCGCTTCAGATTGGCGTAGAGCACGTCGACCGCGCCGAGCGCGCGCCATTCCCGGCCCGAGGCGAAGCGGGTGAGGGCCGCCTGAATCAGGCGGTGACCGCTGCGGCGCTGGATGAGGTAGAAGGCGGCGAGGGCCGGTACGGCAACGACGAGGCCGCCCGCCACGGTGCGCACGACGGGACCGTCGCCCGCGAGCCAGATCAGGATGCCGAGGCCGGCGAGCGTGAACAGGAGCTGCGTCAGTGCCTGCGTCATCAGGTCGACGAACATCGAGGCACCGGCGAGGCTCCCGGAGACGCCTCTCTTGGCCAGCAGGCGTGCGCCGACGAAGTCGCCGCCGACCTGCGCCACGGGCAGCAGCGTGTTGATGCCCTCGCGCACGAAACGCAGGGTGACGCAGTCGCGCAGGCTCGGGCGTTCGCGGCTCGGGAAGACGACGAACCAGCCGAGGCCGGCCCAGGCCACGGCGGCAATGCGGGCGACGATGACCGCGAGCGCGCCCCAGCCTGCGCTGAGCACAGCCGTCCACACGTCATCGAGCCCCGAAGAGAGGAACAGCCCGACGACGGTGCATAAGCCTGCGATCAGTGCCAGGGTCGTGAGGTGCTTCATGGCCCTCTTTCCGCTACCGGCGATGGTGCGAGGTGTTGTTGGCGCGCCGCTATGTCGGCTCAAATCAGCCGTTCGGAGCGAACAGGATCAAGGCAAGTTGCAGCTTTAGACAGCGCTGTCTATCACCCGAGAGACACACTGAAGGTCAAAGCGGCACATCGGCAACAGTCTGATAACAAAGAACGCAAGCCTTTGTCGGAGGGGGGATTATCCATGGAGCGCGATGCGTCCAACATGGCGGAGAACGCCATGCTCGAAGATGCACAGACCCAAACGTTTACTGGCCTTCAGGACTTCTCGCCGGACATCCCCGCGCCTCAGAGCCCGGTTATGGCCTGGAACGAGTGGGACCCCCTGGAGGAGGTAATTGTCGGCTCCCTCGATGGGGCCACGATCCCGACCCACCACCTCACCGTGATCTTCAACCTGCCGCGCGCTGCCCAACCGTTCTATCGGCTGGCCTCCGGCTGGAAATATCCGAAGTTCATGAAGAAGCTCGCCCAGGCCGAGCTCGACAACTTCATCTCGATCCTCGCGGGCGAGGGCGTGACGGTGCGCCGGCCCGACGCGGTCGATTTCTCACGCAAGTACAAGGCCCCGCGCTGGACCTCGCGCGGCTTCTGCGTCGCCTGCCCGCGCGACCCGTACCTCGTGATCGGTGACGAGATCATCGAGAGCCCGATGTGCTGGCGCTCGCGCTACTTCGAGGGCGATGCCTACCGCTCGCTCTTCAAGGAGTACTTCCGCGCCGGCGCGCGCTGGACCTCCGCGCCGCGTCCTCAGCTGACGGACGACCTCTACAACTACGACTACCGGGTGCCGAACCTGAAGGCCGGCGAGCCTATGCAGTTCACGGTCAACGAGTTCGAGCCGGTCTTCGACGCGGCCGACTTCGTGCGCTGCGGGCGCGACCTCTTCGTGACCCGCTCGAACGTGACGAACCTGATGGGCATCGAGTGGCTGCGCCGCCACCTCGGCCCCGGCTTCCGCATCCACGAGATCGAGAGCCGCTGCCCGCAGCCGATGCACATCGATTCGTCGTTCATGCCGCTGGCGCCGGGCAAGGTGCTGGTCAATCCCGACTATATCGATGTCGAGAAGCTGCCGGCCGTGCTCAAGAAGTGGGACGTGCTGATCGCGCCCCGCCCCGACCCGGTCGAGGGCTTCATGAGCAAGATCTCGATGTGCTCGCCCTGGACCTCGATCAACGTGCTCGCCATCGACGAGAAGAAGATCGTCGTCGACCAGAGCCAGCCCACGCTGATCAAGGCGCTCAAGGATTGGGGATTCGATCCAATCCCGGCGCCGTTCCTCAGCTACGGCCCGTTCGGCGGCTCGTTCCACTGCGCCACGCTCGACGTGCGCCGCCGCGGCGTTCTCAAGTCGTACTTCTAGGCATCGGCCTGACCGCTCGCCTCCACGCGAGGCGGGCGATCAGCACCGCGCCGCCGACCTGCAGCAATCCGTTCTCGTCGACTGCGATCGGCCAGAGTGGCATGGTCCAGCGCGTCAGCGCGTTGAGCGCGATCAGCCCCAGGCAGAGGGCGAGCGCGGCGATCAGGGTGGCGACAAAATCCGGCATGGCGGCGCGTCCGAGGCGAGCCGGCAAAGCTTAGCAAGGGGCGGGCCGGGCGCTGCATCGCGCCGGCCACATCCCGCAGGCAATGCGTCGTGATCAGCGGCGGTCGGCCGCATGCGGCTGGGCCTGCCGCGCTGCCTTACCCGATGCGCCGCGGCCCGCCGCAGCGGCGGG
>NZ_BJZV01000009.1 GCF_007992215.1 Methylobacterium gnaphalii | reverse complement strand
CCCGCCGCAGCGGCGGGCGGCTCTGCCGCGGGTGCGGCGACGGGCGCCGGCGGGGCCAGCTTGGGCACATCGACGCCGAGTCGCTTCACCGGCCAGCCATCGGCCCAGCGCCCCATGTCGCTGAAGCTCGGATCGGCCTTGAGCTTGGCGGCATCCTTGCCGGCAAAGGCGGCAGCGGCGGCCATGTCGAAGGTGCGCCAATAGGCGAGGTAGTCCAGCGCATCGGCGCGGGCATTGTTGATCTGCTGGACCAGCGTCGACTGCTCGCCGGTCAGCGTCACGTCCGGCGTCCACTTGAACGGTGCGGGCTTGGCATCCTTCGGCTCGGGCGCGACGGTGATCGCGGTGCCGTCATAGGCGGCGTCGATCCCTGCAGGTGAGGACAGGGTCGCGGTCATGGCCGGGAAGCCGTGATCGTCCGAGAGGGCGCGCACCAGGAGCTTGCGGTCGGGCGCCACGGCGGTGGCCTCGCGCAGGATGCGCTTCGCGGCCAGATCGGCAGCACGGGCGTCCTTGTCGCCGGTGACCGCCACAAGCAACGTGTCGCCGGCAATGCCCTCGAGATCGGCGAGCGGGATGCCCCGGGACTTGGCGTCGCGTGCGATGCCGCCGGGCATGATGAAGTAGATGAGCCGCGCCGCTGGCAGGCCCCGTGCCTGCGCACCCGCCGCGACGTTGGCCGCGAGCGGCGCCCCGGCGAGGTGACCGATCAGCGCCAGACGCTTGGTATCGGGCCGGGCATCCGGGTCGGCGGCGAGCGCGTCGAGGGCTGCCTTCAACAAGCTGCCGGCCTTCTCGGTGGCGTCGGCCGGCCGGCTTTTGTTGAGTTCCTGGAACCGGGGATACAGCACCAGCCAGCCATTGCGGGCGAGGTGGTCGATCCAACCGCCATAGGCACGCGGGTTGGTGGCGCCCCAGGCGTGGAGCAGCACAGCTACGGGACGGCCGTCAGCGGGAGCCGCGCCGGATTTGTAGAAGGCATAGGTCGAGGCATTCGCCGTACCGATGCCGCGCTTGACGATCGTCGCGGCCCGGTCGCCGATCCCGCCGGGGCCGTCTTGCGGCTGCGTCGGGGGCGCCGCGGCCAGGACGGGTGCGCACAGGCCGAGAGCGACGAGAAGGCTCGCGGCTGCGGGGCGGAGGCGGAAGGTCGGTCGCATCAGGAATCGGTGTTTGCAGGTCTCGGCCAAGTTCGGCGCGCCCTGCATATCAGATTTGGGCCTTCAGGCGACGCCCGATCGCCGGGATTCTACGCAACTTCCGCTAGTCGCACCTGCCTCCGTCCAGCTGGTTCGCATCGATCATCGCCGCGAGATCGGAGAGGTGGCGCGGCATGTCGGAGTCGAGTACGTCATCGTAGAAACAGCGAAGGTCATCTCCGATCCTGCCCAGTAGAGATCCATCTGACGGCTCGGTTAACGAGCCAGGATCGACTGAGAATTGTGCTGCATAGTTGTCCGAGGCTGATTTCATTGGGCACCGGCTGCTCGATCTCCTGGGGAAAGGCGAGAATGTGCAAGCAGTCCAACGGCTCTATTGCTGGATGTTTCCCGGAGCGGGCCCAAGTTTTTTTCTGAATTTCATAATGATTGCGGTCCTTCGCGGGATCGAAGGTCCGCCTCATGCACGGGCAGCCGACCCGGTCACGCCTCGCAGCCCGGTTGCACCGAGGACGGGCGCGGGGCTCCTACTCCTCGGCAGCGCCGCCGTGATGCCGCGCGGCCTCCTCGAGCCATTCCAGGATCTCGGGGGCTCGCCATGGCTTGGGAATGAAGGTTGCCGAGATGCGCAGGTCGCTCGGCTGATCGCTGGCATCGCCCGAGGTCAGCAGGATGCGGATGCGCGGCCAAGTCACGCCGATGATACGGGCCAGCTCGAATCCGCCGATCGTGCCCGGGGTACGGACGTCGGAGAACACCACGGCAACGTCCTCGCCGCGATCGTTGAGGATCGCGAGCGCGCGTTCGGCGGTCTCGGCCTCGATCACCTCGAAACCGGTCTCCTCGAGCATCTCGGATGCGAGGAAGCGTTCGTCGGGCTCGTCCTCAACGACGAGGATGACGGGCTTCTTGCCCGCCGGTCGCACGTCACTCATCACCTGACTCACGGCCGTAATCACCCACTCGCGCCGAGTACACAGTCAATCGCCGCATCGCGATGACATTCGACGCGCTGCAACGATAGTTGCCTGCTGCCTCACGTCTGTACCGCGCGGGCAACAACGCTGGAATTATTCAGATGGTCGCCAGCAAATGACTGAGATGTCGCGCCTTCAGGCAACTCCGTGCTGTTTGAGAAACGCCAGCGCGCGCCGCCATCCGTCTTCAGCCGCGTCCTTGCGGTAGCTCGGCCGGTAATCCGCGTGGAAACCGTGCGGCGCCTCCGGATAGACGATGAGCTCGACACTTTTGCCGGCGGCCCGCGCCTTGTCCCGGGCTTCCTCCACGCTCGCGATGGGGATGCTGGAATCGGCGCCGCCATAGAGTGCCAGCAGCGGCGCGTGGATCTCCCCCGCCATATCCCCGGCGGTTCGGGGCTGGATCGCGCTGCGCTCGCCGCCGAGCGGGCCGTACCAGGCGATGGCTGCCTTCAGGTCGGTGCGGTGGGCATCGTAGAGCCAGACGGCGCGGCCGCCCCGGCACCAGCCCATCACGCCGAGGCGCGCGAGGTCGCCTTTCGCGGCCGAGGCCGCCCAGGCCGCGGCGGCATCGAGATCGGCGATCCACTCCCCGTCCGGCGTCTTCGAGATCACCTCGCTGATGATCGTCTTCACGTCGGTCATGGTCGAAAGGTCGCCCTGCCGGGCGTAGAGCTCGGGCGCCACCGCGCAGTAGCCGGCCTTGGCGAGCCGCCGGCAGATGTCCTTGATGTAGTCGTGGACGCCGAAGATCTCCTCGATCACCAGCACGATCGGGAACGGCCCCTCGCCTCGCGGCACGGCGCGATAGCCCGGCATCGGGCCGTCGGCCGCCGGGATCTTGACCTCGCCGGCCTCGATGCCCTCGGCATCAGTGGTGATTGCCTGCGCCTCGACCCGCGCCGTCGCCAGAGTCAGGCCGGTGATCAGGCTCGTCATCACGAAACCCCGCCGCGAGAGCGGCCTGGGATCGAGCCCTTCAGGTCCACCGAGAGTGGTGCCGCGCGCGTCGTCCGGGATGCTCATGGTGCCTCCGTATCTGCCTGGACAGGCCAACACGGTGGCGGGGGCGCAGGTCAAGCCGATGCGGCGTCACGAAACCGGCACCGCGCCGCTTGCCCCACCCTCTGGCCTCAGGCCAAGGGGAAGTAGGACTCGGGCGGCGTTTCCTTCCAGCGAGCCCGTTAGGCGCTCGCCCCGACCGGCACGCGCTCGCCAGCGCGGTCGCGGACGGGCTGACGCGGTGCAGGCTTGGCCTCGGCCGGGCGCTTGCGCGCCGCGGATTTCGGTCGCAGCACTTCGCCCAGAGCCACGAAGCCGTCGCGGCCGCCGAGCGCGGGCCTCAGCCCGAAGCCGACCGCGAAGGAGCGCGACAAGGCCTCGTCGGCCGCGAGGCCGAACCGGTCGAGCGCGGCGAGGAAGACCTCACGAAAGAGGTGCGGCGTGCACCAGCTCTTCTCGGCGAGCTGCAGCGGCCAAGCCCAGAGTCCGTCGCTGCGCCGGGCGGCCAACGCTTCGCGCTCGATGAAATAGCCGGTGGCGCGGTGCTCAAGCCCCTCGGGCAGCAACTGCCAATCGTCGTTCGCGAACAGGACGCCGCCATGGGCGTCCATGCAGAGGTCGGTCATCCGGCGGCCCTCCTGATGGCGCCCTGCAAATCGGCGCCTGCGGAACATAGAAGGAACATTCTATCGGATGACTTGGCAGGTCAAGCCCTTCGTTCACGCTGCGTTCCGGGCGCCTCAACCGCCACTGAGGCTCTCCGCGAAGTCGTCCGGGATCTCCCCGAACTGCGCCAGGATGGTTGCACTCTCAAGTTCGCCGGTCTCGTCGTCGGCGACCACCTTGAGGGCTGCGGTGCCGGGCAGGCGCGCGGCCATGGCCTCGGCCTTCTTCAGGGCCCCGCTTTCGGTCGGAGTCACCTCACGGTCGCCCGGCTGCAGCCGCTTGCGCTTCAGCACGAAGGTCTGAACCAGGAACGTCGTCTTCATGGCCATCGCCGTCTCGTCCCGCTTGTCCCCATGCCGCTGCATTCCGGCCGCTCGGTAAGCTCCTGCTAAGGCTTCCCAGCCAGCCTGTCGCCTCGATCCACCAGCGTCGATGGAACGCAGCCTTGAACCTGGTTCTCGGATTCCTCTCCCTCACCGTCGCGACCACGCTCGCCACTGGAGCAGCGGCGGTGCTGTGGGCGCGTTTTGTCGGCCGAGGCCTGGAGGAGCAGGATGCCACCGAGCAGGTCCATCCTGCTGGGCTCGATATCAGGACCCGGTGAGCCGCAACGGGACGCTGCACCGAAAGGGCGGCCTCCCCGACCATCCCCTTCGCATTGCCGGCGCCGCGTCCGCCTCAGTTCGGGCGCGTGCCGGCCTGAGCAACCGGCTTGTTCTCGCTGGAGAAGATTTGGCCGGCCTCTTCCGCGTGCTTCAGCGAGGTCTCGGCGATGCCTTTGCCGTCCTTGACGAGGTCTTCGAGGCCCTCACGCACCACCTCGCTCTGGATCGCAGCAAATTCCTGCAGCGTCCTGGCCTGGGCGAGCCGATTGAAGGCGATCAGATTGCGCTGAAACTGCCGCTGCCCGAGTTCGAACCAGTGGCGCGATGCGTCCTGGAAGCCCTGCCCCAGAACTGTGCCGCAGCGGGTGACGGCGTCGAGATTGCGTCGCGACTGCTCGGCGAAGCGCTCGGCATCCTCCTTCGACAGATTGAAGCTGCGGGTGAAGCGCTCCGTCGCGTCGAGCACCTGGCGGGAGACGTTCTGGACATTGTCCTGTGCCATGCGCAGGACGTCCTGACTCTCAGCCGCGGCGCTGCCGGCAGTGTTCTTGAGCCGTACTTCTGTCTGGGTGGCAGCCATCATGATCGTCCTTCCTAAATTCAGAATGAGTTCCCAACGATGCGAGGCTCATCTGGAAGAATATCATCCTGGATAAGTTGCCGAATACGAACTTAGACAGCGTATATCCCGATCGCGCTGTCGCCGACTGAGTTCGGATTGGACGAAATATTTTCAAGTCTCCGGCGTTGTATTCATTTCATCAATTGCTCCGCGTCACCCGATTAGGGTTCATTCACACAGCGGAAGCCGTTGCGAGCGTTGCGCAATAGCCGTCGGTGCGGCGCGGACTGGGCGAAACGAGACCGGGCCGCGGGGCCGTGGCCGAACCGACGGTCACCGGCGGCCGAACAAGCGCTCTATGTCGGAGAGCTTCAGCGTCACGAAGGTCGGGCGGCCGTGGTTGCACTGGCCGGAATTCTCCGTGTTCTCCATCTCGCGGAGCAGCGCGTTCATTTCCTCGGGCCGCAGCCGGCGCCCGGCGCGGATCGAGCCGTGGCAACTCATGCGCGAGAGAATGGCGTCGAGGCGGCGTGAGAGAGGATCGCCGGACCCGCCCGGGGCGCCCTCCTCCACGCCGCTCGCCTCAAGCGCGTCGAGCACGTCCAGAACGAGGTTCCGCACCGAGCCGCCGCTGAGCGCGGACGGGATCGCCCGCACCAGGACGGCGCCCGGTCCGAAGGCCTCGAGCGAGAGGCCGAGCCTGTCGAGATCGTCGGCTGCCGCGATCAGCCGGTCGGCCTCGGCCGGAGCCATCTCGACGACGTCCGGAATCAGCAGGCCCTGGCGCGCGATGCCGCCCTCCGCGCGCTCGCGCTTCAGCCGCTCGTAGACCAGGCGCTCGTGCGCCGCGTGCTGGTCGACGATGACGATGCCGTCCTCGGTCTGAGCGACGATGTAGGTCTCGTGGAGCTGGGCGCGGGCAGCGCCGAGCGGATGGCCGGAGACGGGCTCGGCGGCCTGCTCTCGCAGGTCGGCACCGGGCGGCGCGAGGTCGGGTGCGAACAGCGCCTGCGGCGCCTCGCCGAAGCCGGACCGTTCCGGCGTTCGGAAGCCCGGTGGCGCGGCGAAGGAGGGTGTCGAAGCCGGGCGGTCGCCCGTCCCGATCGGCCGCGCGAAGGCCGAGTCGCCCGAATGCAGCGTGAACGGCCCTCCCCCGCCTGGCCGCAGGGCATTGAGCGCCTGGGCCGCACCGGTAGTGGCCGAGCGTGCGCCGGCCCGGCGCAGACTCCCGTGGATCGCACTGACGACGAGGGCGCGTACCAGCCCTGGCTCGCGGAAGCGCACCTCGGTCTTGGCGGGGTGCACATTGACGTCGACGAGGTCGGGCGCGCAGGTCAGGGCCAGGGCCAGCACCGGGTGGCGGTCGGCGCTCATCGTGTCCGCATAGGCCCCACGCACCGCGCCGAGCAGGAGCCGGTCGCGCACCGGGCGTCCGTTGACGGAGAAATGCACGTGGCTCGCCGCGCCGCGGTGGAAGGTCGGCAGGCCGATATGGCCTTCGAGCGCAAATCCCTCGCGGGCCAGCGACAGCGGCACGGCGTTGGGCGGAAAGTCCGGCCCCAGCACAGCGCCGAGCCGGCGCAGATGTGCGGCCGGTCCCGGCTCGCTCTCGGCGGGGAACACCGTGGGGCTGCCGCTCTCGGTGCGCAGCGTGAAGCGGATAGAGGGCTGCGCCACCGCGAGGCGGCGCAGGATCTCGGAGATCGCCGCGGTCTCGGCCCGGTCAGATTTCAGGAATTTGAGCCGGGCGGGCGTGGCGGCGAACAGGTCGGTGACCTCGATCCGAGTGCCGCGCGGGCCGGGCGCGGGGCGTAAACGTCCCTTGATCCCGGCCTCGACCACAAGGCTGGTGCCCTCGCCGTCACCTGCCCGGCGCGAGGTGATGGCGAGCCGGGCTACCGCGCCGATCGAGGGCAGGGCCTCGCCGCGAAAGCCGAGGGAGACGATGCGGCCGAGATCGCCGTCGGGCAGCTTCGAGGTGGCGTGGCGCTCCACCGCGAGTTCCAGATCCTCCGGCCCCATGCCGTGGCCGTCGTCGATCACCCGGATCAGGCGGCGGCCGCCGGCCTGGATGGCCACCTCGATGCTCGTCGCGCCGGCATCGATGGCGTTCTCGACGAGTTCCTTGACCACGGAGGCCGGCCGCTCGACCACCTCGCCCGCCGCGATGCGGTCGACGAGGATCGAGTCGAGGCGGCGCACCGAGGCGCGCGGAGGCAACAGGTCGACGGGGGCGGACATGCGGGGACGCTAACCGCGATGCAGAACCGGCTCAATGGTGGCGCAGGTCAGGCAGCTGCGTCATCCAAGGCGTCGCGGCGCTCGCCGAGCAGAGCGGCGAGCTGCGTGCGGGCCCGGCTGACCCGGCTCTTCACCGTGCCGACCCGGCAGGCGAGGATCTCGGCCGCCTCCTCGTAGGTGAAGCCCTCGGCGCCAACGAGGAGCAGGGCGTCGCGCTGCGTCGCCGGCAAGTGCTCCAGCGTCTCGTAGAGGCTCCGCAGGGCGACGGCATCGTCCTGGCCAGCAAGCGCGGTCAGTCCAGCTGCGTGGACGCCGTCGGCATCCTCGACCTCGCGCTTGCGCTTGCGGATCTCGGAGTAGAACAGGTTGCGCTGGATGGTGAACAGCCAAGCGATCAGCCGAGTGCCCGGCTCGAAGCGGTGGTGGTTGGTCCAGGCGCGCAGCATCGTCTCCTGGACAAGGTCGTCGGCTCGGGTCGCGTCACCCGTCAGCGACAGGGCGAAGGTGCGTAGCGCCGGCAGGGCCTGCATCAGTCCGTCGCGGAACTCGGCCGTGACCGACTCGCCGCGTGCGTTGAGTGCACTCTCGAAGGCCGTGAGCAGGCGCGACAGCCGGCCGGGCATCCGGTCCCCGGGCAGCTCGAAATAGTCGCGCAGCGGCATTCTGAGATGGTCGCGGATCGAGGCCGGGGTTGCCGCCTCGGGCGGGGCTGTTTCGACGATGTCAAGCGGTGCTGTCACGATCGGAAAAGGCCCTTGCTTTCATGCCATTCCCAAAAGTGAATGCGCCTAACATTATGAGCGGGTGATGAACGCAAGGCCTGCCCCCGCCACGGTGTTGACCCCCCATTAACCACGTTCGGTTTAGCTCCGTTAACCACGGCTCGCCCGGGGCGGGCCGCGGCATGCGCCGGGGGCTCGACCCAACGGCGCATGCTGCCCTGCCCTTTCGAGGACGATGGAGCGACGTCCACCCGTGACAGGCGAGCGGCCCATCGCAGGAGCGGGGAGACGGCGCGCATTCGTGCGGCTGTGCAGCCTGCTTCTCGGCGCGACCGCCTTGAGCGGTGCCCTCGGCGGTGCCGCACGGGCGCAGTCCGCCGACCAGGACGCGACGCCGCCGGCCTTCGAGGCGGGCAACCCGCTCGCCAGAATGCGTCCCTCCGACCGTTTCGGCCTCGATACCGGACAGACCGGCCTGCCAACTCTGCGCGGTGTTGCCGGCAGCGGCAATGCCCTCGCAGGCAATCCGACCTCGGGCGATGCGGGTGATGCCAGCGACAGCGTCGCGCGGCTGCCGCGCTTCCGCTCCGCCGCTCCACCAGTCTCGGGCATCACGGGAGCGCGGGGTGCCGCCGCACCCGCCAGCCTGCTGCGCCAGCGGGCTGCGCCGCCGCGCCGCTTCGGCGTTCCGACGCGCGTCCTGACCCGCGCGCGCACCCAGGACTTCGTCACCGACCTGCGCCTAACTCCGGTGATCCAGACGCCAGTTTCCGGCCTGCCTCTGCCGGCCGCCGTGCCGCTGCCGACCGCGATTCCCCTGCTTGGCCTGAGCAATCCCGGTCGGTTGCTGCTCGCTGCACCCGGCCTGCGTCAGCCGGGCGAGGCCGATCCAGCCTATGCGCCGCTCGGGATCAAGCTCGGCACCATGACCTTCCTGCCGGCCTTCACACAGAGCGTCGGATACGACACCAATCCCGACCAGACCACCACGCGCGCGGCCAAGGGATCGGTGGCCCTGCGCAGCGACGCCGAGCTCCTATTTCGCAGCGACTGGTCGTCGAGCGAACTCTCGGGCGAGCTGCGCGGCGGCTACAGCGACTATCCCGACAACCAGATGGCGAACCGGCCGAACGCCTCAGGCGTCACGCGCATGCGCATCGACGTGAATCGCGATACCCGCGTCGACCTCGAGACCCGCTTCCTGCTCGACACGCAGCGCACCGGCAGCCCGGATCTCGGCGCAGCGGCAACCAGCCGCCCGATCTTCGCGACCTACGGCGCCTCGGCCGGCGTCACCGAGAACTTCAACCGCATCCAGGTGACCTTGCGCGGCGCGATCGACCGCCAGGTCTTCGACGACGCGCGGCTCGCCGACGGTACCCCGCTGATTCAGAGCGACCGCAACGCCAACCAGTACAGCGTGCGCCTACGCGCGGGCTATGAGATCTCGCCGGTGATCACGCCCTTCGTCGAGACGCTGCTCGATACCCGCATCTACGATACGCCCGTGGACCAGCAGGGTTTCCGCCGGGATTCGGACGGCATCGGCTTCACCGCCGGCGCCACGGTCAATCTGACGCGCTTCGTCTCGGCGGAGGTCTCGGCAGGCCTGCAGCGCCGCGACTACGTCGACCCGAAGCTGCGCGCGATCACGGCCCCGATCCTCAACGCCGCCCTGATCTGGCAGGCGAGTCCGCTCACGACCGTGCGCATAAGTCAGCAGACCGGCGTGATCGAGACCTCGGTCGCGGGCTCCAGCGGTGTGTTCACCGATGCCGCAACCCTCGAAGTGCAGCACGACCTTCTGCGCAATCTCTCGATCACGGTGGGCGGCGGTTATCTCAGCAGCGACTACCAGGGCGTGCAGATCAAGGAGCGTGGCTTCTCGGCATTGGCGAGGGTCGACTACCGCTTCAACCGCTGGCTGACCCTGCGCGGCAGCTACGTCTACCAGCAGATCACCAGCACCGACCCGACGTCGAGCTTCAGCGACAACATCTTCCTGCTCGGCATGCGCATCAACCCGTGAGGGCGTCGCCTATCGGCGGCGGACCCGGCGCGTGGCGCTGCATGCACCCTCACCGGTCATTCCGGGCCCTGCAGCGCGGTCCCGGAATGGCAAGCGGAGGACATCAGCGCGCCAGCGAGAGCGGTGCGCCGGACTTCGAGAGGGCACCGTCCAGCGTGCCGCCGGCCTGTTTCAGGCGGGCGGCGACGGTGCCGCCGGACTGGTAGAGGTAGACCTCCCCGTCGCGAAAGTCCCAGGCGGAGACCTTGGCGAGATCCTTATTGGCGCAGCCCGAGGTGGTCGCCCGGTAGAGGTCGAGCGTCGGGGAACTCGTCAGCGAGACGCGGCAGGTGCCGCTGGCGTCGGTGGCGGTCCAGCCGCCGACGACCGAGGAGCGGCCGGTGGCGACGACCGGCGGCGGTGCCGGCGGGGTGACGGGCTCGGCGACCACCGGTGGCGCTGCCGAGGCCACGATGCCGCTTCCCAGGGGAGGCGCTTCGGCGGTGGCGCCGGGCGGCGGCGCAAGGGGGGCGCTCGTGACTGCGCCCGAGGGCGCGGCGGCGTAGGGTTCGGGTGGAAGCTGCGCGCGCGGCGCCTGGCGGGACGGGCCATCGAAGCGGCTCGTGCCGCAGGCGCCGAGCCCCCAGGCGAGTGCGAGGAGAGCGACAGTCGACAGGAGCTGACGCGGCATCGTTACACGATCCCCATTACGGCCGAGATTGGACCGTTGCGTCGCCGTCAATTGCGATTGCCGCAAGGCAACTGGCCGGACCCCTCCTGTGAAAAGCCGGGAACTGCCGTGTTTTCGATCCGGTGTGGCCGGTCAGCCGCAGTGCGGTCGCTGCTGGTCGGCCCGACCGCTAGCAGGCGCGAACGCGCATCACCGCTTGCGCGGGGGGGGCGGCCCCCGATGCATGCCATCGAAGGCCGATCTCGATCAGACGGCCCGCTCAACCATCATCTTCTTGATCTCGGCGATCGCCTTGGCCGGGTTCAGGTTCTTCGGGCAGGTATTGGCGCAGTTCATGATCGTGTGGCAGCGATAGAGCCGGAACGGGTCGTGCAGCCCGTCGAGGCGCTCGCCGGTGTTCTCGTCGCGGCTGTCGATCAGCCAGCGATAGGCCTGGAGTAGCGCTGCTGGCCCGAGGAACTTGTCACCGTTCCACCAGTAGCTCGGGCAGGAGGTGGTGCAGCAGGCGCACAGAATGCACTCGTAGAGGCCGTCGAGCTTGGTCCGGTCCTCAGGCGTCTGGCGCCACTCCTTCTCGGGCGCGGGTGTCTCGGTCTGGAGCCAGGGCTCGATGGCGGCGTGCTGGGCGTAGAAGTTGGTGAGGTCGGGCACGAGGTCCTTGATCACCGGCATGTGCGGCAGCGGGTAGATCCGCACCGCGCCGTCCTTGTCCCTGCGGGTCAGCAACGGCAGGGCGTTGTCGGGGCTCTTGCACTCGTCGATGCCGATGGTGCAGGCGAGCGCGTTCTGGCCCTCGATGTTCATGGCGCAGGAGCCGCAGATGCCCTCGCGGCAGGAGCGGCGGAAGACCAGTGTCGGGTCGACCTTGTTCTTGATCCAGAGCAGGGCGTCGAGGACCATCGGGCCGCAATCGTCGCGGTCGACATGATAGGTATCGATGCGCGGGTTCTGCCCGTCATCCGGGTTCCAGCGGTAGATCCGGAAGACCTGGAGGTTCTTGGCGCCCGCGGGCGCCGCCCAGGTCCTGCCTTCGCGAATCTGCGAGTTCTTGGGGAGCGTGAACTGGGCCATTGGTCAGTTGGCTTCCATGGAATGGCTATGGTCGAAGTCGTGATGCGTTGTTGAGGGCACGAGCCCTCAGTAAACGCGCGCCTTCGGCTCGATGTACTGGATCTCGTTCGACATCGTGTAGGTGTGCACCGGTCGGTAATCGATCGAGACCTTGCCGGAACCGCCGTCGAGCCAGGCGAGGGTGTGCTTCATCCAGTCCTTGTCGTTGCGGTCGGCGAAGTCCTCGCGGGCATGCGCCCCGCGGGACTCGGTGCGGTTGGCCGCCGATTCCATGGTGACCACGGCCTGGCCGATCAGATTGTCGAATTCGAGCGTCTCGAGCAGGTCGGTGTTCCAGACCAGTGAGCGATCCTGCACGGCGATGTCGGCCGCTCCCTGGAACACCTTGCCGATCAGGCCCCTGCCCTCCTCCAGCACCTCGCCGGTGCGGAAGACGGCACAGTTGTTCTGCATCGTGCGCTGCATCTCATCCCGCAGTCTGGCCGTCGGCGTGCCCCCACTGGCGTTGCGGAAATGGTCGAGGCGGGACAGCGCCTTGTCGGCGGAATCCTTCGGCAGCTCCGGCTGCCGGGCACCCTTCTCGACGATCTCGGCGCAGCGCAGGCCGGCGGCGCGGCCGAACACCACGAGGTCGATCAACGAGTTGGAGCCGAGACGGTTGGCACCGTGCACCGAGACGCAGGCTGCCTCGCCGAGCGCCATCAGGCCGGGGACGATGGTATCCGGATCGCCGTTCTTCAGGGTGAGCACCTCGCCGTGATAGTTCGTGGGGATGCCGCCCATGTTGTAGTGCACCGTCGGGATCACCGGGATCGGCTCCCGGGTGACGTCGACGCCCGCGAAGATCCGCGCGCTCTCCGAGATACCGGGCAGGCGCTCGTGCAGGATTTTCGGGTCGAGGTGGTCGAGGTGCAGGTAGATGTGGTCTTTGTTCTTGCCGACGCCACGGCCCTCGCGAATCTCCATGGTCATGGAGCGCGAGACCACATCGCGCGAGGCGAGGTCTTTCGCTGACGGCGCGTAACGCTCCATGAAGCGCTCGCCCTCGGAATTGGTGAGGTAGCCGCCTTCGCCGCGTGAGCCCTCGGTGATGAGGCAGCCGGCGCCGTAGATGCCGGTTGGGTGGAACTGCACGAACTCCATGTCCTGCAGCGGCAGGCCGGCGCGCAGCACCATGGCGTTGCCGTCGCCGGTGCAGGTATGGGCCGAGGTGGCGGAGAAATAGGCGCGGCCGTAGCCGCCGGTGGCGAGCACCGTGGTCTGGGCGCGGAAGCGATGGATCTCGCCTGTGGCCTGGTCCAGCGCGATGACGCCGCGGCAGCGGCCGTCATCATCCATGATCAGGTCCAGGGCGAAGTACTCGATGAAGAACTCCGTCGAGTTCTTCACGGCTTGCCCGTAGAGGGTGTGCAGCATGGCGTGACCGGTGCGGTCGGCCGCAGCGCAGGTGCGCTGGGCGGTGCCCTTGCCGTAATCGGTGGTCATGCCGCCGAAGGGCCGCTGGTAGATTTTTCCTTCCTCGGTCCTGGAGAACGGGACGCCCCAGTGCTCCAACTCGTAGACCGCGGCCGGTGCGTTGCGGACGAGGTACTCGATGGCGTCCTGGTCGCCGAGCCAGTCCGACCCCTTCACGGTGTCGTACATGTGCCAGCGCCAGTCGTCCGGACCCATATTGCCGAGGGACGCCGAGATGCCGCCCTGTGCTGCCACCGTGTGCGAACGCGTCGGAAACACCTTGGTGATGCAGGCGGTGCGCAGCCCCGCTTGGCTGCAGCCGACCGTGGCGCGAAGCCCCGCGCCGCCGGCGCCGACGATCACGACATCGAAGGTGTGGTCGATGATGGGGTAGGCGGGCGCGCCGCTGCCGTTCGTTCCGTTGGAGGCCATGTCTGTTCCTCGGGTGTCTCGCGCGTCAGACCAGGCCGCCCAGCCCCACGCGGACGATCGCGTAGAGGCAGGCGGCAGCGACGACGACGGCGTAGAAGGTGTTGGCGGTGAGCGCCGCGAATTTCAGCCCGGTGTCGTGGACGTAGTCCTCGATCACCACCTGCATGCCGAGTCGCATGTGGATCGTCACCGAGACCACGGCGAGCACCAGCAGGATCGCCACGATCGGCTGGGCGACGAGGGCGACGGCCTCCGGATAGGGGCGGCCCCACATCTTCGCGACGATGACCACGAAGGCGATCATCAAGAGCGCGTTGGAGGCGCCGGTGAGGCGCTGCATCCAGAAATGGTCGGCGCCATGTCCGGAGGCGCCGAGCCCCTTCACGCGGGAGCGGGGCGTGCGGATCGAGAGACGGGCGTCCTGGCGAGGATCGACTTTCGACATGGGATCACCTCAGCGCAAGACGACAGCGAGCAGCCAGATCACGAGCGTGAGCGTGACCGAGCCAATCAGTGTGGCCCGGGCGAGCCCGAGGCGCTTGGGCTTGTCGTAGCCATAGCCCGTGTCCCAGACGAAGTGGCGCAGGCCGCCGAGCATGTGGTGCAGGAGCACCCAGGTGTAGGCGAACAGAATCAGAAGCCCGATCCAGGAGCCGAAGAACCAGGCCACCGCGCCGTAGGCCCGCGGGCCCGAGGCGAGGGCAACCAGCCAGATGGCGACCAGGGCCGTCCCGCCATAGAGCGCAGTGCCGGTGATGCGGTGAAACACCGACATCGCCATGGTCCAGGTCCAGCGGTAGATCTGGAGATGGGGCGAGAGCGGCTGAGCGACGTTTGGGCGGGCTATGGGCGCCATGCGGGGTCCTCGAGATGCCGGGATCTGGAGTCTGTCTAAAGAGAGGGCGTAGTGTCCGCTGCGGCAAGCGGCAATGCGCCGCCGGACCCGCCGAACCTGTACCTTTGGCCAATCACGGCAGGCCTCCGACGAGGCGCCACCACAGGAAGGCCACCGGCACCGCGACCAGCAGCGATGCAATCCCGAACATCGCTGTGAGCCTGGTGGTATCGGCGAGGCTGATCCGGCCCAGATCCATCGTCATGACGATCGGCGGCGCCTGGTAGGGCAGGAAGACGTTGGAGTAGCCAACGACCTGGATCATCACGATGCTCAACAGGTCGAGACCGGTCGCCTGCGAGAAATCCTGGGCCAGAGCCGTGTAGAGCGCCGGTGCGCCGTTGGTGGTCGTCGCGAACAGGAAGCCGATCGAGATCGAGACGAGCGTCGCGAAGTTTTTGGCAGAGGCGCCCGCCTCGAAGGGCGCCACCGCGAGCAGGGCCTGGCCGATCTCTCGACCGAGGCCGCTCTCGTTGACGATGGCGGTCAGCCCGAAGATCGCGGCAATGTAGAAGCAGGTCTTGAGCTGGATCTGGCTGAAGGCATCGCCCGACAGCACGCCGACCTTCGGCAGCATTACGATCACGGCTGCCGCGAGGCCGACCCAGGCCGGCGGGATGTGGTGGATGCCGTCAGTCATCCAAAGGCCCAGCATCAGCGCGAGGGTCACGGCGAGCCGGCGCTCGGCGGCCGAGATCGGCGGCAGCGGGTCCATGGGAGGCCGTTCGCTGTCGATCCGGTCGCGGAACAGCAGCACCGTGCAGACGGTGAGGATTGCGCCCTTCACGCCGGCGAGCACCGGTGCGTGAAGCCCCAGATAGGGCAGATAGGTCAGGTGCAGGCTGTAGAGCGTCTCGGCGGTGCCGGCCATGACAAGGTTCGGCACATTGGCTGGCAGAAGCGCTGCCGACAGGATCGGCGTGGCGATGCCGAAGGCGAGGATCGCTCCGGTGCGGCCCGGCCGCCCGGGTGTGAGGCCGTAGGCGTCGCAGATGGAGAGCAGCACCGGCACCATCAGGGCGATCCGCCCGAGATTCGACGGCATGACGAAGGCGAGCAGGAAGGAGAAGGCGATCAGGCCCGCGACGAAGCCCGGATAGGAGTTCGGCAGCCGGTCCGCGAGGATGCGGGCCAACCTTTGGCCGAGCCCGGTGCGGTTGATGGCGAGCCCGACAACCATGCCGCTCGTCACCAGCCAGAAGGCCTGCGAGGCGAATCCTGAGAAGATGGTCGGTGACGGCGCAAGCTTCATCAGCATCGCCAAGGCGAAAAACAGCAGCGCCGTGACAACCTCGGCGATCAGCCCCGTCGCCCAAAGCCCCATGCACAGCACCAGGAGGCCAGCGGTCAGTCCGACCGTGACCTGCGAAGCCGCTGCGCCTGCTGCCAAAGCACCCATTGCGTCGCTTAGGACCGCAATCTGGAACGGTTCGCAATTCGGGAATTTTGACGCCTGCCTTCGTAAATGACGAAGGACATCTCCTGCTCTTGGTATACGATGCACCGCACTGGCCGACTCACGGTTTCGTTATCAGCGAAGTGAGGCGCGTGGCGCGAGGGGTCAGTCCAATGAGGGTGCGCTGACGATGATGCGTTTCGACCTCGTCGATCTCAGCCTGTTCCGTCACGTGGTGGAGGCAGGCTCGATCACGCACGGAGCCGAGCGGGCACATCTGGCGCTGGCGGCGGCCTCGGCGCGGATCAAGGCGATGGAGGTGTCGCTCGGCGCAGCGCTGTTGGTGCGTGGACGGCAGGGCGTCGTGCCGACGCCGGCAGGACAGGCGCTGCTCACACATGCGCGAGGCCTGCTCACGGATATCGATCGCCTGCAGAGCGACCTGTCGGTCTTCGCAGGCGGGGCCGTCGGCCAGATTCGCCTGATGTCGAACACCAATGCGCTGACCGAATTCCTGCCCGAGGCGCTCTCGGCCTATCTCGCGCTGCATCCCGGCGTGAGCGTCGACATGGAGGAGCGCACCTCTGACGAGATCGTCGGACTTGTCGCCGAGGGTGCCGCCGATCTCGGCATCGTTGCCGGCACGGTCGATACCGGCGGCCTGCAGACGTTTCCGTTCCGCCACGACCGCTTCGTGGTCGTGGTCGCGGCGAACCACGCCCTGAGCGGGCGCAACAGCATCGGGTTCGCCGAGGTGCTCGAGCACGACCTCGTCGGGCTCGACCGGCCAAGCGCGCTGACGCGCTTCCTCTCCGCGAAGGCCTCCCGGATCGGCCGGGTGATGCGGCTCAGGGTGCAACTCAGGAGCTTCGACGCGATCTGCCGTCTCGTCGAATGCGGCGTCGGCCTCGGCATCGTGCCGGAGACCACCGCTCGTCGCGCCAAGCGCGGCATGGACTTCGCCATCCTGCCGCTAGAGGATGCCTGGGCGGCGCGCGACCTGACCCTCTGCGTGCGAGACCTCGACGCGCTGGCGCCGTTCGCCCAGGAATTCGTCGCGCATCTGCGGGGCGAGGCGGCGGGTTGAGCACCGGATGCTTTGGTACCCTCCCCGCTCCTCATGCTGAGACCCGCTGCGCCAGCGCCTCAGGATGACGAACGTGGTGCGTGCCTGGCAGCGCGCCGGGCCTGTGTTCAGCCGAGCACCGTGTCGGTCAGGAGCTTCACGTTGAGCACAACGATCACCGCGGCGATCGTCCAGGACAGCCATTTCAGCCAGCCTGGCACCACGAGCGCGCCCATCTTCTCGCGGTCCGACACGAACTGCACCAGCGGGATCACTGCGAAGGGCAGCTGCATCGAGAGCACGACCTGGCTCAGCACCAGCAGACGCGCCGTGCCGTCGTCGCCGTAGAGCCCGGTGACGATCACGACCGGCACGATGGCGATGGCGCGGGTGATCAGGCGGCGCGCCCAATCCGGGATGCGAAGGTGCAGGAAGCCCTCCATCACGATCTGGCCGGCGAGCGTCGCCGTCACCGTCGAGTTGAGGCCTGAGGCGAGCAGCGCCACCGCGAACAGGGTCGAGGCGATGCCGACGCCGAGCAGCGGTGAGAGCAGCTCGAAGGCCTGTTCGATCTCCTGCACCTCGGTACGGCCGCTAGCGTGGAAGACGGCCGCCGCCAGGATCAGGATCGAGGCATTGACGAAGAGCGCCAGCATCAGCGCCAGGGTGGAATCCGTCACCGCGAAGCGCACGGCCTCGCGGCGCCCTTGGACGGTCCGCGGATAGGCCCGCGTCTGCACGATGGAGGAGTGCAGGTAGAGATTGTGCGGCATCACGGTAGCGCCGATGATGCCGATGGCGATGTAGAGGGCGGCCGGGTTCGTGACGATCTCGGACGACGGGATGAAGCCCCCGAGCACCGCCTGGACCGGAGGCGCGGCCAGCGCGATCTGCACGCCGAAGCAGACGAAGATCACCGCGAGCAGCGCCATGACGAAGGCTTCGAGGGCGCGGAAGCCTCGGCGCATCAGCAGCAGCACGAGCAGCACGTCGAGCGCCGTGATGACCGCGCCCATCACGAGCGGGATGCCGAACAGAAGCTTCAGCGCGATCGCGGTGCCGATCACCTCAGCGAGGTCGCAGGCGATGATCGCGATCTCGCAGGCGAGCCAGAGGGCGAGGCCGACGGGGCGCGGGTAGTGGTCGCGGCAGGCCTGAGCGAGGTCGCGGCCCGTGGCGATGCCGAGCCGGGCCGCGAGCGCCTGCAACACGATCGCCGTGATGTTCGAGAGCAGGATGACGGCGAGCAGCGTGTAGCCGAACTGCGCGCCGCCCGCGATGTCGGTCGCCCAGTTGCCCGGGTCCATGTAGCCGACCGAGACCATGTAGCCGGGGCCGACGAAAGCGAAGAGCCGGCGCAGCCAGTGGCCGCCCGCCCGCACCGGCACGCTGCCGTTGAGGGTGCCGAGGCTCGGCTGCTCCTGCGTCGCGCAGCTGAAGCGCCAGGCTCGGGTCGACTCGGTGGGGGTCAAGACGGCGTCCATGGGATGCTCGGCGCAGTTATAGCAATAGCTATACTTATGCGCCGAAGCTCTGCAACAGTGATCTGGTGCCGCGCCGTCATCTTGGCAATCTGCGGGAGAAAACCCGGCGGCGGGATTCACGCTTCGTCTCCGCTTCGTCTAGAACACCACCGACGACGCCCGGAAACGAGAAGGACGAGAAGCCTCAGCATGCGGGAACCGCCCTCCTCCGCTCCCGAGGGGTCGCTGATCGATCCGGAAGTCCATGTCGAGAGTTTCCGGCAGGCCCGCGAGGCGCGCCGGCTCGAACTCGTCGAGGACTATGTCGAGCTAATCGCCGACCTGATCGGTGATGGCGGCGAGGCCCGGCAGGTCGACATCGCCGCGCGCCTCGGCGTGGCCCAGCCCACGGTTGCCAAGATGCTGAAGCGGCTGGCCGAGGACGGCCTCGTGCAGCAGCGGCCCTATCGCGGCGTCTTCCTCACGGCGGCCGGCGAGGCCCTGGCCGCGCAGTCGCGCGAGCGCCACCGCATCGTCGAGCGCTTCCTCTGTGCCGTCGGTGTGAGCCCCGAGACGGCGCGGCGTGACGCCGAGGGTATCGAGCACCATGTCAGCGCCGAGACGCTCGACGCCTTCCGCCGCTTCGCCGACGGCCACTCAGACGCCTGAGGGCGCGGCGACCGCTGCTTTTTCCGAAAGGCTTCTCATGGATCTCGACAAGCAAGTGGCCGCTTTGGCCGCCGTCAGTAGCCGCCACGAAGAGGGACTTGCCACGCTCTCCGAGGGGCTCGCCGAGATGAGCGCGCGCCAGGTCGCCCATCAGATGGCGATCGGCTTCCTGGCCAACATCCTGCGCTCTATCGACTCGGACCATTACGACGAGCGCCTCGGCGGCTACCTCGCCATGCTGCGCGACACCCTTACCCGCGACGATCCCGACGCCGCCCTGGCCGGGACGGTGCTGGAGACCGTGCAGCGGGTGCTTCAGCCGCAATCGGAGGAGGACGAGGAGTAAGGGCCCGATCAGCCCTCCTCGACGGTTCCGGGAAGCGCCAGGGGCAATGTCTGCTGGTGCTGCACCACGCGCCATTCCTCGTGCGAGAGCCGCCGGTAGGTCGAGGTGCAGTAGGCCTCGTAGGTCTCGCCCTCGCGCGCGGCGCGCGCATGGTAGGCGATGACGATCAGGCCTTCCTGCGGCCGGGTGATCTGCCCCTTCGACAACTCGGCCTCGGTCCAGCGCGGGGTGTTCGCGACAGCCTCGATCGCTTGGGCGCCGCTCATGACGAAGGGCGGATGGGGCAGCACCATCAGGCACGCGTCGTCGACCAGCTCGCGGTAGTGATCCGCATCCCCGGTCCAGAGGCTCTTCTCGAAAGACCAAACCCGATCATCGTCCACGGCGCTCTCCTCCTGGCGGTATCATGCCGGGAGACTCGCGCCGGTCGGGGTTCGTTCCAGGGATGCGGCATCGCAGCCGCGCGCTCGGTGCGCCGAGCCTCCGGCTAGCGAAGGTCGACCCGGGACGCTTCGGACCACCAGATCGTCGACACGGTCATGCAGAGGATGCCGAGCGCCAGGAGGAACAGCGCCCGGTACGGCATCCGGGCCTCGCGCAGCCGTGCCAGCAGGATCGAGCCGGCAAGGAACATCAGCGCTCCAACGATGCCCATGGCTTTGATCACGGTGTCGCTGTCTCCGGCCGATCCGCCCTGCCCCGCCGCGCACGCCTAACCCGGCGGCGGCCGGTGCGGAAGGGTGTGGCGAAGGGATCGCGTGGGGTCTCGCTCTCGATCACAAGCCGGGCGAGAGCCCGTCTCTCGAGCCGCGAGCGGGGACGGACGAGCGAAGGCCGATCGCAGCCTGTGCCCGTGGTGTTGCAAATCCGGCATCGACCCTGGAACGCATAAGATCCTATGCAGCGCCGACATTCAGATTGGACGCCATCTCAGTGTTGAACGACAGAAAAAGAAGTGTCGGTCTGGTCGTCCTCATCTGTGTGTTTGCTGTCGGCGTGCTGATCGGCAGGCTGATTCCGAAGTCACAAGATCATATTGCCATTTACAGGGACGTGCGATTCAGCATCGTCCAGCAGTATCTCGATGAGGCCGATCCCGGCTTCATCCTGTTTGCCGGGGATTCGAACGCTGAGCTGCACAGCACGTCCGGATCGATGTGCGGACGCACCGTCGCCAATGTCGCGACGAGCGGCGCGACGACGCAATCCTACGCCGACTTCTTCGAAAAGCTGAGCTTTCCCGTCAGGCCGCGGGCGGCGGTGCTGACGATCGGGACGAACGACCTCAACCGGAAGAAAGACCCGAGAGGCGCGAGATCCGGCGCCGCTTTCGAGACGGCGCTCGACGCCCTGCTCGTCCGGATGCGGTCGATCACCGAGACCGTCCTCGTCACCGCCGTTCCACCCGTCGACCACAACACCGAACGGTCGATCGACCCGCTCGCCGTCGGCGACTACTCGAAGCGCATCCAGGCCGCTTGTGAAAGGCTGGGGTGTCGCTTCATCGATCCGTTCGCCTCCCTGCGCGAGGGCGATACCGGATATGGATTGGCCAACGTCAATCAGGATGGAAAGCACCTGAAGCGATACAAGCCGGTCTTCAACGCGATCGGCGCGAGCCTCTGCCCCGATGGACGACTGCAGGATCATTGATCCTGCCGTCCGCCCCGCGTTCTCGGCGGGAGCGCCTGCGCTCTCACTTCCGGGCCCGCCGCGCTCGCCCCAGAACTGTCTACAGGATCACGCAGTCATGCGATCCCGAACACTTACCGGCTTAGGTCGCCGCAAGAGCCGCGATCAGGCATTACCTGATCTGCAGGTTCAAACTGACCCACTGCCCAATCCTGATCGAGAACACATCTCCACGTCGTTCGTGGAGCGACAGAACCTCACGATGCGGATGTACATGCGTCGGTTCACGCGACTGACGAACGGCTTCTCATAAAAGATCGAGAACCACTTCCGTGCCGTCGCGCTCCACGCGATGTACTACAACTTCGTCAAGGAGCAGCGGGGCTTGCGGATGACGCCCGCCATGGCCGCTGGCGTCACTGATACGCTCTGGACGGTCGATCACATCGTGCGAATTGTGGAGCTGTACGACACCAGGCCAGGGAGACGCGGGCCGTATAAGCACAAGTCTATCAAGCAAGCCTAAGGAGAGATCGATCAATCCCAAGTCTATCCATCAGCATATAAGCCCGATCAGACGACAAATTATATTTATCGGCAAGCTCTCTGATAATGGCAGCCAGCTCTATGGGGCTTCCATTTTTCTGGCGTAAAGTTTCAGATAACGAGTCAGCCGCAACCATCATTCGAAGTTGATGCTTGATGACGGAGATCGGCGGCAACGGCAACTTACGTCCAAATCGCAAAGAGATAGGCATAAAAGCTCTCCCATTATTGCCTGATGCGCAACACTCACATATGAGGATTTGTTTGCGCTGAAATGATGGACAAGGACGTCAGTACGTCATTTTTACTTTGTCGTATATATTAAACAAGCGGGAGGGCTAAAGGTTGCGGCCCATGCAGTTTCGGGACAGCGGCAACCAATATCGCCTAAATTTCAAACTGACTCACTTCCCACGCCGCCCACTGTGAACAGCGAGGATATCGGGGAGAGGTGGCTTCGATCGCCGGCTAAGGCTTGATCGATCCTAAGCCTTTAACCCGGCTTCGCTTTCGGCACGGTATGCTTCCAGACATAAGAGAGGCGCCCGTGAGCGAGTCATGCAGTTCGAGGTGAGCGAGGAGCGACCTGGCCAGTGGTCCTGGACCCTGCGCGGCATCCGCGGCGAGACCATCGCCCGTTCGCCCGTCGGCTATCCGAGCCAGGTCCAGGCCTTGGCTGCCGCCACCGCCTTCGCCCGCATGGTTGCCAAGGCCAGCGCACAGATGCACGGGCACTGAAGCCCGATCAGGCCTCCACCAGTTCCGGCTCGGCCTGGACCTCGGCCGAGACCCGTTCGGCCACCAGCCGCTTGTAATCCACCTTGCCGTTCGGCGTCGTCGGCAGGCTCGCGACCGGCTCGATGGCGCGCGGCACCAGATGCGATGCCAGCGAGCGGCGCAGATGGGCCATGACCTCGGCCATCCCCGTGCCGGTTCCGGACGGCACCGCGACGGCGTGGATGCGCTGGCCGACGCCGCGGTCCGGCAGGCCGATCACGGCGACGGCGCGGAAGGCGCCCGTCTCCATCAGGGCGGCCTCGACCTCGGTCGGGCTGACCCGGAAGCCCTGCGTCTTGATCATCGCGTCCTCGCGGCCGAGGAAGCGCAGGAAGCCGTGCTCGTCCGCCACCGCGATATCGCCGGAGCGGCAGACGATGCCGGGCCGCTCCCCGGCGGGAAACGGATCGGGCACCAGCACGCGCGCCGTATCTTCCGGCCGGTTCCAGTAGCCGAGGGAAACCGTCGGACCGCGATGGTGCAGGATGCCGGGCTCGCCCGGTCGCGCGGGACGGCCGTCGGCGGTGACTAGGAAGATCTCGGTCTCGGGGATGGCGTGGCCGATCGAGTCCGGGTGACGGTCGACCTCCTGCGGCGGCAGGTAGGTCGAGCGGAAGGCCTCGGTCAGCCCGTACATCAGGAACAGGCTGGTCTCGGGCAGGCGCTCGCGCAGGCGCCGGATCGTGCCGAGGGCGAGGCTGCCGCCGGAATTCGTCAGGTAGCGCAGGCTGGAGAGATCGGCCTTGGCGAAGCGCGGGCTGGCGCGGGTCAGCAGCGTCCACAGGGTCGGCACGCCGGCGAGCCCGGTGATGCGGTGCCGCTCGATTGCCCGCACCACGTCGTCGCCGAGGCGGAACGTGAGGAGCACGATCCGCGCGCCCTGCTCCACGCTCGTGAGCAGCTGGTTCAGGCCGTAATCGAAGGAGAAGGGCAGCACCGAGAGGATGCGCTCGTCGCCCGTGATGCCGAGATAGGTCCTGACGATGCGGGTGCCGGCGATGAGATTGTCGTGGCTCAGCATCACGCCCTTGGGCAGGCCGGTGGAGCCGGAGGTGTAGAGGATGGCGGCCAGGCCCGCCGGGGCCGGCTGCCGGCCGGTCTCGGACGAGGCTGCGATCCCGTCCTCGCCCTTGAGCAGGCTCAATCCGGGCAAGTCGTCGAGGGCGCCGTCGAGCGCCGCATGGTGGGCGGCATCGGTGACGATGAGCCGGGCGCCGCAGTCCTCGACGATGTGGCGGATCTGGCGAGGGCGCAGCGAGGGGTGGATCGGCACGAAGACCGCGCCGGCCGCGCTCGCAGCGAAGATCGCGACGCATTCGGCGATCGATTTCGGCAGCAGGATCGCGACCCGGTCTCCCGCCTCGACCCCGAGCGCCGCGATGCGGGCGGCGAGCGCCGCGACGCGCTCGCGCAATGCGCCGTAGGTGAGCTCGTGCTCGCCGTCGACGATCGCCACGCGGCCGGGCACGCAGGCCTCGCTGTCGAGGAGATGATGCAGCAGGGTCGGTGACATGGAGGGTGAGTTAGGACCCCGAGCGCCGGTCGTCGACGAAGCGGGCCAGGGTGTCGATGCTCTCGAAATTCGCGAGGTCGAAGGCATCCTCGTCGATCTCGAAGCCATAATGCTCGCCGAGATGCATCATCAGGTCGAGGATGCCGATGGAATCGAGGGCGTCGCTGGTGACGAGCGAGGTCTGCCCGTCCACCGCGCCGGGGGGCAGGCCCGGATTGCGGGCCGCGATGAAGCCGAAGATCGCCTCCCGCACATCCGCGATCGACTGGACCACGCTCAGCTCTCCGTGACGACGCCGGCAGGGCGCCCGACCGAACTCAACTCTGTCCGACAGCGCTCTAAGCCCTTCGCCGGGCATCGTCCACTGTGGGTGGGGGCGTCGCTCTCACCCGTCATGCTGGGTGCCGCAGGCGAAGGCGGAATGACGGGGTGGATTCAGCCCGTATCCTCGTCGTCGGGCACCACGTCGACCTCGACCTTGAGCCGCTGGCTGCCGGGCGAGGAGACGATGCCGTCGATGGGCGTGACGTCGCCGTAGTCGCGGCCGCTGGTCAGCTCGATATGGTCGTCGCGCACGCCGCAGGCATTGGTGGGGTCAAGGCCGAACCAGCCGCCCTGCCCGGCCCCTGCGTGCCAGCCCTCCCCGCACCACAGCGAGACCCAGGCATGGCTGGCATCGGCGCCGCGCAGCCTGGCCTGTCCTGGAGGCGGCAGCGTCCGCAGGTAGCCGCTGACATAGGCGGCCGGCAGGCCGAGACCGCGCAGCCCCGCGATCATCACATGCGCGAAGTCCTGGCAGACGCCGGCCTTGAGTTCGAAGGACTTGGCCAGCGGCGTCGTGACGGTGGTGGCCCTGGCATCGAAGCGGAAATCGGCTCGGATGCGCTTCATCAGGTCGAAGGCGCCGCCATAGGCACTGCGGCCGGGCGGAAAGCTTTTTCGGGCATAGTCCGTCACGTCCGCGATGAGGGGGACGCGGCGGCTCGGAAACAGGAAATGCGCGGGCGAGGAGGGATTGAGCTCCGGCAACGCCAGCGCCGCCTCCCGTACCGCTTCCCAGGACGGTCCCGATTCCGGGTCCGGCAGTGCCGGGCGCTCGACGACGACGCGGGAGGTCGCCTCGACGGAAAAGATCTTGTGCGGCTGGTCGATGATCAGGGTCAGCGCCTGCGGCCCGAAATACTCGTCGCGGGTGCCGCGTCCCTTCGGCACCGGCGTGACCGTGATCGTGCTGGCCAGGACCTGCTGACCGTCGCCGTCGCGCGGGCGGAGCCGCAGGTTGCAGCGGGCGTAGTTGACGGTGCGCGCGTACCGGTAGGTCGTCAGATGGCGCAGGCTGTAGATCACGCGAGGCCTGTCAGCTTCTCCGGCCGCAGGGCATCGGCATTGCCGGGGAAGTAGCGGCCGGCAATCAGGGTGGCGAGTTCTTCCAGCTCTCCCTCGAATTGGGCAAGCTGCGCCGCGTTGAGATCGGTGGCATCCGCCGTGGCGAAGGCGCCGGCGAGCTTCAGTGCCGCGCGGCGATGCGGCTCCGGGACCCCGTCGGCGCGCAGCGCCGGCAGGGTGTCGAGATGGCGCACGATCTCCTCGACCTGGAAGGCCACCGAGCGCGGGTTGAACGGATCGAGTAGCGCCATGTCGCGCACGGCGGGCAGGCTGACGCCGGACAGGTAGCGCGCGCCGTAGGCGATCTGGGAATCGCACAGCGCCAGCATCACGCCGAGATCCTCGGCACCGGCCTGGTCGCCCGCGAAGCGCAGGGCGAAGGAGCAGGTGTTCACGCCGCGCTCGATGCGCCGGCCCATATCGAAGAAGCGCCAGCCCCCCGAGTGGTTCATGTTCTCGTGGGAGAGCCCCGCCAGCGCCGAGAGATGGCCGAGCGCGCGTTCGGCGCGCCCGAAGAGCTGGGCTTCGCTCGGCACCCAGGATTCGTGGAAATCGAGGAGGTCCTGCAGCTCGGTCAGGGCGCGCCAGGCCTCGACGGGCAGCCGCTCGCGCAGGGTCGAGGCGGAGCGCCGGGCCGAAAGGACGTGCGACAGGGCCGAGCCGTACTGCTCGCGGTCGCTCAGCGCCTCGCGGGCTAGGGCCGCCGTCGGCAGGCTGGCCTCGTCGATCGAGCCCCACTCGTCGAGCAGCGCGCGGATGCGCAGGCTGGTGGGCGTGCCGACATCGCTGCCGGTATCGGAGGCGAGCGTCCCGGCCAGCCGGCCGAGATGGGTCTGGACGAGGCGGATGACAGCCTCCGCCCGCTCGAGATAGCGGCCGAGCCAGAACATATTGTCGGCGGCGCGCGAGGGCAGATGGCCGGCGATGCGCCGGATCTTTGGAGTGATCGTGTTGAGGAGCGGCGGCGTCTCGACGGGCGTGTCCGAGACCACCCAGACGTCGGCCGAGCGGATCCCGGCGCGCATGATCGTCGGGTCGGCGCCTTCCCGCTCCGCGGTGCGGCAGAAGGCGGTCGGCATCACGCGCCAGCCATTGCCGGTCGCCGTGGCGAAGACCCGCATCACGAAGGGCCGCGGCACGAGGCGCCCCTCGGACCAGGCCGGCATGGTCGAGAGCGGCCCGGTCTCCTGGCCGACCCAGTCGAAGGGCCGGTCGTCGAGGGCGGCGATGGCGCGCTCGCGGGCGGCATCGAGGGCGTGGGGGCCGAGGATGGCGTCGCGCTCCGGGCCGCGCACGGGCGTAGCCGCCGGGCGCAGGGTCAGGCGGTCGAGATTGGCCCGCACATGGGCGAGGCTCGCCGGATCGCCGCACCACCAGGTCGGGGGGTCAGCGAGGCGCAGGGACTCGCCGAGCAGGCGCTCGGCGATGCGCGGCAGGTACGGGCTGAGCGCGCCGGATTCGAGCACGCCCGAGCCCGGCATGTTGCCGACGACCACGCCACCCCGGCGCAGCACGTCGAGGAGGCCCGGCACGCCGAGGCGGGAATCGGAGCGCAGCTCCATCGGGTCGAGATAGTCGGCATCGATCCGGCGCCAGAGGGCGTCGGCCCGCTTGAGCCCGGCCACGGTGCGCACATGCAGGAGCCCGTCCTGCACCACGAGGTCGTCGCCCTCGACGAGCAGGAAGCCGAGATAGCGGGCGAGCGCCGCCTGCTCGACATAGGTGCTGCTGTAGGGGCCGGAGGTGAGCAGGCAGATGCGCGGATCGCTGCGCTCGCAGGCCGCGGCGATGCCCTCGCGCAGGCTCTGGAAGAAGCCCGGCAGCCGCTCGACATGGAGGTCGGAGAGCAGGTCCGGATAGGCGCGGGCCAGCACCATCCGGTTCTCCAGCGCGAAGCCGAGGCCCGAGGGCGCCTGCGTGCGGTCGGCGAGCACCCGCCAGCGCCCGTCCGGGCTTCGCCCGACATCGGCCGCGTAGAGCTGCAGGTGGCGGCCGCCCGGCGGCACGATGCCGTGGGCGGGCCTCAGGAATTCCGGGCTGCCGGCGACGGCCGCGGCCGGCAGCAGGCCGTCGGCGATGAGGCGGCCCGGGCCGTAGATGTCGGCGACGATGCGCTCCATCAGGCCGGCGCGCTGGACGATGCCGGCGGCGAGCTCGGCCCAGTCGCGGGAATCGATGATCAGCGGCAGGGGGCCGAGCGGCCAGGCATGTTCGCGCTGGTCGCCGTAGACCCGGTAGGAGATGCCGGCATCGCGGATGTGCCGCTCGCCCGACAGGAAGCGCCCCATGATCTCATGGTCGCCGAGTTGCCCGAAGCGCTGAAGGAAACGCGGCCAGGCCCCGCGCACGCGGCCGTCGGAGTCGAGCAGTTCGTCGGCGACGCCCGGCCGGCGATCGTAGCCGTCGATCCAGCCCTGCACGGGATCGGGCCCGGATGGGCTTGCGTGCCAATCCAGCGCGACGGCGCCTCCCGAGGTCATCGCGGTGCCGGCGTGCGCAGGTCGAGGGTGAGCGGGAACTCGATCGAGCGCTCCTCGGGCGGCATGTCGATGGGGCCGGGCGTATGGCCCTCGGACTCGAAGCGCGCGAGGCGGCGGCCCTCCGCCTCGTAGGCATTGACCGGGAAACTCTCGTAGTTGCGGCCGCCCGGGTGGCTGACATGGTAGCGGCAGCCGCCGAGCGAGCGGCCGCTCCAGCTGTCGAGCACGTCGAAGGTCAGTGGGCCGTGGGCAGGGATCGTCGGGTGCAGGGAGGAGGCCGGCTGCCAGGCCTTGAAGCGCAGGCCAGCCACCGCCTCGCCGGAGCGCCCGGTCGCGGTCATCGGCAGCCGGCGGCCGTTGCAGGTGATGACGTGTCGGGCCGGGTTGAAGCCCTCGACCTTCACCTGAAGCCGCTCGACGGAT
Source organism: Methylobacterium gnaphalii (assembly GCF_007992215.1). Lineage (GTDB taxonomy): Bacteria > Pseudomonadota > Alphaproteobacteria > Rhizobiales > Beijerinckiaceae > Methylobacterium > Methylobacterium gnaphalii. The sequence goes on along the minus strand of NZ_BJZV01000009.1, from coordinate 141,034 downwards.
GCATCCACGTAGCGCACGGTGCCGCCGCCCGATCCTTCCTCGCCCAGGACGTGCCAGGGCTCCAGCGCCTGACGCAGCTCGAGCCCGACGCTGCCCTGCTCGACGCGACCGAAGACCGGGAAGCGGAACTGAGCCTGCGCTTCGAAGGCCTTGGGGTCGAAAGCGTAGCCGGCCCGCTTCAGGTCTTCCAGTACGTCGAGGAAGTCGGCCCAGAGGAAATGCGGCAGCATGAAGCGATCATGCAGCGCCGTGCCCCAGCGGACACAGGCGCCCTCCTGCGGCTCGCGCCAGGCCCAGGCGATGATCGCGCGGAGCAAGAGCTGCTGCGCAAGACTCATGCGTGCATCCGGCGGCATCTCGAAGGAGCGGAACTCCAGAAGTCCCAGGCGCCCCGTCGGGCTGTCGGGATTGTAGAGCTTGTCGATGCAGATCTCGGCCCGGTGGGTGTTGCCGGTGACGTCCGCGAGGATGTTGCGGAACAGCCGGTCGACGAGCCAGTGCGGGATATTGGGCTGATCGGGCGCCGGCACGTGGGCGAGTGCGATCTCCAACTCGTAGAGGCCGTCGTGCCGGGCCTCGTCCATGCGCGGTGCCTGGCTCGACGGACCGACATAGAGGCCGGCGAACAGGTAGGAGAGGCAGGGATGGCGCTGCCAGTACAGCGTCAGGCTCTTGAGCAGATCCGGGCGCCGCAGGAAGGGTGAGTCGGCCGGCGTCACGCCGCCGAGCACGACGTGGTTGCCGCCGCCGGTGCCGGTGTGGCGCCCGTCGATCATGAATTTTTCTGCGCCGAGCCGGGTCTGCCGCGCGTCCTCGTAGAGGCCCATGGTGATGTCGACGGCCTCGCGCCAGGAGGCTGCCGGGTGGACGTTGATCTCGATGACGCCCGGATCGGGGGTCACCTTGATCAGGCCGATGCGCGGGTCGTAGGACGGCTCGTAGCCCTCGATATGCAGCGGCTGGCCGATCTCGGCCGCCACGGCCTCCAGATGTCCGACGAGTTCGAGGTATTCCTCGACCCGTTCGAGCGGCGGCATGAACACGCAGAGCCGGCCCTCGCGGGCCTCGATGGTGATGGCAGTGCGCACCGCCACCCCCTCGATCCCGGCGCCGTTGGCCCGGTTGGGGCCGCCGCGGCCGTCCGTGTAATCCGCCAGGGCGGTGCGATCCTCCAGCGGATCCTGCGGGTGATAGTAGGGGTAGGAGCCGGGCGGGACCCAGGGCAGCGAGGCGAGCGGCAGCCGGTAGCCGGCCGCCGAGTCGCCGGGCACAAGGAAAAGCCCGCCGCGCCGGAAGGCCCAGGCTTCCGAGATCCAGGCGCGGCCCTCGTCCACGGCGAGGCTCGCCACCGGCAGCACGAAGCCCGTCGGGTTGGCGAGGCCCTGCGCCGCGACGCGGGCCATGCGGGCATCGTTCTCGGCGCTGCCACTGCGGGCATCGGCCGTGGTGACGTTGAGGGGCAGCAGGCTCTCGCTGGTCTTCCAGTAGACCTCGTCCTCGTAGGCCGGGATCACGTAGTCGGAGAGGCCGAGCCGGCCGGCCAGTGCGGTCATGAAGGCGCGGGCCGCGGCCTCGCTCGCCTCGCGCGGGCCCTGCTCAGCGGCAATGAGCGACGCGTCGCGCCAGATCGGCTGGCCGTCCTTGCGCCAGTACAGGCCGAAGGCCCAGCGGGGCAGGCTCTCGCCCGGATACCACTTGCCCTGCCCGTAATGCAGCAGGCCGCCCTTGCCGAAGCGCTCGCGCAGGCGCCGGATGAGCTGGTCGGCGAGGCCACGCTTGGTCGGGCCGACGGCGGAGGCATTCCATTCGGGCGACTGGTAGTCGTCGATCGAGACGAAGGTCGGCTCGCCGCCCATGGTCAGGCGCACGTCCTGCGCCGCGAGATCGGCGTCGATCTTCTCTCCGAGCGTATCCATCGCCGCCCAGACCGAGTTGGCGAAGGGCTTGGTGATGCGCGGCGTCTCTGCCACGCGGCTCACCCGCATCTCGTAGGCGAACTCGGTCCCGGCCGCCTCCGAGGTGCCGGTGATCGGCGCGGCGGAGCGATAATGCGGCGTGGCCGCGAGCGGGATGTGGCCCTCTCCGGTCAGCAGGCCGGAGGTGGCGTCGAAGCCGATCCAGCCGGCGCCGGGCAGATAGACCTCGGCCCAGGCGTGCAGGTCGGTGAAATCGGTCTTCGTGCCCTCCGGCCCGTCGATGGCGGTGGTGTCGGGCACGAGCTGGATCAGGTAGCCGGAGACGAAGCGCGCGGCGAAGCCGAGCCTGCGCAGCACCTGCACCAGGAGCCAAGCCGAGTCGCGGCAGGAGCCGAGCCGGGCCCGCAGGGTCTCGGCCGGCGTCAGCACGCCCTCTTCGTAGCGGGTGGAATAGGCGATCTCTGAGCAGACCTGCGCATTCAGCGCCACAAGGAACGAGACCGTGTCCGTCTGCGTCGGCCGCCGTGCCAGGAAGGCGTCGACCTCGGGGGCTTGGCCGTCATCCACGGCGAGGTAGGGCGTCAACTCGGCGCGGAGATCGTCGGCGTAGGTGAAGGGCTGCGTGGAAGCGTAGGGCTCGACGAAGAAGTCGAACGGATTGATCACCGCGAGATCCGCCGTCAGGTCGACCTCGATCTGGAGTTCCGTGGTCTTCTCCGGGAAGACCACGCGGGCGAGCCAGTTTCCGGCCGGATCCTGCTGCCAGTTGATGAAGTGGTTCGCCGGGCTGACCTTCAGCGCATAGGACGGGATCCTGGTGCGCGTATGCGGTGCCGGTCGCAGGCGGATCACGTGCGGAGACAGCGTGATCGGCCGATCGTAGCGGTAATGGGTGACGTGGTGCAGCGCGGCTTTGATCGACACGAAGGCTCCCGCTTCCCTCAGGCTGGCCCGGCTCGGCCGCAACGGTTCGAAACTCGACGCGAGCGCCGAACCGAGGCGGAAAAAGCAAGAACCGTGCTTCCGCTTTGCGCTATCGAGCGAGCTTCACCCGGTCCTGCCTGCAACACAACCGAGGCCCGCCGACGATGCCAGCACACCGCATTCATCTCACGACCGCACCGGGCATGCCCCTGCCGACTCTGAAGCGCAAGCTCGGCGTGTCGAATGTCGGCCTCTACTGCGACGCCTGCGGCGAGTTCTTCGCCTTCGGCGTCGAGGTGCCCGACGACCAGGTCATCGAGTTCACCGCGGATGGTCCGATCCTAACCAAGTGTCCGTTCTGCGAGGCCGAACGGGACCGCCGCGTCGCCGAGATCACGCGTCTGGTGCTCACCGAGGGCACCAAGCGGCGTTCCCTCGCCTGATCGGCGGGCGGCGGGAACCTCCCGCGCCGGGCTCCGCTTGGTCAGGATAGTGCATCGGCTGCGGAGCGCGCGCTCGTCGAGCCGCTGGCCTCTTCCGGACAGGCTCATGAAGATCTTTCAGTGCCAGGCCTGCGACCAGCCGATCTCGTTCGAGAGCATCGCCTGCGAGAGCTGCGAGCGCCGTCTCGGCTTCGTCGCCGGCGTCCAGGAGATGTCGGCGCTCGAACCCTCGGGCGACAACCTCTGGCACGCCTATGCCGATCCAGGTACCCGGCTGCGCTTCTGCGCCAATGCTGCCTTCGCGGCCTGCAACTGGATGGTGCCGGTGGACTCGGCCGAGCCCTACTGCATCGCCTGCCGCCACAACCGCGTGGTGCCCGACCTCACCGTCGAGTGGAACCTGACACGCTGGCGCCAGATCGAGGCGGCCAAGCACCGGCTGTTCTACACGCTGATGCGCCTCGGCCTGCCGCTCGCGAGCCGCGAGCAGTTCTCCGACGGGCTCGCCTTCGATTTCCTGGCCGACCCGGCCGAGAGCCACGCGGCCGGGTCGCCGGTCCTGACCGGGCACGATAGCGGGCTGATCACCCTCAACATCGCGGAGGCGGACGATGCCGAGCGCGAGCGGCGCCGGCTGCTCTTCGGCGAGTTCTACCGGACGCTGCTCGGCCATTTCCGCCACGAGATCGGGCACTATTACTGGGACGTGCTCGTACGCCACGACGCGAGTCTGGCGACCTGCCGCGCGATCTTCGGCGACGAGAGCCACGATTACGGCATGGCCCTGCAGCAGCACTACGCCAACGGGCCGCCTCCGCATTGGGAGGAGACCCATGTCTCCTCCTACGCGACCGCCCATCCCTGGGAGGATTTCGCAGAGACCTTCGCGCATTACCTGCACATCGTCGACACGCTGGAGACGGCCTCCGCTTTCGAGATCCAGGTAAGGCCCAAACTGAGAAGCGCCGCGGACGACGATGACGGCCATGTCGTCATCGATTTCGATCCTTACCGGGCCGGCGATTTCGGGCGGCTGATCGCGGCCTGGATGCCGCTGACCTACGCGGTGAACTCCCTCAACCGCTCCATGGGCCAGCCGGCGCTCTACCCGTTCAAGCTGACGCCCGCCGTGATCTCCAAGCTCGCCTTCGTGCATGAGCGCATCTACGCGGCGCGCAACGCCCCCGCCACGGAAGAGGCCGGTGCCGACATGCTCAAGGCGGTGATCACGGGCCTGCGCCAGCGCGTCGCCGCACCAACCACCTGAAACAGCGAAGGCCGCGATCCGGGTGCCCGGATCGCGGCCTTCGCAGGGAAATGCGGTGCGGCTCAGTCTTCCGGCTGCTCGGCCTGCGGGGCGGGAGCGGCAGACTTGGTGGCGGCAGGCTTCGCGGCCGCGGGCTTGGGCGCCTTCGTGGCCGTGCCCGTGGTCGAGGGCGTGCCGGCGGCATTGGCGACGTTGGTGTTGCCCTTCGGCGCCCATTCAGCGTCGGCGCGCGGGCCGTTGACGCCGTTGGTCGGGCCGGTGAGCTGGCCCGGAGCCACATCCGCCTTCTGCTCCCAGGTCTGGGAGCCGCAGAGGAAGCCGAGCATGCAGCCCTTCACGTTGAGCTCGCCCTGGGCCTCGGACCAGATCGTCACATCGTAGAACTTGCCGTTCTCGGCGTTGTAGATCTTGCCCTCGTAGCGGCCGTCGGCATTCGGCTTCAGCCCCATGATCATCTGGTGGCCGAGCGAGGGACGGGTCTGCTTCTTCGGATCGGGATTGCGGAAGTCGACGCGGGGCTTGCCCTCATCGTTCAGCGGCACCTTCAGCCACACGGCATAGCCGCAGATGTTGGTGTTCTGTGGGCCGCATTTCTCCACGCGGATGCGCGCCTTGCCGTCCTCGGTGAGCCAGACGCCACTCGGATCGCGCGGAGCGGCCTGCGCGAGGCTCGGGAGGGCAACGAGCGCCAGCCCCGTGAGTGCGCCGGTGATCGAAGACCAGTTCATGCGATTCTTCCCTATGCCCGCAAGAGAGTGCGGGGTGTCGGATGCTGCGGGCCCGCGGCTCTGGTGCCGTCCGGCCTCTCGTCTGGGGCCCGTGTCGTCCGGGAAGTTGACCGCATCATGACCGGCTGGCGGCGTGATGATGCCCGAGACCGCCAACCGACAGATGTTCAAACGAAAAAAGCCGGCGCGTCGGCGCCGGCCTACTTCATCGTCCCTCTCGCCGGCCGATCACTCGGCGGGCTGGGCGCCCGTGGAGTAGTGGCCGCACCAATCCTTCGTGGCCACCACCGGCCACAGGCCGTGGCCGTTCGGTTCGGGCTGGCTGACCGGCGGGTTGAAGCGGCACAGGCCCTCGTCACCGGCAGCAACGCCGCCATTGGTCTTGTGCTCGTCGAAGAAGCGGCAGCTCTCACAGGAGGCGTTGATGGCCATGGGATGGTTCCTTCTATCCGTTGCGGCGACCGGAGCCGGCGGACTCCGTCGCGTTCACAGTTTGAAGTTAGAATAACTCCAGAGAAGGATCAACCAGTTTAGAACGATTCTGTTTCGTCGAACCGGCATGGGGACATTGCGACGGGGCGACGCACCCGTCCCTGTGGTCGTCGGCTGCAGCTCAGACGGTCGGTGGAGGCGGCTCAGGCTTCGTCCTTCGACGCGGCGCGAAGCAGTTCGCCGGCGACATCGTTGACGCTGGGCGGGGCTTCCCTGGTGAAGGGCAGCGGCCGGCAGACGGCGAGCGCGGCCAAGCCGAAACGCGCCGTCATCAGCCCGTTGAGGATGCCCTCCCCGAGCTTGGCCGAGATGCGCGCGGCGAGGCCCAGCCCGAGCACCTGCTGGATCACGCCCTCTCCCACCGCCATGCCACCGGTCACGGTGAGATGGGCGAAGGCGGCGCGCGCCAGCCGCAGGAAGCCGAGGAAGCCTGGCCGCCCGCCATAGATCGCCGCGATCCGGCGCAGCAGCCGCACGGCCGCGAACACCACGAACACCACGTCGACGATGGCGCGCGGCGAGAGCGCGGTGACCGCCGAGACCTGCTTAGCGGCCTGGGCGATGGCGTTCTTGGCCCGCATGTCGAGGGGCGCGAGCAGCTCACGCTCCGCGATGCCGATGCGGTCATCGACGTCGAGGATGGCATCGCCCAGCGCATCGAGCCGGGCGCGTCCCTCGGCGAGCGCCGGGCGATCCGCGTAGAAGGTGCGCAGCTCCTGCACGACCGCCTGCGCCGCCGTGTGATCGCGCGTCGCCAGCGCCTCGACCGCCCTCGCCCGCAGAGCCTCGATCCTGCGCTCGCGCCAGACCCCGGCGATCTCGCGGGCGACGATGGCGGTGAGCGCGATCAAGGCCAGGGCCAGGAATGCCAGCGCGACCCAGCCGAGCCAGGGCGCCGCGGAGAAGAGGTCGACGATCAGCCGCTCGATCGACAGGCCGATGGCGATGGAGACGAGGCCGCCGAGCGCCGAAAACAGCAGGGTCAGCCAGGGCACGCGGCGCTTCCTGGCCACCGGCACCACCACGCCGTCGGCCGCCTCGACGATCTCGAAAGGCTCATCGACGAGGCGGATATTTTCAGAGGTCGGCGGGGCGGCTTCCGCCATCTCGATGGAATCGCCGCTCGGGATGCGGAAGGCGCGCGGACGCTGGCCGGACGACATGCTCACGCTCCTTGATCGCTGCGACGCACATCCCTCTCCTCTTTCCCGCAGCGGGAAGAGGGAGAAACCGGCGAGCCCATCGGATCTTCCGAACCCATCACGCCAACCTGTCCCCGATCAGGAACTGCATCGCCCGATCCAGTCGGATCATCGGCAGATCGCCCGGCCGTCCGAGCCGGTCGGGCTTGATGAAGGGCGGGCGAAACCGGGGGAAACGCAGCGAGCCCGGCGGCACCGCGCCCTCCAGCACCGACTCTGCCTTGGCCGGCAGCTCGCCCGGAAAAACGGCCGCGTCGGTCAATCCGTCGAACACCTCGTCGCCGACCTGCTCACCGGCCTCGGGCGTGCCGGACACCGCGCGCAGAACGGTGTCGCCGTCATGGACCGTCGTCTCGCGCGTGGCCCGGACGGAGGCAAGCGCCACGGTGCCGACCCGGGCGCCCGCGGCCTCCGTGCGGCGCATGGCGCGGGCGACCAGGAGGCGCAGCAGCGCATCGAGCCGGTCGTGGCTGGTCTGGTGAAGATGGTCCGCCTTGGTCGCGGCGAACAGGATCTTGTCCGCGCGCGGCGCGAAGAAATAGGAGAACAACGAGTTGCGCCCGATCCGGAAGGACAACAGCACTGTGTCGAGCGCCTCCTCCAGCTCTGCGAGCGCGGCGGGCCCGGCATCGACGGCCGAAAGCACGTCGACGAGGACGATCTGCCGGTCGACCCGCTGGAAGTGGTCGCGGAAGAACGGCACCACGACCTTGGCCTTGTAGGCCTCGAACCGGCGCTCCATCAGCCCGGCGAGGCTGTCGGGCTTGATGGTCTCGCCGAGGTTGTCGAGCGGCGCGAAGGTCAGCATCGGCGAGCCGGCGAGATCGCCCGGCATCAGGAAGCGGCCGGGCGGCGTCGTCGCTACGGCCTCGGGGCCGGAGCGAAGGGCCGCGAGATAGGTCTTGAACGACGCGGCGGCGTGCTCGGCCACGATCTCGTCGAGGGGGCCGCCGGGGTCGAGGCCCTTCAGGGTCTCGAGCCAGGGCGCAGCCATGGCGGCGCGCCCTGCCCTGCGGGTGCCGAGGATCGTGGCCCGCGACCAGCCGGTATAGCTCTGATCGATCAGGGCCAGATCGAGCAGCCACTCGCCGGGATAATCCACCACGTCGAGGTTCAGGGTGCCGGGGCCGCTGCGCCAGCCGCCGGTGCGCTCGTACTCGATGGCCAGCCGGAATTGGCTGATCCGATCGGTCGAGCGCGGCCAACGCCGCTCCTCCGTGAGCGCCGAAAAATGCTCTTCGAAGGGAAAACGTGGCACGTTGTCGTCGGGCTGCGGCACCAGCCGGGCGCGGCGCAGCCGTCCCTCCTGCGCCGGCGTGAAGGCCGGGAGCCCGTGGCCCTCGACGAGGTGGTGGATCAGCGCGGTGGTGAACACCGTTTTCCCTGACCGGGCCAACCCGGTGACGCCAAGCCGAAGCGTCGGCTGGATCAGAAGATCGCTGGAGGCTTCGGCGAAGGCCTTGATCGCGGAGCCGGCTTGCGCGGCGAAGTCGGACAGAGGCGGCAAGGACGAGCTCGGGCGCGGGTCGCGGGAGGGAGGCGGATGCTTGAGGTGGCGCGGCGCGCGCCCGCACGCAAGGTCATTCGGCTGCCGCGGCGGCCGGACTCGACAGGCGCAGCCCCATCCGGCCGATGGCCGCGGCAACCAGCGCTGGGCTCGCCCTGAGCGAGCCGAGCTCCACCGCGGACATCGCCAGCATCACTGGGGCGAGCCGAGCGGTCGGGATTCCATCGGCCTCGAACAGCTTGAGGTCGTCCTCGGGTTTCAATCCGACGCTGGCGGCGATCCGGCTGGCGTAGTTGCGGATGCGGGTCTCGTCGGTGCTGCAGAGCGGCGCCGGAACGCTGAGATCGAGCAGGCGTCCGCCGGGCAGGCCGGCCACGATCGAGGGCAGCGCGGCTGATTCCGCCACGAGCTTGTCGGGGGCGAGCAGGGCCGACGGGTTGGCCGCCCCGCTCCCCGCCATCCGGGTCGGGCGTCCTGCCGGTGCGTCGAGGGGAAATTTCGGCGGCGGTGCGAGCCCGCTCTGAGCCGAGAGTCCATGGACCGGCGGCTTCTCGGCATTCGATCGTGTGCTTGGACCGATGCCGGCCGCGATATCGGCCACCGGCTTTGGCGCCGGCACGCTGGCGGCGGCGCGGATGCCTCGGGCCGGGTGCCCGGCGAGCCTGGCGCGGGCCGACCAGGGCTGGACGCGCAGGGAGGTGCCGGCGCTCCCACGATAGGCCGCCACCCGGCGCGGTGCTCCGCCCCGGGTATGCCTGGCGAGAAAGCGGGCACGCAGGGTCTTGCCGATCCCCTGCGGCGCCACCGCCTTGGCAACCGGCGGCACCGCGGCCTCACGCGCCGGAAGCGCCCTGGCTGCGCCGGCACCGAGGCCGCATTCCGCGGGCGCCCAACGCCGGACGATGGCGAGTGCCGTGCGGCGGCCGAACTCGCGGTAGTAGCGCCGCAGCAGCGTCGCGGCGGCGTCGGCCCCGTCGGCCGCGGTGGCGAAGCCGGTATGGCCCTCGCCGTCGCCGCCGAGCTCGCCGCGCCAGCGGGCCTGCTTGATGCACCAGTAGTTGTTGAGCTTCACGCAGCGCGCGACGAAGCCGGGATCCGTCGGGGCGTATTTCGCGACGAGGGCGAGGGAGGCCGGCAGCAGCGCGGCTCCGGCCTCGTCGCGCCAGTTCGACACCGCCCGCGCCGTTGCACTGAAATAGGGCAGTGCCGGAGGCGTGCTGTCCACATCAGGGCTCGTGTGCAGAGCCGGAAGCTCCGCAGAGGCGAGCCGCGCCCGCGTGGCGTCGAGGCCGGCGTCGAGACGCGGCAGCACCGTCGCCAGGGCGATGAGCGCTTCGAGCAGCACGGGCAGGTCTCGGCAGGTTCGAGCTTGGCCTTTCTAGCACAACGGCGGCGAGGGCTTGCGGTTCACCGGGCCGGCTGCGGCGTCGGCATCGTGCCCAATGTCGATCGGCGGTCGTGAACCGAAGCCTTGGCCATCCGTTGGCGTCCGGACAACCGGAGCGGCACGATGAGAGCATGGATGATCCTGGCGGCTTCGGGCATCGCGATGGCCGCGCCAGCCTCGGCCCAGATCGTCACAGGGGGAGCCGCCAATACGGGCGTTCCTGCCCCCGCGGTGACCGGCGGCGTCCGGTCCGGCACGGTGCCAGGTGGTGCCCTCGACGAACGCAGCCCGAGCGCGACTGCTGGCAACGCAGCGAACCGCAGCAACTCGTCCGTTCCCGGCACGACGCCGGACGTGAATATCGGTGGCACGCCGACGAGCGGCCCGCCCGGAACGGGTGGTGCCGCCGGTGGCCCCTCGCTCGGCAACTAGCCGGAGGCGCGCGGCTGCCTGCGAGAAACCGGGCGTAGGCGTGTCAGGCTGCCATGGAAAAACCCGCCACGGCGCTTTGCCGGGCGGGTTGAAGTTGGATTGGCAAGCCGCCACGCCAAGGCGACCTAAGAAATTTTCTGGATGCCAGGGATGAATTGGTCAAGTTGAACGTGCCATGTCCTGAAGGCGGGGCTGATGGCACGGATCAGGCCTGATCGCGTCGTCTTCTCGTGGTGGCTTCGAGCCTCTCCATCCGCCGCTAGCGCGTCGCGTTGTCTGCGAGTTCCCGTGGCGTCGCGAACCGTTCCAGCCGTCCTCCCGCCCGGCCGAGGCCGCTCCAACGATCGGCCGGGACGTCGATCACGGCGAGCCCGGCTGTCGGAAACTTCTCACGCAGCTTGCTCCGGAGGGGTGCAGAGCCCTCCCCGATCAGCTGCAGGGCGAGTTCCTGCAAGCCGGGATTGTGCCCGATCACCAGGAGACATGTCGCATCGTCCGGGGCGGAGTGCACCGCGTCGAGGATGCGCGAGGCCGAGGCCTCGTAGATCATCGGCACGGTCTCGGCCTCGATCCCCGGTAGGCTGCGGCGGACCAGCTCCCAGGTCTCCTGCGTGCGCCGGGCCGGCGAAACGAAGACGTGGTCCGGCACGAGTTTCTCGGCGCTGAGATAGGCGCCCATGCGCGGCGCGGCGGTGCGGCCGCGCTCGTTCAGCGGACGGTCGATATCGGCCACGCCGTCCTGCCAGTCAGACTTGGCATGACGCAGCAGAATGAGGCGGCGCATGGTCAGGAGAAGCCGACGGGTGCGTGCGGGATGTAGGCCTCCTCCAGCGTCTTGATCTCCTCAGCCGTCAATCGAACGTCCAGGGCAGCGACGGCGTCATCGAGGTGATGGGGCTTCGAGGCGCCGATGATCGGCGCAGTGACGACTGGCTTCGAGAGCACCCAGGCCAGTGCTACCTGCGCCCGCGGAATGCCGCGTGCCGTCGCTACCTTCGCCACGGCCTCGATCACCCGCCGGTCGGCCTCCACGGTGGCGTCGTAGAGCCCGACGCCGGTCACATCGCTGTCCTGCCGGGCCGAGCTGGTATCGGCGTCGCGGGTCAGGCGACCGCGGGCGAGCGGGCTCCAGGGCATCACGGCGATGCCCTGGTCGGCGCAGAGGGGCAGCATCTCGCGCTCTTCCTCGCGGCTGAGCAGGTTGTAGTGGTCCTGCATCGTCGAGAACCGCGTCCAGCCGTGGAGGTCGGCCGTGAACAGGGCCTTGGCGAATTGCCAGGCAAACATCGAGGAGGCGCCGATATAGCGGGCCTTGCCGGCCTTCACGACGTCGTGGAGCGCCTCCAGCGTCACCTCGATCGGCGTGCCGTAATCCCAGCGGTGAATCTGGTAGAGATCGACATGGTCGGTGCCGAGCCGCTTCAGGCTGGCGTCGATCGCGGAGAAGATCGCCTTGCGCGAGAGTCCGCCGGAATTCGGCCGGTCCTTCAGGGGGAAATAGACCTTGGTGGCGAGGACGATCTCGTCGCGCACGCCGAGATCCCGCAGCGCGCGCCCGACGATCTCTTCCGAGGTGCCGTCCGAGTAGTAGTTGGCGGTGTCGAAGAAGTTGAAGCCGAGATCGAGCGCCTTCTTCAAGAGCGGCCGGCTGTCCTCCTCGGTCATCGTCCAGGGATGAGGGCCGCGCTCGGGCACGCCGTAGGTCATGCAGCCGAGGCAGAGCGGCGAGACGTCGAGGCCGGTCCGTCCGAGTTTTTTCGTTTTCATGCTGACGCGTCCTATGGCCCCCGGGCGCATATCTGGGCGTCTCCGTCGCGAAAGCGAGAGTGCGCGGAACCTCGCCGGACGAGCCTTGTTGCGTTCGCGAACCTGCACATTCGGGCGAACGCACGGAGCCCTGCGATGGAACGGTCTGCCCGCGTCTCCGAGATCCTGTCCTGGTACGGCTCGGACAGCCCCGGCACCCTGACCAACCTTGCCCGGATCCTGGAGCACGGCCGCCTCGCCGGCACCGGCAAGCTGCTGATCCTGCCCGTCGACCAGGGTTTCGAGCATGGCCCGGCGCGCAGCTTCGCGCCGAACCCGCCGGCCTACGATCCGCATTACCATTTCGAGCTTGCCATCGAGGCCGGCTGCAACGCCTACGCTGCGCCGCTCGGCTTCCTGGAGGCGGGCGCGCGGGAGTTCGCCGGGCGCATCCCGCTCATCCTCAAGCTCAACGATCACGACGTCCTTGCCGACGAGGACGATCCAGATCAGGCCCTGACCGGCTCCGTGGCCGACGCGCTGCGGCTCGGCTGCGCAGCCGTCGGCTTCACGATCTACCCGGGCTCGGCCCACCGCAACGCGATGTACGGGCAGATCCGCGAGATCGCCGAGGAAGCCAAGGCCGCCGGCCTCGCCGTGGTGATCTGGTCCTATGCCCGCGGCGCGGCGCTCTCGAAGGAAGGCGAGACCGCCATCGACGTGATCGGATACAGTGCGCAGATCGCGGCGCAGCTCGGCGCCCACATCATCAAGGTGAAGCTGCCGACCGATCACATCGAGCAGGATGCCGCGCGAAAGGTCTACGAGAAGGCTGGCAACTCGATCGGCACCGCCGCCGAGCGCGTCCGCCACGTGGTGCAATGCGCCTTCAACGGCCGGCGCATCGTGATCTTCTCAGGCGGCGGACAGGTAGAGGACGCGCCGTTCCTCGAAGAGATCAGGGCCATCCAGGCCGGCGGCGGCTTCGGCTCGATCATCGGCCGCAACGCGTTCCAGCGCTCGAAGCCGGACGCGCTGCGGCTGCTCGGGCAGGTGGCGGATATCTATGCCGGCAACGATCGATGAGATCGCAGCGCGAACAAACCGGTCAGCCGTCGGCGTCGGTTCCGAGACGCTGCGCAGCTTCATCGCGGGGCGAATGGCCGAATAGCGCCTTGTAGGCGCGGCTGAAGGCAGCCTCGGATTCGTAGCCGACGCGGTGCGCGATCTCGCCGACACGCGCGCCTCGCCGCGCGAGCAGATCCTGAGCGATGGTGAGCCGCCACTCGTTCTGATAGCGCAGCGGCGAGAGCCCGACGAGTTGGGTGAACCGACCGGCGAAACTCGAACGGGACATGCCGGCCACGTCCGCGAGGGCCTCGACGCTCCAGGGCTGCATGGGTTCCTGGTGGATCGCCTTGAGCGCGCGGGCAATGCGTGCGTCCGACAGCCCTCCAAGCCACCCGGATACCTGCCCACGCTGCACCCAGGTGCGGAGCGTCCGGATGACCAACACGTCGATGATCCGCGAGATCATCAGGGCCGCACCCGGTTGGGTGTCGGTGGTCTCGATCATCAGGAAGTGCACGATCCCGTCGAGCCATCCGGCTCCTTCGTCGCGCCGGATATGGATGCGCGGAGGCAGCGCAGCGAGCATGCTGCGCAAGGTGTAGGGATCGAAGCGGAACCGGCAGACGACGACCTGTGTGGCCTGCGACGCGACGAAGGACGTCGCGCCGACTCCGCTCGGGATCAGGACAAGGTCCCCCGTCTCGATGATGACGGGGCTCGCCTCGCTCGAAGCTGCAGCCTGCAACGCACCCGCTGTGACCACGAAGGCATGGGCGGCTTCCGCGTCCAGGTCCAGCTGGCTGCCCTCGAAGAGGGTCTCGGACGAGACGCCGTCTCCGGTGAGCCGGATCTGCGCCAGGACGTGGGACAGCAGATCGACGGAGGCCGCACCGCGGATCCTGTCTTCCGGAGGATCGGTCAAGTTTTCCAGCCTTTCGATCATGGCTGATCCCGGCCTCCCGCAAGTAGTTTGGCAATCCGAGAAGACGCCCAGTCGCTTGAAAACAGGCGCCTTTCCTCTTGAACGACCCGATCGCTCGACCAACCCCCTAGCGCGACGCCCGGACCGATCGTCAGTCCTGGCGCTCGTGCGCGCAGAGGACACTTCGATGAATACTGTCGCCCCGCCAAACTGGCTTCGCTCCTACTACGTCACCCGAGCCGGCGTTGCCGCTGCCTGGGTTCTCGCCGCCTTCACAGTGGGCAAGAGCAATCCCACGATCGCGGCGGCCCTTCTGATCGCGTATCCCGCATGGGACGCGCTCGCCAATCTCATCGACGCGCGACGCAGCGGCGGCCTGAGGGCCAGCCCAAGCCAGACGGTCAACGCGGTCGTCAGCGTCATCACGACGATCGCGGTCGCTATCGCCCTCGGCTGGAGTCCCTATGCCGTGCTCGCGGTGTTCGGTGCTTGGGCGGCTCTGTCGGGCCTGTCGCAGCTTGCGACGGGTATCCGGCGTTGGGATGCCGGAGGCCAGTGGGCAATGGTCCTCAGCGGAGCGCAGTCGGCGCTCGCTGGGGCGTTCTTCATCATGCGTGCCGCCGGCCCGGATATGCCGGGCATCGCCGATGTCGCGCCCTACGCGGCTTTCGGAGCCTTCTACTTCCTCGTTTCGGCGGCTTGGCTGACGGTGGTCGAGATGCGCAAGCACTCTGCTCAGCGGGCGGCCTGACGGTCGCCCGCCTGGTCCAACGAGCGCCGCTGAGAGCAAGCCTCTCCGGCTTTCGCCGGAGCAGTCTACTCAGCCACCCCGCCCTTCCCGCCGCATCATGAAGGCCAGCTTCTCGAACAGGCTCACATCCTGTTCGTTCTTGAGGAGCGCCCCGTGCAGCGGCGGGATCAGCTTGCGGCTGTCACGCTCGCGCAGGGTCTCGGGCTGGACATCCTCGGAGACGAGGAGCTTGAGCCAGTCGAGCAGCTCGGAGGTCGAGGGCTTCTTCTTGAGGCCGGGCACCTCGCGGGTTTCCAGGAAGACCCGCAGGGCCTCCTCGACGAGGCGGTGCTTGATACCCGGATAGTGCACGTCGACGATCTGCTTCAGCGTCTCGGCGTCCGGGAAGCGGATGTAGTGGAAGAAGCAGCGGCGCAGGAAGGCGTCGGGCAACTCCTTCTCGTTGTTCGAGGTGATGATCACGATCGGGCGCCGGACGGCCTTCACGGTCTCGCCCGTCTCGTAGACGTGGAACTCCATGCGATCGAGTTCGGTGAGCAGGTCGTTCGGGAACTCGATGTCGGCCTTGTCGATCTCGTCGATCAGCAGCACCGGCCGGGTGTCCGAGGCGAAGGCGTCCCAGAGCTTGCCGCGCCGGATGTAGTTCGCGATCTCCGAGACGCGCGGATCGCCGAGCTGCGAGTCGCGCAGGCGCGAGACCGCGTCGTACTCGTAGAGGCCCTGCTGCGCCTTGGTGGTCGACTTGATGTGCCAGGTCAGCAGCGGCGCGCCGAGACCCTTGGCGATCTCCTCCGCCAGGACGGTCTTGCCGGTGCCGGGCTCGCCCTTCACCAGGAGCGGCCGCTCCAGCACGATCGCGGCATTCACCGCTGTGGTGAGATCAGAGGTCGCAACGTAGGTCTCGGTGCCGGTGAAGCGCATGGAGGCTCGCTGTCGTGGACGGTCAGCCCGGACTACGTGTCCAGCCGGCAGCCTGCAAGCCTCGGGGATCGCTCGCGAAAGCTCAGACCTTGCTCGGATCGAACCAGATGCAGCTCTTGGCGAGCTGCTGCAGGTTCATCTCGGAACTGGTCTGCGGCGCGATCTGCTTGTTGATCGCGATGTTGACCTGCACCATCACGTCGCTGCCGAATTTCTGCGGGTGCGTGAAGTAGCAGTACTGGCCCTCGGGCGTCTTTTCTTCGCCCTTGAAGGTCCAGCCGGTGACGATGTTGCCGTCGAGATAGGGCACCGTCTTGAACACGGTGAAGGTGGTGCGCACGGCGGCGTTGCCGTCCTCGCCCTTCGACTGGCGGGCGACCACGGACGCAATATCGGGCTTGGCCTGGGCGACGGGCTGCTCGAGCTTCAGCACGTTGTCGGTCAGCGTCACCTCGCCCTTGGTCTTGAGCGTCACGTCCGAGAGCGCGGTCTGCATCGCGTTGGCGATCTTCTGCGCGGCCGAGTCGAACTGGTTCATGTAGGCGTAGCCGTAGGAGGCGGCGCCGATGCCGGCTCCTGCGAGCAGGATGAAGGCCCCTGCCCCGAGCGCCCGGTACAGGAAGGCCTTCGCGAAGATGATCCGCGATTCCGCCCTGAGGCGGCCATTCACGTTCTGGGCAAGGACGATGTTCTCGTGCGTGCCAGGGGTATGGATGCTCATGCCGTGGCTCCGACGCCAGAGGCCGGGTTGTTGGACTGCGTGACTGGGGGCTGGCGCCGGTCGATCGGGATCACGGCGGCGGCCGGCTGCGGCGCAGGCTGTCTCGGCTGCAGCAGCTCGGGATACTCCTTCAATGCGCCGGTGAGGTGGTCGATCAGGTAGGGCGTCGCCTCGGTGGCAACGTCGGCGCCGAGATCGTCCTCGTCCATGAAGGTGCGGCGCACCGAGACGGCCGACAGCGCCAGGATGGTCGAGGCGAAGGCGGCGCAGAGCGCGGGCACGAACACGAAGATGCGCAGGAAGGCGTGCACCTGCGCGTCCGTCACCTCGATCGGGTCGACGCCGTAGACCATCGCGGTGAAGGAATGCAGCTGCGAGCGGTTCACGGCGTTGCGGTAGGCCTGCTCGGTATCGGCAACCTTGCGGTCGGCCGCGCCCCGGTCGAGTTGAGACCGAGCCTGCCGTGCCGCTTCGAGATCCTTGGTCACCGCACCGCGATCGGCCCCGGCCTTGGTGACGGCGGCATTGAGCGTGGCGACGCGCGGATCGGCGACGCATTTCAGGTTCGAGTAGGTCTTGCCCTTGCTGTTGGTGCCCGAGATGCGCTCGCAGCGCTGGGCCGGCAGGCCGGCGAGCTGAGAGGAGTTCTCGGCGGCGCGCTTCTCGATCTGCTCGAGCTCGGTCGTGTACTGGGTCACGCGGGCATCGGCTGCCGCGATGCGGGTGTCGATCGAGGCGCGGTCGGACTGGGCGTCCTTCAGGGCGGTCTTGGCCTTGGCCGCATCCATCAGGCGCGGGTGGAACATCATCTCGCCGAGCTGCGAGACCGACTTCGTGGTCACCCCGGCCGCGAAGATGATGCCGATGATGGCGAGGCCCTTCACGAACCAGGAGCGCTGCGTGCGCGCCAGGATGCCGAGCGGCACGCGGCAGAGCTCGACCGCAGCGTAGACCAGCGGCGCCAGCAGCATGAAGTAGAAGGCGCGGCTGTCGCCGTCGCTGTAATAGTCCGCGAAGAGCCAGGCGCCGATCAGCGAGGCGCCGATCACCATGAACTCGACGAGATAGGCGATCGCGACATAGCCCCACTTGATGCGGTAGCCCCGCTCGACATCGCGGGCTTGTTTCCAGCGCTGGCGGTCGAGATTCCACTCGCGCTTTTCGCGCGCGACGTCCCGATTCGGCGGCTCTTTCCGCAGGGTCAGCATACGGTCACTCGGTCTCGAAAGGACGCGGCAAGCGCGGCCTTAAGCCTTCGTTAAGATGCTGGTTATGCGGCTATTGTGCCGAAGTTGTGCCGCTCGTCCCGCCGGCGAACGCGGCGGTGGACGGTGGTTTTCCTGCATCAGGTAGGCACCCCGCGCCGACCGATGCCCTTCCGCCGCGGTTTCGATGTGCGCTGTGGCACCTCGATCGCCCATAAGCTCGGCCATACGGGACAGATCCTCGCCCGCAGCCGAATTTCGGTTGCCCCATCGTGGCTTGCCCCTCCATGATGGCCGGCATCCGTCCTGCTTGCGGACGGCCCGACTCCCGCCTCAATCTCGCAAAGGCTGAGCAAGCACAAAGATGACCGATCCCTCCGCCGCCGGTGCTCAAGTCGCCGCAGCCGGCGAGCATCTCGGCGCCTACAAGGAAGCGATCATCTTCCTGGTGACGGCCGGCGTTGTGGTGCCGCTCTTCCACCGCCTGCGCATCAGTCCCGTGCTCGGCTTCATCGGCGCCGGCGCCCTGCTTGGGCCCTACGGCCTCGGGCGCCTGGCAGAGGCCCATCCCTGGCTCGGGCCGATGACGATCGGCAATCGCGCCGAGATCTCGCATCTCGCCGAGTTCGGCGTGATCTTCCTGATGTTCATGATCGGGATCGAGCTGTCCTGGGAGCGCCTGCGCACCCTGCGCCGCCTGGTCTTCGGCCTCGGCTCGATCCAGGTGATCGCCTCGTCCGGCCTGATCGGGGCCAGCTTCATGGCGGCCGGCCAGCCCCTGGCGGCCTCGCTCATCGTCGGCATCGGCCTCGCCCTGTCCTCGAC
This sequence comes from Methylobacterium gnaphalii, assembly GCF_007992215.1. Lineage (GTDB taxonomy): Bacteria > Pseudomonadota > Alphaproteobacteria > Rhizobiales > Beijerinckiaceae > Methylobacterium > Methylobacterium gnaphalii. Next base: position 122,574 of record NZ_BJZV01000009.1, on the reverse strand, counting down.
GGCGGTGGTGCTGCCGGTGCTCGCCGAGCAGAAGCGGCTGAACACGCCCTCGGGCCGCACCAGTTTCGCGGTGCTTCTCTTCCAGGACCTCGCGGTTGCCCCCGTGCTGTTCGCCATCGCGGTGCTCGGGCGCAACGACGGCGGCAATGTCGGCGTCGGGCTGGCGCTGGCACTGGGCCAGGCGGCGGTGGCGCTCGTCGTCATCGTCGTCGCCGGCCGCTTGGCCCTGCGCCCGCTCTTCCAGCTCGTGGCGCGCACCAAGAGCCCGGAACTGTTCATGGCGGCCTGCCTGCTCGTGATCGCGGCGACGGCCCTCACTGCGGCAGCGAGCGGCCTCTCCATGACGCTCGGAGCCTTCGTCGCCGGCCTGCTGCTGGCCGAGACCGAGTATCGCCGGGCGATCGAGGCGACGATCGACCCGTTCAAGGGCCTGCTGCTCGGCGTGTTCTTCGTCTCTGTGGGTATGAGCCTTGATCCGGCCCAGCTCGTTGCGGCCCCCGTGCTGATCCTCGGTCTCGCCCTGGCGCTGCTCCTCGTGAAGGGCTTCGTCATCCTTGTCGGCGCGCGGGCGATGCGGCTGCCGCGCCCTGTGGCCTTCGAGACCGCTCTGCTGCTCGGCCCGGGTGGCGAGTTCGCCTTCGTGCTGCTCGGGGGCGGCATCGCCGGTGGCCTCGTCCCGGAACCCCTCGGTCAAATGGCGCTCATCGTCACCACCGTGACCATGATCGCGATCCCGCCCCTGGCCCTGCTCGCGCGCCGGCTCGGCCGCCGCTCCAACAAGGAGGTGCTCGGCCGCGCACGGGCCGAGCCGCCGCCGGATGCACAGCAGGACCGGGTCATCGTCTCGGGCTACGGCCGCGTCGGACGTCTCGTCGGTGAGATGCTGAAGCGCCACAAGATCCCGTACATCGCCCTCGATTCCAATCCCGTGCGCGTCGCCGAACAGCGCCGCCTCGGCAATCCGGTCTATTTCGGGGATTCGTCGAGCACCGAACTCCTGCGCCGCTGCGACATCGCCACGGCACGCGCCCTCGTGGTGACGCTCGACACACCGGAGCGGGTCGAGGCCGTGGTCGAGGCTGCACGCGCCGAGCGGCCGGACCTCACCATCGTGGCCCGCGCCCGCGACGCGCGCCACGCGACGGAACTCTACAAGATGGGAGTCGACGACGCGGTGCCCGAAACCATCGAGGCCTCGCTACAGCTCTCCGAGGCGGTGCTCGTCGATGTCGGCGTGCCGATGGGCCTCGTCATCGCCTCGATCCATGAGCGCCGCGACGAGTTCCGGGTCATGCTCAAGCGCAAGGAGACCGAGACCCGCCCAGGCTTCCGGGCACGGCGCACCATCGGCAAGACGCTGGATGCGAGGGCGGCGGACGGCAAAGCCGGCGATGCGTCCAAGGACGAGAAGGTGGCGCTCGGCAAGTCCGCCTGAACTGCAGCGCTGGTCCTCGCTCTCCAGGCGGAGGAGAGCATGCGCGGCATGGTGGAGTGGGCCGACAGCTGCGCTGGTCTATCCCGTGAGGCTGCGGCGTCCTCACCTTTGGCCGGCCGCTTCGTATCCTGCCCTTACGAGGGATCAGTCGTCCCGCTGCGCCTCGTCGTCGTCGTCCAGCAAGGACGGAGCCGGAGGCGCTGCCGCCGGTGTCTCATCCGGCAGGCTGCAGCGATAAACCACCTCGTCGGGCGCCCCCATGGCGGCGTTGATCGGTACCGCTACGGTATCCCCGTGAAAGCGCCACTTGCGGGTGCCCTTGTCCCAGTAGAGCCACACTGTCTCGTCATGGCCCTTCACGTCGAACACGGCAGCCTTTTTCGACATGGCCCGTACTGTTCGCGGCTCGTAGAGCCCCTTGCGGCGGTAGGCATCACGGAACTGCTGCGGCTGACGCTCGATAAGAGTGTTATGGACGATTTGAATCGTGGCGCCCGGCTTCCTTAGAAACCGTTTGAAATCGCTCAAGGAACGCAAGACGACAGTCATCGCAACCATCCGGTCGACAAGTCCCGGTACGCAGGACATGTGTTCGATGACTTGATTGTCAGCTTCATGACAGAGTCGATGACTCTCAAAAGCCGTGGCCGTGACATATCCACCGAATTTCGATTCTTTCCACAGTCCAGTGACGACTCTGTCGTCAGGGTTGCGGATTCGTTAGCCAAGTCACGACAAACGCTCAGGGTTCGCTCACGCAAGCGTGACAGTTCGCGGCCGCCCTTGACCCCTGCCTCCGGCTCGGGTGGTGTGCCCCCCGATGCTGCTCAACCTCTTCACCGCGTTACGAGAAGCCAAGGTTCCGGTCTCCCTCCGCGAGCACCTGACCCTGGTCGATGCCCTCGGGCGGGATCTTGCGGGCAAGCGCGTCGAGGACTTCTACGTCCTCGCCCGCACCGCCCTGGTGAAGGACGAACGTCATCTCGACCGATTCGACCGGGTTTTCGGTCAGGTCTTCAAGGGCTTGGAAACGGTGGGCGAGGCCGTGGAGCCTGCCGCGATTCCCGAGGAATGGCTACGCAAGCTCGCGGAGAAGTATCTGACCGACGAAGAAAAGGCCGAGTTGAAGGCGCTCGGCTGGGACAAGCTGTTCGAGACGCTGAAGCAGCGGCTCGCCGAGCAGAAGGAGCGCCACCAGGGCGGCTCCAGATGGATCGGCACCGGCGGCACCTCCCCGTTCGGCGCCTACGGCTACAACCCGGAAGGCATCCGGATCGGCCAGGATCGCAACCGCAACTTCCGGGCCGTGAAGGTCTGGGACAAGCGCGAGTTCAAGGATCTCGACGACGGCGTCGAACTCGGCACGCGCACCATGCGGATCGCGCTGCGGCGGCTACGCCGCTTCGCCCGCACGGGCGCCGCCGAGGAACTCGATCTCGACAGCACGATCCGCGAGAGTGCGCGCCAGGGCTATATCGATGTGCGGCTGCGCCCGGAGCGGCGCAACGCCGTGAAGGTGCTGCTCTTCCTCGATGTCGGCGGCTCGATGGACTGGCATGTCGGGCTGGCCGAGGAGCTGTTCTCCGCCGCACGGGCCGAGTTCAAGCATTTCGCCCATTTCTACTTCCACAACTGCCCCTACGAATCCGTCTGGACCGAGAACAGCCGGCGCCACGACGAGCGCACGTCGCTCACCGACGTGATCCGCACCTACGGCTCGGATTATCGGGTGGTCTTCGTGGGGGACGCCTCGATAAGCCCCTACGAGATCGCCATGGCGGGCGGCTCGGTGGAACATTGGAACGAGGAGCCCGGCCAGGTTTGGCTGAACCGCGTGCTCGACCATTTTCCGAAAGCGGCCTGGCTCAACCCGGTGCCCGAGGCGCATTGGGCCTACACGCAGTCCATCGGCATGGTCCGGCGGATCTTCTCCGATCGGATGTTTCCGCTGACGCTCGACGGGATCGACGCGGCAACGCGCTCGCTGCTGAAGTGAGAGCGCGAAGGGGAACAGCAGCGAGTCCTCGAACACCTTGCCGGCGACCCGCTAGAGGATCGACGCCCCAGTCGCCGACGCGATCGAGTCACCGTCGCGGTGCAGTCCGATATGCGGCGGCTCGCACCTTCAGCCTTGGCGGGCCGGCGTCGTCACCTTGAGACCGTCCAGCTCGGGAGTGATCCGGATCTGGCAGGACAGCCGGGAACTCGCGCGTACGTCGCTGGCGAAGTCGAGCATGTCCTGCTCCATCGGCTCCGAGGGACCGACCGCCTCCATCCACTCGGTGTCGACATACACGTGGCAGGTGGCGCAGGCACAGGCTCCGCCGCACTCGGCATCGATGCCGGGGACGTTGTTGCGGATCGCCGCCTCCATAACGGTCGATCCAACCTGCCCGTCGATCGTGCGGGCCGTGCCTGCGTGATCGACGTAGGTGATCTTGGGCATGCCTTGCTCCGCGGTCGTGCCGATGCGCCTCAGGCGCGTGTCGATGGGCCTTCGGCCCGCTTGTTGGAGGGGCACGGACTGGAATGCAAGCACCGAGAGGGTTTTGGCGGGTCTTCGTGCGCCTAGGTCGCATGGCGAGCGCGCATGACGCCCTGCGAGGCTTCACGCCCTGCGAGGCTTCAGTCCAATACAGCCAGCGTCGCTGCCACCGCCTCGGCGAGGGCCTGGGCCCGGCGCGCCGCGCTGGTGCTGCCAGTGCGTAGCGCGTCCTCGGTCTCGGCAGCGCGTGCGGCCGCCCGCGTCGCCCCGACGCCGAGGGCCGAGCCCTTCAGGGTATGGGCGAGATCGGCCCGGTCGGCCTCCGGTCGGGCGGGGTCGATGATGCCCGGCACGAGCTGCCGGCACTGCTGCGCGAACAGGCCGAGAAGTTCGTCCGCCAGGGCCTCGTCGCCGAAGGTCTGGGCCGCGAGATGGGTCCGATCGAGCAGCGTTTCGTCGCCCAAGTCCGCCTCCCGACTCGATTTTCCAGATCGCGTTATGATTTGCGGCCGAGCTGTCCACAGCGGCGTCCGGCCCGGCCCGCTCGGTTTAAGCGTTGGCTTGTCGAGAGATAAGTCCTGCACCCGAATGCCCTGGCCGGCTTGGTAACCATTCCGTTAAGGTTTTTCCTCGCTCCCGCAGCGCTTGGGTATCCGCCACCCGGTACGGTGACTAAACTTCCGGGCAATACGGGTAATCTCGCCTTCAGCCGGCCCTGGCCGATGGGGGCGATGCGTAATGAGGCATCGCATGGCCACCGAGAAGAAGCTGAAGGATCCTGCGGAGGCCGCCCTCTCCGCGATCGAGCAGGCTCTGGCCCTGGACATGTCGAAGCTCGACCTGTCCGCCGAGGGCAATGCGCGGGGCTCGTTCGAGCCGCCGATGGGCCTGCCGCTGGCCAACGATGAGGGCCGGCAGGCCTCCGATCGGCTCGAGCCACGCATGCCCGATGTCGGCGACAACGATCCGCTCTCCGATCCGAGCGGCCGGGTCGCTCCCCCTCCCCTGGATTTCGGCAAGGATGCCGGCCAGCCCGAGCGCGCCCGCTCCCGGCGCGAGGGTGGCCTGCTGCCGCCCGACCGCTCGCTCGTCGCCAATGACGACCGCCAGAGCATCGGTGCCCTCCAGCAGACCCTCCGCGTACGCCCGTCGCGCAAGCCCTACGTCTATGCAGCGGTGCTCTCGTTCCTGTGGCTCAACGGCCTGATCGCCCTGGCCTGGAACCAGTCCGGCGGCGACCTCAGGACCTACCTGGCCGGCCTCACCGCCCTGCAGACGGCCGTCGGTGCAACGGCCCTGGCCGGACCGATCCTGCTCTTCCTGATCACCGCGATGCTGGCCGTGCGCGCCCAGGAAATGCGGCTCGTCGCCCGCGCCGTCGGCGAGGTCGCCCTGCGCCTCGCCGAGCCGGAATCCTTCTCCACCGACGCCGTGCTGACCATGTCGCAGACCGTGCGCCGCGAGGTTGCCGCCGTCGGCGACGGCGTCGAGCGGGCGCTGGCCCGCGCGGGCGAGCTGGAGACCCTGGTGCGCGGCGAGATCGCCACCCTGGAGCGCGCCTATTCCGACAACGAGATCCGCATCCGTACGCTGGTCGACGAACTGGTCGCGCAGCGTGAGTCCATCGTCGCCAACGCCGAGCGCGTGCGCGGGGCCATCACCGGCTCGCACCAGAACCTGAGCCAGGAGCTCGAAGGCGCGGCCGAGCGCATCGTCAGCGCGGTCACCGGCGCCGGCGACCGTGTCACCGGCGCCCTGGAGAGTCGCGGCGAGGCCATCACCGGCGCGCTCGGCGAGGCCGGCGACCGGGTGGTCGGCCTGGTCTCGACCCGCGGCGACGAGCTGATCGCGCGCCTGCTCGCCACCAGCGAGAGCGTGCGCGCCGGCATCGTCGAATCCGGCGACGCCATGACCCGGTCCTTCGAGACCCGCGCCAACGAGGTCGCCCACGCTTTCGAGGCGGCGAGCGGCAATCTCACCGCGAGCCTGGCGGATACCGGCACCAGCGTCATCGACCGCCTCGACCGCCAGAGCGGCGAGATCCGCCAGACCTTCGAGCGCTCGGCGCAGGGTCTGGAGGCGGCCTTCCTGTCGCGCGGCGGCGAGCTGTCCGAGCGCTTCGCCGCGACGGGCTCCGAGATCACGGCGCGCTTCGCCGAGACCGGCGAGGCCTTCCGCCGCGATTTCACCGCCGCCGGTCTGTCGCTCACCGATGACATCTCCGCCCGCGGCGCGCAGCTGCGCAGCGAGATCGAGGCGGCCGGTGCCGGCGTCTCCGACACGATCGAGGCCCGCGGCCGCGATGCCCAGGCGGCACTCGCCCTCACCGCCAGCGGCGTCGTCGAGACCTTCACGGCCCGCGCCGGCAGCGTGCGCGACGAGCTGGCCTCCTCCGTCGAGGAGATCGCCGGCAGCATCGGCGAGCGCGGCGCGGAGCTGGTCGGCCGGATCGAGACGGTGGCCCAGCGCCTGCACGAGACGGTTACCGTCCACGGCGCCGAGCTCGGCAACGGGCTCGATGCCTCGGCAACCCGCGTCAGCGAGCTGATGACGCAGCGCGGCCGCGAGGCCGCCGCCGAGGTCGAGGCGGCGCTCGGCCGGCTCGGCACCGGCTTCGAGGGACAGACCGGCGAGGCCGTCGCCCGCTTCCGCGATGCCGCCGACAGCGCCGGCACCGCGGTCGTCGAGCGGCTCGCCGCAGCCACGCTGCGCTTCGAGGAGGCCTCGCAAGGGCTCCGTCAGGCTGCCGACGACTCCGCCGGCCATGTCGAGGCGCGCACGGTGCAGATCGTCGACCGCTTCCGGCAGGCCTCGCAGGGCGTTGCCAGCGAGATCGGCAACCAGGCCGATACCTCGCTCCAGGCCGTCGAGAGCGCCATCGGCCGGCTCGGTGAAGAGCTCACCGCCCGCGCCCAGGAGGCGACCGCCGCCTTCGCGCTGGCCTCGGCCGGTGCCAAAGAGGCGCTCGGCGCCCGCATCAGCGAGCTGGAGGCGAGCTTCGGCGACCACGGCAGCAACCTGACCGGCCTGCTCTCCAGCCATGCCGACGAGGCGCAGAACCGTCTCGCCACGGCCGGCCGCGACATCGTGCTGGCCATGACCAGCCAGGCCGCTCGCATCAACGACGCGCTGACCCGGACGGGCACCGCCTTCGCGGAGACCGCCGATACCCGCGCCCGCGCCATCGACGAGGTGCTCAACACCCGCCTCTCCGACCTGCAGGAGACCATCGCCCTCGGCGACATCCTCGCCGACAAGATCTCGCGCGACACCGGCGCGGTCGGAGCGCAGCTCGAAGAGATGGACCGGATCATCTCGGTCCAGGGCAAGTCGGTCGCCGACCGCATCGCCGAGCGCACGCAGGCCCTCGACGAGGCCCTCGCGACCCGTGCCGGCGAGATCGACGAGCGCATCGAGCGCCGCACCTCCGACCTCGTCGCCCGCCTCGACGAGAGTGCCGGCCGGATCGATACCGGCGTCATCAGCCGCCTCGACGCCGTCGGCAGCAGCCTGGAAGAGCGCGTCCGCGGCTTCGACGAGACCATCGGCGCGCGCCTCGAGCGCCAGACCTCCGACCTCGTCGCCCGCCTCGACGCGAGCGCCGGGCGCTTCGACAACGGCGTGCTCAGCCGCCTCGACGCCGTCGGCACGGCGCTGGAGGAGCGTGCCCGCGCCCTTGACGAGACCCTCGATGCCCAGGCGGTCGACGCCGTCCGCCTGATCGAGGCGCGCCTGCGCACCGCCACCGAGGATCTGGCCCACCGCACCCGCGACATCGTCTCCTTCGTGGAGTCGCGCAGCAGCGGCACCAGCGAGACGCTGGCCAGCCATGCCGACGCGATCCGCCGCGCCTTCGACGAGCGCACGGAGAGCCTGGAGCGGCTGTTCGAGGAGCGCACCGCCGCGGTGGCCTCGACCATCGACGAGCGCGGCAACATGGTGGTCGGCTCCCTCGGCGGGCGCCTCGGCGAGATCGCGCGCGTGTTCGATGACGGCGGCGCCTCGATCGCGCAGGTCCTCGACCAGCGCGGCCAGACCATCCTGTCGAGCCTGCGCGCTATCGTCGACGAAGCCGACCGTCTCCTCGGCGACGGCGCCGGCCGCCTCGGCGAGGCCGTCACCACCCGCACCCAGGAGATCCGCGACCTGATCGACGGCCGCGCGCAGGAGCTGGCGCGCATGGTCGAGGAAGGGACCGGCGCGATCCGCAACCATCTCGACACCGGTACGGACGCGTTCCGCGCCAGCATCGACGAGCGCGTCCACGGCATCCGCACCGTGCTCGACGGCCATGCCGGCGAGATCCGCGGGCTGCTCGACAGCCACGCCAACGTGCTCGGCGAGGGCTTCGATGCCCGCATCCGCCCGCTGCATGACGGGTTGGCCGACAAGGCCCGCGAATTCCTCTCCGTGGTCGAGGCCGGTCTCGGCCACACCACCGGCGCCATGGAGAGCCGCACCAACGCGCTCGCCTCGATGTTCGACGAGCGCCTGAACCGCCTCGACGGCCTGTTCGAGAGCCGCGCCGCGGCCCTCGCCCAGCAGGTCGATCAGCGCGCCGAGGCCATTACCGGCGTGTTCGAGAACCGCAGCCAGGACTTCACCAACCGGATCGACAACCGGATGAAGACCTTCGCCACGCTCGTCGCCTCCCGCGCCGATGCCCTGGCCGAGGCCTTCGACGACCGTCACGAGGCCTTCGCGTCGCTCGTGGACGAGCGCATCGCCAGGACCATCGCCGCCATCGACGAGCGCGTCGGCAAGCAGGCGGCGCTGGCCGAGGCGCATGCCACGGCGCTCGCCCAGGTGCTCGACCAGCGCAACGAGGCCGTCGCCGCCCTGCTCGAGAGCCGCAACGCCGCGATCGCCGAGCAGCTGCGTCAGCGGACCGAGGCCGCGGCCGGCCTGATCGAGTCCAGCGTCGAGAGCCTCGCCCGCCGTCTCGACGGCAGTGCCGAGACCGTCGCCCGCACCCTCGAGGGGGGCACCGCATCGCTGGTCGAGACCATCGACGGCCGCGGCCGCGCGGTGATCGACGGCATTGCGACCCATACCGATCGCCTGCGCAGCACCATTGACGGACCGGCCGCCGCGGTGGTGGCCGCCCTGTCCGAGCGCGGACAGGCGATCGAGCGGGCGCTCGCCGAGCACGGCACGCCGCTGGTGGAGGCCCTGCGCGAGCGCGCCGACGAGTTCGTCGCCCGCACCAGTGAATCCGCCGAGGCCCTGCGCCAGGCGATCGAGGAGGGCGCGGCACGCTCCACCGCCACGCTCACCCAGGCCAACGAGACGCTGGGACGCAACCTCGGCAGCGTGCTCTCCCGCATCGACGACGCTAACAGCACCATGCGCGAGCTGGTCACTGGCACCGAGGGCAATCTCGGCGCCATCGAGCAGGGCCTGGCCGGCCGGGTCGACCAGATCCAGGCCGCCCTCGCTGAGATCTCCGGCGAGACGAGCCGCGCCACGGACGGCGTGTCGAGCCAGGTCACGGCGCTGCGCGAGGTCTCGCAGGGCGTCCTCACCGAGGCCGCGGCACTGGCCGCCTCGCTCGATGCCCGCAGCCGCAGCCTTGGCGAGCAGACCGAGGCTCATGTCGCCAGCCTCACCGGCGCCGCCGGCTCGATCGAGACGATCGAGGGGCGCCTCGCCGAGACCCTGAAGGCCCGCCACAGCGAGGTCGAGGGTGTGCTCGCCCGGATCGAGGAGCGCTCGGCCGCGCTGGAGGCCCAGTCGGCCCAGTTCTCCAAGTCCGTCGAGGAGACCCTGCGGGCCGCCGAGGCCCGTGCGCGCGAGATCGGCGAGAGCCTGTCGCAGGCCGCCCAGGCCGCCGGCAGCAGCGTCGCCGGCGATTTCGAGCGCCTGCGCTCGGGCGCCGACGAGCAGAGCGAGCGCACCGTCGCCGCCGTGAAGGCGACGATCGCCTCGGCCTCGGCCGAGATGACCCAGGCACTCTCCACGGCCTCGACGGGCTTCGGCGAATCCGTGGCCGCCATGAACGCCATGGCCGCCGAGATCCGCCGGGAGCTCGACGCCACCCGCGCCGAGATCCAGCGCGGCGTGCTGGAGATCCCGCGCGAGACGCAGGACCAGACCAGCGAGATGCGCCGCGTTGTCTCCGAGCAGATCGAGGCGCTCAACGCCCTGGCGAGTCTGGTCTCGCGCTCGACCCGCGGCGCCGACGTCGCCCTGCCGCAATCGGTCGAGCAGCGCCGCGTGGCCGAGGCGGGACGCAAGGCGGCCGAGCCCGCGGCGAGGGCGACCGCCCAGGCCGCTCCGGCTGCTGCCCCCGCGCCCTCCCCGGCCCCGAGCGGCTTCCGCGTGACCTCTCCCGCCGCCTCGCCGGGCAATGCCGGCCAGGCGCGGCCGACCCAGGTGGCCGCTCGCGCCGGCAACAACCGCGGCTGGCTCTCCGACCTGCTGACCCGCGCCTCGCTCGACGAGGACGAGGCTCCGGCACCGGCTGCCGCTGCCCCGGCCTCTCTCGCCAGCCGCACCACGCTGGACAGCATCTCCACGGACATCGCCAAGATGGTCGACCATCAGGCCGCGGTGGACCTGTGGAGCCGCTACCGCCGCGGTGAGCCGAACCTGTTCGACAGCCGCCTCTACACGGCGCAGGGCCGCCAAACCTTCCAGGATCTGAAGCAGCGTTACGCCCAGGACGGCGAGTTCCGCCGCACGGTCGACCGCTACGTCAGCGAGTTCGAGCGGCTCCTCGGCGAGGTCACCAAGAACGACAAAGACAGCAAGCGCGCCGACGCCTACCTCACCTCCGAGACGGGCAAGGTCTACACGATCCTGGCCCATGCCAGCGGGCGGTTCGACGAGATTTGAGGGGGTTGAGGCTCTCTCAAGCCTGACCCGGGCGACGACCGCCGCGGGCAAATGGACATAGAGAAGGGGGCGCAATCTCGAGGGATTGCGCCCCCTTCTTCATGCCGGGGACAGCTGTGCAGCCGAAGCCGGTGCAATATTCCTGCTCGGTAGAGTGTCCGACAGGCATCTCGGATGCTCGCGGTCCGGGGGGCGCGTCGCTTGGGGCTCCCTTTTCCGCGGCTCGATGCCGACGTCGACGTGCCCGCTCTTCTGGACGCTGTGCTGGGCTCGCGGAGCTGGGCGCCCTTCCCTCAGATCAATCCCAGAGACGCCAGCTCCCGCCGCAGGGTCTCCGGCATCTCGCCGAGATCCCCGGCGGTGGCGGCGTCGAGGTCGCGTGGGGCGTCGCGCTGGGTGAGGTAGCGCCAGCCCTGGAAGGGCCGGCAGGGGCGCGGGGTCACCGGCCTCACCTCAGGATCGAGCACCAGATGGCAGCGGCCGATGCCGTCTGTGCCGGTGAAGGGCTCGATGGCGATGATGGCCTGCCGGCAGAGCAGCGTGCCCTTGATCACCCAGTAGATCGAGCCCTTGCCGGCGATCTCTCCCTTGCGCTTGGGCACCATCCGCGTGGTGTGAAAGGTCCGCGGCTCCTGGCCGAGGCCGATCATCTCGGCGCGCCTGCGGGCGATGTTGGCTTCGAGGTCGCCGATCGAGGCCGGTCCGACGGCGAGCTTCAGCAGGTGCAGGGCCATGCCCGGCTTATAGGATGCTGGCCGCCCTCAAGAGAACAGCGCGATCTTCTCCTCGATGCTGAGCCTATCGAGATCGCCGAAGGCGAGGGCGAGGTCATCGTCGTCGGGCTCGCGCAAGGCGACCGGTGCAGGCCCGGGCTCCTTGATCTCGGCGGGAGGCTCCGAGGTCTCGGCCCGTGTCTCGCTCGGCAGGAAGTCGAGGTCATGCTCCCCGAATTCGTCTTCCAGCGGCGGCGGCACGGCCGCGGCCTGGCTTGGTTCGGAGGAGGCCGGCGCGGCCGCCTCGCCGATCTGCCCGGCGATCCGCGCCTCGAGATCGCACAGTGTCTCAACGAGGAGGCCGGTGCGCTGGGCGGCGAGATCCTGGGCCGAGCAGGCCGTGTAGATGGTGATGGCGCGGCGATCGAGCACGTCGCAGAGCTCGGCATCTGCCCCTTTCTCGCGCAGGCCCCAGGCCGCTTCCTGGATGGCCTCGGCCGCGCCGAGGATTTCCGCGGTGGCCCGCTCGGCCTTGTGCAGGAAGCTTTCCAGGGTATCGGGCGCCGCCCCCTCGCCGCCCTCGGCCGGGGTCCCTGCTGCGATGGCGACGCGGGTCTGGGCGATGCGGTCCGCCATGGCCGACAGCGCCTCGTGTAGCGCGTCCGGCTCGGAGGCCGGTGCGATGTCCCGCGTGACGACGCCCTCCAGGCGGTGGATCGCCTGGAGCAGCGTGTCGGTATCCGCGCCGCGGTGGCGGCGCGCGAATTCCGCGAGGAAGCGACGGCCGCGCTCGGATTCGGCCAGGGCCGACTCGATGATGTCGTACTCGGTCTGGTCGAGCTGTGACGGCGAACCGGAACCCATCATGGAGCGAACGTCCTTGTCGACCGGCGATCCGCATACTGACCGGTCCTAAGTCCGGAGGATTGTCGTCGATCGTGTTTAACGGGGGCTTACGTCACTCGCCCGGCTTTATCCTTCACAACAGCGTTCCACGCAGGATGATCGCGGCCACGCCAAAATAAATCACCAGTCCCGAGACATCGACGAGCGTGGCCACGGCCGGCGCCGAGGCGCTGGCCGGATCGAAGCCGAGGCGACGCAGCAGGAAGGGCAGCATCGAGCCGGTCAGCGAGCCGAAGGTGACGATGCCGACGAGCGCCGCGCCGACCGTGAGCGCCACCAGCCCCCAATGCGCGCCGTAATCGTGGAAACCGAGCCATTGCCAGGCGGCGATGCGGGCCATGCCGAGGCCGCCGAGGATCGCGCCGAGCGCGATGCCGGTGGGGAGTTCGCGCAGCGCCACGCGCCACCAGTCGCGCAGGCGCACCTCGTCGAGGGCGAGCGCGCGGATCAGCAGCGAGGTCGCCTGCGAGCCGGAATTGCCGCCCGAGCTCATGATGAGCGGGATGAACAGGGTGAGCACGATCGCCTTCTCGAGCTCGTCCTGGAAGCCCTGCATGGCCGAGGCCGTCATCATCTCGCCAAGGAAGAGCACGGCGAGCCACCCGGCCCGCTTCCTCAGCATCTCGCCGAAGGAGATGCGCAGGTAGGGCTCGTCGAGGGCCTCCATGCCGCCGAAGCGCTGGACCTGCTCGGTCTGGCGCTGGACCATGGCGTCGATCACGTCGTCCACGGTGACGATGCCGATGAGATGCCCGGCCCCGTCGACCACGGGCACGGCGAGGAGATCGTATTTCGAAATAAGCAGCGCGGCGTCGTCCCGGCTGGCGAGGCCCGAGATCGTCACCGGCCGCCGGCCGGGCGCGGCGGAGAGGACGCTGGCGCCGGGCTCGGCCGAGATCAGCCGGCGCAGGGGCACGGCCGCGCGCAGCACGTGGCTCGCGGGGTCGAGGACATACACGGAATAGACCGTCTCGCGGGTGCGCTCGACCCGGCGGATATGGTCGAGGGTCTGGCCGACGGTCCAGTGGGCCGGCACGCTGACGAACTCCGTCGTCATGATCGATCCGGCGCTCTCCTCCGGATAGGCGAGCAGCGCGCGGATGGTGGCCTGCGTCTCCGGGTCGAGGCGTTCCAGCAGATCGGAGCGGCCCGGCTCCTCCATCAGGCGGAAGACGTCGGCGAGGCGGTCGGCGGCCATGCCGGCGAGCAGCGGGCCGGCCCGGTCGCGCGGCAGCGCCTCGACGATCTCGACCGCCTCGTCGAGGCCGGGCTGGTCGAGCACCTCGACGGCGCGCTCGGCACCGAGTCCGAGCAGGACGGAGGCGGCCACCTCCGGGGGCTGCTGGTTCAGCGCCTCGACGATATCGGGCGCGCTCTCGTCGCGCAGCCGGGCCGCGAGCACGGCCGGATCGGCCACCGGATCGCGCAGGGTGACGAGGTCGTTCATGGCTCACCTCTCTTGGCCGGCCGCCTCCGGGCGGCCAGGGTGAGCCGATCCGCGAGATCAGGCCCCGGCAGCCGGAGACGGCATGGACGATCGACTGGAACTGTCGCTGGGCATGGCGGGGCTGGGGTGCGGATGGGGCGCGACGCCCGTGTGACGGACGCCGCGGCGGCACGGATGAGCCGATCGCCGGGTGGCGTCAAGCCGGCTCGTGGCGCGGCGTCAGAGCCCGGAGATGTAGGCGGCGAGATCGGCGATCTCGTCGTCCTTCAGATCCTGCGCCGCCTCGTTCATGGCCGCATCGTAGCCGGGCCGGGCGTTGGAGCGGTAGCCGGCGAGCGCCGCGGCGAGATACTCGCGGCGTTGCGCCCGGATGCGCGGGATCGCGTCCTGCCCGGTGAGGTCGGGGCCGTGGCAGGAGGTGCATTGATGCTTGGCCAGGGCGGCCTTCGCCCGCTCGGCGAGCGCCGCATCGGCCGCCGGCCCCGCGGCCTTCGCCGGAGGCAGGGCGGCGATGGCGTCGGCGAAGGCGCGCAGGTCGTCGTCGGAGAGGCCCTTCGCCATCTCGTTCATCGGCGGGGCCGTGCGCTGGCCCTCGCGGAACTGGAAGAGCTGCGTCACCACGTAATCGGCCCGCTGGCCGCCGAGCGAGGGCACGCCCTCGGTTGCGGAGGTGCCGCTCTCGCCGTGGCAGCCGAGGCAGGCCGGCAGGCGCTCGGCCACCGTCTCGGCCCCCGCCCCTCCCGCGAGGAGGAGCGCCGCGGCCCCCATCAATCCCGCGAGACCCCGCCTCATTGCGCGGCGCTCACGCGGTAGATCGCGCCGTTATAGTCGTCCGAGACCAGCATCGAGCCGTCCTTGATGAACAGCACGTCGACAGGCCGGCCGACATATTTGTTGTCCTGGAGGAAGCCGGTGAGGAACGGCTCCACCGCGGAGACCTTCCCGTCCGCGCCGAGGCGCGCCACCACCACGTCGCCGCCGATCTTCTGCGTGCGGTTCCAGGAGCCGTGCCGAGCGATGAAGATCTGGTTCCTGTAGCCCTCGGGGAACCCCCCACCCGTGTTGAAGCGCATCCCGAGCGAGGCGCTGTGCGGCCCGAGCAGCGCGGCCGGCGGCGTGAACTCCTGGCAGGAATGCCCCCAGCCGTATTCCGGATCGGTGAAGCTGCCCTGGTGGCAGAACGGGAAGCCGAAATGCTGCCGGCCCGGCTCGGTGAGCACGTTCAGCTCGTCGTTCGGGATGTCCTCCGAGACCCAGTCGCGCCCGTTGTCGGTGAACCAGAGCTGCCCGGTCGCCGGGTTCCAGTCGAAGCCGACGGTGTTCCGCACGCCGCGGGCGATCACCTCGGCGTTCTTGCCGTCGAGGTCCATCCGCCGGATCTGGGCGTGGGTCTCGGGCGGCATGTTGATGTTGCCCGGCGCGCCGACCGGCACATAGAGCTTGTTGTCCGGCCCGATGGCGATGAACTTCCAGCCATGCGCCTCGTCCTTCGGCAGGTCGTCGGTGACGAGCGTGCCCTTGCCCGGATCGTCGAGGTGCCCCGCGATGTCGTCGTAGCGCGTGATCCGCGAGAGCTCGGCGACGTAGAGCGCCCCGTCATGCACCGCGACGCCGTTCGGCCGGTGCATCCCCGAGAACAGGGTTTTGACCACGCGCTTGCCCTCGGCATCGGGCTGCGGCAGCACGGCGTAGACCTTGCCGACGGTGCGGGTGCCGACGAAGACCGTGCCGTCCGGCGCCTGGACCATGGAGCGGGCATTGGCGAGCCCGCTGGCATAGACCTCGACCTTGAACCCCTCCGGCACCTTGAACTTGTCGAGCGGCAGCTTGGCGGCTGCCGTGGCCAGCGGCGGCCCGGAGATCGGCGCGAGCTTCGAGGCCCCCGCCCCCTCCGGCCGCCCGTAGAGCGCCGAGCCCTTGTCGACCGGCGCGGCCGCGGGCGCCGCAGCCGGGGCCGCCGCCTTCGGGGCCGCCTCCTGAGCGAGGAGCGGCAGCGGCGCGAGCATCCCTGCCCCCAGGCTCGCGACCAGGGCGGCAAGGCCCACGGACAGGCTCGATCTCATCACGTCACTCCCGGTTCCGGGCCGACCTTCGCCGCGACCCGGTTGGGATACTTTATTCAACCCGTGCGACGGTTTCGCCAAGGCGTGGAATGGGTGGCTCGCGGTCGTTTGATCTAAAGCAGCGCTGCCATTGTATGGCAACGACTAGTGGCGCGAGTCTAACACTTGGTGCCCGCGCTTTGCGGCTTGGATGATGCGATCCGGGTCAGCGGTCCAGACGAAGGGCTTTGGTTGGCGGTTGGTCTCGGCGACGAAGCGTTTGATGGCGGCCTGGACGTCGACCAGTGATCGGAACACACCGCGTCGCAGCCGCTGCTGCGAGAGCTTGGCGAAGAAGCCCTCGACGGCGTTGAGCCAGGACGCCGAGGTCGGCGTGAAGTGGAAGGTCCATCGCGGATGCCGGTCGAGCCAAGCGCGCACCTTCGGGTGCTTGTGAACCGCATAGTTGTCGAGGATCGCATGCACGACCTTACCGGCTGGCACGGCTGCCTCGACCGCGTTGAGGAAGCGAATAAACTCCTGGTGGCGATGCCGTTGCATGCAGCGGCCGATCACCTTGCCTTCCAGGACGTTCAAGGCGGCAAACAGCGTCGTGGTGCCGTGGCGGATATCGTCATGGGTGCGCGTCGTGGGTCGGCCTGGCTTTATCGGCAGGGAGGACTGTGTTCGGCTCAGCGCCTGGATCTGAGACTTCTCGTCCACTGAGAGCACCACGGCATGAGCGGGCGGATCGACATAGAGTCCGACGATGTCACGCAGCTTGGCCGCGAAGGCCGGATCGGTGGACCGCTTGAACTGACGGACCCGGTGCGGCTGCAAGCCGTGTCCACGCCAGATGCGCTGGACCGATGAGACGCTGATGGCCGCAACCTTGCTCATGGCCGCGGCGGTCCAATACGTGGTCTCTCCGGGCGGATCCCCCTGCGTCGGCGCCACCACGCGTTCCGCCACCTCCGGCCCGAGAGGCGCTATGCCCGCCGGGCGCGTCTTGTCCCGCAGCAATCCCTCGACGCCCTCCTGAGCAAACCGCTCCTGCCAACGCCAGACCGCTGTCTTGGACACGCCGGCCTCGCGCATGATCGCATGCGTGCCCAAACCAGCGGCGCTCAGCAAGACGATCTGGGCGCGCCAGACATGCTTCTGGGCTGTGTTCCGGTCCCCGACGATCGACGCGAGCCGGTCGCGATCCGAAGGCGTGAGAGTGAACGAGATGCCATGCCACATCCCCACAGACTCGCATCACAACCCCGAACTCGAAACCCCAAACGGGCTCAAACGTCAGATTTCAGCCACTAGCTGACGATCTTGAAGCTTTGGTTTTCCGGCTGCTGATGTTAAAAAACGAGGCGCGCGCTGCGTCAATTCTTGTAACTAAACGCCTTCCATTCTCGGTCAAGTTCCATAAGTCGTTCCGGAATCAGCATTCGGAATTCGTTGCCGGCTTGGCGAATCACTACTGTCGGCCGCTTATGATTTACGATGTGTCGCGCCTCGAACGGTGTCGGGTTCAGAGGACTGGTGCCGAAGTCGTTCAGGTTCTTTATGTTCGCAGCGGACCAGAACTCCGCAAAGTCCCGTAAGCGATTAATGAATTTCTCGTAGTAGCTGTCGACCATCTGAACGATCCGTACAGCGGCGCCACGCTCTTTCAGGCTCATTTCAGCGATCATATTCAGGGCGGTTTCCTCGTCGCCGTCGAAGTTGAAGCTATTTGCCGTCCGGATTGCGTCCTCCGGCTCAACCACTGGACGGTAGTTTCGGATCAGCGCGGTAGTGCCGCGCATCTGGCCGAACTCGACATCGCGACTGAGAACACTTCCTCGCCGGTAGCCGGCAGGGCCGTACCCCTTTACCTCCAGTCCCTTGGCGTCGGTGATGGTCTCGGTAAGCCGAAGGACTGCATTACTACGATCCTTCAGGTGGCGGAGCTGCTGCTGCACCTTGGGTGACTTCGCACGGAGGCTTCGGTAAAGCAGCGAAGCGTCGTTTGCAGCGCCCTTTAGTGATGCGAGAGTTTTCAGCTTCCCCTGCAGTAAGGGGAGGGAGGCTAACAGGTAGTCCTCCTGTTTATTGAGCTTCTCCCGAGCTCTATATTCCCGCTCGGTATCGTCAGCGTGGTCGGCACAGCAATGCCCAATGACCGACGCGACCTGCAACTCCAGGCATGTTACCGATTCTCCGATGCGGAAGCCTACACGCGCCTTGGGCAGGTTGGGGACTTCTTCGGCGGTGTTCTCAATCCGCTCCTGACGTTCCTAACGTTCATCGGCGTACTTGCCACAATTTTTCTTCAACGTGAGGAGCTTAAGGAGACGCGAGAGGAGGTTTCGTGACAGGCTGATGCTTTGGAAACTCAGCTCGACGCCATCGCGAAGCAGAATTTCGAAGCAACTCTCTTTCAAATGCTTTCGTTGCACAGCGCAAATGTGAATGAGTTGCGTGGGTTTGATGGAAACCGCCTCCCGATTAGTGGACGTGCTGTGCTCGCCCATTATGTTACAGAATTAAGCCGGACGTACGCCAATCCTGCCATTAAAGGTTACGATCCAACTGATTTGAACTTGTGGGCAAGTGTCTACCGAGATTTCTGGAACAGTCATCGAGATGCTCTTGGTCACTATTTCAGATTGCTCTACAATATGATCCGATTTCTTGAGACGAAGACCCCGCGAGTCGGCGAGGCTACTAATAAGACCGCTCGGATAGAGTACATGAGAATCATCCGCGCGCAGCTCTCAGACGCGGAGCTGGTTCTTATATTTTACAATTGCTTCTCAGAGCATGGCGAACGTTTGTTGCAGTACGCTAGAAACTATAATCTCTTCGATAATCTAGATGAGAATTTGCTTTTTAATGGAAGTCATAGAGAAAAACTCCGCGAGCTAAAAAGATGAATGTTTATAAAAATTACATAAACTACTGTTGATGTTTGCTTTGGTATTATATAATTCCTGTGAATCCGGCTTCGATATTCTGCTCTTCTGAAGCAGTCTGTCTGCATTTGGGCAGTTCCCTGCAAGCCATCGACCGGGTTGCGGCTAACACCATCGGGATCGCGTTCGCTCCAAATCCGACGCAATTTTTCAGCCGAGGGACATGCCCCGCAGAAATACGGCACCGTCGATAAAATGTGCGGCGGATCACAGACATTGTAGAAAGCGAATGAAAATCTGCGGTCTGTATTCGCGAATATTGAACAGCAAGAAAAATTCGATCGACAGCTTGGCCGCGGATCGCCCGGTAACTGCGCCGCTTTCGAGCGACGCAGCCTCTGTGTCACCTGGCGTAAATCCTCATCGCTCTCGCCGCCTCGCGACGCCTAGGAGGTTTTGGCTATGGCTACACTTCTTGCTCGCGGTTCTCTCCCCACCAATTCCAGCACGACCGGCAAGCACGGCACGCGCGCCGGCACCATCCTGACGCTCGTCGTCTGTACGCTGGCGGCCCTGACGCTGCTGACAGTTTCCGTGCGCTACGGGATCACCGCGGAACCCGTCCTCGAGCCCGTCGCGGCGGCCTCCGAGTAACGGGCCTGCGGCGCCTTCCCCGTCTGCCGGGTTCGGTGGAGCGGGTCGAACGAGTGGCCCCGGCGCGAGGGTTCTTGCGCTCGGGCGCTGACGAACCACACGCGCCGCGGCGCGTGACGCGGGCAGGCTGTCCCTCCGCGCATGGACGAAACCGGGTCGGACGTGCATGCGTCCGGCCAGTCTCCGTCGCCCCGTTCCCTCCGTGCCCCCTGCCCCGCCCCCGCCCGGCCCAAGCGACGCGCCCAACGCCTTCCGGCTGGCGCTGCTCTACACCGTGGTTTTCGTCGAGATCGGCATCGCGATGCCGTTCATGCCGGTCTGGCTGAACACCCTGCATCTCGATGCCGGGCTGATCGGCGGGCTGCTGGCCCTGCCCATCGCCATCCGCATCGTCGCCACGGCGCCGCTGATGGGGCTGATCGACCGGGGGATTTCGGCCCGCAGCCTTCTGCTCGTGGGCAGCCTGGTTCTGGCCGCGACCTACGCGCTGATGCCGGCCGGGGCCGCAATCGGCTGGGGCGTGCTCGCCGGGCTGATCGCGGTCAACGCCGTGGCCGCGGCGCCGATGGTCGCGAGCATCGACTACCTGACGCTCGCCGCCGTGCGGCTCTCCGCCGAACGGGAGGCCGGCTCCGTGCGGGAGGGCGCGAAAGGGGCCCGGAGGAAACTCGATTATCCGCGCATCCGCATGGCCGGCTCGATCGGGTTCCTGGGGGCGAACCTCGCCGGGGGCGCCCTGTTCGGGGTGCTCGGCGAGGCCTTCGCGGTGCCGCTTCTGCTCACCGGGCTGGCGCTGATCGCTTCCGCCGTCGCCTATGCCAGCCGGGACGTGGCGGGACAGGCGGGACACGCGTCCCACGCCACCGGGCGCCCTCGCTTGCCCCGGGTTCTGTGGCTGGCCATCGGCGCGGCCGCGCTGATCCAGGCGAGCCACGCGGCGATCTACGCCTTCGGCTCCATCGCCTGGAGCACGGCCGGGGTGCCCGGCGCCTGGATCGGCACGCTCTGGGCCATCGGCGTCGCCGCCGAGATCCTGCTCTTCGCGGTGATCGGCCGGCTGCCGGCGCCGTGGCGCCAGCCCTTCCGGCTCCTGGCGCTCGGCGCCGCCGCCGCGATCGTTCGGGCCATCGGCATGGCGCTGGCCGGCGACTCGCTGCCCGCCCTCGTCGGCCTGCAGATGCTCCACGCCTTCACCTTCGGCGCTACGCATTTCGGCGCGATGAACGCCGTCTCGAGCCTCGCCCCGGACGGCGCCCGCGGCCGGGCGCAGGGAACGGTGAGCTCGGCCACCGCCCTGTGCTCGTCCCTGGCGACCCTCGGTTGCGGCGTCGTCTACCGGAGCGCCGGGCCGGCGGTGACCTTCGCCATGATGGCCCCGCTGGCGCTGGCCGGGCTCTGCCTCGTCGGGCTCGCCGCCCGGGCCTCCCGGCGCGCGGGATGATGCTGCGCGTGAGCACGCGGGCCATGTTTCCCGTATGCGTGGCAGGTGTGAGCACGCGGGATAGCTTCAGGCGGCCGGCAAAGACACGCTTTGGTCACCATGTTGACCTCATGATGGAGGCCATCCCCGCCCCAGGACCGGACCCGGAGACCCCTTTTCCGTGCTGATCGAAGCCGGCACAGCCCATCCCGACGCGGCCGGCGCCAGCCTCGGCGCGGGCGGCGCCGTCGCGCTCACGGGCCGCTGGACCGCCGACCAGGGCCCCGCCGTCGAGCGCGCGGCGGCTGCTATCGCATTGCACGGACAGACGAATCCGGTTCTCGTCGATCTCGCGGACATCGTCCGGCTCGACACGCTCGGGGCCTGGGTGCTGGAGCGGACGCGGGCCGAGATCGAGGCGGCGGGCGGGCGGCTCGCCTACGTCAACCCACGGCCGGAACACAAGATTCTGCTCGGCGAGGTCGCCCTGCGCCCGGCCGAGGTGCCGGCGGCGCCGCGCGTCGCCTGGGCCTTCGCGGTGCTCGATGGGATCGGCCGCAGCGTGGTCGTCGGCGGGCGCGAAATGCTTGCCGGCCTTTCGTTTTTGGGCGAGGTGGTGGCCGCGATCGGGCGGGTCGCGCTGCGCCCGTCGAGCTTCCGTTTCACGGCTCTGGTCAACCAGCTTGAGGCGATCGCCTATCGCGGCGTGCCGATCATCGCGCTGATCTCTTTCCTCGTCGGCGGCATCGTCGCCCAGCAGGGCATCATCCAGCTCCAGCGCTTCGGCGCCCAGAGCTTCGTGGTGAACCTCATCGGCATCCTCGTCCTGCGCGAACTCGGGGTGCTGCTCACATCGATCATGGTGGCGGGCCGTTCGGGCTCCGCCTTCACCGCCGAGATCGGCTCGATGCGCATGCGCGAGGAGGTCGACGCCCTGCGCGTGATGGGGCTCGATCCGATCGAAATCCTGATTGTTCCCAGGATCTTGGCGCTGATGATCGGCCTGCCGATGCTCGCCTTCATCGCCAATCTCGCCGCGCTTGCCGGCGGCGGCGTCACGGCGATGATCTATGGTGGGCTGACCTCGGAGGGCTTCCTCTCGCGCCTGCAGAGCGCGGTGTCGGACCGCCACCTCTGGGTGGGTCTCGCCAAGGCGCCCTTCATGGCCCTCACCATCGGCATCATCGCGACGATCGAGGGCTTCGCCGTGCAGGGCTCGGCGGAGTCGCTGGGCCGCCACGTGACCGCCTCAGTCGTCAAGTCTATTTTCATGGTCATCGTGCTTGATGGGTTGTTCGCGGTGTTCTTCGCCGCGATCGAATTCTAGAGCAGGATCAGCGCTTTGGGCGCGGGACCTCAATCGGGACGCAATGTGACCTCATCGCCTCGCCAGCCGGGCCAGGACGCCATCATCCGCGTGCGCGAGCTCGTGGTGGGCTTCGGCGCGCGCAACGTGATGAAGGGGCTCGACCTCGACATCTGGCGCGGCGAGATCCTGGGCTTCGTCGGGCCCTCGGGGCAGGGCAAGTCCGTGCTCACCCGCACGATCCTCGGCCTCATCCAGAAGCGCGCGGGCACCATCGAGATTTTCGGCGAGGACGTCGACAATCTCACGCTGCATCGCCGGCGCGAGCTAGAAAAGCGCTGGGGCGTCCTCTTCCAACAGGGCGCCCTCTTCTCCGGGCTGACGGTGAAGCAGAACATCCAGATGCCGATGCGTGAGCACCTGAACCTCTCCGAGCGGCTGCTCGACGAGTTCGCGCGTCTCAAGATCGAGATGGTCGGCCTTAAGCCGGACGCCGCGGACAAGTACCCCTCGGAGCTGTCGGGCGGCATGATCAAGCGCGCGGCGCTCGCCCGCTCGCTGGCACTCGATCCCGAAATCCTCTTCCTCGACGAGCCGACCTCCGGGCTCGACCCGATCGGCGCGGGCGAGTTCGACGAGCTCGTCGCCACCCTCAAGCAGACGCTCGGGCTGACGGTGTTCATGGTCACCCACGACCTCGATAGCCTCTACACGGCCTGTGACCGCATCGCGGCGCTGGGCGACGGCAAGATCATCGCCGAGGGACCGATCGAGGCTATGCTCGCGAGCGATCATCCCTGGCTGCGCTCGTATTTCCACGGCAAGCGTGCGCGCGCAATCATGCCGCGGCCAAGCGCCCAGCTCGCGAGCGCGGTCCATGCGTGACGCGCACTCGCGCCTCGCGTGCCGTTGCGCACCGAAGCACAGCCTCGAACCGAACAGACGGGTGAACTGATGGAGACCCGTGCCAACTACGCGCTGATCGGCGCCTTCACCATCGCGGTCGTGCTCGCAGGCTTCGGTTTCGCGTTCTGGCTGAACGGCGGCTCGCGCAGCGCGGCGAACCAGGCGCTGCGCATCGTCTTCTCCGGCAGCGTCGGCGGCCTCGCCAAGGGCTCGACCGTCTCGTTCAACGGCATCAAGGTCGGCGAGGCGACCGACGTGCGCCTGCTGCCCCAGGATCCTCGCCGGGTGGTGGCCCTTGTTGAGGTGCTGCCTTCCACGCCGCTGCGTGCCGACACCCGCGCCCGCCTCGACTCGGCCATGCTGACCGGCGTCTCGCAGATCTCGCTCTCCGGCGGCAGCGCCGATGCTCCTGCCCTCAAGCCGGCCGCAGACGACTCTATTCCGACGATCTTCGCCGATTCCAGCGACATCCAGGACATGATGGCAGCCGCGCGCCAAATCGCGCAGCGTGCCGACGACATGCTCTCGCGCCTCGACAAGGTGATCTCCAGCAACGAGGGTGCCATCAGCCGCACGCTCGCCAACGTCGACACCTTCTCCAAGGCCCTGGCCGATGCCGGCCCGGCGATCGGTACGCTGGTCAAGGCGATCGACGGCGAGAAGCTCAACCGCGTGATCGACAACGTCGACCGCTTCTCCTCAGCACTCGCGAATTCGAGTCCGAACATCGAGGCCGGCCTCACCGATGCCCGCGCGATGATGGCCAAGCTCAATTCCGCCTCCGACCAGATCGATGCCGTGCTGAAGGGAGCGCAAGGGTTCCTCGGCTCGGCCTCGGGCGAGCAGGGTTCCTCGACCTTCGCCGAGATCCGCGAGGCCGCGATCTCGGTACGTGACGCCGGTAAGGCTTTCCGCTTGCTGTCGGAAAATCTCGACAAGCGCACGGCTAACATCTCGTCGAGCGTGACCCGCCTCAGCGGGTCGAGCCGCCGCGAGGTCGAGGCCTTGGCGAGCGACGGTCAGCGTACGCTGAACACCCTCAACCGTGCCGCCAAGAGCCTGGAACGCGACCCGTCGCAGGTGATCTTCGGTGGAAAGCCGTCGTTGCCGGAATACAACGGTGGCCGCTGAAGACTGCGCTGACCGCCGAATGTGCCGCGGCGCACGGGCACGTGCCAAGCTTTGCCGTATTTTAGTGTGGTGGGGCCGTTTGCGGCCCGTGGAGTGCGGACGACTTCGCCCATGACGACGGCCTCGACCTTCGCGTTCCCGGCGCTTTGCCGTGGCCCGATGCGGCTGCGGGCGGCCGGGCTTGCGCTGGTCGCCGTGGGTCTCGCCGGATGCGGGGGCGGGGCCACGCCGCTGACCTTCGACCTCGCCGCAGTTCCCGGCAACGCGCGTGCGGCCGCTTCCTCGCGCTCAATCGTCGTGGCCGAGCCGATCGGGCTGCAGACGCTCGAAGCCGATCGCATCCTGGTGCGTGAGGCGAACGGCTCGCTCTCATTCCTGGGTGGTGGGCAATGGTCGGACCGGCTGCCGCGCCTGATCCAGACCCGCATCATCCAAAGCCTGGAGAATTCTGGCCGGCTGCGCTCGGTGACGCGTCCGGGCGACAAGGTCGTCTCGGACTACCAACTCGTCAGCGAGATTCGTGAGTTCGATATCGCCGCCGGTTCCCGCGAGGCGGTGGTCGACATCTCCGCCAAAATCATCGCGGAGAGCAGTGGCCGGGTGGTCAACGCCAGAATCTTCTCGGCCCGCGTCCCGGTTTCCGCCGTTGATGCCGGCAATGCCGCGGTCGCTCTCGACGCGGCGCTCGGCCGGGTGCTCGCCGATATCGTGCACTGGGTGAATTCGGGCCGCTGATCGAAGCCGAGCCCTGACCTGGCCAAAGTTCTGCGAGGTTTGGCTCGAAGGTTCCGGAGCCTAGCGGCTCTGCAGGCTAGTCAGCAGGGGCTGGGGCTCGCTGATGCTTCTGCGCGGGCCTGACGATCTCGGCGTGCATTTCTGCAATCCCGCCTATGACGGACCGGTCGACGCGCTGTTCGACTACACGCTGTCGAATGGCCAACTGGAGCATGATCTCGCGCCCGGCCCCCCTGATCTTTCTAAGCGAACGCGCGCTGGGCCTTTTCCTGGTAACGGCGCAGCGGCTCCCCTCATCGCGTGGCAGGTGGATTTCGAACCCGAGGCAAGGTGGGTGGTTGGCTATGGAAGGGAAGGCGAGGTTGGCCCCAACTGGTAGGGCGTCGGCGCTGTGGAAAACCCCTGTCCGATACCAGACCCTCTCGGAACACGCCTCGGCATGTGTCGTTCCTCGACTCCCGAAGGGGCTCCCTCCCCTGTCGATCTCCCCAGCAACGGACCTCAATGCAGTTCCCCCGCGACGACCACGACCATGCGCGCGCACGCGAGTTTCGGGAGTTCATAGGCAGTCGGCCCTTCCCCTGTGTCGGCGCGAAATCCGCGGCCGCCAAGGGACGCATGAAGATCGTGGTGGCGCGCGACATCACTTCCGGTTGGGACGACATGCGGATCTACCCGGCGCTGCTCGCCTTCATCGCGCGCTACCGTCGTGATCCGGCGCTCTTTCAGAGCTTCGTCGTGGTGTTCGAGGGGCCGGACGATCTCTCCGAGGAGGCTTTCGAGCACCACCTCTGGACGCGCGCGCAATCCCTGTCGGACAAGGATTCCTGGCTCGGCCAGCCCCTCGATGAGCGGGTGAATGCCGACCCTGAAAATCCGCATTTCTCACTGAGTTTTGGCGGCGAGGGCTTCTTCATCGTCGGGCTGCATCCGCGTGCCAGCCGTCCGGCGCGGCGCTTCTCCTCCCCTGCCCTCGTCTTCAACCTGCATGCGCAGTTCGAGCAGCTTCGCGAGGAGGGCCGCTACGAGACCCTGCGCAGCTCGATCCTCAAGCGGGATGAGGCGCTCGCCGGGTCGATCAACCCGATGCTGGCCCGCCACGGCGAGGCTTCCGAGGCGCGCCAGTATAGCGGACGCGTCGTCGACGAATCCTGGAAATGCCCCTTTCAAGGGCGCGTCAAGGAAATGGCTCTCAATGACCGCTGAGTGCCACCATCACGAGATCCCGCCGCGCTCTGGCACGGCCTTCACCCTTGATCGGGGAGACCGGCTCACGGTGATCGACCCGCGGGGCGAGCAGGTCGCCGACCTCCTCGCCTATAACCGGCACGATATCGGGGAGGTGATCTCGTCAGGGCGCACGCTCGATTACGCGAGCCGGATCTACCTGACGACGGGCGACCCGCTCTACTCCAACCGGTCGAACGTGCTGCTGCGCATCATCGAGGACACGGTGGGGCGCCACGATTTCCTGCTCACGCCGTGCTCTGCCGACACCTTCCGCATCATCTACGGAGACACCAACCCGCATCGCGGCTGCTTCGGCAACCTCGCCGCGGCGCTCGCGCCCTACGGGATCGAGCCGGACGCGATCCCGGTGGCCTTCAACTGCTTCATGAACGTGCCAATCGACGCGACGACCGGCGCGCTTACGGTTGAGCCGCCGCTGAGCCGGGCCGGTGACCGCATTGTGTTCGAGGCAGAGACGGATCTGATCATCGGGCTGACGGCCTGCTCGGCGCTTCAGTCGAACGGCGGCAGCTTCAAGCCGATTCATTATGAGATCGCGCGAGCCGGTTCGGCCTTGCTGCCTGCCAATTCCTAATCCCACATTCAGGGACGCGGGGCGAAACAGGGAAACCGTCCGCTGTGACGCAACGAGGCTCGTCATGAATCCCGGGTTCTCGCTAGCGGCGAGCCCCCGGACGACGGTCAGAAGTGGCTGAACGACGCGCGCTCGAACGGCTGCACGTTGCCATCTTGGCGCAAGAACAGCGCGGGCCCCTCCCCGGCTTCGACGGTACCGATCTCCGCGATCGCTACGCCGGCCTCTCGGGCTTCGGCAAGGAAGGCATCTGAGCCCTCGGGTGGCACGGCGCAGAGCACTTCGTAATCGTCGCCGCCGGTGAGTGCGGTAGCGAGCAGCGAAGGGTCGATGCGAAGTGCTTGCCGGGCCGCAGCCGAGAGCGGCACGTCGGCGATCCGCACCCGCGCGGTGATCCTTCCACCCAACATCTTGGCGAGATCGCCGGCGAGACCGTCGGAGACGTCCATCGCCGCGCGGGCATGCCGTCTTAGGGCGGGGGCGAGCGCGAGGCGAGGCTGCGGATGGCGGTAGCGGTCGATCAGGACGGCTCGGCTCTCGGGATCGAGGGAGGGTGCACCTGCCCCCTGCAGGACGAGTCCCAGAGCCGCATCGCCGATCGTGCCGGTGACGTAGAGGCGGTCGCCGGGCTGCGCGCCCTGTCGGCGCACCATCGCACCCATAGGCACCTCGCCGAAGGCAGTCACGGAGAGCAGCATTGGTCCGCCCGAGCGGACGGTGTCGCCGCCGAGCAGCGGGCAACCGAAGGCCGCGCTCGCCTCGCGAAGGCCCTCGACGAAGTTGGCGAGCCAGTCCTCGGTCCAGTCGCCGGGTAGAGCCAGGGTGAGCAGGAATCCGCGCGGGTTCGCGCCCTTCGCCGCGAGGTCGGACAGGTTCACTCCGAGCACCTTGCGGGCGATGGAGGCCGGCGGATCGCCGGGGAAGTAGTGGATGCCGGCGACGACGGCATCGACGGTGACCACAAGGTCATGGCCTGGGCTCGGTGTCAGACTCGCCGCGTCGTCGCGAAGCCCCTCGGCGCCGGGGCCGGCCAGCGGCGCGAAATAGCGCGCGATCAGCGCCTCTTCGCCAGGGCGGTCCGCCGTCACCCCTGGCGGCCGGCGGGCATGGCCAGCTCCTCGGCGCGCACGTCGCGGGCGACGCGGTCGAGAACGCCGTTGACGAGGCCGGGCTCGTCGCCCTCGTAGAAGCTGTGTGCGACGTCGACGTATTCGGAGATGGCCGAGCGGGCCGGTACGTCGCGCCGGAACATCAGTTCGTAGGCACCGGCGCGCAGGATGGCGCGCAGAACCGCCTCGATGCGCTTCAGCGGCCAACCCTTGACCAGCGCCTTGTCGAGCACCGGATCGATAGCGCGCTGCTGGTCGACGGTCCCGCGCAGCAGGTCGCGGAAAAACGTGGCATCAGCGGGCGGATGGGTGATGCCCTCGACCTCGCTGCCGATCCAGAATGCCTCGAACTCGGCCAGCGCCTCTAATGTGCCCTTGCCCGAGATCTCCATCTCGTAGAGCGCCTGCACGACCGCAAGGCGGGCGCCGCTGCGCTCGGACTTCGTCTGCGGAACCTTACTCATCGAGCCTGCTCCGCAGCCTGGCGCTTCAGGGCAAGCACGGCGAGTGCCGCGCGCGCCGCCCCGCCGCCCTTGTCCATCTCCTCGCGCCGCGCGCGGGCCATGGCCTGCTCGTGGTTTTCGACGGTGAGGATGCCGTTGCCGAGTGGCAGGCGCTCAGCGACTGAGAGGTCCATGAGGCCGCGTGCGCTCTCGTTGGCGACGGTGTCGTAATGGCTGGTCTCGCCGCGGATCACGCAGCCGAGCGCCACCACGGCGTCGTACGGCCGCTCGGCGCGCTTGGCGGAATCGACCAGGATCGCAATGGCAGCTGGCAGCTCCAGCGCGCCCGGCACGGTGACGAGCGTGGCTTGAGCGCCGGCCTCGTCGAGGGCGTGGCGGGCGCCGTCGAGCAGGGCGTCGGCAACGTCATCGTAGAAGCGCGCCTCGATGACGAGGACGCGGGCGCCGTCGGAATCGATCGGCGCGGACGCCTCGCGGCGGTGAGAAACCATGGAACCGTGATCCGAAGGAAGAAGCGGTGCAACCTCGCGAGCCGTTACAGGCCTTGTCGCGGTGTTTGGGACGCCGCGAGCGTTAGCCCGGAACGGGCCGGAGCGGCAAGGCAAGCGGATGCGAGGCTGATGTGCTCGCGCTTCACGCGACCTTGGCAAAGGAAGCACCCGCGCATGCGGCGCTCGCAGACGACGAGATTGGCCCGCGCGCGGTCGCGCAGGGGAATTTCTAGGACCGGGCAGAGCAACTCGGCCGAGCCCGCCGATTTCATCAAGCCCACAGCGATGCCGAAAAAGATTCGAATCAGTTGTCGGCCTCACTCGCAACGGCACGTCTTCAAGCTGAGGCCAGCGCGGCTTCGAGGGATGTTTGGGAGGCAGCGATGCGCGTGATGGTTCTGGTGAAGGCGACCGCGGAGAGCGAGACGGGTCAACTGCCCAGCAAGGAGCTGCTCTCGGCAATGGGGGCGTATAACGAGGAGCTGAAAGCCGCCGGCATCCTGATCACGGCCGACGGCCTGAAGCCCTCCTCGCAGGGTAAGCGCGTCGCCTTCGACGGCACGGGCCGCGCCGTGATCGACGGTCCCTTCGCCGAGACGAAGGAGCTCGTCGCGGGATTCTGGCTGTGGGAGGTCAAGGACATGGACGAGGCGGTGGCCTGGGTGAAGCGGTGCCCCAATCCGATGCCCGGCCCAAGCGAGATCGAGATCCGTCCGCTCTACGAGATGTTGGACTTCGCCAACCTCTGACGTAGCATCAGGCGCCCGTGCCGTTTCGCGCATCCGTGAGCCGCGCGGCGTAGCGGGCGATCAGATCGACCTCGAGGTTCACCTGATCGGCGGCAACGCGCTCGCCCCATGTGGTTACCGAGAGCGAGTGCGGGATCAGCAGCACCGAAAAGAGATCGCCTTCCACCGTGTTGACAGTCAGCGAGGTGCCGTCGAGGCAGACCGAGCCCTTCGCCGCGATGAAAGGCGAGAGCGTATCCGGGGCGCGCAGGGTGAAGCGGGTGCTTGCCCCCCAGGGGCCGTCGCTGCCCGTCACCTCCTCGCGCGCCACGATCTCGGCGATGCCATCGATATGGCCGGTGACAAGATGGCCGCCGAGTTCGTCGCCGATCTTGAGGGAGCGCTCCAGGTTGATCCGGCGGCCCTCCTGCCAGGTGCCGAGCGTGGTGCACGCAAGCGTCTCGGCGGCGGCGTCCACGGAGAAGCGACAGCCCACGCCGTGAGCCTCGACGGCGACCGCGGTCAGGCAGGGGCCAGAGCAGGCGATTGAGGCGCCGAGTGCGATCGTTGCCGGGTCGTAGGCGGATTCGATGACCAGGCGCCGCAGCCTCTCGTCCCCCTCTACGGAGACGATGCGGCCGACGTCGCTGATCAGACCAGTGAACACGCGTCAGGCGCTCCGCTCATAGGTGGTGGCACGATCCGGTCCCAACATCAGGGACTCGATCTCGTGCAGGTGGCGTTCGGCGAGCGCCTTGTCCAGATACGGGCCGATCGCCGGCAGGCCGCCCGGGCCGATCGCCGTCGGACCAGTGAAGACGGTCAGCACGTCGACGAGGTCGGCCTCGGCCAAGGCGTCGGCGAGGCTCGGTCCGCCCTCGCTGCACAACCGCGTGATCCCCCGCTCGGCGAGAGCGGCGAGCGCCGCATGGAGATCGACTCGGCCGTTGGCGCCGGAATCGACGCAGACGACCTCGACCCCGAAGGAGGCGAGCATTCGCTTGCTGTGGGCCGGTGCCTTGCGTGTGGTGATCACGAGCGTTGGCACCTCCCGTGCACCGCGTACCAGGCGATAGGCCGAGTTCAACCGCAGATCCGAATCGAGCACGATGCGCAGCGGCGAGCGATCTGCGAGGCCCGGCAGGCGTACGGTCAGCACAGGGTCGTCGGCCCGCACCGTACCGATCCCGACGAGAATTGCGTCAGCATGAGCTCGCCAGAGATGCACGGCGCCATCGGCGAGCGGCCCGGTGATGCGCAGGCGATCGCTGCTGGCATGGGCCGCGAAGCCGTCCTGGGTCCGGGCGAGCTTGAGGTGCAGGCTCGGCCTTCCTCGCGTGACGCGGCTGACGTGGCCACGATGGTCACGGGCGGCCTCGTCGCACAGCAGGCCCGTCTCGACCAAAATGCCCGCCTCCCGCAGCAGCGCATGCCCCCGCCCTGCGACGCGCGGATCAGGGTCCTCGAGCGCCGAGACGACGCGTGCAATTCCAGCCGCCGTGATCGCGTCCGTGCAGGGCGGCGTGCGTCCATGATGCGAGCAAGGCTCCAGGCCGACATAGAGCGTCGCGCCGCGAGCGAGGTCGCCGGCCATGGCAAGTGCCAGCGGTTCGCCATGAGGGCGTCCGCCCGGTGCGGTCAGGCCTTGCCCGATGATGATGCCGTCCTTGACGACGATGGCGCCGACGGAGGGGTTCGGCCATGTCCGGCCAAGATTGCGCCGGCCCAACGCGAGGGCGAGCCGCATGAAGCGCTGGTCGGCCGCCGCCTGCCCGCTCACGCCTCTGACTTCGCTGGTCGGCCGCGCTTGCGCGGGGATCCGGCCTTCTCGGGCGTGTCGCCGAAGGGCAGCGTCGCGTCGCCGGCAAGCGTGCCGAGCAGATCCTTGAAGTCCTGTGGCTCGGCGAAGTTCTTGTAGACCGAGGCGAAGCGCACATAGGCGACGTCGTCGAGGCCCTTCAGCCCCTCCATCACAGCCTCGCCGATCGCTTCACTCGTCACCTCGCTTTCGCCGCCGCTCTCGAACTGCCGGGTAATGCCGGAGATGAGCCGCTCGACGCGCTCGGGATCGACCGGCCGCTTGCGCAAGGCGACATCGATGGAGCGCTCCAGCTTGTCGCGGTCGAAAGGCACGCGCTTGCCGGAGCGCTTGAGCACAGTCAGCTCACGCAGTTGAACGCGCTCGAAGGTGGTGAAGCGCCCGCCGCAATCCGGGCAGACGCGGCGCCGGCGGATGGCGGCGGAATCCTCGCTGGGGCGCGAGTCCTTCACCTGGGTATCGGGGCCGCCGCAATAGGGACATCGCATCGGCTGGGTACACCTCGCTGACGCCAAAAAGAAACGGCCACGGATGTCGATCCGCGGCCGCTTCTAGCGTGGTGACGAAGGCGCTGAAAGGGCGCCCGCGCGACTAGTAGATCGGGAAACGCGCCGTCAGCGCGTGCACCTGCTCCTTGACCTTCGCCTCGATCGCCGAATCGCCGCCCTCGCCCTTCTCGACGAGACCGTCGAGCACTTCGACGATGAAGCCGCCGACCTGCTTGAACTCTGCGACGCCGAAGCCGCGCGAGGTCGAGGCCGGGGTACCGAGACGGATGCCCGAGGTGATGGTCGGCTTCTGCGGGTCGAACGGGATGCCGTTCTTATTGCAGGTGATGTCGGCGCGCGAGAGGGCAGCCTCTGCGGCCTTGCCGGTCAGGCCCTTGCCGGTGAGGTCGACGAGCATCAGGTGGTTGTCGGTGCCGCCCGAAGTGATGTGGTAGCCACCCGAGATCAGCGTCTCAGCCAGCGCCTTGGCGTTCTCGATCACCTGCTGCGCGTAGATCTTGAACTCGGGCTTGAGCGCCTCGCCGAAGGCGACTGCCTTGCCGGCGATGACGTGCATCAGCGGGCCGCCCTGCAGGCCGGGGAAGATCGCCGAGTTGAACTTCTTGGCGAGCGCCTCGTCGTTCGTGAGGATCATGCCGCCGCGCGGGCCGCGCAGCGTCTTGTGCGTCGTCGTGGTGGCGACATGCGCATGCGGGAACGGCGACGGATGCAGGCCCGCCGCGACGAGGCCGGCGAAGTGAGCCATGTCGACGAAGAAGTAGGCGCCGACGGAATCGGCGATCTCACGGAACCGCGCGAAATCCCAGTGACGCGGATAGCCCGAGCCGCCAGCGATGATGACCTTCGGCTTGTGCTCCTCGGCGAGCCTGGCGACCTCGTCCATGTCGATGCGCTGGTCCTCGCGGCGCACGCCGTAGGAGACCGGCTTGAACCACTTGCCCGAAACGTTCGGGGGAGCGCCGTGGGTGAGGTGGCCGCCAGCAGCGAGGTCGAGGCCGAGGAAGGTGTCGCCCGGCTGCATGAGCGCCATGAACACGCCCTGGTTCGCCTGGGAGCCGGAATTCGGCTGCACGTTAGCGAAGCCGCAATTGAACAGGCGCTTGGCCCGGTCGATGGCGAGGTTCTCGGCGACGTCGACGAACTGGCAGCCGCCGTAGTAGCGACGGCCCGGATAGCCCTCGGCGTACTTGTTGGTGAGCACCGAACCCTGGGCCTCGAGCACAGCGCGGGAAACGATGTTCTCCGAGGCGATCAGCTCGATCTCGTGCCGCTGACGGCCAAGTTCCTGTTCGAGCGCCTTCGCGAGCTCGGGATCGGTCTCCGTGACGTGGGCGGAGAAGAAGCGGCTGGTGGCGTCGTTGGCGGCTGCTGTACCGGCGCTCATGAAAATGGCCTCGTTTGCGTGTTCTTAGGGGTGTCGCGCACCCGTCGACCCGTGGGCGTTCACGGGGGGCGTTTCAGCCCGCCTTACTACACGCAGGTATGAGGCACGCCAACAGCAGGGGAATTTGCCGCGAGGCTCAAATTTTTTGACGATGGGCGTCGTCACCGGCTGAAGGCGCTGAGCTAAGTCCTTCCGAGCGTTCCATCGGCCCGCATAGCTCGCCGATCGGACCGGCCGTTACGCGTTCTCAGAAGACACAGATCAGCCCGACTCCGGCGACCATCAGAGAAGCGCCGATCAGGCGCGGCAAACCGACCTCCCGGATCGGCGCACCGAGTAGGCCGAAATGGTCGAAGGCGAGCGAGGTCAGGATCTGCCCGACCATGAACAGCGCGACAACGGTCGCGGCGCCGAGCCTCGGCAGCAGTAAGATGATCCCGATGATGTAGAGAGCCCCGAGGCAACCGCCGAACCACGCGAACCACGGTGCCCGGGTCACGACCTGGAGGGATGGGATCGGTTCCCGGATGGCGATGAGGACGAGGCTCAGCGCGAGGCCGCCGGCGAGGAAGTTCGTGAGACCTGCCCAGAAGGGCGAGCCGAGAGCACCCCTGAGATTGGCATTGGCTGCCTGCTGAAGCACGAAGGCGGCGCCCCCGAGGAGCGCAACAAGGTGCAGGCCGATCGCCACGATGGGTGCCAAGGCGGTGTTCTCTCCTGAATAGAATGAAGAAAGACCCACGCCTCCGTCGGGAGGCGCGGGTCTTTCGCGAAAGTCCGCGTGAGGCGCGTTGGCCTCGACGCCGCTATCGAACAATCAGTTCTCGTCGTCGAACTGCTCGAAGCGCTCGGGCTGGGTCGATGCGGCGCTGGCCACCGGGGTCGGCGCCTCGATGGTCGAGGGCACGTTCACGCCGTCGCGCTTGTAGATGTCGTCGCGGAACTGGACGGTGCCGTCCGGGGTCGCCCAGGCGGTGATGTAGGTCCAGTAGACCGGCACGGGCTGAGCCAGGGTCGCGTCGATGCGTTGGCCGCTTTCCACGGCCTGCTCGACATGGGCACGGTCCCAACCGGGCGTGTCCTTGAGAAGCCAGGTGATGTACTCGCGCACATTCTGAAGGCGCACGCAGCCCGAGGAGATGAAGCGGAAGTCGTCGCCGAACACGCCGCGCGAGTTCGTGTCGTGCATGAACACGCCGTAGGGGTTCGGGATGTTGATGCGCACGACGCCCATCGAGTTGAAGTCGGCGCCCGAATCCTGGCGGTAGCGGTACTGCGTGCCTTCGTTCGAATTCCAGTTCACCGAGCGCGGCGAGATCTCGGTCTCGCCGCGGAAGATGCGGATCTTGTTGTCGGTGAGGTAGTTCGGGTCCTTCTGCATCTTGGGGATGAGGTCCTTCTTCACGATGGAAGCCGGGACCGTCCAGAAGGGGTTGAAATTGATCTGCGTCGCCTTGGTGTTCATGATCGGCGACTGGCGGTCGATCTTGCCGACGCCGGCAGCGTGGATCGTCACGACCTGACCGTTCTCGACCGTCTGGACTAGGGCGGCGGGCAGGTTGGTGATCACGAAGCGGTGGCCGAGATCGCCCGAATAGGAGCGCAGGCGGATCAGGTTGGTCTCGAGCTGGCGCAGGCGGATATCGGCCGGGACGTTCATGGCGGCTTGCGTCGCCGGGCTCATCTGACCGGTCTGGCTGAGGCCGTGGCGGGCCTGGAAGCGCTTCACGCCGGCCGCGACGTAGGAATCATAGATGACGCCAGACCCGGCCTGCGCGTCGAGGTCGCCGGTGGCGATCAGGCGCTGGCGCAGGGCTCCAACCGCCGCGCCGCGCGAGCCGATCCGCAGGCTTGCGGCACCGGAGACTGGCTGCCAGCCGCCGCGGGAGACGATGCTGCGATACTTCTCGATCACCTGCTCGGTCGCGGCGATCGTCTGCGGCGACAGGATCGGGGTCGAGGAGCGGCGGACCTGCATCGTCTGCGGCGCGGCGTAGTCCTGGGCCCACTCAGCCTGCCCAGCATCCTCACGCGCGGAGGCCGGCGAGACGAGCGGGAGCAGCAGCGCGGAGCCGGCCAGCAGGGCGCTGGCCAGACGGAGGGCGGGGCGGGTGGTGATGACCTGGTTCAGCATCGATCCAATGCTCTGATCCGGTTGAGAGGGCGGAGATACGGAGCCGGCCTGACTTGATACGCGCCGGAATTCGCCTGCCGTCCCTAATGTCGGGCTCAGGTTAAAAACGCATGATCACCGGGCCATATTGTGGCGCTTCACACCTTGGCCGTGTGTTGGCGCACGTGAACTTGATTGCGGGGCGACTTGCGGCCCGCAGGCAACAGTAAGGCGCACGGCTCCCGGAGGATTTGGCGGTCCGGCAGGCGCGGGTTTAGATCACGCTGCTTCGTTCTTGGGACCTCGGACAGTCTTCATGTCGAACTGCCTTCGCCGCGCCCTTCTCCTTGCCACCTTGTCCCTGACGCTGTCCGCCTCCGCCGCGTTGGCCCACGCTGTCCTTGAGCGCAAGGAGGCCTCCCCGAACGCGGCCTATCGCGGCGTCGTCCAGATCATGCATGGCTGCGAGGGCAAGGCGACCACCCGCGTCACCGTGACGATTCCCGAAGGCGTAATCGGTGCGAAGCCGATGCCGAAGCCCGGCTGGCAACTTGCCACGACCAAGGGCAGCTACGCCAAGGCCTACCAGTCCTTCCACGGTAAGGTCTCCGAGGGTGTCACCGCGATCACCTGGAGCGGCGGCAGCCTCGGCGACGACGAGGTCGACGAGTTCACCTTCTTTGCTCGGATCTCGGACAACTTTGCGCCGGGTGCGACCGTCTATTTCCCGGTCGAGCAGGAATGTGCCGGTATGGGTGATAAGAGCGTTGTTGCCTGGGCGCAGGTGCCGCAGGCAGGACAGAACCCGCATGATCTCAAGACGCCCGCGCCCGGCGTGCGGATCGTCGCCGCAAAGGCAGCCGGCCATGCTGCCGTTTCGGCGGCTCCGACGAAGGCAGGTGATCTCGCAATCGAAACGCCGTGGCTGCGTGCCACTCCGGGCGGCGCCAAGGTGGCTGGCGGCTACGTCACCATCACCAATGTCGGCGCCGAACCCGATAGGCTTCTGAGCGCCTCGATTCCGCAATCCGGCCGCGGTGAGATCCACTCCATGACGATGGAGGGCGGCGTGATGAAGATGGCCCCCGTCGAGGGCGGTCTCGCGGTTCCTGCCGGCGGCAGCGTGGCGCTGAAGCCCGGTGGCCTCCACCTGATGTTCCTCGACCTGAAACAGGGGCTGAAGGCCGGGGAGTCGGTCCAGGGCACACTCGTCTTCGAGCGGGCAGGTCAGGTTCCGGTGACCTTCGCCGTCGCGCCGATCGGCGCGCAGGGGCCCGGCGGCTCCGCTCCGGGCGAACACCAGCACTGACGATTGGAACATGCCTGGCGCGAGCGGTTCCCTCCGGATCCGTGCCGGACATTGCCGTCGGCTTGGCCTCGGCTCCTTCTCCCGGCTAGACGGATTGGATGCTCGGCCCCCGACAGCAGGACAACCCCGAACCGCCCTCGCCTGTCGCCGAGATTCATGTCGGACGGGATGGCTGGCTCTTCCTCACGGGCGGCTCGAACCGTGTTCTCACGCAGTTCGGAAGACCGGGCATCGCGCGCGAGACTTTGTGGCTTTGGCGCAAGCACTTGGCTGACCGCTGCCGCCGCAGCCGCCGCCTCGGCGCCACCTACCTCCATGTGGTCGCGCCGGAGAAGCTGACGATCTACCACGACGCGGTGGACGGGCTGGTGTTCGATCCCGATCGGGCGCCGGCTCTACGGCTCAGGCGCTGGCTCTGGGGTTCGCCGGGCGCGCGGGCATTCGTCGACCTCGTCGGCCCGATGCGCGCCGCGCGCTGGCAGACGCCGCTCTACCGGCGCACCGACACGCATTGGACGTTCGAAGGCTGCGACCTCGCCTACCGCACGATCCTTGCCCGCCTCGGTGTCGCACCCCGCGACGATATCGCGGCGAGGCGGCTTCCACACAGCCTCCCCTATCTCGGCGACCTCGCCGCCAAGCTCTCGCCTGCGCCCGTGGAGACCGTTGAGGAATGCCGCTTCGAGACGCAGGCGCAGCGGATCTACGCCAACAGCCTGCTCGCGCATTTCGAGGCGCTCGGCCAGCCCAGGGAGGCGCATATCGGCGCGCACGCGATCTTCCGCAACGATGACCCGCAGGCCGATCCGCGCCGCGTCGTGCTGTTCGGCGATTCCTACTGCGAGCACGGCCCGATGTACGCCCTGGGTGTGCTCACACCCTTCCTCGCAGATACGTTCCGCGAGGTGCATTTCCTCTGGTCGACGAGCATCGACTGGGACTACGTCGCCAGCGTGCGTCCTGATTTCATCATCAGCGAGATTGCCGAGCGCTTCATGATCGAGCCACCGATCTACGGCATGCGGATTGACGCGCTGGCCGAGCTGGCGATGGCGCGCAAAGGGGCCGGTTGAGCGACTGCTCTACCTGACGCCGTCAGTCGATCCCCTTTGACTGAATGATCAAAAGATACCTGCAAATACTTGGGAAGAAATAAAAAAGAGAGGGCGATGGCCCTCTCTTGTGCGTACGGCGATTTGCCGGCGTAGCTCAGTAGACTCCGCCTGTCTGCACAGCGGCACCGGCTCCATCGGGCACCGCAGTCGGGGCGTCGGGTCGAGCGACATACGCGTCCGGAGGTGCGGTGCCCGGCTTGAAGGCCTCTAGGATGGTGCCCGCGCCGTCGCCTGCTCCAGCGCGAGCGCCAGAGCCCGCCGCGACGCGGATCAACTTGATGCCCGGCGGCACCCGGAAAGGGGTCGGCGGCTTGTCCTTGAGGGCGACCTTCAGGAAGTCGAGGGCGATCGGCGCGGCGAGGCCGCCACCCGTGGCGCGGTCGCCGAGCGAGCGCGGCTTGTCGAAGCCGAGATAGACGCCGACGGCGAGATCCGGCGAGAAGCCGACGAACCAGGCGTCCTTGGCGTCGTTCGTGGTACCCGTCTTGCCAGCGAGTGGCTTGCCGATCTGCTTCAGGATCGTCGCGGTGCCGCGCTGGACCACCCCCTCCATGATCGAGACCATCTGGTAGGCGGTCAGCGGGTCGAGCACCTGCTCGGATTCGTCGACGAGCTTCGGCTCGTCCTGGCCCGACCATTTCTCGGCCTCACAGCCGAGGCACTTGCGGTTGTCGTGCTTGTAGATGGTCTCGCCGGTGCGGTCCTGGATGCGGTCGATCAAGGTCGGCCGGATGCGGCGCCCGCCATTGGCGAGCATCGAGTAGGCCGTGACCATGCGCATGACCGTGGTCTCGCCGGCGCCGAGCGACATTGGCAGCACGGGCAGCAGGTCGTCGTAGACGCCGAAGCGGCGGGCATATTCCGCGATCAGCGGCATGCCGATGTCCTTGGCGAGCCGCACGGTCATCAGGTTCTTCGAGTGCTCGATACCGTAGCGCAGCGTATGCGGACCGCCGGACTTGCCGTCGTAGTTCGAGGGCGTCCAGGCCTCCTGGCCGGGGCCGGCCTCGATGGTGATCGGCGAATCCTGCACGATCGAGGAGGGTGTGTAGCCGTTGTCCAGCGCCGCCGAGTAGACGATCGGCTTGAAGGACGAGCCCGGCTGGCGCATCGCCTGGGTGGCGCGGTTGAACTCGGAATCGTCGTAAGAGAAGCCGCCGACCATGGCGTGCACGCGGCCCGTATAGGGGTCCATCGCAACGATGGCGCCTGAGATCTCAGGCTTCTGGCGCAGACGGAAACGGCCCTGGCCACCTTCGATGGCCTCGACATAGACGATGTCGCCCGGGCTGAGCGCCGCGGCGACGCTGCGGCCCGTCCATTTCACGCCTTCGGCACTGATGATGCCGGTCTCGCGGTCCTTGCTGACGACGCCACCGGGCTCGCGCTTCGGCTGAAGGCCGATCTGGGCGTTGCCGCCCTGGGTGCTGAGCACTACGGCGACGCGCCAGGGGGCGATGTCGTTGAGCAGCGGCACCTCGGAGACCGCAAGGCCCCAGTCCCGACCGGTCAGATCGACCTTGTGGGTGGCGCCGCGCCAGCCATGCGCCTGGTCGTAGCGCACGAGGCCGTCCACCAGGGCTTTGCGCGCCCAGGCCTGCATCTTCGGGTCGACGGTAGCGCGCACCGAGAGTCCGCCCTCGTAGAGCTTGGTCTCGCCGTAGCGCTCTGCGATCTCGCGGCGGACTTCTTCGGTGAAGTAGTTCGACACGGCCGCGTTCGGGAAGGCGACGCGCGGGTTGACGCCGAGCGGCCGCTTCTTGGCCTCGTCGGCTTCCTGAGCGGTGATGTACCCGTTCTGGGCCATCAGACCGATGATCTCGTTGCGGCGCGCCAGCGCCTGCTGGGTGCGGCGATAGGGGTGGTAGTTGTTCGGGCCCTTCGGCAGGGCGGCGAGGTAGGCCGCCTCGTTGATGGTCAGTTCGTGAACCGACTTGCCGAAATAGTCGAGCGAGGCCGCAGCGACGCCGTGCAGGTTGCGGCCGGGCACGATGGTGCCGAGGAAGATCTCGTTGAGATAGAGCTCGAGGATCTTGTCCTTCGAGTAGGTCGACTCGATCCGGAGGGCGATCAGCGCTTCCTTAATCTTGCGGTCGTAGGTCTGCTCAGCTGAGAGCAGGAAGTTCTTGGCGACCTGCTGCGTGATCGTCGAGGCGCCCTGCTTTTTACCCGAGGACGCATTGGTCACGAAGGCGCGCACGATGCCCTCGGGATCGATGCCGCCATGCTTGTAGAAGTTCTTGTCCTCGGCCGAGAGAAAGGCTGCGACGAGGATCTTCGGCATCGCCTGGATCGGCAGGTAGAGACGGCGCTCGTGGGCGTATTCCGCCAGCATCGAGCCGTCCGCGGCATGGACGCGGGTCATCACCGGCGGCTCGTAATTGGCGAGCGCGGCGTGGTCCGGCAGGTCCTGGCTGTACTTCCAGTAGAAGAACGCTCCGACCACGGCCGCGACCAGGAACAGCACGGTGCCGGCCGAGAACAGGATCCCGAAGAGCCGCAGGATGAATCGCATCCGGATGTCCGTTCCGTCGCTTGGCCGCCCGCCGACGGTCCCAGGGGGGCGGCGTCAGGACGATGCGGCCTCGAAAGGCTGTGGCGTCGGCGCGGTCGCGAGCCGTTCAGGCGGCCTCGGCCCGACCGGGCTCGTTCGGCCCCGTATCGACACTGGTTCTATGGTGAAACTGCGGCGGGCGTGACGGCTCTCAGCGCTGCCGCGGCATCCGTGCGCCGCGCGTCCCAAGGCCGAACGGCACCGAACCCGTGGTGCTCGGCGGTGCGCCGATCGGCTGTGCGGAGGTGGCGCGGCCGGCGAAGAACAGGTCGACGGCCTTGGCCATCGAGCCGGTGACGTCTGTGCGCCATTCCTCGGATTGCAGCTTCTCCAGGTCGCTTTTGCTCGACAGGTAGCCGAGTTCGACCAGGACCGAGGGCACGTCGGGCGAGCGCAGCACCACGAAGCCGGCCTCGCGATGCGGCTTCGAGCTCATCTCCATCACCGGTGAGAGCTGGCCCATCAGGCGATGCGCGAAGCTGGAGGAGAAGCCGCGCGTCTCGCGCAACGTCAGCTCCTGCAGAATGTCGCTGACGTCGGCCGGGCCGGTCGCCGAGTCGGTGCCGGCGGCGGCATCGGCCTTGTTCTCGCGCTCAGCGAGCCGGGCAGACTCGGTGTCGGTTGCCTTCTCGGAGCCCGTATAGATCGTGGCGCCCTTCACTTGCGGCGCCGCCGAGATCGAATCCGCGTGGATCGAGATGAACAGATCGGCCTTGGCCTCGCGGGCGACGCGGACGCGCTCGCCCAGAGGCACGAACACGTCGCGGTCGCGGGTCATGGTCACGCGGTAGCGGCCGGACGACCGCAGGCGCTCGGCCAGCGAGGTCGCGAAGCCGAAGACGATGTCCTTCTCCTGAACGCCGGTCTTGGCGATGGCGCCGGGATCGGTGCCGCCATGGCCCGCATCGACGACGACGAGCGGGCGGCTGTCGACGGCCTCGACCGGCGGCGCCTTGCGCAGGGACGGCGCGGGATCGCTTGCCACCGCCGCCTTGCGGAAGGCATCGCGCTCGGTGCGCCGGAAGGTGATCGAGAGCAGCGTTGCGCCGTCGCGCCGCGTCTTCGTCTCGACTCCATCGACCAACGCCGGTCCGGCGAGGTCGACGACGATGCGCGAGCGGCCCGGCGCGAACAGGCCGTAGCGGTAGGAGGTGACGACGCCCTCCCGCCGGGTGCCGGCCTCGGATGCGATCTGAAAGTTCACCTCGGGCAAATCGATCACCGCCCGGTCCGGCCGCTCCATCACGAAGGCGCGGGCCTCCACCGGCTTGGACAGGACGAGGGTCAGGGTGGTGGCGCCCCCCTGCGCGACGAGTTCCGCGGCGATCGCCACCGCGCTCATGCGGGCCTTGTCGTTGTCCTGCGCGCGCGCCGGCGCGCTGACAGCGAGGGCCAGCGCGAGCAGGACGGTCGAAACGGGGCGGGCGCGTAGCGGCATCGGCAGGCGTCGGGTTCCCGGGGCCTTTCCTCTAGGACATAGGACGAGCGTGGTTAATCGTATCTTTCCGCTCGGGCCTCTCGATGCAACCAAGCGTTGCTTCGCAGTGACAGAAACACGAAAGACGAGCTTGCGTTATCCGGCCCCGCGATCTGTTGGAATAACCAAGTTGTCGCAGCGGACTCTTGCCAAAAGCCCGTAACGAACGCTAATGAAACTGACCCCATCCGGTCCCGATGGTCACTGTTGCAGCCTTCGGACGCGGAAGCCCCCTCGTGCGCTGTCGCAGCCGGCTCCTCGTGTGATCTTCGGACATGTTTCGAGGCTGGATCGGAGTCGGCAAGCGCGACGAGCTTTTCTCTCGCCGCACCTGTTTCGAGTGACATGCGGCCGGCATGACCGGTCATCAAGCTTCGTGAGGCCGGAAGGGATGGGAGGACACACAGCATCGGTTGCCGTTGCTCGTGCTCCCCGCGCACGCCTGTTGCGTCGTGATTTCTCCTCTCTCCCGCCGGCCATGTTCAACCCCCGGTGCGCCGCTCGTCGGCGCCGTGCGGCGGTTGACGGCAATCCCCTTTCCCGCAGCCCCTCGCCCCAGAGCCCGCAGGTCTCGGCGACGAGCCCGGTTCGCGCCTTCCTAGTCTCGGCCCAGCGGCCGGGGAAGGCGCCACCGGGACGGCAAGGTCCAAGGAGTGTTCCGTCGGCCGCCATGTCGAAAGTTCGTCATGGCCAACACCAACAAGATGCTCATCGATGCGACGCATCCGGAGGAGACCCGGGTCGTCACGGTCCACGGTTCTAGGGTCGAGGAATTCGACTTCGAGTCCGCCAGTCGCAAACCTCTGCGCGGCAATATCTATCTCGCCAAAGTGACCCGGGTGGAGCCGTCGCTCCAGGCCGCCTTCGTCGAGTATGGCGGCAACCGTCACGGCTTCCTCGCCTTCAGCGAGATCCATCCAGACTACTACCAGATCCCGGTGGCCGACCGCCTCGCCCTGATCGAGGCGGAGAAGCAGGAAGAGGAAGAGCACCACGAGCGCGAGGAGCGCCGCTCGCGGGGCCGCCGTCATCGTGGGCACCGCGCCGAGGCCGCCTCCGCCAAGCCCGACGAGTCGGTGAGCGCCGAGGACGATCAGGCCCCCTCCGCCGAGGAGCGCACGGCCGAGGCCGCAGCGGCGGCCGAGACGATGTCCGACGATCCCACCGAGCCGGCCGATGAGGCGGTGTCGGCCGAGGCTGTGTCGGACCTGCCGGCGGCAGTGCTCGATCCCAGCACCCGTGGGGAAGAGGCCTCGGCCGACGCTCCGGCCGCCGAGACGACGCCTGAGCCCTCCGAGGTCGCGGCGATCTCAGAGGCGCCCCATCCCGCCCCCGTGGACGAGGCCGAGCCCGCGGTCGAGACCGCCGATGCGCCGGTCTCCTCTGACGAGCACACCTCCGACGAAGACGAGGAGTCGGACGACGACGACGACGAGGAGGAAGAGGACGAGTCCGACGAAGAGTCCGACGACGATGAGGATGATGAATCCGACGAGGATTCCGACGACGAGGACGGCGAGGCCCGCGTCGCCCAGGTCGGCGGCGCCGGCGATGCGATGGCCGAGCTCCCTGAGCGTCCCCGCGCCTACCGCCGCCACTACAAGATCCAGGAGGTGATCAAGCGCCGCCAGATCATCCTGGTCCAGGTCGTCAAGGAAGAGCGCGGCACCAAGGGCGCAGCGCTCACCACCTATCTGTCGCTCGCCGGCCGCTACTCGGTGCTGATGCCCAATACCGGTCGTGGCGGCGGTATCTCCCGCAAGATCACCTCGGCCGCAGACCGCAAGCGCCTCAAGGAGGTCGTGGCCGATCTCGATGTGCCGGAGGGGATGGGCATCATCCTGCGCACGGCCGGAGCCTCGCGCACCAAGCCCGAGATCAAGCGCGACTTCGAGTACCTGATGCGCCTGTGGGAGAGCGTGCGCGAGCTGACGCTGTCCTCCACCGCTCCTGCGCTGGTCTACGAGGAGGGCTCGCTGATCAAGCGGGCGATCCGCGACCTCTACAACAAGGAACTCGAAGAGGTGCTCGTCGCGGGTCCCGAGGCCTATCGCGAGGCCAAGGACTTCATGCGGATGCTGATGCCCGGCTCCTCCAAGGTCGTGAAGCCCTATTCCGACACGATACCGCTCTTCGCCCGATACGGGATCGAGCAGCAGCTTGACGCGATGTTCTCGACCCACGTCACGCTGAAGTCGGGCGGTTACCTCGTCATCAACCCAACCGAGGCCCTGGTCTCGGTGGACGTGAATTCGGGACGCGCCACCCGCGAGCACGATATCGAGGACACTGCGCTCAAGACGAACCTCGAGGCGGCCGACGAGGTCGCCCGCCAGGTTCGCCTGCGCGATCTCGCCGGCCTCGTTGTGATCGACTTCATCGACATGGAGGAGAAGCGCAACAACCGCGCCGTCGAGAAGCGCCTCAACGAGGCGCTGAAGAACGATCGCGCCCGCATCCAGGTCGGCCGGATCTCGCCCTTCGGCCTGCTCGAGATGAGCCGCCAGCGCATCCGCACCGGCGTGCTCGAATCCTCGTCGATCCCTTGCGCCCATTGCGGCGGCTCGGGAATGGTGCGCGCGGCCTCGTCCGTGGCGCTGCACATTCTGCGCTCGATCGAGGAGGCGCTCGTCAAGAGCAGCAGCCATAACCTCGTGCTGCGCACGCGCACCGAGGCCTGCCTCTACATCCTCAACCAGAAGCGCGCGCATCTCTACGAACTGGAAACGCGCTTCGGCGTCACCGTTACGGT
Organism: Methylobacterium gnaphalii; assembly: GCF_007992215.1. GTDB lineage: Bacteria > Pseudomonadota > Alphaproteobacteria > Rhizobiales > Beijerinckiaceae > Methylobacterium > Methylobacterium gnaphalii. The sequence goes on along the minus strand of NZ_BJZV01000009.1, from coordinate 78,014 downwards.
CGCCGCCGACGATCGGCTTCCGGCGAGCTCGCCGTTCCAGCTCGATCGCGGCGATCTCGCCGTGAAGTCGGCAGCCCCGATCACCGGCGTGCGCGCCGTCGCCATCTCGCCGACCTACGAGGTCGATGAGGACGAGATCGAGGACGAGGTCACGGAGGACGCCGAGGGCGACGCCGAGACCGAGGCGAAGGACGGTGCCGAGAGCCGCGAGGCCGGTGGCGAGTCCAGCGACGAGAACGGCCGCCGCCGCCGCCGCCGTCGCCGTCGGCGTGGTGGCCGGGGAGGCTCGGAGAACGATCGCGCCCGCGCAGACGACGAGGGTGACGAGTCCGGCGAGGCCTCCGAGGATGCCGAGGCCGTCGCCGAAGAGGGTTCCGAGCTCACGGCCGGTGCCGAGGGCGAAGAGACCGTCTCCGATGGGGACAGTGAGAGCGAGGGTGAGGGTGAGGGCGCGCGCCGTCGCCGCCGGGGTCGCCGTGGTGGTCGCGGTCGCGAGCGCGGTGGCCGTGGCCGTTCCGAGCGGGATGATGAGAGCGCCTCCGACGAGCGCGAAACCGGTGAGGCGGTCGCCTTCACCGAGGAGCCGGTCAGCGCCGAGACAGTGATCGCCGTGGCTACCGAAGCAGCCCGGGAGACCGGTCCGGACGGCGCCGAGCCGCCCACGAAGGCCGAGGCCGCGGTTCAGGACGCCGTCGATCTCCCCGTGGAGTCCGCCCCGGTCGCGGAAACCGCTCCGGAGCCGGCACCTGCACCGCAGCCCCTGCCCGAGCCCGTCGCCGTGGCCTTGACGCCGGTCGATCCCAACCGGCCCAAGCGCGCCGGCTGGTGGTCGCGCACCAAGGCGGCCCTGACCGGCGAGTAATCGTCGATCGGCGAAGCCATTCGCCGACGAAGCCTTCATTCTGCGCGGACATGAAGACGCCGAGCCGACCCATCGGCTCGGCGTCTCTGCGTTGCAATCCGTGCGTCGCGAATGTCTGGTTGTGCCCTGTGGTTGCGGATGCAGCAGGAGGCTCGCGAACACTGTCGTCGAGATGGCCTAGAGCGCATTCGCAAAAATAACTTTATGTTATTGGAGCTGGCTGCAGTCGGTGTTGCATCTTGCAGCGCAGCATTGGACCAATATTGGTTTTTAGCTTGTCCGGGCCTGCGTTAACCTCGGATTTGCATCTGAGGACTAACGATGGACGTCGTCGAGCCGGTCCTGTCCGGCCGATGGGAGAAGCCATCATCATGCTCGGACGCTTCCGCAAGCCTCGCCTTATCACGGATGCTGCGGCCAATCCTGTATCTGCCCCGGCCGAGGAGCGCGCCTCGGTGCCGGCTCCCGCCGCCGAACCGGTTGCCCCCAAGATTGACCTTGATCTCCTGGCCCGCCAGGCCGGCATGGCAGCCGATGCTTCCGAGGCGGGCATGGCGATCGGCTGGCTGACCCACGACGCCGCGCAGATTGCCGACCAAGCCCGCACCATCGCTGCGGCGAGCGAGGAGGTTGCTGTCTCGACTGTCGAGATCGCCAGTCGCTCGCAGAACGCCGCGGCCACCGCGGAGCGCGCCCGCACCGGCATCGCCGATTGTGCCGGCGACATCGCCCAGGCTGGCGCCCGCATGAGCGCCATTGAAACCCATGCCGGCAAGATCGCCGGTTGTCTCGCCGCCTTCGAGCGCGCCGCGACCCAGATCGAAGAGATGGCGAGCGCCATTGCCGGGATCTCGGCTCAGACCAACTTGCTCGCCCTCAATGCCACCATCGAGGCGGCCCGCGCGGGTGAGGCCGGCCGCGGCTTCGCGGTGGTCGCTGGCGAGGTCAAGGCTCTGTCTGGCCAAACCGCCAAGGCGACGGAAGAGATCCGCACGCGGCTCGACGGCCTGCGCGGTGAGCTCGCTGCCATGCGCGACACCGTCACCCATACCCGTGAGGCCGTCGCGGCCGGTGCCGGCGCCGTCCAGCGCGCCAACCTCCGCGTCGAGGCCGAGAGTGGTGCCGTCGCCGAGGCCGCTGCCGAGATGCGGGCGATCGCCGACGTCATGAACCAGCAGCAGCAGGCGACCGGCGAGATCTCGTCGAGCGTCGAGCGCATCGCCGCCGGTACCGCGAAGGCACGCACCGAGATCTCCTCGGCGATCACCCGCCTCGTCGGCCTGGAAACCACCAGCCGCGCCCTGCTCGACGTCGATGCAGAGGATAAGTGCCCCATCCTGCGGGCTCGGCTGCCTGCCGATATCGCGGCCTGGAAGCGTGGCATGGCCTCCGTCCTCGTCGGGCTGTCGCCGGCTGATCTCTCCGTGGCGCAGCGTCCAGGCGCCGATGCGGCGGCGGAAGCAGGCCTCGACAGCGCCCTTCGCAACGTCCTGGGCGAGGCCGAACGTCAGGCCAAGCTCATGGTCGAACGCGTGAAGTTCCAGGACTGGAGCGTCGCCACGACCGCGTTCCAGGGCTTCGAGGCTGCCTGCGCCGAGGCGGTCCGTCTCTCGGGATCGTCCGCGACCTTGCGCGCTGCCTGAGCCGAGGCGTCAGCCGAGCCAGGCTCGCAGCCGCTTCACGGCTTCGACGCACTCCTCTCGCGATCCCGCGAACGAGAAGCGGACGTGATGGTGACCTTCGACGGGATCGAAATCGAGCCCGGGCGTGGCCGCCACGCCCGCCTCGTCCAGCATCCTGCGGCAGAACGCGGTGGCGTCATTCGTGAGCCGCCCGACATCCGCGTAGAGGTAGAAGGCACCGTCCACGGGATGCGTCTCGCCGAGTCCGAGGCCCGGCAGCGCGTCGAGCAGGATCGTGCGATTTTCGGCATAGCCGTCGCGGATTGCGCCGATCTCGTCGAGGGTGTCGAAGGCGGCGAGCGCGGCCACCTGCGACAGGTAGGGCGCCGAGATGTAGAGGTTCTGTGCCAGCCGCTCGATCGGGCGCACCAGGGCCTCGGGCACCACCATCCAGCCGATGCGCCAGCCGGTCATGCAGTAGAACTTCGAGAACGAGTTGATGATCACCGCGTCCGGTTCGAACTGCAGCGCGGTCGCCGTCGGCACGCCGTAGCTGAGGCCGTGATAGATCTCGTCCGAGATGAAGGGCAGGCGGAGCGCCTTCGCCGTCGCGCAGAGTTCGGCGAGGCGAGCCGGCTCGATCACCGTGCCTGACGGATTGGCCGGGCTCATCACCAGCACGCCGTCGAGCCCGCCCTGTCCATGGGCGTCGCGGATGAGGGCGCTCGTCGGCGCGAAGCGATCGGCTCGCTGAAGCGCCATCGGCACCGGCACGAGATCGAGGGCGGTGAGGATGCTGCGATAGGCAGGATAGCCGGGCTGCGGCACACCGACCCGCGCGCCCGCATCGAACAGGGAGAGAAAGGCGAGGATGAAGCCGGCCGACGAGCCCGTCGTGACGACGACGCGCTCCGGCGGAACCGCGACGCCGTAGGTCTCGGCATAGTGCCGAGCGATGCGCTCGCGCAAAGCCGGGATGCCGAGCGCCTCCGTGTAGGGCACGCGTCCATCGGCGAGCGCAGCCTGCGCCGCCGCGATCACCGCCCGCGGCGCCGGCGCCGAGGGTTGGCCGACCTCCATCCGGATCACGCTCGCGCCACTGCGCGCCTTGGCCGCTGCCGCCGCCATCACGTCCATGGCGAGGAAGGGGGCCACGGCCTGCGCGCGGCGGGAGATCGGCTCGAGTTGGCTCTTCATCGCGCTTCGATCGGGCGAGATGGCGCCGCTGGCAAGGCCTCGAACGATCGAGGAGACGATGAAAGCGCTCTCACCAGCCGCCTGGAACGCCGGCGGAGATGATCCTAAACCCAGCGAGTCGATATGGACGGCGCCGAGCTTCGGACGCTGCGCGGCTCTTCGTGCCAGGCCGCGGATCGGGTTCCGCCGCCGTTCCACCCGGCCGGGGCGCATGGTGAGGGGAATTCAGCTCGCGCCACTTGCCTGCGGCACTTTCGCGGCGAGGCGCTTCGGCGCGATCAGCCGGTAGCTGCGGGTGACCAGCGCCTCGACCTCCGCCCAGTCTACGCCGTCGTCCAGCCGCATCCCGACCCAGCCCTTCGGGCCGACATAGGGCGGTGCGAAGAAGCGTGCGGGATCGGCGCCGATCAGGATTTCCTGTGCATGCGGGGGCGCCTTCATCCAGACCGAAGGTCGGCCATCGCCCTTGCGCGGCATCGCGAAAATCCTGTCGCCGACGCGAAAAGTCGGGCCGCCGAAGGCCTGTTTCTCGCTCGCCTCGGGCAGCGCCAGACAGATCCTGCGCAGACGCTCGACCTCATCGCTCATGGCAGGCTTCCCCTCCACGCCGCGGGCGCGTTCTCACCGATCGCGCCGCGATTTGACCCAGCGCCGCGAAAACGCCTAACCCCGCCGCTATCGCAGACCCCGAAGCGTGCCGCCTTGCCGCCGTTGCGAGGCCCGCCTTGATTTCTTCGAGGACATCGATGCCCCTGCTCCGCTCCGTCTCCGCGCTTGCCCTCGCCGCCGCCCTTGCCTTCAGCGCTGTTTCGTCCGTCTCGGCCGAGGACGCGCCGGTCTTCAACGACGCGCAGCGCAAGGCGATCGAGGCGATCGTGAAGGACTACCTCGTCAAGAACCCCGAGGTGCTTCAGGAAGCCGTCGCCGAGGGCGAGCGCCGCGCCCAGGAGACGCAGAAGCTCGCACAGGCCGCGGCACTCAAGGAGGCGAGCTCCGCCCTGATCGACTCGCCGCACAGCGTGGTCACCGGCAACCTCCAGGGCGATGTCACCCTGGTCGAGTTCTTCGACTACAATTGTGGTTACTGCCGCAAGGCACTGTCCGACGTGCAGACGCTGATGAAGACCGACCCGAAGCTGAAGGTCGTGCTCAAGGATTTCCCGGTTCTCGGCAACGAATCAGTGGAAGCCAGCAAGATCGCGCTGGCCGCCAAACAGCAGCTCAAGCCCGAGAAGATGTTCGACTTCCACGTGAAGCTTCTCGAGAGCAAGGGCCGCGTCAACGGCGAGCGCGCGCTGGCCGTCGCCAAGGAATTCGGCCTCGACATCGAGCGCCTGAAGAAGGACGCAGCCGGTCCCGAGGTGAAGGCTGCGCTCACCGAGAATATGGGGCTCGGCGACAAGCTCAGCCTCTCCGGCACGCCCGCCTTCATCATCGGCGACGAGATCCTGCCCGGCGCCGTCGGCGTCGATCCGATGAAGAAGACCATCGCCGACGTTCGCCAGTGCGGCCACGCGAGCTGCTGATCTCGGCGGATCGGGCGGTGGGCCTCGACTGCGTGGCCCCTTGTCGCAGCCTTCGCCGGTCGTCTAAGACCGGCATCGTCACGGCCGGGCACGCCCGGCCGCCGCAGCCCTAGGGGTCCATGCTCGCCATCCACGTCCTCAACGGGCCGAACCTCAACCTGCTCGGTCGCCGCGAGCCGGGGATCTACGGCAGTGTCACGCTCGCCGAGATCGAGCGGGATTGCGTGGTGCGGGCCGGTGAGCTCGGCGTTTCCCTGACCTTCCGGCAGACGAACCACGAGGGCGAACTCGTCGGCTTCGTGCAGGAGGCGGGCGAGGCGGGGGCCGGCGTGCTGATAAACGCGGCCGCCTATACGCACAGCTCGATCGCGCTGCGCGACGCGATCGCAGGGTCCAAGGTCACGGCCGTCGAGATCCACCTCTCGAACGTGCATGCCCGCGAGGAATTCCGCCACGTCTCGCTGATCGCGCCGGTCTGTGCCGGGGTGGTCTGCGGCTTCGGCGCCTATAGCTATCGCGCGGGGCTCGACGCCCTCGTGCATCTTCTTCGGGGACGGCAGTCCCCCTCCCCCGACGCATAAGACGGCAGGCGATGGCCAAGAACGAACCCTTCGATCCGGACCTCGTACGCGAACTCGCGCGTATGGTCGCCGAGACCGACCTGACCGAGATCGAGGTCGAGAAGGGCGACCTGCGCATCCGCGTCGCCCGCAAGATCGAGCAGATCGCGGTGCAGGTGGCCCCGGCTGCGGCTCCTGTCGCGGCAGCCGCGCCGGCTCCCGCCGCCATCGCCTCGGCCTCGGCGCCCGGTACGCCGGCGGCGCCGGCCAAGGGTGGAGCCCATCCCGGCGCTGTTCCCTCGCCCATGGTCGGCACCGCCTATCTGCGCCCCTCCCCCGAGGCGAAGCCTTTCGTCGAGGTCGGCTCCAAGGTGGCGGCGGGCGACAAGGTGCTGCTCGTCGAGGCGATGAAGACCTTCAACGAGATCGTCGCCCCGCGCGCCGGCACTGTCACCGCGATCTTCGTCGAGGACGGCACGCCGGTGGAATTCGGCGAAGCCCTCATGGTGATCGAGTAAGTCGGAAAAAATGTTCGACAAGATCCTGATCGCCAATCGCGGCGAGATCGCACTGCGCATCCTGCGGGCGGCGAAGGAACTCGGCATCGCCACCGTGGCGGTCCACTCCACGGCGGATGCCGACGCGATGCATGTGCGGCTCGCCGACGAGAGCGTCTGCATCGGCCCGCCGGCCGCGCGCGACAGTTACCTCAACATTCCCTCGATCATCGCGGCCTGCGAGATCACCGGGGCGGACGCGGTCCATCCCGGCTACGGCTTCCTCTCGGAGAACGCCCGCTTCGCCGAGGTTCTCGCCCACCACAATATCGGCTTCATCGGCCCCAAGGCCGAGCACATCCGTGTGATGGGCGACAAGATCGAGGCCAAGCGCACGGCCAAGCGCCTCGGCATCCCCTGCGTGCCGGGCTCCGAAGGCGGCGTCACCGATACCGACGAGGCGAAGAAGGTCGCGGCCGAGATCGGCTACCCTGTGCTCGTGAAGGCGGCCTCCGGCGGCGGCGGGCGCGGCATGAAAGTGGCTCGTACCGAGGCCGATCTCGAAGCGGCGCTCTCCATGGCCCGCACCGAGGCCAAGGCCGCCTTCGGCGACGATGCGGTCTATCTCGAAAAGTACCTGGAGAAGCCGCGCCACATCGAGGTGCAGGTTCTCGGCGACGGCCGGGGCAATGCGGTGCATCTGGCCGAGCGCGACTGCTCGCTGCAGCGCCGCCACCAGAAAGTCTGGGAAGAGGGCGGCTCGCCGGCGCTCAACGCCGAGATGCGCGCCGAGATTGGCGGCATCTGCGCCAGGGCGATGGAGGAGCTCGGCTATCTCGGCGCCGGCACCATCGAGTTCCTCTACGAGGACGGGCGCTTCTACTTCATCGAGATGAACACCCGCATCCAGGTCGAGCATCCCGTCACGGAGATGATCACCGGCATCGACCTCGTGAACGAGCAGATCCGTGTGGCGGCCGGCAACCCGCTCTCGGTGACGCAGTCGGACATCCACGTGAATGGCCACGCCATCGAGTGCCGGATCAATGCCGAGCACCCCTCGACCTTCCGGCCCTCCCCCGGCCTGATCACCTATTTCCATCCGCCGGGCGGCCTCGGCGTGCGCGTCGATTCGGCCGTGTTCCAGGGCTACCGCATCCCGCCGAACTACGACTCGCTGATTGGCAAGCTCATCGTGCACGGCCGCACCCGCAACGAGTGCCTGATGCGGCTGCGCCGGGCGCTGGACGAGTTCGTGGTCGACGGCGTCGACACCACGCTGCCGCTGTTCCGCACGCTGGTACGCAACGCGGACGTGCAGAACGGCCTCTACGACATCCACTGGCTCGAGCATTTCCTCGAGCGTGGCGGCCTCGACGGCGTGTAAGGGCACTGGCGCTCGCGCGACCGGCGCGCGACAAGATGGGATGCACGATCGGATCCCCGTCGAGATCACGCCGGACGTCCTGCTGAAGGCTTATGCCGCCGGCATCTTTCCCATGGCGGAGGATGCCGACGATCCGACGATCTATTGGGTCGAGCCTCGCGCCCGCGGGGTGCTGCCGCTCGACCGCTTCCACGTCCCGCGCCGTCTCGCCCGCACCGTCCGCTCTGACGTGTTCGAGGTGGTGAGCGACCGCGACTTCGACGCGGTGATCGATGGGTGCGCGGCGCCGCGGCGCGATTCTAGTCGGACCTGGATCAATCGCCGCATCCGTGAGCTCTACGGGGCCCTGTTCGATGCCGGCCGCTGCCACACGATCGAGGTCTATGCCGAGGGCCGGCTGGTCGGTGGCCTCTACGGCGTCTCGCTCGGCGCGGCCTTCTTCGGCGAGAGCATGTTCCACGAGGCCCGCGATGCCTCGAAGGTGGCCCTCGTCCATCTCGTCGCGCGGCTCCGCGCCGGTGGCTATCGCCTCGCCGACACGCAATTCCTGACCGATCACCTCAGCCAGTTCGGCGCCGCCGAGATCCCCCGCAACGTCTACAAGCGGCGGCTCAACGAGGCCGTGGCGCAGGACGCGAACTGGAACGTCTGGCCGCGCGATCGCGCCGTCGGCGGAGGAGAGGTGCTGGCGGCCCTGGCCTCTGCGGAGGCCTGATCGCTCAGCAGACCGCGGGCACCGCGCCGAGGCTCATCACGCGGCGAGTCATGGCCTCAATGGTCTCGGCGGTATCGTCGAACTGTCCGTCGACGGCGAGTGCAGCCAGGCCATGCGCCGTCGCCCAGCAATGCAGAGCCCAGTCCTCAACCCTGTCTGCCGGGACGAGGCTGCGCACCCGCTCCTCCATGACCGCGTAGGACGCGTTTGACGCCGCAACCATGGCGTCGTCCTTGGCGGTGGCCGAGCCGAACATCAGCCGAAACAGCGCCGGGTTGGCGCAGGCGAAGGCGACGTAGGCCACGCCCTGCTCTCGAAGAGCCATGATGCCGCCTCCCTGCCCATCCGCCGCGAGAAGGGCCTCCCGAAGCCGCTGGAAGCCGATGGTCGCGACCGCGGCAAGCAGAGCGTCCTTGTCCGCGAAATGCCGGTAGGGCGCCATGGCGGAGACGCCGGCCCGACGGGTCGCCTCCCGCAAGGACAGCGCCTTCGGATCACCCCCCTCCTCCAGGATCGCGAGGCCAGCCACGACGAGGGCCTCGCGCAGGTCGCCATGGTGGTAGCTGGCTGATCGATTGGCTGATGTTGACACTGTAATCATCCCGCGTATGTTTACAGTGTCAGCAGGAGGCTCGGCCATGCAAGGGAAAAGCACGGCGACGGCAGGGCAAACGCCGCGTATCTCCGTCGACCCCTCGGGCTATCCCGATCTCGTCGTGGTCTATCTCGGGTTTCGGGTAACGACCTGGCGCGGCCTGAAGGCGCTGCTCGGCATCGGCAAGGGACTGAACCGGATCGACCGGGTGAAACCCGATGGGCTTCTATGCCATGAGACCGTGATCTACGGCCTCAACCACATCGGCATGCGCCAGTACTGGCGCGACTTCGAGAGCCTGGAGGCGTTCACCCGCTCGGAACCGCACAAGACCTGGTGGCGGGACTTCGGCAGGGACCCCGCCGGCTCGGGTTTCTGGCACGAAGCCTATCGCCGCTCGGGCGGGATGGAAGCGATCTATCTGAACCTGCCGAAACCGATCGGCTTCGCGACATTCGCGGCCGAGCAGGCGCCGGTCGGTCCGTTCATGACCTCCCGCCAGCGCATCGCCGCCTAGCCGGCTACCGGAACAGGCGGTCGAAGAAATTCTCCGGTTCCCGCGGCTGGGACGGACGCTGCGCGGCGGCGGTCGGCCCCTCGTTCGTCGGGAAGAATTTGCGCGATGGCTTCTGCTTCGGCTGAACCGGCACGCCGCGCGGACCCTCGACGTCGACCTGGCCCTGCTGGTTGATCTGAGCCGTCGCCTTGGTCGGATCGTTGCCGCGATCGCGCTTCTTCTTGTCGGCGCGAGAGGCGAGCGCAGGCGTGTCCTCCTGCTCCTTCACCTCGGCGATCACGTCGGTGCCGCCCTTACAATCGACGAGCCAGACATCATAGATCGGATGTTCGATCGCGTGCAGGCCGGGGCTGGAGGCGAACATCCAGCCGGTGAAGATGCGCCGGTACTTGTTGTCGAGGGTGACCTCGTCGACCTCGAGGAAGGTCGTGGTCTTCGGCGTCTCGGTGGGCGGACGCGAGTAGCAGACGCGGGGCGTCAGCTGCAGGGCACCGAACTGCACGGTCTCGTCGACGGCCACCTCGAAGGACACGATCCGGCCCGTGATCTTGTCGAGGCCGGAGAAGACCGCGGTGGGGTTCTTGATCTTGTCGGCCGAGGCAGGACCCGCAGCGAGGCCGAGCGCCGCCGCGAGGGCTATCGAGGAGACAAGACGTGCAGTTCTGCGGCTCAAGGCGCGCCCCTCTCAAGACAGTGCTGGGCGTGTGGCCGGAGCTGCGCCGGCATGGCGCGGTGTAGACACGGGAAGCTTGGTGGAAAAAGGGCGGCTCAGCAGGAGGCGCTCTTGCCTACTCGCCCGGTGTCCACGGCACGTAATCCCCGGTCGCAGCCGGTCGCGAGCCCCAGGAGAGCTGCGAGCCCTTCGGCCGGTAGGCTGCCGCGGTGCCGGTCTGGTTCTCGAGGTGGGGCTTCTGCCACTCGCGAGGCTGATAGTCCTCCTCGCTCGGGGGCAGGTCGCCATTGTGGCAGAGCCAGGCGCGCCAGCCGGGCGGCACGCGCGAGGCGTCCGCGTAGCCGTTATAGACAACCCAGCGCCGCTCCGGCCCGACCGAGCGGTCGATCAAGGGGCCGAGGGCCTTGTAGTACCGGTTGCCGAATTCGTCCGCTCCGACGAACTGACCGCTGCGCGCGGTCAGGAGCGCCAGCGAGACGGTCTGGCCGTTCCACCAGGTGAAGATCCGCAGGAGCGTGTCCTTGAGGGCCATGGTTGCTCTCGCTTGAGCGCTTTTGAACGACGCCGCGGCCGCAGGGTTGCCGGATACGGCCACCGAACGGAGGGCATGGAAGCCGCCGCTCTTATGCTGAGAGGGCCCCGCGAAGTCCAGCACCCTCCGACTGTCGCTTTCGGGCCACGTTCGGGCGCCTCGCGAAGGGTGGTGCGCAGCCTCCGGCCACGTTTCCACATCCGATCCTGTGGAGGCAAAAAATTCCCGGGCGATTTTTATGGGGCGGCAAGCGCACTTAGGGCCGGACCGGACTTATCCACAGGAAGCCGTCCAGAAACACAAGATCTAGAGGATCCGGAGTCGGCCGCTACCAGTTGTTGACGTGAGAGCGCGGCCAGCGTTACTCTTCGTGCACTGCTTCGGACGGTCGATGTGGGTTTATCGGACCCGCTCGCGAGCGTGAGTTCCGTCGGGAGCGGTCGCCCCATTTTCTGATCGAAGACCTGCGTTCGGCGCGGGCCGAGACCTCGTGTCTCGATGGAGAGATGTTTCATGCGGTTTGAGCGTCGCTACACCACGGCGGGTCAGTCCCCTTACGCTGCGATCGCGTTTCGCGAGGCGGTGAGCGAGATCCGCAATCCGGATGGCTCGATCGTCTTCCGCCTCGACGGCATCTCCGTGCCCGAGAGCTGGAGCCAGGTTGCCGCCGACGTGCTGGCGCAGAAGTATTTCCGCAAGGCCGGCGTGCCCGCGCGCCTGAAGAAGGTCGAGGAGAACGATGTTCCCTCCTTCCTGTGGCGCTCGGTGCCCGACGAGAAGGCGCTCGCCGAGCTTCCGGAGGATCAGCGGTTCGGCTCCGAGGTCTCGTCCCAGCAGGTCTTCGATCGCCTCGCCGGCTGCTGGACCTACTGGGGCTGGAAGGGCGGCTATTTCACCTCCGAGGAGGACGCCTCGGCCTTCATGGACGAGCTTCGCTACATGCTCGCCAAGCAGATGGTCGCGCCGAACTCGCCGCAATGGTTCAATACCGGCCTGCACTGGGCCTACGGCATCGACGGCCCCGGCCAGGGCCACTTCTACTGCGATTGGAAGACCGGTGAGCTGACCCGCTCGACCTCCTCCTACGAGCACCCGCAGCCGCATGCCTGCTTCATCCAGGGCGTCCAGGACGACCTCGTGAACGAGGGCGGCATCATGGACCTCTGGGTCCGTGAGGCGCGCCTGTTCAAGTACGGCTCGGGCACCGGCTCCAACTTCTCGATGCTGCGCGGCGAGAACGAGAAGCTCGGCGGCGGCGGCAAGTCGTCCGGCCTGATGAGCTTCCTCAAGATCGGCGACCGGGCTGCCGGGGCGATCAAGTCGGGCGGCACCACGCGCCGCGCCGCCAAGATGGTGATCGTCGACATCGACCACCCCGACATCGAGGCTTTCATCGACTGGAAGGTGAAGGAGGAGCAGAAGGTCGCCGCCCTCGTCACCGGCTCCAAGGTCGTCTCGAAGCACCTCACCGCCGTGATGAAGGCCTGCACCCAGTGCGAGGCCGAGGGCGATGCCTGCTACGACGCGGAGCGCAACCCGGCCCTCAAGCGCGAGATCAAGGCTGCCCGCAAGGCGATGGTGCCGGATGCCTACGTCAAGCGCGTCATCCAGTTCGCCAAGCAGGGCTTCACCAAGCTCGAATTCCCCGTCTACGACACCGACTGGGATTCCGAAGCCTACCTGACGGTCGCCGGCCAGAACTCCAACAACTCGGTCTCGCTCACCGACGACTTCCTGCGCGCGGTGGATGCCGACGGCGACTGGCACCTGACCTCGCGCACCTCCGGCAAGGTCGCCAAGACCCTGAAGGCCCGCGACCTCTGGGAGAAGATCGGTGAGGCCGCCTGGGCCTCGGCCGATCCGGGCCTGCACTTCAACACCACGATGAACGACTGGCACACCTGCCCGCAGGGCGGCCGGATCCGGGCCTCGAACCCGTGCTCGGAATACATGTTCCTCGACGACACCGCCTGCAACCTGGCCTCGGCCAACCTGCTGACGATGTACGACCGCGCCACCAGGCGCTTCGACGTCGAGGCCTTCGAGCACCTCAACCGCCTCTGGACGGTGGTGCTCGAGATCTCGGTGATGATGGCGCAGTTCCCCTCGAAGGAGATCGCCGAGCTCTCCTACCGCTACCGCACACTCGGTCTCGGCTACGCCAATATCGGCGGCCTGCTGATGACCATGGGCCTGCCCTACGACTCGAAGGAAGGCCGCGCGTTGGCTGGCGCGCTCACAGCGATCATGACCGGCGTGAGCTACGCGACCTCCGCCGAAATGGCGTCCGAACTCGGCCCCTTCGCCGCCTATGAGGACAATGCCGATGCGATGCTGCGGGTGATCCGCAACCACCGCCGCGCGGCCCATGGCGAGGCCACGGGCTACGAGTTCCTCTCGATCGCCCCGGTGCCGCTCGACCACGCCAACATCCCGCAAGACGATCTCGGCGCTCATGCCAAGGCCGCCTGGGACCGCGCGCTCGAACTCGGCGAGACCCACGGCTACCGCAACGCCCAGGCCACCGTCATCGCGCCGACCGGTACGATCGGCCTCGTCATGGATTGCGACACCACCGGCATCGAGCCCGACTTCGCCCTAGTGAAGTTCAAGAAGCTCGCTGGCGGCGGCTACTTCAAGATCATCAACCAGGCGGCCCCCGATGCCCTGCGGGCGCTCGGCTACCGTGAGAGCGAGATCGCCGAGATCGAGGCCTACGCTGTCGGCCACGGCTCCTTGGGCCAGGCGCCGGCCATCAACCCGGCGAGCCTGCGGGCCCGCGGCTTCACCGACGAGAAGATCGCCGCGGTGGAGAAGGGCCTGAAGTCGGCCTTCGATATCAAGTTCGTGTTCAACCGCTGGACGCTCGGCGACGACTTCCTGAAGGACACCCTCAAGGTGCCCGCCGAGAAGCTCGCGGACCCGACCTTCGAACTGCTGCCCTTCCTCGGCTTCTCGAAGAAGGAGATCGAGGCCGCCAACATCCACGTCTGCGGGGCGATGACGCTGGAGGGCGCGCCCTTCCTCAAGCCTGAGCATTACGCGGTGTTCGACTGCGCCAACCCGTGCGGCCGTACCGGCAAGCGTTATCTCTCGGTCGAGAGCCACATCCGCATGATGGCGGCTGCACAGCCCTTCATCTCGGGCGCGATCTCCAAGACCATCAACATGCCGAATGACGCTACCGTCGAGGATTGCAAGGCGGCCTACCGCCTGTCCTGGACGCTCGCGCTCAAGGCCAATGCGCTCTACCGCGACGGCTCCAAGCTTTCGCAGCCCCTCAACGCCGCGCTGATTGCCGACGAGGAGGATGAGGACGACGCCATCGAGGCCGTGATTCAGGCCCCGGCCGCGGCCAAGGCCGCCGCGATCTCCGAGAAGATCGTCGAGCGAGTGATCGAGCGCGTCGAGCACATCCGCTCGCGTGAGAAGATGCCCGACCGCCGCAAGGGCTACACCCAGAAGGCGGTGGTTGGCGGCCACAAGGTCTATCTGCGCACCGGCGAATACGACGACGGCCGCCTCGGCGAGATCTTCATCGACATGCACAAGGAGGGCGCTGCCTTCCGAAGCCTGATGAACAACTTCGCCATCGCGATCTCGCTCGGCCTCCAATACGGCGTGCCGCTGGAGGAGTATGTCGAGGCCTTCACCTTCACCCGGTTCGACCCGTCGGGCTTCGTGCAGGGCAACGACGCGATCAAGAACGCGACCTCGCTGCTCGACTACGTCTTCCGCGAACTCGCCATCTCGTATCTCGGCCGCACCGACCTCGCCCACGTCAACCCATCGGACATCGGCTCGACCGTGCTCGGCGGCGGCGAGGGCGACACCACTCGCGATGCGGGCAAGCCAGGCCCTGTGGCCTCCAGCGTGGTTTCCCGCGGCCTGCTGCGCGGCTCGGCCGACCGGCTCACCCTGATCCAGGGCGGCCCGGGCGGTGCAGCCACAGGCGTCGGCGCTGCCAGCGCCTCGTCACCGGCCGGCGCCGTGGTCCACGCCACCCGCGGCGCGACGGCGCTGAAGGCGGAGCCAGTCCAGGCAGGCCATGCCGAAACGATCGCGGATACCCTCCCCTTCGCCAAACCCGAGCGCACGGTCGCCGACCGCCGCGCCGAGGCGAAGATGAAGGGCTATGTCGGCGAAGCCTGCCCCGAATGCGCGAACTTCACGCTGGTCCGCAACGGCACTTGCCTGAAATGCGACACCTGTGGAGGCACGACGGGCTGCTCGTAAGCGCCCTCGAATTGTGGGGCCGGCGTAAGTCGGCTCCGCATAGTACGACATGAAAGTCCTGCCTAACGGCGGGACTTTTTCGTTGAGGGCCTCCGCTGGAGTATCGGGCGCGCCGGTACAAACTCGAAAAGCTGACATCGACGCTGCTACAGCCGTTGTTGTCGTGCGCGACGAGCCAGGACCTTCGCTGGATTATTCTCCGCGGCGCCGATTGGAGAAGAGCGCCTCGGCAGTTGATGTGGAAGTGGCAATTGGTGGGGTTGGCGGGAACGCGATAGGTCGGAGCCTGATACAACGGAGGGTCAGGCAGAGGCCGGGCGGGTGAGGCGAATCCCGACTGAGGCTCCGAAAGCCGCCATCGCGCCGCCGAACACGGTACGTCTGCTGTGATCAGCGTACGTCACGATCTCTTCCCCTGTCTTATCGGGTGAGCTGTTCAGGCTGCTCCTCTGATCCAGCCGAGCCCTTCCTCCGTCGTGTCGGCCGGATGGTACTCGCAGCCAATAGCGCCTTCGTATCCAGCCTCGGCGAGTGCCTCGAAGATCGGCTCGAAACGGATCGTGCCGGTACCGGGCTCGTGGCGGCCCGGATCGTCGGCAATCTGGACATGGGCGATCAGCGGCGCGTGCTCACGGATCAGCGATGCGGGATCATGGCCGAGGCAATGGCAGTGGTAGGCGTCGAACAGGAGCTTGATATTCGGCCGCCCGACCTCGCGGATCAGCCGGATTGCGAGCAGTGGATCGTCGACGATGTAGTCTGCGATCGATCCGGGCCCAATTGGCTCGATCATGATCTCAATGTTGCGCCGTGCCGCCGCATCGGCTGCGTAAGCCAAGCTCTCGCGATAAATGTCGAGGAGCCGGTCCTGCTGCACGCCGACCGGACTGACCCCGGCCATGGCATGGACGAGGCGGCAGCCGCCGATCGCCTCAACGAAGTCGAGGGTCGGCTCGACGCTCTCGCGAAAGATCCCAGCGCGATCCGGCAGGGCGGCGAAGCCTTTCTCGCCTCGAGCCGTCTCGCCGGCAGGAAAGCTGGTCTGGACGAGTGTCAGGCCTGATGCCGCGAGCCAGCCGGCGATTTCGTTTGCCGCATGTGCGAACAGGTTAGGATGCTCCACGATGCGGAAACCGTTCTCCGCGGCTGCGGCGAAGCGTTCGGGCAGCGGGTGCTCGGTATAGAGAAAGCCGAGATGCGCGCTGAGGCGGCCAGCAAAGGGACCGAGGTCGATCGGCATCGACTTATTCTCCAATCGCGAGACGTTGCAGAGCGTCAGCCGAACGTCGCCTTCAACTCGGCGACCTGAGCCACATCGAGCATTCGCAGGCTTTGACCACGCAGGGTAACAAGGAGCTTGGCGGTCTCTTCCAGTTCCTCGGCGGCATAGACTGTGCTCGTCAGATCCCGGCCACTGACGACCGGACCATGATTGGCGAGCAGCACCGCCGCATGGCGTCCGCCCAGGGCCCGGATCAACTCCCCGCCCCTGGCATCGCCCGGACGAAAATACGGCACGAGGGGTACCTGCCCGACCCGCATCACGACGTAGGGCGTTAGCGGGGGGATGCAGTCGTCGGGATCGGTATCGGCGAGGCACGACAGGGCGGTGGCGTAGGTCGAGTGCAGGTGCACGACCGCGCGAGCCTCCGCCCTCGTGTCGTAGAAGGCGCGGTGCAGAAACACCTCCTTGGAGGGCTTGTCGCCGCCGACGTGATGCCCTTTCCGGTCGAGCCTGCTGATCCGGGCGGGGTCGAGGAAGCCAAGACAGGAATTCGTCGGCGTGATGAGGTAGCCGTCGTCGAGACGCACGCTGACATTGCCGGCCGAGCCGACGGAAAAACCGCGGTCGAACAGCGACTTGCATAGCCGGGCGATGTCGTTGCGTAGGGCCGCTTCCGTCATACCCTGCCTGCGATCTGGGCGAGTGCCTTATCGAAAAAATCGACGGCACCGAAATTGCCGGACTTGAGGGCAAGGCCGAGCCTCGGCGCGCTCTGTGACACGAGAACCGGGACGCCGGGATCGATCTCGCGTCCGACCATGAGGGCCGTGAGGCCGAGGGCGCCTACCACCGCGCCAGAGGTTTCGCCGCCGGCGACGACGAGTCGGCGCAGGCCGCGTTCGACCAAGCCGCATGCGAGTTCTCCGAACACGGCGTCCAGGGCTGCGGCCAGACGCTCGCGTCCATATTTGGCCTGCGCGGCAGCAATGTCGGCCGGCTCGGCCGAGGAATAGACCAGCGGCGCCCGGCCGGCATTGTCGAATACGAAGCGGAGCACCGCTTCGTGCTCGAAGCAGCCTTCCATCACCGCATCCACCGCGATGGTCTCGACCGGATGGTGCTTGCGGTGATGGGCAATCTGGCTGCGCGTCGCGCCGGAGCAGCTTCCAGCCAGGATCGCCTCGGGTCCGTCGACGGCAGGTGCCTCCGCGCCGCTGCCAGAGGCTTGCCCACGGGCGATGAAGTTGTGCGGCAGGCCGCGTGCGATGCCCGAGCCTCCGGTGACGAGGGGGGCGTCAGCCAGCGCGGCGCCAATCGTCATGAGGTCGTCATTGCCGATCGCGTCGACCACAACCAGGGTCTCGCCTCGTTCGCCGGCTGCGGCGAGCGCCTTCGCAATCGCGTCGGAGCCGGTTGCGACGGTCGGCTGCGCGACATGCCCGACAGGCCTACGCGCCTGGGCCGAGAGCACGCGGCGGATGTCGGGATCGGTCATCGGCGTAAGCGGATGGTTCTCCATGCCCGATTCGCTGAGCAGGCGATCGTTCACGAAGAGGTGCCCCTGGTAGATTGTGCGCCCCGCTCCCGGGAAGGCGGGGCAGACCACGACGCCGGAGGTTACAAGGCGTTCGGCGAGTGCCTCGGCCACCGGTCCGATATTGCCGGCTGGCGTCGAGTCGAAGGTCGAGCAGTATTTGAAGACGATCTGCCGAGCGCCCTGGGCCTTGAGCCAGTCGAGCGCGGCAAGGGATTGGGCCACCGCCTCGGCAGCGGGGATGGAACGGCTCTTGAGGGAGACGATGCCGGCTTCGACCTCGGGTGCGGCGGGCGCGGCGGGAACGCCGAGGAACTGCGCCGTCCGCAAGCCGCCCTCGCCCGCAACGCCTTTGGCGATCGTCGCGGCGATGTCGCTCGCACCGGTAAAATCGTCCGCGATGACGCCGAGCAGCATGGTCAGCCCTGCCCGCCCGCCTTGCCTTCGACCAGGGCGCGCATCCGGTCCACTGCCGCGTGCGGGGCCGTGAGCACCGGCACGGAGACAGCCTGCCGCACCGCTTGAGCCGCGCGCGAGGTCGAGAAATGCGCGAGCATGATCGCATCGCAATCCGAGAGTTCGGGCGCTTGCTCGGCGACGAGACGGTTGTGGGTCTCGGCATCACCTTGGCGCAGGTGCCGGATCGCGTCGCCCACGACGACGGTGCGAAGGCTCGCCGACTTCTCGGACCCGGCGACGAAGGCGTCGAACTCGTCCGTCATGGGGGCGACGGAGGGGCCGAAGGTGGCGAGCATGCCGACCTGGCCGCCTCGGGCGATCGCTGCCTCGAACATGGCTTCGTTCGGCTTGACCACCGGGATCGGCAAGACTTCGGCCAGCAGTTCGATCGCTGGGCCGAAGGCGGAGCAGGTGACGAGGATGCCATCGGCGCCGTTGCTGTAGCCGTATCGGCCGAAGGCGACGAAGCGCTCGATCATCGATGGCGAGATCGGACCATTGCCTTCCCGCGCGCGGTCGATCGACAGGCCGTCGTCGAGAAGGTTGATCGGCTCGGCGTCTGGCCAGTTCTCGGCCATCGCCGTCTGGATCGGCTGCATGGCGACGGGGGTCGCGTGGAGAAGGACGATGCGAGGTGCCATGACCGGTCCACCGTGAAGGTCGCCGATCTTGTAAGCGATTTCAAATCATGTGCAAGATATCGCCGGATGCAGCCCGCACCTAAGCTCGGAGGTGGCTTCGCGGCGGAGCCGTGCTGCCGCGGACGATCAACTCCGCATCGATTTCCGTGAGCCGGATCGTCGCTCGGCCGGACATGCGGGCGAGGAGGTGGTCGCCGGCCGCGCGCCCGATGGCGGCAGAATGCACGTTGATCGTCGTCAGCGGTGGGCTGAGAAAGGCTGCGAAATCCGAGTCGTTGTGGCCGATGACTGAGAGATCGCCGGGAATGTCGAGCCCACGCGAACGCGCCTCGATCATCGTTCCGAAGGCGATCTGATCGGTTCCGCAGATGATCGCCGTAGGCGGCTCCACGCCGGAAGCGAGCATTTGGCGGAAGCCATCGCGGCCGCCGCCGATGCCATAGGAAATCTCGACGTCGTGCTCGGGCAGCATGCGAAGCCCCCGCGCTGCGAGCGCCTGGTGGATACCCTCGACGCGCGCGCCGCCACGGTCGTTGTCCTTGCGCAGGCCCGAGATCACGCCGATCCGGGTATGGCCGAGATCGAGCAGGTAACTGGTCGCGCGCGCGGCCGAGGCGGCATTGTCGAAGCCGATACAGGCCCGCTCGGCTGACAGGGTAAATACCTGAACCATCGGAATCTTTTGGCGTTCGATCCGTGCATGCAACAGCGGGTGATGGATGTCGCCGACGAGCATCAGCCCATCGATTCCGCGCTCGATCAGAAAGGTCGCCTCGCGCAGTACGTTGTCGATGTCGTAGCCGGAATTGGCCGCGATCAATGTGTAGCCCTCTTGCCTCAGGCGATCCTGGAAGCTCGACAGGAGGCGGATGAAAGCCTCGTTCTCGATGTTCGGAACGACGGCCCCCACCGCCATGAAGCGCCGCTTGGACAAGGCGCGCGCGGCGCCGTTGGCGACGAAGCCCAACTCTTCGGCCGCCTTCATCACGGCCTCGTGCTTGTCTGCCCGGACGCGGGCTGTCCCGTTTAGGACCCTCGACACCGTCGCCGTGGAGACTCCGGCGCGTTCCGCGACATCCTTCGTCACCGGAAAGCGCGCTGGTTCCTGGATGATGGCCGGCTTCGTCACGCCCTCGGACTTTCTCGGTTCAGGCTGCGCCACAGATCACATGTCCGTCTCGTAGCAGGCAAGCCAACCATCGGTTTGGGACGGGAGGGAGAAATATATTGACATCCATTCCCCGACATCGTCACCTGTAATCGGTTTCAAAAAGTGACATTTGGCACGGGTGCAGGTGACTTAGGCCCGGAGAAACGTCGCGGGGCCGAATGGGCGGGAGGACGAGCATGCCTGCGCTGGCGCGCCAGGAGTTGGATCCCGATGCGCTGCCTGCTGCGGGGGCAGCCGCGCCGGCATCGGCCGTCGACCCGGATACCGGAATTGCCCTGAAGGCTGACGGGCAGACCGCCCAGGCGACTGCGTCACACGAGCCGCTGGTCACGAGCCTGAAACGCGCACCCGTCACCACGCCGCGCGCGTTCCGCGACCTGCTGGCGCTCGACGATTTCGAACGGCATGCCAAGCGGCGCCTCCCGCCGATGATCTTCCAGTACGTGTCGGGCGGCGTCGAGACCGGCACGGCGATGCACCGGAGCCGCGCCGCCTATGCCGACTATGCCTTTCTGACCCGGACGATGGTGGACACCTCGGCGCGGAGTTGCACGACTGAGCTGTTCGGCAAGACCTACGCCGCGCCCTTCGGCATCGGCCCGCTCGGCGGCTCGGCCTTCATCGCCTATCGCGGCGACCTCGTACTTGCGGAGGCCGCCGGCGCGCAGAACATCCCGATGGTCTTGAGCGCCTCGTCGTTGATCAGGCTGGAGGACGTGCACGCCCAGAACCGGGCCGCTTGGTACCAGGCCTATCTTCCGGGTGATCAGAACCGCATCGATCGCCTCGTCGATCGTGTGGCGCGGGCCGGCTTTGAGACCTTCGTCGTCACCGCCGACACGCCGACCCTGGGCAACCGCGAGCACAACACCCGCAGCGGCTTCTCGATGCCGATCAAGGTGACGCCGAAAGTGCTCTGGCAGAGCGTAACGCATCCGCGCTGGGCGCTCGGCGTGGTGGCGCAGACCTTCATCAAGCACGGCGTGCCGCATTTCGAGAACATGGAGGCCGAGCGCGGGCCGCCGATGATGTCGCAGAACGCGGTCCGCAACACGATCGCGCGGGACAAGCTCTGCTGGGCCAATCTCGAGGCGATCCGCCGGCGCTGGAAGGGCAACCTGCTGGTCAAGGGGCTGCTCAATCCGGCCGATGTCGAGATCGCCCGCGCCTGCGGCGCGGATGGCGTCATCCTCTCGACCCATGGCGGCCGCCAACTCGATTACGCCGTCGCCCCCCTCGACGTCCTGCCGGAGATCGCGGCCGCCAAGGGATCAATGAAGGTGATCGTCGACAGCGGTATCCGCCGGGGCACCGACGTACTCAAGGCCTTGGCGCTGGGCGCCGACTTCGTGTTGCTCGGCCGCCCGTTTATGTTCGCGGCGGCCCTCGGCGGGGCGCCCTGCGTGTCGCATGCCATCGGCATCCTGAAGGAGGAGATCCTTCGCGACATGGCTTTCCTCGGCGCCAACCGCCTCGACGAACTCGGCCCGGAGATCCTCCGCAAGGTCGGGCGCAGTGACTGAGCGGCCCATCCATCATCAGAGAATGAATCGCGGCATGGATCAGAGCAAGACGGTGCGCGCCATGTGCGCCCTCGCGGTCAAGGGCGCCTTCGATGCAAGCCTGATCCCAGGCTTCGAGGCAGAAGGCGGCACGCTCGACATTCTGTGGGGGCCGACCACGGTTATCGAGGGCAGGCTCGCCGAGGGCGCGCGACCGGACGTGGTGCTGGTGCTGTCCGGCGCCATGGACAAGCTCGAGGCGGAGGGACTGGTTCTTCCGGGCAGCCGCGTCGACGTCTGCCGCTCGCGCTACGGCGTAGCAGTGAAAGCCGGCGCCCCGCATCCGCGCATCGACACGCTGGAGGCGTTCAAGGACACCCTGACGGGCGCGCGCTCGGTCGCCTACTCTCGCGCCGGCGCCAGCGGCATTTACTTCGCCAGCCTCCTGCCGCGGCTCGGTATCGCCGAGGCGGTCAACGCCAAGGCGACGATCATTCCGGCCGGCTTCACCGCGACGAAACTCGTCTCGGGCGAGGCCGACATCGCCGTCCAGCAGATCTCCGAGCTGATGGTGGTTCCGGGCATCGAGGTGGTCGGCCCCTATCCGGAGGGCGCCCAGGAGGAGACCACCTTCTGCGCGGCCATCCTGCGCGAAGCCATGGCGCCCGAGGAAGCCCGCCGCTTCCTCTCCGTCCTCACCGCCCCGAGCGCGGCTGAGGCCTACCGGGCGAGCGGCCTCGAACCCGCCTCCTGACGGCGGCACCCCTCTCATCCCCGCCAGCGGGGCCCACAGCTCAACGAAGCCAAGTCCCGCGAAGCTTGCTGATGACTGACACCACGAAAGAGAAGGGCGCACTGCCGGCGATCCGCTGGGTGATGATCTTCCTCTGCTTCCTGATCCTCGGGATCAGCTACATCGACCGTATCAACCTCGCCATCGCCGCGCCCCACATCAAGAAGGAGCTCGGCTTCAATGACGGCGAGATGGGGCTCGTCCTCGGCGCGTTCTTCTGGACCTATGCCATCGGCCAACTCCCCGCCGGCTGGTTCACCGACCGGATCGGCGCTCGGATTGGCCTCGCGCTGTCGGCCACATGGTGGTCGGTCTTCACCGTCGTGACCGGTTTCACCAACTCGGTCGCGGCGATGTTCGGATCGCGGCTGATGCTCGGCATCGGCGAGGCCGGCTCGAACCCGGCCTGCGTCAAGGTTGTCTACGGGTGGTTCCCGAAGCGAGAGCGCGGTCTGGCCAGTGGGTTGTTTGATGCAGGCCCGCAGGCTGGGACGGCCATCGCCCTGCCGCTCGTCGCGTGGCTGATCCACGATTGGGGCTGGCGGACCTCGTTCTACGTTACCGGAGGCATCGGCCTCGTTTGGGTCGTCTTGTGGCTCCTGATCTACCGCGAGCCGGAGACCGACCGGAGCATCACCCCGCAGCAGCTCGCCGCACTCCGCGAGGGCGTCGAGACTGATCAGGCCCCCGCCGAACACGTGCCGTGGTCGTCCCTGTTCAAGTACCGGACGATGTGGGGGATGATGATCGGCTTCTTCTGCATGAACTTCGTGAAGTACTTCTTCATCACGTGGTTTCCGACCTATTTGGTCAGCGCGAAGGGCTTTTCGCTGGGCCAGCTTGGCACGCTCGGCGCGATCCCAGCCCTGATGAGCCTGCCCGGCAGCGTGCTCGGCGGCTGGATGACCGACCATCTGTTCCGTCGCGGCTTCTCGCTCACAGCCTCGCGAAAGATCTGTCTGGCCGGCGGCATGCTGACCTCCTCGGTGATAGCATTCGCCGCCTTCACCGACAGCATCGCGCTGATGCTGGTGCTGTTCTCGATCACCTATGCGGCGCTCGCCTTCACGGCAGCGGTGATCTGGTGCGTGCCGGCCGACGTGGCGCCCTCGAAGGCGCATGTCGCCTCGATCGGTGGCATCCAGAACTTCGCCTCGAACCTCGCGGGCGTCGGCATCACCAGCATCACGGGGCTGATGCTGTGGCTGTCCGGCGGCTCCTTCCTCGGGCCGCTCATGCTGGCCGGCGCCGTCTGCATCCTTGGCGCCCTCAACTACATCTTCGTGGTCGGAACGATCGCGCCTTTCGGTGGCGTCTCTCAGGCAGCGCCGCAGCGCGATCCCGCCTTTCCGGCCGCCAGCCCCAGTACCGCCTGAGACGCGACCGGCAAGCCGGAACGAGACGAGACAAAAGCCGAAAACGGCTTCGACACCGGCAGGCCAGCCACCCGCCGGAAAAAGCAAAAGACGAGCCCCGGAGGAACTCATGAGCGACGCCGACAGCGAGAAAGCGAACCGAGACCGCATCTTCAAACAGGCCTTCGTCAGGCTGATGCCGTTGCTCTTCATCGGCTACGTCATGGCCTATATCGACCGCATCAACGTCGGTTTCGCTGCGCTGAAGATGAATGCCGATCTCGGCATTGGCCCCGCGGTCTACGGGTTCGGGGCCGGCGTGTTCTTCATCGGTTACTTTTTCGCAGAAGTCCCGAGCAACCTCATCCTTGAAAAGGTCGGCGCGCGGCGCTGGATCGCACGCATCATGATCAGCTGGGGCCTGATCTCGGCCGCGATGGTGTTCGTGCAGGGCGAGAAGAGCTTCCTCGCCATGCGCCTGCTGCTCGGCGCTGCAGAGGCCGGATTCTATCCCGGCGTCATCCTCTACATGACCTACTGGTTCCCGAAGGAATACCGCGCCCGGATGTTCGGCGCCTTCTCCGTCGCGATTCCCGCCTCGCTTGCGATCGGCGCGCCACTCTCCACCGCGATCCTGCAGCTCGACGGATTGATGGGACTCAAGGGCTGGCAGTGGCTCTTCATCCTCGAGGGCCTGCCGACGAGCCTGTTCGGGATCATGTTCCTTTACCTGATCCCCGACCGCCCGAAGGACGCGCAATGGCTCGCGCCGGCCGATCGGAACAAGCTGCAGTCGATCCTTGACGAGGAGAAGCGGTCGGTGGCCGCGACGCACGGCAGCAGCCTCAGGACCGCTTTCACCGATCCGCGCATGGCGGCCCTGTCCTTCATCTACTTCGCCAATACGGGCGCCAATCTGGGCCTCGCCTTCTTCCTCCCGCAGATCCTCAAGAGTACCGGCCTCTCGGACATGCAGTCCGGCCTGTTCACAGCGGTGCCCTACCTGTTCGGCACGATCGGCGGCCTCGTCTTCGGCTACATCTCCGACCGTTACAACGATCGTCGCCTGACGCTCGCCACGGCTCTGGTCTTCACTTCGCTCGGCATGGTCGGCGCCGGCTTCCTGACGGGATCGCTCTGGGCGGTCGCCTTCATGTCGCTGGCCGCGATCGGGCTCTACGGCGCCAAGGCTCCGTTCTGGGCCCTGCCGTCGATGTTCCTGACCGGCAGCGCCGCAGCCGCCGGCATCGCGGTGATCAACTGCATCGGCAATCTCGGCGGCTTCGTCGCGCCCTCGATCGTGGGCTGGGTTCGGCAGGAGACCGGAAGCTTCGAGGCTGGCCTCTACTTCCTCGGCGGTCTCGTGCTGACGGGCGCCATCATGACCATCCTGGTGGTCAACCAGCGCTTTGCCGAGGCTCGCGAGCCGCGGGTCGCGCTCGGCAAGCAGAGCGCCTGAGCCGGTGCCGACCAGTCTCGCGAGGGGTTCACGAGCCCCCTCGCCTTCCTTCACCTGAGACGAGACGAGTCATGAGTACGGGACTTCGCAAGGGGCTGACGAGCTATGGGGATGCCAGCTTCTCGCTGTTCCTGCGCAAGGCCTTCATCAAGGCCGCCGGCTATTCGGATGATGCCCTCGACCGACCGATCGTCGGCATCACCGACACCTCCAGCGACTACAACCCGTGCCACGGCAACGTTCCGGCGCTGATCGAGGCGGCCAAGCGCGGCGTCATGCTCGCTGGTGGACTACCGATGGTGTTTCCGACCATCTCGATCCACGAGAGCTTCGCCCATCCGACCTCGATGTTCTTGCGCAATCTGATGGCGATGGACACGGAGGAGATGATCCGCGCCCAGCCAATGGACGCGGTCATCGTCATCGGCGGCTGCGACAAGAACCTGCCGGCGCAGATCATGGCGGCGGCGAGCGCCGACCGCCCGACCATCGTGGTGCCGACCGGCCCGATGGTGGTTGGCCATCATCGCGGCGAGGTGCTCGGCGCCTGTACCGATTGCCGCCGGCTTTGGAGCTCGCACCGCGCAGGCGAGATCGACGAGGCCGAGATCGAGACCGTCAACGGACGGCTTGCCCCCTCCGTCGGCACCTGCATGGTGATGGGCACGGCGAGCACCATGGCCTGCATCACCGAGGCAATGGGCCTGTCGCTGCCGATGAGCGGCACCATCCCCGCGCCCCATGCCGAGCGGGTCCGCCTCGCCGAGGCCAGCGGCCGGCGCGCCGCCGAGATGGCGGTCTCCGGCGGCCCACGCCCGAGCGAGTTGCTCACCCCTGGCGCCTTCCGCAACGCGCTGACCGTGCTCCAGGCGATCGGCGGCTCGACCAACGGGCTGATCCACCTGACCGCCATCGCCAACCGCACGCCGCACCGGATCGACCTCGACGCCTTCGACAGGCTCGGCCGCGAGGTGCCGGTGCTGATCGACCTGAAACCGTCGGGCCAGCACTACATGGAGCATTTCCATCACGCCGGCGGCATGCCGCAGTTGATGAAGCGCCTCGGCGACCTGATCGATCTCGACCAGCCCACCGTCGCGGGTGGGACGCTGCGGGACATCGTGGGACAGGCGGAGGATGTCCCAGGCCAGACGGTGATCCGCTCCGCCGAGGATCCGATCAAGCCGGTGGGCGCCATGGCGATCCTGCGCGGCAACCTCGCCCCGCGCGGCGCCGTCATTAAGCACAGCGCCGCGAGCCCGGCGCTGCTCCAGCACGAGGGCCGTGCGGTGGTGTTCACCTCGATCCCCGACATGGCCGCGCGCGTCGACGACCCGGATCTCGACGTGAGCCCGGACGACATCCTCGTCCTGCAGAATGCCGGCCCGAAGGGTGCCCCCGGCATGCCCGAGGCCGGCTACCTGCCGATCCCGAAGAAGATTTTGGCCAACGGCGTCAAGGACATGGTGCGCATCTCCGATGCCCGCATGTCCGGCACGGCCTTCGGCACCATCGTCCTGCACGTCACCCCCGAATCCGCCGATGGCGGCCCCCTCGGGCTGGTGCGCACAGGCGACCGCATCCGCCTCGACACGCCGGGCCGCCGCATCGACCTCCTCGTCGACGAGGCCGAGCTCGAACGCCGCCGCTCCGAGCAGGCACCCACCGGCACCCCTGCGACACCGGACTGGGCCGCGCGCGGCTATGCCCGGCTCTATCACGACACCGTGCTTCAGGCGGACGAGGGCTGCGACTTCGCCTTCATGCGCCGCCCCGACCAGGCCTGACGGCCCCGATCAGGAGACCTCCATGGACGATGCCGATCTCATCCAGCGCCTGCGCGGCGTCACCACCGCCTCGCTGACGACGATCCTGCTGAAAAAGGGCCTGCGCCGGGTCTGGATGGCGGGAACGCGGCCCCTGACGCCCGGCACGCCGCGCGTCGTCGGCCGCGCCTTCACTATGCGCTTCGTGCCCGGACGCGAGGACGTCGCGACACCGGCCTCCTGGTCCTCGCCGCGCTCCACGCGCGCCGCCATCGAGGCGATGCCGGAGGGCTGCGTCGCCGTGATCGATGCCCGCGGCATCCGCGAGGCCGGCGTCTACGGCGACATCCTCTGCGCACGCATGCACAAGCGCGGCGTCGCGGCGCTGGTCACCGACGGTGTGGTGCGTGACGCGCAGGGCATCGTCGACAGCAAGCTGCCGGTCTGGTGCGACGGCATCGCCGCCCCGCCCTCCGTCGCCTCGCTCCATTTCGTCGGCTGGCAGGAGCCGATCGGCTGCGGCGGCGTCGCGGTCTTCCCGGACGACATCATCGTGGCCGATGGCGACGGTGCCGTGGTGATCCCGGCCGCCCTCGCGGCGGAGGTCGCCGACCTCGCCGTCGAGCAGGAGCGGCTCGAGGCCTGGATCATGCGCGAGGTCGAGAAGG
This sequence comes from Methylobacterium gnaphalii, assembly GCF_007992215.1. Lineage (GTDB taxonomy): Bacteria > Pseudomonadota > Alphaproteobacteria > Rhizobiales > Beijerinckiaceae > Methylobacterium > Methylobacterium gnaphalii. The sequence goes on along the minus strand of NZ_BJZV01000009.1, from coordinate 50,522 downwards.
GCGTGCCGCTGCCCGGCCTCTATCCGCCGAACGACGAGACCCGCGCGCGCTACGAGCGCGAGAAGGGCTGAGGCGGGGCTCCCGCCGCTCAACGCACGACCTGCAGAAGAAGAGGATGTGAGATGGATCTCGGATTACGCGGCAAGACCGCCCTGGTACTCGGTGCAGGCGGTGGCCTCGGCCGTGCCATCGCCGTCGCACTGGCGGCGGAGGGTGCGCGGCTCGCCCTCGGCGACATCGATCAGGCCTCCCTCGACGCGACCCTGAAGGACGTCGAGGCCGCCGGTGCCGAAGGCCTCATCCTGCAATGGGACCTCGCCGACCTCGCGCAGATCGAGACCCATGTCGCGGCCATCGAGAAGCGCTTCGGCACCGTGGACGTGCTCGTGAACAACACCGGCGGCCCGCCGCCCACCCCGGCCTCCGGCCAGCCCACCGAACTCTGGAGCAAGCATTTCCAGGCGATGGTGCTCTCGGTGATCGCGCTGACCGACCGCGTGTTGCCCGGCATGCGTGAGAAGAAGTGGGGCCGGATCATCACCAGCACCTCCTCGGGCGTGGTGGCGCCGATCCCGAACCTCGCCGTCTCGAACGCGCTGCGCCTGTCTCTCGTCGGCTGGTCCAAGACGCTGGCGCGCGAAGTCGGCCGCGACGGCATCACCGCCAACATCGTCCTACCCGGCCGCATCGCCACCAAGCGCATCGTCGCCCTCGACGAGGCCAAGGCGAAGCGCGAGGGCCGCAGCGTCGAGGAGGTCCAGACCGAGAGCACCGGCTCGATCCCGCTTGGCCGCTACGGCGATCCGGAGGAGTACGGCAGCACCGTCGCCTTTCTGGCGAGCGCGCGTGCCTCCTACCTCACGGGCTCGGTGATCCGCGTCGATGGTGGCCTGATTCCCAGCATCTGAAGCCAACACGCAAGGACATCATCCATGCCAGCCCTGACCAGCGACATCCGCGGCGTCGTGCCGATTGCGCCGACGCCCTTCCTCGACGACGGCCGGATCGACGACGCCTCCCTTGACCGTATGACCGACTTCTTCGTCGGCGCCGAGGTGGACGGCATTACCATCCTCGGGCAGCTCGGCGAGGCGCCGAAGCTCGACCATGCCGAGGGCGTCGCCATTGCGCAGCGCGTCATCGGCCGCACCCGGCTTCCGGTCGTGGTTGGCGTCTCGGCCCCCGGTTTCGCCGCGATGCGCTCGCTTGCCCGCGAGGTAATGGATCTTGGGGCCGCTGGCGTGATGATCGCCCCGCCGAACACCCTGCGCACCGACGACCAGATCGTCGGCTACTACCGCAATGCGGTGGAAGCGATCGGGCCGGATGTGCCGTTCATTCTCCAGGACTACCCGCTGACCTTCTCCGTGCAGATGACGCCAGCCGTGATCCGCCGGATCGTCTTGGAGAACGAGTCCTGCGTAATGCTCAAGCACGAGGACTGGCCGGGGCTCGAGAAGATCACGGCCCTGCGCGGATTCGAGCGCGACGGCTCGATGCGCCACATCGCGATCCTCGTCGGCAATGGCGGTCTCTTCCTCGATTTCGAGGTCGAGCGCGGCGCTGACGGCGCCAACACCGGCTACGCGTTCCCGGAAATGCTGGTGGATGTGGTCAAGCTGAACGCAGCCGGCCGTCGCGACGAGGCGCACGACTTGTTCGACGCGCATCTTCCATATCTGCGCTACGAGCAGCAGCAGGGGCCGCTCGGGCTGGCGGTGCGCAAATACGTGTTCAAGCGTCGCGGCATCTTCACCTCCGACGCGCAGCGCAAGCCTTTGATGGGGCTGACCGCTCAGGCAAAGGGCGAAGTCGATTACCTGCTGTCGCGCATCGCACGGGTCGACCCGCGCGCAAGCCTGTCCGCCTAAGCGGACAGACCGATCATTCGATCCGCTTCACAGACGCACACGGAGCGCCGATCGACGCGGTCGGTCAGCGTCTCAGTCGCGGTAGGCCTGGCAGTCGAGGATCCGCTGGTTGTGAGCGAGCCACGCAGCGATGATCCGCGAGAAAAGACCACCACCTGTCTTGCGAGCGGTTGGGATAGAGGCGGCCTGGAGAGCAGCAGCAACGTTCATGGCGCAGAGGTTCGGCTGACGCGGCAAAGCCGCTGGGTGAGACACCAGTGAAAATGTGATCGATGGCGCATCGCAACAACTGATGTTGCGCTGCAGCGGGCATGCATGGCGAGCATACCATCTCGATTGATCGGTTAAGGATTGCCAAACAGCGCGGACCAGCCGCCACCACTGCACCCAAAGTAAAATCTGAGCCTCACATCGCCCCTGTCTGAACTGTTTCAATCGTACGAGGCATCAGGTGAGCATGCGGATCATGGCTGCTGTCATGATCTCACCGCCACCGTGTTCCTGCGCGGGTAAGAACCGCGCGGCCAAATCCATCTTGGCTGCAAAGGCGGGTCCGCTTTGTGGTCCTAATGCGAGGAGAGCCGCGGCGTACGCATCCGCCTGCATGCAGAAGGGCGCAGGACCGTGACTGCGGCGAGTCCATTGCTGATAGGTGGGGAGTTGCTTCCACCGAGCGTGTGCCCAAATCGACGACCTGCATGCACGAAGTTGCGGTGGTACTCGCCTGACGTTGCCGCAGACAGTCCATGAAGAGCCGTGACGACTTCTGCCGCTCCCTCTCCCGGCGTTTCCAAGCTAATCCACCAAGGCTGTCCATCGGGCTTCAGTCCCGATCCGCGCAGCTCACCGCCGATCTCCACGAGGTGGTCCGGCCGGCCCGACGCTGCCAGCAGAGCCGAGAGCCGGTCTACGACGTAGCCTTTAGCGATACCCGATAGATCGAGCTGCAGCCCGCGGACGGTGCTCGTCAGCCAATCGGCACCTTCAGTGCGACTTGATTAAGTTCCGGGCCAGACTTCTCGAGGTCGGGGCACGCCAGCCAGCCATTTTGTCAAGGCGGGTGGCGTTCGACCCGGGGGAAAACGAGGTAGCAGAACCTAACAGGGTTACGACTTCGGGAAAGCGAGTGGTCCCAAGAGTCCGCTGGAGCGGATTCAGTAAGAACCTGCTATACTAAGGCAAGTCTACTTCCCGTGCCGGTCGAGGACAGCTAGCAGGAGGCTGGCATGAAGCGATGCGCGGCCCTCGTGCTGGCAACGGCACTTGCAATAGAGTCGGCCTTGGCCGACCCGGTGGAGCTCTCGGCCTTCCGTGACCTGCCGAGGCCGGCGCCCTCCATTCAGATCACTTACGGCGAAGCGCCCTCCCAGAAGATCGACGTCTTTCTGCCCGACGGTCCCGGTCCGCACCCGGTCGCGGTCCTGATCCACGGTGGCTGTTGGAGCACCGCGACCGCTGGGCGCGAGCAGCTTCGCCACCTCGGCCCGGAATTGACGCGGCACGGCATTGCCGTGTGGAGCATTGGCTATCGCCGCGCGAACGAGGCTGGCGGCGGCTATCCTGGCACCTACCAGGACGTGAGGACCGCGCTGGATCGGCTATCCGCGGAGGCGCCAGCCCACCGCCTTGACCTCTCTCGCGTCGTGCTCGTTGGCCATTCCGCCGGTGGGCATCTCGCCCTGTGGGCGGTCTCTCGCGGCTCGCTCCCGTTGGAAAACCCGTTGCAGGGAAGACTACGGTTCGAACCCCGCGCCGTGATTAGCCTGGGCGGGGTGGGCGACCTCGCGACGTTCGTTCGATTCGTCCCCGTATTGTGCGGCCCCGGCATCGTCGAGCAACTGGCCCCGAACGATAGGCTCGCGGAGGTATCACCAGCGACCCTCGCGCCGTCGGTTGGATCAGTCATCATGGTTAGCGGCGTTCTAGATCGGCTCGTACCGCCATGGGTAGGGCACGACTACGTCCGTGCCCTACGCGGCAAGCCCGGCGTCGTGCCACGGCTCGTCAATGTGCCGGATGCGGGGCACTTCGACTTGGTCACGCCGTCCGCCCCGGCCTGGCAGGAGATCCTCGGCCTAGTCGCGGCAGTCCTAGAAAAACGGTAAGCTGGACCGCCGTGACGGCTTGGATGGACCGTCGACCGAAAGCTCGGAAGTGCATTGTTTCGACCAGCAAGTCTGCCGGAGAAGCGGACAGGCGCCTACCGGCCAGTTCCCACGTTTGCTTAACGTCGGCTTCCCAGATTCCTTACTCGCAAGCAGACGGCTTCAAGGCTAACCCTGTTCGGCCAGTCGGCCATCGATCCGTAGTTGCGGTTGAGCTGTACCCAGCGGCATCTCAGAAGTGGGCTGTTTTCGGCGGACAAAATTCTCACAGGCGAAGCGGATCGAGAGGTGCCGAACCGGCTTGGGGCCGACCGCGGCGATCCATCCTGCACTCTCCACACCGCACGGTCGATCTCAAGCGGCTTTCAGCGCTTGTTGATCACCACGAGTTCGCTGCCGCCAGCGTCCGTGTGATCCTAAACGGTCATTTTCCGAACACGTCTGCCATAATTATTGCGCAAGACACGATCTGATTTGAGGCCGGGATATGGATCGAACGCTTGAACTGTCGTTAGCCGATCTCGCCGCGCTCGTTGGATGCTCTGTAGAGAGATTGAGAAAGTTTCGAGAACTGGGCCTCCTTCCCGAACAGCGCGAGCTAAGCGGGCCGTCGATTGTAAACCGATTGCGACTAATCTTAGCATTGGTCGAAGCAGGAACTGATCCAGAGCTTCTCGCCGAGGCGCTGCAGGGCGAATTACTATCCTTGGACTTTACAAAACATCTGATGGTCGAGCCAGTAGCATTGACCCGCCACCTGCCGGAGCAGGTTTTGCCGGACTTTGCCGTATCATTCGAGCGGATCCGGCGTCTTCGGAATGCCATGGGACTGCCGGAACTTCAGAGCGGCAGACCCATGCGCGACGACGATGTCGAACTTGTGGAGATCGTGTCCGAAGCCAGCGCTCTCGGGCTCGGCGACGAGAGTCTCGCCCGAGTTCTGCGGATCTTCGGACAATCCATGCGCCGGACCGTTGAGACCATGCGCGATCTCTTCCGAGGCGAGGTAGAGGAGCGATTGCTGGCCGGCGGCATGGCGCGCAGCGAAATGCTCGCGCGTACGGCGGAACTCCGGCTCAAGCTCCAGCGCCTCGGCTTCCGGACCTTGTTTCTCCTGCAGCGGAGGCTCCTTGAAGAGGCCGTCTTCGACAACGTCGTCATGCGGCTTCAGGAGATCCTGATTGAGGCCGATCGGACGATGGTCCAGGGACCGCATCCCTCAACCGTCGTCTTTGCCGATCTTGCTGGCTTCACGGTCCTGACACAGGAGATCGGAGATGCGCCCGCAGCCGAACGAGCAGCTGAGTTCGAGGCATTGGCTCATGAGGTGGCCGTCGCAAAGGGTGGGCGCCTGATTAAAGCTCTCGGCGATGGCGTCATGCTGCTTTTCGGTGATGCTCCTTCCGCTGCTGAGGCTGCAATCCATCTTGCTGCCGGTGCTTCGACCCTTCCTCCCGCACGCATCGGGCTGGCGACTGGCGTGATCGTTCCGCGCGATGGCGACGTGTTCGGCCGCACAGTTAACATGGCTGCACGCATCTGCGCGAAAGCACGAACGAATGAGGTCCTAGTCTGCGAGGTAACAAGAGCCGTCATCGAGAATGCCGTTCCAGGGGCGTTCACTTTTGCCGCGTTGGATCCGGTCGAACTCAAGGGTTTCTCCGCTCCTGTGGAATTGTATCAAACCCGCGCGCTACGCCCGATAGCGTTTGGTTGGCAGACAACAGGTGATACTCCGGCCCACGTCTCCCCAACTATGTAGGAATGATCTCTGGGAGCAATTGGTAGTGCACGGAGCCGAGAGAACAGCATTGCGCAGCACAATTCTCTAAGAATTTTTAGTGCTTTATTCAATTCGCGGGTGGCGCATTCGGCGGCGCGTGCACACTAGCCTTCAGCCTGCCCGGCTCGGACCGCCATCTTGTCTTGCGCGGTGCGCCCAGCCATTGAGCGCACTGAAGCGTCGCGTCCCAGCAGGTATCCGCTGTCGCCCGTTTTAGTCCGAAAGCGGATGGTCTGTATTCGGTCAATGTGGTTCAATCATTCAACGACCGCTCGTCTCGTTTCAGGCCTTAAAGCTGACCAGGTGAAATCTACCCTGTGTCGCCAGTCGGCTACCGACCCAATCACGTCATTCACGGATTTCAACGCGGCGCCCGAAAGCAGACGTTGCTTTTCCGGCGAATTGGCTGCCTCGCGGCCAACTCAGTTGTTCTAGCCAGTGGACGACATAATCCAGGGCGGACGTCGCTGACTGGCAATCAATGACCAAGCAGACACAGACCTGACAACTGCCGCCGATAACCTGACGCTAGGTGACCTCGGGGTGCTGGGTGGCGCACTCTGTTCCGGCAGTCGAGCCCGCAGATAGCGATAGGCTTCAGCCTGGAGGCAAGGCCCGGCGAGCGGACTGCACCCATTGTCCGGGTTATCTCGCACGTGATCAGCCATAAATCAGCTGCCGCACTACCAGCTTCAGCTCCGCGAGAATTTCGAGAGGTCATCGTTCGGGGGGCTCACCGAACCGGGATATCGCCTTGCAACCACCCTTGTAGGATCGCGAACTGGACAATTTGAGCTCGGCTGGTGATCCCCAACCTACAGCATGCCCTGGCCTTTTGCGTTTCGACCGCTTTAGCAGTGGCTCCGAGGCGATCCGCTACCTCCTTGCTGGTGAAACCGAACGCTACGAAGCGAAGGATTTCCCTCTCTCGTTCGGTCAGGGAAGCTCTTTCTTCGTCGTGGATGAAAGTCGCCGGAAGGCGACGAGGACCCGTGGAACGGGCCGGCAAGAAGGGGTCGATATATGTTCCGCCCGCACAAACTGCACGGACAGCTTGCGCGATGTTGGGGAAGGCTGAGCGCTTCAGGACGTAGCCACCCGCTCCAGCGTCCAACGCCTGATCGATGTAGATCCGACTCTCGTAGACGCTCAGGATGATCGTGCGCACTTGGCTTTGCCGCTCGGCGAGCTTCCGGATTACCGCGACCCCATTCAACTCCGGCATGGCTAGATCGAGGATCGCGACGTCGGGTGCGAGTTCTGTGACGGCCTGGACCGCCGCCGTTCCGTTGTCCACGGAGGCGACGATGTCGACTTCGCCCGTCTGAGTGAGAAGGTCGGCCACGCCGTGACGAAACACTGGGTGGTCGTCGGCGAGGACGGTCCGGATTAAGGCACGCTCAAGCATCGCTGCAAAAATCCTTCACCAAGCAGATTCGCGCTAAGACTGTGGTGCCGCGTCCGGGGGAGGATTCGAGCTCCAGGCTGCCTCCGACCAGCGACATGCGTTCGCGCATCCCGACCAGCCCGAGCTTGCCTTGGGCCACGAGGGCAAGGGTCGAGGCATCGTCCGCCTCGAAGCCGACGCCATTGTCATCGACCGTGAGCGTGAGATGGGTCGGACTGAACAGGACCACCACCGAGACGTGGCTCGGCTCGCCGGCGTGTTTCGCCACGTTCGTGAGGGCCTCTTGAGTCAGGCGATAGAGCGTGATGGCGAGTTCGGTCGATAACGTCGATTCCGGTCCAACCAGCTGCAACTCAACCGCAATGCCGGTGGCTCGACCCCACTCGTTTACGAGGTGGCGCAGCGCCGTGACGACCCCGAACTCGTCGAGGGCTGGGGGCCGCAATTCCAGGGAGACCCGCCTCAGAGCACTGCCAATGTCCTGGGCCTGCTTCAGGAGTTTATCGATCTCGTATGCACTTTTCGGATCCGTTAGATGCGAAGTGAGGCGGCGCAAGCCGAAGTTCAGAGCAACGAGGTGTTGTCCCGCATGGTCGTGGAGATCGCGCGCGAGCCGGCGCCGCTCGTCCTGTCCCGCGCGGTACAGCCGGTTCAGCACCTTGTCGCGTTCCTGTTCGGCTGCCTTGCGCGCCGCCGCATCCTCTTCCAAGCGGCCGAGCAAGCGTCCCCGCTCCTCCAGGAGGGCCTGCATTTGCCGCGCGCGACGCCTGCGCTCCTGCATGATGCGGCGGGCGTCGTGAAGCTTGGCGGACAAGATTTTGAAACGCCGGTCGAACGCCGCCTCGTCGAGGTGGAGGAGAACCGACACACCTTTGCCGAATTCCCGGAGCCGTGCGCGCGCACCGAGGCAGGTGTGGCGCTCCGGGACTCCGTCCTGGCCCTGTAGGAACACGACGCCCGGCACGACAGCGCTCGTCGTAGTGCAGCAATCGAGATACCGGAGGAAGGCATCCCGTCTCGGGCCATGCACGACCGGAACCTCGCCGATCCGGAGCCCAGGAAGCGAGCCGCGGGCGGCCGAATTAAGGGCCTGGAGCGAACCCTCGCGGCGGACAATCAGCATAGGGCCGGGCACGAACTCGAAGAGCTCGTGGAAGTCGGATCTAGGCGTCGCTTCTTCCGTAGTAGGCCTGCCCTCCCTCATCGGGAGCGTCGGCATCGAGGTCGATGACGATCCGGCAGCCTTCGGCGCCGCGGGCGATGGTGTCTGCGAGGGTAACCCGTCCATAGCCCTGGCTCTCCGCAACCATGTGGCCGAAAACGTGCGAGGTCATCATGCAGAGCGAGGGACACGCCTTCGCCAAGTCTCCGAAAGGACAGTGGCGGTTGCCAAGGACGATGCGGTCGTCGGAATCCTCGATAACGAAAAAATCTCCTCCCAGCCGCCTCTTCAGATCAACAAGAGCGCCCACAAGGACTTCGCGGTTCAGTTGAGGAGCGCCCGCCGCCCGAAGATACTGTGCTTGGATCTCCTCGGAGACCGCTAGACCGACCAAGTTGATGAAGCCGCTCGCCTCGCGCGTCCCGACGGTATCTTCAAGGGTCGTACTTAGCGCCTTAACGACCAGGCCGAGAAAACCTTCGCGGTCGATTGTGATCGGCGCATCGCCAAAGTCACCATCAACGATCGCTTGATTCGCCATAGCACGAAGCCCCCTTGCACTCAGCTTTTCGAAGCGATAGCACTGGTGTCTGGTAAAATCTACGTGATCGGATAGTAAACAATCAAGTCTTCAACATTTTTGTGTTGAATATTGGAACGACAGGAAATCGCCGTTCACGTGCGTCGGCGTGTCCTATCGCTCGCGGAAAGTCCGGGTGAATCGGCCCGGAACCGGTTTGACTAGGTAAGACAGGGCCAAGCGCTCATCGTGGCGACATGAACCTTGACGGTGATGCCTGGAATCAGTCGCTTGCCTTCCCCAAGTCTGTCGAGTTCTCCAGGGTCGAGCTCAACGTATCCTACGTAGTATGCGTCGTCTTTGGCCCCTTTGGTCACCGACGGCGAGATGTGGACAAGCTTGCCCTTCAGTTCCGGAGTCGTGCTCTGGTTGAAGGCGGTGAACCTCGGATTGGCCGGTCGCCCGACTCCAACCTGGTCGATGCTGGACGGACCTGCCTGGGCGACCCGACATGGTGTTCCCCCGCCAAAAGCTGGCGATACAGGTCCGCGGTTGCTTCTGGCACCAGCACGAGGCGTGCGGTGGCGCCCGGATCCCCGGATCAAACTTGGATTACTGGAAGGCAAAGCTGGAGCGGAACGTGCTTCGCGATGCGGCTAAGGATGCCGAGCTGCGCGGCCTCGGGTGGCGGATCCTGTTCATTTGGAAGTGTGAAGCCGCCACCGCGGACGGCTTAACCGCTACTGTGGGGCGGGTTCGACAGGAGTTGCACCCCGGGCCCTAATCACCGAAGCGAAGCCCGCGGTCCGAGGCGTTCGAGCGCGTCGGGCCTACTCCGGGCCGCGTCGTCTGCGCCGGAAGGGCGGTTCGTCTAAGCAACTGATTTCTATGCAGAAAATGGCGCGCCCGAAAGGATTCGAACCTCTGACCCCCAGATTCGTAGTCTGGTGCTCTATCCAGCTGAGCTACGGGCGCGCGGTGATCGGGGGCAATGGGTGCCTCAATCGATCGTGGGGGTGTCTAAGTCGTTCCGCGCAGCTTGGCAAGCCGTTGATTGCGGGATTGCGGAAGGTTCGTCGAGAGGACTGTCGCGCCCTGATGCGGGAGCGCGACAGTCCGTTCTCGCTAGCGGGTCGGCGGCTCCCAGACGGCGAGGAGGGAGGCGTCGACCGGGCGCGGCAGCAGGGCCTCGGCGCGGAAGGCATCCGCAATCTTCTGCTGCTCGGACAGGCCATCGCGCGTGACCGGCTCGACCTTGTAGCTGCGGCGGTCGTTGGCCTGACGCACGATGGGCGCCTCGATCTTCCAGAGTGCGGAGAGGCGTGTCGCGGCCTCGTCCGGATGCGCTTTCACCCAGTCGCCGGTCTCGCGCAGCTTGGCGAAGAGCACGGCGAGCACATCGGGATGGCGCTTCGCGTAGTCGTCGCCGGCCAGATAATAGCGCTTGTAAAGCGAGAGGCCGGTGCCATCCTTCAGCACGCGGGCGCCGGATTGAGCCTGTGCCGCCGAGAGGAACGGGTCCCAGGCGACCCAGGCATCGACGCTCCCGCCGGCCAAGGCGCTGCGGCCGTCGGCCGGGGTCAGATAGGCCGGGGTGATGCTCTTGAAGGAGAGCCCCTCGCCAGCGAGCACAGCGAGCAGCAGGTAGTGGCTGCCGGCGCCCTTGGTGACGGCAACCTTGCGGCCTTTGAGATCGGCGATGCTCTTCACTGGAGAGTCGCCCGACACGAGGATGGCCTGCGCGCTCGGCGAGGCGGCCTCCTGGGCGACGTAGGTGATTTTCGCGCCCGCAGCCTGCGCGAAGATGGGCACGGTGTCGGCGACATCCGCGGAAACGTCGATCTGGCCGACATTCAGCGCCTCCATGATCGGCAGGCCACTGGTGAATTCGTGCCAACTGACGGTGATCTTCGAGGGCGCCAGCGCCTTCTCCAGCGTCTGGTCCTGCCGCAGCAGCGAGATCAGGGTCGAGGAGCGTTGATAGCCGATGCGCAGCACGCCGCCCTCCTCCGCATGCGCCGGAAGCGGAGTGGCGAGAAGGGCGAGCGCGAAGCTGGCAAGATGGAGGATGCGACGGCGGTTCATGTGGGTCTCGGATCAGGTGCCGGGCTTGCGCACGGCGTCGGTGACAGTGAGGGCCTTGGGGATCAGGCCGAGGCCGTGGAAGGTGTCGGCGATGCGCTGCTGCTCGGCGATCACCGGCTCATCCAGCGGCCGCACGCCATAGCCCTGCCGCTTCAGCGCGACAGCGAGGACTGGCGCCGGGATGCCGACGGACGGGGCGAGTTCGCGGGCGACCGCGTCGGTGTTGTCCTTGGCCCAGCTGTCCACCTCGCCGATCGCCGCGATCACCGTGTCGAGGACCGAGCCGCTCTTCGCCGCGAAACTCCGCGTCGCGAAGTAGAACTGGTGGTTCGGCACGAGGCCGCTGCCGTCCGCGAGGGTGCGGGCGCTGGTCGAGACCTCGGCGGCAGCGAGGTAGGGATCCCAGATCACCCAGGCGTCGACGGCGCCGCGCTCGAAGGCGGCGCGCGCATCGGCGGGGGCAAGATAGACAGGCGTGATGTCGGCGAGCGAGAGCCCGGCCCTCTCGAGGGCGCGCACGAGCAGGTAGTGCACGTTCGAGCCCTTGTTCAGCGCGACCTTCTTGCCGCGCAGATCGGCGACGGTCTGCAGCGTGCTCGCCTTCGGCACAAGGATGGCCTCACCGCGCGGTGCGGGTGGCTCGTGCGCCACGTAGGTGAGAGCGTCGCCCGCGGCCTGGGCGAAGATCGGCGGCGTCTCGCCGGCCGTGCCGAAATCGATCGCGCCGGCGTTGAGCGCTTCGAGCAGCGGCGGGCCGGACGGGAATTCCGACCAGACCACATCGTAGCCGAGCGCCTTGAGCTTCGGCTCCAGGCTGGCCCTGCCCTTCAACAGAACGAGCGTGCCGTATTTCTGGTAGCCGATGCGGATCGTCTTCTCGTCGGCATGCACGGCAAAGGTCGATGCGAGCATGAAGGCGAGGGCGGCGAGCAGCGCGCAGCCTTGCAGGAGAACCGCCGAGGACAGTGAACGCTGAGCAGTGACGGCAGGCATCGGCGGCTTCCCTTCCTGGATCGAGGCACCGGCCCCCGCCCAAACCTCATCCTGAGGTGCTGCGCAGCAGCCTCGAGAGAGGTCTGTGGGGAGCGCGGTGCATTCTGGAGGACTCCTTTGAGGCCCCCGCTTCGCTTCGGCACCTCAGGATGAGGTGAGGTGACGGGACGAGTGGCCCCTCTCAGTGCGCAGCGATGCGCCGGGTCGGCACGATGTCGTTGGCGATGACCTCGCCGAACGGGCCGTTGTTCGGAGCGCCTGAGCGCGGGGCGCCGGTGGTCGCGCGCAGCGGCAGCTTCGGGAAGACTAGCTCGGCGAAGCGGTAGGCTTCCTCAAGATGCGGGTAGCCGGACAGGATGAACCGATCGATCCCGAGATCGATGTATTCCTTCATCCGGTCAGCGACCTGATCGGCTGAGCCGACGAGCGCCGTCCCGGCCCCTCCCCTGACGAGGCCGACGCCGGCCCAGAGGTTCGGCGAGACGACGAGCTTGTTCCGGTCGCCGCCATGGAGCGCCATCATCCGGTTCTGGCCGACGGAATCCTGGCGCTTCAGGGTCTCCTGCGCCTGGGCGATGGTGGCGTCGTCGAGCCGCGAGATCAGCCGGTCGGCAGCCTCCCAGGCCTCGCCCTCGGTTTCGCGCACGATGACGTGCAGCCGGATGCCGTAGGAGAATGTCTTTCCACGTTTCTCTGCCGCCTCTCGTGCGCGGGCAATCTTCTCCGCGACGCCGGCCTGGGGCTCACCCCAGGTGAGGTAGACCTCGCAATGATCGGCCGCGACCTCGATGCCCGCGGGCGAGGAACCGCCGAAATAGAGCGGCGGATACGGGTCCTGAACCGGGCGGAAGATGACGCGGCCGTTCTCGGTCTTGAGGTGCTTGCCCTCGAAATTCACGGTCTCGCCGGCCATCAAGCCGCGCCAGATGGTGAGGAACTCGTCCGTGACCTCGTAGCGCTCGTCATGAGCGAGGAAGACGCCGTCGCCTTTCAGCTCGACGGGGTCGCCGCCGGTGACGACGTTGATCAGGAGGCGCCCGCCCGAGATTCGGTCCAGCGTCGCGGCCATGCGCGCGGCGACGGAGGGCTCCTGCAGGCCCGGGCGCACGGCCACGAGAAAGCGTAGGCGCTTGGTCAGGGGGGCGAGCGCCGAGGCGACGACCCAGGAATCCTCGCAGGAGCGGCCGGTGGGCAGCAACACACCGTAATAGCCGAGATCGTCCGAGGCCTGCGCGATCTGGCGCAGGTAGTCGAGGGAGACGTCGCGGGCGCCTTCCGAGGCGCCGAGATAGCGGCCGTCGCCGTGGGTCGGCAGGAACCAGAGGACGTCGGTCTTGCCGTCGGTGGATGCGGTCATTGGTGTCTCCGAATGCGGTGGCGCGGCTTCAGGAGCGCGCGAGAAGCTGGTCGAGGATGCGGCCTTCAAGGGCCGCGAGATCGGGGTCGCCACGGCGGCGCGGACGGGGTGTATCCACGTCCACGTCGAGCGCGATCGCTCCGTCCTCGATCACGAGGATCCGGTCGGCGAGGGCCACGGCCTCGCCGACGTCGTGGGTTACGAGGATCGCGGTGAAGCCCTGCTCGGCCCAGATCCGCTCGATCATCGCCTGCATGTCGATGCGGGTGAGCGCGTCGAGCGCCCCGAGCGGCTCGTCGAGGGCGAGCAGGGCCGGCCGGCTGACGAGCGCACGCGCGAGCGCGACACGCTGGCGCTGGCCGCCCGACAGCGTCGCTGGCCAATCGCCGGCCTTGGCCGAGAGACCGACCTCGTCGAGGGTGGCGCGAGCGAGCGCGCGACGCTCCGCCCGGCTGCCCTCGCGGCCGAGCCCGACCGCGACGTTGTCGACGACACGCGCCCAGGGCAGCAGACGCGGCTCCTGGAACATGATTTTTCGGGTTTGCCCATTGGCCCTGCCCTCTCTGCCATCGACGGCGAGGTGGCCAGAGGTCGGCTGTTCGAGGCCGAGGATCAGGCGCAGCAGGGTGCTCTTGCCACAGCCGGAGCGACCGACGATCGCTACGAACTGGCCGGCCGGGATGTGCAGGTCTAGCCCGCGGATGACAGGCCCTCCTGCGTCGAACGCCTTGGTGAGGCGCCGTAAGGTCACCGAGAGCGCGCGGCCGGCGGCGGGGCGCACAGGTGCGCGCGCCGTGGCGGCGACGTCCTTGTAGAGGGGAGCGGCAGTAGCGGTCATGGGTGCGGCTCAGGCGTTGCGGTAGGCCGGGTTCCAGGAGAGGCAGTGCCGCTCCAGGAGCCGGGTCAGGCTGTCGGCGACCTTGCCGAGCAGCGCGTAGATTAGGATCGCCAGCACCACGACGTCGACGAGCATGAACTCGCGCGCCTGCATGGCCATGTAGCCGAGGCCGGAATTGGCAGCGATCGTCTCGGCGACGATGAGCGTCAGCCACATGATGCCGAGCCCATAGCGCAGGCCGACGAAGATCGACGGCAGAGCCCCTGGCAGCACCACGCGCCAAAAAAGTTCGCGGCGGGTCATGCCGTAGACCCGGCCCATCTCGATGAGCTGAGGATCCACCGAGCGGATGCCGTGCAGGGTGTTGGCGTAGATCGGGAAAAAGACGCCGAGCGCCACGAGGAAGAGCTTGGCGCCCTCGTCGATGCCGAACCACAGTATCACCAGTGGGATCAGCGACAGATGGGGCACGTTGCGCACCATCTGCAGCGTCGTGTCGGTGAGTTTTTCGGAGAGCTTCGAGAGGCCGTTGGCGAGGCCGAAGGCGAGCCCGATGCCGCCGCCCATCAGGAAGCCGGCCAGGGCGCGCAGGAAGCTGACCCAGAGGTTGACCCAGAGCTCGCCGGTCTGCGCCGCCTGCCAGCCTGCCCGGGCAACGTCGAGGGGGGCCGGCATGAACCGGGTCGAGACCAGCCCGAATGAGGCGGCACCCTGCCAGCCTAGGATGATCGCGGCCGGCACGAGCCAGGGCACCAGTCGGCTCGGGTCGAGCCAAGCGGAGGGGCGTTGCGCCGGACGGCGCTCCGGCCGTGTCGCGGCGATCCGTGTGAAGGCGATAAGAGCGGAATCGGCCATGCGGCTACCCGTTGCTGCGCGCGACGCCGGGCGGCGTCCAGACGATGTCGGCGACGCGGACCGACCGCGGGATGATCTTGAGGGCGTGGAAGCGGTCGGCGATGCGCTGCTGCTCGGCCGTGACCTCAGGGCTCATCGGCGCAATCACGTACTTGATGCGTCCGACGGTGCGCTCCGTCGCCGGCAGCGGCACGCCGGTGATCCGCGACAGGCTCTGGGCGACCTGACCGCGGTTTGCTTCGCACCAGGTGGCGACGCCGCCGAGCGCCTCGATCGTCCCCGCGACACGCTCAGGATGAGCATCGACGGTGCCACGGTTCGCCAGGAAGAAGTTGTTCGTCGGCGTGATCTCGGAGGCTTGCGCTAGGATGCGCACGCCCTCCCCCGTCTCGGCGATGGCGAAATATGGATCCCAGACGGTCCAGGCATCGACGGCGCCGCGCGCGAAGGCCGCCGCGCCGTCGGCCGGGGCCAAAGTCACCGGTTCGATGTCGCCGTAGCTGAGGCCGGCCTTCTCCAGGGCGGCGATGATGAAGTTGTGCGCACTCGACCCCTTGGCGAAGGCGACGTGCTTACCCTTCAGGTCCGCCAGTGTCTGGATCGTCGAGCCCTTCGGCAGCAGGATCGCGGAGCCGGATCCGCCCTTCGGCTGCGCGGCGGCGTAGACGAGGTTCGCCTTCGCGGCCTGCGCGAAGATCGGGGGGGCGTCGCCGGTCTGGCCAAAATCGACGCTGCCGAGGCTCAGCGCTTCGAGCAGGGGCGGCCCGAAAGAGAATTCGACCCAGCTCACGCCGACACCGAGTGCCTGCAGCCGCGCCTCAATCGCGGCCTGCTCCTTGGCGACGGCCAGGATGCCGTTCCGCTGGTAGCCGATGCGGAAGACGGCGCCTTCCCCGGCTCGCGAGACGCGGGACGACAGCGACGCGGCTGCAGCGAGGCCCCCGGTGAGAGCAAGGCGTCGGGTGATCATCGGGCGCATGGCTCTATTCGGCGGCCGCAATCCGCGGATTGCTCCGCCGAAGGTCGAGATCGAGCAGCACGTCGAGTTCGGCCGCGGCGCGGGCGACGCGCTCCAGCACGATTCCGTCTGTGACCCGGCCGTCCACGATCTCGGCATCGCCGGCATAAACCGAGGTCGGCACGGTCTGAGCCGAGAAGAAGCCGAAGAGCGGTCGCAGCGCGTGCTCGACGATGAGGGCGTGGCGCGGTCCTCCGCCGGTCGCCGCGAGCACCACCGGCTTGCCGATCAGCGCGTCGGGATGCACGAAGTCGATGATGTGCTTGAACAATCCGCTATAGGCGCCCTTGTAGACGGGCGAGCCGACGATGAGCGCGTCGGCTCCTTCGATCGCCTCGACGATGCGGGCCGCGGGCAACGGCAGGGCCTCGCGGCTCGCTACGGCGATGCCCTGCCCGGCATCGACGAGATCATAGATCTTGAGATCGACCTTACGCAGGCGCGCGACTTCACCAGCCACGGCCTCCACGAGCGCACGGGTGCGCGAAGGGCGATGGGTGTTGCCGGAGAAGGCGATGATGCGGACGGGCATCAGTGAGCATCCAGTTGAGCGAAAAAGCGAGCCGGTGGCGGCCGCGACTTTATCTGTGGTTGTGTCGAGCCAAGCGCTTTCGACAGCGCTCGGTACGAGTGCCACGAGAGCCGGCCCGATGAGCGTTTGCGGAAGATCGTGGCGATCGAAATAGAGAGCGTCTCTGAACCCAAAGAGGTCATCGCTGAGACAAACAATATTGTGGTGCGACTTGCGTGGTCAATGAACTGATCTTGCTTTGTGCGCCGCAGCACTGCAAGAAAACTATCGTACAAACGGCCATCCGGAGAAGATTTGTTCCTGGCCGTGCGGCTGGCGCTTCTGTTGCAGAACCATCACGTAGTGGAAATTCAACTTCTGGCTGGTATTGTTGTGCACATGCGCTCCGCCTAAGGCTAAGTATCAAAATACTGATCTAAATCAGTAACTTAGCATAATTCTAAAAAGCAACGTCCCGGATGCGGAGCGCCGCGCTTCCGAACCCGGACGGCCGCCGGCACAGTGGGGTTTTCATGAGTGCGCGATTGACCACCACATCGTCCGGCCAAGGCCGGCATCGCGGGGTCTCATCCTGGCTGACGCTGCTCGCCGGGGTGAGCACAATGATCATCACCCAGGCGAGCGCGCAGGGTGCCGCGACCGGCAGCGCCACACGCCTCGATGAGATCTCGGTCGAGGGACAGGGCGGAGGGCCACGCGTCGACAGCGGCGGACAAGGCCGCACTGCCGGCACGATCAGCCGTCCCGGCGCCGATGGCCGCGTCCCGCGTGAAGACCCGAAGGGCCCGATCGACGGCTATGTCGCCACACGTTCGTCGACGGCGACGAAGACCGACACGCCGCTGATCGAGACGCCACAGGCGATCACGGTCATTGGGCAAAAGCAGATCCAGGCCCAGGGCGCGCAGACGCTGACCCAAGCAACCCAGTACACCGCCGGTATCTATTCCGGGGTCTCGGGTGCCGATCAGCGCGTCGACTTCTTCACGCTGCGTGGCTTCGTCGCCAGCGACTACGGCATCTACAAGGACGGCCTGCAACTCCTGAATTACGGCTTCGGCACCTTCCGTACCGAGACCTTCGGCCTGGAGCGTATCGAAGTGCTGCGCGGACCTTCCGCCGTGCTGTTCGGTGCGGGCAACCCGGGCGGTATCGTCAACCAAGTCACCAAGCGCCCGACCACGACTCCTTTCGGCTTTGTCGAGGTTGGCGGCGGCTCCTTCGGCCAGGTCTATGGCGCCTTCGACTTCGGCGGCCCGGCCGACGATTCCGGCCACTGGTTCTACCGCCTGACCGGCATCGGCCGCACCGGCGGCACGCAGGTCGACGGCGTGCCGGCCGACAACTACTACATCGCGCCGGCCATCACCTATAAGCCGGACGGCGCAACCAGCTTCACAGTGCTGACGAGCTACCAGCGCGATTCTACCGGTGTGACCTCGCTGTTCCTGCCCTATTCCGGAACGGTGCGTCCCAATGCGAGCGGCTTCCGCATCCCGCGGTCGTTGAACATCGGTGATCCGACCTTCAACAACTTCCAGCGTGAGCAGGCCTATGCCGGCTACGAATTCGAGCATGCGGTGGACGACGTCTGGACCGTGCGCCAGAACTTCCGCTTCTCATTCAGCGACGGCTACCAGAACTCATATATCGGCCAGCTCGGCTATGCCGACGCGGCGCAGACCCAACTCCTGCGCAGCCAGTTCGGCTTCAACGAGCGTGTTGCCCTGTTCCAAGTCGACAACCAGGCCGAGGCCAGGTTCTCTGACGGCTGGTTCCGTCACGATGTGATCTTCGGTCTCGACTACAAGAACTACACCGGCAACGACAACCAGGGTTTCGCCGGCGGTCCGACGCTCAACCTGCTCGCACCCGTCTTCGGCCCGGCGCGCAGCCAGGCGGCCCCTTACATCATTCGTGACTACCACTTCGAGCAGCTCGGCCTCTACGCGCAGGATCAGATCAAATTGACCGACCGGCTCAGCTTGATTGGCGGCCTGCGCCAGGACTTCGCGAGCAATGCGACCGACGTGCGCTTCAGCGCCTTCGGCGTCACGCCGGCCAAGCGCGACGACAACGCGCTGACGGGGCGCATCGCGGCTCTCTACAACTTCGACTTCGGCTTCGCGCCATATGTGGCTTACTCGACCTCGTTCCAGCCGCAGATCGGCCAGGATGCGCTCAACAACTTCCAGTCCTTCAAGCCAGATCGGGGTGAGCAGGTCGAGGTCGGCATGCGGTTCGAGCCCGTCGGCCAAGGCTATTCGCTGCAGGTAGCGGCGTTTGACCTCGTGCGCGACAATCCAACCTTCAACATCCCGGGAACCTTCAACCAGACGCAGCTTGGGAGCGTCCGCTCGCGCGGCATCGAGGCCCAGTTCGTCGGTAATCTGTTCGACGGGCTGAATGTCGTGGCGGCCGTCACGCATTACGATCTCGAATACATCAAGAGTCAGGCGCCCGGCCTCGTCGGGAAGACTCCGACCGGTGTCCCGGAAACCTTCGCCTCGGCTTTCCTCGATTACACGGTACCCACCGGCGACCTTCGCGGCTTCGGCCTCGGTGGCGGCGTGCGCTATGTCGGCGGTTCCTGGGCGGACCAGCTGAACACGCTGAAGGTGCCGGAATACATCCTGTTCGACGCCACCGTGCACTACACCTGGGATCGCTGGCGCGCCGCGATCACTGCCGCGAATATCGGCGATAAACGGTTCGTCACGGGCTGCCAGGATCCGAACAACTGCTATTACGGCGAGGCACGCCGCATCGTGGGAAGCCTCAGCTACCGCTGGTAACGACGGCGCTTCGGTTCCCATCGACGCGACAGGCCCCGCCCGACCCGGGCGGGGTTTTTCTTTGTGGTGGGGTTGAGCGGTCATGCATGGGGGGAAGACCCAGCCCTTATTGCGTTGCAGCAACCTTTGCCCGTAAGGAGGCCGCATTCGCCTGGACCCGGTGCAAGCCCGGGTGGCTCTTCCGGCCGCCGATCCGCCGGATCACGCATTCGAGACATTCCTGATCTGTGCGCGGGACGCACAGAGGCTGATCTCCTGCGGACTTTTTTATGCTGCCATCGTCAACGACATCCGCGCGCACGTGGTTCTCCAATCTCCGCGGCGACACCCTGTCCGGCATCGTCGTCGCGCTGGCCTTGATCCCTGAAGCCATCGGCTTCTCGGTGATCGCCGGGGTCGACCCGAAGGTCGGTCTCTACGCCTCTGTCGTGATCGCCTGCACCATCGCGTTCGCTGGTGGCCGCCCGGCGATGATCTCGGCGGCGACTGCCGCCACTGCTGTGGTGATGGTCGATCTGGTGCGTGAGCATGGCGTGCAGTACCTTTTCGCTGCTACCATCCTGATGGGCCTGCTGCAGATCCTTGCCGGCCTGCTGAAGCTCGGCCGGCTGATGCGCTTCGTCTCGCAGTCGGTGATGACCGGCTTCGTCAACGCCTTGGCAATCCTCATCTTTCTGGCGCAGCTGCCGGAGCTGACGCATGTCCCGCCGGCCACCTACGGCCTGATCGCGCTCGGCCTCGCCATCATTTACGGCTTCCCGAGGATCACCCGCGCCGTGCCGTCTCCGCTCGTCGCGATCATAACCCTGACGCTCACCACTGCCATCTTCCACCTCGATGTCCGCACCGTCGCCCATCTCGGCGCCCTGCCCTCCACACTGCCGAGCTTCGCGCTGCCGCAAGTGCCGCTGACTTTCGAGACCCTGCGCATCCTGCTGCCCTACGCCGCGACCCTCGCTGCCGTCGGCCTGCTCGAGAGCCTGCTCACCGCGCAGATCGTCGATGACATGACCGACACGACGAGTTCGAAGAACCGCGAATGCGCGGGCCAGGGCGTGGCCAACATCGCCTCCGCCCTCTTCGGCGGCATGGGCGGCTGCGCGATGATCGGCCAGTCGGTGATCAACGTCTCGTCGGGGGCGCGCGGACGGCTCTCGACCCTGGTGGCCGGCAGCTTCCTGCTGGTGCTGCTCGTGGCGCTGCAGGATCTCCTCGCCGTGGTGCCGGTGGCGGCGCTGACGGCGGTGATGATCATGGTCTCGCTGAACACCTTCTCGTGGCGCTCGATCGCGGCCCTGCGCACCAACCCCCTGCCCTCCTCTGCCGTGATGCTGGCAACCGTCCTGGTGGTGGTCGCGACCCGCGACCTCGCCATCGGCGTGCTCGTCGGAGTGCTGCTCTCGGGAGTGTTCTTCGCCGGCAAGGTGCCGCGGCTGAACACGGTGAAGTCGAGCCTGTCTCCGGATGGCAAGACCCGGACCTACCGGGTCGCCGGCCAGGTCTTCTTCGCCTCGGCCCGCACCTTCGCGGATGCGGTCGACGTGCTGGAGCCGGTGGAGCGCATCGTCATCGACGTCCACGCCGCGCATTTCTGGGACATCTCGGCAGTGGCGGCCCTCGACCGCGTTGTGCTGAAGGCCCGTGCGCGCGGCCGCAAGGTCGATGTCGTCGGGCTCAACGAGGCCAGCGCGACGCTGGTCGAACGCCATGCCATGCACGACAAGACGGCATCGCCAGCGCTTTCGGCGCACTGAGTGATGTCGGTTCCCCTTCCCCGACGCGTTCTGCTTCGCTGCAGGCGTCCGGGAAGCGGGCAGCGGTTCCGGTGGCAAAGCGGTCTTCGCTCTGTCACCAGGGCCCGTTCCACCCTGGCTTCGCGAAACAGAAACCATGACCGATGCCCTGATGCGCAAGGTGTCCTGGCGGCTGCTGCCGTTCCTGATGCTCTGCTACTTCGTGGCCTATCTCGACCGGGTGAATGTCGGCTTCGCGGCTCTCACCATGAACCGCGATCTCGGTCTCTCTGCCGAGGCCTACGGATTCGGGGCGGGCATCTTCTTCTTCGGCTATTTCTTGTTCGAGGTGCCGAGCAACGTCATCCTGGAGCGGGTGGGCGCCCGCACCTGGATCGCGCGGATCATGATTTCCTGGGCGGTGATCTCGGCCTCCACGGCCTTCGTCACCGGCGAACGGTCCTTCGTCCTGGTGCGCTTCCTGCTCGGGCTGGCCGAGGCGGGGTTCTTCCCGGGCATCATCCTGTACCTGACCTACTGGTACCCCTCCCAGCGGCGCGCCGGCATCGTCGGCACCTTCATGATGGCGGTGCCGGTCTCAGCTGCGATCGGCTCACCGCTCTCGGCCTGGATCATGGCGGCAGCGGATGGCGCCCACGGCCTCGCCGGCTGGCAATGGCTCTACCTGCTGGAGGCGGCGCCGAGCCTGCTGCTCGGCCTCGCCGTGCCCTTCGTTCTCACTGACCGGCCGGAGGCGGCGTCCTGGCTCACCCCGGCCGAGCGCAGCGCGCTCGCCTGCGAGATCGAGCGCGACCGGCAGGCGATCCGGCGTCCGGCGCTCGGCCTGGGGCAGGCGCTGGTCCATCCGCAGGTGCTCGCCCTCGCCCTCGTGTATCTCGGCCTCAGTGCCGGCCTGTACGGGGTCGGCCTATGGCTGCCGCAGATCGTGAGGGGGTTCGGGCTCTCGACGCTTGAGACCGGCTTCGTCACCGCGATCCCGTATCTCGTCGCGGCCGCCGGCATGGTGGCCTGGACGCGAATGTCGGACAGGCGCGGCGAGCGCATCCGGCACGTCGCCTTCCCGGCCTTCGCGGGAGGCCTGGCGCTTGCCGTCTCGGGGCAGACGGCTGCGTCGGCGCCGGCCATGGCGCTCCTGAGCCTCGCCACGCTCGGCGTTTTCTGCGCGCTCCCGACGTTCTGGACCCTGCCGACCGCCCTGCTCTCCGGCAGCGCTGCGGCCGGCGGGATTGCGCTGATCAACGCCGTCGGCGGCCTCGGCGGCTTCATCGGGCCGTATCTCGTCGGCTGGATCAAGGATGCCACCGGGCGCTTCGACCTCGCGCTCGCGGCCATCGCGGCGCTGATGATTGCCGCCGGCCTGCTGACGCTGGTTCTCGGACGGACGATGCGCCGCGGCTGAGCGCCGCTCGACGATGGGAGCGAATCGAGGACTGCCGCGTTCGTTGCCAGATGTGCCGGGCGCGAACCGCCAAGGCTCGCCTCCGGCCTGGCCGGTCCGTTCCCTCACTTCATCGCCCAGCCCGCCCCGCATGACCGAACCCAACCGAGCCGGCTCCCTTCGGGTCGTGGTCGACCTCAACCGCTGCCAGGGCTACGCGCAGTGCTGCTACGCGGCGCCCGAGCAGTTCGCGCTGCGCGGCCACGAGATCCTGTTCTACGATCCGATGCCGCCGGCCGAGAAGCGCGCGGAGGTGGTGCGCGCGGTCCAGGCCTGTCCCGTCCGGGCGATCAGCGTCGATGTCGAGGGCCTCGACCCCAGGGCGGCGTTTTGAGCGCTGCGGAGGCTGGCATCTTCGTCGTCGGGGCCTCCCTCGCCGGACTTCGCGGGGCGGAGGCCCTGCGGCGGCAGGGTTATGCCGGCCCCCTCACCCTCGTCGGTGACGAGCCCCACCTTCCCTACGACCGGCCCCCGCTCTCCAAGCATGTGCTGTCGGGAGAGCTCGACGCCGACGGCACCGCCCTGCCCCATCTCGTCGCGCTCGACGCGCAGTGGCGGCTCGGCTCCAAGGCCGTCGGCCTCGATCGCGTGGCCAAGCGGCTTCGCCTCGCCAGCGGCGACGAGTTGGCCTACGACCGGCTGCTCATCGCCACCGGGGCCCAGGCCCGGCCCTGGCCTGCCACGGACGGGCCCCTGCCCTCTGGCATCCACACCCTGCGCGGTCGCGACGATGCCGCCGCCCTGCGCTCGGCGCTCGCCGTGGGCCCGAACCGGGTGCTGATCATCGGCGGCGGCCTGATCGGCTGCGAGGCCGCCTCCTCCTGCCGCGACCTCGGGCTGCCCGTAACCGTCGCCGACCCCAATCCGACGCCGCTCGCCCGCGTTCTCGGCTCGTCGATCGGCGCCGTCATCACCGAACGCATGCAGGCGGCCGGCGTCGACTTCCGGGCCGGCACTCAGGTCGAAGGCTTCGAGGCAGACGCGGCAGGCCGCGTCTGCAAGGCGCGGTTCGCCAAGGGTGGCGAGATCGAGACGAACCTCGTCATCGTGGCGCTTGGCGCGACGCGCGATACCGCCTGGCTCGAGGCGGCGGGCCTGATGGCCGACGAGACGGGCCTCGCCTGCGACGGCGCCTGTCGCGCCCTCGATGCCCGCGGCCGCCCGGCGCCGGGGATCTACGCCGCGGGCGACGTCGCGCGCACGCCGATTCCGCTCTATGGCGGCCGCTCTCTCGCCTTCGAGCACTGGGGCAATGCCACCGCCCAGGCCGGCCATGCCGCACGCAACATGCTGGCGGCCGAGGACGACCAGCGTGAGTACCACCACCTGCCCTCGTTCTGGTCGAGCCAATTCGGGGTCAACATCAAGTGCGTAGGGCTGGCCGAGGGCGCGGACACGGTTGCCGTGGTGCAGGGCTCACGCGCCGCGCACCGCTTTCTCGCCGTCTACGGCCGCGAGGGGCGCACCATCGCTGCCGTGTCCTTCGATGAGGCGCGCTGGCTGCCGGCCTATGCCGAACGGATCGAGGCCGGCGCCGCCTTTCCGCCAATCCTCGGCGCCACCGATCAATCCATCAAGGATACCGGGCCACCGGGTTTTCCCGAGCCGCGCTCCCGCTGAGAACCCGCGCCATGTCAGACGACACGCTCTTCGCCGAGGTCACCGACCAGGCCAACCGGGCCAATCCCTACCCACTCTACCACCGGCTGCGCGAAAAACCTGTCTCGCGCCAGCGCGACGGCACCTACGTGGTGAGCAGCCACGCCGCGATCCGCAGCCTGATGTTCGATCCGCGCCTGAGCTCGGAGGACCTGCCGCCCTCGCAGCGTCCCCCGACCGGCAACCCGTTCAAGGACTGGATCGTCAACCCGATCAAGAATCACATCGTGAACACGCACCGGCCGCTGATCTTTCGCGATCCGCCCGACCACGACACCCTGCGCGGCATCGTGATGGAGCAGTTCACGATACCCCGGGTGCGTGGCGTGCACCGTGGGGTCGAGGACATCGTCGGCGAACTGATCGACAGGCTGCGGGACCGTGACGAACTCTGCCTCGTCGAGAATTTCTCCTACCCGCTGCCAGTGATGGTGATCTGCCGGCTGCTCGGCGTGCCGGAGGAGGACGAGCAACAGTTCCAGGAATGGGCGAGCCAACTCGCGACGGCGCTGGAGCCGGATGCCCGCGGCGACGATGAGACACGCCAGGCCACCGCGGCCGCCTTCGACGCGATCGCCGACTATATGAGCGGATTGATCCGCGAGAAGCGCCGGCACCCTGCCGACGACATGCTCAGCGGGCTCGCCAACCCCGAGCGCGGCAGGCCCGCCATGGGTGATGCCGACCTGATCGCCACCTCTGTGCTGCTGCTGGTGGCCGGGCACGAAACCACGGTGAATCTCATCACCAACGGGATGCTCACTCTGCTGCGGCACCCGGACGAACTGGAGCGACTGCGCCGGGACCCGGAGCGCGCCCCTCGCCTCATCGAGGAGCTCTTGCGTTACGAGCCGCCGGTCCATTTCCGGACGCGCAAGGCACTCGACGATATCGCGGTGGCCGGCACCGTCATCCCGAAGGATGCGCCGATCGTGCTGCTCTTCGCCGCCGGCAGCCGGGACCCGGCGAGGTTCGCGAATCCGGACAGGTTCGATCCCGATCGCGAGGACAACCAGCATTTCGGCTTCGGCGGTGGTCTGCATTACTGCCTCGGCGCACCGCTGGCGCGGATCGAGACGGAGATCGCCCTCGTGGCGCTGAGTCGCCGGCTCAAGGCGCCGCGCCTGCTCGCCGACCCGCCGCCCTATCGGACGGGCGCTTCGCTACGTGGCCCGGAAAAGCTTCGGATCGGTATCGGGGGGATCGCGTAGAGCCTCTGGCAGCCCAAACCTCTGGACGGGAACCACGTTCTGCCGAGGCGGCCGGTCTCCGACCGCTCGCAGAAGATGCGCGTCACCCTGTGGACAACCATCACGGACAAGCTTTTGCCCTGTTTCGGGCGTGGCATGGCGTCTCGAGACCACACAGGAGGCGGACATGGTGATCCTGAATCCGCTCACGGGCGAACTGGTCGAGGTTCCTGCGCCTCCGGCCAAGCCGAAGCAGTTCTAGACCCCTCGCGGCGGCAGACCCCGCCGCGAACCGGGCGCGCCGGCATCGCGAGCCGGCGGCCAGTTGGGTGACGTGGCCGTGCCGGCGCCGGCCGGGCCGCGTTCGCTGCGACGCTCGGCCAGACAGTGAGGGCGTGCCGACCGGCTACTCCGCCACGGCGATGATGATCATCGGCATGGCGAAGCCATGCGCCCGCATGGCGTGCTGAACGATCGCGCGCCGGCTCGGCCGGCCAAGCTGGGTGGACGATAGCGACCTGCCGCGCTCACTTTGCACCGCGACCGTCCTATGGATTCGGTCGGGGCTTGCGCAGAACCTTGATTTTGCCCTGGAGAGATGGGTGGTAGGGCACTCTGATCGCAGCATCGAGGCGCAGCATGATCGACGCAGGCATACGGACGATCACGAAAGTGCTTCAGATTGCGGCATTGGTCGCCGTGACCGCGCCGGTCGCCCCAAGATCAGCGAGTGCTGCCTGCATATGCACTTGCGTCTCCGGCACGGCCCGGAACATCTGCACCAACGCGTTCGACATCCAGCCAATCTGCAGCAAGATCTGCCCGGTCTCGGTCGCTCCCCCGGGAGCGCCGCAGAACAATCCGGATTTGGAAAGCCTCGCATCCAGTTCCGGTAAGACGGGTCCGAACGACAAGTTCTTCGTCGACGGCAAGAGCCAGTAGCGCTGCCGATCAGGACGCGGCGGTATCGGTTCAGGGATAAAGAAACCCGCCCCAGCATTCGGTCACAACGCGAACCGCATCCTGCGCCATCCCGGCTCGGGCTCGTGTGCGCTGACCGGTCCTAGCCGCCCAGCGCACGGAAGAACGCCTGCCGCGCTCGATTCTGCATCGCGATCGTGGCTACCGCGGCAGGATTCGGAGCGAGGATCCAATGCGGAAAGCGATCTCGGTCGCGCCGCAGAGCCTAGGATTGTCGTCACGACTGGGCTTCGCGTTGGACATCCGCGAACTGGCGGCCATCGGCGAATCGCACGGCGACCTCGATCCGCAAGCGGCTGATGGAGCGGATGCGTAGCCAGGTTGGCTGTTCCAATTCCGCGGCACGCTCAAGGGCCTCGGCGGTGTCGAGCGGCGCGGCGGATCCTCCTCCGAGGCCGCGCCACCAGCGGACCGCCTTCTCCCGGTCATAGCCACCGCCCTCGAGATCCAGGCTGATCCGCTGATGATCCGTGTCGGCGTCGAAGAGCAGATCCAGGCCGCCCAGCCGTGGCGCGATCCTCCAGTTCTGGATCCTGTGCCACCTGCCCTGGTCCGTCAGGCTGCCCGTCACACGCTCCGAGAGGATCGGCAGCGCATCGTCGGCGCTGGCCTCGTGCTTCGGCTCTCCTTCCTCCTCGCGCTGGTCGGGCTCGACCCAGCACCCGTCGCAGGCAGAAGCGTTGAGTGCGATCAGTGCGCCGCAGCCGGGACAGGGTTTGGCGCGCAGTTCACCTTCGCGTCCACGGATTGCCGCAGCGGTTCGCGCTGTGACGCTATCGATGGGGCCGTGCATCCGCACCAGGCCCGCGTAGTCGAGGATCAGCGCGTCGGTCTTGCCGTCAGCCTTTCGTAACGCGCGCCCGACCTGCTGGACGTACAGGCCCGTGCTCTGGGTCGGACGTAGCAGAGCGATGAGGTCGACCTCAGGCACGTTGAAGCCCGTGGCGAGCACGCCGACCGAGGTCAGGCAGCGCAGGCGCCCCTCGCGGAAAGCGCGAACGATCCGGTCCCGGGTCCGCCGGGGCGTGTCAGCCGAGATCGTTTCGCAGGAATAGCCCTCGGCCCGGACCGCATCGCGGACGGCCTCGGCGTGCGCGACCCCCGCGCAGAAGGCAAGCCAAGCGCGGCGCTTGTGGCCATACCCCACCATCTCCTCGACGGCAGCGCGCGTGATCCAATCTTGATTGACCGCTGCCTCGAGCTGGCTGGGGATGTAGTCGCCGCCGCGGCGACCGACGCCGCTCACATCGAGCACCGTCAGCGTGGCCTTGGAGATGAGCGGCGCGAGCGTGCCGCGCAGGATCAGGTCTCCAACGCAGGCTTCGTAGACGATGCGCTCGAATAGTCGTCCGTCGCCTTGGTCGAGCCGGCCGGTGTCGAGCCGGTAGGGCGTAGCGGTGAATCCCACCACGCGCATCTCGGCGCATATCGCTCGTAGCCCTTCCAGAAATCGACCGTAGCGCGTCTCGCTGGCGCGCGGGATCAAGTGGGCTTCATCCACGATGACAAGGTCGCGCGGGCCAATTGCCGCCAGTTTGTTCCAGGCCGACTGGATGCCGCAGACCAGAACCTGTGCATCGGGCTCCTGTCGGCCCAAGCCGGCAGAGAGGATCCCCGCTGGTGCGTCAGGCCAATAGCCAAGCAGCTCACGATGGTTCTGGGCGATCAGTTCGCGGCTATGTGTGACGATCACGATGCGGGCCTTCGGATCGCGGGCCAGGGTCTCGCGCGCTAGGGCCGCGATCACCAACGCCTTCCCTGCCCCGGTGGGAAGCACGATCAGCCCATGGCGAAGAGGTTGCTCCCCTCCGCCAACCCAGGCCGCGTAAAGCGCATCGAGGCTCGCGCGCTGATAGTCCCGAAGCTTCAGCATCGGGTTGGCTTAGCGTCGACGAGCCCGCATCTCAGTCACTCGGAAGCCACGATCAGGAACGAACGAGGAACTGTTGGCGGGCGTGCCGACAAGCACTGCGATCATCAGGGTGCCGCGCGCATCGGCATCAAGCCCAGTCGGACGCTTTCATGTTTGACGAAGGGCCAAGCCATTACGACAGCCATTGCGCCGGGGATGGCGAACAAAAACGATCAAGATCGTCGTGCCAGCGCGGCATGCCCCATCCTGCGTCTTGCCGTCCTCTCAGATGTCACCGTCGAGCCACAAGCCTCGGCCGCATCACGATGAGGAACTCGATGAAGCGATCGGGAGCGGGAGGAACATCAGCGGTCGAGAAAGGCCTTACGACAGGTGCTTTGCCGTCGAGGCAGCTTTAACTTGCCGTGTAATATGTCTGCCAGCTACCAGCGGGCCGCCAAAACTCTCGCGTTGTGATAGCTGAGAGCAAGCCGATCTGCCTGCTCCGACAACGATGAAGCGGTCTCGCCATGTCTGCTACAGGATCGCACGACCACTTCCTCGTCGCGCTTTCAGTGCTCGTTGCGGCCGCGGCCTCCTACACCGCCCTCGACCTTGCCAGCCGCGTTGGCGCGACCACGGGCTGGGTCTCCAGAGCATGGCTTGCCACGGCTGCCATCGCCATGGGCGGCGGGATTTGGTCCATGCATTTCGTGGCCATGTTGGCCTTCAGCATGCCGGGCATGGAGGCCAGCTACGATCCCTCGCTGACGGCCCTCTCGCTTCTCCTGGCGATCGGAGCGACCGGGATAGCCTTTGCAATTGTAAACCGGCAGCAAGCCAAGCTTCTCGCCCTCCTCCTGAGCGGGCTGTTCATGGGCCTTGGCATCGCCGGGATGCACTACACTGGCATGGCCGCGATGCGCATGCATGCAGACCTAAGCTACGAGCGCTTTTGGGTCGCGACGTCGATCCTGATCGCCATCGGCGCCGCCACGACGGCCCTGTGGCTGGCCTTCGGCTCCGTCAGATCCTATTCGCGGCTCATTGCGGCCGTGGTCATGGGCTTTGCCGTCTCAGGCATGCACTACGCGGCCATGCAGGGCTTGGTGTTCAGCACTCACGTGGGCCAGCATACAGGGCAAGGCGATGCCAGCCTCGACCAGATCAGGCTCGCTCTGGCTGTCGCGGCCACGACCTTCGTCATCCTGTTTCTCGCCTCCGTCGCGGCGATGTTCGATCGCCGCTTCGCCGTCCTCGTCGAGCGCGAAGCGACGGCGCTTCGCGCGAGTGAGGAGCGTTTCCGAACGCTCTACCGCATGACGCCGCTGCCGCTGCACTTCCTCGACAGCGCCGGCGCCATCCAGCAAGTCAGTGACGCCTGGCTCGACCTTCTTGGCTATGCCCGCACGGAAGTCATCGGCCGTCCTCTGACGAACTTCATGACGGAGGCCTCCACGCGCCAGCGCATCCAATCCGACTGGCCGAAGCTCGCCGAGCAAGGATTTTTGGAGAACGTCGAGTACCGGTTCGTGACCAAGTCGGGCGACTTCCGAGATGTCGTTCTTTCATCGCGTGCGGAGCGCGATGCGCAAGGCCGGCTCAGCGGTGTGCTCGGCGGCCTTGTGGACGTCACCGCCCGCAAGCATGCCGAGGACGCCTTACGGCAGGCTCAGAAGATCGAGGCGGTTGGACAGCTTACCGGTGGCGTCGCACACGACTTCAACAACCTGCTGGCGGTCGTGCTCGGCAATCTTGAATTGATGCGCAAGCGCCTGCCGGACGACGAGCGCAGCCTTCGGCTCTTGGACAATGCCGTGCAAGGTGCGAAGCGCGGCGCGGCACTCACGCAGCGGCTGCTGGCATTCGCACGGCGGCAGGACCTGAAACCTGAGCCGGTCAACGTCGCTACGTTGGTGCATGGGATGGCGGACCTGTTGCAGCGGGCGATCGGTCCGGAAGTCAGGATCGATGTGCAGTTTCCCCTGGATCTCCCGAAGGCACAGGTGGATGCCAACCAACTCGAACTCGCGCTGCTGAACCTTGCTGTGAATGCCCGCGATGCCATGCCGAACGGCGGGACGATCACCATTGCGGCGCGCGAGCAGACGGACAGCTTGGTCCGTCTGAATAGTGCTCATCCGGGCGGGTACGTGTGCGTGTCGGTAGCCGACACAGGCGAAGGCATGGATGAGGCGACCCTCATGCGTGCCCGCGAGCCGTTCTTTACGACGAAGGGTATCGGTAAGGGCACCGGCCTCGGCCTCTCCATGGTGCACGGGCTTGCGGAGCAATCAGGCGGCAAGCTGCTTCTGAAGAGCGAGAAAGATCGAGGCACGACTGCAGAGGTATGGCTGCCGATTGCCACGACCGAGGTGCCGCCATCGATCGCCCTTCACGAACGGCGCGAGCCCGAGGTGCTCGGTTCAACGTCGTTGGGAATGTCGATCTTGGTCGTCGACGACGATGCCCTCGTCCTATCCAACACAGCTGAGATGCTGGAGGATCTTGGTCATACAGTGCTCCGCGCCTCGTCGGGCCGGGAAGCGCTTGCGCTGCTGAAAGGTTCGTCAGGGGTAGACCTGCTCCTGACGGACCATGCCATGCCGGAGATGAGCGGCTCGCAACTGGTTGCAACGGTCCGGTCGGAGCGTCCAAGCATGCCGGTTATCCTGGCATCCGGCTACGCGGAATTGGCGGCAGATATCCCGTCGAACCTGTTTCGCCTGCAGAAGCCGTTCGATCAGGCCGCGCTGCGCCGCGCCCTCGATGCGCAAATCACCATACGCGACGTTAACGTCATCCATTTTCCCGTACGGCAAGGCTAAGCCGGCACGGATCGTGGCGTTCGCCCCAGGATTGTCCACGCTGAACCTGGGCGGTGTATGGTCTCGTTGCTCGCCCGTTCGAAAGCCGGCAGGAACTGGCTGAGAGCCACCTGCCGGAATGCGAGAGGGTTAGCGCGGCAAAGCAGGCCCTTCAAACAAACCTAAGCAGATCCAAGCAGGTGCTTCCAGAGGCGCGCCAGACGGCTGCCGCGGTTCTGTAACCTCTCATCTGGCACGGCCAGAAAACCAGCACCGTGAAGGTGTCCCACTAGCCCGGGCTGCCAAGCGATAGCTTCGGGCGCAGGTACGAAATTTTGCACGTGCTTGGGAACCAGCGTGCACTTGCCACGTTACGCGCGTGCGAGGCCGCGATCGGCTCGCGCTATAGGCGCCGGTCACCCGGTGTCCGGCGTCCCGTGTAGTCACGTTGCTCATAGGAGGATGTGGTGATGAGGACCTACGACGTTGCGCCCCTGTTCCGTTCTTCGGTTGGCTTCGACAAGCTATTCGACCTCCTTACGCAGGCCGAACGAGCCGAAGCGTCGACTGCCTGGCCACCCTACAACATCGAGAAGGTGGCCGAGGATCAGTACCGCATAACCATGGCGGTGGCTGGTTTCACGGCCGACGAAATTGAACTCACACAACACGACACCACGCTCCTCGTCTCCGGCAATAAGAAAGGTCAGGAGGGCGAGCGTCAGTACCTGCACCGCGGCATCGCAGCGCGCACTTTCCGCCAGAGCTTCAACCTGGCTGAGCACGTGAGGGTCACTGGCGCTGACTTGGAGAATGGTCTGCTCACCGTGAACCTCAAGCGCGAGGTGCCGGAGGCGCTGAAGCCTCGCCGCATCGCAATCGGCGGCATGCAGGCCGTCGGAGGGCAGGACAACGCCCCGGCTCAGATCGAGGGTGAGGCCAAGGCCGCCTGACCGGCCTTTCCGACGATCAACACGGACTCGCGGGCCGGCTGGCCCGCGAGGGCGAGTACACGTCTTTCAGACATGCTGACGGAGATGAGTCATGGCTGTGAGAGATCTGCTTCCCTGGGGTCGCAACACGAGCCCGTCGGTGCCGAGTTCGACGCGCGGCGAGCCGATGAACCCCTTCCTGACACTCCACCGCGAGATGAACCGCCTGTTCGACGACGTCTTTTCCGGCTTCGAAGCCAGAATGCCCGGCCTGCCAACGCGCGGCTTCGGCTGGCCGAGTGTCGAGATGGTGGAGACCGACCAGGGCCTGCGCGTCTCGGCCGAGCTGCCGGGCCTGGACGAAAACGATGTCGAACTTCTGATCGAGGACGGGGCCCTGACGCTGCGGGGCGAGAAACGGGCCGAGACGACGGACAAGGAGCGCGGCTATTCGGAGCGCTCCTACGGCCGCTTCGAGCGGGTCATCGTGCTGCCGTTCGCGGTCGAGGAGGATAAGGCCGAGGCCTCGTTCAAGAATGGCGTGCTCAGCGTGACGCTGCCGCGTTCGGCCAAAGCGCCGGAGCGCGGACGGCGCATCGCGATCAACGGTGGCACGTCGCAACTGACGGCGCATTAATGAGCGGCCCTCCCAACATAGGGAGCGAAGCCAACGACTGAACGCATGACATGGCGGCCGGTGCGGGCCGATGGGTCGCGCCGGCCGCCCAACCTTTGCTTCACCGGGGACGGTCATATGCAGCAGATCGAGAGAACCATCGAGCGCCTCGGGCCTGTGGCTGCTGCCACGCTCAAGGCGCCGGCCGTGGATGCGTTTGCGGCCTTCTTCGCACCTGGCGACGTCTTCCGGTACCCGCGCGAGGTTCTGGCCTATCCCAGCCTGTCCCGCGCCGAGAAGCGGGCGATCCTGGCGTCCTGGTTGTCTGATGCCCGAGCGGTCGAGTCCTGTCCTTCCCTGCGGTGCCTGCCGGGCTCCCGGGCTGAGCCCGTGCCGCTTCATGAGGTCCTGGCTGCGCTGCAGGCGCTCGACGGCGACGGGACAGCTGGGCCAACCGGCGAGACGCCTGCGCGGAGCCCACTGCGTCCGCTGGCGGATCGCTGGCATCACGACTCCGCACCGCCGCTGAAGAACCTGCACTGACGCTAGGAGGGGAGCGATGACAACGTTTCACCTGAAGGACGGGCATTGGTTGTGGTCCAGGCGGCAGCTATGGCGTCGGACAAGGTCGACATCGGACGCGACTACGGCTGTCATCTTCGACTGGGTCTTATCGACTGCACTCTGCGTCGGCATCGCGGCGTTGCTGCCGGTTCCAACGATGCACTGGGTTCTGG
Organism: Methylobacterium gnaphalii; assembly: GCF_007992215.1. Taxonomy (GTDB): domain Bacteria; phylum Pseudomonadota; class Alphaproteobacteria; order Rhizobiales; family Beijerinckiaceae; genus Methylobacterium; species Methylobacterium gnaphalii. The sequence continues at coordinate 17,234 of NZ_BJZV01000009.1, read as the reverse complement.
CCGCGTTGCTGAACTTGGCAGGCTACGCGTGGCTGGGCGTGGCGATCGGAAAGGCCGGTCCCCCCTTCGGCCGCGATCACCTGACCGCTTGGGACGCCGCGCTGCTCTCTTTTGCCACGAGTTTCAGCGTCCAGGCCGCCGCCCATTTCGGGGTCTTCAACGCCTGATTTGGCCAAAGCTTCAGATCGAGAGGCACATATGCAGGATCATGCGATTGGTATCGGACACAACAACCCGCCTGCTGCCGTCATTGCTCCGCCATGGCTCGCCGGCCGGCGAGCGCTCATTCGCCGCCGCAAGCGGGCCGTCGAAACCGCAGGCCGCGCGCATGAGAACGAGTGGCTTCTGACATTCGAGTGCTGCGCCCCACCGGAGATCGACGGGCTGATGGGCTGGACCGGCTCTGCCGACACGCTGGCGAACGAGGTTCGGCTCACCTTCGCTAATCGGGCGGAAGCTGTGGCTTACGCGGAGCGCCAAGGCCTCGAGTACGACGCAGAACCAGAACCGGCATGGGCCGACAGGGTAACGAGAGTTCCGCCCTGGCAGTGGAACAGGCGCCCCGCGCCACCCTGGGGCCGGCCCCTTGGAACTCTGCCGCGACGGTCGCCGACCCAGGCACGAGACAATGACAGGCACGAGCGGCCAAGTCTCCCGGATTTGGAGCGGGCATTTATCAACCCCGCTGCTGTGTTCGCCGCACCGGACGAGGTCTTGGACCACCCGCGGCTGATGAGCGGATGCAAGCGCGAGATCCTCCGCCGCTGGGCCTGGGACGAGTACCTGAAGGAGCTGGCTGCTGCCGAGGGAATGTCGGAGGGCGAGCCCTCCCGCCTCGATGAGGTCAAGGCCGCACTCCTGAGACTAGGGGAGACCTGGCGACCAAAGCCGTTTGCGCCGGCTGCTGCAGGTGTCCGGAGTCAGGAGGACGAAGCGGAACTTCTCGCCGCCTGAACTCGGGCGCGGGGCACACCATCCACGTATGCAACGCGCGGGTGCCGTTTGGGCCTGCGCAGTAGATGAGGAAAGTCGCAACGACCTTTGCTTCGGGGAAGGAGGGTCAGAATGAGAGAAGACCGGAAGGAGCAGTTAGCCGCGTTCAATCTCGCTACCGGCACCTTGGGCATGATCCTGATTGCCACGCCGTGGGCCTTTGACATCAGCGAACCCACCGCGGTCTGGAGCGCCGTATTCAGTGGCGCTCTCGTCATGCGGCTGGGCTTCTCGACCGCGATGCACTTCCGCGAGTGGAAGGCCAGAGTGGAAGCTGCCGTTGCGGCTTGGCTTCTGTCCGTACCCTGGCTTCTGCATTGGGAAAAGCTGTCGGGCGTGACTTGGGCTCACATTGTCGTTGGGCTTGCGGTCGCCGGAGCTGCAGCCGCCGGTCTTCGGGGCAGAACAGCAGACGAGACACCGCTCGATCTCGGTCAGTGCAGAGGCGCGCGGCCATGCTGACCGGGTTCGTTCTCGCAAACGTTGCCGTGGGTGGCCTGGCCGTCCTGACGGCACCGCTGGCCTGTCGTGGGCTGCTCGAGCTCCACTACCCGCCAGCCCTCAACGGAGACGCTTCACGCGCGCTTGCCGAAGGTATCGTTCCTGAGCAGCATTACTCAGGAAAGCATCCGGCGCTTGCTTGAAGAGGGCGGCGTGTGACTTCGCGGCTTCTCAGATCGGCAGATCGTTTGCCGGTGACACCTCGTCGTCACTGACTCCGCCGATTGAAAAAGCGACGCGGCTGACGGGATCACCATCCTTCGCGGCTGAAGAGATGGCCCTTATCAAGTTTCCGACCCTGAGAATTTTACCCGCTTGGTTCGCATGGCGAGCTTTTTCCTTTCGACCTTCCAAAGTGCCGCAGGAACATAGGTGGGTTTCTTGTTGCTAACCCACCCATGTGGACCCTCTACGCCCTCGCCATCGCTGCAGGTATCAGCAATGCGATTCAACCAGGTCAGAATGCGACGCTTTCGAAGTCGCTCGGCATGCCGATCACGGCTGGCCTGATAACGCTGATCATCAGCGCGACTGTCTTGCTGGTCGGCGGCCTCGCGGTCGGCAAACTTCAGATCCCGAGCGGCCCCCAACTCGCACAGGTACCCTGGTGGGCTTGGTTTGGCGGCTTGTTCAGCGTGCTGCTGATCCTCACACAGCTCTATGCCTCACCCGCCATCGGCGCGGCGACGTTCCTGGGTATCATCGTAACAGTCGGTGTCGCGACCTCGCTCGTGCTCGACCATTTTGGCTGGGTCGGCTTTGAAGTGCATCACGCCAGTGTCTGGCGTGTCCTCGGTGCCGGGCTGATGGTGATCGGCGTTGCCCTCGTGGCGTTGTTCTAAAGCATCTTTTACCTGAGCAGCTGAGCGAAACACGGCACCGGTTGCAGATTTGGTCGGTTCGCTGCACTGAGCTTTTTCACGGCAATGATCCCGTCGGCACATACGACCGTGCTGACGACGGCTTTTTACATACGCAACATTTCGCCTTCGACTGGGTTGGTCCAGTGACACCAGCACCCGATTTGTGAGCGCGGCCGGCAGAGCGACCTGTGCGCTGCCAGTTGCTCGCCTTGGAACACAGCTATGCCCTTCATCATCAGTGGATCTGTGTATCCAACCGGCGCGCCGCCATACGGCTCGCCTGTCCAGGGCGATCGTGTTTTTGGCGAAGAAGACAAAGGTCCTCAGAGCGTCCAGATGACGCCGCCTGACGTGAAATATCAGGACGACAGGCCCTTCGCAAAAACAGCTTATTGGGACTGCGCTATTCGCCGCATGCTTTACATTGGCGTCTAGGCCAGTCCCGGTTTCGCATTTATCCCAATACTTATGTGGCCGATTCCTATCTGGGGATTGGCTTGGACCTGGAGCTCATGCCGACTTATCGATTACGCGGTGCCATACGCCAGGAGAACGGCGAAATCGGTGAGCCGAAGCTCGACGAAGTTTTCGATGCCGACGATCGGGCTGCTGCGCTACGGCATGCACGCGAGCGGGCGCTCATAGGCTATGACGAGGCGGTGAACGCCCTTTGGCTTACGGACGCTGGAAACAACACGATTTGGTCGCTTCGAGTAGCCGACGACAATTGAACTCCTGTTTCATCCTCACGGCGATCCATGTCGTGGCCGCCGTGTCAGTGGCCGAGGATCCGTGTCCGATCCGAAAATTGCGGTGATGAGAGGAAGCGGATTGCTTCAATTGTCGGATCTGCGGCGGACGGCCTGAAGAGTGGAACAGCACCCGCTGGCGGTATCGGACGAACGCGTCAACGTCTGGAAATTGGTCCGGTGCATAGTAGTAATCGCATAACGAAAGAGAGCTTTCGGGGTCGCGCCACCGTCCATTAGGTCTTGGTGCTCGACGACGTAGCGTTGCGTGGCGCAGACAAGCCTCTTGCCTCGTCGAGGACAGCACTCAGCCTCTCGCCCGCAGCCGTGATCACCTCGTCGGAGTTCACTCCCTCCGCTCGATCCGCATACAATCGCGAGAGTGCTGCAACCATCCGATCCTCGATGACATCGAGCATCTTGTCACTGGCGGCAGTATTCGCCCTTTTGAGGACGCCGGCGAGTTCGCAAAAGGCATCGTGGAGAAGCTGGAACGCGAGGCGATCGGCCGCTTGTTCGTCATCGGACGACAGACCTGCCATGCTCAATCCTTCAGACACCCACAGCATCGCGGCTCGCGCGGAGTGGCCAAGCGTGCTTTGCACCGACCTGGGAGGCGGTTCAACTATGGCCAAGCGTGAACCCGCCGCCTTTCATGCTGAACTTTCTGTGCCTCGAGGGCCAACCACCGACGCGATGAGGCTTTGCACGCGGCATATTCAGAGCCACCGTCGATACAGCCAGAGATGAAGATGGCGAATGGTGAAGAAGGGTTGGAATGGCACGCCGTCAGCCTTGGCATGGGTTGCGGCCGGTCGAACCATCGGCCGAAGCCAGCCGTTTCCTCCGTTGTCACGAAACCTTACCGCCAGACGAGAGCTTTCCCGGCTTGAACGCGGAGAACGTCATGGTGATGCGGATATCAGGACACGAACCTAGCCCTGACGATCAGGTGCCAGGAGCGGTCGCTTTCTCCATCACAGACGACCGCAAAGTGATCCGCTGCCGAGTCAGCCCCGAAGCCCTCCGCACCCTCGCCTGTGGATCCGACGATAACGCCATCACCCTTTTCCACGCGCACCAAGATCAGATCGTGAAGGCGGCGATCGCCAAGTATCAACGAGCTGGCGCACCCGATGAAGTTCTGACAATCGCGGATGACGACTTCCGCGCCTGAGGCGTAGCCGAATGCCGTCCACGGAACGGTCTCCTGCCAAAATCCGTTGCTGTCGGCTGCAAGGTAGCGGCTGAGTTTTGGAGGAAGATATGGCTGCGAATGAGAACGAAGGGCCGGACCCGGATCGCACCGAGGGCTCAGCCAAGCGCGTGGTCGGCAAGGTCAAGGAAGGCATCGGCAGTCTGGTCGGCGACGAGAAGACGAGGCACGAGGGCAAGTCCGAGCAGGTCGAGGGCAAGGTGCAGAACACCATCGGCAGCATCAAAGACACGCTCAAAGGGAAGTAGCGGCTGGAATAAACAAGGGATGGCCGGTTTTGACGCGCGACGACAAGACCGGCAATTCCTGCACCCCATGCCGGGCCGATGAGGCAGCGTATAGTTCAGCGAAAAGTCCAAGTTACGTTTTGCCGCGGGAAAGCAAAGATATCCCACGGGTTACCATCGGTTCAGATCATCGATTGGAGCCGTGATGAGATACGCAACCGCTCGCAGTTTCGTCATCGCCATACTGGCGCCCCTTGCTGTCGCCACGACCCCAGTGATGGCTCAGAGCACAGGTTACGTCACCGGCATTCCAGGCCCCGATCCAGCTGGTGACGATGAGATCGGCTGGGGGCCGGCCTACAGGCCCGAGACGAGTTTCTCTCAGCCAGGAACGCCCCCAACCCCTGGCGCTATCGCGGGTGCTGCTTATCGAGCCCGCACAGGGCGTGGGCCGTATGACAGCGTGCAGGAAGATAATCGGGCCGTTGGCTATTCACCAGGCGATGGGGCTGCAGTTCCGGCGGTCCGCAAGCATCCACGCCATTATCGGAAAGCAGCGGCGCATCCTCGTTACCGTAAGGTCCGTGCTCACGCAGGACGTTGAGCCAGCACGCATACAGGCCTTATCTACGCGGCCACGACATGCGGCACGCGGTGATCAGACTAGGTAACGGGGCAGCTTGTTAGAGCCACAGCGTTCATCGCGAATTCCATCGCCCGTCCTGATCCCTGATCGGCATCGTCGACGAGCGCAGGCCTGCGTTTGGCTGGCGTTACCTCGTCCATGTTGCGATCTCGACGAAGGAGTTGTCCGATTACCAGCGGCGTCAGGCGGCGGTTGACTTGCCGCAGTCAGTCGACGGCGACAACTTCTGCGTTGCCTAGCCGGCGCCGACGACTCCGCGACGGTCCTTGCGAGTGATGGAACTCTACCGACTGGCGCCGTTAGCACGCGACCCAAAGGAGGCATGCCAACAGCTTTGTCATCGTTAGCATCCTTCAACCCGGGCCAGACTTCCTGAATTTTTTCGGATCCGGCTGGGCTTCACGATGTGCGCAACAGGTGGCCTCCTTGAAATGCCCGGCGACGAATGATGCCGGCCAGGCAGCCGAGCAAAGCGGCCAGCGCCAATGCATTCCGCATAGGGCGCACCCAGTCCGAACGGGAAGCGCGTGACCTCGCTGCGATGATGGCAAACGTTCCAACGGCGCGAACCTTTGCCGTCGCCGTGGGTATCCCTGGCTCGATGAGTTGTAAGAGGTGCCCAGGGTCAAATGTTTTCCGCGGAGAGAGGCCATTCGCGCCAGCCGGGCTTTGATGTCGTGCGGCGACAATGGCGGCCTTGGGTAGTTCGTCTGAGATCGTTCTCTCTCGGGCTCGCAGCTCCGCACCGTTGGGTCTGGGCGCTGACGGGAGGGCTCACCGCGCTCGATGCAGTTTGGCTTCTGGCAGCAGGCATGCAGATTGCGCCGGACGGTCTCTGGATCATCGTAGCGGTCGTCTTGGTGCTGCTCGCCGCCGCCGGTGCCTTCTCCAGCCTCAAGTCCGAGCCGAAGCTACGAGCCATGGCGCTCTCGACGGCCTGCCTGATTGCTTTCACAGCCGCGGTTTCCGTCTTCCACTATCTGACGGCGACTTTGGCCGCGCCCCTCATCGATCGGCATCTGGCTGTCACGGAGAAGGCACTGGGCTTCGACTGGGTCGCCTATCTCAGGTTCCTCACCGAGCACCCTGCCCTCTCGCAACGGCTAGCATGGGCCTATCACTCAACGGGGCCACAGATCATGCTCGTCGTGATCGTGCTCGGCGCAACCTCGCGGCTCGGGCGCTTATGGGCCTTCGTTCGGCTGTACGTGGCACTCCTACCTTTTACAGTTCTGATCTCTGCAGCTCTGCCGGCTGTCGGACCCTACGCCTACTATCAGCCGTCCGTTGTGCCTGTCGGCCATCTCGATACGGTCGGTGCTGTCTGGCACCTCGAGCCCCTGGCGGGACTGCGTGATGGCACGCTGAAGGTTATCGCGCTTGGCGACATCCGAGGGCTCGTGACCTTCCCCTCGTTCCATGTCTGCCTTGCCGCGATCACCGCCTGGGCGCTCGCACCGGTGCCTGTGATCGGATACCTCGCGCTCCTGCTCAACGCATTGGTTGTGGTCTCAGCCATAGGATCGGGCGGCCACTACCTGACCGACATTCTTGCTGGGGGTGTGCTGGCAGGGCTCGCGCTGGCCACTCACGCCGTGGTCAGGCGCAATCGACCCATCTGGGTATGGCTTGCAGGGCCTCAAACAGCCTTGTCGACAAAGCCGATCATTGAGCAGACTTGCTGAGTGGGGCGGCGCAGTGGCTCACGTACTCGACCCGGTTACATCCGTTTGTCGCTAGCTCCGATTGAAGCACAGCTCGAAGCCCTCGCAGGTGGTTTGGGGCAGTGGAAAGACAAGCGACGATGAGCATGGACGTCGTCAAACAGGACGGCCGTGACCGTACACTCGCTTGCCCGCGCGAGGGGGAAGACGCTCACGAACCGGCACCGGTTCTGGACCCCGCCTGGGAGCCGGCAAAAACAGCTCGAACTGGTATTTGGGCTGGCTCATGGGAAATGCTCAGGGATCGGCAAGATCGCGAGCAGAGCGGGTTGATGCCTGACCTGCTGGCCTGCTCACTCTCCACTCGTCCTAGGTCCCCTTGGCCTGCTACCTTTCGACGATGAAGCGCCCACTCACGACCAATTTTGCTGCTCCGCCGTCCAGTCCGGCCGAGCCGGACCATGCACCTCCGACGACGTGGCGCGAGCTCGCTCCTATCGTTGGCGCCTTGCTCGATACGCTTGAGATCATGGAAACCTCACCGACGAAGGGGCCAGCCCTGAAGGCCCATCGGTCTACGATGCGAAGGCAGGGAGAAGCTGCTGCTGCAATCGGTGGCGCGGCGGCCATGAAAGAGGTTTTGCAGCAGGTCTCGGACGCTGACGGGTCTCGAGCGGAACATAGATCACGGCTGATCCGCGATGCATGGGCGGGGTTGCTAGACCAAGAAAACTAGCCTTGGACGGCTATGGCGTCCCAAATCAGCGTCGCTCTGGCAGCCTTCTCGTCGCTCCTCATCGCGCCGGCGACCGTTCACGTTCAAGGTGTCGCCAGCCCCGAATGCACCAACTTGGCCGCTTGATTGATCGAGGCCCGTTCTAAGGAACTTCGCACGAAGGAGGAGGCTTCCCCGTCGGTTCGGCAACGCTGTTACGAGGATCGATGATGCTGGGAAACGCTCCCTTCGGACGTGGCGTGTTTATGGCCGTCGTGCTTGTGACTGCGGCCTCCGCCTAGGGAAAGCCTGACACGCCGCCCGAGAGCAGCGCGCAGCCGCCGATAGAGTTGAGGATCACCAAGCAGGACGGCAGGGTTGCCTGTTCTCCGGGAGAGCTGCGTCTGCCCGCCGACTCAAACGTGACAATCAACGTCGTGAGTCAGTCCGACTCTCCGGTCGTTCTCACATCGCCCAACCAATTTAAAAATAGCCAAGTTCATCATCATGAGGGCGATCTGACTCATGTCGCCAGTGAAGATGGATGGACCGTGAAGCAAAATGGCAAAGGTGTGCTGAAGTTGCGCACCCTCGCTGCCGGCCAACAAGATTATGGTTGTACAAGCGTCAACAATCAGAAAGATACTTTTCGTGGGAAATCGGTCCTGAGTCCAACATCAGGTTGAGTGGCTGAGTACTTGAGTGCTCCGCCGGTCTCCGCGAGGCTCTTACGTTCAGCAGAGTATGGACGCGCTGAGCCATGAGCGGACCCAGGCAGAATTGAAACCCGCGCCGCGCTGGCACAACACTTAGCTCTGCCGCCTGATCCTCAGTGCCATCGTACTGATGCTGCTGGCGGCAGGGGTGATCGAGGCCTCGAAATCCGACTCTCGGCCAAGTTGGAAGCGCACTGATCAGCAGAGCTTCCGGACTGACGCTGGTATATTGCTTCTTCGAGCTGCTCATTAAAAAGTAACTCGACCGGACAGTCGTGTTATAATCTTTACGATGCGCTTGACTTAAATCGAGCGATCGAAATGTCTTTGTTCTTATTTATTGTAAAAAATATTGGCAATTTTGATATCACAAAATATTATAATATATATTTTACTTATTGGATGTGTTGTTATATCGTTCAATAATATTCGAGCGAAAGCATTTTTGGACATCTAGCTTGGTTGCCGTCGCCCAGCTGCTAGTCGGCGGCAGCACCGCCTCAGGGGGCACCCGGAAACGTTTCGAACCATTCCGGAAACTAATTGCTCGCTGGCGTCCCTGGCGCCGGTTCTAATCCACCTGCCTCCCGGCACGAGTGGATGACGGACCCGCCATGAGATTGCCCGAACAGCCACCGTTCGATCCTGAAGCCATCCCGACCGATGCTGTGGTTTCTCGCGGCGGGCGCGACCTCCGCCTGGCTTGGGCTAATGGCGAGGAGGCCGTGCTGCCGGCTGAAACGCTGCGGCTGCGCTGTCGCTGCGCCTGGTGCACCCGGGATCGGATCCAGGATCGGTTTCCTGCCGCCTTCGAGGCGGTCGCCGTCACCAAGATCGATCCGCTGGGCGGCTACGCTGTGAATCTTGGGTTTTCCGACGGTCATGCCCGCGGGATCTTTCCGTGGGTCTACCTGCGTGACCTCGCACGGGAGGCCGCAACGTCACCGGCCGAAGAGCGCACGCCCCGGGCGGCCTGATCGCCCTCCCCCTTTTCTGCTTCCCGAGAGCGCGGCGGCCGCCAGCGCCCGATCAGCGAGATCCCACAATGAGCAACGCCAGCCCCACCGTCGAAATCGTCGAAACCGACCTCCTCGTCATCGGTGGCGGCACGGGCGGTCCGATGGCCGCAATCAAGGCCAAGGAGGCGGATCCGAAGCTACGCGTCCTTCTAATGGAGAAGGCGAATGTGAAGCGCTCCGGTGCGATCAGCATGGGCATGGATGGGCTGAACAACGCCGTCGTCCCAGGCTACGCCACACCCGAGCAATACGTGAAGGAGATCACCGTCGCCAATGACGGCATCGTCAATCAGAAGGCGGTGATGGCCTACGCTCAGGGGTCGTTCCCGATGATTCAGTACCTCGACAAGCTCGGGGTCAAATTCGAGAAGGACGGCTCGGGCGAGTACAACATGCGCAAGGTCCACCATATGGGGACCTACGTGCTGCCGATGCCCGAAGGGCACAACGTCAAGAAGGTGCTCTACCGGCAGCTGCGTCGCCTCCAGGTCGCGGTCACCAACCGCTATATGGCGACCCGACTCCTCAAGGACGCGGACGGGCGCATCGCCGGCGCCATCGCCGTCAACACCCGCACCTCCGAGTTCCTCATCGTGAAGGCCAAGGCCGTGGTGCTCGCCTGCGGAGCGGCCGGACGCCTCGGCCTGCCGGCCTCGGGCTACCTGTTCGGCACCTACGAGAATGCCGCGAATTGCGGCGATGGCTACGCAATGGCCTACCACGCCGGTGCGCAACTCGCGAACCTCGAATGCTACCAGATCAACCCCCTGATCAAGGACTATAACGGCCCCTCCTGCGCCTACGTCACCGGCCCGTTCGGCGGCTTCACCGCGAACAACAAAGGTGAGCGCTTCATCGAGTGCGATTACTGGTCGGGCCAGATGATGCTCGAGTTCTGGCGCGAGCTGCAGGGCGGCAACGGCCCAGTCTTCCTGAAGATGGACCATTTGCGCGAAGAGACGATCTCCGAGATCGAGACGATCCTTCACTCGAACGAGCGGCCCTCGCGCGGTCGCTTCCACGAGCGCCGCGGTACCAATTACCGTCAGCGTGCAGTCGAGATGCACATCTCCGAGATCGGTTTCTGCTCAGGCCACTCGGCGTCTGGCGTCTGGGTGGACGAACACGCCCAGACCACTGTGCCCGGCCTCTATGCCGTCGGCGACATGGCGGCCGTACCGCACAACTACATGCTCGGTGCCTTTGTGAATGGCGGCATCGCCGGCGCTCATGCGGCGGCCTACTGCGCCTCGACTACGCTGGCCGAATACGATCAGGCCGACGTCTTGGCCGAGCAAGAACGGGTTCTGGCGCCGACCCGGCGCGAGGACGGCATCACCCCCAACGAAATGGAGTTCAAGACCCGACGCTTCGTGAACGACTATCTTGAGCCGCCAAAAGTCACGGCCAAGATGGAGCTGGGCCAGCGCCGCTTCGCGGAGATCCGTGAGGATCTCGGCCAACTCGTTGCCCGCGACCCACACGAGTTGCTGCGGGCGCTCGAGACCCAGACCATCCTCGACTGCGCCGATATGGCCGCCCACGCCTCGCTGTACCGCACCGAGAGCCGCTGGGGCTTCTACCACCTGCGCGTCGATCACCCCGAGACCGATCCGAATTGGGCCTGCCACACGGTGCTGTTCAAGGACGACAAAGGCCGGATGGCGAGTGCCAAGCGCGAGGTCGATCCCTTCATCGTGCCCGTCGCCGAGGAGGAGATGAGCGCGTACCACCAGCTCCGCATCAAGACGCCGGTCGCCGCCGAATAGCGCGCCGAGACGGCCTTCCTCTTAGACATTCGGAGACGATCCATGCCCATCATCACCCAGGCCAAGAGTGCCGCGGTCGTCATCGACGACGACAAGTGCATTGCCGAGAAGGGCTGCCGCGTCTGCGTCGACGTCTGCCCGCTCGACATCCTCGCGATCGATGAGACGCGGCAGAAGGCGTACATGAAGTACGACGAGTGCTGGTACTGCATGCCCTGCGAAGTCGACTGCCCGACGAACGCGGTGAAGGTCAACATCCCCTACCTGCTGCGCTGAGGTTGATCATGGCACCGGTATTCGAAACCTTTGACGACGACCTCGACGATCTGGCTGAGCGTGCCGCCAGCCCCGATGCCGGCATCCGCCGCGTCGCGATGATGGAGCTGGCCGAGGCGGTCGGTCCCGAGGCCAAGGTTCTGCTGCTCAAGGGCCTCGCCGACGACGACGCCACCGTTCGCGCTGCGGCTGCCAAGGCACTCGACGAACATGACGGCCCAGACGTGGTCGAGGGTCTCGTGGCCTCGCTCGAGGATGCGGATGAGGACGTGCGCCGCACCGCCGCGGAGACTCTCTCCGAGAAGAAGGAGCCTGCCTGCGGCCCGCTGCTCATTGAACGAGCAGAGCATACCGATCCCTTCGTGCAGGCCGCGGCGCTCCGGGCGCTCCGCGAATTGGTCATTCCCGACGCACTCTCCGCTGCTTTGAAGGCCCTGCAGAGCACTGCCCCGGAAGTTCGCCGCGAGGGCCTCGGCGTCATTGGCTACCTCAAGGCTGAGGAAGCGCTGCCGGCCCTTCTCGCCACCGCGCGAGATTCCGATGCCACCGTTCGCCGGGCTACCATGTCTGCCCTCGTCTTCCTGCGCTCGGGCGGCCCCGGCGTCTCGACGTTGCTCGCTGGCTTGCAGGACGAGAATTGGCAAGTCCGCGAGGAGGCTGCCGTCTCCATCGCCAAGAGCCGTTTGCCTGAGGCGGTCGAGCCGCTGATCGCCGCGATGGCCGACCCGGTCTGGCAGGTGAAGACCAAGACAGCTAACGCGCTCGGCCGGATCAAAGCGACCGCAGCCATCGACGTGCTCGGTCGTGCGCTGGAATCCGAGGTCAGCAACCTGCGCAAGGAGGCTGCCGCGGCCCTCGGTGAGATCGCCCATCCGCAGGCGCTCTCCTACCTTGAGCGGTCTGCCGAGGATCCCGATCCCGACGTGCGCAAGCTGATCCGTTGGGCGATCGGCCGCTGTCAGGCCGAGGTATGAGCCAGCTTCGCCTATGACAATGATCGACGACGCCAGTCCTAACGGTTTGGCGTCGTTTCGTTTTTCAAGAAATGAGTCGTCGGCTGCCAGCTTAGTTTAGAGCTGGTACAGACATTGCTGCATCGCATTCGTCCATATGCGAGGATCAGCAATGCAGCCTGCTACCGTTCGAACGGACACGGCACACCTCTCCTCAGGGCTTTCGCTGCCAACATGCTTTGGGCACGCGAAACCGATGGAGGCCCTGCCTCAGCCCACAGGACCCCGCCCGCTTCTCGAAGGATTGACCGAGCAAGAGCGGATCCAGGTCATGGAGAAGGGGCGCCGCCGCGTCCTGTATCGCGGCGCCACCCTGTTCACGCAGGAGACCCCGAACGACGGCATCTGGCTGATCGAGACAGGCCGGATCCGCGTCTTCTATGCCGCGCCGACCGGCCGCGAGATCACTCTCGCCTATTGGTATCCCGGCAACTTCGTCGGTGGCCCTGAGGTGTTCGGCGCGGGCACCCATAGCTGGTCGGGCATGGCCGCGAGCAACTCCACCCTGCTGCACCTGCCCGGCGCGGCCTTGAAGCAGCTTGTGGCGCGCATCCCGTCGCTCGCCTTCGGCATCATCGACGGACTGACATTCAAGGGCCGCTGCTACTCGGCTCTTGCCCAGATGCTCGGGACCCGCTCGATCACCGATCGCCTGGCTTTCCTGCTGGTCCACCTGTCCGGTCTCTACGGAGTCGAGGAGGAGGGCGGAATCCTGATTGCGGCCGACTTCACCCATGCGGAACTCGCCCACATGGTTGGAGCGACCCGGCAATGGGTCACCATCAGCCTGAAACGCTTTGCAGAGCAGGGCGTGGTGACCACCCGGCGCTCACAGATCCTGATTCAGCGGCCCGATCTCCTCGCGCGGATGCCGGGCGGAGGAGATGCGGCTTAATTAGAGTGCTTCTCGCTCAAAGTTGCGCCACCGTTCGGGGCTGCCGGACAATTTTCGCAACTAATCGACTCGAGTCCGACGTCTCCGTTTGATCAGCGCCAATCGAGCACCCGATCATGACCGTGATGTCGCGCCGGCATCTCACGACAAGACGGAGCTTACGATGACGTCGATGGTGTTGAGACGAGGCTCGGTCTCCGCTTTCGCTCTTCTGGCCGCGACCGGCATTGCCTTGAACTCTGTCCCGGCACGTGCCGAGACGGTGCTGAATGTCGGGATAGGCACCCAGGACACAACGACCAACACCGCCACGGTCGGCGTCGTGATCCGCCAGCTCAAGCTGATCGAGAAGCATCTGCCGAAGACCGGCAAGTATGCCGACATGAAGATCAATCTCGACTGGCAGAACTTCACCTCTGGACCGCCCGTCACCAACGGCATGATGGCGGGCAAGCTGCAATTCGGAGCGATGGGCGACTATCCGCTCGTCGTGAACGGCTACACGTTCAAGAACAACCCGGAGAGCCAGTCGGAGCTGATCTCAGTTGCCGCCTACAACCTTCATGGCTCCGGCAACGGCATTATGGTCAACAAGGAGACAGACAACTTCTCCTTCGACGACCTCAAGGGCAAGGTCGTCAGTGTTCCCTTCGGCTCGGCCGCCCACGGCATGGTGCTCAAGGCGCTGCAGGACAAGGGCTACCCGCAGACCTTCTTCCGCCTGGTCAATCAGAGCCCTGAGGTCGGCTCGACCAATCTGCAAGAGAAGAAGATCGACGCCCATGCCGACTTCGTGCCTTTCGCCGAATTGCTGCCGTTCCGCGGCTTCGCGCGCAAGGTCTTCGACGGGGTCGAGACCAGCCTGCCGACCTGGCACGGCGTCGTCGTCCGCACCGACTTCGCCAAACAATATCCCGAGATCGTCGACGCCTATCTCCAGGCGGTGCTCGACGCCCAGGCCTGGGTGAAGGCCGATCCCAAGCGCGCAGCCGAGCAGATTGCCGCCTGGACCGGCACCGACAAGGAAGTCGTCTACATCTTCCTCGGCCCCGGCGGGATCATGACGATCGATCCGACGATCAAGCCCCAACTCGTCGATGCCGCCAAAGAGGACGTGAAGGTCCTGCAGAAGCTCGACCGGGTGAAGGAATTCGACGTCTCGACCTGGGTGAACGACAAGCCCATCCGTAAGGCCTTCGCCGCGCGCGGCCTCGACTACGACAAGCAGGTCGCGAGCACTGCGAATTACGAAGTCTCGGGCGAAGACAGCTTCTGCGAGAAGCCGATCTCCAATCCTCGCAAGGCCGGCGAGATCTGGGTCAAGGGTGGGGACATCCAGCCCTATTCTAGCGCGGCCTGTACGCTCGGCGCGGTCAACGATCTCAAGGCTAAGGGCAAGGAGATCAACGTCGCCTACGTCTTCGACACCGCGCGCGGCATCAAGCTCTTCGCGAAGGAAGCCTTCTACACGGTCGGCGGCAAGGGCGAGATTGCGCCGTTTCTCCTGAAGCGCGATGCCGAGGCGGCCGCCGAGAAATCCGGAGGCAAGGTGATGCCCTACGACGAGGCCATCAAGGCCGCCGTGACGGGAGGCTGATCCGATGGAAGCCGCACTCCGAAACCTGCCTGACACCGTGACCAGGCTCGCGCCGGCCACCGAACCCCCTGCCCCGGCTCAAGCCAAGCCGGTGCTTCCAGCGGCGGTTCGGCCCGACCGGCTCGCACGCTGGTTCCGGCTTCATCGCGCGCAATTGCGGGGGGGGCTGCTCGGCCTGATCTCGCTCGGGATCTTTGTCGCCCTCTGGCAGGTCCTGACGGCAAACCATGCAACGTTCTATGTGCGCTTCACCAACGTGCCGAGCCCGGCCGAGGTACTGGCGAGGGCGATCCTTGCCTTTCACAATCCGGTCTTTGGCGACCATATCTGGATGAGCTGCCGGCGCATCCTCTATGGCTTTACCCTGGCCAGTCTCGTCGCGATCCCGCTCGGGCTGCTGATGGGGCGTTTCCAGATCCTGCGCGAGATCGTCTTCCCGATCTGCGAGGTGACGCGGCCGATCCCAGCCATCGCCTGGGTACCTATGGCGATCATGCTCTGGCCGACGAACGAGGAATCGATCGTCTTCATCACCTTCCTCGGCTCGTTCTTCCCCATCCTGATCAACACGTTGCAGGGCATGGCCACCGTCGATCCGGTGTTGGTGCGGGCGGCGCGATGCCTGGGCGCCAAGGAGGCCTCGGTCTTCCGCGAGGTCTACCTGCCGGCCTCGCTGCCGCAGATCTTCACGGGACTCACCGTCGGCATGGGCGTCGCCTGGGTGTCGCTCATCGCCGCCGAGATGATCTCCGGCCAGTTCGGCATCGGCTACTTCACCTGGGAGGCCTATTCCCTGGTCCAGTACTCCGACATCGCACTCGGAATGATCACGATCGGCGTGCTCGGCCTCGCATCGAGCTTCGCGATCCGCCTGCTCGGCCGCGTCGCCATGCCATGGGGTGCGGCCCGCTGAGGCCGCACCCGACCAGAAACCGCTGATCCATCGGATGAAGGAACAAGCCATGGCCGGGACGGCTCGGGGGCTGATCGAGGTCCAGGACTTTTGCTTGCGCTACGAAACCATGGAGGGCGCCGTCGAGGCCGTCTCCGACGTATCGCTCAACGTCCAGCCGGGCGAGTTCGTCTCCATCGTCGGCCCCTCGGGCTGCGGCAAGTCGACGTTGCTCAACGCTCTGGCCGGCTTCCTCACCCCCTCGGGCGGAACCGTGACGGTGGACGGCGAGGCGATCTCCGGTCCTAGCGCCGACCGGGGCATGATCTTCCAGCAATACTCACTGTTTCCCTGGAAGACCGTGCGCGAGAACGTCGAGTTCGGCCTCAAGATGAGCGGCGTGTCGCGTGCCGAGCGTGAGCGCCGGGCCCGTACCCTGCTCGGCCTCGCCGGTCTCACCCCGTTCGAGAACCATTATCCAGATCGCCTGTCCGGCGGCATGAAGCAGCGCGTCGGTATCGTGCGGGCGCTCGCCACCGGCCCGCGTATCCTGCTGCTCGACGAACCGTTCGGGGCGCTCGACGCCCAGACCCGCCTGATCATGCAGCAGATCCTCACCAACATGTGGCAGCGGCTGAAGATCTCGGTCCTGTTCGTCACCCACGACATCGACGAGGCGATCTTCCTGTCGGACCGGATCTACGTGATGACCGCCCGCCCCGGCAGTATCAAGGCGGAGATCGTGGTGCCATTGCCGCGGCCACGCGAGCCCGCGATGACCCTGTCCTCGGAATTCCTGGCGCTGCGCCGCGGGCTGATGTCGCTCATCCGCGAGGAGAGCATCCGCGCCATGGGCGGCGAGGTCAGCCTCGATTCCCTGAAGGGGCTCGCGCTCAATCTCGAAGGGCAAGATCTCGCGACAGTCCTCTAAGGCGCTTTCCGACGGCAGGCTGCCGGCCGGCCGACGGAAAGCGCATGACATCAGGTACTTGAGATGCGCCGGCTCGATGCGATCGCGCCGATGAACGCTCTCGCTGCGCCGGTACCCCATCAAGCCAACAGGTTTTCAGCCATGGCCTACGTCGTCACCGACAATTGTATCCGCTGCAAATACACCGATTGCGTCGAAGTCTGCCCGGTCGACTGCTTCTACGCCGGCGAGACCATGCTCGTGATCAATCCCGACGAGTGCATCGATTGCGGCGTCTGCGAGCCGGAATGCCCGGCCGACGCGATCAAGGCCGATACCGAGCCGGGTCTCGAAGGCTGGGTCGCCCTCAACGCCAAGTATTCCGCCATCTGGCCGAATATCAGCGAGAAGCTCGACCCCTTGAGCGACGCTGCCGAATGGGACGGCCGCACTGGCAAGCTCGAAACCGTCTTCGGCGTCGCCGACCCGGCCGCTGCCTGAACGCAATCCCTCAGACCATAGGTGATGCCATGAGCAAGTACCTCGAAGAGCGAGTTCTCTCCGTCCATCACT
>NZ_BJZV01000008.1 GCF_007992215.1 Methylobacterium gnaphalii | reverse complement strand
CGCGCGTTTGAAGGATGGACATCCGCCAACAACTCCTCGCCGCCTTTGAGGCCGAGCATCGCGAGCATCTCGACGCGATCCGCGGCGGCCTTGCGGCTGCGGCCGAGGACAGGCCGGTCGACTGGAACGACGTCTTCCGCCGCGCGCACAGCCTGAAGGGCGCATCGCGCGCCGTCGACCTGCCGCCCGTCGAGGCGGTGGCGCATCGCCTGGAGACCCTGTTCGAGCAGATCAAGGGCGGTGAACGCCTCCTCGACCGTGACGCGCTCGCGGCGATCCACCTCGCGCTCGACCGCATCGAGGCCTTCGTCGCAGGCATGAAGGACGGCGCGCCGGCCATGCCGGCCGATGCACTCGCGGCGCTCGACCAATGCCTCACCCTCGCGTCCGCTTCGCCCGCAGCCTCCCCACAAACCTCATCGCCGGGATCGCCGGCTGCACAACGGCGGGAGCCTGCACCAGAGCCGGTCGGCGATGCGGGACGGCAAGCAGTGCTGCGCGTGCCATCTGTGGCCGTCGAAGCTCTGACCGCAGCGACGCATGGACTCGCCAATGCCCTCTCCGGGCAGGCCGCCATCGGTGAAGGTTTAGCCCAGATCGCGACTGCTGCCGCGGGCCTGCGCAAGCGCGTCGAGGCCATGCGGTCGGGTGCCCCAGCGCTTGGCT
This sequence comes from Methylobacterium gnaphalii, assembly GCF_007992215.1. Taxonomy (GTDB): domain Bacteria; phylum Pseudomonadota; class Alphaproteobacteria; order Rhizobiales; family Beijerinckiaceae; genus Methylobacterium; species Methylobacterium gnaphalii. Next base: position 183,708 of record NZ_BJZV01000008.1, on the reverse strand, counting down.
CCGAGCGCGGCCGCGCTGATCTCGGCGAGCTGGAATCGGCACTCAGCGCCATCGCACGTGACGCGCTCGATCTCGCCCGTCGCCAGCGCTCCGGCACAGCGGCGGTCGAAACAGCGTCTGCGCGCGTGCGCGATGAGACGGAGCGGCTGGCTCTCGTCCCTGCCGAGACTGCTTTCGGGGGCTTTGCCCGCTCGCTGCGAGAGATGGCGCGCGAAGAGGGTCGCGAGGTCGAAGTCACGGTGCGCGGTCTCGATCTTCCCGTTGATCGCGGCATGCTGCAGGCGCTGCGAGACCCGGTGCTGCACATTCTGCGCAACGCCCTCGGTCATGGTGCTGAGACGCCCGAGGCGCGCCGTAAGGTAGGCAAGCCGGACGCGTTGTCGATTCTGTTCGAGGTTGAGGCGCGGGGCAGCCGGCTGGTGATCGGGGTGCACGACGACGGGCGCGGCCCCGATCTCCCGGCAATCGAGGCCCGCGCCCGCGAGCGCGGCCTGCTAGGTCCTGGCGAGAGCGCCAATCCCGAGAAACTCCTCACCTTCGTGTTCGAGTCCGGTTTTTCGACCGCTCGCGGCGTCGATACCCTCTCCGGCCGAGGGATCGGTCTCGCGGTGGTGGCCGAGGCAGTCGATCGACTTCGGGGCAGCGTCCGTCTGTCGGCTCGCGAACCATACGGCACCTCGCTCGTGCTCAACCTGCCGCTCTCAGCCGCGCGCCGGCCGGTGCTGTTGGTCGACGGCGGCGGCACAACCTACGCGCTGCCGAGCGCAGCCGCGGAGCGCCTGCTTCGCCTCGCTCCGAGCGACATCGGCACTGTAGCTGGTCGGCCTGTCGCCCATGTTCTTGTGGACGACGGTAAAGGGCAGATCGAACTCGCGCTGCCGATCGTCGGCCTCGGCGATCTCATGGGCTCCGCAGAGTCCGACGGCAGTGTATCAGCTAAGGCTCAGGTCATCCTGCTCCGCTGTGGGGGCAGACGCTGCCTTCTGAGCGTCGATGCGCTGCAGGACGTGCGAACCCTGCTCGTACTGCCAGCTCCGGCCATCGGCGCCGATCCGAGCCTGATTGTCGGGACGGTCGTGGTCGGGAGCGAGACGCCGGTCCTGGTCCTCGACCCAGCTGGCTTGATCGCCCGTGCTGAGACACCGGTCTTGCGGTCTCGCCCATCAAGTACGAAAGCATACTTTGCCGGCCCCGGAACGATGCCGAAGCCGCGACGTTCGACGATTTTGGTTGTCGACGACTCGATTACGACCCGCACGCTGGAGAAGAGCATCTTGGAAGCGGCCGGGTACCGAGTTGTCGTCTGTGTCGATGGGCAGGATGCGCTCGACCGGCTGCGCGCCGAGATAGAACCCGTCGACCTCGTCGTGGCCGACGTCGAGATGCCGCGCCTCGATGGCTTCGGTCTTCTCAAAGCCTTGAGGGCTGAGCCGAGCTTGGCGACGCTACCAATCATTCTGATGACCTCGCGCGGCGCCTCGGAGGATGTCGCCCGCGGTTTGGAACTCGGGGCAGACGCCTACCTCACGAAGCAGAAGTTCGATCAGCGCGAACTCCTAGAAACCGTCGGTCAGCTGCTGTGAGTGTGGGTGTTGGTGGTCCAGTACGAGTGATGCTCGTCGAGGATTCCCTCGTCGTACGCACGCTGCTCACCCACATCGTCGCCCGCGATCCGCGGCTTATGCTCGCCGCCGCGGTTGCCTCCGGCGAGGAAGCTCTCGCGGCGATCGATACGGTCCGGCCCGATGTGATCTCGATGGACATCCGGCTGCCTGGGATAGACGGCCTCGAGACAACGCGCCGCATCATGGCCGAGCGGCCGACGCCGATCGTCGTGGTGGCGGACGCGGTCGAGGATTCCTCGCTCAAGATCTCCATGAATGCCTTACGTGCCGGCGCCCTCTCAGTGGTCGAGAAGCCGGTCGCTACCACCAACGACAGCTACGAGTCCGTCGCCGGCGAGATCTGCACCCAACTCAGGATCATGGCTGCGGTGCCAGTGATCCGACGGCGGCCGATCGGGTCGGGTTGGCCGGCGCGCGCCGCGGACGTCGCCGCACGCGGGTCTGTGCTGCCCTCACTTGAGGCACGGCCGAACGTGTTGGCCATCGCCGCCTCCACCGGCGGTCCACCCGCACTTGCTAAGGTGCTCGGCGCTCTACCAGCGGATTTCCCGCTGCCGGTGCTGCTAGTCCAGCATATGGGCGCGGCTTTTATGGAGGGGTTTGCCTCCTGGCTCGATGGCGTCGTCACCCTGCCGGTCTCGATTGCGCGAGATGGCGAGCGGATTGCACCGTCGCACATCTACGTCGCGCCCGGCGACAAGCACCTCGAACTCGCCGCCGGCCGAGCGCTGCGAGTGACCGACAGCGCGCCGGTCGGTGGTCAACGCCCGGCAGCAACCGTGCTGTTCCGTTCCGTCGCGCGGCAGGCCGGCGTGAGAGGGCTCGGAATCCTGCTGACCGGGATGGGCGAGGACGGAGCGCTCGGATTGCTCGATATGCGCCGAGCTGGCGCTCCCACCATCGCTGAGCATGAAAGCACCGCCGTCGTCTACGGCATGCCTGCTGCAGCCGTGCGCTTATCCGCCGCCGGCAACGTCCTCGCCCTCGACGAGATCGCGCCGCAGATCCTGCGCCTCGCACTGTCCGAGGCTGGATCATGAGCGGCGCCGCCACTGCGCCTGCGCAGCCCGCGCGCCTGCTCCTCGTAGAGGATTCGGAGACCCAGGCGCTCGAACTGCGCCTTCTGCTCGAAACGAACGGCTTCACTGTCGAGCGCTGCGCGACGGCCGAAGCCGCTCTCGACCGGCTCAATGATGGTCTGCCCGATCTCGTCGTTGCTGACTACCATCTCCCCGGAATGAACGGCGACGAGTTTACCCGGCAGATGCGCTTGTCGTTGCGCACCCGCGCGCTGCCGGTGCTGATGTTGACCGGCGCACAAGACGGCGAACGCCAGGGGCTCGAAAGTGGAGCCGACGCGTACATTGCAAAGTCGGCGGATCGCGACCTGCTCGTTCTGCGGATCAGGGCCTTGCTGCGGGAGCGCAAGGAAAGCGCCCATGCAGCGGCGGCCGGCGGCTCGGCTTTTCGGCGCGGGCGTATCCTCGTCGTTGATGGCAGCGCGACCTACCGCACCTTCTTCGCGGGCCTTCTCAGCCAAGACGGGCATGCCATCGAGACGGCCGCGAGCCGCGAGGAGGCGCTTGCTGCCCTGGATGCGCCGGGCGCTGCCTTCGACTGCATCACCATCGACCTGATGGGCCATGCCTATGATGGGCAGGCGCTTTGCCGCGAGATCGCCGAACGTCGCGCGACGACCATGGGCTCCGCCGGACATCAATCCTTTCATCTCGTCTGCGTGGCCGGCAGTGCACCGGAAAAATCACTGCTCGTCGCGGCTTTCTCGGCCGGTGCCGACGATGTCGTCGTCAAGACGGACAGTGAAGTCCTCGCGATGCGCGTGCGCGGCCTCGTCCGCCGCCGCCTACTGGAGGAAGACAACCTGCGCATTTCCGGCGCGTTTGGTGCGCGTGAGCGGGCTCTAGAACGCGCCCGCGCCGAGGCTGAGGCGGCCGAGGCTCGTGCGGCGCTCGCCGACGCGCTCGAACAGGCTAATCGCGACCTCGCCGACGCCAATCGGCGTCTCACCGATGCGCAGGCGAAGCTCGTCCAGGCGGCCAAGATGGCCTCTCTCGGCGAACTCGTCGCCGGCATTGCCCATGAGATTAACAACCCGCTAGCCTTCATCCTGGCGCACCAGGGCACCGTGGAGCGCTTGCTCGGCGAAGTGCCGGAGCCGGAGGACGATGCCGGTCAGCGTGCGCTTTCTAAGGCGCGAGACCGGGTCAGCTCCATGCGAATCGGCCTGACCCGCATTCAGGATCTCGTGCTCAACCTCCGTAAGTTCTCGCGGCTGGATGAGGGCGAGCGTGCGCTGGTCGACGTGCCCGAGGCCATCGAAACGGTCCTGGCGCTTCTTCAGCACAAGCTCGGCGACCGTATCACGGTGACCCGCAACTTTGCCGGTCGTCAGCAGATGCACTGCACGCCGGCGCTCCTGAATCAGGTGGTCATGAACATCCTCGGCAACGCGGCCGATGCGATCTCCGGCGAGGGCACCATCGTCGTGGAGACGGTGGCCGAGCCCGATACTGACCTGATCCGGATCAGCGATTCCGGCCCCGGCATCCCCGAGGAGTTGCGAGAGCGGATCTTCGAGCCGTTCTTCACAACGAAGCCCGTGGGCTCGGGCACGGGTCTCGGCCTGGCAATTGCCTACTCGGTCGTACAAGCGCATAGCGGCTCCCTCAGTGTGGAGGTGGCCAAGGGAGGCGGAGCCTGCTTCGTGATCGGCATTCCGCGGCAGGTGGATCGGGCATGAGCGTGAAGGGCACGATCCTGGCCGTCGACGACGAGCCGGATATCTTGGTGGCCATCGAAGATCTCTTCGAGGACACCTACCGGGTGCTGACCTCTTCCAAGCCGGCCGAGGCCTTGGAGTTGCTCCGTTCCGAGCCGGACGTGGCGGTGATCGTCTCGGATCAACGCATGCCGGGCATGACCGGCGACGCGCTCCTCGCCCAGGCCCGCGCCTTCCATGACGCGCAGGCGATCCTGCTCAGCGGCTACGCGGATATGTCGGCGGTGATCGCGGCCCTGAACGAGGGCGGCATCATCGGTTACGTCACCAAGCCTTGGGATCCGACCCTTCTGCGCTCTACTGTCCGCAACGCCTACGAGCGTCATCGCCTCGCGCGCGATCTCGCGACCGAGCGTGCGCTGCTGCGCGGACTCCTCAATCACTCTGAGGATGCGATTTCGTTCAAGGACGCCGAAGGTCGCCTGGTACGCCTGAACGCCCGCAAGGCGGCGCAGCTCGGCCAGGAGCCCGCCGCCTGCATTGGGCGTCCGGAGAGCGATTTCCGCTCGGCTCCGTCAGGCGCGGCCCTGGATCAGGCTGATACCGCTGCCATCGTGAGCGGCCTGCCTTCCGAAGTCGTCGTGTCGGAAGGTCCGCTCGGTGCCGAGCGCTGGTCGAACATCACGCGCGTGCCGATCCGCGGGACGTCGGGAGCGATCGAGCATCTGGCGACGATCGAGCGCGACATCACCGAGCAGAAGGTGTTGGAGGCGCGGCTGCGCCAGTCCGACAAGATGCAGGCGCTCGGCACCCTGGCCGGCGGCATCGCTCACGACTTCAACAACCTGCTCACCGCGATCCTCGGCAGTCTGGAGCTGGCCGCCCCGAAGATCGCCGATCAACCTCGCGTCAAGCGCCTCATCGACAACGCCACTGGTGCGGCCCAGCGCGGATCGGCCCTGACCAAGCGGCTGCTTAGCTTCAGTCGATCGGGAGACCTTCGGCTGCGCAGCGTAGACGTGAATGCGTTGATCGAGGGCATGAGCGACCTGTTCGGGCGGAGCCTCGGCGGGCTCGTCAGCGTCAGGACCAACCTAGAGCCTGGCCTGCCCCGGGCCTGCGTCGATCCCGACCAGCTCGAACTCGCGATCCTGAACCTCTGCATCAACGCCCGCGACGCGATGCCGGACGGCGGCACGATCACGGTCACCACACGTGCTGCGTCGGTCAGCGGCGATGCGGACCTTCGGGACGGCAACTACGCGGTCCTCACCGTGGCGGACGAGGGCACCGGCATCCCGCCGGAGCTGCTGGAGCGGGTCTGCGAGCCGTTCTTCACGACCAAGGCCGTTGGCCAGGGGACGGGGCTCGGCCTCGCCATGGTGTTCGGGCTCGCGCAGCAGGCGAAGGGCCGCTTGCGGATCACCAGCGAAGTCGGCACAGGCACTCGCGTCGAGCTGACCCTGCCGCAATCCGATGAAGCTGCGACGGATGACGCGGCCGCTGCAACCGACGGCGCTCCTGCCCTCGCGGCCAGCCCGGCGCGCATCCTCGTGGTCGATGACGACGAGGACGTCCGGCATGTCACCGCGTCATTCCTCAACCGTTTTGGCTACGACGAGACTGAGGCTCCGGATGGCGCCTCGGCACTCGCGATGATGGAGCAGGCAGAGTTCGACCTCGTGGTTGCCGATCTCGCCATGCCGGGCATGAGCGGGATCGAGTTCGCCGCGGAGGTCCGCCAGCGCTTTTCCGACGTGCCTGTGCTGATCCTTACTGGCCATGCCGAGGCCATGCCGATCCCCAACGACCTTCCGGTGCTGGCGAAGCCGTTCGAGTCGGCCGACCTCGCGCGTTGTGTCTCGACGCTTCTGTCGGCCTGAGTGCGAGAGCGCACGCGGTAGCTGCGAGCGCGCCTGTAAGCGACAATGCGATGACGCTAAGTCGTCAGCATCCTTCGGATGCCGCGGCAAAGCCATAGGCGGCTTCGTTGAGCAATCGGCCGATGAACGGCCGGGAGCTCGTCTTGTTTTTTTGTGAAACCTTGATCATCCCCGGTGGCGGAACGCCCCCTCGGAATGGGTGGCGTCCATCTGCGAAGACTGATTGACATGACAAACCGGCCCAACACCCGCCCGCGCGTTCCGAATTTCTCGTCCGGACCCACCACCAAGCGCCCCGGCTGGACCCTCGAAGCGCTCGCGGGCGCAACCCTTGGACGCTCCCATCGCTCCACTCCCGGCAAGGCCAAGCTTCAGGAGGCCATCGCGTTGACGCGCGAGGTGCTGCGTGTGCCGGCCGATTACCGCATCGGCATCGTGCCCGCCTCAGACACCGGCGCCGTTGAGATGGCGATGTGGTCGATGCTTGGCCCGAAGCCGGTCGAGGTGATGGCGTGGGACTCCTTCGGAGCCGAATGGGTCACCGACACCCTGAAGCAGCTCAAAATCGACCCGATCGTCCGTACAGCCGAGCACGGCGTGCTGCCGGCGCTTGATGCGATTGACAGCCGGCACAACGATATCGTCTTCACATGGAACGGCACCACCGCCGGCGTGCGCATCCCGCACAGCGACTGGATCGCCGACGACCGCGAGGGCGTCACGATCTGCGATGCCACGTCGGCCGCGTTCGCGATGCCGCTCCCGTGGGACAAGCTCGATGTGGTCACCTTCTCCTGGCAAAAGGTCATGGGTGGCGAGGCCGCGCACGGCATGCTGATCCTTTCGCCGCGGGCCGTTGCGCGCATCGAGAGCCATACCCCGGCCTGGCCGCTTCCGAAAATCTTCCGCATGACCAAGGGCGGCAAGCTGATCGAGGGTATCTTTCAGGGCGACACCATCAACACACCTTCGATGCTCGCAGTTGAGGACTATCTCGATACCTTGAAATGGGGGCAGTCGATCGGCGGCCTTGATGCGCTTCATGCGCGAGCCGACGCCAATGCGAAGGTGCTGCACGACTGGGTGGCGCGCACCCCCTGGATAGGCCATCTCGCCGTGGATCCGGCGACCTACACTAACACCGGCGTCTGTCTCGTGATCACCGACCCGGACGTGCTCGCCAAAGGTGACGCCGTGGTGGCCAAGGTCGCCAGGGGCATCGTCGAGCGGCTCGACGACGAAGGCGTTGCCTACGACCTGGGCGCCTACCGTGATGCGCCTCCCGGCCTGCGCATTTGGTGCGGAGCCACCGTCGAGGCCTCCGACCTTGCGGCTCTGACGCCCTGGCTCGACTGGGCTTTTGCCCAGGAGAAGGCAGCGCTCGGCGCGGCTGCAGCCTAGTACCGTTCGATCCAACCCGACCGCCTCAACCTGACGTGCTTGAGGGATCGAGGCTGCAGGCTATCGCCCGACGACCTGCATGTGAGCGGCTACTCCTTCGAGCGGTCGAGTGTCCCGAGGCCATAGGCGTTCAGCGCATCCACTGTGATCGCGCTGGCCTTGCCGTCACTGCTGATGGTGAAGCGGATTGAAGATGGCCGGTCGGGAGCCTCCGCATCGGGAAAGCTGAGAAAGAGGTCCCGATCGAAATGACGGAGCGGGTAGGTTCGCGCGCCGCCAGGTCCGACCGTCAGGGTCAGCGTGCCATCCGCTTCGGTCACGACCGCTCGGCCGACGAAATCGTTGGCGTATCGCCCGGTATATGAGCCGAGCGCCAGGGCCGCGGTCGCGTCGGACGGAGTGTGGCCGTAGGCGGCTTTGGCCTCGTCATCCACGGGAGCGAACAAGGCTCTGTACGCGGCGCCCCAGTCCTTCACCCAATCCCGGCTGACCCTCCCATCAAAGATGAGGTCGGCGAAGCTGTCGGCCAGTCCTTCCGGGACGCCGGAGGGAAAGGCGTTCGTTAGAACAACGATGCCTAGCCTCGCCTTCGGATGGATGGATGCGAGGGTCTGTGCGCCGGCACTGAAGGCGCCGGCATGGCCCCATGTCAGACCATGACGGCCGAATTCGATGTTCCAGCCGAGTCCGTAGAACGAGGCGCTGCCATTGACGGGGTTCGTCCCTCGCGACGTCAGTGGCACATGGGTCTCGTCGAGGGCGGACGCGGCGATGAGCTGTTTACCGTCGAAGCGCCCATTCGCGATTTCCAACTGCAGCCACTGGGCGAGATCACGCACGTTCGCGCTGATGCCGCCAGCGGGCGCCTGCGGATCGGCATTGCGATGAACGCGAGCGACCCATTCGCCGTCGGCCCTGATGTGTAATGCGGCACGATTGGCGCGAGACAGGAAGTCGGAGTGGGTCGTGCTCGTCGAGGCCATGCCGAGAGGTTCGAAAAGCTTCTCACGGGCGACGACCTCCCAGGGTTTGCCGGTCGGCTTTGCGGCCGCGACGGCCCCCTCTGTCAGCCCGAAATTGCTGTAGGAGTAGCCTGCGCGAAAGCTGGACGACGCTGGAACCAGGCGCAGTCGGTGCAGGATCTCGTCACGGGCGTAGCCTATGGCCTCGAGATCGTTGCCGGCGATGCCCGGCAGGCCGCTGCGATGGTTAAACAGATCCCGGACGGTGACCTGGGAGGTCGGATAGGCGTCGTGTAGCCGAAAGCTGGGGTCGAGATCCGCGATGCGCGAATCCCATTTGACCACGCCTTCGCTCACGAGAGCCGCGACCACCGTTGCGGAGATCGGCTTCGAGAGGGATGCGATCTGGAAGACCGTCTCTCCGTCCACCGTCTCGGGCTTGCCGACTTCCCGGCGGCCGAATCCTTTGAGGAAGAGCGTCTGGTCGTCGAGCACCACTGCGATCGCGAGGCCGGGAACCTCGCCCGCGTCAACGACCCGTTGCGCCTGCGCTTCGAGTGCCGGAAGTGCGGCCTCGACCTGGGCACGCGTAATCGCCTGTCCCATCGAAGCGTGAGGCATGACGATCGCCACGCTGAGAAGGCATGCTCGTCTGAGGAGCCATCTCAAACGACACCGGAGCATAGATTTCTGCCTATCTTTCGGTGGTCCGGGGGAGCCTAGGCCCGATATGCCGGGCGGCCGTCAGCGACGCTCTCGCGAAGCAATCCTGCCCTTCGCTCATATCGGGTTGGATTGCCTCGCCGATCGCTCCTTCGTCGCAGAAGGCGCTGTCACTGTTCAGGTGAAGGTATCGAGCTTCCCATGATGCTCGGCGAGGAGGTAATAGAAGGTCAGGCGAGACTTGCTGCGTGAGCCCTTCATCTTCTCCGCGACGGCTTTGATCGAGGCGTCCAGGTCGGGGCCGGACAGACCGAGCTTCTTCTCAAGAAAGTTCTTGCGGACCGTCTCCAACTCCGCCTTGTCCGAGGCAGCGACGTAGCGTGAATCGGCTTTGGAGAGTACCAGCCGGTAGGTCTTCGCAAGACCTTCGACCGCCTTCTCGTTGACAGGTGCCTTGGCGTATTTCTTTACGTCCTCGAGATGATCCGACATGGCGAAACTCTCCTTCGACCGATCGTGGTCATCAGCAGAATGCCGTAATTTACCGTAAAGCGGCATGGGCAGGCGTACTCGTCCACAGTCAAGCAGATGACTGAACTGTGCCAAGAGGCGCGAACCGGCGGCCGTGAGGCTTCCGTGGGATCACAATGATGGCAGGGTATTTCAGGGCATGAAGATCGACGGCCGGCACTACCGCACCATCTTCCCGGACAAAGACGGCGCAGCGGTTGAGGTGATCGACCAGACCCGCTTGCCCTTTGCCTTCGAGCTTCAGCGCCTCGCCACCATGGATGACGCCGCGCGCGCAATCCGCACCATGGTGGTGCGCGGCGCGCCACTGATCGGCGTGACTGCCGCATACGGTTTGGCGCTGGCGATGCGCGAGGATGCTTCGTCCGAGAATATCGAGCGTGCCGTTGCCGCGCTGGCTGCGACGCGGCCGACGGCGATCAACCTGCGTTGGGCGCTCGACCGCGCGGCTGCTCTCCTGCGCGCGGCGCCTGAGCAGGATCGCGAGGTCCTCGCCTACGCGGAGGCTGCCCGCATCGCCGACGAGGACGTGGCGAGTTGCCGCTCGATCGGCGAGCACGGCGCGCGCCTCCTCTCCGCCATCGCGGACCGGAAGGACGGGCCGGTCAACGTGTTGACCCACTGCAATGCCGGGTGGCTCGCCACTGTCGACTGGGGGACTGCCCTTGCGCCGATCTACGTGGCGCATGATGCTGGAGTGCCGGTTCATGTCTGGGTCGATGAGACCCGCCCCCGCAACCAGGGTGCTGCCCTTACCGCCTTCGAACTCAATGCCCACGGCGTGCCGCACACCGTGATCGCCGACAACGCCGGCGGCCACCTGATGCAGCACGCGCAGGTTGATATCTGCATCGTCGGCTCGGACCGTACGACCGCGAGCGGCGACGTCTGCAACAAGATCGGCACTTACCTGAAAGCGCTTGCCGCGCACGACAACCGCGTACCGTTCTACGCTGCCCTGCCCTTCTCAACGATTGACTGGACCCTGAACGACGGCGTCGCTGAGATCCCGATCGAGGAGCGAGACGGGCGCGAGGTTAGCCACATGACCGGGCGTACTGACGAGGGCGGCTTCGCCACTGTGCAGGTGGTGTCGCCGGGCAGTCCCGTGGCTAATCCGGCCTTCGATGTAACCCCGGCGCGGCTTGTCACCGGCATCATCACCGAGCGCGGCATCGCGGAGCCAAGCACGGATGGGCTGCTTTCATTGTATCCGGAGCGGAAGCAGGCCGCCTGAGCGGTATTCGTCAAGTCCAGTGCGATAGATCACAGTCATCGCGGTCGTCGTTTGCCATCACCGCGGCAACGCCGACCCCGGAGTCGGCATCCACGACGGTCTGTGCCGATGCTCATCCTGACACCACGCGGCCGCGCCAGCGCCCGGTCGGCCATGCTCGCCTTCGGCTCAGTAGCCGGCAGCTTCTGGCTCATCAGCCTGCTTGCGGCGATGCTGATCAAAGCGGGTCATTCGGGGCGATCTCTGACATTGGACCTTGCCGGGGTGACCACCGTGCTGATGGTGGTCTTCGTCCTGCCCGCCATGCTCTGCGCGTGGCGCGGCTGGTGGAGCGGTGTCATCCTCTCCTTCGTCGTCGGCGTGGTCGCGGTGGCGGGTCTTATCGCCTTCGCCAGTGCCTGACGCTGCTACCAGATCCCGGGTATGAGACGGTAGCGCACGCGAGCTGTATAGGTGTCGTAGCCGTCCAAACCGGTGCGCAAGGTTCGTTCCTCGAGGCCTGTGCGCACGCCGAACAACGCAAGAAAGACGGGCAGAAGAGCCAAAGCCCACCAAGAGCCTAGCAGCAGAGACGTGCTCGCGAACATGATGAGCGCGCCGGCATACATCGGGTGCCGGACATAGGCGTAAGGGCCACTCGTGATAAGCGCGTGCCCACGCTCTCGCTGGATCCGCACCGTGGGCACCGCGAAGCTATTCGCGCGGAATGTCCGGTAGGTGATCCACATCGACAGTGGAAGCCCGATCGCTCCGACGACTTTCAGCCAGACCGGAACCCACGACCAGCCGAAGCGGACAGCGTCGAGCGGCATGACGATCAGCCACGCGAGCATCGTCGCGAAGAGCATCACCATCAGCTGCTTATCCTGCACCGGCTGGCCTTCAGCGGGCGCCAGCCGCAGACGCTCCTTCAGTAGGGCAGGATCGTGCTTGGCGAGCAGAAGACCCGAGACCAGCCCACAGGAGGTGAGCTCGGCCAGAAAGACCCATGCGCCCATCCAGCGAAGGGTACCGGCGAGACCGAACAGGATCACGCCGATACCGCCGAACCAGAGCACGATCTGGACGATCAGGTTCACGATCATGCGCATCTCCAACCTGCGCGGCTGCTCGGTGTGTCGTCTCCTATGCCCCTGCCGGCTGCGGTCCTGCCAGGAACGGCTCGTCCGCCGCACGCGAGCCTCCGACGAACAACGCCATCAGCGCCGCGACTAGGCAGAGCAGGCCGGCTGAGACGAAGGCGGCAAAATAGTCACCGGTATTGGTGCGCACCACCCCCGCGAGAGAAGCAGCCGCCGCCGCGCCGATCTGATGCATGGCGGCGATCCAGCCGAACATCAGCGCGGCATTCTCCTCACCAAAGGCTCGGCCGGCGAGGTCCACGGTCGGCGGTACGGTGGCAATCCAATCGAGGCCGTAGAAAACCGCGAACAGCGACAGGCCGTAGAAGCTGACGTCGAAGGAATAGGGCAGGAAAATCAGCGAGAGCCCTCGCAGCGCGTAGTACCAGGCGAGCAGCTTGCGGCTGTCGAAGCGGTCGGTGAGCCAGCCCGAGGCGGTGGTGCCGACGAGGTCGCAAAGGCCCATCAGCGCCAGTAGGCCGGCGGCGGTGACCTCGGGAATGTTGTGGTCGATGCAGGCGGGGATCAGATGCGTGCCGACGAGCCCGTTGGTCGAGGCGCCGCAGATAAAGAAGGTGCCTGAGAGCAGCCAGAAATCCTTGGAGCGCAGGCCCATGGCGAGGCCCCGGAGGGCGCGCTTCGCCGGGTTCACGCCATCCGCGATGGGCGGCTTCACCTCGGCCTCTCCGTAGCGCGGCAGACCGAGATCGGACGGGCGATCGCGCAGGAGCAGGCTGGCAAGTGGCACCAGGGCCAGGGCGGCTGCGGCCACGGCGAGCGAGACGGCGCGCCAGCCCTGGGCGACGGCGAGGCTTGCCAGCATTGGCAGGAAGACAAGCTGTCCCGTAGCGCTGCTTGCCGTCAGCAGGCCGAGCACGAGCCCACGATGGCGCGTGAACCAGCGGTTCGCCACGGTCGCGCCAAGCACGTTCGCGACCATGCCCGAGCCCGAGCCGACAACGATTCCCCAGAGCAGCAGCATCTGCCAGGGCGCATTCATCCAAGTGGTCGCGGCCGTGCCCGCAGCGAGAATGAGGAGGGCAGTGCAGACCGAACGGCGCAGACCGAAGCGCTCGATGATCGCCACCGCGAAGGGCCCAATCATGCCGTACAGGAAGATGTTCGCCGCGATCGCGACGCTGATCGTGGCCGCCGACCAGCCGAACTCGCGCTCCCAAGGGACGATCATGATGCCGGGCGTCGCGCGGATCCCGGCTCCGACCAGCAGTACGATGAATGTGATGGCAGCCACGACCCAAGCGTAATGGAGGCGGCCCGTGCCTGTCGGAATAGTGGGGGATGCAGACATGGTCGTCCTGCTTAGGAAGGTCGGCGACGGGTGTGATCGACGGCAAAAATCCCGCCGTCATTGCGGGGCTCTCGGGAGGCGAGAACCCTGATTCCACAGAGGATGCGGGGCATGACGGTGAGGCCGATCTTAGGATCTCGATCCGGCTGCACGGCCCCGGAATGACGGAGAATTCGCTCAGGCGTACTGCGCCTCGCCGTTCCCGAAGGACCAGTTCTCCTTCACGACTTCGACGAGGCTGATGAACACATCCTCGCGGCGCAGACCCAGCCGCTCGTGCAGGCCATCGGCGACCTGCTTGTAGAAGGCCTGTTTCTTCTCGAGGGTGCGACCAGCATTCAAGGTGAGCTGGATCACGACGCAGTCGGGCGTGCGCTGAATGCCGAGATAGTTCGGATCGATGATCAGGTCGGCGGCGGGGTGCTCGGTGATGATTTGAAAGCGGTCGTCCTTCGGTGCGCCGAGCGCCGAGACGATCGCCTCGTAGACGACGTCGCCGATGGTGCGGCGGTGCTCGGCGGACTTGCCTTCGACCAGATCGATGCGTGCCAGGGGCATAGTTTCCTCCTTACGGGTACATACCCGTTCCTGCGCAAATGAAAGACGATCAGGGCTGCTGAAGCGCAGCCAGTTTGTTGGCGATCGCGGTGAAAGTTGACGGCCCCATGGCTTCGGACAACCGGCTTTGAGCCTCGCGCCAATACGGTAATGCCTTCTCGATGGCCGCGATGCCGGCTTCGGTTAGATGCACGATGCGCTCGCGCTGATCGGCTTCTCCTACGTCGAGCCGTACGAGGCCGCGGCGTTCCAACGGATCGAGGTTGCGGCCCATGGTCGAGCGATCGAGGGCGGTCTCCAAAGCGAGTCGCGTGACCGAGACCGGGCCCAGTCGTGATAGTGTTCGCAACACCGAGAATTGGGTGATCCGGAGGTCAACCGGCTTGAGTGCGTCGTCGTAAGTCGCGGTCACCGAGCGGGTGATGCGGCGGAGTGTGCTGCACAGGCATGGACTGTCAGTCGACATAATGCAGGTATATACACGCATCTCGGCATACGCCAAGCATTTTCGTTACCGCATGTGGGTTCGGGCTGAGGTTATGCGAGGCGAAGGCTTACGCGGACCACTGCCAGAAGACCGATCCGGTAAACTCAAAGACCGGCTCGCCACGTTGGTTCTCGGCCGTGTTGTGGTGGTGCGCCAGGCCCCAGCCGGGCCGTGAGGTCGAGGCACGCGCCCCCACGAGCTTCGTCGCGTAGCGCAGCGTATCGCCGGCATAGACTGGACGCAGCCAGCGCATGTTCCTGAACCCTGGAGACGGCCCGAGCTGTGGTACGGGCCCGTGCTTTGCGGTCAGCCTCATGTCCCGCGCCCAAGTCGCGTGCAGCCGCTTCATCCAGACCGCGGCCGTGTGCCAGCCCGAGGCGCAGAGGCCGCCAAAATGGGTCTCGCGTGCGGCCGCGGCATCGGTGTGGAAGATCTGCGGATCGTAAACCTTGGCGAAAGCGATAATGGCATCGGGCTCGAAACGGTGCTGTCCAAGATCGCGTGAGGCACCGATCTCCGCCTCGCCGAGGAACGGCAGCGGAACAGCGTCGTCGGCCTCGCGCACCGGTTCGAACGGCTTCTCCTCGAAGGTGACGCTGCGCGGCGCGGGTGTATGGCCACGCCGCGCGAACATCACACTGAAGGCCTGCGTCATCACGGGCTCGCCCCCGCCATCGGTGATCGTCAGCTTGAACCGGACGAACCCGCGGTCCGGCTTCGAGCTGGATGGACGGGTCTCCTCGACGCGTATCGTGGCGCTAAGCGTGTCGCCGGGCAGCACGGGTTTGAGCCAGCGCAATTCGTCGATGCCCGGAGAGCCCATCGAACTCGATTGGAGCATCAGACCATCGGCAAGCAGGCGCATGCCATAGCAGGCGGTCTGCCAGCCGGAGCCGATCAACGTGCCGACGAAGGTCGCCTTTGCCGCGACCTCGTCGAGGTGAAAGGGCTGTGGGTCGAATTCTCTAGCGAATGCGACCATCGCCTCGCGCGTTGCCGTGATGGGACCGCCGGTGAATTCCTGGCCAGGTTCGAGGTCTTCGAAATGATGGAAGCGCATCGTGGTCCCGGTCGCGGGCTTGGGTTGCCCTTCGGCTAACACGCGCAGCTACCGGCCGACCACTCTCAGAACGCGCCGGCCGCGTTGTGCGCGAGGCGGATCGGCTCGGGTAGTCGAAACTTCGGCGAGCAGCCCATCACCAGATCAACCGCGCTCGGGATGTCGGCAAGATGTCCTGGCGAGATGAAGAGCGGATGCGTGGCCGTTCGCGTGCGGACGACGGCACCAATGGTCTCGCCCCGGTCGACGAGCGGGACGTGCGCGCCCTTCTCTTCGGCGAGCGGCGCGTTCGTACCGCAGAGCCGGGTCTTGCCGACGCCGATCGTCGGGCGCTGCAGCCACAGGCCCATATGGCTGGCGATTCCAATGCGGCGCGGATGCGCCGTGCCCATACCGTCAAACAGAAAGACGTCAGGCTCGGCCTTCAGCTTCTCGAAGGCTTCCTCAAGGACCGGCCCTTCGCGGAAGCTCAGCAGGCCGGGAATGTAGGGGAACGGCGTCGGCCGCTCGGCCGTCGCGATCTCGACAACCAGGAAGCCCGGATAGGTCACGATCACGACGGCAGCGCGCGAGCGCTCGTGCTTCACGCTGACATCGACGCCCGCCACGAGATGCACGGCCGAGAGATTGATCGGCCGGTCGGCGATGATCTCCGTGCGCAGCTCGCGTTGCAGGGCTACGGCTTCAACCGGCGTCAGCTCCCAGGGGTGGCGCCGGTTCAGCTCCATCTTAGTTGGCGAAGCGGAAGTGGAGCACGTCACCGTCCTGCACGACGTATTCCTTGCCCTCCAGTCGGAGCTTGCCGGCATCGCGGGCGCCGGCCTCACCATTAAGTGAGGTATAGTCCTTAAAGGCGATCGTCTCGGCGCGGATGAAACCCTTCTCGAAATCCGAGTGGATCACGCCGGCGGCGCCGGGGGCACGGGTGCCCTTGGTGATCGTCCAGGCACGGGCCTCCTTCGGGCCGGCCGTAAAGTAGGTGATCAGGCCCAGGAGATCGTAGCCGGCGCGGATGACGCGATTCAGGCCCGGCTCCGAGAGACCGACCGCCTCGAGAAAGTCGGCTTGGTCGGCTTTCGCCATTACCGCGATCTCGCTCTCGATCTTGGCCGAGACGACGACGGCCACTGCGTTCTCGGCCTTGGCACGCGCAAAGACCTGCTCGGAATAGGCGTTGCCCTTGTCAGCATCGCCCTCGTCGACATTGCAGACGTAGAGCACAGGCTTGGCCGTGAGCAGCCCGAGTTGCCGGAACAGGAACTCTTCCTCCGGCTTGCGCTCAACGACGCGGGCCGGCTTGCCGTCCCGCAGCAGCGGCAGGGTGCGGTTGACGAGGTCGAGGAATTCCTTGGCCTCCTTGTCGTTGCCGCGGGCACGTTTCTCGAGGGCGACGACGCGCTTCTCGAGGCTTTCGAGATCAGCGAGCATCAGCTCGGTCTCGATCGTCTCGATGTCGGCGTTCGGATCGACCTTGCCCTCGACATGGGTGACATCGCCGTCGTCGAAGCAGCGCACGACGTGGGCAATGGCGTCGCATTCGCGGATGTTGGCGAGGAACTGGTTGCCGAGCCCCTCCCCCTTCGACGCGCCACGCACCAAACCCGCAATGTCGACGAAGGTTAGCCGGGTTGGGATGATCTCCTTGGACGTCGCGATCCTGGCGAGATCATCGAGCCGGGGATCCGGCACGGCTACGTCGCCGACATTCGGCTCGATGGTGCAGAACGGATAGTTCGCAGCCTGCGCCGCGGCCGTCTGCGTCAGCGCATTGAAGAGGGTCGACTTGCCGACGTTCGGCAGGCCGACGATGCCGCATTTGAAGCCCATGGATCACCTGTTCCTGCAGCGAGCGCCGTATCGGCTGCTCGAAAACGTTCTTTGAGACGAGAGGTCAACCCTGCGTCCTGGTATCCTTGCCCGGCGGCTTCACGTCGGCCCAGCCGCGGCCGACCATGGCGAGGTGGACCTTGTTCTGAAAGCTCTCGTTCTCGCCGGCTGCGACGAGCGGGGCGTTGTCGGCGACTGCGCGACAGAGGTCTTCCACCCACGGCTCCTCGGACTTGCCGAAATCGTTGAGCACGAAGGCGTGCACCAGCGCCTTGTCGCCGGGATGGCCGATGCCGAGGCGCACCCGGCGATACTCGTTCCCGCAGCAGGCCGTAATCGAGCGCAGACCGTTATGGCCGGCATTGCCGCCGCCCTTCTTCACGCGCAGCTTGGCGGGAGCGAGGTCGAGCTCGTCGTGGAGCACGATGACGTCCTCGAGCGCGACCTTATAGAAGCGCTGGGCCTCGCCGACCGAGCGGCCGGATTCATTCATGAAAGTCTGCGGCTTGAGCAGGATCGCGCGCTCGGTGCCGAGGACCACCTCCGCCGCCTCCCCCTGGAAGCGACGCCGGAATGGGCTGGCGCGGTGGACGCGGGCGATCTCGTCAACCGCCATGAAGCCGATATTGTGCCGGTTCTTCGCGTAGCGGGTGCCCGGATTGCCTAAGCCAACGATGAGCCGCATGGCTGCCCCGTCGAGATAAAGAAAAGGCCCCAGCCATAGGAGCCGGAGCCGATTGCGACGAAGGAGACGGAAGGGGCTGCCAGCCCCGACCGATCACTCCTTGTCGGACTTCTCTTCGTCCTTGGACTCGCCGGCGTCGGCCTCGCCCTTCTCGTCGGCGGCCCCTGCAGACTGAGACTCGGCCAGAGCAGCTTCCTCGGCCTCGATGTCGGCACCGAGAACCGTCGGCGGCACGATGTTGGCGACCGGCTCGCCCGCATCACCCGTGTAGGTGCCGGCGGGGATCTTGATGTCGGAGACATGGATCACGTCGCCAACCTCGCGACCGGTGAGATCAACCTCGATCGCGTCCGGGATCTGGTCGGGGGCGACGTCGAGCTCGAGGGTGTGGTGCACGATGTTGAGCGTGCCGCCAGCCTTCTTGATGCCGGGAGCTGCCTCTTCGTGGACGAAGTGCAACGGAACCGCGACGGTCACAGTCTGGCCCGCGACGACGCGCAGGAAGTCGACGTGCAGCGGAACGCCACTCACCGGGTCCAGCTGGAAGTCGCGCGGGATCGCGCGGGTCTTCTTGCCGTCGGCGTTGATCTCGAACACGGTAGTCTTGAAACCACCGGCATAGATCAGGGTGCGGGTGCGGACGAGGTCGATGGCGATCGACTGCGGGGCTTGGCCTCCACCGTAGATGACGGCGGGCACTTGGCCTTGGCGACGAACGGCCCGGGCGGCCCCCTTGCCGGCCCGGTCGCGTGCCACGGCCTCAAGCGGCTTTACTGCGCTCATGGCGTGATCCTTTTCGATTGCATGATCGGGAACGACAAAGGCCGCCCGAAGCGGACGGCCCGAACTCGAACCCGGTACGCCCCTGCCTCCAAGGGTGTCGGAGGGCGCGGCTGTGCCCATACAGCCAGCGGCCTTAAATGGCAATCTGCGGCTGCCGCCATCGGATTGCGACGCGCCCCAGTATACAGATCCTGGCCTGTGCCACCTCCCAATGGCTGTGAAAGCATCTCTACCGATTCATGGCTCAGTTCGGACGCGCCAGGATTTGATGAGACAACAAGAGGAATCAGTATCGACACTTCCTCGCGCAATTCGCGGGGAACATCAGGTGTTCGACTTGCGTTTTTCGCCCAAATTAAAGGAGGAACACCATGAAACGGATCTCTCTCGCCGTCGTGACTTTCCTTGCCTTGATGGGCGCTGCATCAGCTGAGGACAAGGCCACACAGCCGAGCACGGGAGCGCCGGCGATGAAAGCCGAAGACGGCAAGATGAAGGGCCCGCCAAACGCCGCCGGATACGAGAAGCGTGAGGGCGACGCTACCGCTACGACCGCACCTGCGGGCGGCGCAGCCTCTGCGAAGGCTACGGGAGAAGACAAGAAAGACGGTAAGAAATAGTCGTACCGCAATCGACGCGAGATCGAGGCCGCTGGAGAAATCCGGCGGCCTTTTTCGTACCTCCGATGGCGGTTTGGCCCGCATCCGCCCGCACTCAACCGAATTTTCCAGAGGAAACGGCAACGCTCGTTGCCTTCCCTTGCTGGCCCCCCTCTCTAAGTGCAATGACGCCCGCGACCAGATTGCTTCGATAAAGGCCAGCGATGTTTCCCAAACCGCACGCCGCGCTCACGCCGAACACCTTCGAGTTCGAACAACTCCCGTTGGTGAAGCCGACGGGCTTCCGCGAGTACGACGCGCGCTGGCTCTTCCCGAAAGAGATCAACCTGATGGGCGTCCAGGCGCTCGGCCTGGGCATCGGCACGCTGGTGCACGAGATGGGCGTACGGCCCGACATCGTGACGGGCCACGATTTCCGCTCCTACTCCTCCTCGATCAAGCTCGCGCTGATCGCCGGTATGCAGGCGGCAGGCCTTCGGGTGAAGGATGTCGGCCTCGCGCTTTCGCCAATGGCTTATTTCGGTCAGTTCGCCCTCGACTGTCCCTGTGTTGCGATGGTCACCGCCTCGCACAACGACAACGGTTGGACCGGCGTGAAAATGGGCGCCAACCGCCCGATGACCTTCGGGCCCGAGGAGATGGGCCGGCTGAAGGAGATCGTCACTGGCGGCACCTTCCAGTACCGCGACGGCGGCTCGTACGAGTTCGTCGAAGGCTTCCTCGACACCTACCTCGCCGATCTCAAGTCTCGCGCCAAGCCGATCACCCGCAAGCTCAAGGTCGTTGCCGCCTGCGGCAACGGCACGGCCGGCGCCTTCGCGCCGCGGCTGCTGGAATCGCTTGGCGTCGAGGTCGTGCCGCTCGATGTGACGCCCGACTACACGTTCCCACGCTATAACCCGAACCCCGAGGACATGGAGATGCTCCATGCTATCGCGCATGCGGTGAAGGAGCATGGCGCCGATGTTGGCCTCGGCTTCGACGGTGACGGCGACCGCTGCGGTGTCGTCGACAACGAGGGCGAGGAGATCTTCGCCGATAAGATCGGCGTGATGCTCGCCCGCGACCTTTCGAAACTTCACCCCGGCGCGACCTTCGTCGTCGATGTGAAGTCGACCGGCCTCTACAACACCGACCCTGAACTGCAGCAGCAGGCTGTGAAGGCCGATTACTGGAAGACCGGCCACTCCTACATCAAGCGCCGCGTGAACGAACTCGGCGCTCTCGCAGGCTTCGAGAAGTCGGGACACTTCTTCTTCAACGAGCCGATCGGCCGCGGCTATGACGATGGCCTGCTTACGGCGATCGCGGTCATTGAGATGCTCGACCGCAACCCCGATAAGTCTATGGCTGACCTCTACCGGGCACTGCCGAAGACCTGGGGTTCACCGACGATGTCGCCGCATTGCGACGACGAGGTGAAGTATGGTGTCGTCGAGAAGGTGACCCAGCGCTTCCAGACGATGAAGGAGGCCGGCGAGCCGGTCGGCGGCGCGAAGATCACCGATCTGGTCACGGTCAACGGTGTGCGCGTCTCTACGGAGGACGGCACCTGGGGCTTGGTGCGCGCCTCATCCAACAAGCCGGAGTTGGTAGTGGTGATTGAGAGTCCGGTCTCAGAGGCCCGGCTGCACGAGATGTTCAAGGCCGTCGACGGCATCCTGCGCGAGAACGAGGGCGTCGGAGCTTACAACCAGTCGATCTGATCTCCTGGAACGCCGCTGCCGAGCCGATCATTTACTCGGCAGCGTCGGATCCGTCTGACCGTTTGCGGCGCTCGACGCGGCGGTGCGGCGCCTCTCAGACTGACTGTTCATTTCACTGAACCAATCCTTGCCGTCACCGAGTTGAGCCGTCGGCTGGCATCGTGGCGCGCATGTATACGAGTTGCGGTCATTGGCGCCGCGCTGAACGGTGACAATCGTCGCCGTTGATGCTTGGACGGTGATGGACGCTTCAGTGATCAGCGTTCCCTTCGCATCGAGTGCAATCAGGTTCGTGATGCCCAGGCCCTTGCCGGTGAGGATCACCACGCCGCCAGGCCGTGAGGTCACGTCGGCGATGGCCGGATTACCGACGATTACGGTTGCGGTCTGCTCCGGCAGTCGAATGACCTTGGCATTGTCGACGATGACTGAGATGACGTCGGAATCGGACAGGCCGCCGGCCGCTTGGCTCGCGCCTGTTGCCGGGAAGCCGGCAATCAGCATGAGACCGCCTGCAAACAGGCGACGGCCGACGCGCACGCCTCGCTCGAATGGGCTCGGGACACGACGCATGATGCGGGGGTTCTCGCTGGTCTCGACAGGCTGGAGACCTGCCTGAGGCAGCATCATCCAGCACAATATCATTCGTCGGGATTGGTGAAGGAAGGCCTAAAGCCGGGTGCACGGACACATCCGCGGGCCGACCCAACGGGTTGACGCCGGATGCCCAGGAGCACCTCTGGATCTGCCACAACGCCAGCTCGCGCAACGCGCGGTTCACGCCCGCCAGCGAAATTGGGCGGATCGTGCCGGTTCCGACGGCGCAGGTTACCAAATGCGCCTTCGGCGCCCCGGATCTCCAGATCCACTCCACCAAAACCCTACCCGCGCGGGCGTGACGTTACTAGCGACCCCATGGGGAAAGCTATTTGCTGGCCCGACATCGTTCGAAGGCTATGCGGGGAACATCTTAGGAAAGATTGCGCCTCGATCGGCTTGATCTTGTCCGCGACGTTGAAGTGCGAATTCGCACCGCAAAATCTCCCGCCGCGATGCAGTAGTGAAATTACGGTTAAGACTGAGAGCTTCGCGGAACTTTATTCGCAGAATCCCCGTTTTAACCGTACGGCCGAGCTTTATGCCCGACGGCCGGACTGGCTCGACCCTCGCGGTCGGGAGGCGACGATGCCGCTGTTCGACACTGAGACTCGTGACAACGCCTTCGACGGATCGGCCCTGCTGGCTTCCGTGCTCTACGCGACACCCGAGGCAAAAGCAGAGGCGCGAGCGCGTGGAATGGAGCGCATAGCCTGTGCCGGATCGCTCTTCGAGGCGATGAAAGCGGTTGCTACCATTGAGTCCGAGCGCGGCTCGGCACAGCCGGCCGATCACATCGCCTGATTTCTCACCAGGTCTGCGGGGTGATCACACCCTGCTTCGTCACGACTACCCAAACGCGACCGCGCCGTTCGATCGCCTCGACGCGCCCGACCCCCGGCACCGTGTCGCCGCGGGCGACTTCGAGTAGGCGGCGCTTGCGGTCTTCAAGCATGGCGACGCCGTCGTAGACGTCGCGCAATGCCCAGGCTTCCACGGTTTCCTGCTTGGGCTTCGTATCCGCGATGCTTCCGGTCTGTGTCGGCTCGGACCTTGGGGTCGAAGCTGCAGACGCCGGGCTCGTCGTCGGCTGGGCGGCAACGGGGGCGGCGGGACGCTTTTCGACAGCAGCAACCGGCGCAGCTTGTTCCCGCTCAGCGCGGGCAACGCGTTCACTCAGGGCGGCGAACTTTTTATCGAGGCCCTGCTCCAGGCGCGCGACGCGATCGCCGAGACTTGGTGCAATGGTCTTGATGTCCGTGCGCGCGGCACTCGTCGTCTCGCGCAGGGACCCGAGCGCCGTTGAGAGGTGAGCAATCTCGGCTTTCAGGCGAGTTGCCTCTGAACGGTTGGTGTCCAGCGCGGCCTCGATCCGACCCAGTGCATCACCCGATCGCTCGCGGGGGGCTGCGATCAGACCGAACGTGGTGCCAACCACCAGCGCCACCGTCGCGACGGCGGCAAGCCGGCCGTCGACGGCGGGCCATGCCCAGCGCTTCGCGGACGTTGCGGGCGAGCCCGTAGCAGCCGCAGACCCTGCCTCGGGCTTTCCGCTCACAGCCTTCTTGAGAAGATCCGCAGGCGAAAACTTGGTCGCGTCAGCGGTCTTGGCTTCGACCTTCGCGATGTCTTTCGCGTTTTCGACCGATCCCGTCATGGCCCAGCATCCTGATTGTCTCAGGAAGCATTCGTTAAGCACGTTTGTTTACTGAAGGGTTACCGACCCTCCATCGTCATTTCGGGGGCGAGCAGAGACGCTCGGACCCGAAGGGGTGGGTCGCAGGCGGCCGATCCAGATCCGGCAGGCGCACCAGAATGGTGAGATCGGTGCCTGTCGATCCAGGGTTCCGGCTTACGGCGAGCTCTGGGGTGACCGCGATGAGCTGATGCCGCGCCAACCCTAGGCCGCCCGCACCAACCCTCGCTTCTTGAGAAGCGGCTCGGTGCTCGGTAGGCGTCCACGAAATGCCGTGTACGCATCGCGTGGATCACGCAGGTTGCCGGCGCCGTAGACGAAGCGGCGCAGCCTTCCCGCCGTCTCCGGATCGAAGATGTCGCCAGCCTCACGGAAGGCATCGAAGGCGTCGGCGTCGAGCACCTCCGACCAGAGATAGCTGTAGTAGCCGGCTGCGTAGCTATCGCCCGAGAAGATATGCGCGAAATGCGGCGAGCGGTGCCGCATAGAAATCTCCGCTGGCATCGCGATGCGCTGCAGAGCGTCTGCCTCGAAGGCGAGCACGTCGAGCCCGTCCTCGCCGGCCGCCGAAAGATGCAGCGTCATGTCGACGATGGCCGACGAGGTGTATTCCACCGTGGCGAAGCCCTGGTTGAAGCTGCGCGCGGCGAGCAGCCGCCTCAGCAATTCCTCCGGCATTGGCTCGCCGGTGCGGTAGTGGCGTGCATGCTGGCGCAGCACCTCGGGCTGTTCGAGCCAGTGCTCGTAGAGCTGCGAGGGCAACTCGACGAAGTCACCCGAGACGGCGGTGCCCGCGAGCAGCGGATAGGTCACATCCGACAATAACCCGTGAAGGGCGTGGCCGAACTCGTGGAACAGTGTGCGCGCATCGTCGAAGGAGAGCAGCGTCGGCTCACCACGCGGTGCCTTCGCGAAATTCATCACGTTGACGACGATCGGCTTCACATCGCCGGAGAGCCGCTGCTGCCGGCGGAAGGCGCTCATCCAGGCGCCGCTGCGCTTCGAGGCGCGGGCGAAGTAATCGCCGAGGAAGAGTCCGATGGGCGATCCGTCCGCGTTCGTCACGGCCCAGGCCCGCACGTCCGGATGGTAACGCGGCAGGTCGTGCACCTCCTCAAATCGCAGTCCGAACAGCCGTGAGGCGGTGTCGAATGCCGCCTGGATCATGCCGTCCAGCGGCAGGTACGGTTTGAGCTCGGATTCGTCGAGGTCGTGCTCGGCCCGCCTCAACTTCTCCGCGTAGTAGCGCCAGTCATGCGCCTGGATCGTAAAATTGCCGCCCTCGGCCTGCGCCAGGGCCTGCAGCCGATCGCGCTCGTCCAACGCGCGCTGCCGGGCCGGCGCCCAGACCTCGCGCAGCAGGTCCATGGCAGCGTCCGGCGATCCGGCCATGGTGTCATCGAGCTTGAAGTGAGCGAAGCTGTCGAAGCCGAGCAGCCGTGCCCGCTCGGCGCGCAGCTTGATGATCTCGGTAATGATCGCGCGATTGTCGGTCTCGCCGCCAGTTTCGCCGCGACGGGTCCAGGCTTGGTAGGCCCGCTCGCGCAGGTCGCGGCGTGTCGAGAAGACCAGGAAGGGCTCGATCAACGACCGAGACAGAGTGACGACATGGCTATGCGCGCCGCCGCGCTCGGCCGCAGCCTCGGCAGCCGCCTCTCGCAGGAAGGGGGGCAGGCCAGCCAGATCATCCTCGCCGTCGAGTGGCAGCGTGTAACGGCTCTCGTCGGCCAGGAGGTTCTGGCTGAACCGCGTGCCGAGCTCTGCCATGCGGCTCGCAATCTCGGCGATCCGCTCCTTAGCCTCCGGGCCGAGATCGGCGCCGGCGCGGCGGAAGCGAGTGCGGTAGCGGTCGAGCACGCGCCGCTCCTCCGCGCCGAGGCCTTCGGCGTCGGCATCGATCTGAGAGATCCGTGCCCAGAGATCGGCATTGAGGTGAATCGCGCTCGAATGGCGTGCGAGTTGGGGCCCGACCTCGCGCTCTATCGCCTGCAGAGCCGGATTGGTGTGGCTGCCGGCGAGGTTGAAGAAGGTTGCTGCGACGCGGTCGAGTTGATCACCAGTACGCTCCATGGCGGCGACGGTGTTGTCGAAGCTCGGCGCGCGCGGATCGACGGTGATTGCAGCGATCTCCGCCTGATGCGCCTTCAAAGCGCTCGCGAAAGCTGGCCCGAAATGCTCTGGCGCAATCTGTTCGAACGGTGCGAGCCCATAGGGCGTCGACCACTGCGTCTCATCGAAGGGGTTGGAATCCGCAGAAGTTCCCCCGGCGGCAGCAGGGGTCGCGCGCAGGGTTTCGGCAGTCATCGGTGTACTCGTCTTCGGCTTTGGCAGTCGGTTTGAAGATAGGTGGGCCGACGGCGGGGCGCAAAGCGGTCGGTCCTGCGGAAAGGCCGATTGCGTGACGTCTCTGCGCTAGCCTCGCGCAGGAAATGCACGGATCAGTGCTGCCTTGCGGCCGCGACTGACGCGCGGTGCCGATCACTGGACAGCACCGATGCGCCCGCCTTCGCACCGTCTTCGCGGCCTGTCCGCAGCCCTGCTGCTGGCGCCACTGGTCGTCGCCTCGCGCGCCTTTGCTGAAACCGCCGCGCCGCTCCCGACCTGCCAGCCGACCGTGTCCGTCCCGCCACCCGAACCTCCGATGCGCCCTGAGGATCTGGCGGTCGAGCACCCATCGAAGCCGCCGATCGCAGCCGCACCACTGCCGCCGGAGCCTTTGCTCCAGCCAAAGGTCGCGCCGCACATGGCGCCAGATCTGCCGAGCTGTGCTCCGACCGTGGGGGCTCCTCCGCTGCCACCGGGCCGCCCGACCGAACTGTCGCCGAATCCCGCGCTCGGCCGGTTGCCCCCGCCCGATCAAGCCCCGGCGCCCAGCGCACCGCAGGAGGCGCCCCTGCCGCCTGTGCGTCCGGCAGAGCTGTCGGGGGAGCAGGCGGCCAAGCTCGCGGAAGCATTGCCCGAAGACAAGGAGTGCCTGCATCGTCTCGACGCACTCGGGGTGACATATTCCAAGGCCGCGCCGGCCGTGAACGGACAGTGCAGCCTGCCACATCCCTTGAGCGTGACCGCGCTCGGGCGCGGCATAGGTATCGGAGCGCCTGCGATCATGACATGCCGCATCGCCGAGGGACTGGCGCATTGGACTGCCGAGGTGCAGCAGATCGCCGATAAGGAGCTCGGCGAGCCGCTGAAAGGGCTCACTCTAGGCGGAACCTATGTCTGCCGGGGGCAGAACCACGGGGCCGAGGCGCAGCTCAGCGAGCACGCTTTCGCCAACGCTGCCGATGTGATGGGCTTCGTCTTCGCCAAGCGGGCCCCGATTCTCGTCGGCACGTTGCCGGAGGGGTCAAAGGAGGCGGCCTTCGTCGCGGCCGTGCGGTCGAAGGCCTGTGAGTCGTTCAGCACCGTGCTTGGTCCAGGCTCCGACGAGAATCATGCCAACCACCTGCACCTCGACCAGCGGGAGAGAAAGGCGGGGTTCCGGCTCTGCCAGTAGCCCTGTGTGCCGCTAAGACGAGGTTGCTCTCTCCCACTCCACCTTCCTGCTCACTCGCCTTTTGAACGCGTCGCTTCGTTGCGGACAAATCACCGTGTGGAAGACCGCCTCGCTCAGCTAGGGAATTGCAGGCTCTCGTACATAAGTGTCTGGGATTCATCGGGAACGGTCGTACTCGCTCAAATCTTATCAATCACAGCGGTGGGTGGTCGCCGACGGAGTTTGAACACGATCATGAGCGGATATCGGGCGCGCGCCAGCATTGTCCTGCTGGTGCTGTCGGGCGTCGCAGGTCCGACTTGGGCCAAACCCCAGTCGCCCGAGCCGGCTTTAATTACGCTCGAGGCCATCAACAGCGCAGCCTTCGCCGAGCCGAAGCCTGATAAGCCCGCACTGTCAAAGAAGCGGCGCGGCAAAGGGGACGCCCGCCCGGACCCCCTACTGATCAAGGTGCAGGTACTGCTCGACCGCGCTCGCTTCTCGCCTGGCGCCATCGACGGGCGCGACGGCGACAATCTCAAGGGCGCGCTCCGGGCCTATGCTGCCGCGCAGGGGCTGCCGACAGGCAACGGGCTCGATCGCGCCTTGTTTGACAAACTGCAGGCCACGAGTGCCGACCCGGTTGTCACGAGCTACACCATCACCGAGGAGGACGTTACGGGGCCCTTCACCAAGATCCCGCCGAAGCTCGAGGAGCAGCAGGATCTGAAGGCGTTGGACTACACCAACGTCCGCGAGATGCTGGCCGAGCGCTTCCACATGCAGCGCGAGCTGCTCTCGACGCTGAACCCCGGCAAGCCGCTCGATAAGGCGGGCACGGTGATCACGGTGGCGGACGTGCCCCCGCTAGAACGCGGCAAGCCGAAGGACCTGCCCATGTCCCCGAAGGTGGCACGGATCGAGGTCGACAAGGTGGCACGGCGCGTCCAGGCCTTCGGCGAGGACGGCGCGCTGCTACGCAGCTATCCAGCCTCGATCGGCAGCGAGGAGAAGCCCGCGCCGACCGGCAGCTTCAAAGCGACCCGGGCCGCCTTCGACCCCTGGTACACCTACAACCCAAAATACGCGTTCAAGGGCGTGAAGACGCGCCGCAGCTTCAAGATCGCGCCCGGCCCGAACAATCCCGTAGGCCTGGTTTGGATCGACCTGTCGATCCCCTCCTACGGCATCCACGGCACGCCGGAGCCGGAGAAGGTCGGTAAGACGGAATCGCATGGCTGCATCCGTTTGACTAACTGGGATGCCCGCGACCTCGCCAGCCATATTCAGAAGAACGCGAAGGTCGACTTCGTGGACAATTAGACCTTCAGCGCACGCACTGAGGCGGAGCTCATCGATCTAAGCTTCGGCGGAGCAACACCGCTGCGGCCAACATCAGCGCATCGCCTAGGAAGGCGAGCGCCGCCGTTGCGCTCGCTCCCTGCAGCATCGGCAGAAGGTTCTGGTTCTGCAGGCCGGCGACGATCGGAGTGCCAAGCGTCGAGGCTCCGGCGAGCGCTCCCACCGCGGTTGTGGCGATGGACAGGACGAGGGCGACGCGCAGGGCATCGAGGATGCCCGCGCCGGCTAGAGGCAGCTCGATCTGCGTAAGGACCTGGCGTGGCGTCAGGCCGAGGGCGATGCCTGCCTGCCGTGCATCAGGCGAGACAGCCTCAATCGCGCCGATGGTGCCGCGCAGCGTCGGCATGATTCCGTAGGCGAGGAGCGCGAGAAGCGTAGGTGGACCACCGAAGCCGAGCACCGGCAGCGCGAGCGCAACCACCACGACGGGCGGCACAGCCTGCGCGACCGCTGCCGCCGTATCGATGCCGTTGCGCCAGCCGCGCGCAGATACCCGCGTCGCTACGACGCCGAGGCCGACGCCGAGAACGCCAACGAGCATGAGGCCGAGGCCAGCGAGTGCGAGATGGTGCTCGGCGAGTTCGATCACGCGGCCGGCAGCCAAGGGCCGGCGCCCCGGCGCTCCGAGGAGCGCAGCGATACTGGTGGCAACGGCTGGATGGCTGAGCACTGCCAGGACAAGACCAACGCCGAGCGAGCCGAGGGCCTGGGGCAGACGGCGATTCGACGTCATCCGCGCTGGCTCCGCCGAGCCCAATCCTCGACGACGCTCAGGCCACGCTCGACGACGAGCGAGAGCCCGATCACCGGCAGTGCGCCGAGGAGAATGAGGTCGGGGGCGAACTGCGCCATTCCATCGAAGACGATTCCGCCGAGCCCGCCTGCGCCGACCAGCGCGCCGAGGGTCGCAAGCCCGATCGCCTGGACGCTGGCAACACGCAGCGCGCCCACGAGGATCGGAGTGCCGATGGGGAGGCGAAGCTCCAGCAGGATCTGGCGCGGCGTCAGACCGATCGCGGTCGCTGCATCGACGCTTTCGGGCTCAGCGGCGCGCAAAGCCCCCTCCAGGCCGCGCCAGAACGGAAGGAGCAAATAGGCGGCGATAGCAAGAATCGCCGGGCCGGCTCCGAGCGCGGAGAGGCCAACCGCGCGAAGGCCGGGAATGGCGGCCAGCACGCCCGAGACGAGTGCAACGAGGCCACCGAGCAGCGCTACTGCCGGGACCACCTGCAAACCGTTGATTGCAATCTTGATGGCGCCTCGCCCCGCCCGCCACAGGTAGAGCAGCGCGCAACTCATCGCCGCGAGGACGACCGCCGCCGCTGAGAGTGCAACATGCTGGACGAGAGCGGCCTGCACGGCCGCCGCGCGCGCCCGATACTCTACGGCAAGAGAGAGGCCGTCATAGGCACCCGAGCGATAGACGAGCAAGACTGCAGTGGTCAGACCGGCGGCGGTGAACCATCCAGCTCTCCTCAGCCCGGTTCTGCCAGCGGCCCAGATCGTCGCAGCCGTGAGCAGCACCAGCGCAGTCCAAGCTCCCGAGGCAAGGCGAGCGCGGGCGGCCGGCGGCTGCCAGGCGATCAGGTCCGAGGCCGCCGTACAGAGCGTGAGCGAGAGCAGCATCAGAGCCGCGCAGAACGTCACCAGCGCCGCCAGCGCCGCTGGGCGCGAGGATCGTGCCCCCAAGAAACCTCCGCCGAGCAGGGAGAGGCCGGCGATGAGCCAACCCGACTGTCCGAAGATCTCGGCGCCCACCGGCGTACCGACGACGAGGCGGTTGGCGGCGAGACGCAGCATGTCCAGTGTGCCTGCGACGCCGGCGACGGCCACCGCAATCACAAGCATGGGAAGCAACGGCCGCAAACCGACCCAACCAGGCTTTCCGACTCGCGCAACGCCAGCCCTCATGGCGACGCATGCATTTCGGCGAGGTAACCCCGGGCGACTTCGTCGGCGGTCTCCCCGTCAACGGTGATCCGCGCATTGAGGCGGCGAAGCGTCGTTGCATTGAGCCGGACGAAGACCTGTGCCAGCACATCCCCGATCGCTCGATGCCGCGCCAGGATGTCCGCGCGGATCACCGGCGCTACCTCGTACACGATCTGCGCCCCCTTCGGATCGCTCATCACCGTGAGATCAAGGGCAGCAAGTGCGCCGTCGGTACCGTAGACCATGCCAGCGTTCACGCCGCTGATGCCCTCCGCCGCTGCGCGCGCCGTCACTGCTGTATCGCCGCCTGGAAGGCTGACGATCCGGCTTGCCGGCATCGTGAAGCCGTAGGCCGCCTCGAAAGACGGCAAGGCAGCCGGACTCTCTACGAACTCCGTTGAGGCCGCGAGTGTGATGAGGCCCTGTTGTACCGCCCCAGCGAAATCTGCCATGGTGATCAAGCCGTGCTCTCGAGCAACGCTGCCGCGCACGGCGATGAGCCAGGTGTTGTTGGCCGGTGCTGGTTTCAGCCAGACGAGGCCGCGCCCGGCATCGAGCGATCTGGCCCGCGCGTAACCGCTCTCTCCTGTCTTCCAGACCACGTCAGTTTCGGTGCCGGAGAAGAAGGCGGCGTTGCCGGTATATTCCGGGTAGATGTCGACCTCGCCGGCGAGCAGTGCTGAGCGCACGATGAGCGTTGGCCCGAGGCCAAGCTTACGCTCGACCCTCAGGCCGAGCCCTTCGAGGATCAGACTGATCAAGCTGCCGATCAGCACACCTTCCGTGTCGCTTTTGGACGCGACGACGATCGGCGCAGAGGACTGCGCGTGTACGGGGTTACTACCCATCACCGCGAAGGCCCCAAGCGCTGACATCATGAAGCGCCGGGTGAGCCGCAGGCTTGCCGACGGTTGCCGGTTTGCAACGAATGTGTTGGCACGTAACATCACATCGGGCTGAAGCCCTGAAGCAGGCCGCGAGGAGCTTGACACGCTCTGCATAACAGGCGACGCCTCCTAGCGTTTCGGGCTCAACCCGACGCGCCTTGCACGACATTCCGATACAAGACCGCCTCCATCGCGGCACCGTTCCGGCAGCGGGACGAATCGAAGGGGACACCATTCGGCGTGAGCGCGGAACTCAACGAGGACGTCCTCAAAGGCGCACGAGTGCTGGTCGTCGAGGACGAGGCCGCCATCTCGATGCTGCTTGAGGACATGCTGCTCGATTTCGGCTGCGAGATCGTGGGACCTGCAGCGCGTCTCACGACCGCGCTCGAGATGGCCCAGCGCGAGACCTTCGCCGTGGCGATCCTCGACGTCAACGTGGCTGGTGAGCCGATCTATCCGGTGGCCGAGGCGATCGTCGAACGCGACCTGCCGCTTGTCTTCTCCACCGGCTACGGCGGTGCTGGCATCCGCGAGCCGTTCCGGGATCGCCCGGTGGTGCAAAAGCCATTCAGCCAAGCCGATCTCAAGCGCACTCTGATCTTAGCGATTAAGAGCGCGAACGGCTGACGGCTTGGGCTACTGGTTTCGACGGCTCGTCATAGACTTCCGTTGTTCCGGGACCGCAAAGCGGAACCTGGATGATACGCGTACTGAACCACTTCTGAAGCCTGTTGAGACCAGTCACGGATTCCAAATGCTCGCTGCGCGGGCTGCGGAATAGGGAGTGGTGCCGCGCGAGCAGGTCTGATCGCCCTGCGTTCAGGCACCTGGTTCGATCGTAAAGGCATCGACGGGGTGCACGGGCCAAGTCCGCCGCCCGACAAAGACCGCGTCAGCCCGCAGCGTTGCATCCAGTGGCAGCGGATATCGCGAGAGCCAGACCCGTACCGCCCGCGAGAAGCGCCGACGCTTGTGCGCGTCGATCGCTATCTGCGCGTCGGCGAGCGCCACGCGCGCCTTGACCTCGACGAACACGATGGTCCGACCGCGCCGCATGATCAGATCGATCTCGCCGCCGGCCGCCGCGTAACGGCGGGCGAGCGGGCGATAGCCCTTCAGCAGCAGCGCGACGAGTGCCACGGTTTCGCCGAAGAGGCCGCGCCGGTAGGTGGCGCGACGCCGGTTCTCAGGCGTCGTCATCGCCGCGCCGGGCCAGTGCGAGGGCGCGCGCGTAGACGATACGCTTTTTCTGGCCCGTCTCATCGGCGACGAGGGCGGCTGCGTCCTTGATCGAGTGCCGCGTGAGCGCCGCCTCGATCCGCGCATCGAGATCGGCATCCGTCTCTTCTGCTGCCTCCTCAATGGCGGTGCCGATCACCACCACGACCTCGCCCTTCGGCGCGCCCTCCTCGGTGAAGGTCTCGGCGAGGGAGGCGAGACTACCGCGCCGGATGGTCTCGAACAGCTTCGTGAGTTCACGCGCTACCGCAGCGGGGCGACTGCCGCCGAGGACGGCCGCAGCATCCACCAGCATCTCTGGTAGGCGATGAGGCGATTCGAACAGCACCAGCGTCCCTGGAATCCCGACAAGGGCCTCCAGCCGATTGCGGCGCGCACCGGACTTCTGCGGCAGGAAACCTTCAAAGAAGAACCGGTCGGTAGGCAGGCCGGCCGCGACGATGGCAGTCATCACCGCCGACGGGCCGGGGATCGGCGTGATGGGCAGGCCGGCCGCGATGGCAGCCTGAACCAGCTTGTAGCCGGGGTCCGACACCAGGGGTGTGCCGGCATCCGAGACCAGGGCCAGCGCCTCTCCGTTCTGCATGCGCAGGATCATCCGCTCACGCACAGCCTCGTTCGAGTGCTCGTGATAGGCGACCAATGGGGTCGTGATCCCGTAATGCATCAGAAGGGTGCGGGTGACACGGGTATCCTCGGCGAGCACAGCGGCGGCGGCAGCGAGGGTCGCCAGCGCGCGAAAGGTGACGTCGCGCAGGTTCCCGATCGGCGTCGCGACGATGTAGAGCCCTGCCGGCAGCGGTTCCGCCTCGGCGGCGAGGCCGAAGGCCGTGAAGGTAGCGGCGGGCTTGGCTTCACCGCCTTTTTGGTCACGCTTGTCGATTCGCTGTGTCATGGGAACGACAATGCCACGCTCGTGAAGCATTGCGGACCGTCTCAGACGCCTTGCCCGCATTTACTTTTCGCCAGGCCGCCGACATCGTGCCGGGCATCAAGCGAGGGGGAGGCCGCTGGATGAGCTGTGACCGCCCGAGGATCGGACGCGCACACGGCGCCGCCGTCGGTCTCGTCGCTTGGATGCTCGCCGCCTGCGTCGGCGGGCCGGATGCCCCCCGCACGCGCCCCGAGGCACTCGCACCGCAGGCGGAAGGACTCGCTTCACAGTCTGCCATGGCCGCCGCCGGGCAGATCGGCTCGGGCAGCGTCAAAGTCGCACTCATCGTGCCGCTGACGGGACAGGGCGCGAGCGTCGGCGCAGCCCTCAGAAACGCGGCAGAACTCGCCTTCGAGGATTTCCAGAAGCCGGATCTCAGCATCATCGTGAAGGATGATCGCGGTACGCCGGATGGCGCGCGCGAGGCGGCACAAGTGGCGCTGGCTGACGGGGCCGAATTGGTGCTCGGACCGCTCTTCGCCGCGAACGTTGCCGCAGTCGGTGCGCCGGTGCGCAATGCCGGCAAACCCGTCATCGCCTTCTCTACGGATGCGGCCGTGGCGGCGCGCGGCGTCTATCTGATCAGCTTCCTGCCGCAATCGGAGGTGGACCGGGTGGTCGAAGAGGTGACCGCAGGCGGTCGCCGTTCCTTCGCTGCGCTGATCCCCGAGACGGGTTACGGCAATGCCGTGGAAGCGCAATTCCGCGAGGCGGTCGCGCGTAAAGGCGGCCGTGTCGTTGGCCTTGAGCGCTATGCGCCGGCCGATCCTGGCGCCGCCATCGAACGCCTGAAGGGCGTGATTGCGGGACCGGGCGCGCAGGCCGATGCGCTGTTCCTGCCGGGCGCCGTCGACGGCCTCGTGAATCTGAGTACCGCGTTGACGAAGGCCGGGTTCTCACCCTCGCGCGTCCGGCCAGTCGGGACCGCACTCTGGAATGACCCGAGGGTCTTGGGGCTGCCGGCCTTCCAGGGTGGCGCCTTCGCCGCGCCGGATCCTGCGGGCTTTGCCTCATTCTCGCAGCGCTACCAGTCGCGCTTCGGAACGGTGCCGCCACGCGTGGCCTCGCTCGGCTATGATGCGGTTTCTCTGACGGCGGCGCTCGCCCGGCAATACGGCTCCCAGCGCTTTGCCGATGCGACGCTAACGACGCCGTCGGGCTTCACGGGGATTGATGGGACCTTCCGGTTCAGGCCCGAGGGCACGAGCGACCGGGCGCTGGCCGTCTACGAAATCCGCAATGGTGCTGCCGCCATCGTCAGTCCGGCGCCACGCTCTCTCGGTCCCTCGGGGATCTAGGCTCGCGCAAGCAGGCGTTCGTATTCGGCTTCCGGCAAACCGTAGGCAGCTCCGACGAATGCGAGAAGCCGGTCGCGATCCAGCACCGTGATGCATCCCCGGCGAGCGCGGATCAGCCCCTCCCCCTCCAACATCTGCGTCGCCATCGTCACGCTCGGACGGCGCACGCCGAGCATGAGGGATAGAAACTTGTGGGTCAGTGGCAGGTCGGCGCGGCAGAGACGATCCTGGGTCATCAGGATCCAGCGTGCGAGCCGCGCCTCGATGTTGAGATCCGCATTGGCATAGACGGTTTGACCGACCTGAACGATGAGGCTCTGGACGTATCGGCCGAGCACACCACGAAGCGCCGGGCTCCTATGCAAAGCCGTCTGCAGGTCCGCGGCGGCAATGCGAAGGGCGTGCCCTTCGGCCTGGACCAGGGCGATATGCGGTGATTGATCGGCGCCGAGCGCTAAGGGTAGCCCGACGAAACCCTCATAGCCGACGATGCCGATCTCGATACGGCCGTTATCGGCGCCGCGGATATCGGCGACGAGCGAGATCATGCCTTCTTCGATGAAGTAGGCGTGCTGAATCGGCGTATGGGCCGCAATCAGGATCTCGTTGAGCGAAAGCGGGACACGTTCGAGCGCGGGCGCGAGCAGGGCGAAGTCCGCAGGGTCGAGGATGCTCAAGAGACGGTTTTGGCTGTCGGACCGCTCGGGCTGAGCCGAGCTTTCACTCCAGTCCTTGCGCCGAGTCTGTAGTTCCATCGCTTCGAACTCTATCCGTTTCCGCCGCTTCCATACAGACGCAAACAAAGCCTCATGTGGCCACGAATTGGTCCGTCTATATTGCAAAATTCCGACTGGTGCAGCCTACGGCTCATGAGGCGACGAAGGCAGGCCCGCGGGCTGGTGGGGTGCAAACACACATCCGCTACGTGAAGAGCCAAATGGGATGTGCTCATTGCGGCGACAGGTGGCCTTCACTCGACCCACCCGCTCCGCAGGGACAGAGTCGCGTTGAACACCACCTTCCTGGAATGGTCTCGCAGAACGCCACGGAAATCTCGAATGTTGCCGTCTGGAAGTTCGTCCTTCGCAAGCATCGCGAGGGCACCGACCAACTCCTGCCGGGCCTCCTCGGCGCTCGCATGCTCCGATCCTTCGAAATCATCGAAGCGTCGCAAGCCGTCATCGAGCTCAAAGAAGAAGAGCGGCATCTGTACCTCAAGCGATCCAGACCTCTAACTCGCTGGCGTCGCAAGAGTTTCTGTCTACCGCTTCACACTCGTCCGGAAAGTTCCCTCACAAGTGCGTTGAGCACCGGTGCACCGCGCGCCGTCGCTGCGACGTTGCCCTTCGCGGTCATCGCGACCAAGCCGTCGGCGATCAGCGCGCTGAGGCGGCTTCGATCGAGCGCCCTGCCCTTCAAGGCCGCGTAGCGCGCCGGGTCTATGCCCTCGGTAAGGCGAAGGCCCATCATCAGGAACTCGTCCCCCTCGACCTCGCGCGCGAGCGCCTCTGTCTCCACGATACCGTCGCCGTCGCGCTCGACGCGGGTGAGCCAGGCCTCAGGTAGTTTTTCGGTCACCGTGGCGATCCGGCCCTCGGGCAGCACGAGGCGGCCGTGCGCGCCCGGCCCGATGCCGGCATACTCACCGTAGCGCCAATAGAGCAGGTTGTGGCGCGACTGCGCGCCGGGTCGTGCATGGTTCGAAATCTCATAGGCGGGTAGGCCCGCGCGGTCGCAGACTTCCTGAGTGACGTCATAGAGAATGCGCGCATCTTCCTCGTCTGGCGGCACCAGCCGGCCGGTCTGAGCGAGGCCGAAGAACGGCGTGCCCGGCTCGATGGTGAGCTGGTAGAGCGAGAGGTGCTCGGCCGCGTGGGCGATAGCCTCGGTGAGTTCGGCTCGCCAGGCCGCGGGAGTCTGCTTCGGTCGGGCGTAGATCAGGTCGAACGAGAACCGCTCGAAATGCGCCGCAGCCATGCGCACCGCCGACAGCGCTTCCTCGACGCTGTGCAGCCGGCCCAGCGCCTTGAGGTCGCCATCGCTCAGCGCCTGCACGCCGAGCGAGACGCGATTGACGCCGGCCGCCCGGTAGCCGCGAAAACGTTCCGCCTCGACGCTGGTTGGGTTCGCCTCCAGCGTCACCTCGACATCGGCCGTGATGCTCCAGCCCTCGGCAACCGCATCAAGCAGCCCAGCGACGGTTGCAGGCTTCATCAGCGAGGGCGTGCCGCCGCCGAGAAAGATACTCGAAACGGTGCGTCCGGGTGTGCGGGCAGCGGTCTGTGCGATCTCGGCGCGGAAGGCCTCGAGGAAGCGGGCCTCGTCGACGCCGGCATGGCGGACGTGGCTGTTGAAGTCGCAATACGGGCACTTCGCAGCGCAGAACGGCCAATGCAGGTAGATGCCGAAACCCGCGTCGCGGGTCGGATGATCTGGCGCTCCAAACGAACTCATCGAGGTCAGATGTGCGTGCCGCTCTCGAGGCGCAATCAGGTCGGCCGCCGGAGGCAGGCCGAAGCGAGCAACACGAAGGCCCGAGCGCGGTGCGAGAGCGCAGCGCCGTTCTGCCAATCGACGCCGTGCTTCTCGTCGGAAGACATCTCGCCGAAGGTGCGATCGTGGCCGTCTGGCTTGAACATCGGATCGTAGCCAAAGCCGAGTGTGCCGCGCGGTGCGACAAGGTCGCCGTGCACGCGGCCCTCGAACAGCTCCGTATGTCCGTCGGGCCAGGCGAGCACCAGCGCAGAAACGAAATGCGCGCGGGTCGAGGGCGTGCCACGACGCGCAACTTCGTCGGCGATCCGCGCCATCGCTCCCGTAAAATCCTTGTTCGGACCGGCCCAACGCGCGGAGAAGATGCCAGGCGCACCGTCGAGCGCCTCAACGCAGAGGCCGGAATCGTCGGCGAAGGCCGGCAGGCCAGAAGCCTGCGCGGCGGCATGCGCCTTGGTGGCAGCGTTCTCGGCGAACATCGTGCCCGGTTCGTCGGGCTCGGGCAGGTTCAACTCGCCGGCGGAGACCGCCTCGATGCCAAACGGTGCCAGCAGCTCGCGCATCTCCACGAGCTTGCCGGCATTGTGGGTCGCGATGACGACACGGCCCGTGAGGATGCGCGGCGTGCTCACGCTATGGTCTGCTTCTGGAGTTCGACGAGCTCGGCAATGCCGCCACGGGCGAGCCGCAGCAGCTCGAGGAACTGCTCCTCGGAAAAGGGCTCAGCCTCGGCAGTGCCCTGCACTTCGACGATGCCGCCCTTCCCGGTCATCACGAAGTTCGCGTCGGTGTCGGCGGCCGAGTCCTCGACATACTCCAGGTCGAGCACCAGCGTGCCCTTGTAGACGCCGCAGGAGACGGCGGCGACGTGGTCGCGCAGTGGATCGACCGAGATGATGGAACGCTGACGCATCCAGGAGAAGCAATCGTGCAGGGCGACCCAGGCACCTGTGATGGCAGCGGTGCGCGTGCCGCCATCGGCCTGCAGCACGTCGCAATCGATCGAGATCTGCTTCTCCCCGATTGCCGGCAGGTTCGTGACGGCGCGGAGCGAGCGGCCGATCAGGCGCTGGATTTCCTGAGTGCGGCCGGAGGGTTTGCCTGAGTTGACCTCACGGCGCGTGCGCTCATGGGTGGCGCGGGGCAGCATGGAGTACTCGGCTGTCACCCAGCCTTTCCCCGAGCCGCGCAGCCACGGCGGGCCGCGCTCTTCGAGGGAGGCTGTACAAAGCACCTTGGTCTCGCCGAAGGTGACGAGGCAGGAGCCCTCAGCATAGCGGGCGACCGCCCGCTCGAGCGTGACCTTGCGCATCGCGTCCGGAGCGCGCTTCGAAGGCCGCATCCCGTTCTCCCGTCCTTGTGATGAAGGCCCGGCTCATAGGCCGAGCCGCCACGGGCGGCAAGCCGATGCACTTCGGAGCGAGGATGAAATAGGCTCTGCCGGCCTGGATGCTGCCGCGGATGCCGATGGTTCA
Source organism: Methylobacterium gnaphalii (assembly GCF_007992215.1). Taxonomy (GTDB): domain Bacteria; phylum Pseudomonadota; class Alphaproteobacteria; order Rhizobiales; family Beijerinckiaceae; genus Methylobacterium; species Methylobacterium gnaphalii. The sequence continues at coordinate 145,119 of NZ_BJZV01000008.1, read as the reverse complement.
AGCACTTGACGAATGTCCAGAACAAAAACAGAACAGTAAGCGGGCGTTTTCGATGCGTATAACGCTGAGCGGCGGTTGCCGGCGGCATCAGCGCGCCCCATGAAAGCCCAGTCGGGCGCGACGTCGGCCCTGTGAGAGTGATCAGAAGGAGAGAGCGATGGCGGGCAGCGTGAACAAGGTGATCCTTGTCGGCAATCTTGGGCGGGACCCGGAGACGCGCCGGTTGGCCTCCGGCGATCCGGTGGTGAACCTGCGGATTGCGACGTCAGAGTCCTGGAAGGACAAGATGTCCGGCGAGCGCAAGGAGAAGACCGAGTGGCACTCTGTCGTGATCTATAACGAGAACCTGGCGCGCGTGGCCGAGCAGTACCTGCGCAAGGGATCGAAGGTTTACATCGAGGGCCAGCTCCAAACCCGCAAATGGGCCGATCAGTCGGGCGTCGAGAAATACACCACCGAGGTGGTGTTGCAGCGTTTCCGCGGCGAGATGACGATCCTCGACGGCCGTGGCGGCGGCGGTGGCGACTTCGCTGGTGAGGACGAGGGCGGCGGCCAAATCAGCCGCGGCGGGAGTCGCAGTGGCGACTACGGCGGTGGTGGTGGCGAGTATGGCGGCGGCCGTTCCTCCGGTGGCGACCGCCGTCCCTCGGGCGGTGGTGGCGGTAAGCCGAGCTACGATCTCGACGACGACATTCCGTTCTAGGTTTCGGAACGACATCGAGGTCGGCCCGCCAAGTGGTATGCCTGCCGTGGAGTGATGGCAGATAAGATCAGGCGGGGAGTCGTCCCGCTGCAACACTGCCTTCATCGATCGGAGAACGATGGCCTGAACATCAAAACTTAACCACGTGCGGAATACGCAATTCCCTCGTGTCGGTGATCAGGCCTCGGCAGTCGAGGAGCACTTCGCGCTCCAGATTGCAGCCTACTGAGACAAACCCGGCACCATGAGGGGAGTGCCGGGTTTCGATGTCACGTTTCAGGTTCACGATCAGCGGTCGCTTTGTCGGCGTCGCCATCCTGGCCGGTCTGCTGGCTGCCGCCTGTCTCGGTCTTGCCATGTCGGAGTTCCGATCCTCGATGATCGGGCAAAAGCGGGAGCAGGTCCGAACTCTCATGGAGACCGCTGTCTCGACGGTTCGGCCGCTCGTGGAGCGTGCGAAGTCTGGGGCAATCAGCGAAGCTGATGCCCAGCGCATGGTCAAAGACCTCCTAAGCAACACGCGTTTCGAAGGTTCGAACTACATCTTTGTTTATGATTACACCGGCAATACGCTTGTCCACCCCCGCGCCGACTATCTCGGGCATAATCGCTTCGACAGCAAGGATCCTTCTACGGGACTTTACATCACCCGCCGGATCATCGATGCCGCGAAATCTGAAAGTCACTACCTCGAATACTCGAACCCGAAGCCGGGTGGCGACGCTCTGAAGCCCAAGATCAGCTACATTGCGCCGATTCCCGAGTGGAATTGGGCTGTGGGAACCGGCATCTACGTCGATGATATCGATGCTTCGATGTCTCAGGCGATTCAGTCGGTGCTGATCCTCGTTCTGCCCATCGCGCTGATCGGCATGGGCGTCGTCATCTACCTCGCCCGCTCGGTGTCACGTCCGCTCATGGCTTTGACCGCCTCGATGGCTCGCCTCGCCTCGGGCGATCTCGATACGTCGATCGCAGGCAGTGGCCGAAACGACGAGATCGGCGAGATCGCCGGAGCGGTCGTCACCTTCCGCGAGAGCCTGAAGGCTCGCGCCTCCGAGCAGATCGCTCAGGATGCGCGTGCGCATGAAGAGGGCCAGGTGGCGCGCCGTGCTGCGATGGCAAAGATCGCCGAGAGTTTCGAGGCCCGGATCGGCCGGCTCGCCGGAGGTTTGTCGCAATCGGCCGCCCAGATGGAGGCTACGGCGCGTTCGATGTCTGCGGTGGCCGAGCAGACCAGCGCGCGGGCCATCGACGTGGCCGGTTCCGCCGAGCAGACCTCGAGCAACGTCCAGGCCGTCGCCGCGGCGACCGAGGAGCTCACCGCCACGGCTCAGGAGATCGGCAACCGCATCGAGGACTCCTCACGCATGGCCGGCCGAGCAGTGGACGAATCTCGCCGCAGCGACCGATCGGTGCAGCTGCTCGCGGCAGGCGCTCAGAAGATTGGCGACGTCGTCGCGATGATCTCGGCCATTGCCGGACAGACCAACCTGCTCGCACTGAACGCCACCATCGAAGCCGCCCGTGCTGGCGAGGCAGGACGCGGCTTCGCGGTCGTCGCCAGCGAGGTTAAGGAACTCGCCGGTCAAACCGCGCGCGCTACCGACGAAATCACTGCGCAGATCGCGCAGATCCAGGATGCGACCCGCGAGGCCGTCGGGGTGATACAGGGCATCGGCGCGACGCTCGGCGAGATGCACCACGCCTCGACCTCCATCGCCGCAGCTGTCGAGGAGCAGCAGGCGGCGATGCAAGAGATCGCGCGCAACATCGCTCAGGCCGCAAGCGGCACCAACCTCGTTACCGGTTCGATCGCCCACGTGCAGCACGATGCGTGGGGCACCGGCGAGGCTGCCACGAACGTACTCGCCACAGCGGCCGAGCTGTCGCGCGATGCCGGCGAGCTGCGCCGCGAGGTCGAGCAGTTCCTGATGGAGATGCGGGCCGCCTGACGCCGAGATTTCGTCCGAGTGCGAGGGCCGGCCACGCCGTAAATGCGTGGCCGGCCCTTCGTGTTTTCAAAGTCTCCGGAATTGCCACCACAGATCAGAGCTAAGATGCTGATGCGGCTCGCAAAGATTTCTCTCGCGCGACGCGCCCGCGCGCTGGCGGAGGCGCGCCAAGTCGGGTAAACGAAACGCACCCCGGTCGAGATGACCCGAGAGAGTTTTTTCCTTGGCAGACAACGACACGCCCGGCGCGGGCGAGCCCCCGACGCCGCCTGCGACCGATATCAAGCCGGTCTCCATCACCGACGAGATGCGCCGTTCCTACCTCGATTACGCGATGAGCGTGATCGTCAGCCGCGCGCTGCCCGATGCGCGCGACGGCCTCAAGCCGGTGCACCGCCGAATCCTCTACTCAGCCTACGAGAGCGGCTTCCTGCCCGAGCGGCGCTACGTGAAGTCGGCCCGCATCGTCGGTGACGTGATCGGTCAGTACCACCCGCACGGTGACCAATCGATCTACGACGCCTTGGTCCGCATGGCGCAGGACTTCTCGATGCGCCTGATGCTCATTGATGGGCAGGGCAATTTCGGCTCGGTCGACGGCGATCCGCCGGCGGCCATGCGCTATACCGAGTCGAGGCTCGCCAAGCCGGCTACGTCCCTGCTCGCCGACATCGACAAGAACACTGTCGATTTCCAGGCGAACTACGACGACACGCGCGAGGAGCCGTCGGTCCTACCGGCGCGCTTCCCGAATCTACTCGTCAACGGCGCCGGCGGCATCGCGGTCGGCATGGCGACGAACATCCCGCCGCACAACCTCGGCGAACTGATCGATGCCTGCGTTGCCCTGATGGACGATCCGGGCATGACGATTGAGCAACTGACCGAGATCGTGCCCGGCCCGGACTTCCCCACGGGCGGCTCGATCCTCGGCCGCGCCGGCGTGCGCCAGGCCTACGCCACCGGCCGCGGCTCGATCATCATGCGGGCGAAGTCCGAGGTCGAGGAGCTTCGCAAGGAGCGTGAGGCGCTGATCTTCACCGAAATTCCGTATCAGGTGAACAAGGCCACGCTCATCGAGAAGATTGCCGAGCTGGTGAAGGAGAAGCGGATCGAGGGCATCTCTGATCTGCGTGACGAGTCCGACCGCGACGGCATGCGCATCGTGGTCGAGATCAAGCGCGACGCAATGGCCGAGGTGGTGTTGAACCAGCTCTACCGCTTCACGCCGCTGCAGACGTCGTTCGGCTGCAATATGGTCGCGCTCAACGGCGGCCGTCCCGAGCTGATGAACCTGAAGGACCTGCTGCAGGCCTTCGTCGACTTCCGTGAGGAGGTCGTATCACGCCGCACCAAATTCCTGCTCGGCAAGGCTCGCGAGCGCGCCCACGTCTTGTGCGGCCTCGCTATCGCAGTCGCGAATATCGATGAGGTCATCCGGCTGATCCGGACCTCACCCGATCCGAACACGGCGCGTGAAGCGCTGATGGAACGCGACTGGCCGGCTTTCGACATTGCGCCGCTGATCGCCCTCGTGGACGATCCGCGCCATCGCGTCGCTGATGACGGCACCTATCGTCTTTCCGAGATCCAGGCTCGCGCCATCCTCGACCTGCGCCTGCAACGCCTGACCGCTCTGGGCCGTGACGAGATCGGCGACGAACTGGCCAAGCTCGCTGAGGAGATCGCTGATTATCTCGATATCCTGCGCTCCCGCGCCCGCATCCAGAGTATCGTGAAGGGCGAGCTGGCCGAAGTGCGCGAAGCCTTCGCGACACCGCGCAAGACCACGATCCTCGACTACGATTCGAACGTCGATGACGAGGACCTGATCCAGCGCGAGGACATGGTCGTCACCGTGTCCCATGCCGGCTACGTGAAGCGTGTGCCGCTGGCGACCTACAGGGCGCAGAGGCGTGGCGGCAAGGGGCGCTCCGGCATGTCCACCCGCGACGAGGATTTCGTCACGCGGCTGTTCATCGCCAGCACCCATACGCCGGTGCTGTTCTTCTCCGATCAGGGTCAGGCCTACAAGGAAAAGGTCTGGCGCCTGCCGATCGCCGCGCCGAACGCCAAGGGCAAGGCGCTGGTCAACATCCTGCAGCTTCAGCAGCCGGGTGAGCGCATCACCACGATCATGCCGCTGCCGGAGGACGAGACCACCTGGAACGACTACGACGTCATGTTCGCCACCGCCTCGGGCAACGTCAGGCGCAACAAGCTCTCCGACTTCACGGTGGTGAACCGGAACGGCAAGATCGCCATGAAGCTCGACGAGGGCGACCACATCGTCCATGTCGAGATCTGCAAGCCAGAACAGAACGTGCTGCTGACCACCGCCAAGGGGCAGTGCATCCGCTTCCCCGTCGAGGATGTGCGCGTTTTCAAGGGGCGTGACTCCACCGGTGTGCGCGGCATTAACCTCGCAAGCGGGGATGAGGTGATCTCGATGGCGATCTTGAACGCCTTCGACGCGACGCCGGAAGAGCGTGCAGGTTATCTGAAGATGCGCCGGGCGATCACCGGCGAGTCCGCCGAGGACGCAGCAGAGGCCGCAGAGTCAGCGGATGAGGCCGTGGCAGATGCCGCGATCTCTCTGGAACGCTACGAGCAGATGGGCGCGGCCGAGCAGTTCGTGCTGACGATCTCTGAGCGCGGCTTCGGCAAGCGCAGCTCGTCCTACGAGTATCGGACCTCCGGCCGCGGCGGTAAGGGCATCACCGCAATGCGGGTGAACACCCGTAACGGCGATCTCGTCGCTTCCTTCCCCGTGGAAGCCTCTGACCAAATCATGCTCGTAACCAATGCCGGCCAGCTCATTCGCGTGCCGGTGGACGACATCCGCATCGTCGGCCGCGCCTCGCAGGGCGTGACGGTGTTCAACACTGACAAGGCCGAGCGCGTCGTCTCGGTCGAGCACATCGAGGGTGAGGAAGCCGGCGAGATCGAGGCCGAGGATGAGGGCGGCGACGCTTCCGCATGACCAAGGGCAGTCCGGGTGCTCGCCAGAGGGAAGCACCCGGATCCACCCGTAACGCATGGGTGGGTATCTCCCTCGCGCCAGGGCGCAGATCCGGCCTCGCGGGTTCTGGATGACGGATGTCGATGACGATGTCAGTTTCGTTCGTTCCCGAAATGCTTTAACCGGCGGTCGCAATGATCCGCACAGCGCTCTATGCCGGCTCGTTCGATCCGGTCACCAACGGCCATCTCGACGTGGTGCGTCAGGCGGGTCGTCTGTCCCAGCGCTTGGTCCTCGCCATCGGCGTTCATCCCGGCAAGGCGCCGCTCTTCTCAGCGGATGAGCGTGCAGAGCTCCTAAGGGACACCTGCGGCCCCCTCGCGAAGGCCGAAGGCGCCGAGATCGAAATCGTGACGTTCGATGATCTCGCCGTGTCGGTGGCGCGCCGGCATAATGCCAGCATGTTTATCCGCGGCCTGCGCGACGGCACCGATCTCGACTACGAGATGCAGCTTGCCGGCATGAATGCCGCCATGGCGCCAGAGGTACAGACCGTATTCCTGCCAGCGTCGACCGGTGTGCGCCCGATCACGGCGACGCTGGTGCGGCAGATCGCAGCCATGGGCGGAGACGTCTCGCCGTTCGTGCCCAAAATCGTGGCCGAGCGCCTCACCGCCCGTTTCGCCAAACCGTAGACGACCAGGGAGACCACCCCAAGATGAACCGCCGGATCGCCATCCTCACGCTCGCGCTCTCCACGGCATTGGGTTTCGCCGTGCCTGCCACGGCGGATTCGAACACGGTCACGCTTGAGACCAAGGACGGCCGCGTCACCATCGAGCTGCGTCCCGAGATCGCTCCGAAGCACGTCAAGCAGATCAAGACGCTGATCGGTAAGGGCTTCTACGACGGCCTGAAGTTCCATCGCGTCATGGACGGCTTCATGGCTCAGACCGGCGACCCCAAGGGTAACGGCACCGGCGGATCGAGCCTGCCCAATATCCCGGCCGAGTTTTCCTCGGCACCGTTCAAGCGCGGTACCGTCGGCATGGCCCGCTCGCAGGACCCGAACTCGGCGAACTCCCAGTTTTTCATCTGTCTCGGCGACGCGCCCTTCCTCAACGGCCAGTACACCGTGATCGGCGTGGTCACGAGCGGCATGGACGTCGTCGACAAGATCAAGAAGGCCGAGCCCGGCGCACCCGGCGGCGCCGTGACCAACCCCGATAAGATCATTTCGATGAAGCTTGCGAACTGAGGGCGATATGCGCCGACTCGCTGTCCTTGCCGTCATGGCGGTAGCGCTGCCGGCGCCAGGCTTTGCCCATGAGCGGTGGTACGAGCCGCCGCTCAGTCTGCCTCAGGGCCTCCGTCACACGGTTCAGGTTCCGGTCGATCGCAAGACCGGTAGCGGCAAGCCCGCTGATACTATCCGTGATCTCTTCCCGCTCCTGACCGCCTGTTGGCGGGCGCCAGAGGGACTGGAGAAGTTCGAGCGCACCGAGATCACTGTGCGCTTCAGCCTGCGCCGGGACGGTTCGGTGATTGGGACCCCGCAGATCACCTTCTCGAAAGCGCCGGCTGACGACCGCGGCAAAGCCCTGCTGACCGACGCCGCCGTCTCGGCGATCCGCCATTGCACGCCGGTCCGGATCACCCCTGCCCTCGGCGGCGCCATTGCCGGGCGGCCCCTGTCCATCCGCTTCATCTACGAAGGGCCGAAGGGCAAGGGAGTCTGAGCTGCTCAGCCCGAGTTCGGTGGCCTCCCACATCACTCCAAAGCTCAGGCTGGACGAAAACGGTTTGATCGCCGCCGCTCCCCGGCATACCTAAGCGGATGGCATCCTATTCAAGGAAGCCCGGGCGAGTTGGCGCGCGGCACGATCGAATTGATCTTACGCTGCACGATGCCGGCGCGAACCCATGAGGCCATCTGCACGATGGGCTCGCACGACATCGCGCTCCGCCTCGTCTAAAAGCAAATGAAACACTGAGGAGTTCTTGGGTATGGCAGAAGCCAACGAGACCATCGTCCTGGAGACCACGAAGGGCCGCGTTGTGATTGCGCTGCGTCCCGATCTGGCGCCGAACCATGTCGAGCGCATCAAGACGCTGGCCGGTCAGGGCTTCTACGACGGCGTGCCGTTCCACCGCGTCATCGACGGATTCATGGCTCAGACCGGCGATCCGACCGGCACCGGCTCGGGCGGTTCCGACCTCCCCGACTTGAATGCCGAGTTCAACGCCGAGCCGCATGTGCGCGGCACCTGCTCGATGGCGCGCACCAACTTCCCGCACTCGGCGAATTCTCAGTTCTTCATCTGCTTCGACAACGCGCGCTTCCTCGACAAGCAGTACACCGTGTGGGGCAAGGTGGTCGAAGGCATGGATGTCGTCGATACGATCAACAAGGGCGAGCCGCCGCGCTCCCCCGACAAGATCGTCAAGGCGAGTGTCGCAGCCGCCTGATCGTTTTAGCGGGCACCGGCCATGGTGAGCGTCTACACTGTGGCCGGACTCGCCCAACGCGCCTTCCGATGATCCCTTGGATCCATCTCGATACCGGCCCTATCCCCGGTGAGGAAACGCCGCTGCGTCTGATGCAGCGCGGCGAGCAGTTCTCGATCTTCGTCGGCCCGACCGAGTTGATGAGCAACCGTCTCCACGCCTCGGAGAAGGCGCTCGCCACGCTGATCTGCGGGCGTCTACGGGACCGTCCACGTGTGCGCATCTTGATCGGCGGCCTCGGCATGGGTTTCACCCTTCGTGCCGCTCTCGACGCGCTCGGGCCGGACGCCACGATCGTTGTTGCCGAACTCGTCCCGGCCGTTGCCACCTGGGCCCGTGGCCCGCTGGCTCACCTCTTCGACGGCAGCCTCGACGACCCTCGCGTCGATCTTCGCGTGGATGATGTCGGCCGCCAAATCCGCGCGGCGCCCGGCCAGTATGACGCGATCCTGCTCGACGTCGACAACGGCCCCGGTGGCTTGATGCGGGCGGAGAACGACCGCCTCTACGGGCTAGAGGGTCTCAGCCAAGCCCGCACGGCTCTCCGCGCTGACGGTATTCTCGGCATCTGGTCGCAGGGCCCAGACGCAGCCTTCACGACACGCCTCAAGCGCTCAGGCTATACAGTCGAGGAGGAACGCGTGCGGGCGCATGGCAGTGGTGGGCGCCGGCACGTCCTGTGGCTCGCGACCCGCCCAGCGAGTGGCGCCAAGCCGTCGTCGGGCGCGTCCCGCGGCACGCGACCCGCCGACCGAGGCCGCCGTCGCTGATCTCGGCTCGGGCGTGAGCGAGACGGCTCGCTAAGTCCTCGACAGGCTCGTTGCGTGAGAGAGGGTCAGCCCTCGGTCAGGACGATGTCCTTCAGCCGGTCGGGCCGGGTCAGCCGGATGTGCGACTTGTCGATGGCGATGATGCCCTCGCGGCGGAAACGATTGAGCATCATCGTTACCCATTGCCGGGTTGAGCCGACCAGCGCGGCAATCTCGTCGTGCGTGATCCGTCGGCGGATCACCACGGCACCGCTTTCGGAGCTGCCGTAGAGGTCGCCGAGATTGAGCAGGAGCTGGGCGAGCCGCTCGATCACGGAGCGCGTGCCAAGCATCTGTGCCATCGCCGTGTAGCAGCGTCCCTTGGCCTCCAGCGCCTCGATCAGACAGAGCGCAAAATTCGGCATCTGCCGGATCAGGCTGCGCAGCGTCGCGCTCGACAACACCGTTACCCGCACCGGCTCAATCGCGATGCCGGACCACTGATGGAAGCCACCGCCATAGATACTCGGACCGCCGATGAAATGTCCTGGCGTCCAGTAGGCAAGCGTCACCTGCCGCCCGGATGGGCCGGAATAGTAGACGCGCACCCGGCCGGCCTCGATCAGGAAGATGCCCTCATGAGCGTCGCCCTGTGTGAACACGCTCTCGCCCGGCGCGAGCGAAACGGAGCGGCCGGCGGCGCGCACCCGCGCGGCTTCCGTCGGCGTCAGACGGTCGAGGAAGGCGGCACCGTCGTCGAGGCCCTCGATGGTCTCGCTCAAGAACAGGGCGCTCGCGATCAAGGGCGCCGGCCTGCGACGGTCGGGGAGAGCGATGGTCGCCGACAACATGATGGGGAACCGCGAAAGAAGGCGCCTCGGCCCCGCGGCCAAGCAGCAATTGAAGCCACCTATTGTCGAAGAACGCGGCCCCGAAGCAATTCTAAATTTTTCGCTAGAGCAGATCTAATCTTCTATCTTGGACATGAGATCGAGAATTTATTTCCAGACGCGCAATGATCGCCGCTGTTTTGCGTGATCTTATTCTTCAAATGAAATTAATTGCTCGCGGCGGCGCAGCATGGCGGGAAGGAATAGGACCGTCGCTGCGTGGCCGAAGATGCCTCGCGCCCCAGCCCTTTTCGACGGAGTTCGACGCGTGACGCTTCTACGCAGCCTGACCGCCATTCTGCTCTCGGCGACCGCGATCGGCACGGCGCAAGCCGAGACCATCCGCGTCGCCGTGGGCACGCAGGACACCACGATCAACTGCGCCACCGGCGGTCTGCTGATCCGGGAGTTGAAGCTTCTTGAGAAGTACCTGCCGCACGACGGCAAGTACAAGGACGCGACCTACGACATCCAATGGCGCAACTTCACCAGCGGCGCGCCGCTGACCAACGAGATGGTAGCCGGCAAGCTCGATCTCGGCGCCATGGCCGACTTTCCGGGCTCGCTGAACGGTTACGCCTTCAATAAGGCTGGCCGGCAAAGCCTGTTCATCTCCGTCCTCTCGGGCAGCATCAAGGGCAGTGGCAACGGCGTTGTCGTGCCGACGGCATCCCCGGTCCAATCCTTCGCTGACCTGAAGGGCAAGACGATCTCGGTGCCCTTCGCTTCCACCTCGCACGGGCTGCTGCTGCGCGCGGTCAAGGCACAGGGCTGGGACCCGGCCCGCGACGTCACGATTATCACCCAGGCGCCGGAAATGGCCGGCTCGGCTCTCCTCGCCAACAAGATCGAGGCGCATGCCGACTTCGTGCCGTTTGCCGAACTGTTTCCCTGGCGCGGCTTCGCCCGGAAAATCTATGACGGCTCGCAATCCAACGCGCCGACCATGCATGGCTCGCTGGTCGATGCTGCCTATGCCGAAAAGTATCCGGAAATCGTCACGGCCTATCTGCGCGCCGCGATCGAGGCCGATCGTTTGATCGCGGCCGAGCCCGAAAAGTATGCCGAGCTCATCGAGAAGGTGACCGGAATAGAGGCCGAGGTCGCCTACCTGTTCCACGGCCCCCTCGGTCTGCAGACCCGCGATATCACCTGGAAGCCCGAGTACCGGCAGGCGGTCAAAACCTCCTTCGAGACGCTGAAACTCCTGAAGAAGGCCGATTCCGATATCGACCTCGATCGCTTCGTCGACGACCGCTTCATCCGCGCCGCCGCCAAGGAAGCCGGAATCGACTACGAGTCGCGCCTCAAGGACTATGCGCAAACGCCGCTGGTCGCCAACGATGCGGTCACCGGCCAGCCCATCACTGACCCGGCGCGCGTCGCGCAGATCTGGGTCAAAGGCGAAGCGCATGTCCGGCACTACGCCTCGCCGGAAGCGGCTCTCGGCGCGCTCGCTGAGATCGAGAAGGAGGGCGGCCAAGTCCGGGTCATCTACGCGCAGGATCGCGGCAGCAATATCAAGCTCTTCGCGAAACAGGCCTGGTTCGTGCGGGACGCGGATCGGCACCTCAGCGCCTTCCTGCTCAAGGGCGATGCGGAGGCCTATGCCCAGGCCCATGGCGGAGACGTCATCGACTTCGCCGCCGCGCGAGCGGGCACCACACGACTGAGCGCCCGATGAGCGCCTCCGCCATCGACGCGTCCGGGGCTGTGCTCGACAGAGACACGAAGGTTGCGCGAGCGCGGTCCTGGGCCTGGGACCGGCTGCCGCTCGGCCGGATCGCCCTGCGGGCCGCCGCCCTGGCCGCGAGCCTCGTCATCTGGCATCTCCTGGCAAGTTCGCGGCTAGACCTTGGGCTGGTGACTTTCCGCAACGTGCCGACGCCGGCCGAGGCGGCGCGGGCCGCCTGGGCTCTGCTTCACTCGCCGAAGCTCGCGGCCCATCTCGGCGCGAGCCTAGCCCGGGTGCTCGCCGGCTTCCTCGCGGCCTTCGCCGTCGGTGTCGGCCTCGGCCTCGCCATCGGCAGGTCGCGGCTTGCCAGGGATCTCCTGCTGCCACCCCTCGAAGTGCTGCGCCCGATCCCGGCCGTTGCCTGGATCCCGCTGGCGATCCTGATGTTCCCGTCCTCCGAGCTGTCGATGGCCTTCATTACCTTCACGGGAGCGCTGTTCCCGATCCTCCTGAACACCGTCCACGGCGTCGAGGCGGTGAATTCCCGGCTCGTTGCGGCCGCGCGCAGCCTCGGCGCGGGGAACGGTGCGATCCTGCGCGAGGTGATCCTGCCGGGCGCGGCGCCGAGCATCATCACCGGCGCAGCCATCGGCATGGGTACGGCTTGGTTCTGCCTCGTGACCGCCGAGATGATCTCTGGCCAGTACGGGATCGGTTACTTCACCTGGGAATCCTACACCCTGCAGAACTACGACGACATCGTCGTCGGCATGCTGCTGATCGGGCTGCTCGGCATGGGTTCGAGCCTGCTCGTGCGCAGGCTCGGCGCCCTCGCTACACCTTGGACCGGCGCAGGAGCCAAGCGATGAGTGAGACTGCACGAGAAGGACGGATCACGATCACGGACGCCGCGATCCGGCTCGGCCAGCGCGGGGCCGCCTTCGACGTGATCGAGGATGTCAGCCTGACCATCCCCGGCCGTCAGTTCGTCTGCCTGCTTGGCCCCTCAGGCTGCGGGAAGTCGACCCTGCTCGGGGCGCTGGCGGGTCATCTCGCCCTGAGCCGAGGCCGCGTCGCCGTCGACGGCAAGCCGGTGGACGGCCCTCATCCGGAACGCGGCATCGTCTTCCAGCAGCACACGCTGTTCCCCTGGAAAAGTGTGGTCGACAACGTCGCCTTCGGCCTCAAGATGAAGGGCATCGCCACGGCCGAGCGTCTGGCGCAGGCGCGTGACTACCTTGCCCTGGTTGGTCTCGATGCCTTCGCTGACCGCTATCCGGCTGAGCTGTCCGGCGGCATGCAGCAGCGGGTAGAGATCGCCCGCGTGCTCATCAATCAGCCGCGCGTGCTGCTGATGGACGAGCCGTTCGGTGCGCTCGACGCGCAGACGCGCCAGACCATGCAGGAACTGCTGCTCGACGTCTGGGCGCGGCTGCCGACCACAGTGCTGTTCGTGACCCACGACATCGACGAGGCGCTGTTCCTCGCAGACCGCGTGCTGGTGATGAGCCCGCGGCCCGGCCGCATCCTCGACGATTTCCCGGTACCGTTCGACAGGCCGCGCCATCGCGATCTCGTCGTTGACCCGTCCTTCGCGCGGCTCAAGCACCACTGCCTCGATCTGCTCAGGCCCAGACGGAAGACCCATCCCCTGCCCCGCCTGACTCCCCTCGGCCTGCCGCCTCAAACGGCATCCGGGATTCCAGCTTGAGAAAGGGTTCTCATGCGGTGGCGCTATCGCGGCTGTTGCATCCGCAATTCGTTCGCTCGCGGCCCAATGGAACCACCAACTGAGGTCATAACCCGAGTGCGAGGCCGTCGCTTCGTGGGTCATGCGCGCCTGACATTTGTCCTTCGGCATCGATCACAATGGCGCCGGCTTGTCCGGCGAGCGGGCTCTGGGCCTCGATCAGGCTGATGGCGTGCCCGCGCTCGCGCAAAGCTGCGACGGTTTTCGGATCAACGTCGCTCTCCAGCTTCAGGCTGTCACGGTCGTCAGAGAAAGTTCGTCCGAGGAGAAAGCGCGGGCGCGCCAGCGCCTCGGCAGGATCGAGCGCGTAGTCGATGAGCCGGGTCAGCAGCACGGACAGGGTCTGAGGCTGCCCGTCTGCGCCTTGCGTCCCATACAGGATATGCGGCCGCCCATCCTTCAACGCCATGCCGGGGTTGAGCGTATAGAACGGCCGCTTGCCGGGCTCGTAGACATTCGGGCTCGCCGGATCGAGACTGAAGGCAGCGCCGCGGTTCTGCCAGAGCACGCCGGTATCACCAACGACAACGCCGCTGCCCCAGTCGAAATAGGTGCTCTGCAGGACGCTGACGCTGCGCCCCTGCGCGTCGGTCGCGCCGAAGAAGACCGTGTCGCCGGTCCGGTATGGCTGTGGCCAATCGAGGGCACGACCGGGATCGACGGCAGCCGCCTTCGTGGCAAGACGGTCCGCGCCGATCCAAAGATCGTCAGCCGGTGCGACGAACGACGGGTCGGCGATCGCGCTGCGGTCGAGGAAGGCCTGTTTCACCGCCTCGACGCAGCGGTGGAAGTAGTCCGCGCTGCCCTCCTCCACATCCGACAATCCGAGACGTTCGAGGATGCCCATGATCGCGAGCGTCGTCACGCCTTGAGTGGGCGGCGGCGGGGCGAGCAGCGTCAATCCGCGATACTCGAGTGCAACTGGGGCCTCCTCCCGCGCCCGCGTGTCGCGCAAGTCGTCGGCTGTGAGCGGTGAGCCCACCTCAGCGAGGCCTTTGGCGAGTGCGGCAGCGAGCTCACCCTCGTAGAAGTCCCGCGGGCCGTTGTCAGCGATCAGCCGAAGGCTGCGCGCCAGCGCCTTCTGGACGAAGGGCTCGCCGATGCGCGGGACGCGACCCTCATGCAGGAAGGTCCGGACGAAGCCAGGCCAGGCCGGCAGGTCGGCTCGGCGGAATTCGGTCCAGAAGGCTTGCGAGGCCGAATACGGGAATCCGTTCTCGGCATAGCCGATGGCCGGATCGAGCAGGCTGGCAAGACTGATCCGCCCTCCCCAATGCCGGCGTGAAAAGTCCTGTGCGAGGCGCCAGGTGTCGACGACACAGGCCGAGGCGAGCGTCGAGAGCGGACCGCGGGTCGGGATGGTGCCCTTGCAGGCAGGCGGAGCAGAAGCGGCCTGCCCGATACCGGTCAGCGTGGTGCGCCGGCCCTCGCGATCGGCGATGATCCAGATAGCGTCGCCGCCGATGCCGCAGAAATGCGGATAGGTCACCGCGATCACGCCGCCGATGGCGATGGCCGCCTCGATCGCATCGCCGCCCTCGCGCAGCACTTTGAGACCGGCCACGCTCGCCAGCGTGTGCGGGCTCGTGACCATGCCGCGTTTCGAGGTCGCGAGGATGGGGACGGGCGCGCCCGCATCCGGGCGGCCCGCTGTGGTGGCAAGACGGGTCATGGCGATTTCCAGAGTGAATGGCCCCGGCGCCGAACTGGCGCAGGGGCGAAGTCGAGCGCGCTGCTAGTGCTGCGTCACCGGGTGGGACAGGTTCGTCTCAGGACGTCCCGGATGGTGCGCACCGAGCGTCGCGGTAAGCCAGGCATAGACGGGGCCGAGCGCATTCATCGCCAGTACTGAGACGAGGGCAACCAGCGGATCCTTCGGCACCGGGCCGAAGCCGCCGAAATAGGTGGCGAAGTAACAGGCGAAGCCGAAGAACATGCCGGGCACGAAGCTCAGCGACTCGAACCGGCCGAGCGCCATCATCGACCCGTTGAGACTGAATAGGATCGCGCATTGCGCGAGCGTCAGCGCCGCGCCGGAGAGATGCTGCGCGGCGAAGCCGAAACCGAGCACGATCAGGCAGGCGACGCAGTTCCCGAGCGCCATGGTTGGCCAGATCCGTTTCAGGACTTCGGGCTTGGGGCCGCCGGCAGCGAAAGTCCCGGCCCAGCCGATGAAGATTGCCCAGGGCGGCAGGTGGTGCGGAATGAACAGGGTTGTCACAGCGAGGGCGGAGGCGACGATTTCGGCGGGTGGCTTCTTCATGATGGCGTTTCCTCTGTTCAGGCCCGTTTTCAGGCTTCTGGTTCAGGCGGGTTGGGCTTCGATCGAACGGTCGTGAACACGGCCGCATCCACGGCAGATGCGGCTTTCGACGGTGGTCACCACGCTGACGCGTCCGTTCTTGAGCACCCAGGACCGCGGAGGCATGTCGAGCAGAGCATCGGCAACGGTCTGGCTATCGAGGATCACGATGTCAGCGCGCTTGCCCACGGCGAGGCCGTAGGCCTCCGAGATGCCGACGGCGCGTGCGGCGTTGACCGTGCCCATCTTGAGGATCTCGGCCTGGTGCTCGGGCGTGCCGAACTGAACGAGATGGGCGAGCAGGTTGCCGATCTGCAGCGGATCGGCCTTGCCGAAGGGCGTGAAGGCGTTGCGGATGTTATTCGACGAATAGGCGACGTTGACGCCGGCCGCGTGGAGCGCCCGAACCGGTGTCAGCCCGCGCCTTGGCCTGGAGTCGTCCCTGCGGCCGCCGAGATAGACGTCGGTGGCCGGCAAGGTGACAATGCTGATGTCAGCCTCGCGCAGGGCCTCGATCACCGGCTTGGCCTCTTCCGGTTCCAGCGCGCCCATGCTGGTGACGTGGCCGAGGGCGACGCGGCCCTGATAGCCCGTGGCGATGGTCTTCTCGGCGATGTACCGTGCGGTGGCGAAGCGTGCGTCGCGCGTGTCGTCGGCGAAGTCGACATGCATGTCGATGGGCAGGCTACGCTTCATCGCCATATCGAAGACGCGGTCGATATGGCTGCGCGTGTCCTCGGGCGTCAGCTCGTTATAGGGGCAGCCCCCGACCACGCCGGCGCCGGCATCGAGCGCCGCTTCCATCAGATCGACCACGCCCTCCGTCTTGAGGATGCCCTCCTGCGGGAAGGCGACGACCTGCAGGTCGATCAGGTCGCAGTATTCCTCTCGAAGTTGCAGAGCGGTCTCGACGCCGATCAGGCCCTGGATCGGGTCGACGTCGGGGTGTGCGCGGATCAGGGTGGTGCCGTTGCGGACAGCCATGTCGAGCACGCGGCGCGAGCGCTCGAGGACGTCCTCACGCTCCTGCTTGGCTTTCAGGATGCCGGTGACGCGTATCGCCTCTTCGAGGGTGCCGGTGCGGGCCGGCAGGCGGCGATGCAGGAAGGCCTTGTCGAGGTGCAAGTGTGGCTCGACGAAGCCGGGCAGCGCGGCGCGCCCCCCGGCGTCGATCTCCTCCTCAGCCATCTCGGGAATCGCCTCGGCGATCTCGACGATGACGCCTGCCTCGATACCGATATCGACGAGCGGTTGCTCGTCGTCGATGCGAACCCGGCGGATGACGATATCCATGGCGTCTTTCGCCCTCCGTTGCTTGTCCGGCTCGTTGGCCGGCACCGCGGATCACTCCCTAGCTGCACCATGGCAGTCCACTGGGCATGCAAACAATCAGCCGTTTCCGGGATAGGGCTCGGATTAGTCCGAGCTGCACTGCAGCGCCGGAGTGAGATGCGGACCCTCGCTTCCTGAAAGGCGGCGGCGCGTGACGGACCAAACGACGCGGAAGTTCATCATCCTGATGACCGACGGCGAGAACCAAAGCACATCAAATAGCTCGAACAACGGCTCCTACTATTCGGGCATCAGCTATATCTGGGCCGATCGCCTCGGCAATTTCAACGAATACGCCAGCAACGCAGCGCGGACGGCTGCGCTCGACAGTCGATTGTCGACCCTGTGCACCAACATCAAGGCCGCCGGGATTCAGATCTTCACGATCAGGGTGGAGGTAACGAGCGGCACGAGCGCACTCCTGCAATCCTGCGCGAGCAACCCGAACATGTTCAATGACGTCTCGAACTCGGCCAACCTGACAGCAGCGTTTCAGGCGATCGGCGCGCAGATCAGCGAATTGAGGCTGTCGAACTAGAGCCGTATCCGACCTGATTACGCCAGGCCCCGGGCGATGGCGTAGCGAACGAGGTCGGCGGTTGTGCCGGCATCGAGCTTGAGCAGAACGTTGCTCTTGTGCGTACTCACGGTCTTGATGCTGAGATCGAGTTCGCGGGCAATCGCCGAGACGGAGCGGCCGCCGACAAGGCGGTCGAAGATCTGGCGTTCGCGCGGCGTGAGCGCTGTATGCGGTAAGTCGGGTTCGAGCATCTGCCGGATCAGGGCCTGCGAGGCGCTGGGGCTGACGACGCGCTCGCCCGCCGCCGTCTTGCGGATCGTCTCGATCAGCTGGTCCGAGGCGCTGGCCTTTGTAACGTAGCCGGCGGCCCCTGCCTTGAGCGCTTCGATCACGTATTGCCGCTCTTCGTGCATACTGAGCACGACGATGCGCGCCGTTCCGGCGGCAGCAACCTCCCGCACGAGGGCGACGCCGCTGCGGCCGGGCATCGAGAGATCGAGCAGCACCACGTCGCAGGCAGCTGTCGCAAGCCGCTCGACGAGCCCGTTGCCGGTCGTCGCCTCGCCGACGATCTCGAAATCAGCCTGTTCAGCGAGGATCTGCTTCAGCCCCTCGCGAAAGATCGCATGGTCGTCGGCGATGAACAGGCGGATCATCGCGCGGTCTTCCGTCGGGGCCGGCGTTCGAGCGGTAGGCGCACGCGGACCGTGGTGCCTGCGCCGACCTTGCCATCGATGGCGACGCTGCCGCCGAGCAGCCGCGCCCGCTCGCGCATCCCAGCCAAACCGAGCCGTCCTTTGCCGGAGGTCGCGCGGTCAATGCCGCATCCGTCATCCGAGACTGCGATCACCAGGGCGTCACCCTCGTTGCGCGCATTCACCTCGGCGTGCGTCGCCGCCCCATGACGCAGGACGTTGGTCAGGGCCTCCTGCACAATCCGGAAGGCAGCGGTGCTCACCTCCGGATCGTAGATCTGGCCATCCTCGAAGGCGAGCGTGATCGGGATTCCGCTGCGTTCCGACATGCTCTGGGTCAGCCATTCGATGGCTGCGCGCAGGCCGAGTTCGTCGAGGATCAGCGGCCTCAGCTCGGTCGCGATCCGGCGCAGATCGACCACCGACCGGTCGGCGATACCGATGAGCCGCTCGATGCGGGCCTGGACAATGTCCGGCTCTCCAAGCCTGTCCCTCATCCAGGCCAGGTCCATCTTGATCGCGGTCAACGTCTGGCCGAGCTCGTCGTGGAGTTCGCGAGCGATGCGGGCGCGCTCCTGCTCACGAGTCTGCTGCTCGAACTCCGAGAGTTTTCGTAATTGCTCGCGCGAGGCGATCAGTTCGGCTTCCGCAGCCTTACGCTTCGTGATGTCACGCGAAATTCCGACGGTGCCGACGATGTTGTTGCTTTCGTCCCAGATCGGCGACTTGATGGTGTCGTACCAGCGCAGCAGCCCGTCCGGCCCGCGTCGTGCCTCCTCGTAGCGCCGCCGCTTCCCACTGCGCACCACGGCTTGGTCGGTCTTGAGGTAGACCCTGGCGATGTCCGCCGGCCAGATTTCCTCGGGACGCCGTCCGATGACGTCGGCATCGGTCACGCCAAGCACGTCGAGATAGGTGGCACTGACCGCGAGGTAGCGCGACTCGCGGTCCTTCAGCCAAGCCATGTCAGGGATGTTGTCGAGAAGCGCATGCTCCAGCCATCGATTGCGGCCAGACATCGTAGGCATGATTGAACACTCGGTAGACCACGCCACTTTATGCGCAGGATGTCTTACAGACCAGCAAGCAAGGACGGCGCGAGTGCGATCAACCGCTGGCTGAGCGCGAAACTTCAGTTTCGCTGTCTAAGTCTGCTTCTGGCCTGCATCCTGGTGATCCGGCCGCTGAAGGGCCGAGGAGGAATAGCTGGCTGTTTCGACAGCGATGCCCCTCGCCGTGGCGAAAAACGGAGCCGCGAAGGTTGTCAGTCGCCGCGGCGGTGTGCCGCCATAGATGAATCAACCGTAGAGGCCCGCAGAGGCCCTGCTGGAGGAGACATCATGCGTTTGCCCACCGTCATTGCGGCCTCGGTCGCTCTTGCCCTCTTCAGCCTACCGGCCGTCGCCCAGCAACCGTCGCCAGCTGCGCCCAATTTGCCCGACAAGATCCCGTTCGGCGTGCCGTACGGTGCTCCGATCGGCCTGGAACAGGCGCGCAAGATCGTGGCGGCCTCACAGGCAGAGGGCGAGAAGCGGGGCTGGCCGATGAACATCGCCGTCGTCGACACGCACGGCGATCTCGTGCATTTCGCGCGGATGGACGGCGCCCAGCTGTCCTCCGTCGACATCTCCCAGCGCAAGGCGCGGACCGCCGCGCGCTGGCGGCGCGAGTCACGGGTCTTCTTCGAGGCCTACAGCAAGGGACCGCCGATCTACGGCACGCTCGATCCTGGTCTCGCCGCCTCCTCCGGCGGCATCCCGCTGATCGTCGAGGGCAAGCTGATCGGCGCAATCGGCTGCTCGGGCGGCACCAGCGACCAGGACGTCGTCATCTGTCAGGCTGGGGTCGACGCGCTGAAGTAGCGATCGGCGCTGCGGCGGCCGGCCCAATCAGACGAGCACGGGCTGGGCCGCCTGCTTACCCACGCCAAACACGCGCCTGTAGCGCTCGACTTCGGATTCCGGACCCTGTGCCTTCGACGGGTTGTCGGAGATCTTCACTGTCGGCCGCCCATCGGCCTCGATCACCTTGCAGACGATCGAGATCGGGTCGAGCCGCCTATCCGGCATGAACCCGCGGAAATCGTTGGTCAGCAGCGTGCCCCAACCGTAGCCGATCCGCAGGCGCCCGTGAAAATGCGCATGGATCCGTTCGATGTCGTCGATGTCCAAACCGTCGGAGAAGATCGCGAGCTTCTCACGGGGATCGCGGCCGCGCGATTGCCAGAAACGGATCGCCTCCTCGCCGCCCTCGATCGGGTCTTTTGAGTCGATGCGGATGCCCGTCCAGGCCGTGAGCCAGTCCGGCGCATCAGCGAGAAACCCCGTCGTGCCGTAGGTGTCTGGGAGCAGGACGAGCAGATTGCCCTCGTAATCCTGTTGCCAGTGGGCAAGCACCTCATAAGGTGCTTTGGCTAAAGCTGTATCGTCCTCGGCAAGCGCCGCGTACACCATCGGCAATTCGTGCGCATTCGTGCCCACGGCCTCGACTTCGCGGCGCTGGGCGATGAGGCAGTTCGAGGTACCGAGGAAGGCATTCCCCAAACCTTCCTGCATCGCCTGCACACACCAATCCTGCCAAAGGAAGCCGTGGCGGCGGCGCGTGCCGAAATCCGCGATGGACAGGTCGGGCAGCTTCTTCAGGCGCTCGATCTTCTCCCAGACGCGGGTCATGGCGCGGGCGTACAGCACCTGCAGTTCGAACCTGCCCATGCCGTGGAGCGTCGCGCGCGAGCGCAGCTCGTTGAGGATGGCCAGCGCCGGCACCTCCCATAGCGTGGTTTCGATCCACGGGCCGTGGAAGGTCAGAACATACTGGCCATCATGCCGCTCCAGCTCGTAGGGCGGCAGTTGGAAGCCTTCGAACCAGTCCAGGAACTCCGCCGAGAACATCTGGCGCTTGCCATAGAAGGTGTTGCCGCGAAGCCAAGTTGCCTCGCCACGGGTCAGTTTCAGGCTGCGGGCATGGTCGAGCTGGGCGCGCAACTCGCCCTCATCGATCTCGTCGGCGATCCGGATGGCGCTGCTGCGGTTCTTGATGCCGAAGGTGACCGGCAGATCGCGATGGCGGCGGAAGATCGTCTGCGCCATCAGCAGCTTGTAGAAGTCGGTGTCGAGCAGCGACCGGATGATCGGGTCGATGCGGAAGTTATGATTGTAGACGCGAGTCGCGAGGTCGAGCATCGAGATCGATCGGCCCTGACGCGACCAGGGCGGTCGCCCGTCGCAGAGGCTCACGGTGGGCGGGGAGGAGTCAATCCGGCGCGACGGCAGTCCCCTCCCTCGTACCTCCATCATCCCAGGAACGCGGGATCCACGACCGGGCTGGATGTCAGGCCGGTACCGCGCATCACGTCATTCCGGGTTCTGCTACCCGACCCCGGAATGACGTGATCGAGGACGAAACGATCAGGCCAAGTTGACCTTCCCTGTCTCCGTCTTCGGGCTCTCGCCGGTCAGCGAGGCTTTTACGAAGCCGTAGAGGTGGACCATCTTGCTGTTCGGGCTGTCCCAGTACTCGCCGTGCTCGGGATGCACGCGGATCAACGCCACCTCCGGATCGTCCTTGCCGTTGGGAAACCAGGTTTTCAGCGCCGACGACCACTTCTGGTCGATGATGGCCTGGTCGGTCACGATCTCGGCCTTGCCCGCGATCGAAACGTAGTTCTGGCTCGACGGGTCGGCGAAGGCGAGGTTGATCTGGTTGTCGCGGCTGATCTCGGCGGTCTTCGGCGAATGCAGCTTGGTGAAGAACCAAAGATCGCCGTTCTCGTCGGCATCGTTGTTCCACATCGGCCGGCTGTTCAGGGTGCCGTCCGGGTCGGCGGTGGTCATCATCGCGACCTTGACGTCCTTGATCAGCTCGAAAAGCTTCTTCGCGCCCTCGTGGTTGCGATGGTTGCCCTGATGCATGCAGTTCTCCAAGCGTTCGATTATCGCTGGCGGGTGGCCAGCCGAGACATACCCTCGACAACGGCCACGCCTCTGGTTGGTTCAGGCGAAGCCGAGCGGAGGGCCCATGCGGATCTCGGATGTCGCAGCGATTCTCTTGAGCGTAGGCTGGCGCTGCCTGGGGCGCCCGAGGCCCGTTCAGCCATGGCGCAGGAACGGGCGAACACCATGTCGCGCACGGGCGTTATCACAACGGACTAATTGAGCAGGCGAGATGCCTGCCGGAACCACGCGCCTGCCGCCGTGTCTGCGACGGCTTTTACCGGCGCGGTGGGGGTTCAGCGGTGCGCGAGCCGATGAAGCGATGCAATCTCGTCGCCATTCTGCCCTCGCGCAGATGCTGAGGCCGCCCCCGGTTTCGGACTGGCGTTCCGTGCGTTCGCGGTTACATGGGCTGTTGTATTCACTGCGCTGACGATGGCGGCCGCCGACTGGCCGCGAGGAGCTGACCTTGGCGATCACCCGTGACGACGTGATCCAGGCCCTGTCGACCGTCGCGGTCGATGGCGGCGGCACCAGTTTGCCAGGCTCCGGCCGGCTCTCTCAGGTCGTCGTCGATCCGATGGGCCGCGTGATGTTCTCGATCCAGATCGACCCGAGCGAGGCGGAGCGCTTCGAGCGCGTGCGCCGCGAGGCGGAGGGGCGCATCCGCGCCATGCCCGGCGTGTCGAGCGTCTTCGCGAGCCTCACCTCGGAGCGGGGTCCCAGTACGCCTGCGCCCCAACAGCCGAGGCCGCCTGGTCCCGGCGCGCCACCAAGCCCCCCTAGGGCGGGACCGGCTTTGCCGGGCGTCAAGCACATCGTAGCGGTCGCCTCAGGCAAGGGTGGCGTTGGAAAATCGACGACGGCCTGCAATCTCGCTCTGGCGCTGCATGCGCAGGGATTGAAGGTTGGCCTGCTCGATGCCGACATCTACGGGCCCTCGGTGCCCAAGCTGTTCGGGATCGGGGGCAAGCCGCGCGTGATCGAGGGCAAGGTGCTCGAGCCGATGCAGGGCTACGGCATCAAGGTGATGTCGATCGGTTTCCTGATCGATGCCGATTCCGCGATGATCTGGCGCGGCCCGATGGTCCAGTCCGCGATCACGCAGATGCTGCGGGACGTGGCCTGGGGCGACCTCGACATCCTCGTCGTCGATATGCCGCCGGGCACCGGCGACGCACAGCTCACCATGGCGCAGGCGACGCCGCTTTCCGGCGCCGTCATCGTCTCGACACCGCAGGATCTCGCGCTGATCGACGCCCGACGCGCCGTGAGCATGTTCAGGAAAGTCTCGGTGCCAATCCTCGGCGTGATCGAGAATATGGCGACTTTCATCTGCCCGCATTGCGGCGAGAGATCCGACATTTTCGGCCATGGCGGAGCGCGGACGGAAGCGGCGCGGCTCGAGGTGCCGTTCCTGGGCGAGGTGCCGCTGACCATGGTGATCCGCGAGACTTCAGATTCTGGTCGTCCCGTTGTCGCGACGGATCCGGAGGGCCCCCAGTCCAAGGTCTATCGCGAGATCGCACAAACGCTTTGGATGAACCTCAGCGGTTCGCCGGCCAGCCGCGCGGCGCCGCGCATCGTCATCGAGTAGCGCCCCGTCCCATGGCGCCGCCGACCCTCGGGCTTATCCTGGCCGGCGGCCTCGCCCGCCGCATGGGCGGCGGGGACAAGACATTGTTGCGCCTCAACGGCCGGACCCTGCTCGACCGCGTCGTCGAGCGCCTGAAGCCGCAATGCGGCGCCGGGCTCGTGCTCAGCGCCAACGGCGATCCAGGGCGCTTTGCCGGGTTCGATGGCCCCGTCCTGCCCGACGGCATCCCCGGCAATCCGGGCCCGCTCGCCGGCATCCTCGCCGCGCTCGATTTCGCGGGGGATCACCATGACCGCCATCGCACTTCCAACACATACGCTCATCCCGAGCTGCGAAGTGAAGCTGAGCCTCCCAGGAGGTCTCCAGGGATCACGGACACATCCGAGGCCCGCCTTCGAGGCCCGCTAATGCGGGCATCCAGGGCTGAGGAAGAGTGTGGGATGAGCCACGTCGTCAGCGTGTCGGGCGATGCGCCCTTTATCCCGCGCGATCTCGTCGAGCGCCTGCACGCAGCTCTGGACGCAGGCGATCCACGGATCGCGCTCGCGGCCTCGGAGAAGCAGCACTACACGGTTGCGCTCTGGCCCGTCGCGCTGCGGCACGACCTGCGCGCCGCTTTGGTAGAGCGCGACGAGCGCCGCGTCGGTGCTTTCATCGCGCGGCACGGCGCGGTTGTGGTGCCCTGGCCCGCCGCACCGTTCGACCCATTCCTCAACATCAACGAACCGGCCGATCTTGCGGCAGCAGAAGCGGTCCTGGCCGATCCTGGAAAGGCTGCCCTGCTGCGATAGCGTTCCAGCAAGGCGGGCCCGACCGTGATTTGGCTCACCTGGTCTTGCGTCGTGACAGCACGGATGCACTGACGCGCCAGCAGAAATTCGCTCATGGCTATGGCGCTCGGCTGCAACGCGTATAGAACGCGCCGACAACCCCCGATCGCCATCAGCACGCCGGTATCGGGCCGGACACGGATTCCGCATGATCAACTCTCCCCTCATGACCGTCATGGTCGACGCCGTCCGAAAGGCCGCCCGCGGCCTCAAGCGCGATTTCGGCGAGGTCGAGAACCTGCAGGTCTCGCGTAAGGGGCCCGGCAACTTCGTCTCCGCCGCCGACCGCAAGGCCGAGGACGTGCTGCGCGAGGCTCTGATGAAGGCGCGGCCCGGCTACGGGCTGGTGCTCGAAGAGAACGGGGTGATCGAGGGAACCGACAAAAGCCACACCTGGCACATCGACCCGCTCGACGGCACTACGAACTTCCTGCACGGCATTCCGCATTTCGCGATCTCGGTCGGGCTGGAGCGCGATGGCATGATCGTCGCCGGCGTGATCTACGACCCGATCAAGGACGAGCTGTTCGTCGCCGAGCGCGGCAAGGGCGCCTACCTCAACAACCGGCGCCTGCGCGTCTCCGGCCGGCAGGAGCTCGCCGACGCCCTCGTCGCCTACGGGTCGCCCTATCTCGGCCGCGGCGATCAGCCTCGACTGCTCAAGGAGGTCGCGGCCGTGATGCAGGTCACCGGCGGCGCTCGACGCTTCGGCTCTGCCGCCCTCGACCTCGCCTACGTCGCCTGCGGCCGCAACGATTTCTACTGGGAGCGGGACATCCAGTCCTGGGACATCGCGGCCGGCATCATCCTCGTGCGCGAAGCCGGCGGCTTCGTCACCAACGCCGATGGCGGGGCAGAACCCCTGGCGGCCAAGACTGCCGCCAAGTCAGTGGCGGCCGGCAACGAGGCGTTGCATGGTGAACTGATCGCGATCCTGCGCAAGGCGAACGCGGCCTGATCGGGCACGTCACGCCAACTCGCCGGGGCTCCCGCAGCGAGAACCCCCGAATGACGCTGGCGGGGTGCTAGCCCCATCGTGCCAGGCCACCTCTGGCTCCACGGCACGGCTTCTGCTCTAAGCTCCGCCACGGACTAGGATAACAAGGCCCGCCGCATGGACTCCCGCAAGCACAGCGCTCTCAAGGACTCGATCCGGTCGATTCCGGACTACCCGAAACCCGGCATCATCTTCCGCGATATCACGACCCTGCTGAGTGATCCGCGCGCCTTCCGGCGTGCCGTGGATTCCCTGGTGCATCCTTTCGCGGGCGGTCAGGTGGATCAGGTCGCGGGTATCGAGGCGCGCGGCTTCATCCTCGGCGGCGCGGTGGCGCACCAGCTCTCGTCGGGCTTCGTGCCGATCCGCAAGAAGGGCAAGCTGCCTCACAAGACCGTGTCACTGGAATATGCGCTCGAATACGGCACCGATCACATCGAGATCCATGTCGACGCGATCAGACCGGGCGACCGCGTGCTGCTCGTCGACGACCTGATCGCCACAGGCGGCACCGCGACGGCGGCTGTGAACCTGCTGCGCCAGCTCGGCGCGGAGGTCGTAGCCGCCTGTTTCGTGATCGACCTGCCCGAGATCGGTGGCGCCCAGAAGCTGCGCGACCTCGGCGTTCCCGTTCGGACATTGGTGGAATTCGAGGGGCACTGAGAACCGGCCCCTGCCAGCCGTCATTCCCGGGCCACGAAGCGGAACCCGGAATGCCGAAGACGAACCGGCCTAAGCCGCCAAGCTCTCGAACAGCCCGCGACCGTCGACGCCACCGATCAGGCCTTCGACGAAGTTCTCAGGATGGGGCATCATCCCGAGCACATTGAGTTTTTCCGAGTAGATCCCGGCGATGGAATTCAGCGAGCCGTTGCGGTTCGCATCCTCGGTCAGCTCACCGGCCGCGTTCGCGTAGCGGAAGGCCACGCGGCCATCGCCTTCGAGCCGCGCGATGGTCTCGGGGTCGGCGAAGTAGTTGCCCTCCCCATGCGCCACGCAGACGTCGATGACCTGGCCCTTCTTATAGGCCGTGGTGAAGCGCGTATCGGCCCGCTCCACGCGCAGCATCTGGCGGTGGCAGATGAAGCGGCGGTTGATGTTGCGCATCAGCACGCCGGGCAGCAGGCCCGACTCGCACAGGATCTGGAAGCCGTTACAGATGCCGAGCACCAGGCCGCCGCGCGCCGCATGCGCCCGCACGGCATCCATGGCCGCCGCACGGCCGGCAATGGCGCCACAGCGCAGGTAGTCCCCATAGGAGAAGCCGCCGGGCAGCACGGCGAGATCGGTGCCGGCAGGCAGCTCGGTATCGGCATGCCAGACCTTCACGACTTCGGCGCCGGCCAGCGTGAGGGCCCGCGCTACGTCGGCGTCGCGGTTGGAGCCGGGGAAAACGACGATGGCCGCGCGCATCAGGCGATCTCGATCGCGTAGTTTTCGATGACGGTGTTCGCCAGGAGTTTTTCGCACGCAGCCTTCAGCGTGGTCTCGGCCTGGGCCCGGTCGCTGGCTTCGATCTCGACATCGAAGACCTTGCCCTGGCGGACACTGCCGACATCCCCGATGCCGAAGGATTGGAGCGCCGCCTCGATGGCCTTGCCCTGCGGATCCAGGACGCCGGTCTTCAGGGTGACGACGATGCGGGCCTTGATCATCGGAGACTTTCGTAGGCGGAGCTTCAGGGGCGCAATCGCGTCCGTTTTGTCAGCATGCGGATAGGACGAAGCGGACGAATTCGCAAACTCGAGATGTGCGGCTCGGGCAATCGATGGGAGAGCACGAGCGCTACTGCTGTGGACGAGCGAGTTGATGCGAGGTCGATGTGGAGCGATCGTATCAGATCGCCTATATGACCATCTACATGGTCAGGAGCATGTTGTGGAACTCGTCAATCTGGCAGATGCCAAGGCTCATTTGAGCGAACTTGTTGATCGGGTCGAGGCAGGCGCATCGATCAACATCACGCGGCGTGGCAAGCCAGTCGCGCGGCTAACCAGCTTATCGATGCCTCGCAAGCCGATCGATGTTGCGATGCTGCGATCGCTGACGGCGACCATGTCTCCTCAGACCGAAAGCGCCGCGGACCTCGTGCGGTCGATGCGGGATGGCGACCGCTACTGATGCTCTACCTCGACACGTCGCTGATCGTGGCCGCACTGTCGAATGAGGCGATGACGCTACGTGTCCACGAATGGCTGTCTGAGCGAGCCTCGGAGCAACTCGCCGTCAGCGACTGGACGATCACGGAGACGTCCTCCGCCTTGTCGATCAAGCTGAGGACGGGCCATATTACCTTGGACCAGCGGGCCGCAGCCCTGTCGGCATTCAACAAGCTGATCGCCGAAAGTTTGACGGTGCTGGCGGTGTACGGAGCCCAATTCAGAGCAGCGGCGAAATTCGTCGATCAGCACACCCTCGGGCCTCGCGCCGGCGATGCACTCCACCTCGCAGTCGCGTCGGAGCATGGCGCCACGATCTGCACGCTCGATCAAAAGCTGGCCGAGGCAGGTCCTTTCGTCGGTGTGCCGGCTTTGAAGGTCGAGCCTTAGCGCCCTCCGCTCACTCCCACTCGATCGTCCCAGGCGGCTTCGACGTAATATCGTAGGTCACCCGGTTGATGCCCTTCACCTCGTTGATGATGCGCGTCGCCACGCGGCCGAGGAAGGCCATGTCGAAGGGGTAGAAATCCGCGGTCATGCCGTCGATCGAGGTGACAGCGCGCAGCGCGCAGACGTGGTCGTAGGTGCGGCCGTCGCCCATCACGCCCACCGTCTTCACCGGCAGGATCACCGCGAAGGCCTGCCAGATCGTGTCGTAGAGCCCGGCCTGGCGGATCTCGTCGAGGTAGATCGCGTCGGCCTTGCGCAGGGCCTCGAGCTTCTCGCGGGTGATCACGCCGGGGCAGCGGATGGCGAGGCCCGGGCCTGGGAAGGGATGGCGGCCGACGAAGCTCTCGGGCAGGCCAAGCTCCTTGCCCAGCAGGCGCACCTCGTCCTTGAACAGCTCGCGCAGAGGCTCGACGAGCTTCATGTTCATGCGCTCAGGCAGGCCACCGACATTGTGGTGGCTCTTGATCGTCACCGAGGGGCCGCCGGAGAACGAGACGCTCTCGATCACGTCCGGGTAGAGCGTGCCCTGCGCGAGGAAGGCCGCGCCGCCGATCTTCTTGGCCTCTTCCTCGAACACGTCGATGAACAGCCGGCCGATCGTCTTGCGCTTCACCTCGGGGTCGTCGACGCCTTCGAGTGCGCTGATGAACAGGTCCTGCGCCTGAACGTGCACGAGCGGGATGTTGTAGTGGTCGCGGAACAGCCGGACGACCTCGTCGCCCTCGCCGAGCCGCATCAGGCCGTGATCGACGAAGACGCAGGTGAGCTGGTCGCCGATCGCCTCGTGGATCAGCACGGCCGCCACCGAGGAATCGACGCCGCCGGACAGGCCGCAGATCACCTTCTCGGTGCCGACCTGCTCGCGGATCTTGGCGATCGCCTCCTCGCGGTACGCACCCATGGTCCAGTCGCCAGAGCAGCCGGCGATGTCGCGCACGAAGTTGCGGATCAGTAGGGCGCCGTGCGGGGTGTGGTGCACCTCCGGGTGGAATTGCACCGCGTAATAGCGGCGCGACTCGTCGGCGACGGCAGCGAAGGGTGCGTTCTTCGACAGCGCAATGGTGACGAAGCCGTCGGGCAGCTTGGTCACGCGGTCGCCGTGGCTCATCCAAACCGGATATTTCTCGCCGACATGCCAGACGCCGTGGAAGAGCGGCGAGTCGGCGAGAATCTCGACCTCGGCCCGGCCGAACTCGGCATGGTGGCCACCCTCGACCTCGCCACCGAGCTGCGCCGCCATGGTCTGCTGGCCATAGCAGATGCCGAGCACGGGGATGCCGGCGTCGAAAATCTTTTGCGGGGCGCGGGGCGAGAGGTCCGAGGTCACCGATTCCGGGCCGCCGGAGAGGATGACGCCCTTGGGCCGATGCTCGTCGAAAGCAGCGTCGGCTTTCGTGAAGGGCACGATCTCGCAATACACGCCCTCTTCGCGCACGCGGCGGGCGATGAGCTGCGTCACCTGGGAGCCGAAATCGACGATCAGGATCTTGTCGTGCTGGGAGGTGTCGAGCAGGGGAGTCATGCGGCCTCGGGCGTGTCGTCGCCCGAGTTAGACGACGGCTCCCGGCCGCGCAACGCGTTGGGCCGCAAGGCCCGCATGCGACCCGGAGTGTGACAGCGCACCTCCCGGCTGCGGGCCTCAGCTCAGCCCATGCCCGCACGGCCCTCGTTCTCGAAAAGGTGAACGCGGTCGGCGCCCGAGCCCTGGCTGACTCGGCGCTGAAGGGCGTACAGGCCAGCCGTCGTCAGAAAGCCGTTCCGGCCTCTCCGACACAGAGACGAAATCGAGACGCGCACCATGCTGGCATCGAAACGAAACCTCGGGCTGTCGATCGCCCTCGCGATCAACCTTGTCCTCGGCGGCGGCGCGGTTCAGGCCGCGTCGAGCGATCCGGCGACGGCCGCATACGGCCCGGAACTCCAGGGCTTCGACTACCCGTTCCCGGTCGAGCGCTACGAGTTCACGTCCCAGCGCCAGCCGCTGCAGATGGCCTATCTCGATGTCCGCCCCGACCACCCCAATGGGCAGACTGCGGTTCTGCTCCACGGCAAGAATTTCTGCGCCGCGACCTGGGAAAGCCAGATCCGCGCCCTGTCCGGCGCCGGCTACCGCGTCGTCGCGCCTGACCAGATCGGATTCTGCAAGTCGAGCAAGCCGGCCGCCTACCAGTTCAGCTTCCGTCAGCTCGCCGAGAATACCCACGCCCTACTCGGGAAGCTCGGCGTTCAGAACCCGATCGTGATCGGTCACTCGACCGGCGGCATGCTCGCTGCCCATTACGCCCTGCTCTACCCGAAGGAGACTGCACAGCTCGTGCTGGTCAACCCAATCGGCCTCGAGGATTGGAGCGCGAAGGGGGTGCCGCCGATCTCGCTGGCGCAATGGCTCGAGCGCGACCTGAAGACCTCGGCGGACTCGATCCGCAACTACGAGAAGGCGACCTACTACGCCGGCCACTGGGAGGAGCGTTACGAGCCCTGGGTGCAGATGCTTGCCGGCCTGTATCGCGGGCCTGGCAAGGAGCAGGTCGCCTGGAATTCGGCGCTGCTCTACGACATGATCATGACCCAGCCCGTGGTCTACCGCCTGCCCCAGATCACGGTGCCGACGCTGCTGATGATCGGCCAGAAGGACATCACGGCGATCGGCAAGGACTTGGCGCCGGCCGACGTGAAGCCGACGCTCGGCCACTACCCCGAACTCGGCAAGGCGACGGCCAAGGCCATTCCTGGATCGCGGCTGGTCGAGTTCCCGGAACTCGGCCACGCGCCGCAGATGTCCGACCCCGAGACCTTCAACAGGGCCCTGATCGAGGGAATTGCGAAGCGGTAACCCGATACGATGTGTGGCCGGACGCGGCGCAAGACCGCCGCGTCCGCGCTGCTGCACGGCGTTTCGAGACCCCACGGTCACAGCTTCGCTGCGCTCGCGATGACGGTGGGCGAGATCAGCGAACATCCGAACCGCTCCGCCGCGTGTCAGGATGAGGGACTTGATGTTACGGCGATGAGCAGGCGCGTCTCGGCAATCGGATCATCCGCGCGCATCACTCCGCCCATCACCGCGACTCCAGCCGCGCCGGCCTCGCGGCAGAGCCGAGCCTGTTCCGCTCCGATGCCGCCGAGGGCGATGACCGGAAGGCCGAGACCTGCCGCTTCGCGCAAAGCGGCGAGGCCGAGGCTTGGGCCGTAGCCGGGCTTGCTCGCCGTCGCAAAGATCGGGCTGAGAGTGACGTAGTCGGCTCCGGCCTCCACTGCCGTCCGGATGTCGGCGAGGCTGTGGGCGGAGAGGCCGACGAGTGCGCCGGGATTCAGGCGCTGGCGGGCCTGGACGACAATGTCAGCGACGCCCGTTCCCGGCTGCTTGGTCGCCTGAGGTCCAGCCCCATCATTGCGAGCAAAGCGAAGCAATCCAGCCGCGTCGGCTAAGCGCTGCGGCTCGCTGGACAGTTTCGCTTCGCTCGCGATGACGGAGCCGGCAAAAACCGAACCGCTCAGGTGCACGCCATCCGCGCCGATTTCGGCGGCAAGGCCGACGTCACCGCCGATCGTCAGGCGGCCTCCCACTTTGCGGACCAGCCGCAATAGCGCAGTGGCCAGGGCGCGTCGCGCCTCCGGTTCCAGATCCTTGTCACGAAACCAGATCCAGCGGGCGCCCCCCTCCAACACCGCGCTCACCGTCTCCGTCAGCGGCCGGCCTGCGCCATGCCGATCGGTGACGACGAGAAGCGGCGACGGGATCACGAGCCGACGAGGCCGAGCTGCGGGCTGGACGGTTCGGCGCGGCCCCGGCGCGGGATGCGTCCTGCCAGATGGGCGAGACGGCCGGCCTCGACCGCGTGTCGCATGGCGGCGGCCATGCGGACCGGGTCGTCGGCCTTGGCGACGGCCGTGTTGATCAGGCAGGCTGCGGCGCCGAGCTCCATGGCGATGACGGCATCCGAGGCCGTGCCGATGCCGGCATCGACGATCACCGGCACCTTCGCCCGGCGGCAGATCAGCTCGATATTGGCCGGGTTGGCGACACCCATGCCGGAGCCGATCAGCGAGCCCATCGGCATCACCGCGGCGCAACCCATATCGGCGAGGCGCTCGCAGATGACGGGATCGTCGTTGCAATAGGGCAGCACGGTGAAGCCGTCGTCGATCAGGTGGCGGCAGGCGTCCATCAGCTCGGTGACGTCCGGATAGAGCGTCTCGCGGTCACCGATCACCTCGACCTTGATCCAGGTGGTGTCGAGCGCCTCGCGGGCGAGCTCGGCGGTCATGATCGCGTCGCGGGCGGTCTCGCAGCCGGCGGTGTTGGGCAGAAAGCGCTTGCCCTTGAGCTTCTGAAACGTGTCCGAGCCGTGGCCCTGCAGCGAGACGCGGCGGATCGAGGCGGTGACGACCTCGGCGCCCGAGGCGCGCACCGACTCGGCCATGATGCCCTGGGTCGGATAGCCGGCCGTGCCGATGAACAGGCGCGAGGAGAGTTTGACGCCGGCGATCTCAAGGAGGTCGTCGCCGGTTTGCGCGGTGAGCGTAGTGTCGTGATGGGTCATGGCGAAAGGCCCTGTGTGTCTCGTTCAGCCGCCCTGCATGGCGCGGACGATCTCGATGCGATCGCCCTCGCTCAATGGGGTGCCGGCCCAATCCTTCCTGCGGACGACGCGCCCGTTCAGCGCGATGGCGATGCCCTCGGACGGCAGTTCGCGCTCCTCCGCCTCAATGGCGAAGAGCGCGGCGACATCGGCCGCCTCATGGTCCCAGGGCTCGCCGTTGACGATCAGCCTCATGCCCGTGCTCTCTGCTGCTGGTCCTGTATGCCTTGCGCGAACCGGCCGAGGCCGAAGCCGCGCGCGTAATCCGGCAGGCTGCCCCGCTCCACCAACTCGGCCACCGCGTAGGCCGTCGAGGGGGCGAGCAGGTAGCCGTTGCGGTGATGGCCGGTGGCGACGATGACGCCGTTCGGCAGGACATCGATGATTGGGGCATCGTCGTCCGAAGTCGGGCGATAGCCGCTCCAGACCGCATCGACCTCCATCTCCTCGACCCCCGGCAGCACCCGGCGTGCCCCTTCGAGGAGCGCGAACAGCCCACCGGCGGTGACGCCCTCGCGAAACCCGCAATCCTCCACCGTCGCACCGACGATCAGCGTACCGTCCGCCTTCGGAGCCATGTGGATCTGCTCGGTCCAGACCATGCTAGAGAGCGTGCCGGTCCTCCGCGTGGTCTTCAGCGCCAGGGACTGCCCCTTGATTGGCCGAACAGGAACAATGTTGGAATCGGGCAGCAAACCGCCCTCCCCGCTCCAGGCTCCGGTGGCGAGGATGATCGTACCGGCGCGCAACTCGCCCCGGCCGGTCAGAACAGGATCGAGAACATGATCCGCGTGTTGGCTGGACCTGCCGATGCCTTCGACCCGCGTCTGCTCGATGATACGCACTCCGGCACGCTCACAAGCATGCACCAGCGCCTGCATCACGAGCCGGGGATCGACCTGCGCATCGAGCGGGCAATGGATGCCGGCCGTTACATTTGGCCTCAGCAGCGGCTCGCGTGCCCGCACCTCCGGACCGGAGATCCACTGTGCTGCAACGCCTGCACGGCATTGTAAGTCATAGCGAAATCGCAGCCGCTCGACCTCATCGCGGCCGATCGCGAGTACCAGCGTGCCTCCCTCGCGATAATCGATGTCAATGCCTGCATCTCTCTGCAATTCATCGCGAAATCCCGGCCAGCGGCGCAGGCTGTCGAGGGCCAGCGGCAGCAGCAGGTCGGAGCCCGGCTCGTGCTCGGCCGCTGGTGCCAGCATGCCCGTCGCAGCGAGGCTCGCCCCAGCGCCAACGCTCTCGCGCTCGATCACGGTGACCGAGCGTCCAGTCTTGGCCAGCCGCCAGGCGATCGAGAGGCCGATCAGGCCGCCGCCAACCACGGCAACGTCACAACGCTCTGGCAGGGCAGCGGAATTCGTCCGCGGAGCGATGCCGCGGCGCAGGCCGATCGGGGACGTCAGGACAGCCGACACGAGGCCTCCACGGTTGCCCGTAAGGATCGATGCCGCGCTTCTCGTGAAGCTGAGTGAGCGTGCTGGGAACGCCCGCGGTCCAATCCCTACGCCGGTATGAACCGGATCAGGTTCGAAGGATTTCCGCGCTGCCCGATGGCGATAGCGGTGTCTCAGCCCCTTGTCGGGGATCTCCCTGGAACACCCCTGATGTGGGCCGAGACGGGCGCGCGGTCAATCCCCGCTGCGATCCCAACAATTGGCGAGGTGTGGCAAATCCTTTGCTCACCGCCCTGCGCGATCAGGAGGCCATTCGCGCGGTACGGCGTTGGGCAGCGATCTTTTCTTCATGCGCCGCGGCTAACCCCTACAACCGTGCACTAGCAGGCACGGTGCAGGGAGGGGCGGATCGTGGCTAGCCTGACCAGATGGGTGTTGTGTGCAGCTGCGCTCTGCCTGCTCATCGCCGGTCGGCACATCTTCACGAAGGGAGCAGCCGGCACCGCTTCGGACTCGCATGCCATGCCGACGGCCATGTCCGTATCCGTCCCCTCTTCCGGCGCCATCGCACTCCACGCCGATCGCAGCGGCCATTTCCTGACCACCGCCCTCGTCAATGGGCGCACCCTCTCGATGCTGGTCGATACCGGCGCGACGAACTGCGCCTTCCGCGAGGAAGAAGCCGAGAGTCTCGGCATCCGCCTTAGCCCCAATGACTTTACGCAGATGGTTGGTACGGCCAACGGCACCGTCCGCGTCGCTCCAATCCGCATACGCCTATTACAGATCGGGCCAGTCGCGGTGCGCGATGTCGAGGCCGTGGTGGTGCCGCGAGGACGGCTGAACGCGAACCTGCTCGGCATGTCGTTTCTGTCGCGACTACGAGAGTTCAACGTGGCGGGCACGCGGATCACCTTGCGGGGGTAGGCGACGGCTCACCTGCAAAGCCGGCGCGATGCGAGCCGAACGTGTTCGGCGGAGAACGCTAAGCGTAGGTCGAGGAACACCGTTGCAACCCTGAGGTTACGCCGGATGTCAGGCAACCCT
Organism: Methylobacterium gnaphalii; assembly: GCF_007992215.1. GTDB lineage: Bacteria > Pseudomonadota > Alphaproteobacteria > Rhizobiales > Beijerinckiaceae > Methylobacterium > Methylobacterium gnaphalii. The sequence goes on along the minus strand of NZ_BJZV01000008.1, from coordinate 110,077 downwards.
GGACGGGAGGTGCCGGTGACAATCCCCGCTTCCTAGGAGCTCCCATGCACCGTCGTGATATCCTAACTAGCATGCTTACCGCCACAGCAGCGCTCGCCGTGACACGCACGGCCATCGCTCAGCCGACCCCAGCCGGCGTGGTGCCGACACCCGTCTATCTGAGCATGGCAACCAAGGGCGGCCTGTTTCTCGAGAACACAGCGCGCGATGCCTACGGGAAGACGGCTAATCCGCGTCTGAAGGCGTTCACGCGCGCCGAGGTCAACGAGCAGGTCAACCTGTCTGGCAAGATCGCGGCTTATACCGGCAACGCTCCGGTGCCAGATGTAGCAGCTGGCCCCGGCGGCCTGATCGGCGCCCCGCTCGCGTTGGCGACGGGCGTGGCGGGCGCCGCCATAGGAACCGCTGGTGCTGTGCTCGGCGGTCCGGCTCAGGCGCGGGCCATGACGTCGGATGGTCAGAAGGCGCAGATCCTTTCGCAGCTCACCGCGCAGCCGGGCGGCCCCGAATATGACGCCGCCTTTGTCAATGCCTCGCTGCAAGGGCATCTCGAAGCGCGCCAGATCCACGGAAGCTACGCGCAAAGCGGCGAAGATCCGGGGCTGCGCCGTATCGCGCGAGGCGCACTTCCACTGATCGACAAGCACATCGCGATCCTTTCGCGGATGCAAGGTCGGGATGGTCAGCGCGCGGGGTAACGCCTGCGGCGGCCGGGTGCGCAACCCGGCCGATCCGCGCTCGAACTGCCTGATGTCGCGGGGCTCATGACGGCAGCGGAGAAGGCCTCAGTCCCCGGACTGCGCCGCCACTAGCATCGCGGCTGCCGCCGCGGTTTCCGATGGATGAGCCACATGCTTGCAGGAGCCGGCCGACGGTGAGCGGCCCGGACGATAGACCTCCATCGGCTCCGGGAAGCCGTCGAGGCCATGCTTGCCGAGCGAAACGGGATCGCCCCAGAGGAAGTCGACGAATGGCTTCGACATCAGCAGCGGCTCGCCTAGCGTCCGGTTGAGACGTGCCAAACGGCTGGCGAGGTTCACGTCCCGGCCTATCACGGTGAAGTCGAGCCGGGTGCCGGAGCCGACATTGCCGTAGGCCGCCTCGCCGTGATGAAGCGCGATGCCGGCAGCGACGGGCTTGTCGCCGAATCGGCCGACGGCATTAGCCTCGGCGAGCGCTGAGAGCGAGGCGAGCGCCGCCATGAGTGCGCCTTTCGCGGCACCGCCGAGGTCGTCACCAGGCTCGCGGAAGATCGCGAGCAGGCCGTCGCCAAGATATTTCAGCACTTCGCCGCCTTCCCGCTCAATGGCGGGCACTAAGCAATCGAAGAAGTGATTGAGGAGCTCGACGGATTTCTCGGGCGTCAGGTCGGCGGAGAGGCGAGTATAGTCCCGCATATCAGCGAATAGGATGGCTGAGCGAATGCGCTTGACCTGCCCCCTGCGGATGTCACCCGCAAGGATGGCTCGGTGCGGCTCGTCGCCGACATAGATGCGCAACACCTGATCGAGCTGCTTGTTGACGATGCGCATCTCCATCACCGCGGCGAGCGCCGGCATGATGAAGCGCAGGATCGCGATGTCTTCGTCCGCAAAACCTCTCTTGGCGCGCGTGGCGAAGGTTATGCCGTTATGAGTGCCGTTGGTGAAGAAGACCGGCACGACAACGTAGCTCGTGTATCCCTCGGCCTTGAGCTCCGGGATGATCGAGAACAGGTCGTCCGGGGTATCGTCGAGATCGAGGATCAGCCACTCGCCGCTCTGGTGAACGGCGTAGAATGGGCTCTCCCGATAGGCCGCGTCCGAGACTTCACCGTGCGGAAACAGCCTGACGGTGGTTCCGGCGTCGCGCGTCCAGACCCGTCCAACCCCCGAATATTCCGAGTGCAGCGTGTCGATCGCCGTCGATGCACGATCAATCGGCACCCCAACATCGATCAGGCGCTGGGCCAGCCCCGCCAGGAGATCGCTCGCGTTCTTCAGCCGAGCGCCCTCGCCAAGCAGCCAATCGCGAATGCCGACACTCGGCTGGATCGCGCCGAAGGGCACGTCCTGCGCCTCGGAGCCGTCGGCGAAAGCGGTGGGTGCTAGCTCTTTGGGCGTCGTCGTGGTGGCGTCCTCGTGGAGCATATGGCCAAGGTGGTTACGCTGCGTGGCAAAGCAAGGTTTACCGACGGAGCGAAGTAAGGTTCTAAGGGGTGCGGCCCATTCGGGATCGATTACGCCACACGCCTCGATGGTCAGTCAGCATAGACCGGAACGGCACGCACTTCGAACGTAACTTCGCTCGAACGTTTGACGAAGTTACGCCCTTAAAATCATGGGCATCAGCGCTCTGCGTGGTTTTCCCCTCCGCGAAAGGTGTGCGCAAGCCATCGGCTGGAAACATTTCGTAACATTTCCTTACGCCGGACTGAGGCGCAAGCCCTATGCGGAATTCGAGGGGTCCAAAGGATCGGTATCAGCCGGCCGCCCTTCATGACGACTTTGGGGCTTCACCGATGCTGAATTCCGTCCTCCGTCTCACCGCCTTTGCTCTTCTCCTCGCGCCAAGTCTCGCCATGGCTCAAGCCAAGCAAGACTTCACCATCGTCAATAAGACCGGCTATCAGATCGACGAAGTCTATGTCGGCCCGGTCAGTAGCTCCAAATGGGGCAAGGACGTGATGGGCAAGGACGCGATCGGTGATGGCGAAAGTGCCGAGATCAACTTCGAGGGCGGCGGCGGCTGCAAGTGGGATATCCGGGTTGTCTACAATGACGGCGACGCCTCGGAATTCCGTGAGGTTAATCTCTGCAACATCAGTCAGGTGACCCTGTTCTGGAACCGGAAGACTGGCACGACACGTTTCGTGGCCGAATAAACCTCGAAACGGCAACGCCCGCTCCTGCTGGGCAGAAACGGGCGTTGCCGAGTTGGTTTTGGTTTCCTCAGTTGTCGAGGAAGCTCCGAAGCTTCCGGCTTCGGCTCGGATGCTTGAGCTTGCGCAGGGCCTTCGCTTCGATCTGACGGATGCGCTCGCGGGTCACCGAGAATTGCTGGCCGACTTCTTCCAAGGTGTGGTCGGTGTTCATGCCGATGCCGAAACGCATGCGCAGCACGCGTTCTTCGCGTGGCGTGAGTGAAGCGAGGACGCGCGTCGTGGTCTCGCGCAGGTTCGACTGGATCGCCGCGTCGATCGGCAGAACGACGTTCTTGTCTTCGATGAAGTCGCCGAGATGAGAGTCCTCCTCGTCGCCGATCGGCGTCTCGAGAGAGATCGGCTCCTTGGCGATCTTGAGGACCTTACGGACCTTCTCCAACGGCATGGCCAGCTTCTCGGCCAGCTCCTCCGGGGTCGGCTCGCGGCCGATCTCGTGCAGCATCTGGCGCGAGGTGCGGACGATCTTGTTGATCGTCTCGATCATGTGCACCGGGATACGGATGGTGCGGGCCTGATCGGCGATCGAGCGAGTGATCGCCTGGCGAATCCACCAGGTGGCGTAGGTCGAGAACTTATAGCCGCGGCGGTACTCGAACTTATCGACCGCCTTCATCAGGCCGATATTGCCCTCCTGGATCAGGTCCAGGAACTGCAGGCCGCGGTTGGTGTACTTCTTGGCAATCGAGATCACGAGCCGGAGGTTCGCCTCGATCATCTCCTTCTTGGCCTGACGGGCTTCGCGCTCGCCCTTCTGGACCATGTTGACGATCTTGCGGTACTCGCCGATCTGCAGGCCCGTCTCGGAGGCGAGCGTCAGGATCTGCTCGCGCAGGTCCGCGACCTGCCGGCCGCCTTTCTCGACGAAGTTTTTCCAGCCCTTGCCGCCGAGGGCGCCGACGCGCTCCATCCAGTTCGGGTCGAGCTCCCAGCCCTGGTAGTGGCGCAGGAACTCATCGCGGGCTACGCCGTGGTTCTCGGCGGCGCGCATCAGGCGGCCCTCATGCGAGATCAGGCGCTTGTTGATGTCGTAAAGCTGCTCGACCAGCGCCTCGATTCGGTTGGCGTTAAGCGAGAGCGACTTCACGTCGGTGACGACGATCTCCTTCAGCTCGCTCTGCTTCTTGTCCTGAGCCGTCGTTGAGCCCTCGCCCGTGGCTTGGCGGTCGTTCGCCTCGTTCTGGAGCTTGCGAAGCTTGCGGTAGTTGTTCGCGATTGCGTCGAAGGTCTCGAGAACGCGCGGCTTGATCTCGGCTTCCATCGCGGCAAGCGAGACGTTGTTCTCCATATCGTCTTCGTCGTCGCCACCCTCGGGCGGCGTCGGACCATCTTCGCTCTCGGCCTCGTCAGGCTCTTCGCCCTCGCCCACCTGCGGCGCCGTCTTGGCGTCCGGGCCGGCATAGGTGGCTTCGAGATCGATGATGTCGCGGAGCAACACCTTTCCGTCGATGAGTTCGTCGCGCCAGATGATGATGGCCTGGAAGGTCAGCGGGCTTTCGCAGAGACCCGCGATCATCGCCTCGCGGCCGGCCTCGATGCGCTTGGCAATCGCGATCTCGCCCTCGCGAGACAGCAGCTCCACCGAGCCCATCTCGCGCAGGTACATTCGCACGGGATCGTCCGTGCGGTCGGTCGGCTCCTTGGTGGTGGTCGTGACGGCGACGGCGCGCGTCGGCCCGGCCTCGGCGACCTCGCCACCCTCGGAGGTTTCCTCTTCTTCGGAAGCTTCGCCGTTGGGCTTTTTCTCGGAGGTGCTCTCCTCGGTCTCCTCGCTCTCGATGACGCGAATGCCCATGTCGTCGAGCTGGGCCAGGACGTCCTCGATCTGATCGCCGTCGACCTGACCGTCCGGCAGAACCTCATTGACCTCTTCATAGGTCACATAGCCGCGCTTCTTCGCGAGCTTGACCATGCGCTTGACGGCAGCATCGGTCAGATCGAGCAGAGGACCATCCGTCTGCTGCTCTTGAGCGACGTCGGTGTCGTCCCGCTCGGTTGCCTTCGTTGCCATGCTCAGCCTATGTTTTCGTGGCGGCCGCACCGGATGCGAGCGCTCGCATGGCCCGGTTGAAAGCCGCAATTCGGATGCCGGTCGTCACCGGCCGATGAACTCGGTCTACGCATGCCTGCTTGACCGACCGTTAACCATGCGCAGCGATTTGCATCGCGCGTCACAGCGTTAGATGTCGTCCGTCTCCGGATCCTCCGCGTCGGCATCCGCGCTGGCGATTACCGCCAATCTTTCCTTGACGTCACATAGCCAAGCGAAATTGGCCTCGGATGGTTCGTCGACAAGGGCACGTTCCGCTTGGCGGAGTTCGCTATTTAGCGTTCCAGCCTTGCGGTGCAAGATCACGGCTTGACGGAGAGTCGTTTCCAGGCGTGCAGGATCCGCATGCGGGTCGAGCGCCCAACGGTCTCCGGGCCTCACCAGAGCCATGAGACGCGCCGACGCCTCCGTGAGCCCCGCGCGCTCCAGCCGGGCCGCCATGACCTCCGAATCGGATGCTGCCCCCTCGGCGACGTGGTCGAGCAGGGCCGAGCGGAGGGCCTGCGCGTCGGGATTGTCGAGGTCGAGCTGCGAGAGGTCTTCCTCCTCAATCGCCAACAATTCGGTGTGGACGATCAGGCTTGAGATGATCATCGCCTCGCGCTCCTGAAAGGCGCCGCCCTGCGGGGGCGGCGTTGCACTCGACAGGAGCGGGCTGAATTTGAAATCGATCCGCGGCGATGGCGGCGGATCTCCCGGACGCGCGCGCCGGCGCATCGGCTCGCCATTCTGTCGCCCAGGCTGGATGGCGCCTCGGTAGTCACCGCGCGCGTTTCGCGCGCCAGATATCTCGCGCAGACGATTCTCGATATCGTCTCGGTAGAAGCGGCGAACGGTCTCGTCGCGGATACCCGCGACCGCCTCGCGCAGGGTGCGGGCGAGCCCGGCCCTTCGCTCGGGCGTATCAAGCGGCCCCGCTTCGGTCTCGCGCGCCCACAAGACTTCGACGAGAGGCCGTGCACCTTCCAGCACGGCATCGATCGCGCCGGCTCCGCCGGAACGCAAAAGGTCGTCGGGGTCCTGGCCCTGCGGCAGCATTGCGAAGCGAAGCGACTTGCCCGGCTCCAGCATCGGCAGCGCCACGTCGAGCGCCCGAAAGGCTGCCTTCTGGCCGGCCTTGTCGCCATCGAAGCACAGGATCGGCTCGTCTCCATGGCGCCAGAGGAGGCCGAGCTGGTCCTCGGTGAGCGCCGTGCCGAGAGAGGCGACCGTCTCGGCATGACCGGCGAGTGTCATCGCAATGACGTCGATATAGCCTTCGACCGCGATGATTGTGCCGCGGTCATGGGCTGCCTTTCGCGCGGCATGCAGGTTGTAGAGCATCCTGCCCTTGTGAAAGAGCGGCGTCTCCGGCGAGTTCAGGTACTTGGCCTTGACCTCCGCTTGCATGGCGCGGCCGCCGAACGCGACAACGCGACCGCGGACATCGGCGATCGGAAACATCACCCGGTCGCGGAACTTGTCGTACGGGACCGCGACGGTCTCGCTGGTGGTTAGCAGGCCGAGTTCGAGCATCAGCGCCTTATCGACACCCTTGCCGGCGAGATAGTCGCGCAGAGCGTAGCGGTCGCCGGTCGCGTAGCCGAGGCGGAATTGGCGGCGCACGCCCTCTCCCAGCGCCCGGCGATCGAGATAGTCGCGGGCCTGCGAGCCTCGTGGCCCCCTGAGTTGCTCCTCGAAATAGACGGCGGCGAGTTCCATCACTTCGAGCGCGCCCTTGCGCTGCTCCTCCGCGCGCTCGTTCTCGGCCGAAGGCTTCGGCAGAACCACGCCCGCTTCATTCGCGAGGCGCTCGACAGCCTCGGGGAAGCTCAGGCCTTCCGTCTCCATCAGGAACCGGAAGACATCCCCGTGCTTGCCGGAGGAGAAGCAGTGATAGAACTGCTTCTGATCGTTGACGTAGAAGGACGGCGTCTTCTCGGAGTTGAACGGCGACAGCCCGCGCCACTCGCGCCCGGCCTTCTTCAGCCGCACGCGCCTGCCGACCACGTCGGAAGCCGGAATTCGCGCACGAATCTCTTCGAGGATGTGTGGCGGGTAACGCAACGGGTCCGGTCGCGGATGTCGGCGGGATCAATGGATCGGAGAGTGTACCGCATCGACCCCGGTAGAGTCTCAACGCTCTAGTACCATCTCGTCGCTCGGACGCGCGCCATCGGCAGCAGATCGCGGCCCGAGCTTAGCCATCCACAGCCTCTCCACAGGGATCCGATCTTATCGAGGTCTGCCAGCCTGTGTATGGCGGCCGACCCGGGCGAACCCAGAGTAACCACCGAACGATTTGTTAATGGGCCGCTGTAAGCGTCGCGCCTTCCGTACCCCGGACGCTTACCATGACCGACAACCGCCGATTGGAACCGCGCAAGAACGCGTTTCTGTTCGGCTCGATCTATCTCGATGAGCGGCCGTTGCAGCTCGACTGCCTCGTCTGGGATGAGTCTCAATGTGGCGCGATGATCGAGGTCTCCGAGCCTGGGCAGATCCCGGACCGCTTCAACCTCGCCATCGGGCCGCACAGACGTCCGCGCATCTGCACCGTCGTGCGTCGCGATGGGCGCCGGCTCGCCGTGGTGTTCGAGCATGGCTTAGGTCCAGCATCCGCATAACGCACCACGGATGCCGGCTGAGGTTGGTTGGGTCACGCCTTGATCGGCGCGCCATTACTTGCCGGCGAGCGTCTCCTTCACGAAGCCGCTGGCCTTCCCGAAATCCATCCGGCCGGCATACTTGGCCTTCAGCGCCGCGATGACCTTGCCCATGTCCTTCGGCTCGGCAGCGCCCGTCTCGGCGATGGCAGCCTGGATGGCCGCGCGGGTCTCTGCCTCGTCCATCTGTTGCGGCAGAAAGCTCGCGATGATCGCGACCTCGGAGCGCTCGGACGCTGCGAGTTCGGGACGGCCGCCCTGCTCGTAGACGCCAGCAGCCTCGTTACGCTGCTTGATCATCTTCTGCAGCAGCGCGAGAATTTCGGCCTCGTCGATCTGACCAGTGCCGGAGCCCGAGACGCGCGCCTCGATGTCCTTGTCCTTGAGGGCGGCCTGAATCATGCGGACGGTCGAGAGCTTGTCCTTCTCGCCGGCCTTCATGGCAGCCTTCATCTCGGCGGTGAGGCGCTCGCGCAGCATGGTAGGTTCCTGACGGCTCGTTCTTCCAAGCGGCGCTGCCTATACGGTCCGACGCTCCTCCGCCAGCATGTCTGTCGGCCAAGCGTCTTCGGGCGGGCTGCCACAACTCATCATTTGTGCGCGATAAAGAGCCCCATACCCTGCAACGTTGCCCCGGCGCGACCGGATCGCTATGTGCAACGTAATCGCTCGCCGCATGCGTGCGCCCTGTGCGCGCCGGAATGCGGCTGAGAGCCATCCGGATCAGATCGATGCTCCAAGACGCCGCCGCTTCTGCGCGCCCCGCACCCGAGCCCTGGAGCGAGCCCCTCGCTACGGCGCTGCTCGTGCTTGCCGACGGAACGATTCTCGAAGGCTTTGGAATCGGCCACCAGGGCGTCGCCGACGGCGAGGTCTGCTTCAACACGGCAATGACGGGCTACCAGGAAATTCTGACCGACCCGTCCTATGCCGGCCAGATCGTCACCTTCACCTTCCCGCATATCGGCAATGTCGGCACGAACGACGAAGACCTCGAGAGCCTCGACGCGGCTCCGGCCTCGGGCGTGCGCGGGGCGGTCATTGCGTCCGCCGTCACGCGGCCGTCGAGCTGGCGTTCCTCGTCGCATCTCGATGGCTGGCTCAAGGCCCGCGGCATTGTCGGCATCACAGGGATCGACACCCGCGCGCTGACCGCGCTGATCCGCGACCGCGGCATGCCGAACGCAGTGATCGCCAACGATCCGCAGGGCCGGTTCGACCGCGAGGCGCTGAAGGCGCGCGCCGCGGCGCTTGCCCCGATGGAGGGTCTCGATCTCGTGCCTCCGGTCACCAGCCGCGAGCGCACGACCTGGGGCGAGACCACCTGGACGGTAAAGGCCGGTTATGGCAGCCGGCCGGCCGGTGACGGTTACCGCGTCGTCGCGATCGATTACGGCGTGAAGCGCAACATTCTGCGCCTGCTGGCTCAGGCTGGCTGTGACGTCACCGTGGTACCCGCGACCACGCCCGCCGCCGACATCCTGGCGCTCAAACCCGATGGCGTATTTCTCTCAAATGGTCCCGGCGACCCGGCCGCGACCGGCACCTACGCTGTCCCGGTCATCCAGGAGTTGCTGGAGAAGCGCGTGCCGACATTCGGCATCTGCCTCGGCCACCAGCTCATGGGCTTGGCGCTCGGCGGCCGTACCGTGAAGATGGGCCAGGGCCATCACGGCGCGAACCATCCGGTGAAGGACCATACGACCGGCAAGGTCGAGATCGTGTCGATGAACCACGGCTTCGCGGTCGATCCGAAGAGTTTACCAGAGACAGCGGTCGAGACTCATGTCTCGCTTTTCGACGGCTCGAATTGCGGATTGTCGCTCACCGACCGCCCGGCCTTCTCAGTTCAGCACCATCCCGAAGCCTCCCCAGGCCCACGCGACAGCCACTACCTGTTCGAGCGCTTCGTCAGCCTGATGCGCGAGCATCGTACAGGGGCTGCCGGTCAGGCGAAGTGACCTTTCGGTTACCTGCCCGCCGCACGATGCGGCGGGTAGCTTAAGGGCATGGTCTCGGCACCGTCCGGCCATAAAAAATCCCAGCTTGAACGGCACTCGACCTTCATCGCAGCCGGCGTGCGGACCCTCGTGGCATCGCTCCCGGTGACTTTCGGATCGATGGGATTTTCCGGATGACGCTCGACGACGCGCGTGACGACTTCTCGCGGTTGCATCGGCACTTCACGTTGCATCTCGGCATCGCCGTCGGCCTCGCGTGGCTCACCGCATCTTACGCTGCGTTCTACACGCCGTGGGTCCGCAACATTCGCGCTCTGATCGAACCGATGGCCAGCTCGACCCGCGTCGAGAGCACGCTCTCCTATCTGTTCGTGATGCCGGCGGTCCTGACGCTCGCCTGGCTCTCGGTCTATTTCGGCCGCGAGACGATGCGCCGCTTCCAGACATTGCCAAACCAAGCGCACGAATTCGCCGCCGCCGCGGCTGTCGCCTTCGGCGTCTTCTATCTTTCGATCGACCGGGCCGTGGCCGCACTCCACGCCGCGTTCTGAGACTCTGCGCTCGTAGGATCGAGCCGGGCCGATAGATCGGCCCGGCTTTTTGCTGTCCGGATTCCGCTGAAGACTACTTGGCCTCGGCCTTGACCCAGAGCGGCTCGAAGCGCTGCTTGGCCATCTTGTTCTGCTCCAGACCCTTGGCCTTCTCGAGATTCTCGAGGTTCGAGCCGACGACCACCATGGCGACCATGCCCATGATGTAATGCGGCGCGCACTTGAAGCCGTAGACGCCCTCCTTCTCGAAGGTGATGGTCTCATCCTTGCCGAGCGCGCCCTTGACGGGGGCGACGCCCTCCGGCGCCATGTTCTTGATCGTCTCGACGTTGTGGCCCTTGTCGGTCGCCAGGAACTTCACCGTGTCGCCCGGTGCGACTTTTGTGAAGGCCGGATCGAAGACCATCATCCCGCCAGGGCCGTTGTTGAGCATCTTCACCGTGAACTCGGCAGCCTGAGCCGACACGCAGGTCGCTGCGAGCAGTGAGACCGCGAGAAGCGTTCTGAAGGGCGTCATCCTTTTCCTCATAATAATTCTGAAATTGACCGACGCTTACCGTCGGTCATCTCAAATAAATGTCTTCGATCAATTCATCAAATATTCTGATATACTTATTAAATTGAATAGTTATACTTCTACATGGGTTGTGAGCCTGTCCCCGGCTCGGCGGTCGGACGCCCTTTCAAACCCGAGCGGCTGCGTGTAAACGCGGGGCCTAACGATCATTCCTGCGTCAGCCGGCCTCGAACTTCGCCGACCCCTCGGCGTCGCGCGGGGGCGAATGCGCGCGGCCGCAGACATGCACGCGACCCAAGGCGAAAGATGCCGAAACGCACCGACATTTCCTCTATTCTGATCATCGGTGCGGGTCCGATCATCATCGGACAGGCTTGCGAGTTCGACTATTCCGGCACCCAGGCCTGCAAAGCGCTCCGTGAGGAGGGCTACCGCATCGTGCTGGTGAATTCGAACCCAGCAACGATCATGACCGACCCGGACATGGCCGACGCCACCTATGTCGAGCCGATCACACCGGAGATCGTCGCCAAGATCATTGAGAAAGAGCGTCCCGACGCGCTGCTTCCGACCATGGGCGGCCAGACCGCGTTGAACTGCGCGCTGTCGCTCAAGCGCATGGGCGTATTGGAGAAGTTCGGCGTCCAAATGATCGGCGCCACGGCGGAGGCCATCGATAAGGCGGAGGACCGCAATCTCTTCCGCGAGGCGATGACGAAGATCGGCCTGGAGACGCCGAAATCGGCCCTGGCCAACGCGTCTGTCGCGAAGAAGGCAGACCGCGACCGCTACCTCGCCGACAAGGCGCGCATAGAGGCTTCAAACGGCGATCCGGCTGCGCGCGAGGCCGCGCTCGCCGAGTTCGAGCGGCAATGGGCCAGCGGCGAGAGCGAGCGCCGTCGTCGTTACATCGAGCATGCCCTCGGACAGGGCCTGATTGCGCTCGCCGAGATCGGCCTGCCTGCGATCATCCGCCCGTCCTTCACCATGGGCGGCACTGGCGGCGGCATCGCCTACAACCGGGAGGAGTTCCTCGACATCGTCGAGCGCGGCGTCGACGCCTCTCCCACCAACGAGGTTCTGATCGAGGAGAGTGTGCTCGGTTGGAAGGAGTACGAGATGGAGGTTGTCCGCGATAAGGCGGATAACTGCATCATCGTGTGCTCCATCGAGAACATCGATCCGATGGGCGTCCATACCGGCGACTCCATTACAGTCGCGCCCGCGCTGACACTCACCGACAAAGAATATCAGGTGATGCGCGATGCCTCGCTCGCGGTGCTGCGCGAGATCGGCGTCGAGACTGGTGGCTCCAACGTGCAGTTCGCGATCAACCCCGAGAACGGGCGCATGATCGTGATCGAGATGAACCCGCGCGTCTCGCGCTCCTCGGCACTCGCCTCGAAGGCCACTGGCTTCCCGATCGCCAAGGTCGCCGCCAAACTCGCTGTCGGCTACACCCTCGACGAGATCGCCAACGACATCACCGGCGGCGCGACCCCGGCCTCGTTCGAGCCGACCATCGACTACGTCGTCACCAAGATCCCGCGCTTCGCCTTCGAGAAATTCCCGGGCGCAGAGCCGACCCTGACCACGGCCATGAAGTCGGTCGGCGAGGCCATGGCGATCGGGCGCTGCTTCGCGGAGTCCCTGCAGAAGGCATTGCGCTCGCTGGAGACCGGCCTCACAGGCCTCGACGAGATCGAAATCGAAGGCCTCGGCAAGGGCGACGACCACAACGCCATCAAGGCAGCCATCGGCATCCCGACGCCCGACCGCCTGCTCAAGGTGGCGCAGGCCCTGCGGCTCGGCGTCAGCCACGAGGAGGTCTTCGCCTCCTGCAAGATCGACCCGTGGTTCCTCGAGCAACTCCAGGCGATCATCGACTTGGAGGCGCGTGTGAAGGCTCACGGCCTGCCGACCACGCCCGCCGCCTTCCGCCAGCTCAAGGCTGCCGGCTTCTCCGATGCGCGGCTCGCCGTGCTGACAGGGACGGAAGAGGAGGCGGTGCGCGCCAGGCGCCGCGCGCTCGACGTCCGCCCGGTCTTCAAGCGCATCGATACCTGCGCCGCCGAGTTCAAGGCGCCGACTGCCTACATGTACTCCACCTACGTCGCGCCTTTCGCGGGCGCTGTCGCCGACGAAGCGCTGCCGAGCGACAAGAAGAAGGTGATCATCCTCGGCGGTGGTCCCAACCGGATCGGTCAGGGCATCGAGTTCGACTATTGCTGCTGTCACGCCTGCTTCGCGCTGTCGGATGCGGGCTATGAGACCATCATGGTCAACTGCAACCCGGAGACGGTCTCGACCGACTACGACACCTCGGACCGGCTCTACTTCGAGCCTCTGACCGCTGAGGACGTGCTGGAGATCATCGAGACCGAGCGACAGGCCGGCACGCTGCACGGAGTGATCGTGCAGTTCGGCGGCCAGACCCCGCTGAAGCTCGCCCGCGCGCTAGAAGCGGCAGGCGTACCGATCCTCGGCACCTCGCCTGATGCGATCGACCTCGCAGAGGACCGCGACCAGTTCAAGCGGTTGCTCGACAAGCTCGGCATGAAGCAGCCGAAGAACGGGATCGCCTATTCCGTCGAGCAGAGCCGGCTGATCGCCTCGGAGCTCGGCCTGCCGTTCGTGGTGCGGCCCTCCTACGTGCTCGGCGGCCGCGCCATGGCCATCATTCGTGATGAGGCGCAGTTCGCGGATTATCTCCTCGGCACGCTGCCGAGCCTGATTCCGTCGGACATCAAGGCACGCTACCCGAACGACAAGACCGGCCAGATCAACACGGTGCTCGGCCGGAACCCGCTGTTGTTCGACCGCTATCTGTCGGATGCGGTCGAGGTCGACGTCGATGCGGTCTGTGACGGCGAGGAGGTCTACGTCGCGGGCATCATGGAGCATATCGAGGAGGCAGGCATCCATTCAGGGGATTCCGCCTGCTCGCTGCCGCCGCGCTCTCTCTCGCCGGAAATCCTGGCGGAGTTGGAGCGGCAGACCAAGGCCATGGCGCTGGCCCTCAAGGTCGGCGGCCTGATGAACGTCCAGTACGCAATCAAGGACGGCACGATCTACGTGCTGGAGGTGAACCCCCGCGCCTCGCGCACGGTCCCCTTCGTCGCGAAGGTCATCGGCGAGCCCATCGCCAAGATCGCGGCGCGCATCATGGCCGGTGAGCGCCTGCCGAGCTTCGGCCTGCAGCCGAAGAAGCTCGATCATATCGCGGTGAAGGAAGCGGTCTTCCCCTTCGCCCGCTTCCCGGGCGTCGATGTCCTGCTCGGCCCCGAGATGCGCTCGACCGGCGAGGTAATCGGCCTTGATGGGGGCTTTGGCGTGGCCTTCGCCAAGAGCCAGCTCGGCTCGGGCACCGCAGTGCCTCGCGCGGGAACGGTCTTCGTTTCAGTCCGCGACGACGACAAGCAGCGGATTCTGCCGGCGGTAAGGGCGCTGCACGAGCTCGGGTTCGGCGTGCTGGCGACGGGGGGCACCCAGCGCTACCTCGCCGAGAACGGCATCCCGGCCGAGCGGGTGAACAAGGTGTTGGAAGGCCGCCCGCACATCGTCGATGCGATCAAGAACGGCGATGTGCAGCTCGTCTTCAACACGACGGAGGGTGCAGGAGCGCTCTCCGACTCGCGGTCTCTCCGGCGGACGGCCCTCTTGCATAAAGTGCCGTACTACACCACTCTCGCGGGTGCGATGGCGGCGGCTGAGGGAATCAAAGCCTATCTGGAGGGAGACCTCCGGGTGCGCGCATTGCAGGAATATTTCGCGGCCTGAGCCGCGACGGCGGCAGGTTCCTCAAGGTCCGGTCGCTGGGGCGGCCCGGATAATCTCGTAGTTGGCCCGGAGGGAGCGTCCGCTCCCGGCCGGGCCTCTTCAATTGCGGCGTGAGACGATGGCGATAGACAAGGTTCCGGTGACGGTGCGTGGCTTCGCGGCTATGGAAGAGGAGCTGAAGCATCGCCAGCAGGTGGAGCGTCCTCGTATCGTCGCGGCGATCTCCGAGGCGCGCGCGCATGGCGATCTTTCCGAGAACGCCGAGTATCATGCTGCCAAGGAAGCGCAGTCCCACAACGAGGGACGCGTGCTCGAACTCGAGAGCATGATCGCCCGTGCAGAGGTCATCGACGTCTCGAAGCTCTCGGGCGACCGGATCAAGTTTGGCGCCACGGTGAAGCTCGTTGACGACGACACCGAGGAAGAGAAGAGCTACCAGATCGTCGGTGAGCCCGAGGCCGACGTGCATGCCGGCCGGGTCTCGATTTCCTCGCCGATCGCCCGTGCGCTGATCGGCAAGGGCGTCGGCGACACCGTCGAGGTCACGACGCCGAATGGCGGAAAGTCCTACGAAGTGCTTGAGATCAAGTACGGCGGCTGAGGTGAGGCCGATCACGATCGCCGTGCGTACGGTCGGCGGCATCGCGGCTGCCGCCCTGCTCTGCCTGATGCTCGCGCAAGCGAGCGTGACGCAGGCCGCGTCCGGTTTCGGCCGGTTCGCCTCCGTGCGGGTCGACGTGCGGCCGTTTCTGGCTGAGGGTGGCGGAGCGCAGGCGGAAGCCCTGCGTGCCGATCTCACCCTCGCGCTGCGGCAAGCCTTCGCCGGCCGCATCGGCGGACGCGGCCCGAGCCTCGTCGTCGTCGTGCGCAGCCTGTCGCTGAATGCCTATGCCGGCAGCGGAAACAGTGGACGCGGCGGCCGTGGTGGAGGTGGCGGATCGAACGATTATCTCGACGGCGAGGCGCTGCTCGTCGGCGCGAACGGGCAGGTGCTCGCGCGCCATCCGCAACTCGCCGTTCTTCCCGCAAGCTCGGGCGGAGCCTGGTACGATCCAGCCTCCGAGCGCCGCCGCATCGCTGCCATCGCCGAGCAGTACGCCCAATGGCTCGTGCGCACGTTGCCGGCCGAATGACGGTCGAAGGCGTATTGGTGAGTGAGTCGATCCCGGATTTGTCGCGATACTCGACCTGGATCGTCACCGACGGCAAGGCCGGCGACGAAAACCAGTGTCTCGGAATCGCCGAATACCTGAAGCTTCCTTTCGAGCTGCGCCGCATCCCCCGTAGGCCGTTCAACTGGACGGCGCCTTGGGGACCACTCGACCCCCGCGATGCGCCGGGACGCGAGGGCGGGACGTTGGCTGGTCCTCTGCCGGACATCGTGATCGCGTCCGGCCGGCGCGCCGTTCCATACATGCGTGCCGTCCGGAAAGCCTCGCGCAACCGAACCTTCTCGGCCTTCCTCAAGGACCCGCGTACCGGCCACAAGGCCGCCGACTTCATCTGGGTTCCGGATTTCGACGACCTGCGCGGGCCGAACGTGTTCACAACGCTCACGGCGCCACATCAGGTCTCGCGCGAGCGGCTGCAGGCGGCACGTGCCGCGCCCGATCCGCGTCTGGCTGTCCTCCCCTGGCCGAGGGTTGCTGTCCTGGTGGGAGGCAACAGCCGCCATCTGAGCTACCGCCCGGCCGACATGAAACGGCTGGTGAAGCACCTCTCGACCCTCGCCGATGGTGGCGCGTCATTGATGTTGACCGTGTCGCGCCGCACGCCGGACGCGCTTCGGGCGGCGCTGGAGGCGCTCGTCGTGGACAAGGGCGGCTTCTATTGGGACGGCAGCGGCACCAATCCCTACGTCGCGATGCTGGCGCTTGCCGATCAGGTCGTCGTTACCTCGGATTCCGCTAACATGGTCGGCGAGGCGGCGAGCACTGGCGTTCCGCTTCTTCTGTTCGATCTGCCGAAGACATACATCCGGCACAGGCGGATGTTCGCGGGGCTTGCCATGGCCGGCGCCCTGAAGACATTCGTTGGACGGCTGGAATCCCTGCAATACGACCCGATCGATGCCACGCCTGACATCGCCGAGACGATGGCACGAGCGTTCGTCGAGCATCAACGGCGCCTCGCAACGCCGGGCGACGGCACGCGAGACCCAGTTTAAGCCCTTTCACGCGCTGACGGTTTCGGACCGGAGACGTGGATCAGGAGACGGATGAGATGGCCCATACACACGCGAAGCTCGTGATCATCGGCTCCGGGCCGGCCGGCTACACCGCGGCGATCTACGCCGCGCGGGCGCTGGTCGAGCCGCTGCTGATCTCCGGCTTCCAGCCCGGCGGGCAGCTCATGATTACGACCGATGTGGAGAACTACCCCGGCTTCGCCGACGCCATCCAGGGCCCTTGGCTCATGGAGCAGATGCGCCTCCAGGCAGAGCATGTCGGCACCAAGATCGTGTCCGAGTACATCACCGAGGTCGATCTCAAGACGCGACCGTTCCGGCTTACCGCCGATTCCGGCGAGACCTACTCCTGTGA
This sequence comes from Methylobacterium gnaphalii, assembly GCF_007992215.1. Taxonomy (GTDB): domain Bacteria; phylum Pseudomonadota; class Alphaproteobacteria; order Rhizobiales; family Beijerinckiaceae; genus Methylobacterium; species Methylobacterium gnaphalii. The sequence continues at coordinate 93,110 of NZ_BJZV01000008.1, read as the reverse complement.
CGCGCTCATCATCGCCACCGGCGCCCAGGCCAAGTGGCTCGGTCTCCCTTCCGAGGCGAAGTTTCAGGGCTTCGGCGTTTCGGCCTGCGCAACCTGCGACGGCTTCTTCTTTCGCGGCAAGGAGGTCACGGTGATCGGCGGCGGCAATACCGCGGTCGAGGAAGCGCTCTACCTCGCCAATCTCGCGAGCAAGGTCACCGTCGTCCACCGCCGCGGCGAGTTCCGGGCGGAGCGCATCCTGCAGGAGCGCCTGTTCAAGCATCCGAACGTCGAGGTGATCTGGCACCACACCGTCGAAGAGATCTGCGGCAAGACCGAGCCGGCACCGTCCGTGACACATCTGCGCCTCAAGGACGTCCGCACCGGAGCGGTCAAGGAGCACGCCACCGAGGGCGTCTTCGTCGCCATTGGCCACCAGCCCGCCACCGCGATATTCGTGGGACAGCTACCGACACGCCATGGCGGCTATCTCACAGTGAAGCCCGGCACGACCGAGACTGAGATCCCCGGCGTCTTCGCGGCTGGCGACGTTACCGACGACGTCTACCGTCAGGCAGTGACGGCGGCGGGCATGGGCTGCATGGCCGCACTCGAGGCCGAGAAGTTCCTGGCGAACCTCGAAATCGGCGAGAATCCAACCCAGGCAGCGGCCGAATAATCCTCGGTTGCAGGTCATCGTCAGCTAAGATGTTGACACCGTGACATTCGCAACCAATTCGCAAGTCTAACAGCTTAAGCTGTTGGACGACGGTAGACGCCGGCAGCGTGAAATTCCGTCCGGCGAAGGCGTGACGGGGCTTCCCGGTACGATCCTGTCGCGAGGGATTTGGGGGCTGGCCGGACGACGCCCGGGGGTGATGGTCTGCTCGGCAGAAGCCGAACGGGGCGTGCCCCGGTATGCGTACGGGAGGCACGGCCTTGGACTGGGACAAGATCCGGATATTTCTCAACGTCGCGGAGGCTGGAAGCTTCACGCGCGCAGGCGATGACATCGGCTTGAGCCAGTCAGCGGTCAGCCGGCAGATCAGCGCGCTGGAACGTGAGTTGAAGGCGCCGCTGTTCCACCGGCATGCGCGCGGCCTGATCCTGACTGAGCAGGGCGACCTCCTGTTCCGCGCTGCGCGGGACATGAAGCTGAGGCTGGAGAATACACAGGCTCGTCTCGTCGAGACCAGCGAGCGGCCCTCGGGCGATCTGCGCGTCACCACCACGGTCGGGCTTGGCACCTCGTGGCTCGCTCAGCGCGTCTCCGAATTTCTCGATCTCTATCCGGAGGTGCGCATCGAGCTGATCCTCACCAATGAGGAACTCGATCTCGCCATGCGCGAGGCCGACATCGCCATCCGGATGCGCCGACCCGCCCAGCCGGACCTGATCCAGCGGCGGCTATTCACGGTACATTATCACGCCTTCGCCAGCGAGGATTACATCAAGCGCTTCGGCGAGCCGAAGACGCTCGACGAACTCGACGACCATCGCCTGGTCTCGTTCGGGGGTAACGAGCCGTCCTACCTGCTCGCGACCCACTATCTTGCCAGCATCGGGCGCGAGGGCCGCGAACGGCGGCCGATCAGCTTCACGGTCAACAACGTCGCGGCGCTGCACGAGGCCATGCGCGCAGGCGCCGGCATCGGCATCCTGCCGGACTACGCCATCGACGGGAACCAGAGCCTCGTCCAGATCCTGCGCGAGAGCGAGATGCCCAGCATGGAGAGCTATCTCGTCTATGCGGAGGAGATGCGCTCCGTCGCCCGTGTCCAGGCGTTCCGCGATTTCCTCGTCAACAAGGCCCAGCGCTGGGCATTCTAAAGGGCCGCGCTCGCTCGACAGGTCGCCCAGGACATGGTCGAAAGATCCCCATTCTGGGAGGATCTTCATGCGATATCTAGCGACGGTCGGTGTGCTGGCGCTATCGGCGGGGGTATTCGAGGCCCGAGCCGGCGGCTGCGAGGACGCCTGGTACCAGCGCAACGCAATTTACAAGCAGCAGGGCTACTGCTTCCGGACACCGCGCGCGATCCGCGCCTTTGGTAATGCTGGCTGCACCTACGACGCCGTCGAGGATGTGCCGCTGTCCGCTCGCCAGCGCGCGCAGGTCGCCGAGCTCAAGGCCTACGAGCAGTCCTACGGCTGCCCGCAGTAGCGACCCCTACCCGCAGGCGTCGCTGTGATCGCGTAGCGCCCGGCGCAGCACTTTGCCGACATTGGTCTTCGGCAGGCTGTCGTGAAACACGATGCGGCGGGGGACCTTGTAGCCGGTGAGTTGCTCGCGGGCATGCGCCTTCAAGGCGTCGGCCGCGATGCCCTCGCCCTTGGTGACCACATGCGCGACAACGATCTCGCCTTCCTCGGCGCGCTCGCCAACCACCGCGCATTCGAGCACGGCCGGGTGCTTGGCGAGCACATCCTCGACCTCATTCGGATAGACGTTGAAGCCCGAGACGAGGATCATGTCCTTCATCCGGTCGACGATGCGGATGAGGCCCGTCTCTGACATCGTGGCGACGTCGCCGGTGCGGAAGAACCCGTCCGGCGTCATCGCGTTGCGGGTCTCTTCCGGACGATTCCAGTAGCCCGCCATCACCTGCGGGCCGCGCACGCAGAGTTCGCCCGGTTCGCCGTAAGGCAGGTCCTTCCCCTCGGCGCTGCGGATGACGACCTCGGTCGACGGGACCGGGTAGCCGATCGTGCCGGACCATTCCTGCAGGTCGACGGGATTGATTGAGACGACCGGCGACGTCTCCGACAGGCCATAACCCTCGATCAGGGCTTTGCCTGTGGCCGCCTTCCATTTCGCGGCGACTGCCGCCTGAACCGCCATGCCGCCCGCGATGTGGTAGCCGTCGGAACCGGAGAAATCGACCGTGTGCAGCTTCGGGTGGTTGAGCAGCAGGTTGAACAGGGTGTTCACGCCCGACAGATGCGTGAATTTGCTCGTGGCCAGAGTCTTCACGAAGCCGTCGACGTCGCGCGGGTTGGCGATGAGCAGACAGCACCCGCCTATGTCGAGAAAGAAGAAGAAACAGGCCGTCAGCGCGAAGATGTGGTAGAGCGGCAGCGCTGTGACCATGGTGCGGCTCTGGCCGTCATCACCCGAAACTTGGAACCACAGCCGGCTCTGCTCGACATTGGCCACGATGTTGCGGTGGGTGAGCATTGCCGCCTTCGCGACGCCGGTCGTGCCGCCGGTATATTGCAGAAACGCGAGATCATTCGGCGACACCGCGACCCGGTGCGGCGGCAGCTTGCGACCGGCGCGCAGCACCGCATTGAACCGCGTTGTGATCTTCGGCGGAAGTTCGAAGACGGGCACCGCGCGTTTCACGTAGCGTGAGGCGAAGTCGATCACCTTGCCCTTGAGCCCAAGGCAGTCGCCTGGGCCGACGAGAACCACGCGCTCCAGCCGCGGCAGCATCGGCAGCGCCTCGGCGACGGTGTGCGCGAAGTTTTCCAGCACGAACAGCACCCGCGCGCCCGAATCCTCGAGCTGCCCGATCAGCTCACGCGGCGTGTAGAGCGGGTTGACGTTGACGGCCGTGCAGCCGGCGGTGAGCACACCGATCAGGGCAGCCGGATAGGCCGCGACGTTGGGCATCATCAGCGCGACGCGGTCGCCTTTGGCCAATCCCTGCGACCCGAGCCACGCCGAGACGCTTGCCGCGAAAGCGCCGAGCTCGCGGTAGCTGACGCTATTGCCGAAGCTGATCAGCGCGGGCCGCTCCGCGTAGGCCCTAGTGCTGCGATCGATGAGATCGACCAGAGTACCGAGCCGTTCGACATCGATCTCGGCCGGCACCGCGGGCGGATAGGCCGCCAGCCATGGGCGCGCACGGATACGGTCCCCGGCCACTGGGTCGGCCATTTCGTTCTCCCTGCGCCGAGCCTTGTTGCGGCTCGTACGGCTGCCTGCCTCGCCCCCAGGCTTAGCGGGATCGGCCAGGGGCGATCAACCCGCAGTGCGCGCCGATGAACTGGCTCGCGCAGCGGAGATCAGTGCGTGGGGCAGGAATGCCACCACGAGGCAAGCTGCAACGAGCAGGGTATCGCTCGCGTCGAGCGGCCGGCGCGGCCATGGCCCGAGGCCGATCGTGCGGGCGAAGCCGAGCACGGCAAGCGCGTACCAGAGCGCCAGAAACCGCACGGCCACGCTGCCGAGTGCCCGCACGAAGCGGCGGAGCCGGGCCAGGCGCTCACGCGGTGGCTGCCCGGCGATCACCACGCCGAGCCCCATGGCGAGGCCGAAGGTGATGGCAGCGACAGCCGCGCCGAGCGCGTAGGCGGCGGCCATCGGCATCTGGTTGAGGAAGGCCATGCCCCCCGTCATGAAGCCGCCGCGCAGGACGAGGCCGCCAAAGGTCGGATGCAGGCTCAGCGCCAGGACCAGCGCGAGGCCGGCGAGCGCTCCCAGGATACGCCGCAGCACTGTCGACGGCCCGGGAGCGAGCGCGACGGCGAGGACCCGCGCCAGCGCGTAGACGATCGCGAAGGCGAACAGCGGGTAGTGGTCGAGGAAGAAGCCGTAGAAGCGGGTCCCGATCTCCGCCGGGACCGGCGTGCTCTGATCGAATCCGGTCAGAAACGCAGCGAACAGCGCGGCGAGTGCGGCGGCGGGCGGCGCCGCCGCGACGAGAATTCCTGGACGGCTCACGCTTCGTAGGTGTCGCGCACCAGCCGGTCGAGCAACCGCACGCCCCAGCCTGCGCCCCAACTCCGGTTGATCTCGCTCGGGGTCGAGCTCATGCCGACGCCTGCAATGTCGAGATGCGCCCAGGGCGTCTCGCCAACGTAGCGTTTGATGAAGGCCGCGGCGGTGGCCGCGCCGCCGTGGCGTCCGCCGGTGTTCTTCATGTCGGCGAACTTCGAGTCGATCGCCTTGTCGAAGGCCGGGATCAGCGGCATGCGCCAGACCTTCTCGCCAGCCGCTTCGCCAGCCGCGGTAATCGCTGCGGAGAGCTCGTCGTCGTTCGAGAACAGGCCTGCGATCTCCTGGCCGAGGGCGACGATGATCGCGCCCGTGAGCGTCGCGAGATCGATGATCGCCTTCGGCTTATAGGCCTGGTTCACGTGGTAGATGACGTCGGCGAGGACGAGCCGGCCCTCGGCATCGGTGTTGATGACCTCGATGGTCTGGCCGGACATCGATGTGACGATGTCGGACGGGCGGTAGGAATTGCCGTCGGGCATGTTCTCGACGATGCCGATGGCACCGATCACGTTGACCTTGGCACCCCGCGCGGCGAGCGCGTGGATGGTCCCGACGACGGCGGCTGAGCCGCCCATGTCGCCCTTCATGTCCTCCATGCCGCCGGCGGACTTGATCGAGACGCCGCCGGAATCGAACACCACGCCCTTGCCGACCAGCGCCAGCGGAGGTGCGGATTTATCGGCCGCGCCGTTCCAGCGCATCACGACGATGCGCGGCTCGCGACCCGAGCCCTGGGCCACGGCGAGCAGCGCGCCCATGCCGAGCTCGCGCATCTTGGCGACGTCGAGAACCTCGACCTCGACGCCGAGCTTGGTTAGCTCCGAGGCGCGGCGGGCGTATTCTTCCGGATAGAGGACGTTCGGCGGCTCGTTGACGAGGTTGCGGGCGAGGATGACGCCGTCAGCGACGGCCCGGGCGGTGTCGGCCGCTTTTTCGGCCGCGGCCGGATCGGCACTCAGCACGGTGAGCTGCGTCGTGCGATCATCCTCGGTCTCAGGCTTCTTCTTGGTCTTGTAGCGGTCGAAGCTGTAGCTGCGTAGGCGCGCGCCGAGGGTGAAGTCAGCGATATCCTGTGCCGTGGCCTCGCTGCCCGGCCAGTCCAGGGCGACGCGGGCCGTGCGGCCGCCGATCTTGCCCGTCGTGAAGCCGCCCAGCGTCACGTAGTCGATCTTGGCACGGTCCTTCGCGGAGCCGAGGCCGACGACGACCAGGCGGTCCGCCGCTACGCCGGCCGGTGCGGGCAGCGTCAGCGCGGTCTGCGACTTGCCCTTGAAGCGCTCGCTGGCCGCGGCGCGTGCCACAAGCTCGACGCCGGCGCCGCCGATCAGGTCCGATGCGGCCGGCGAGAGCGCGAGGTCGTCGCCGACGAAGACGACGAGGTCGCCGGAGCCCTTCGAAGACAGGGGTTGAAAGGCGATTCCGATACCATCCGCCATCTTATAAGCTTTCCGACCCTCTTGCCTTCGGGCTGCCATTCGCCCGATCACGAGCGGCGCCCACGGCCTTGTGTACCCTGTGATGCGCAGAACGCAACGCGACGGAGCAGCGCCGTGAAACGGCCCAACTCGGGGTATCTGAGCCGTAAATTCCGCGTCGGGCGGCCATTCGGAAAACCCGCGGTGAGAGCGGCTTGGCGCGACGGGCAATGACCCATATCGAGCGTTACATCTTCAGGATCACACTCGGTGCCTTCCTCGCCTGCCTGATCGGACTCACGGGGACGATCTGGGTAACACAGGCCCTACGCGAGCTCGACCTCGTTACGGCGAAGGGTCAGACGCTCCTGATCTTCCTGCTCATCACCGGCCTGTCGCTGCCGACCCTGATCACGGTGATTGCGCCCGTGGCGCTGTTCATCGCGGTGATTTACGCTCTGAACAAGCTGAACGGTGACTCGGAGCTGATCGTCATGTCGGCCGCCGGGATGGCGCCGCGGCAGATCCTCAAGCCATTCTTCACCCTGGCCATGGCGGTCAGCGTGATGGTCGCGTTCCTCACCATCCAGGTCATGCCCTCCTCGTTCCAGGAGCTGCGCGACGTGCTCACGCGCGTGCGCGGCGACTTCGTCGCGAATGTCGTGAAGGAGGGCCAGTTCACCTCACTCGACAGCGGCATCACGTTCCACTTCCGCGAACGCGGACGCGACGGCTCGCTCAACGGCCTGTTCATCCAGGACAAGCGCGAGGCGGGGAAGACCGTCGTCTATCTCGCCGAGAAGGGCGTGGTCACCGACTATGACGGGCAGACCTACCTGACGCTCACCAACGGCAGCGTGCACCGCCAGCAGAAGGATTCGCGCGATTCCTCGATAGTGACTTTCGAGCGCTACGCAGTCGACCTCGCCGCCTTCTCTCCGCCCGACGGTGACGTCATCTACAAGCCGCGCGAGCGCTCGACCTCGCAGCTGCTTTTCCCCGATACGTCGGAGAACCTGTACAAGCTGCAAAAGGGCCGTTTCCGGGCCGAGCTGCATGACAGGCTGTCCGCCTGGCTTTATCCGATCGCGCTCGCGCTGATCGCTTTTGCGGCATTGGGTGATCCGCGCACCACGCGCCAGGGCCGCGGCCTGGCCATGGCCGGCGCGGTCACTGCGGTGGTTGCTTTCCGCATCGCCGGCTTCGCGGCCTCGAGCGCCGCCGTACGAAGCCAGGGCGCCGTCATCGCGATCTATGCCGTCCCGCTCCTCGCCGCCGGCTTGTCTTGCCTCCTGATCTTCCAGGGCGCGCGGGTCCGCGCCGCGAACGCTGCCATCGCTCGTGTCGCGAAGGACCGGCTTGCCGGCCTGCTGCGGCGCCCGCGTCTCGGTACGGGCTGAGCGCCGCGATGCTGATCGGGCCAACGCTGGGGCGCTACTTCGCCCTACGCTTCGTGCGCACCATCCTTGGTGTGTTCGTCACCGTATTCGCGCTCGTTTACACACTCGACTTCGTCGAGTTGCTGCGGCGCGCCGGTGACGCCGAGGGTGCCTCGCCCGGGTTGATGGCGAAGCTCGCCTTCTATCGCACGCCCGCCGTAGCCGAAGGCGTGCTGCCCTTCGCGGTCCTGTTCGGATCGATGGCGGCGCTGCTGCAGCTCTCGCGCAAGCTGGAACTGGTGGTGGCGCGGGCGGCCGGCATCTCGGCCTGGCAGTTCCTGCAGCCCGGCCTGTTCGTAGCGCTCGGCATCGGCGTCGTCTCGATCGGGATCTACAACCCGATATCGGCTGTGATGAAGCAGCGCTCCACCGAGATCGAGGCGAAAATTTTTGCCAGGACGAAGAAGGTGGGGTCCGGCAAGGATCTCTGGCTGCGCCAGCGCGGCCTAGACGGTGAGGCGATCATCCGCGCCGAGACGGCAGTGGAGGGCACGACCACGCTTGCCGGCGTCACGGTCTTCACCTTCAGCCACAGCGGCATCTTCGAGTCGCAGATCGAGGCCGCCCGCGCGATCCTGCATGATGGGTACTGGGAATTGCAGGATACGCGCGTACTCGCGAAGGACGAGCCCCCGGAGAATTTCGACACGTACCTGATCGCGTCGAGTCTCGACCCGAGCCAGGTGCGGCAACGCTTCACACCACCGGAATCTGTGCCCTTCTGGCAACTGCAGGAGACGATCGCACGCACAGAGCGGTCCGGTTTGGACGCCACCCGATACCGACTCCAGTACGATGTCCTGACTGCCCGTCCGCTGCTGTTTTTGGCAATGGTGCTAGTCGCAGCAACGGTTTCCTTAAGGTTCTTCCGCTTTGGTGGAGTGGGAAAACTGGTGCTCGGCGGAGTGGCTGCAGGCTTCCTTCTCTACGTGGTCCGACAGGTCACGGAAGGGTTGGGAGCCTCGGGTTTGATCACTCCGCCAGTGGCGGCGTGGTTCCCGGCCGTGGTAGGGAGTCTGCTCGGTACGCTCACGCTTCTCTACCAGGAAGACGGCTAGGCCCGCCTTCAGGTTCGAGATGCAGCTGCGACCGGGAAAAGGTTTTGGAGACCCGTTGCGTAAGGTCGCCGACATCACGGTCCAGGCCGGTTTGGCCCTGCTTCTGCTCACCGGTGCGATCACCACCGGGGCTTCGCAGGCGCTTGCCCAGAGTGCGTTGGAGAACAAGCTCGCTGCGGCCTCGAAGCCGAAGGGGAATGAGCGTCTGCTCGTGGAAGCCGCCGAGCTGATCTACGACAACGACAACAACACCGTGACCGCGCGAGGCAATGCGGAGCTGCATTACGGTTCCCGCACGCTTCAGGCCGACCGCGTCCGCTACGACCGCACCACCAGCCGCGTTTTCGCCGAGGGCAATGTCCGACTCACGGACGAGACCGGCTCGGTCGTCACCGGCGAGCGGATGGAGCTGACCGACGATTTCAAGAGCGGGTTCATCGACAGCCTGCGCATCCAGACGACGGTGCAGTCGAAGGGTCAGCCGCTACGCACCCGCATCTCGGCGCCCCGCGCCGAGCGGATCGGCGGCGAGCAGACCAGCTTCGACTACGCGACCTACACGGCCTGCGAGCCCTGTAAGGACCACCCGGAACGACCGCCGCTCTGGCAGATCAAGGCGGCCAAGATCATCCAGAACAGCGAGACGCATACGATCTACTACGAGGACTCGAGCCTCGAGATCGGTGGCATCCCGGTGGCCTATCTGCCGTATTTCGAGTCGGCCGACCCGTCGGTGAAGCGCAAGACCGGCTTCCTGACGCCGCGCTTCATCACCTCGACGGCGATCGGCACCGGCGCAGGCATCCCGTATTTCATCAATCTCGACCCGAGCTACGATCTGACGATCACGCCGACCTTCGTCAGCCGACAGGGGCTCCTCGGGCAGGCCGAGTACCGCCAGCGCTTCGACACCGGCCAGTTCAGCATTCGCCTGTCCGGCATTTCGCAGACGACGCCGAGCGCCTTTCTGCCGAGCCCGCTCGGCGCGGCCGATCGCGACTTCCGCGGCTCCGTCGAATCGAAGGGCCGCTTCTACATCAACGACCGCTGGCGGATGGGCTGGGACGTCGTCGGCGTGACCGACAAATGGTTCCTGGACAACTACCGTATCCGCAACCAGAGCGTGACCACCGACTTCTTCCGCGAGGCGGTGTCGACGGCCTACCTGATCGGCCAGGGCGACCGGTCCTGGTTCGAGGCGCGCGGCTATTACTTCAAGTCCCTATCGAGCTTCGACTGGCAAAAGGAGCAGCCGGTCGTTGCCCCGGTCATCGACTACGACAAGCGGATCAACGGGCCGGGCGTGCTTGGCGGCGAGCTGCGCCTCCAGACGAACCTCACGAGCCTGACCCGCGACGCCACGGACTTCCAGGGCATCCCACGGACCACGGCTTACGTGTTCTCGCCAACCGTCGGCGGCCTCAACTATCCGCTCTACGAGACCTGCAGCACCTTCACCCGCAGCACCTGCCTCGTGCGCGGTCTCGCCGGAACCGATACGCGCCTGTCCGCTCAGGCCTCCTGGCGCCGCACCTTCATCGACGATTACGGAATGGCGTGGACGCCGTTCACCTACCTGCGGGCGGACTCGTTCTTCGTCAGCCCGAGCCTGTCGGGCTACCAGAACGCCAACGTCAGCAGCATCGCCTCAGTCAATGATGGTGCCGTCAGCCGGGTCATGCCGGCCATCGGCATCGACTGGCGTTACCCCTTCGTCTCCGATTTCGGCGCGCTCGGCGTCCACACCATCGAGCCGATCGGCCAAGTGATCGTACGGCCGAGCGAGACGCGGATCGGCCGCCTGCCGAACGAGGACGCGCAGAGCCTCGTCTTCGACGACACCTCGCTGTTCGAGTGGGACAAGTTCTCCGGCTACGACCGGGTCGAGGGCGGCGTTCGCGCCAATGTCGGCGGCCAGTACTCGGTGGTCACGCCCTCGGGCTGGTACGCCAACCTGATGGCCGGCGAATCGATCGCCATTGCCGGGGTGAACTCCTTCCGGCGCGGCGACATCGCCAATGTCGGCCTCGATTCCGGCCTGGAGAACCAATATTCCGACTTCGTCGGGCGGGCCCAGGTCTCGCCGAACAAGAACATCAGCTTCATCGCCCGCACCCGGCTGGCGCAGAACGATTTCAGCCTGAACCGCTTCGAGGCTGGCATCATCGCGCGCTTCGCGCCGTTCCTGCCGCTCGATACCTCGGTGTTCTACTCCTATTACGGTGCGCAGCCGGCGCTCGGCTTCAATCATCGCCGTGAGGGCGTCACCGCGTCGGCGACCTATCACATCACGCCGAACTGGTTCGTCTCGGGCTCGGTGCTATTCGATCTGACCCGCTACCTCGACAACCGCGACTTCTACAACGACGCCCTGACCTCGTACCTGGCCAATCCTGTTGGGCCGCCCCCGGTCTATACGCCGGGCGACCGCTTCTTCATGACCGGCCTCAGCCTGGGCGGCGGCTATCAGGATGAATGCACGACGGTCTCGCTGAACTACATCAACTCGCCGATCGCCACGGCGCTCGGCACGCGCGAGAAGAACCAGACCGTGCTCCTGCGGATCGAACTGAAGACGCTGGGCGAGGCGGATCTGAAGCAGAACGTCAACACGGTCACCACGGCCGACGGCATCTCGGCGGTGCGTTGACCGCGAGAGTGCTGTAAACGTCGCCGGATCATGATCGACAACATGGCGCTGGCGCTCACCCTCGGCGATCCGGCCGGGATCGGTCCCGAGATCGCCCTCGCCGCCTGGCGCGCTAGGGTCGAGCGGGACATTCCGCCCTTCCTACTGATCGGCGACCCGAGCTTTCTGGAAGCCGCCGCGCATCGCCTCGGCCTGCTCGTGCCAGTGGCGGAGGTCGACCCGGAATACGCCGTTGAGGTATTTCCGCGCGCCCTACCCGTCTGGCCGCTCCCGAGCGGCGCTCGGGTGAAGGCAACGCCCGGCCTGCCGGATCCAGCCAATGCCGGTGCGATCATCGAGTCGATCACCGCTGCCGTCGAACTGGTCCGCAGAGGTCGCGCGGCGGCCATCGTGACCAATCCGATCGCGAAATTCGTGCTGAATCAGACGGGCTTCGCCCATCCCGGTCACACCGAATTCCTGGCTGCTCTCGCCGCTGAGCCGGGCCGCGATATCCCGCTGCCGGTGATGCTGCTATGGAGCGAGACGCTCTCCGTCGTGCCGGTCACGATCCACGTCGCCCTGCGCCAGGTACCGGATTTGCTGACGCAGGATCTGGTCGAGCGCACCGCGCGGGTCGTCCATGACGGCCTGCGCGAGCGCTTCGGGCTGGCGACCCCGCGCCTCGTGCTCGCCGGCCTGAATCCGCATGCGGGTGAGGCCGGTACGATAGGTAGCGAGGATCGCGACGTGCTCGCCCCGGCAGTGGCCAGGCTGCGCTCGGAGGGCATCGACATCCGCGGACCGCTGCCGGCCGATACCCTCTTCCACGAACGTGCTCGCGCAGCCTACGACGTCGCGCTGACGCCGACCCACGATCAGGCTCTTATCCCGATCAAGACGCTGGCCTTCGACGACGGTGTCAACGTGACCCTCGGACTGCCCTTCGTGCGAACGTCGCCGGACCATGGAACGGCCTTCGACATCGCCGGCCAGGGCATCGCACGCCCCGACAGCCTGATCGCGGCGCTCCGCCTCGCCCATCGTCTCGCAGCGCGGCCGTGAGCGAACCCGCATCCGACGGCCTGCCGCCTCTGCGCGAGGTGGTAAAGCGGCACGGCCTGGAGCCGAAGAAGGCGCTCGGCCAGAACTTTCTGTTCGACCTCAACCTGACCGGCCGCATCGCCCGCGCCGCCGGGCCGCTCGACGGGGTCACCGTGGTCGAGGTCGGTCCGGGCCCGGGCGGCTTGACGCGGGCGCTCCTTGCGGCCGGCGCCGGCAAGGTCATCGCGATCGAGCGCGATCCACGCGCCTTGCCCGCTCTGGCAGAGATCGCAGCCTATTATCCGGGCCGGCTCCAGGTCGTCGACGCGGATGCTGTCGGCTTCGACCCTCGGCCGCTGGTCGGAACTGGCCCGGCGCGTATCGTCGCGAACCTTCCCTACAATGTCGGCACCGCTCTGCTCATCGACTGGCTTACAGAGGCCGAATGGCCGCCCTGGTGGGACCGCGCCGTGCTGATGTTCCAGCGGGAGGTTGCCGAGCGCATCGTCGCCGATCCCAATGACCGAGCGAATTACGGGCGACTCGGCGTGCTCTGCGGCTGGCGAACGCAAGCCTCGATCCTGTTCGACGTCGCGGCCTCTGCGTTCGTACCGCCGCCGAAGGTCACCTCCAGCGTGGTGTCGATCGTACCGCGTGCGAAGCCGCTTCCCTGCTCGGTGAAGGCGCTGGAGACGGTGACCCGCGCTGCGTTCGGCCAGCGCCGGAAGATGTTGCGCCAGAGCCTGAAGGCAGCGACGCCTGATCCGATCGGCCTGCTGACGGCCTCGGGCTTGGTGGAGACAGCCCGTGCGGAAGAAGTTTCCATCGAAGGTTTCGTCGACCTGGCGCGTATCCTCGAAGGCTCGGTGTGAGAGTTGGGCAGATGGATTACCGGCCAGTGCCCGACCGTTGATCTTATGCGTCTTCCTCCAAGGAGCGTGTGGACTTTCCAAACCCGCCCGGCCCGCCCGGCGCGGGCTTTTTTTTCACCTCTTAGTGGTCGATCGCTGCGTCCTCTGGACACCAGCGTAGTCCAATGCCTGAGTAAGTTTGTAGAATATCAGGTGACCGGACGTTTATCCGCGGTAACGACGCAGATTTTTGAATAAGTCCTAAATCAATGACCGGATCCCAAGGGCAGGTCTAGTCGCCGCGAGATGCTCTTCGGAAACTTGGCCGTATCGATCCGCTTTACTATCACTCAGCCTCTGCGCGTCACAATCTCGCCGTTTCATTCGGTATGTTGCGCTCATCCTCAATACTCACTGGTTCGAGGCAGAACGTTGCTTCGGGTCGCCCGACCTCTCGGATGGATGACGCATGTCGAAGCTCGCTCTCACGCTCGCCCTTGCCGCTGGCCTCAGCTCGCATTTTGCTCTGTCGGCAAGCGCGCGTGATGGCGCCAACTATGATGGCAACTGGTCGGTCGAGCTGGTGACGGAGAACGGCGCCTTCTGCGACGCACGCTACAGCTACTCGCTCTCGGTAGTCGACGGGCAGGTCCGCCCGATTTCGAAGGCAGCGAGCAGCGGCGCATCTGTCACGGGTCGCGTCGGCAAGGACGGTTCTGTCGGCCTCAACGTCGCGACAAGCGCGGCTAGCGGCTCGGCTTCGGGCCATCTGCAGGTCCAGAACGGCTCGGGCACCTGGAAGGTCTCTTCGCTCTGCTCCGGCCGCTGGACGGCACGCCGCCAGACCACCCGTACCGCACAGGCCGACTGACGTGCCGAACGACGAGCCGCAAGCCGGCTCGTCGCTCTCTCGAGACTGACGGCAGGATCAGGCGGCGTTAAGCCAAGCGCGCGCCTCATCGATCTTGGCGCGCTCGAAGACTTTGATCTGGGTCGGTGAGACGAAGCTGAAGGTCTCGGCGACCATCTTCAGCCACTGCGCATCGGTTACCAGCGCGACGTGGCTAACGCCCTTCATCATCGAGATGCCGAAGCGCGGGTCCTTAAAGAAGGCCGCCGGCTCCATGCCCTCGAAGGTGCGAATGTCCTCCAAGAGCTTGAGCTTGGTGCCACTATCGAGGTCGGCCTTCATCGCCGCCATGACTTTGTTCATCTCGTCATCGGTGATTTTCCCGTCGACGACGATCTCAGCAAAACTGGATTTGGGCTTCTTCTCGTAGGTCAGCACGGTCTTCGAGCTCCTTGCGATACGCAGGCTGCGTGTGAAGGCAGGAACGCTGCCAATCCTAAAGGAAGCTCTGCGGATCCACGTCGATCGTGACCTTGGTGTTGCCGCGCGGCTTCGGGCTCCTCGCTAGCCAATCGCGCAGATAGCTCTGGATGTCGATTCCTCGGTCGGTTTTTACCAGCAGGCGGAAGCGGTAGCGCCCGCGTACAAGCGCCAGCGGCGCCTCGGCCGGTCCGAGCACCATGATCCCGGGTGGCGGATCAGCGACTCGGGCCATGGCCTGCCCGTGCGCTTCCGCGACCTCGCGCTGCGCTGCCGAAACGATCAGCGCCGCCAGTCGGCCGAAGGGGGGGAGTCCAGCCGCCTCTCGCGCGTGAATTTCCTCCTCATAAAACCGCTCGGCTTCTCCCGAGAGCAGGGCTGCGATCACTGGATGATCAGGCTGGTAGGTCTGCACCAATGCGCGACCTGGCCGCTCGCCGCGTCCCGCACGGCCGGTCACCTGCTGCAGGAGCTGGAAGGTTCGCTCTGCGGCCCGCGGATCGCCGGACGTCAGGCCGATATCGGCGTCGAGCACCCCAACCAGTGTCAGGTACGGAAAGTTGTGCCCTTTGGCGACGAGTTGGGTGCCGATGACGATGTCGCATTCGCCAGCGGCGACAGCTTCGAGTTCCTGGCGCAGCCGTTCGGTGCCCCCCGGAAAATCGCTCGACAGCACGATGATGCGCTTGTCAGGAAACAGCTCGGCGGCCTCCTCGGCAATGCGCTCGACGCCGGGGCCGCACGGGGTGAGATGGTCGAAGGTGCCGCATTCGACACAGGCCTCGGGCTTGCGCTCGGTGTAGCCGCAATGGTGACAGACCAGCGCCCTTCGGAAGCGGTGCTCGACGAGCCAAGTGGAGCAGTTCCGGCACTGATACCGGTGGCCGCAGGCGCTGCACAGCGTCAGCGGTGCATAGCCGCGCCGATTGAGGAAGAGCAGGGCTTGCTCGCCATCGGCCACGGCCTTCTTCACCGCCGCCACCATCGGCGGTGACAGGAAACGGCCGCGCTCGGGCTTGTCGAGGCGCATATCGATGGCGGTGATGTCCGGCAGCCGCCGGCCGCCGAAGCGCTCGGGCAGGACGATGTGGCCGTAACGCCCGCGCTGGGTGTTCACCCGCGACTCGATCGAGGGCGTCGCCGAGGCCAGCACTACCGGGCAGCCTTCGAGCCGCCCGCGTACCACGGCCATGTCACGGGCGTGATAATGGACGCCGTCCTCCTGCTTGTAGGCGCTCTCGTGCTCCTCATCGACGACGATGAGGCCGAGATCGGTGAAGGGTAGAAACAGCGCCGAGCGCGCGCCGACCACAACCGACACCTCACCCGCTGCTACGCCGGCGCGAAGCCTCTCCCGCCGCCGGCCGCCGATGCCCGAGTGCCAAGTCGCGGGCCGCACGCCGAACCGCGCCGCAAACCGGTCCAGGAACTGCGCCGTCAGCGCGATTTCTGGCATCAGCACAAGGGCCTGCCGGCCGCGCCGCACGCATTCGGCAACGGCTTCGAAATAAACCTCGGTCTTGCCCGAGCCGGTGACGCCTTCAAGCAGAATCGCGCGCGGTACCTCGTGGGAATCGCCTCTTCCCGCCTGCGAGGAGAGGGCTGCCCCTCCCCCGTTGGGCGCGGAACCAGGCAGCAGCGGATCGTGAGGGAATGTTCGCGGATGAGCCTCGTCCTGAGGCCTGTCTTCAGCCTCGCCTTTCGAACTCACAGCCCCAACGGCGAGATCGTCACGGTCCTCTCCCTGCATTTGGGGAAAGGGGGATACCGTGTCAAACGCCGCGATCAGCTTTGCCGCGGCCTCGGCCTGCGCCTCCGAGAGCGGCATCTGCCTTGGAAAATCCGGGTCGGGCGGCAGTGCCACAGGCTCGGGCACAAGGGCGATGGTCTCCAGCGCGCCGTCATCAATCAGCCCGTCGACGACGCTCAGGGACACGCCCGCTTCCTTGGCCAGCGCGCTCTTGCCACGCACCTCGCCATCGGCGGCGACCGCAAGCACCTTCTCACGGGCCTTTGTGGGTCTGGAGGCGGGCTTACCGGCCGAGCGCACGCCGATACGCACGATCTCTGTGCGGGCGTTCTCGTCGGGCAGGCGTAACGCCATCGCGAGTGCCGAGCCTTTCGGCGCCAGCGTGTAGCGCGCCAGCCAGTCGACGAGGCGCCGCAGCGGCTCGGACAGCGGCGCAACCTCGATGGCCCCGCTCACCGGACGCAGGTTGCCGCCCGAGGCCCGATCCTCGACACCCCAGACCACTCCGATGGTTTCACGCGGACCCAGCGGGATCTGCACAACGTCGCCATCCTTCAGCGTGAGGCCTGTCGGCACGGCGTAGCTGTAGGCGGTGTCGAGCGCTAAAGGGATCAGAATGTCGGCGACCTGAGGCATGAGACCTGATGTTGGAAGCGGCAGGCTCGCGGCCTTTTGTTCTACATTTGTACTCGTTCGCTGTCGACAAAGAACTGCCGGCGCGCGTGATAGGCAGGAGCGCTACGTTATTTCTCCGCTCGAAGCGACAGGGCCAGTGGTACCGCGGCTAGACTGAGCGCGCTCATTACCCAGAACGCGCGGAGACCAACGGCTCCGAAGAGCTGGCCGGAGGCGAGAGTCAACAGCGCCGAGGCGAGCCCGATGCCGAGAGTTCCATAAACGCTGAGAGCGGTTGCGCGTAGGTTGTCCGGCACGCTCTGTTCGATGACAGCGAGGCAGGCGAGATGCAGACCCGCGAATGTCAGGCCGTGCAGGCTCTGGATGGCGACGAGCGCCGGCAGCCATGTCGTCGCGCCCTGAACCGCCCACCGCAGCGCTCCGGCGAGGGCCGCGATCGTCAATACGCCCGGTGCTCCGAGTTTGGCGAACAGCCAAGGGCCGATCAGCAGGAAGACCAGGACTTCCGCAGCGACTGACTCCGACCAGAGCAGGCCAGCGATGCCGGATGACAGGCCGGCGTCGCGCCAGACGATCACCGCGAAGGCATCTTGCATGGCATGCGCGCCGATTACGAGCGCAGCGACGAAGACCACGCGGCGGAAACGGGGAATCGCAGCGAGGGCGAGGAAACCGTTTCGCTGCGAGCTCTTCCCATGCGCCCCCTCATCCTGAGGTGCCAGGTTTTGCCGAGTCTCGAAGGAGAGTCTCAGTTCGCTCGGTAATCCGTCCACCTCTCCTGCGATGCCGTCACCGCATTCTGGCATCTCGATGGAGGCGTGTGGGCCGGAAGATGTGACGACCCGCGTCGCAACCACCGCCGCAGCCGCGAAGGCCGCACCGCAGATCCCGAGTCCCGCAGTGCTACCGTAAAGATCGACCGCAAACCCGCTCAGTACGGTCGCCGATATGAAGGCGGCCGAACCGGCCGCGCGCGCCCAGCCGTACTGGAAAGCTCGGCCGCCCTGCGCGGCAGCCAGTGCCAGCGCATCGGCCAGCGGTGCGAGCGGCGCCGTCCACACCGCTTGGACGATCCCGATGGCAAGGAGCGGCCAGAAGCCGTGGCCCGCGAGCAGCGAGAGGTTCGCAACTGCCGAAAGTGCGAGGCTGATCACGAGCACGCCACGCGTCCGCTCGGTGCGATCGGCGATCCGCCCAGCGAGCGGACCGGAGGCCAGCCGGACCAGCGTTGCAGCAGCGAGGAAAACAGTGATGTCCTGCGGCGAGAGCCCACGCTCGGCAAGGAAGGCCGGCAGGAACGGTGAGAGCGCCCCGTACGCGCCGTAGAGCGCCGCGAACAATGCGAGGTAGCCCGGGAGGCCCGTTCCCGCTCCGCTGGCACCGGCCTTTGTCATCGTTGTGGGGTGTGCCTGCTACGCTAGGGAGTTGATCGTCGCCACTTTAGCTCGACCTACACCGAGGGCGCGATGAGCCTGGGACCCGAGACGCACACGCTTCAACCGGACGGCGTTGTGCTGCTGCACGGTACGGCGCGCCGGGCTTCCTCCATGCGCAAGATGGAGCGGGCGTTTCGCAGCCGCGATTATGCGACGTTGAACATTGACTATCCGGCGCGGCAGGCCGCCCTCGGCGTCCTCGCGGAGATCGTGCGGCGCGAGATCGAGGCGTTTTCCAGCAGTGTCGGGCGCCTCCATTTCGTGACGCACTCAATGGGAGGGCTCGTCGCCCGTGCACTGATCACGCGGCACCGCCCCCGGAATCTCGGCAGGGTCGTCATGCTGGCGCCACCGAATGGGGGGAGCGAGGTGGCTGACGCGTTGCATCGCCTGCGACTCTACCGCCGGTTCTTCGGCCCGTCGGGGGCTCAGCTCGTCACGCGCCGGAGCGAGCAGCTGACGCGGCTTCTCGGCCCGGTCGATTATCCACTTGGCGTCATCGCGGCCGATCGCAGCCTCTATCTGCTCGAATCCTGGCTGCTGCTGCCCGGACCAAATGACGGGCGCGTTACAGTCGCCCGCACGCGCGTGCCCGGCATGAGCGCCCACCTCACTCTTCACACCACGCATGTCACGATGATGTGGAATCGCCGCGTGATCCGCGAGGCCCTGCATTTCGTGAAAGAAGGCCGTTTCGAGTGCGATGCACGCTGAACCAACGAGCGCTTTTGCATACCGAAAGCCGCTCCCCGCTGAACCAAAACTGTTCTAAGAAGCGGCCGGCCAGGGCTGCCGCCATTGGGATTTTCCCTATGTGGCTAGGCGTCTCGGTTCTTCGTGTTGCTGCGCCTCGGCCGACCGGACCTTCGTACCGTCGGGATGCGCTTGAGACAGGTTCGTTCGGCGATGAGCATCGATCCCCCGACCCGCCCGCAAGATCAGCTCGTGACCGTGTTCGGTGGGTCCGGCTTCGTCGGGCGCCACGTGGTGCGTGCGCTGGCTAAGCGCGGCTACCGCATCCGCGTTGCCGTGCGCCGGCCAGATCTTGCGCTGTTCCTGCAGCCCCTTGGCTGGGTCGGCCAGATCGTCGCCGTACAGGCAAACCTGCGCAATCACGCCTCGATCCGCCGCGCGGTTGAAGGCTCCGACGTCGTCATCAACCTCGTCGGTATTCTTCAGGAGAGCGGCAGCCAGAGGTTTTCGCGGCTGCAGACCGAAGGCGCTGGGGAGATCGCGCGGGCTGCGGCGGATGTCGGTGCGCGCGTGGTCCAAGTCTCCGCGCTCGGCGCGGATGCGGCCTCGGAGTCGCGCTATGCTGCCTCTAAGGCACTCGGCGAGGCCGAGGTGCTGAAGTCGCGGCCCGACGCGGTCATCTTCCGGCCCTCGCTGCAGTTTGGCCCCGGCGACGGTTTCTTCAACCGTTTTGCGACGCTCGCCACGATGCTGCCGGTGCTGCCGCTCGTCGGCGGCCAGACCAAGTTCCAGCCGATCTTCGTCGGTGACGTCGCCGAGGCGATTGCGCGGGCTGTCGATGGCAAGGCCGAGGGTGGGAAGGTCTACGAGCTTGGTGGACCCGAGATCGGCACGCTCGAACACTTCGTGCGCTACATGCTCAAAGTGATCATGCGCCAGCGCGTCGTGGTCGACCTGCCCTGGCCGCTGGCGCGCCTGCAGGCGCGCGCGCTCGAATTGGCCAATACGGCGACGCTCGGGCTGCTGCCCGACTACCTCAAGCTGACCCGCGACCAGGTGATCATGCTGCAGACCGACAATGTGGTCTCCGAAGCGGCGAAGGCCGAAGGCCGGACCATCGAGGCGCTCGGTATCGTGCCGACCGCCGCCGAAGCCGTCGTCCCAGGCTATCTGTGGACCTACCGCAAGCATGGCCAGTTCGCTCAGGGGCGCGGCACCGAGAAGGAAGAGGCCGTTCCCGACTTGCTCGCGCCGCAGCCGACGGACGCGAAATCCGGGCATCATCCGCGCACCGCGAGCGGCCCTGCGATTGGTCAGGGATCTGCGCCGGCGGGCGCCATGGGCAAACGGTGGGGCACGCGCAACTGAGCGCGAGCCGAAATGGCAGGAAACGACGGAGCGGGACGATGTCGAGCGAAGCGCCCATTGTGGATCACGCGGTGTTCGACGTGGCGGCCTACGCTGCCCGGCTGCCGGAGACCTCCGACACCATGGTCGCCGACCACCGCTTTACCGACGACGAGGCGGCGAGCGCCCGGGTTTTCCGCGTCTACAAGCCGACGCCGCCACACACCCACGCGACCTGCGACGAGTATCTCTACTCGCTCTCTGGCCGCTGCCTGATGAAGTTCGGCGATGAAGAGCCGGTGGAGGTCGGGCCAGGAAAGCTCGTGGTGTTCAAGCGCGGCGTCGTTCATTCGGTGCCGAAGATCCTAGAGGAGCCGATGGTCTTCCTCTCGGTGGACACGCCCCGCCGCGCCCCACGCGACATCCGCTTCGTCCAAGAAGGCACCGGCACGCCTGATACCTTCATGCGTCAGCAGGACTGAGCACCCCGTCAAACGGCATCGGCCGGCACTGACGCTGCCGATCGCCCGGCATGCTGGAAAAGCCGCTCGCTGGTCAGCTTCAGGAAATAGAACCCGAATTCCGGGTTCTGATAGTAGAGCTGCTTGACTTCCGAATAGGCTAGGCAGAGCGCGTGCCCGCTCTCGATGCAGACCAGCGACCCGGTGCGCCGGTTGTCCGGCGCGAGCATGCCGAGTTCGCCGACGACATCGCCCGGGCCGAGGTCAACGTCGTGCTCGGGGATGCGGAAGCGCCCACTCTCGATGGTGAACATCTCCGAGGCCTCGTCGCCCATGCGGAAGATCACCTGCCCCGCCTTGAACTGGCGCGCCTTGCCGAACGGCTTGAGCCAATCGAGGGCGAGGTCGCCGGATGCCGCCTTCTCGACGTCCTTCACCAGGCGGACCATCTGAAAAAGCCGCCAGGCATTGAACGGGATCTGGATCATCTCGGTCAGTACGACGGGCATACTGCCGATCATCAGGCCGTAGGTGATGACGACACAACTCGCCGTAAGCGCCACGATGCGCAGCGGGATCATGGTGCTCATTGCCGACGAGGCGACGGTGAGCACGGTGCCGGCATAGCCGATCGCCTCGACCCAGTTCATTCATTCCCCCGCGATCCGGTATGGTCGGTTCGTCCCGACGCGCCGGTTTCGTCATCCTGGCGAGGCAATGCGGCACGGCTCAGGCGAGGTTTTGCCCTAGGCGCGCCGCGATCTCGTCTGCGGCCCGCGTGCCTTCCGCGTAGGCGCCACCCACCGTCCCCCATTGCTCGCGCGACAGCGCCTCGCCCGCGAACCAAAGTCTCTCGTCGACCGAGGCCTTCAGCGCAACCCGAGCTGGGGCATGACCTGGGGGCACCACGGCCCAGGAGCCGCGCGACCACGGATCGCGCCGCCACTCTGTGACGGCAGGGATGCTGAGATCGTGCAGGGCGCGGTAGCCGACATGCTCCGCCAGCACTTGACGGACGAGATGCCGGGCCGCATCGGCTGGTACTGCCTTGCCGTCGAGAGCTTCGGCCATAGCAGCATCCATTTCGAAGTAATGGAACGGCGTGCCGTCGATCCGCGTCAGCAGGCCGGGTGGACGATGGCGCCCACCGACCACGGTAGCGAGGCGGTCACGGCCTTGGAACGGCGCCGAGGGCCAGTGCAGCACGGCGTGCTCGTAAATGCCGGAGGTAAAGCCGTCGATCGCGGCGCGGATTTCTGGCGGCAGGGCCGGCGTGAACCGAATGCTCGCCTGCAGCACCATGATCGGCACGGTCACGATCACGGCCTTGGCCGAGAGGGTGGCGCCATCTGCGGTCTCCACCGTCACGCCGCTGTCCGAGCGGTCGATGCGGGTGACCGGCTTTTGGAGGACGATCGGCAGCTCTTGGGCCAGCCGCGCGAGATAGGCGCCGTAGCCGCCATCAATGAAATAGTTTTCGCCGTATTCGAGGCTCGGCCAATCGTGCAGCGAGACCTCGTCGAGTGGCCGCCCCGAGACGAGGGTGTGGACGAGATCGATGCGGTCCCTCCAGGGCCCTAGCCCGTCGGGGATCAGAGAGCCTACTGCCCGGTCTTCGCTGGTGGCTGTGGCGCCGAGTGTCATGGCGCCGTCGGCGAGGTCGAAGGCGCGCAGAAAAGCGCGGCGCTCCTCGGGACGCCCCGTGCGGCGGCCGATCATGAGGTGACCGGGTTGTGGCGCCTTGCGCAGGCGCTCGCCACGGGCGTGCCCGAGCGCGACCAGCGGATTGACCGGCCCAGCATGAAGCCAATGAGCGCCGAGATCGATCGGATGGCCGCGCAGGCCCGTGGTCACGGCGCGGCCGCCGATCCGGTCGCGTGCCTCCAGTACGGCGACGGAGATCCCAACCTCGATCAACCGCCGCGCGGCAGCGATGCCGGCAGCACCGGTACCCACCACGACGACGTCGGGCGCGATCGGCAGCGTCGCCAGGCGCGGTGCGAGCGTCGGGCGGTGGTGAGCATGGGCAGCCGGAGCCGCACGATCGATCATCATGGCGCCGTGCTGGCAGATCCGAAGTCAATCGTCACGGGAGGCAGCACGACGCAGCGCTCCGCGGCGGGACGTATTGCATGATGACCATCTGATCGATCTCGACCCCCCAGCGTTTGCCCTGGTGCGGAAAGCAGCATTCCGTCGCCACCAGCATGTAGGAGTCTAATGATGCCGATGAGACTTATCGCAGGCTGGTGTGCTCTGGCGGCGGTGCTAGGCCCGATTGCTCCGGCTCAGGCCGAGCCCGAGAAGGTCGCGGTGTTCGATTTCCAGTTTGCTAAGGGCGCGCCGACGCCGCCGACCGACGACGACAAGGCGCGGTTGACGAAGACCGCCGACGAGTTCCGTAGCCTTCTTGAGAAGACCGGGCGCTACACCGTTGTCCCTACGGACGCGGTAAAGGACGACGTCGCCAAAATCGCCGATCTACGCGCCTGCGGAGGCTGCGCCGAGACGTTCGGCCAGAAGGTTGGAGCCGAGGCCGTCTTCGTGGGGGCTGTCCAGAAAGTCTCGAACCTGATCCTCAACATAAACGTCTACTACAAGCCGCTGAAGGACGGCGCGCCGGAGAAGGCCTACAGCGTCGACCTGCGCGGCAACACCGATGAATCCTTCGACCGTGGGATCAAATACCTGGTCAAGAACCAAATCCTCGAACGATGACGAGGGCTCGGGCCGTCGCCGTCTTGTTCGACTACGCCGCAGCGCGGTAAGTATCTGCCACCAAACACCGACCTGCTCGGAAAGCACTCTTTTGCGAGATCTTAAACAAGCTTGGGTACAATTAGCACTTGACGCGTCATGAGGACAGTCGCAGTCTCTCTAGGTGCTTCGCGAGGGAAGCACAGACACCTCGGAGAGACAGCGATATTGCGATCGTTGTTACGAAGAGATTTGGCTGAAGGAGACAGGAATGACTCCACCCCAGCAGAAAGCCGCATAGAAGATCGCAGGAACGGTTTGGCCTGAGATCGAGCGGCGAAACGTGACGAACCACCGGACGGAAGCGGCCCCAGGGGCGCAGAAGCGACCTGTATAGGTGCGACTTCGAACACGCATCAGCCCCACCTTGAGCCGCTTCCGCCGCGGTTTCCGTGGCGAAGTCAAACGAGATGCTGCTACCCAGCGCCCCGGCATATCGGCCGGCTGGCGCCTTCCGTCGTGATCCCGACCTTTAGCTGAACCCTCACCCATCATTGCGAGTGCAGCGAAGCAATTCGGCGCCGCTTCCGCGGCTTCTGCCTATTGGCTCCCGAACGCTTCGGCCGTGCCTCACAATAAGGATGCTGCTTACTCGATCCCGAGCTTAGCCTTCAGCAGGGCGTTCACCGAGGCCGGGTTGGCCTTTCCGCCGGTGGCCTTCATGGTCTGGCCGACGAACCAGCCGAGCAGCGTCGGCTTCTCCTTGGCCTGGGCGACCTTGTCCGGGTTGTCGGCGATGATTTTGTCCACCGCTGCCTCGATGGCACCGGTATCGGTGACCTGCTTCATGCCGCGCTGCTCGACGATCTCGCGCGGGGAACCGCCCTCGGACCAAACGATCTCGAACAAATCCTTGGCGATCTTGCCGGAGATTACGCCCTCGCCGATCAGGTCGACAATCGCTCCGAGCTGTTCCGCCGAGACTGGGGTGTCCTCGATCGAGCGGCCCTCCTTGTTCAGGCGTCCGAACAGCTCATTGATCACCCAGTTCGCGGCAGCCTTGCCGTCGCGGCCCTTCGCCACCGACTCGAAGTAGTCGGCCGAGGCACGCTCGGCGACAAGCACCCCGGCGTCGTAGGCTGAGAGCCCAAAATCGGCGATGAAACGGGCCTTCTTGGCATCCGGCAATTCCGGCAAGTCCGCCGCAAGCCCTTCGACATAGGCCTGGTCGAATTCGAGCGGCAGCAGGTCGGGATCGGGGAAGTAGCGATAATCGTGCGCTTCCTCCTTAGACCGCATCGAGCGAGTCTCGCCCTTGTTCGGGTCGTAGAGCCGGGTCTCCTGGTCGATCGTGCCACCGTCCTCGATGATTGCGATCTGGCGGCGGGCCTCTGTCTCGATGGCCTGACCGATGAAGCGGATCGAGTTGACGTTCTTGATCTCGCAGCGTGTGCCGAGTGGGTCGCCAGGCCTGCGCACCGAGACGTTCACATCCGCACGGAGATTCCCCTTCTCCATGTCGCCATCGCAGGTGCCGAGATAGCGCAGGATGGTGCGCAGCTTGGTCACGTAGGCGCGCGCCTCTTCCGAGGAGCGGAGGTCCGGCCGCGAGACGATCTCCATCAAGGCGACGCCAGAGCGGTTGAGATCAACGAAGCTCTTCGTTGGGTCCTGGTCGTGCAGCGACTTGCCGGCATCCTGCTCCAGATGCAGGCGCTCGATGCCGACCGTGATCGACTCGCCATCGGCGAGATCGACCAGCACCTCACCCTCACCGACGATCGGATCCTTGTACTGCGAGATCTGATAGCCCTGCGGCAGATCCGGGTAGAAATAGTTCTTGCGGTCGAAGACCGAGCGCAGGTTGATCTTGGCCTTGAGCCCGAGGCCGGTGCGTACGGCCTGCGCGACGCATTCCTCGTTGATCACCGGCAGCATGCCGGGCATGGCCGCATCAACAAGCGAGACGTGGTCGTTCGGCTCGGCACCGAACGCGGTGGACGCGCCGGAAAATAGCTTGGAGCGGCTGGTGACCTGGGCATGGATCTCCATGCCGATCACGACCTCCCAGTCGTGCAGGCCGCCCTTGATGAGTTTGTTCGGGGAAACCGGCGCGTTCATGACGTCTCAGATCTCGGCGCGGACCATCGTCCGCCGGAATTTGCCGTGTGTAGGAAGCACGAGCCTTCGCGGTCAAGGCGAGCGACGGCACGACCATGGATGAGCGGCCGATAGCGAACCGCAGCGCACGGTATGGGTTTGCGGATTAACATCATCGATGGAGAGAACCGTGACTCAGACATCAAATTCGGAAATGCAGGCGTGCATCGATGCCTGTCTGTCCTGCTATCAGACCTGCCTCGGAATGGCGTCGAATCACTGCCTCACAGCCGGTGGACGGCACGTAGAACCAGAGCATTTCCGCTTGATGCTGTCCTGTGCGGAGGCATGCCGTACCTGCGCTCACCTCATGCTGATCGGGAGCGCCATTCATCGACATCAATGTGCAGCCTGCGCCGAGATCTGCGCCGCCTGCGCTGCATCATGCGAACAGGTCGGCGACATGGATGATTGTGTACAGGCGTGCCGGCACTGTGAGAAAACTTGCCGTACGATGGCGGCTTAGCGCGGCAGGGCGCGACCGTTCGCGTTCAACTTCAAACCAGTCCTGTCGCGTAATACACGCCGATTACGAAGAACACCGCCAGCGTCTTGATGCAGGTGATCGCGAAAATGTCGCCGTATGACTGCCGGTGCGTCAGCCCGGTGACGGCGAGCAATGTGATCACCGCACCATTGTGCGGTAACGTATCCATGCCGCCGCTTGCCATCGACGCGACGCGGTGCATGACCTCCAGCGGGATGCCGGAGGCCTGGGCCGCCTGGACGAACCGCTCTCCGAGCGCGGCCAGCGCGATCGACAGGCCACCGGAGGCAGAGCCGGTGACGCCGGCCAGCACGTTGATCGTCACCGCCTCGTTCACAAGGGGATTCGGGATCGCGGAGAGCGCATCCGAGATGACTTTGAAGCCCGGAAGGGCCGCGATCACCGCGCCGAAACCGTATTCCGTTGCGGTGTTCATGCCAGCGAGCAGTGAACCGGCAACCGCCGCCTTGGATCCCTCGGAGAAGCGGCTCGCGAGGTTACGGAAGCCCAGCAGCACGGTAGCGAGGATGCCGAGGATCAGCGCGCCTTCGACCGCCCAGATTGCCGCGACCGTTTTCACCTGGACCGTGACCGGATGCGCGGCCATCTCGGGGTTAAGCGCTGCCGAAGCCTCTGTGCCGTAGGATGCGGTGATCAAAGACAGCAGCAGCTTGTTGCCGAGTCCGACGATGATGAGCGGTAGGAGCGCGATCGCCGGATGGATCGTGACTTTGTCCTCGCTCGCAGCCGGCTCCTCGGCATGATCAGCGCCATAGCCTTCGCCGGCCGCCGCCGCCCTGCGACGACGAAATTCAAGCCAGCTTACGCCGAGCACGAACACGAAGATCGAGCCGATGATGCCGAGCCACGGGGCGGCATAAGCATCGGTCCTGAAGAAGCTTGTCGGGATGATATTCTGGATCTGCGGGGTGCCCGGCAGGGTGTCCATCGTGAAGGTGAAAGCGCCAAGTGCGATAGTGCCGGGAATCAGGCGCTTGGGGATGTCGCTGCGCCGAAATAACTCGGCAGCGAATGGATAGACCGCGAAGACCGCCACGAAGAGCGAGACGCCGCCATAGGTCAGGATCGCACCGACAATGACGATCGCCGCGACCGCCCTGCCCTGCCCGAGCAGCCCTGT
This sequence comes from Methylobacterium gnaphalii, assembly GCF_007992215.1. GTDB lineage: Bacteria > Pseudomonadota > Alphaproteobacteria > Rhizobiales > Beijerinckiaceae > Methylobacterium > Methylobacterium gnaphalii. The sequence goes on along the minus strand of NZ_BJZV01000008.1, from coordinate 65,831 downwards.
GACCGCGCCAACGATCGAGCGGGCGAAGCCGGAGATCTCAATGAGCTTTCCGAAGACGGCGCCGAGCAGGAAGAGCGGAAAATACAGCTTCAGGAAGCCGACCATCTTCTCCATGAACAGTCCGGAGAAGATCGTCGGCACGGCGGCCGGATCGGTAACCAGCACTGCCGCCATCGCCGCAATCGGCGCGAACAGGATGACGGAGAAACCCCGATAGGCGACCGCCATCAGGAAGAACAAAGCCGCGAGGCAGACCACGAAGCTCATCGAGAATCCTGAGGCAAGCCAAGCCATTTCTGTCGAAGGTCGGCGTGCCGGGAGTCAAGGGATGACTGCATGGCCTCGATCTTTCGAAGCCATGCTCGTTGCAATCGCGGCAATGGTAACGAAATCAGCGCCGCGTTCTCGAAATCGTCGCCAGATCGCTCCTGCCCAGCCTAAGCCTCCCCCTCGTCCGGAGTAATCTCCAACGTCTCGCCGCGGCGGTAGCGGGCTTGGTTCTCGGCGACGCGGCGGGCAGCTTGGAGGTGGCGTCCGGGGCCGATCGCATTCGAATCGCCACCCTCGGCGACATGCCGCTTGGCGGCCACGAGCTCCGGATCGCCCCAGCGGTCGAGCAGCGCCTGAAAAGCATCGACCCGCTCCTGCAGGAAGGGGATGCGCTGGCCGAGGGCGTCCTTGTAAGGGTGAGCCGGATGGATGCCCGCGAACGGCACGAAACCCTCCGGGATCGGCGTCGTCGCCGCATGGGTCCGTCCGAGCTTCAGAAGCTTCGGCATGACGTGGGTGTGCGGTCCGTCGGGGCTCTTTCCGTCGGACGGCGGGATCGGCTGGAAGACCTCGACGCGACCGGCCCGGCCGATGAAGACGCGGTGGGGGCTCATCTCCACGAGACGCGGACCGATTGGGCTGCCGTGGTCGAAGACCGGCTTGCCAGTCCCTGCTCGCAGGCACGCGATGACCTCCGCTTCCGCCGAGCGCACGCAGGCGTCGACGGCGAGGAGGTCGAGGCCGAGATCGAACAGGATTGCGTCGCGATCCTCTGGCCGCGCGGCATCCTTGTCCGGGCCGAGTTCGGTCACGACCGTCCGGCGCGCCATCGCGCAGGCCTCCTCCGGCAGGCAGAGAGCGATAGCGTGATTCCAGCCGGAATTGATTGCGGTCTCGTAGGCCGCCGGCCGCAGGCCGGGGATCGGCCTGAAGGCGACGGCACCGCGCGAGGTGTAGATGCCGAGGCGTCCATCGGACAGCTCGGTGACGGTCTCGTCCGAGTCGCGCATGAACTCGGCAATGGCGCCGAAGCTGCCGACGCTCCAGCCCGTCTCCGGGTCGGCGAGGCAGGCTCGCAGCAGCGCCTCGACGGCACGGACATCGTCTATCTCCGAAGTGGTGGCGATCGTCATGGCCGTGTCTTTCCCGAAGCTTGCTGCGAGCGCGCCCAAGGAAGAACGTATGCGCCGCCGTCCGCATGAGTCCCGCGCTCGGCGGTGACGCCGAAGACGGCATGCAGCAGATCGTCGGCGAGCGCTGTCGCGGGAGCACCGTCTGCGACGATGCGGCCCCTGTCCAGGACCACGAGCCGGTCGCAATAGCGCGCGGCGAGCGTGAGGTCGTGCAGCACGGCGATCACGCCAGCGCCGTCGTGACTGACCCGACGCAGCAGAGCCATCGCATCGAGCTGGTGGGCCGGATCGAGGGCGGTGATCGGTTCGTCGGCGAGCAGCATCTCGGCCTCGACGCAAAGCGCGCGGGCGAGCAGCACCCGCATGCGCTCGCCAGACGAGAGCGTCGGCTCGATGCGCTCGGCGAGTTCTGCGACTTCGGTCACCGCCATGGCGCGGGCGATAGCCACGTGATCGGCGGTGCTCTCGGCGGCGAAGGCGCGGCGGTGGGGCAAGCGGCCGAGGGCGACGATCTCGCGCACGCGCATCGGCCAGCCGATGCCAGCATTCTGGAAGAACGCAGCGAGGCGCCGGGCACGCTCATCGCGCGTCACGCCATCGAGCGGTCGGCCATCGATCGTGACCCGACCGGCATCAGGCGTGATCAGGCCGGCGAGCAGGCGCAGCAAGGTGGTTTTGCCGGCGCCGTTCGGTCCGACGAGGCCAACGAACTCGCCCGGCCCCACGGCGAGGCTGACACCGTCGAGGATCGTGCGACCGCCGAGGCGGATGACGGCATGCTCCACCGCGAGGCGCATCAGCCTCTTCCCCGGTGGTGGAACAGCAGGCCGATCAGGAACGGCGCACCGACGAGCGCCGTGACCACACCGAGCTTGAGCTCCGGTCGTGCCGGCAGCAGCCGCACGGCGATGTCGGCGATCAGGACGAGAGCGGCACCTGCGAACCCGCTCGGCAGCAGGCTCGCCGAAGGCCGGGCACCGACCAGCGGACGCACCAGATGGGGCACCACCAGACCGACGAAGCCGATTGCACCGCTCACTGCGACGCCGCTTCCGACCGTCAGCGCGGCCCCCGTCACGATGCGCAGCCTCACTGAGACGAGGTCGAAGCCGAGGCTGGCGGCGGTGTCTTCACCGAGCGAGAGCGCGTCGAGGGCTCGGCTGGTAGAGAGCATCATCAACCAGCCGATCACCATCAGCGGCAGGCAGAGCCAGACATGGTCCATGCTGCGGTCCGTGAGCGAACCCATCAGCCAGAAGACGATCTCGAGGGCCGCGTAGGGGTTCGGCGCGAAGTTGAGCGCCAGCGCCGTCAGCGCGCCGGCAAGGCTCGACAGGCCGACGCCCGCGAGGATGAGCCCGAGCGTGCCGGTCCCGCGCATCGCCAGCAGGTTGATGGCAAGCGCCGCCCCGGCGGCGCCGGCGATCCCTCCAAGCGGCAGGGCGAGGCTGAGCGCACCCGCCATGCCGCTGTAAAATACGATGACCGCGCCGAGTGCCGCAGCCGAGGAGATGCCGAGGATGCCGGGGTCGGCGAGCGGGTTGCGGAGATAGCCCTGCATCACGGCCCCCGTGAGACCGAGGCTGAAGCCAACCAGAGCACCAAGCAGCGCCCGTGGGAGGCGCAACTCCCAGAACACGAGGGCCTGCAAGGTGTTGCGGCCCGCGAGCCAATCAGCGGCCGCGGCCGGCACATCGAAAGCGGCATACCCGCTGGAGATCGAGACGATGACGAGGATTGCGACGAGAAGGGCCAGGCTCGGCACGAGCCACCGGCCGGGGTGAGATCGCTGAACGAGCGGCGACAGTGGCGCATTCATTGGAGGGTGCCAGCAGGCAAGAAATGCTCGCCCGTCTTCGGGAGAGGGTAGCCTGCCGTGCGCGCCCTTGCCGCCTCGGCAAGGCGCTTCACCACCTCCGCGACCTGCGGCCCCGGACAGTTCCAGAGCCGGTTCGGGATCGACACGGTCCGCCCCTCCTGGCGAAGCCGCTCCAGTACGGGATGATGCAGCAGCGCGTCGGCAAGCGAGGGCGTTTCGGTGCTGGCATCGTCGAGGACGATGAGATCCGCCTCTGCGAAGGCGGCTGCTTCGAGGGGCACTTGGCCCAAGCGGTCCCGACCGATCTCTGCGGCGACGTTGACGAGACCGGCGGCGCGGATGACGGCATCCCCAAGCGAGCCGGGTGCGACGGTAAAGCCGTTCGGCCGCATCACCAGGGCGCGCAGCAGCCGAGGTGCCACGGTGGCTTCGGCGAGCCCCCTGTCGAGATCCGCGACCAAGGCCTCCCCGCGATCGGGATGACCGAGCGCCTGCGCGACCTTTCGGATCTGAGCCCGAACGCCGTCGAAGTCGCCGGGCACACCAAGTTCGAGCACGGGCATTCCGATGCGCGTCAGCATGCCGACGGCGCTCCGCGTGGTGAAGGCACCGGCAATCACGAGGTCCGGATGCAGGGCGAGCACCTCCTCGGACAGGCCGCGCGTCCGGGGCACGTCGACCGCCTCGGCGAACACCGACGAACCGCGGGGATCGCGCGCGAGCCAGGTGACGCCGGTGATCTGGTCGCGATCGGCGAGGCGCAGGACAAGCTCGTCCGCGCAGAGATTCATCGAAACGACGCGCGCCGGGTGCACCGGCAGAGCCAGTTCTCCAGCCGCAACGCTGCGGGCAGCTAGGCAGGCCGCTAGCAGGGTCGCAAGGAGGGTCAGGCTTCGCATCGTTTCAGAACGTGCTCACGCGGACACCGCCATACACGGCGAGGCCCGGTCCGAGATACCCGGTCGGGTTCTCGTAGCGGCGGTCGAACAGGTTATCGACCCGTCCGAAGACGCTCACGGTTTCGTCGATGTCGTAGTTCACCGCGAGGTTGATGGTGGTGAAGCCCGGGTTCTTCAGGCGCGGCACCGAAAAGTCGCGGTTGCCATCGACGAAGGGTCCGATCACGACGAGGGTGCCGCTGAGCGTCAGGCCGGGCATCGGCGTCCAGAGCGCCGTTGCGCTGCCCTTATGGCGCGGTCGGCGCAGGAGTTCGAGGTTGCTCACTTCGTCCTTCGTGACAGTATTCGTGTAGTCGAGCCGTCCCGACAGAGTGTCCGTGAACTTGACCGAGGCGAACGCCTCCGCTCCGTAGGATTCGGCCCGGCCGACATTCACCCAACGGTACTGGAAGCCCGGCAGAAACTCGGTCTGGATCAGGTTCCTATAGTCGTTATGGTAGTAAGTCGCGCCGACGAGCACTCGTTCGCCGAGTGGTTGCTCGAAGGCGGCATCGTAGCCGAGGCTCTCCTCGGGCCGCAGATTTGGGTTGGCAATCTGCCCGATCGTCGGGATGTTCAAGTAGAGCTGATACAGCGTCGGTGTCTTGAAGCCGCTGCCGACGCTGCCCTTAAGGCGGGTTTCTGAAAACGGCAGGACATAGCTCGGTGCCACGCGGAAGGTTGTGGCGGGGCCGAAGGCGTCGTTCTCGTCATGGCGCAGGTTGGCGACGAGGGCGGCGCGATCGAAGGGCGTGAGCTGCGCCTCGATATAACCCGCGGTGTTGCCCTTGCGCGCCTTCGACTCGCCGGTCCCGAAGGGGTTCGGGTCGAAGGTGGATAGGCGCTCTTCGTCACGCTGCGCGCCGAACAGGATCAGGTTGCCGGGCGAAAGCAGATAGTCGCCGCGATACTCGTAGCGCAGCCGCTCGCCGGTGCTGTCCGTCGGAAGCATGCTCAGCGGATTGTAGATGTCGCCGGTGTTGCGGTTGAACAAATTCGAATAGTTGACGGCGAAGACATTTCGAAAACCCGCGACCGGGGTCCATTCGGCCTCGTTGCGCGAAAAGAGCTGCTGGTTACCTTGCTGGTTCCGAAGAGTTCCGAACTGAACGGGGGCCGGAAAGAGGCTGTAATCGTCGGTATTGAAGCGAAGCGTCGCGTTGCTGAACCGAGTGGTCGAGTTGATGCGAAACTCATCCGTCACCTGGTAGCCGAGTTTCGCCGAGACGGTCTCGTTGTCGTAGTAGTTCGGACGGCGCAGCCCGGAAGGAGGCACGAGGTCGAGCGGCGTAACGGGCGTCGCCGCCGCACGGAAATGGGCCACCGAGACCGAGTAGTCGAATCCGTCCTGCGAGCCGCTGAGGCGGCTGCTTTGGTTGAAGGTGCCGTAGGAGCCTCCCTCGACGCGGGCTGCGATCTTGGTCGGCCCTTCGCCACGCTTGGTGGTGAAAGAGACGACGCCGCCGATGGCGTCGGCACCGTAGAGCCCGCTCTGCGGCCCGCGCAGCACCTCGATGCGCGCGAGGTCGTCCGTCAGCAGATGAGCAAAGTCGATGGCGCCGTTCGCGTTGGATGGATCGCTCGCATCGATCCCGTCGATCAGAACCTTGGTGTGGTTCGGGTTCGCGCCGCGGATGAAGACCGAGGTCTGCCCGCCGGGACCGCCATTCTGCACGATGTTGAGGCCGGGCACCTGCTGGAGCGCGTCCGACACCGTACGGCGCTGCTGCTGCTCCAGCGTCTCCGCGCTGAGCACCGTGACGCTCGATCCCGTCTGCGAGATCGGTGTCGGCACGCCTGTCGCGCTGACCGAGATTTCTTCGAGCGTGTCCGCCGTCCCAGGGCCAGCATTCGCGAGGGGCGTGATCGTCTGCTGAGCGAACGCCGGTAGGCTGTCGAGAAGCGTAAACGCTACGCATGACCAGAGCGTGCGCTTGAGCGCTCTTGGACTGAGATGCAACACAGGAAAGCGACCTCGGGCGACGGCAGTGGCACGTCACCGCGAACGAGGTCTCACCACACGGGCACAGCCGGAGGCTTCGACACCCACCAGGGCACCCCGCCCAGCGTGTTTCGCGTGTGACCACGACTGACGGCAGGTCTCCTGGCTCGCGGGTCGCTGCCTTCCATCCGTCTTCCCGGGTCGAGGAACCCAGTGACACAGGTGGCGGAAGGCTCGCCGCTTACAGTTGCGGGGGCAGCCGCGGTATCGGGCCTAAAGCCCCTCACCGCGTTCCCTTTTGATCCCCGGAGGGAACCGTCAGGATCAGCTAGGCGCAGGGTCGTTCGCCCGTCAATACAGTCCAAAGTCCAAGCAACGCATAAGATCTGATGTGTCGCCGAGCAGTGACAGCACATGGTAGACGCCGAGCACGCCATCCATGCTAGATGGTGGCGCAGACGGCGTCGGTCCGGCAGCCGTCGCACCGTCCGTCAGGAACCGGTGCGGATCGCTTCCGAAGCTGCCCCGCGCCTCAATCTCGACACGCTGGGCCTCGACACGATGAGTGACGCCCCTCGCTCGAACCGAGAGCCGATCCGCCCGGCACGACCGTGCCCGCACCGGACCGGCTTCCCCGCATCGGGCGACCTCCCGTCCTGGAGCCCGAGACCCTTGACCATGGTACGCCGTTGACCCGCGAGCGGCTCAAGATCGGCGAGGCGCGCGGCCCCTCCACAGGACGGCCCTCGCGTCTGTTCGAGCGCGGCATCGAGCCGCCGCTCAACATGGCTGGCGGCGAGGCGACGCAGGTCGACCGGCGCGACGTCAACGTGCGGTGGCTCTGCGCCAGCGCGCTCACCGGTATCACTGGCGCAGCGCTGCTCGGCGCGGCAATCCGGGTTTCGCTGACGAGCGGCGCATCCTTTGCTGCAATTCCCGAGAAGGTAACCCTCTCTTCTCAGCGCGAGGTCGGCGAGGACGGTGCCAGCGTTGCGCACAAGGGCGACCGCCTCGTGCGCAACCTGATGATCGCCTCCGCCAAGCAGACCTTCCGCACGCCGGTAACGGTGCGGCTCGGCGACCGCGAGATCATCAAGGTCAAGCCGTTCGTGCGCGTCTCAACCACCTTGTCGATGCAGACGGGCGTGTTCGCCACCGACGTGCCGAAGTTCGATCCGATGAAGATCACTTCGGAGGAGCCGCAGGACCGCGCATCGGATCCCGGCGCAGCGGCGGATGGCCCCGGTGCCGAGGTCAGCGTGATCAAGCGCGATCTCAGCGACCTGCCGATGGATGCGAGCGCCCCGGCGCTCACCGACGACGACGTTACGGCTCAGGTCGAGGAGGACCGCCGCCTCACCGCAGAGGCCGGCCGGCGCACTGCGCTGCCGATCGCGCCGCAAATCATGCTCTCGCGCACGCTGCAGCCGGGGTCCGCCTCTGCCGGGTTCGACACAGCCGGGATTGCCGGAAAAGATGCCAGCCCGTTCAAGTCCATCGACGTCCTCGTGGTCCCCGAGAACGTCACCAGTCTCAGCAAGGTCGAACTCAGGACGGGCGAGACGGCCCTCGTGGAGGAACGTGACCTCGCGCTCAAGCGCGGCGATACGATCGAGGCAATCCTGAAGGCGACCGGTCTGGCGGACGACGATGCGATCCGCGGCATCGTCACGGCACTGGGCGGCAAGACCAAGACGGCCGCCCTCAACGAGGGTCAGCAGTTCCGTGTGCAGATCGCGCCCGGGCCGAAGCCTGGTGATGGTCGGCGCGTCACGCGCGTGGTGCTCTACGGCGAGAAGGGTGTCGAGGCGATCGCTGCGATGAACGACCGCGGCAGCTTTGTCTCTGTGGCTCCACCGAGTGACGAGGTCCAGGCCGGCAAGCCGCTGCCCCAGGCCAACACGGCCGATGAAGATGACGACGAAGAAGAGACTGGCTCTGGCCCGCGCCTCTACCAGAGCCTCTACGAGACAGCCGCGCGGCACGAAATTCCGAAAGCGGCGCTCGAAGACATCGTCCGGGTCTTCAGCTACGACGTCGACTTCCAGCGCCGGATCTCGACCGGCGACAGCCTCGACGTGTTCTACAGTTACGACGAAGATTCGGGCGCGAGCGCCAACGAGCGGCCGGAACTGCTCTACGCCTCGCTCAATCTCGGCGGCGACGTTCGCAAGATCTATCGTTTCCAGTCGCCCGACGACGGGTCGGTGGACTATCTCGACGAGCAGGGCCGCTCGTTGAAGAAGTTCCTGATGCGCAAGCCGATCGCCGACGGAATCCTGCGCTCGGGCTACGGCTATCGCCGCCATCCAGTGCTCGGCTACGCCAAGCTCCATACCGGAGTCGACTGGGCGAACGCGATCGGCACCCCGATCCTCGCCGCCGGCAATGGCACCGTGATCAAAGCCGACTGGTCATCAGGCTACGGTCAGCGCGTCGAGATCCAGCACATCAACGGCTACATCACCACCTACAATCACATGTCGCGCTTCGCACGCGGCATGAGAGAGGGTGTGCGCGTCACTCAGGGTCAAGTTATCGGATACGTGGGAACGACCGGCCTCTCCACTGGCCCCCACCTGCACTACGAGGTGATTATCAACGGCCACTTCGTTGACCCGTTGAAGATCCGCGTGCCCCGCGGCCGCGAACTCGACGGACGCCTGCTCGCTGAGTTCAAGCGCCAACGCGACCAGATCGAGGCGACGATGCAAAAGTCGAAGAGCGCCACGACGATGGCACAGCGCGACGCCATGCGGTGAGCACACTGGAGTGTTCCAGCGGGCGGTACCGTCAGCGTCCCTCATGCTGAGGTGGTGGGTGTCAGCAGCGAGGTCACTCAGAACCCAAGTTTGGCTCGGATTTCAGCCGAGGTGACACCACGCGCGCGCAGGTCGCCGAGCGTCTCCGATCCGCGCGACTTGGCGAGCTTTTCGCCGTCCTCCGCCATGATCAGCCGGTGGTGATGATAGGCTGGCGAGCGCAAGCCGAGCAGACGTTGCAACAGAACGTGCAGATCGGTTGCTGCGAGCAGATCGGCCCCGCGCACGATGTGGCTGATGCCTTGGGCGTCGTCGTCGAGAACGACGGAGAGATGGTAGCTCGTCGGCACATCTCGGCGGGCGATCACGGCGTCGCCCCAGCGCGAAGGATCGGCTGGAACGTCCGCTCCAGAGCCATCCGGCTCGAAACACCGGAAACCGAAAGGATACGGCGCCACATCGAGCGCGCGGGCCATGTCGAGCCGCCAAGTATGCGGCGCGCCTCGTGAACGAAGCTGCGCTGACTGCTCATCCGACATGGTACGGCAAGTGCCGGGGTAGATCGGGGTGCCGTCGGGATCGACAATGATGCGCGTGCCAGCCGCCTGCATTTGCGCAACGCGCGCCCGGATCGTCCCACGGGAGCAGAAACAGGGATAGACGAGGCGTCGTTCGATCAATTGATCGAGCGCCCGGCGATAGACGCCCATATGCTCCGACTGGCGCCGCATGGGCCGTTCGTAGGTAAGCCCGAGCCAGGCCAGATCCTCCTCGATTGCGCCGATCAGTTCAGGACGGGAGCGGCCCGGATCGATGTCCTCAATCCGCAGCAGGCAGCGGCCGCCTAGCCGCCGCGCGACATCATCGTTGAGCAAGGCGGAATAGGCGTGGCCGAAGTGAAGGCGGCCGTTGGGGCTCGGGGCGAAGCGGAGGAGCGGTACGCTCACGGCGTCTTGCGGCGCAGGCATTCCTGTTGGCCGGCCGTGCAGGCGATGCCCGGAGTCGAGCAGACGGAACCGTCCGGCGTGCGCATGCAGGCGCGGCAGCCGTCGCTCCACTCGGCGCAGGTCGGATCGCTGTCAGGAAACACCACCGTAGCCAGTGCCGGCTCACGCGGTGCTCCCTGCACCAGCGCGCCAATCGCAACCGTTGCGAACACGATGGCAGCAATAGCCAGCGCGATCGGACCGTCTCGGTGGGAGGAAGTCGGTTCGGGCAATGCATCGGAGGCCATTGCCCTCACCTCTCTCGGCGGCGGCCCGGCTGTCAACGGGCCGCCGTGTTCGTTCATCCCGCCGCCTTCTCCGTCCCCGCCAACGCCGCCGCGACGGCGCGGGCGAAGCCGATCGGGTCACGCGGCGTGTCGCCGTCCTGGATTCGGGCGAGGTCGAGCAGCGTGCCAGCCGACTCGGTGATGTCCTCGCCGGCCTCCGCCCGGGCACTGAGCGCCTGGATCAGCGGATGGCGCGGGTTGATCTCCAGCACCGGCATGCCGCCTCCGAAGCCGCGGCCGGCGCGGCGCATCAGGCGCTGCATCTGCAGATCGGGACCCATGCCGGACGAGGCCAACACCACGGCGCTGTCGACCAAACGGTCGGTGGTGCGCACTTCGGAGACGTCCTTCTCCAGGGCGAGCTTCAGTGCGGCAACGAGCTTATCGGCCTCTGGCGTATCGGCGTCTTCGCCCTCCGGCTTCAGCTTGGCAAGGTCGGCCGAAGCTTGCGTCACCGAGCGAAGGTTCTTCTCCTCGAACTTGCCGAGCTGCTCCGGCCAGAAGGCGTCGACATGGTCCGAGAGCAGCAGCACCTCGACGCCCCGGGCAGCGAAGCCCTCGAGCTGCGGCGACTTCTTCGCGGCCTCGGCGTCGTCGGCGACGAGATAGTAGATCGCCTCCTGCTCCGGCTTCATCCGCGAGACGTAGTCGGCAAGCGTCGTCCAGCCTTCCTGCGTGGTCGAACGGAAGCGCAGCAGCGGAGCAATCTCAGAGCGGCGCTCGAAATCCTCGTAGATGCCTTCCTTGAGGACCGGACCGAAGTTCTCGAAGAACTTGAGGTACTCGTCCTGCTTCTCGGCGTTCTTCGAGCGGTTGGACAGCTCGTTGATCACGCGGGTCGTCACGGCACGGCGGATCTTCTGGAGGGCCGGGGTCGATTGCAGCATCTCGCGCGAGACGTTCAGCGGCAGATCGTCGGTGTCGACCACACCTGCCACGAAGCGCAGCCAGTTCGGCAGCAGCTCGGCCTCGTCGGTGATGAACATGCGCCGGACGTGTAGACGGACCTTGGAGCGGCGGTCGTCCTCCACAGGCATGAACGGCTTCATGCCCGGCACGAAGAGCAGGCCCGAGAATTCCAGCGCGCCCTCGGCCCGCCAGTGCAGCGTGGCCCAGGGCTCGTCGAAGTTGTGGCTGACCGTCCGGTAGAACTCCTTGTACTGTTCGTCCGTGATCTCGGACTTGGACTTCCGCCACAGCGCAGTACCCTGGTTGGCCGCCTCTTCCTTGCCCTCCTCGCCGACGATGACGATCGGCACGGCGATGTTGTCGGCCCACTTCTTCACGACGTGGTCGAGACGGTAGCTCTCCAAGTACTCGCCAGCGTCGTCCTTGAGGGCGAGCACGATGTCCGTGCCGGCCTGATCGCGCTCGGCCTTCTCGATGGTGTAGCTGCCCTGCCCATCGGAGGCCCAGCGCCATGCCTCGTCGGTGCCAGCCTGGCGCGAGGTGACGGTGACACGGTCGGCCACCATGAAGGCCGAGTAGAAGCCGACGCCGAACTGGCCGATCAGGCTCGGGCGGTTGTCCTCGGAGCCTTCGGCGGGCTTGGCGTCGCCAAGTGCCTGCGAGAAGGCGCGCGTGCCGGAGCGTGCGATGGTGCCAAGATTCTTGGCGAGATCCTCTTTCGACATGCCGATCCCAGAATCCGAGATCGTCAGCGTCTTCGCGTCCTTGTCGGGGGCGATGCGAATCTTGGCATCCGCCGGCAGTGCGAGGGCTTCATTGGTCAGCGCCTCGAAGCGGCGGCGATCGGTTGCGTCGGCCGCGTTGGCAACGAGCTCACGCAAGAAGATCTCGCGATCCGAGTAGAGGGCATGAACCACGAGATCGAGCAGCCGCCCAACCTCCGCACCGAACTCATGCCGCTCCACATTCGCGTTGACGGTATCCGTCTCGCTCAAAGGTCTGTCTCCCACGTCGAAATTCCGCGGGGGATATGCCGTCTGACCCGGCGCATTTCAATTGGCTCATATGGAAAGGGCGGCCTCGTTGGAGGCCGCCCAATTTTCTTTGTTAGTGCAGCAGGATCGCCGCCTTGGAGAGCGTCTTGAAGATGCCCCAGGCGATGGGGATGCCAACCACAGCCCAGGCGGCGATTGCCATGATGGAGAGACCGCCGCCGCCGATCGCGGAGTTGCCGGTGGTCCGGGCCGTCATCACGCTCCCCCGGTCCAGCGCCTTCACTTCGGCGTCGCTCATGAACCACTTCGCTGCGAGGGGCCGGACGAGGAGGTTGCAGATGAAACCGACGGCGAGGAAGCCAGCGAGCACGTACATGGTGCGGCTGTAGAGCTGGAGGCCCTGCAGCCCGGCATCGACCTGCTGCTGGCGGATAAAGGTGACCAGCACCGGGCCGACGACGCCTGCGGTCGACCAGGCGGTGAGCAGCCGGCCATGGATGGCGCCGACGAACTGGGTGCCGAAGACGTCCGCGAGATAGGCCGGGATGGTGGCGAAGCCGCCGCCATACATCGACAGGATCACGCAGAAGAACACGACGAACAGAACGGTGGAGCCGAGACCCGCCGCCCAGGGAGCGCCGGCATAGAGGGCAATGCCGAGGCCGAAGAAGATCGCGTAGGTCAGCTTACGGCCGAGCTTGTCCGACATCGAGGCCCAGAAGAAGCGGCCCAGGATGTTCGCGAGCGAGAGAAGACCGACGAAGCCGGCCGCGATAGCGGCGACCTGCGTTTTGCCGGCCGCGTCGAGCGCCGAGAAACCAACGTCAGGCTGGTTGATCAGTTGGCCGCCGAAGATCTCCTGCAGCATCGGCGAGGCGAGTGCGAGCACGCCGATACCGGCGGAGACGTTGAGGCAGAGCACCAGCCAGAGCAGCCAGAATTGCGGGGTCTTGTGCGCGTTGTTGAGATGCACGTGACCCGTCGTGATGCCGGTCTTGGCAGCCGGCGGCGTCCAGCCTGCGGGATACCAGCCGGCCGGCGGGACCCGGTAGCCGAAGGCGCCGCCGAGCATGAACACGAGGTAGCCGATGCCCATGACGGCCAGCGTCTCCCAGACGCCGACACTGGTCGACGACTTGAACGTGTTGATGAGCATATCGGCGAGGGGCGAACCGATCATCGCGCCGCCGCCGAAGCCCATGATCGCCATGCCGGTGGCCATGCCGCGCCGGTCGGGGAACCATTTGATGAGCGTCGAGACCGGCGAGATGTAGCCGAGACCGAGGCCGATGCCGCCGATAAGGCCCATGCCCAGCCAGATCAGCCAGAGCTGATGAATGAACACGCCGAACGAGCCGATGAGGAAGCCCCCGCCCCAGCAGAGCGCAGCAGCGATACCCGCCTTGCGCGGGCCGGCCCGCTCGAGCCAGCCGCCAAAGATCGCGGCCGAGATGCCGAGCACCACGATGCCGATGGAGAAGACGATGACGAGGTCGCTGACTCGCCAGTCACAGGTGGTCGTGAACAGCGCCGTGAAGACGCTCATGTTCGGACAGGACTTCGCGGCTGGCTGGCCGACGCTCAGTGCGCGGGACAGCGGCAGCCAGAACACCGACAGGCCGTAGGCCATGCCGATACAGAGGTGGATCGCCAGCGCCGCAGGCGGCACGAGCCATCGGTTGAAGCCGGCTTTAGCAACGGTATGTTCGCGTGAAAGCCAGCTCGGGGCAGCAACGGGTATACCGCCGGCCTCCGCAGTGCGGGTCGTCATGGGTTGGTCTCTCCAAGGCGCTGGCCACTCACGGGCCATTTGCGTCGTCAGCCGCTCGCGCGCGGATCGCCACACCCGAGCTAGGCTGTCGCCACAGGATAGACACAAACCAAATTTGGCAACTGGAGAAGAAAAAATTTATACAAAATACTCATTCGCGGCATTCTGCCGCCGCGGCGGGCAGGACGTGCCGCTTAGCTAGGCAGGATACTCAGGCAGCGATCGCTGAAGCGGCAAGCGTGCCTTCCAAGCGGTCATGCGTGCGGTCAAACGCACCGCGGATGATCGCGACCGCATCTTCAACGGCAACCATCGTGGTCAGCGCCATGTCACCGGGCATCGTTCCCAATGTTCGGCTGGCTGCAGCAATACGATGTTCGAGCTGATTCAGCTCGTCTTCCGCGTTTGAGCCGCCGAGCGTCACGAGACGACTGAGCGTTGCTTCCAGGGCATGCGTCAAGACAAGTATTCTCACGCGCTCCCGAAGAAGCGTCCGCTCATTGTGTCTCATGTTGGAAGGTCTCGCCGATTCGCGAATACATCATCTCACCGGAGCTGGACCGGCGCAGTTTCCTTTTCGCCACAGCGACCCGCGACCCCACAAAGGCGCAGCGAATTTCCGAAACCTGATCCAAAACGGCTCGGCTAGCCGCCTGCAAGGCCATCGATGATGTCGTCCGGCACGTCGCCGAACGCCCCCAGGATGGTGCGAACCTCGCTGCCATCCCTATTCACCCGCAGCGCGAAGGCAGCCGCGCCAGGAAGCCTGCGCGCAAGTGCCTCAGCCTGGAGGAGCGCCTCGGACTGACCTCTCGCGCGCTGGCGCGTGATGGCTACGAGACGTCCATCCACGTGCTCGAAGCCCTCGACCGAGAAAGTGATCCCTTCGGCCATCCGGCACCCCCGCTCAGACACTTTCCTGCTCAGACTTAAGAACTCAGCGGATCATCGTCATCGTCTGGCTTGCCCTGAGCGCGGCTGCGTGGTCCTGATCCCGCGTCAACCTCAACCGATGTCACAACTGACATCTCGGAATCGAAGCCTCCGATGCCTGAAACGCCCGTGTTTTCCTCCGCCGCCGTCGCAGCGCCCCATCGTCTCGCCGCGGAGGCCGGGCAGATTGTGCTCGCCCAGGGCGGCAACGCCATCGAGGCGATGGTGGCCATGGCCGCGACCATCGCAGTGGTCTACCCGCACATGAATGGCATCGGCGGTGACGGATTCTGGCTGGTCCGGGAGCCCGGCGGCCGGGTGCGCGGCATCGAGGCCTGCGGCCCGGCGGGACGTCTCGCCACGATCCAGCGCTACCGCGAGAAGGGTTACGACACACTGCCCTCACGCGGGCCCGATGCTGCGATCACGGTCGCCGGCACCATCGGCGGCTGGCGCCTCGGTCTCGACCTCGCCCGCGCTCTCGGAGGGCGGCTGCCGCTGGAGACGCTTCTCGCCGACGCCATACGGCACGCGAAGGAGGGCTGCCCGGTCTCGCCCTCGGAGGAGCGCTACGTGCCGAAGGAGCTCGACACGCTCCACGACGCCCCGCATTTCGCCGCGACCTATCTCGACGGTGGAAAGCCGTTCAAGGCCGGCAGCAATCGGCGCCAGCCGAGGCTCGCTGCTACGCTCGAACAGCTTGCCCATGCCGGACTCGACGACTTTTATCGCGGCGACATCGGCCGTGAGATTGCCGCGGATCTGGAGCGGCTCGGCGCACCCGTCACACGTGCCGATCTCGAAGCCTACGCGGCTAAGGAGCGGGCGGCACTTTCGCTGAGACGCCGGGGAGCCACGATTTACAACTTCCCGCCACCGACGCAGGGCCTCGCGGCGCTGATGATCCTCGGCATTCTCGACCGGCTCGACGTGAAGTCGCCGGAGAGCACGGCGTGGTATCACGCGCTGATCGAGTCAACGAAACGCGCCTTCACGGTGCGCGACGGCGTCGTCACGGATTTCGACCGGCTGAAGGTTGATCCAGCCACGTTCCTCACGCCCGATCGCCTCGCTCGCGAGGCCGCCGCGATCAGCATGGACCGCGCTGCCGCCTTCCCGTTCAAGAAGCCCGGTGACGGCGACACCGTCTGGATGGGCGCCATCGATGCCAGCGGCATGGCCGTGTCGTTCATCCAATCGGTCTATTGGGAATACGGCTCGGGCACGGTGCTGCCGGCCACCGGCATCTGCTGGCAGAACCGCGGCATGTCCTTCTCGCTCGATCCGAGCGCCGTGAACCCGCTGGAGCCGGGCCGGCGCCCGTTCCACACCCTCATCCCGGCCATCGCGGCCTTCGACGACGGCCGCGTCATGCCCTACGGCAGCATGGGCGGCGACGGGCAGCCGCAATTCCAGGCGCAGATCTTTTCGCGATATGCGGATTACGGCATGGCACCGGCCGATGCGGTCGATGCGCCTCGCCTGCTCTTCGGCCGCACCTGGGGCGCCGAATCTCTCAGCGTGAAGGTCGAGGATCGGTTCGATCCCGGCTGCATCGCGGCCCTGCGCACCATGGGCCACGACATCGAGGAGGTCGGCGGCGCCTATATGGACACGCTCGGCCATGCCGGCATGCTGATCCGCCATCCGCGCGACGGCCGGATCGAGGCGACGCACGATCCACGCTCGGACGGCGGCGCCGCTGGACTGTAGCGGCGAGGGTGAAATCGGTGACGGAAGCGAACCGTGATCAAGCCGAGTACTGGAACGGCGATGTCGGCCAGCGTTGGGCGGCCAGCCATTCCACTCTCGACGCGGTCTTCGCACCGCTCACCGAAGCGCTCTTCATGCAGGCGGGCTTGCGCCCGGGGAACGGGGTGCTCGATATCGGCTGCGGCGCAGGGCAGACCGCTCTGCATGCCGCGCGGCAGGTGGGCGCGAGCGGCCGAGTGGTTGCCGCCGACCTCTCGAAACCGCTCCTCACTGTGGGCCGGCAGCGAGCTGCCGCCGAACCCGCGACGACGGCGCCGATCGAGTGGATCGAGGCGGACGCTCAAAGTAACGACTTCGGACAGGGTACGTTCGAGCATGCCCTGTCACGCTTCGGCGTGATGTTCTTCGACGACTCCGTGACTGCCTTCGCCAATATCTGCCGGGCCTTGGCTCCCGGCGGCCGGCTGACTTTCCTGTGTTGGCGAGCCCTGGCGGAGAATCCCTGGGTGCAGGTGCCCCGCGACGTCGTCCTTCCTCTTGTGCCGGATTACGAGGCGATGCCCACGGACGCACCGGGCCCGTTCCGCTTCGCAGATCCGCGCACCCTGTCGCCGCTCCTCGGGCAGGCGGGATTTCAAGACATCGCCTGCGAGCCTATCGACCGGCTCTTGACCCTCAGCCGTTCCGTAGACGGGCCGGCAAGAGGCGCTGTGCAGGCAGCGACCGATATCGTGATCAACCTTGGTCCGGTGGCGCGCCTCCTGCGCGACCGTGATCCAGCCCTGCGCGAACGGGCACGGGAAATCGTCGCAGACACGTTGGAAGCCCGGGTCCACGACGGCGCCGTGCGGCTCGGAGCTGCCTGCTGGCTGGTCTCGGCGCGACGCTGAGCCGGAATAATTTTGCGCACCAGACGTGCAGCCGCTTGCGCGTCAGACCCGCGGTCGGCTTAATAATACATGATAAGGAAGGTTTGCCTGACCGAGACGCCGCGCTGGCATAACCCTTGCTGATCATTCTTCGTCAGGAGAGAATGATGACAACAAGTAACAGTACACGGTGGATCCAGCTCGCGCTCGGGCTTCTCGTCATGATGACGATCTCGAGCCCGCAATATGTCTGGACGCTCTTCGTCAAACCCTTCCAAGCGACGACCGGTGCTGGGCTTCCAGCGGTCCAGGTCACCTTCACCGTCCTGATCGTCCTGCAGACCTTTTTCTCGCCGGCCCAGGGCTGGCTGATCGACCGGTTCAGTGCCAAGGGCATGATCGCATTAGGCGCGGCGCTCAGCGGCGCGGGTTGGGCCGCTGCTTCGCAGATCGACTCCCTCTACGGGCTTTATGCCACCTACGGTGTGCTCTGCGGTCTCGGCACCGGCATCGTCTATGTCGGCATCATCGGCCTGATGGTGCGCTGGTTCCCCGAGCGCCGCGGCTTCGCCGCCGGCGTCGTGGCCGCTGGATACGGCATGGGCGCGATCGCCACCACCTTCCCGATCACCGACATGATCGCCGCCTCTGGCTACCGCCACACGCTGCTCGTGTTCGGAGCGATCCTCGGTGTGGTCGGCTTCGTTGCGGCCCTCGGCCTGCGCCAGCCGAAGCCCGGCGAGACGCCCGAAATCCCGGCTGAGAAGGTTGCCAGCGCCGCCAAGGACGTCGCTCCGGGGCCAATGCTGAAGACGCCGCTGTTCTGGCTGATGTTCGCGATGATGGCGATGATGTCGACGGGGGGCCTCATGGTCGTCGCCCAGTTCGCGGCCTTCGCCAAAGAGTTTGGTGTTGCCGACGCCCTCGTCTTCGGCTTCGCCGCTCTGCCCTTCGCGCTCACCTTCGATCGCATCACCAACGGCCTGACGCGACCGTTCTTCGGCTGGGTGTCCGATAACATCGGCCGCGAGAACACCATGGCGATCGCCTTCGCCCTGGAGGCCTGCGCCATTGCCCTGCTGCTGGTCTACCGCGAGAACGCCTATGCCTTCGCGCTGCTCTCGGGCGTGGTCTTCTTCGCCTGGGGCGAGATCTTCTCGCTGTTCCCCTCGACCCTGACCGACACGTTCGGCACCAAGCACGCCACGACGAATTACGGCTTCCTGTACATGGCGCAGGGCGTCGGCTCGCTGCTTGGCGGCCCGTTCGCGGCGATGATCCATGACTCCGCAGAGAGCTGGGTGCCGGTGTTCTGCATCGCGATCGGACTCGACCTCGTGACCGCGGCGCTCGCCTGGTTCGTCCTCAAGCCAGCGCGCCGGGCCTATCTCGGCCGGCCGATGCAGGAAGCGCCGAGCGCTGCCTCGTCGCTGACGGCGAAGCCCGCGATCGGTTAACTCGGCCGGCGCCGACTCGCCAATTCCAACCGCGACGCGTAACCGGGGTCGTTCCACGACCCCGGTTTTTTCATGTCCGCTAGCAGCCGCTGCCCCTTCGATGACTGAGCCATCCGTCCCGCAGGAAGCGCGGCCCTGGCTGACCATCGTCGGCATCGGCGAGGATGGCCGCGACGGGCTCTCGCCCGCAGCCTCGGCCGCGCTCGATACGGCAGAGGTCGTCTGGGGTGGCCGGCGACATCTCGCGCTGGCGGCCCCGCTCGCCGCCGAGACGTACGTTTGGCCGAGCCCGATCGGCGAGGCCTATCCAAAAATCCTTGCTCGGCGCGGCCGGCCGACCTGCCTGCTCGCGACCGGAGACCCGTTTCACTACGGCATCGGCGCGGAGATCGCCCGACTGGTGCCGCCAGCCGAGATCCGCGCCTATCCGCAACCCTCGGCGTTCAGCCTTGCTGCCGCGCGCCTCGGCTGGCCGCTGGCGGAAACCGCATGCCTGACGCTGCATGGCCGCGCCCTCACCCGCGTCATCCCCGCGCTCCAACCGGGAGCGAAAGTTCTGGTGCTGTCCTGGGACGGCAGCACGCCGGCTGCCGTAGCCTCGCTGCTCGTCGAACGGGGGTTCTCGCGATCCCGGCTCACCGTGCTCGAAGCCATGGGCGGCCCGCGCGAACGAATCGTTTCCGCTGAGGCCGCTGGCTTCCATCACCAAGCCATCGACCCGCTCAACACGCTCGCGATCGAGGTTGTGGCCGAGCCCGGCGCGCGGGTGCTGCCGCTGGCGACCGGGCTCGACGATGGCTGGTTCGAGAGCGATGGGCAGCTCACCAAGGCCGAGATCCGGGCTGTGACGCTCGCAGCGCTGCGGCCTTTCGCAGGAAAACTGCTCTGGGATGTCGGGGCCGGCGCCGGCTCGATCTCGATCGAATGGTGCCTGCGCCATCCGTCCAACCGTTCGCTGGCGGTCGAGGCGCGACCCGACAGGGCCGAAAGGATCGTTCGCAATGCCAGCAGCCTCGGTGTGCCGGAGCGCGTGAGCGTCGTCGAAGGAGAGGCACCGGCCGCCTTCGCCGGCCTTCAGCCACCGGATGCGGTCTTCGTCGGCGGCGGCGTCTCACATCCCGGCATCCTTGCCGCCGGCCGCGAGGCGCTGCGCAGCGGCGGACGCCTCGTCGCCAACGCGGTCACGCTCGAAAGCGAAGCCGTGTTGCTCGCGGCCTTCGCCGAGACGGGCGGTGACCTACGCCGCCTCTCGGTCGCCAAGGCTTCGCCGGTCGGCGGCCTCACCGGATGGCGGCAGGCGATGCCGGTGACGCAGTGGATCTGGACCAAGCCGTGAGCCGGCCATCGCGCGACATCGTTGCCGGCGTCGGGTTTCGGCATGCCACGCAGGCAGAAGAGATCGTCACGTTGGTCGGGCGTGGGCTTGCAGCCTGCGGTCACGCCTCGAGCCGGCTGCGTGCACTCGCCACCGCGGAAGACCGCGCCGACGAAGCCGCCTTTCACGCCGCGGCCCACACGCTTGGCTGCGCGACGATCGGTCTCGCAGCGGAGGCTTTGCGCGCGGTGGACGCCGATGTGCCGACCCGCTCGGCGCGGATGGAGGCAGAGCGCGGCATCGGCTCGCTCGCGGAAGCGGCGGCCTTGGCCGGCGCCGGTGCAGGCGGCGTGCTGATCCTGCCCCGCATCGCCAGCGCCGGTGCGACCCTCGCGCTCGCGACGGTTTCCGCCTAGAGCACATCGAAATTGCCGTGACCTGCAACCCCAACGCTTCTCATGCTGAGGCGCTTCGCGAGCACCTCAGCATGAGGAATGTGGGGTTGGTGTGTCGCGGTGCGCTCACATCACCTGCGCCCGATGATCAGGCTCTCATGACTGTCCATTTCGTTGGAGCCGGGCCCGGTGCGGCCGATCTCGTCACGGTGCGGGGGCGGGATCTCATCGCCGCCTGCCCGGTCTGCCTGTATGCCGGCTCCCTGGTGGCGCCCGAGATCCTGTCCTGGTGCCCTACGGGCGCGCGGATCATCGACACCGCGCCACTCGATCTCGATGCGATCATCGCCGAGATGGCAGCGGCCCATGAGGCCGGACTTGACGTCGTACGCCTGCATTCCGGCGACCTCTCGGTCTGGAGCGCATTGGCCGAGCAGACTCGCCGGCTCGATGCCCTTGCGGTCCCCTATACGGTGACGCCCGGCGTGCCCTCGTTCGCGGCGGCGGCAGCTTTGCTGCGGCGGGAGCTGACCGTGCCCGGACTCACCCAATCCGTCGTGCTCACCCGAACCTCGGGACGCGCCAGTGCCATGCCCGAGCGCGAGACACTGGCCGCCTTCGCTGCCACTGGCGCGACGCTGGCGCTGCATCTCTCGATCCACGTCGTCGATCAACTCGTGCCCGAACTGATCCCGTTCTACGGCGCCGAGTGTCCGGCGGCCGTGGTGTTTCGCGCGACATGGCCAGACGAGCAGATCCTGACTGGAACGCTTGCGACGATCGCCGGATCGGTAGCGGAAGCCAAGCTGGAGCGGACGGCGCTGATCCTCGTCGGCCCTGCGTTGAAGCCCGAGGATTTCTCGGAATCCGCGCTCTATTCGACTGGCTACGACCGTCGTTTCCGGCCCGGCTTCGGCAGCAGTGCGAAGGGAGACGAGGCTTGAGCGCGCGCGGGCTCGTCATCGCGGCACCGCGGTCGAGCTCCGGCAAGACCACGGTGACGCTGGCGCTGCTGACGGCGCTGCGCCGTCGCGGCGTCGCGGTGCGCGGTGCGAAATGCGGGCCGGACTACATCGATCCGGCCTTTCACGAAGCGGCGACCGGTCATCCCAGTATCAACCTCGACAGCTTCGCGATGCCGGATGTGCTGCTCGACACCGCGGCAGCGCTCGCTGGCCGGGATGCCGACCTCGTCGTCGCCGAGGGCTCGATGGGGCTGCATGACGGCATCGTTGCCGGAGAGGGCCGCACCGGCGCCAATGCCGACATCGCCGCGCGCTATGGCTGGCCGGTGCTACTCGTGCTCGACGTATCTGGCGCGGCCCAATCGGCAGCAGCGGTGGCGCTCGGCTGCGCGCATTACGATCCGCGCATCCGCGTCGCCGGCGTGGTGCTCAACAAGGTCGCGAGCCCGCGCCATCGTAGGCTGGTGGAGGCGGGGCTCGCCCGCATCGGCATTCCCGTGCTCGGCGTGCTGATGCGCGATGCCGGGTTGATCCTGCCGGAACGGCATCTTGGCCTCGTCCAGGCCGGCGAGACCGCCGATCTGCTGCAGCGCCTCGAAAAGCTGGCCGATCTCGGCGAGTCCGCCCTCGACCTCGACGCGATCCTCGCGGCCGCGGGCGGCCGTGTGCCGGAGGCAGCGGGTACCCTGCCCTCTCCGCCGGGCCAGCGGATCGCAGTGGCGAAGGACGCCGCGTTCTCGTTCCTCTATCCGCACCTCGTCGCCGGCTGGCGCACGGCGGGCGCCGAACTCGTGCCGTTCTCGCCTCTTGCGAATGAGGGGCCGCCGGCGGAGTGCGACAGCTGCTGGTTGCCTGGCGGATATCCCGAGCTGCATGCCGGCCGGATCGCGGCGGCGACGCGCTTTCTCGAAGGCCTGCGCGCCTTTGCGCAGACCCGTCCGGTGCATGGCGAGTGCGGCGGCTACATGGTGCTCGGGCAGAGCCTGGAGGACGCGGACGGCACGAGGCACGCCATGGCCGAACTGCTGCCCGTCGCGACTTCTTACAAGGCGCGCAAGCTGCATCTGGGCTACCGCGTCGCCACCCTGCTCGGGGACGGGATGCTCGGGCGCGCCGGCGCCCGGCTCGTCGGCCACGAATTCCACTACGCCGCCGAGCTGACCCAACCGCCCGACCCAGAGCATGCCCTGGCACGCGTGACCGATGCGGAAGGTGTCTCGCTCGGCTGTGCCGGGCACCGCTGCGGCCGGGTCAGCGGCAGCTTCTTTCACCTGATCGCGGGGCAGACGCGCTGAGCGTCTACCCCGGCGCGGCCTCAGGCGCCGACGTTCATCTCTTCGGGTTTGGCCTTCTTGTCCATGCGCGCAGCCGTGCGCACCAGCGCGAGCAGGTCGCGGCGCAGGTCGTCATCCTCGATCGACGCATAGGCGCGCAGCACCTCGATCGCGCCCTGCGCGGAGAGGAAACCGAACACATCGTGCGAGCGGCCCTCGACCTCGCCGGACACGTCGTCATCCTCGAAGAAGGCGGAGACCGGCACTTCAAGCAGGCGCGCGATCTCGCGCAGGCGGCCGGCGCCGACGCGGTTCTGCCCCTTTTCGTATTTCTGGACCTGCTGGAAGGTCACGCCGACGGCTGTCCCGAGCGCCGTCTGGCTGAGACCCCTCGCCTTCCGCAGCGCCGTGATCCGTAAGCCGACGAGGCGATCGACGTCCGTGGTCTGTTTTGGCATCTTCGATCAAACCGGTCCTGCCGAAAGGGTGGTGCGCATCTCGAGGACCTTCGAGGGCAACACATGAACCTGCGGGCGGATTGCCCAATGACCGGACGTTGCCGGCCGTTCTCCCTCTTTTGCATTCAACCGGATTCGGTGTTGCCAGGACGGCTCGATCCCTAGGGGACCGGATGCGGAGCAGCCGCCGATGGCAACGAAATCCAGGCCTGTCGCGGTCGATTGCCGCAGCTTAGCTTCATCATAGATCGCATTGTAAAATGCAACCCTTGAATAATGTACACAAACAGCTGATCCGCCGTACTGGCCCCTGCGTCACCGCATAACGCCCACACGGCCCCAGACTTATTGGAATCATTCTGGAGTTGTGACTGCGGCCTATTGCGATCCACAACCTGGGACGAAAGCCGAACTGCCCGAGGAAAACCGCATGTTCATCGCCATGAACCGCTTCAAAGTGGTCAAAGATGCCACCCAGGACTTCGAGCAGGTCTGGCTCGGTCGCGACAGCCACCTGAAAGAAATGGACGGTTTCGTCGAATTTCACCTGCTGCGCGGGCCGGAGGCAGACGATCACGTGCTGTACGCCTCGCACACCATCTGGCGCTCCAAGGCGGATTTCGAGACCTGGACGCGCTCCGAGCAGTTCCGCAAAGCCCATGGGCGCGTCCCGGGTACCAAGCCGCTCTATCTCGGGCACCCGCAATTCGAGGGTTTCGAGGCTGTCGAGGGTTCGGCGACGCGCAGCGTTGCGGTGGCCTGAACGGCGATCGAGCCGGCGAGCCAACGCGAGCCGCCGGCTCGTCGACATCCCAGGACGCGAACCGCGGTCGGTCCTGAAGGCGTGAAGCGAGGGCTGCGGCAACCCCAGCCTCCACCAGCGGTGTCTAAGTATTCTTCACGCAAGCTTGGCCGCACAGTTTCTGTCTGTGCGTCGCGTGACCTGATGTATTTTTAATCAACGTTTCTCGACCTTTGTCCGAGTCCCGGCACCATCGACCGATGCCCGCAGCGCAGCTGCGAGGCAGCGGGCACGCACGGCCGCGCTACAGGGCGGTTTCGGTGCATGGGGCTCGGATCGAAGGGCGACCGGGGTGGGCGGCCCTGGTCGCAGTGACGCGTGCGTGATGGTCCGCTTTTGGCGGGCCGCGCTTTGGCAGCGACGGGCCACCTAGGGGGCTCGGAGATTGCTCTGATCGTGGCAGATCCCGGATGCGCGGCGCCAAACGTCTCGTTTCGGGACATTTGCCCGGTTCACCGCGAAACAACGCGAGCTCGATGTACCAGGACCGACTTACCGGACCGTTCCGCAGCCTCCCGAAGGAGGGCGAGAGCAGCCGCGCTGTCTGGACGGCGCTGATGCCCCGCCGCCGGCGCGCCGCCTTCCGCCTGTCGATCTCGGCCGCCTTGGCCCTTGCGGATCTGCTGGCGATCGTGGCCCTCGGTCTCGCGATCGAGGTCGCCTACTACTACGCCTTTACGAGTCAGCTGCTGCCGCTGAAGCAGAGCCTGAGCCTGCAACTCGGTGCGCTGGTCGGCACCATCGTGCTCGTCACCAACCTCGTGCGCGAGGAATACAGCATTGACAACTACCTCTCGCAATCGGCCCATCCGCGGCGGATAGCGACCCTGTGGCTGATGGCCTGGGCGACCGCCCTGGTGATCGGCTTCGCGACCAAGACCACCAACGACTTTTCCCGCGTGGTCTCGGTGGTGTTCTTCGTGGCCGGCCTGCCGGCGATGCTGATCGTACGCGCCACCATGGTCGGCCTGGTGCGCCGCGCCGTAACGCCGGCCTCGGCCTCGGTCAGCCGCATCCATCTCGTTGGCTTCGAGGAGGACATCGCACGGTTTTACGAGAACAACAGCGCGAGCGAACTCGGCCTGCGGGTGATCGGTACGAGCTACCTGCGCCGCCCAGAGCCGGAGGCGGATGCCGAGACCCGGCAGGCGCTGCTCTCGGAAGACCTCGAACTCGCCGTCTCTGTGGTGCGCTTCCTCCGGCCGGATGACGTCTTCGTGCTGGTGCCCTGGGCCGATACGGCGGATGTCGAGCGCTGCATCGATGCCTTCCTTCGCGTGCCGGCCGCCCTGCACCTGCGTCCGGGCGCCATGCTCGATCGCTTTCCCGATCTGCAGGTCGCCCGCGTCGGGCGCCTCAACGGCCTCAATATCGGCCGCCGGCCGCTCACCCTCGGCGAGGTTCTGCTGAAGCGCTGCTTCGATATCTTGATGGCGACGATCGCGCTGATCCTGCTTGCACCGCTCCTGATCGCCGTTGCCGTGCTGATCAAGCTCGACAGCCCCGGCCCGGTCTTCTTCCGCCAGCGGCGCTACGGCTTCAACCAGCAGGCCTTCGGCGTCTTCAAGTTCCGCAGCATGAAGGTGGAGAAGAACGCCGTCTTCCGGCAGGCAAGCAGGGTCGACGATCGCATCACCCGCGTCGGCGCCATGCTGCGCAAGACCAACATCGACGAACTCCCGCAGCTCCTCAACGTGATCCGGGGCGAGATGTCGCTCGTCGGTCCGCGCCCGCACGCGCTCGCCCACGACCGCAGCTTCGAGCGCCGCATTGCGCTCTACGCCCGCCGTCACAACGTGAAGCCCGGCATTACCGGCTGGGCCCAGGTCAACGGCTTCCGCGGCGAGACCCTGACGGATGCGGATATGGAGAAGCGCGTGCAGGCTGACCTGCACTACATCGACAACTGGTCGATCTGGCTCGACATCAAAATCATGATCCAGACCGTGATCTCGCCGCGGGCTTATCGGAACGCGTTCTAAGGGTCCCGGGAGCGATGACCGTCATTCCGGGTCTCGCTTTGCGGTCCCGGAATGACGTGGTGGATGCGATCGCTGCGGTTCAGGCGGCGCTGACTGACCTTGGCGCAGCGAGCGTCCACTGACGCTGCACCCATCCTGCGACCCGCGTGAGGTCGACCTGACTGAGCCCGTGCCCGGCCGGCAGGACCGCGTGTTCAACGTCGGCACCTGCGTCGCGCAACTGGCCGGCGAGACGGCTGGCATTCTCCGCCGGTACGATCGAATCGACCATGCCGGAGAGCAGCAGCACCGGCTTCCCCGCGAGATCGGCCACGGGCGGCGTCGACAGCGGCACCATCGCGCGCAGCAGCACCGCACCGGCCAGGGCCTCCGGCCGCAGCAGCAGCGTGGCGGCAGCGATATTCGCACCATTCGAGAAGCCGAGGGCGATGGGTGCGGCGAGACCGTAGGCGGCCCGCGCCTCCTCCACGAAATCAGCCAGATCGTCGGCGCGCCGGCGGATGTCTGCCTCGTCGAACACGCCCTCCGCCAGGCGCCGGAAGAAGCGCGGCATGCCGTTCTCCAGCACCTGGCCGCGCGGTGAGACAAGGGCCGAGCCCGGCGCTGCTGCGCGACCCAGCGGGATGAGATCGGCCTCGTCGCCGCCGGTGCCATGCAGGAGCAGAAGGGGCGGACGGCCGGTTTCCGTGGCCGGCTCGAAGCGGTGGACGAAGGACAGGGTCTTTGCATTCGACATGGCAGCCTCCTGGAAAGGATCGGCCCCGTCCCGGGAAGGACGGGGCCTCGGGTCAGGCGACCTTCGGAAGCACTTCCTCGATCTGCGCGCGATGCGCCTCGAGGAAGGGCGGCAGCTTGAGGGCGCGGCCCAGCGTCTCCACCGGCTCGTCCACGGCGAAGCCGGGGATGTCGGTGGCAATCTCGAACAGCACGCCGCCCGGCTCGCGGAAGTAGATCGAGCGGAAGTACTGACGGTCGCGCTGCTCCGTGACGACGAGCCCGTGAGTCTCGGTGAGCGTCCGCGCCATCGCCTCCTGCACCGCGTCGTCCGCGGCCCGGAAGGCGATGTGGTGAACGGAGCCCGCTCCCGGCCGGCCGCGCAGGAAGCCGCCGACCGCCCGCAGCGTCACGAACCCGCCCTGCCCCGCTCCGCTGCCGAAGCGGATGCTCGATCCTTCCCGTGCGGTCTCGTGGAAGCCGAGAACGCCCGTCAGGATCGCCGCCGTTTTCTCCGCTTCCCCCAGCAGCAGCGTCACGCCGTGGAAGCCGCGGATGGCATGTTCGGCCGGCACCTCATCGCCGGCATACGCGCCCTCCTCCGCATCCTCGACGCCGACCAAGGCCAGCATCATCCCGTCGGGATCGCGGAAGCGCAGGACCGGCTCGCCGAAAACGTGCGTCGGCGCCTCGTGCAGGACGCCTTTCTCGACCAGACGATGCGTCCACCAGCCGATCGAGGCGCGCGGCACACGGAAGGCCGTCTCCTGCGTCTCCCCGATCCCGACGCGGCCGGAGGCAGCGTTGTCGAAGGGAAAGAAGGTCAGGATCGTGCCAGGCCGGCCGGTCTCATCGCCATAATACAGGTGGTAGGTGCCAGGATCGTCGAAATTGACCGTCTTCTTCACAAGCCTCAGGCCGAGAACCTGGGTGTAGAAGTCGAGGTTGCGCTGGGCCGGGCCAGCATAGGCGGTGACGTGATGGATGCCGTGCTCGGACATGGCCGGGTCTCCTGTCGGCTGCGCCCGCTGACGCCGCCGTTCTGCGATGGACGTAATCTGGAGCTTGCGGATCACATTGAAAACGGAAACAACGGAAATGCATCGTTTCCGTTATTGAGCTTATGGCATTTCCCGATTTCGAGGCCTGGGCGATCTTCGCGCGTGTGGCCGAGACCGGATCCATCAGCCGGGCCGCCGGTGAGTTGGGCCTCGCAAAAGGCACCGTCTCCAAGGCCCTGGCCCGGCTGGAGGCGCGGATCGGGGCACGCCTCTTCCACCGTACCTCGCGCCGGCTCACCCTGACGGAGGCTGGGCGTGCGGCCCGGGAGGGAGCCGCCCGCATCCTGGCGGCGGGCGAGGCGCTCGAGACCGAGGCCAGCGCCGCCACGAGTATGCCGCGCGGGCTGGTGCGACTCGCCGCGCCGATGTCCTTCGGGCTGCGTCACGTCGCGCCGCTTTTGCCCGAGATGCTCACGGATCTGCCCGAGGTCTCGGTGGACCTTCATCTCAGCGACGCGCTGGTCGACCTCGTCGGCGGCGGCTTCGATATCGGTCTGCGGATCGCAGCGCTCGCCGATTCCTCGCTGCGCGCGCGGCGCCTCTGCACAGTCGGCCGTTCGCTGGTGGCGAGCCCCGACTATCTCGAGCGGCACGGCCGCCCGGCGCATCCGCGCGACCTCGCCGGACATGCATGTCTCGGCTACGCCTATCTGCCGACGCCCGACCGCTGGCACTTCACCGGGCCGGACGGGGTAGAGACGGTCGTCGTGCCGACGGGTCGGCTGCGGGCCAACAATGCCGATGCCCTCGCCCCGGCCCTGCTGGCTGGGCTCGGCTTGGCGGTGCAGCCCGATTTCATGATCTGGGGAGACCTGGCGGCTGGACGGCTGGAACGCGTGCTTCCGGACTGGTCGCTGCCACCCATCGCCCTCCACCTCGTCACGCCACCTGGCGAACCGCGTCCGGCCCGCGTCATCGCCGTCATTGACGCGTTGGCGCGGGCGTTCTCCGAGGCAGCCTGGTCGCGAAAGACCAGAGCGTAGGGCCGTCGCCGCTCAGCAGCGCGACGGGCCGAGCCCTGGGCGGCATGGCGGAGACGCCGACTCGGCCGTCACCGCTCTCAAAAAGGCCGCGGTCCTGCCACTTGCTGCAACCGCGAAGCCCGGCAGAAACCGTACGCTCCAGAAGGCATGCCTGCGCGATATCGACCGAAAAGATCGTTCGATTTCAGACCCTTCCTGCCGTTGGCGCACAAACCAGTCGCCTTCGGCGATCATTTCGCTATGCGGCACCATCGTCAGTGCGGCGACGACGAAACCCCGATGCTTGGGGACGTTGCAAGCCGTAGGCGTTCCATGTCGTCGGTGTCCGCTGCCAACGTGTCTTATAAGAATAATCTCCTCTCCGCTCTCGCCGCCGACGACGCCACCTGGCTCGAAGCCCATCTGGAACCGGTCACGTTGCCCCTGGGCACCGTGATCGTCGAGCCGGACCAGCCGATCGCGCACGCCTACTTCATCGAGGAGGGGCTGTGCTCGGTAGTGTCGCGCCAGGTCGGCGGAGGACGCGTCGAGATCGGCCTGTTCGGCCGCGACGGTGTCTCCGGCACCGCGCTGCTGCTCGGGGCCGACCGCATTCCCCACGAGATCTTTCTGCAGGTTGCCGGGCGCGGTCACCGCATCACCGCGGAGGTGCTCAAGCGCGCAACGGAGCGCAGTTCCGGCTTCCGCGACCTGCTGCTGCGCTACACCCAGACCTACCTGATCCAGATCGCTCAGACCGCTTTGGCCAACGCAGCCGCGCCGGCCGAGGAGCGTCTGGCCCGGTGGCTGCTGATGTATCACGACCGGCAGGACGGCGACGACCTGTCGGTGACGCACGACTTCCTCTCGATGATGCTCGGGGTGCGCCGGCCCACCGTGACGGTGGCGATCCATATTCTGGAAGGCGCCGGCCTGGTCCGGGCGCGGCGCGGGCGCATTACGGTGCTTGACCGCCAGGGTCTCGAAGATGCGGCCGGCGAGAGCTACGGCGCGGCCGAGGCGGAATACGAGCGATTGATCGGCCCGCTGCGGCGGGACGCGCCGGTGAGTTTCGACAGAACGGTCGCGTAGAGGATCCCGGCGACCAGCGCGCGGGCCTCGCCGATCACCGCAAGTACGTCGTGCGGTCAGCAGCGCGCGGGCCTTAGACTTGCGGCAAGGCGCGGCTTGTCGCGCAGGACATCTGGCACCGGGACCCTCGCCGCGGACAGATCGGGTAGCTCGCCTCCCTCTTCGTCCTGGACGAACACCTTTCACCCAGGTGTTGAGGCAGGTTGCAGCCGCCTATCCTTCCT
The DNA here is from genome assembly GCF_007992215.1 of Methylobacterium gnaphalii. GTDB lineage: Bacteria > Pseudomonadota > Alphaproteobacteria > Rhizobiales > Beijerinckiaceae > Methylobacterium > Methylobacterium gnaphalii. The sequence continues at coordinate 35,803 of NZ_BJZV01000008.1, read as the reverse complement.
TTAGCAGCCTCTCGTACTCGGCCTCGGCGAGGCCGTACGACGCCGCGGCGAGCGCCAGGAGCTTATCCCGGTCGAGCACAGTGATCCGGCCGCGCTGGGCGCGGATCATGCCGGCACCCTCCAGCGTATGTGTCGCCGTCGTCACGCCGGGCCGCCGCACGCCGAGCATCAGGGAGAGGAACTCGTGCGTGATCGGTAACTCGTCCCGGCCGAGGCGATCTTGCGCCATGACGATCCAGCGCGCGAGCCGCGCCTCGATGTTGAAGTCGGCATTGGCGTAGACCGTCTGGCCGACCTGAACGATCAGGCTCTGGACATAGCGGCCCAGCGCCCCGCGGAGCGTCCGGCTCATGCCGAGCGCCTCGTCCAACACAGGTGCCGGAACCGCAAGCGCTCGCCCCTCGGTCTGGACCAGGGCAACATGCGGGGATCGGTCAGTGCCGAGTAGGAGGGGCACGCCAACCATGCCCTCGTATCCAACGATGCCGATCTCGACGCGGTCAGCGGCCGGGCGCATCGTATCCGCCAGCAGTGAGACCAGCCCCTCCTCGATGAAATAGGCGTGGCCGATAGGCTGGTTCGCCTCCGTGAGGTGCTGGCCCAGCGTCAGCTGAACCGGCTCGAACGCCCCTGCGAGCAGACGGTAATCATCTGGATCGAGCGCGCGCAGCAGCCTGTTCTGCAAACGAAGTTGATGAGGCTGATACAAGTATTTCCTCACATAAGATAATGAGGCTCAATACCTCATATAACGTGCGATACCGTACAATACCATAGATCAGATCTCTACCCGGCCGAAACGATAAGCTTGAACCTCTCAGGACGGTACGTTGTAGAACACAAGAACCGTCAAGCCTTTCCCTTCAGCTGCGCAACTCTACGATTCCATTGCGAAACGACATGTTCAAGGGATCGGCAGTGAACAGGCCGGGAGATGAGACGTTGAGTACCGTCCCTCAGCCATGGCTCACCTAACCAACGCCAACCCAGGCCTTTCAGGCGGCCGTCCTCCTTCACGGCGCCGATCATTTCGACACAGGGATTTCATCATGGCCCTTACGCTCGAAGAATCTTTCGCCGACGAGAGTCTGGATTTTACTGAGGAGCCGACGCAATCGCCGGGTATTCCTGAACTCATCCGGCAGCACCTCGAAACCGTACTCGACCAGACGTTTTGGCCGCTCGACACCTCGGTAACCGACGATGGCGAGCGACAGTTTACAGAACTGTTGGCCCGGCTTGGGCGCGCGCTGACCGCCCAGGAAGCGTGCGACGCGCGTGCCTTCCACGACGAATTCCTAGCCTTTATGCCGAACATGCGCCGGTTCGCGCTCTCGCTGACCAAGGACAAGGTGCGCGCCGACGACCTCGTGCAGGACACGTTGCTCAAGGCGTGGCGCGGCCGTGCGCGCTACGCCGCCGATACCAACCTTGGTGCTTGGCTCTTCACGATCATGCGCAACGTGTTCTACTCGAACTACCGCAAATCCTGCCGCGAGGTCGCCATGAGCCCAGGCGACGAGGGTGGTCGGCTGGTCTCGATCCCCGAGCAGCCCGGCCGGCTCGACCTTCAGGATATGGCGATCGCGCTGACCAAGCTGCCTGACACGATGCGCCAGGCCCTGGTGCTCGTCGCCATCGAGAACCTGTCTTACGAAGAGGCCGCCTCAGTGATGAACTGCAAGATCGGCACGGTGAAAAGCCGGGTCTGGCGGGCGCGCGAGCAGATTGCAGGTCTGCTCGGCCTCGACATGGACGAGATCGGCGCCGACCGGGTCACCATGTCCGTAGTGAATGGCTCGGGCCTCGCTGCCGCGTCCTGATCGGTCAGCATTGTCTGGAGCGGACCGCGAAAACGTGACAACGGTCTGCCGCGCTACGCCTGCCCCACCCTTTGAAACGATCACCGCGTTACGTGATCCAGCGAGCCGTTGATGCCCTCGCAGCCGCCCATCCCTTTCGCCGAGATCAGGGCTCGCGCCTATGAGCTGTGGGACCGGAATCACCGGCCCGAGGGCAGTGAGATCACCTTCTGGCTACTGGCCGAGCGCGAGCTTCGCGCCGAGCGCGCCGCACAGGCGGCAGCCGAGCCCCCGAGCACGGAACAGGACGACGAACCGCACGGCACAGACTAGCGGCGTGAGCGGTGGTCAGGGTCTCTCAGTTCGAACACGGACCGCTACTCCGCCGCGAGCGCTGCAGGCTCATGAGGAGCTGGTCCACGACGATCCTTCGGGTCCCGAAGCGACCGGCCTCGCCGAGGTGGCTGGCATGAGCTTCGACCCTCTGATGCAAGCGGCCACCATCGAGCACGCCCTCGGCAACCAGTTCTTCGATGAGCAGAGTGACGACAGCGGCTGTCTGGTCGGCGGATTCAGCCGTCTGTCGGTGAATTTCGCCGAGCTTCTCCGCTGTGCTGCTCAGAAAATTTCCGAATCTTAATTCGAGATCCAGGATACGCGCCTCGAGATCGTCACTCATCTGTACTTTCCCACGAGGCTCTCGCCGGTTGCATCGCTACTGAGCAGCTTTCGTCATTTGCAGCGGAGTCTCGCGAAAGTCATAGCATATTTCACGACGTGGGATCCAGTGGCGAAAACTGTTATCAAGTCAGTTTAGTGGGCGAGTACCCAGATTCCGTAAGTCTTACCGGATCATATACCGACGTTTCTTCAATCACTCGCACTGCACCATTGCGTCTGTCTCGCACGCGAGGCCGCATTCGCACCGGCTCGGTGGCGTCTTCGTGCCGCATTACCCAGCGCGGCGGCCGTACCCACGGAGAAGCCGGCAACGGCCTCGACCGGTTACTGGGTTTGATTGGTCGGGGCGCGATCGGCCTTAGCGGACGTCAACGAGTCGAGAAGGCCGAGATAGAAGGCGACGGGACGTTCAGTCCGCGTTTCCAGGGCACTGACCTCCGTAGCGTGCGTGATATCGCGCGTCGGCGAGCGCGCCATGTTCGCGGCGAGCGATGCCTTGATCTCGGGATGACTCAGCAGCACCTTCGCGAAGTCGTCGCGCGTCAATTCGAAGACGAGGCTTTGCGTCACGGCAGCGACGGGCGCTGGATGAGGCAGGCCGGAGAGGAAGGCCCGTCGTCCGAAGGCCTGGGTCGCAACGTAACGCTCCTCGATGAAGCCGGGACGGTCGGGCCGCACGCGCGTCCTCTTCATCAAGCCCTCGCCAACGATGAAGAGGGACGGACGAACCGCGCCCGCCGCAATGAGGCTGGCGCCCGCCTGAACCTTCAATTCGATGAGAACGTCGGCGATCTCGGCCTGGACGTCCGCGGCGAGGCCACGGAACATGCCGCATTGCTGCACGAGCACGCGCCGGTCGACGATCCGGTCTGCGACGCGGATCCGACGCTCGGCGTTGACGACCTCCTGCTTGGGATAGGCCACCACGATCCCGGCATCGCGCAGATGCGCCAGGATGCTCTTGATGACGGCGTGATCGGAGGACAGCCCGTTATCGTGGTTCGCGATCACGTAGCGGATCGCGTAGAGCACACCATCCCGATCCAGCCGGATGGCGTGAACCCTCGGCGCGTCGACCAGCGCAACGCCTGAAGCGCCAATCACACCGGCGAGCAGGATCCGCTCGGCGCTCTCGGCCGTCACGTCGTAGTCGAGGCAGATCTCGAGGACGCGCTGCTCGCTCTTGTCCGGCCGGTCGAAATTCGTGATCGACGCCGTCCCGAGCGCGACGTTCGGGATCGTCACGAGGCGGCGCGCCTTTGTCAGGATCGTCGTGCTGCGCCAGGTCGACTGGACAACGACACCGTCGACGTCACCGATCCTGACGCGGTCGCCTACCGTGAAGGCGTTCTCGACATTGACGGCGGCCCCGTTGAAGACCGCGAGGATGACATCCTTGAGCGCGAGTCCGACGATCGCAAGACTGAGTCCGCCCGCCGCAACGACGGCGCCGAGATCCCAACCATAGACCCCCGTCATGATGACGGCGGCACCGGCGACGAGCACCACGAGGCTCGCCGTATCGCCGATCAGGTGCGGCAGCGCCGTGCCGGCCCTCTGCTCCAACAGGCCGTGGATGAGATCGCGCCGCACGAAGCGTGCGACCAGCAGGGTCGCGATGCCGAGCAGAAGGGCCGTCTCGCCACGCCGGACGGCCTCGAAAATGATGCCGGTGACGAAAGAGAACGGTCGGGCGAACAGATCTTCGGAGAGGAGCAGCGCCGAGGCCGCCAGGAAGGAGACAATCAGCGCCAGCGGCAACCGCGAGACGATCTGGGTCGGCATCAGGCGGCCTTCAGATCGAACTGAAAGCCGACGCGGCCCGGCTCGCCTTCGAGGAGCGAAAGCGACCCGTTGAATTGCTCGAGCGTGAGACGTGCCAGAATCAGCGGGTTGCCGGCGTCTTTCTCCGACGCGGCGCCGAATGTCACCACCTCGTCGAGGCTCGGTGGGGTGCCGCGCCAGGTGCCCGTTCCGGCGACGCGTCCGACGACCGAGCCGCCCTCCACCTTGAGGGCGACGACGATCACCGTCGCATCGGAGCGCTTCATCACAGTCTGGATGATGGACCGCAGCGCGGCACGCAGAAGGGGGGCGTTGCAGCGCACCGGCGGCAGGCCGGCTGGCACGGCGAGCTGGATGGCCGGCGCGCTTCCGGCCTCGCCTGTGACCTCGGCAGCCAGGGAGGCGAGGTCGACAGGCTCCGGTTCGACGCGGGTCAGGCGGTCGCGCATCAGCAGCATCGTCGACTGATCGTCGACGGCCGCGTTCAGGCGACGGATCTCCGTTGCGGCGAAGGCGAGGGCCGGCCCCGAAGCCTGGGGGTTGTCCTTCATCGCCCTGTCGATCGCACCCTGCACGGCGGTGAGCGGATCGCGGATCAGGAGAACGAGTTCGGTGAGAAGGCCGAGCTTCCAGGCATCGAGATCGTGGAGCGACTGGCTGATCTGGTCGTAGGCCCGGGCCTTGGTCCGCAGTTCCTGAAGACGGCCGGAGAAGCTCCGCTCCAGCCGGGCGCGCAGGGCGCGGAACTGGAACAGGCCGACGAGGATCACGGCGAGCAGCAGCGTGGTGGCGATCGTCGTGTAGAACAGGATGCGGTTGCGAGCCTCGGCAAGCGCTCCCGTCAGATCCTCCGCAACCGTGATGTGGATGACGGGTTGCCGGCTGACGTCTTCGATCGGGATCGTCTGCACGAACAGCTCGTGTCCCCCGCTGCGCGTGGCTTGCGGAGCGGCATCGGCCGGGCTGTAGGGCGCCTCGGCCAGAAGGTCCCGGACCTCCGGGCGCGAGAAGCGGATGTAGAGGACATCGTTCTTCGTGAGCTCGGTGGCCCCGCGCGTCCGGTCGAGGGTCTCGGCCGTGCGACGGTCGAGGGCGAACGCGAAATCGAGGCCCGTCGCCTGGGCTGCGATCTGGAGCGCATCCCAGGGCGAGCTTCCGAGTTCGACGTTGCCGGCGAAAGTATCCCCCGAGATCACCGGCGCGATCACGCGCAGCTCCGGCCCGATGCGGCCGATCTCCAGCCCGGCCACGGGCACGCGCGACTTCATGACGGCCGACACCATCGAGCGCTCCGCCAGGCTGTCCCCGAAGAGATCGGGGCGGTGCGCACGGAAGAAGTTGACGTCGGCGTTCACCTGGAAGCCGAGGATGGTGACGGCGAAGCGCGGCTTCAGGACCTGCTCGAACAGGGGAACCGACCGGCGGGCCAGTTCGGCCCGGTCACGCTGCATGAGAGCCGCCACGATGGACGGATCGCGCGCGATGATCTCTGCACCGAGCCGGATCGCCTGGAGACGGGCCTCGGAGGCCTCGCGGTAGATGGTCTCGAACCGGGTCGCCCGGGTCTGGGCGTCGTGGATCAGGGCGTAGCGGGCACCGGCATATTGGCTGACGCCGGCCAGCACGCCACCTCCCACTATGACCACCGCGACGACGAGCGCGACGATGAGCTGACGGCGGTCAAGGCTTCGACCCTCGCCAACGGCATCGAAACCGGCCTCCGGCCTTGTCGGGAAAGCGATCGTCTTCTCGGCCGTGATCATGCGCTCGCGACGTACTCATGCGCCGGCGCCGTCGGGTCGAATGCGGCGGCAGCGGCGTCCTCCCGGAGTCGTGGCATCGCGTTCTCTCGGCCGTGCGTCGTTCAAGGGTGGGGCTGGACTGGACCGACACCGGGGTGCGGTGTCGGCCAGTCCGAAACTCCTGCCCGATGGCGAGAAGCGAGTCTGTAACGATCCAGCAATACCGGTATTTAGCCGGCGGCGATCGACTTGCTTTCAACGCTATTCGAATGAACGGGTCAGATTTCGCCCGGTTACGACTGCAGAAGGGATTGCAGCCGAGGTCTAGAGATCTTGGTTTTGTCTACTTACGTACGCTCTGGCCGAGCGTTCAATGGCCTGCCGAGCGGCCCTGCTCCCGGCAGGCGCCGCATTCGCCCTCGACTTCGATGATCCGGCTTGTCGGGGTGAAGCCGGCCTCGGTCACGGCGCGGTCGAGCTGGGATTCGATGGCCGGCGAGGTCAGCTCGTCGATGCCGCCGCAGCTGCGGCAGATCAGGAAGAGCAGGCCGTCGCGCTCGCCGTGATTGTGGCCGCAGGAAACGAAGGCGTTGCGGCTGGCGATGCGGTGGACGAGACCGTGCTCGGTGAGGAAATCGAGCGCTCGGTAGACCGAAACAGCAGCGACCCGCTTGCCGCCCGCGCTCAAGCGCTCGGCGATGTCGTAGGCGCCCATCGGCTTCGATTCCGCGGCAATCGTCTCCAGCACGTCGCGGCGCAGGCGCGTGAACTGCAGGTCGCGCTCACGGCAGAGGCGCTCGGCGCGCGCCAGCACGTCCTCATGACCAGCCTCCTCACCCGCATGCGGATGCGCGTGCCCGGCGACGTGATTGTGCATCCTCAGCGATCCTTCGCCGCCTCCCGCGCGGACGACCCGCGCGCAGCGGCCGATTGAAACCCGGCCCTGTTATATTGTATCAGCCGCTCCTGAGACTAGGCGCTCGGCCCCGTTCCGGCAACGACGACCCGGCCCGCGGCGCCCCCGGCTCACACCCATCTCATCGGACGGACTTTGACCGGGATGCCCATGACCCGTCGTCCCGACACCCTTCCCGTCGCCGGATCTCTGTTTCGGGCCGGGATTGGGCTGCGCATCGCCAGTGCGGTCGCGCTCTCGACCCTGCTCTGGGCCGCGATCCTGTGGGCGAGCGCATGAGCGAGGCCATCCGTCTCCACTGCCTGACGCTGGGCTACGACCGGCATCCGGCCGTCCACCATCTCGACGGCGCCATCGCTGAGGGCGACCTGCTCGCGCTGGTGGGACCGAACGGCGCCGGCAAGTCGACGCTGCTGAAGGGTCTGGTCGGTGAAATCCCGGTGCTGGACGGGCGGATCGAGCGCGGCCCCGCAAAAGCGGGCATCGCCTATCTCCCGCAGGCCGCCGAGATCGACCGGGGCTTCCCGCTCTCGGTGCTCGACCTCGTCGCCATGGGCCTGTGGCGGCGCCTCGGCGCCTGGCGCAGTCTCGGGCGCGGACGCGCCGCCTGCGAAGCAGCCATCGCCGCTGTCGGGTTGTCCGGCTTCGAGGCGCGGCCGATCGGAACGCTCTCGGGCGGCCAGTTTCAGCGCGCGCTGTTCGCCCGGCTCATCGTGCAGGATGCGCGCGTGATCCTGCTCGACGAGCCGTTCACAGGAATCGACGCCCGCACCGTCGGCGACCTCATCGCGCTGATCCGCGGCTGGCACGCGCAGGGCCGAACGGTGGTAGCAGCCCTGCACGACTTCGCGCAGGTTCGCGCGCATTTCCCGATGACGTTGCTGCTCGCCCGCGAGCCGATCGCCTGGGGCCCGACCGCGGCCGTTCTCACGCCGGAGAACCTGGAACGGGCGCGCCAGCTGTCCGAAGCCTGGGACGAGACTGCCGCGATCTGCCGGCACGACCACGACGTCCATGATCATGGCCAGGACCATGATCACGCTGCGCATGCCAGCCACGACCATCACCATGGCCACGCGCATGGCTCACAGCGCGAGGCGGCCGAGTGATCGACGCCCTGCTGGCCGGCCTCGTCGGCCCCTACGAGTTCGGCTTCATGCGCCGCGCGCTGGTGGGCTGCCTGGCGCTCTCGCTGTCGGCACCGCCGCTCGGCGTCTTCCTGATGCTGCGCCGCATGAGCCTGATGAGCGAGGCCATGAGCCACGCCATCCTGCCCGGCGCCGCCGCCGGCTTCCTCGTCGCCGGATTGTCGTTGCCGGCCATGACGTTAGGTGGACTCGTCGCGGGACTCGCGGTGGCGCTGCTCGCCGGCTTCGTGACCCGCTCGACCATGCTGAAGGAGGATGCGAGCCTTGCCGCCTTCTACCTGATCGCCCTCGCCGGTGGCGTCTTCCTGGTGTCGCTGCGGGGCTCGCAGGTCGATCTGCTGCACATCCTGTTCGGCAGCGTCCTTGCCCTCGACGATGACGCCCTGCGGCTGATCGGCGGCGTCTCCACGGTAACGCTTCTGGCGCTCGCCGCGCTCTACCGCCCCCTGGTGATGGAGTGCGTCGACCCGCTCTACCTGCGCACCGTCAGCCGCACGGGAGGGCCCGTGCACTATGCGTTTCTGGCGCTCGTTGTGATGAACCTCGTGGCCGGGTTCCAGGCCCTCGGGACGCTGCTCGCGGTCGGTCTGATGCTGCTCCCGGCGATCACCGCACGCTTCTGGGCGAGCGATCTGTCAGGGCTGATCCCTGTCTCGATGCTGGTCTCGGTCCTGGCGAGCGCGATCGGCCTAACCGTCTCGTACAACGCCGAGATCCGGCTGCCGACCGGGCCCGCCATCGTCCTTGCGGCGGGTGTGCTCTACATCGTCTCGATGCTGATCGGACCACGCGGCGGCCTGCTCAGGCGCCTCGTCCGCCAGAGGCACCTCGAAGCCTGACCGTCAGAAAAGACGGCTGCCGTTCGGCACCGGCTTGTCGGGCTTGAACAGCACAACAGCGCCAGCGGTATCGGCGAAGCCGACGGTCAGCACCTCGGACATGAACTTGCCGATCTGCCGCGGTGGAAAGTTCACCACGGCCGCCACCTGCCGCCCGATCAGCCCCTCCGGTGTGTAAAGCTGCGTGATCTGCGCGCTCGAGCGCTTCAGCCCGATCCCTGGTCCGAAATCGATGGTGAGCTTGAGCGCGGGCTTGCGCGCCTCCGGGAAGACCTCAGCCTCAACCACGGTCCCGATGCGAATGTCGACGGCGAGAAACGCGTCGAAGTCGATCGACGGCGCCGCCGGCTCGCTTGGCAGGTGATTGAGGTGCATTGCGAAACCTGAGGATCAGCCCATGAGCTGGGCGAGGCCTGGAACGTATCCGGAAAGCCAGGCCAGCGCGCTCATGATGCTCGCGAACAGGGTGTAGACGAAGCCGATCGAGATCCCGACGCCGATGCCGCCGAAGATCAGCCCGGCCAGCACAACGATTCCGTCGCGCTCGACGAGACCCAATCCCACCAGGGAGATTGCGAGGCCCAGCGGGATCTGCCCGAAGAACGGCGGCGCCACGATCAGCGCCAGCGACAGGGCGAGCAGCAAAACGCCCATGCCCCGCATGCCGATCGCCGTTTCGAACAGACTCATCCGCGGCTTCGACCAGCGCTCGAGCCTCTGCAGCAGCGGCACGGCCCGCGTCACGGCCTTGTCGACAGTCTCCGTCGCGATGGACGCCCGGAGAATCTTTCGCGGCAGCCAGGGGGAGGCCATTCCGGCCGTGATCTGGACGGCCACGAGCAGCAGCAGAAGCCCGCAGACCAGAGGGATCGGCGGCGGCATCGGCAGGCAGTTCGGCAGGCCGAGCAGCACCACGAGCAGCGCGAAGGCACGGTCCTTCAAGACGGCGACGATGTCGCCGACAGAAAGCCGTTCTCCCTCCTGGCGCGCGAGCACGATGAGGACGTCGGAGGTTCGTGCACCGGAGGACAAGAGGGCTCGGCCCTGAGCTTTGCGTTTCCGCGCGGCTCTAGCCCACCGGGTCGATTCAGCCAAGTGAGGCTGCGCACAGCCCACGAATGATGCTTGAGCCGGCGCTAACACCGACACAAGTTATCAAGGCGACCGCTACTCAACCTCAAATTGCACGCCGCTCGCATGTATCAAAAATGCATCCGGCGATGCAATGTCAGTGATATTCACACCTAGATAACAGTCATCGTCTGTCGTCGCGCCTCTGAAGACCTATCCTTGTCGCAAGGATGGCCTGCAGCGCGTACGTTACTTACGTCACTTATCAGACAAAAGAGGCTTCGATACGCAAGCGCTGCTGCACTTGCGTATTTTCTGTTGGCGTTTTCAGTTCGCGCTGAAGACTTTCCGGTCAATGTTGTCCTTTTCGGAAGCATGGATGCCGGATCATCGGCGTTTATCAGCACAGGATTCAAGGCTTCACCCGAACGCATCGACCGAGAAGGCTTTGCGATGCTTGGCGTGATCGGTGGGGGTGCTCGTCTGGAACGTGGAACAATTCCGATACAAGGCGTACTTCCAACCTTTGTCCGGACGACGAGCCTCGCGGCCCTGCTGGGTGGATATTAGTTCTTCTTCGACTGGGGTGTCGTCGGCCTCTTCGCGGGGCCGGAGGGCTCGTTCGAGAGTGTGATGGGCCCTATCGGGTTCGGTCCGGTTGAGACCCGGATCGGTGGGCGCCTGCAGGGCGAGATCTGGGCTCGGCTCAGCGAGGACACGTTGGCCACCGTCACCGTCGTTCTCGGCTCGGCACGATGGGATGCCTATGCCCGGATCTCGGCCGGGTATCGCCTTTTCGGCGCCTATCTCGGGCCGGAGGCGGCCGTCTACGCCGATCGCACGGGCTACGGGAAATGGAGCCTGGGCATTCACGCCACCGATTTCGGCTTCGGCGATTTCAGGTTTCGGTTGTCCGGAGGGTGCTCCTACGAGAGCGAGACGCATCGGCTCGGCCCGTACGTTTCCGTTGCGACGTGGGTGCCGCTCTGACCGCTTCTGAGGCCTCGACGTCACCCGACGCCTTCGACGGGTTCGGGTCCAGCGAGCGGAGAAAGCGATGCGCGTCCCCCCGGATCTCGGCACGGCGCCTGTCGCCCATTCGGCCGAGCGTGCGATAGGGCATCGCGAGACGCGGATTACGCTCGAGCCGGCCGGCATTGCGGAGCAGGAAGTCCCAATACAGGTAGTTGAACGGGCAAGCCTTTTCGCCGGCCTTGCGCCGCACGTCGTAGGCGCAACGGCCGCAATAATCGGACATCCGGTCGATATAGGCGCCGGAGGCCGCGTAGGGCTTCGAGCCCATGACACCGCCATCGGCCCAGAGCACCATGCCGTGGACATTGGGCAACTCGACCCAGTCGTAGGCGTCGGCGTAGACGATCAGGTACCATTCCTCGACCTGTCGCGGCTCGACCCCGGCGAGCAAGGCGAAGTTGCCGAGCACCATCAGGCGCTGGATGTGGTGCGCATAGGCGTGGTCACGCGTCTCCGAGATGCACTGGTGCAGGCAGTTCATCTGCGTCTCGGCCGACCAGTAGAACCAGGGCAGGTCGCGGCTCGCATCGAGCGCGTTGGTGTCGGCATAACCGGGCATGCGCGCCCAGTAGAGGCCGCGCACGTATTCCCGCCAGCCGAGGATCTGGCGGATGAAGCCCTCGACGCAGTTCAGCGGCGCGTCGCCCTCGCGAAACGCCCGCACGGCCGCCTCGCAGACCTCCTCCGGCGTGAGAAGGCCGGCATTGAGCATGGGCGAGATCAGCGCGTGGTAGAGAAACGGTGAGCCCTGACGCATGGCGTCCTGGTAGTCGCCGAAGGTCGGCAGGCCATCACGGATGAAGCGGCGAAAGGCCTTCAACGCTTCCTTCCGCGTCACCGGCCACGCGAACGCGTCGAGCGATCCGAAATGCCCGGAGAACTCCTGCGCGGCCAGCGCGATGCAGTCGCGGGTGATCGCATCCGGCGGAAAGGTCATCCGCTCCGGCGGAGCGATGGTCTTGGGCAGGCGCTTGCGGTTCTCCGGATCGTAGTTCCACTGGCCGCCCGTCGGCTCCTTGCCGTCCATCAGCCAGCCGGTGCGCCGGCGCATCTGGCGGTAGAAGGCTTCCATGAGCAGGGACTTCCTGTCGCCTGCCCAGGCCTCGAACTCGGCACGCGAGCAGAGGAACCGGTTGTCCTCGCGGATCTCGACCGGCGGCGAGAGATCCTCGCGCCAATCCTGCATCATCTGCCAGACGCGCCACTCGCCGGGCTCGGTGACGACGATCCTGTCCGGCTCATGCCGCTCGATCGCCCGCTTCAGCTCGCCGGTGAACGAGCCGGAATTGGCGCGATCGTCGAGCCGAACGTAATCGACGGCGATGCCCTCCTCCATCAGCTCGGCCGCGAAGTGGCGCATTGCCGAGAATAGGAAGGCGATCTTCTGCTTGTGGTGGCGGACATAGGTCGCCTCGTCGCGGACCTCGGCCATCAGGACGACGTCGTGGTCGGGGTCGATGTCGACGAGCGATGCGATGCGGCGATGAAGCTGGTCGCCCAGCACGAAGCGCAGGGTCTTCACGGCCGCGCTCCCTGGTGCGGGTCTTCGAACAGGCGGTCCATCGCGCGCGGCCGGCCGGTTATTCCAAGACGCGGGCGCTGCAACTAGCTAAGGCGACGGCACGCGCGTAGGAACCGGACGTCCGGCACGATCCAAGCGCGTAAGGTCGCAGTCCGGACGACAGGAACGCGGATGAAGTTCGCCTTTGCCGGTATCGACTTCCTCGGCAGCGCCTTCGACGGATTGATCGAGGCGGGCTGGCAGCCGATCAAGCTGTTCACCCGGCCCTGCGACGGGATCTACGATCACAACGACGTCGTCGTGGCCCGGGCTCGTCAACTGCGCATCCCGATCCAGCTCTCGCGCATCCGGCCCGACGACATCCTCGCCCTCCATCAGGCCCATGGCCGCGACTGGGCGCTCGTGGTGGCGGGCTATCCCTGGCGCGTGACGGGATGGCCGGGCCGGGCACGGTACGCCATCAACTTCCACCCCTCCCCGCTGCCGACCGGGCGCGGACCGTATCCGCTTTTCAAGGCGATCCTCGATTCCTACGAGAGCTGGGGCGTCACGGCTCACGTCCTGGCCGAGGATGGCTTCGACACGGGCGACATCCTCGCGCAGGACATCTTTCCGGTCGGTCCGACCGACACCCACGAGACGCTGCTCAGCAAATGCCGGATGGCCTCGCAGAGGCTCGCGAGCGGGCCAGTTGGCAAGGAGATCGCCCATCGCTGGCGCAGCGCCGAGCCGCAGGGCGACGGCTCGTACTGGCCGCGCGTGACGGATGCGGACCGCACCCTCGACTTCCGGCAGGGCGTCGACACAGTCCTGCGGCAGGTGCGGGCCTTCGGCGCGGTCGAGACCATCGCCCGGCTCGGCGAGGGCCGCGTCTTCGTCGCTGCGGCGGAGGGCTGGCACGAGGCGCATCGCCACGCGCCCGGCACGGTCGTGCACCGCTACCGGCGCCAGGTGATCGTCGCCGCGCAGGGCGGCTACGTGCAGCTCACGCGCTGGAGCCCGGTGCCGCTCGCCGAGGCAGGACAGATCGGACGCTGAGCCGTGCCGCGGATGCGTCGCAAAGGGGACCTGCCGCAGAAAACCTGCGCGCAATGCGGGCGGCCCTTCGCGTGGCGCAAGAAATGGGAGCGGGTCTGGGACGAGGTCCGCTACTGCTCGGATCGGTGCCGCGACGCGGCGCGGCGCTCGAAGCGAGACGAGTGAGGCGCGCTCGCCAACGCCTCCGGTGTGTCGACGTCGAACGCCACGCCTGAATCCATCGCGATTTCCAGCACATCGGCGCGCTCGGTGAGCAGCGGCCCGGCACCACGGTCGCCGGTCAATGCGGCCAGCGCGTCCGAGAGCTGCGCGAGATCAAGCAGCACAGGATTGCCGCGCCTCCCGCCAGACACGGGCACGACGGCGCTCGGCCGGACGTCAGCCTCCCGATAGGCCTCCACGAGCGCGTCGATATGGCCGGCAGAGATCCGCGGCATGTCCCCGAGCAGGACGACCGCTGCGTCCGTTCCGGCCGGCATAGCCGCCAGCCCGACGCGCAACGAGGTCGAGAGCCCGGCGGCGTGATCCGGATTGTCGACGAGGTGCAGATCGAGGCCGTCGAGGGCAGCGCCGATTGCAACGGCATGGGCCCCGACCACGACGATCACCGGCTGCGCCGGCGAGGCCAGGGCCGCCCTCGCCACATGGCGCACCAGCGGTTCGCCGTCGAGCAAGGCCAGCAGTTTCGGCTCCGGCCCGAACCGCGTGCCGCGTCCGGCCGCGAGGATGACCGCGCCGATGCGCGGCTCAGGCATCGACGCCGTGGCGCATGCACTCGGCACGCTCGCCCTTCGCCTTGCCGCGGATGCGGTCTCGGCGAAGCGTCGCGATCACGTCGCCGAGGATCGAGACCGCGATCTCGGCCGGCGTCACAGCGCCGATGTCCAGACCGATCGGACCATGGATGCGCCCGGTCGCCTCCGAACTCAGCCCGGCCTCATGCAGGCGGTCGAGCCGCCGCGCATGCGACTTCCGCGAGCCCAGCGCGCCGACATAGAAGCACCCGGCGTTCAGCGCAGCGATCAGCGCGGGATCGTCGATCTTCGGATCGTGGGTCAGCGCGGCGAGCGCCGTGTATCGGTCGAGTGGGGCAAGGCGGGCGAAGGCGTCGCCGGGCCATTCCGACAGGAGTGCGACATCGGGAAACCGCTCGGGCGTCGCGAAGGCCGTACGCGGGTCGATCACGGTGACGTCGAGTTCGAGGGCGGCGGCCATCGGGCAGAGCGCCTGCGAGATGTGGACCGCGCCGACGACCAGAAGCCGCACCGGCGGCACCTGGACCGTCAGGAAGAGCGAGCGCCCGTCCGCCTCCACGATGCCGCTCTTGCCGCTCAGCAGGCGCTCGCGCAGCGTCTCGGCCAGCGGGTCGCTGTCGATCTCGGCCTCGCGGACCAGCCGCTGCGTGCCGTCGCCGGTATCGGTGACGAGGATGGCCGGGCGCCGCGCATCGCGCTCGGCGTTCAGGGCGGCGAGATGATCGAGCTTCATTGCGCCGGCCTCAGTCGATCCGCTCGACGAAGACGCGGATGCGCCCCCCGCACGAGAGGCCAGCCCGCCAGGCCGTCTCGTCCGCCACGCCGAATTCCAGCACGCGGGAGCCGCCATTCTCGATCACGTCGAGGCTCTCGGCGATCACGTCACCCTCGACACAGCCGCCGGAGACCGAACCGAGGAAGTTGCCGTCGCGCTCGATCACGAGATGGCTGCCGACGGGGCGCGGCGCGGAGCCCCAGGTCTCGATGACAGTGGCCAGGGCGACGCCCCTGCCCTCGCGCCGCCAGGTCTCGGCCTCGCGTAGGATGGTCTGGTCGGTGGAGAGCATGCTGTGAGCTCCAGGGGCAACGCCCCGGTCGGCAAGGAGAAGTGTCTGTTCGATGAGGTAGTCGCCCGAGTGCATTTCGCAATGCGGAATCGAAGCTGGCTTTCGGGCCGCGGCGCGCGGCACTATCACGGTGTGGTCGCGGGCAAGGGTTCCGGCGATCCCCGATGCGAGAGACACGACAGCGATGAGGCGACTACGCGCCTTCGCGGCAGCGGCTCTGCTGGCCTGGCCGGCTGCGGCATCGGCCGCTCCCCCGCCGATCCGGATCGGGCTCGCCGCGCCGCTGACGGGGCCGGATGCCGGCTTCGGCCAGGGCATGCAGGCGGGCGCGGAGCAGGCGGTCGCCGAGATCAACCGCGGCGGCGGCGTCAACGGGCAAAAGCTGCAGCTCGTCGTGCGCGACGATGCGGGCGATCCCAAACAGGCTGCCACCGTCGCCAAGAGCTTTGCCACGGCCGGCGTGACGCTCGTCATCGGACATCTGAACTCGGGCACCAGCGCAGCCGCCCTCGGGATCTACGAGGATGCCGGCATCCTCGCTGTCACCCCCGGCGCGACCTGGAGCTCTCTGACGGCACGCGGGGCCTGGAACCTGTTCCGCCTCTGTGGCAGCGATGCGCAGCAGGGTGCGCTCGCGGGAGCCTGGCTCGCAGAGCGCTTCCCCGGAAAGCGCGTCGCGCTGATCAACGACAAGACCACCTTCGGCCGCGGCCTCGCCGACGAGGCGGCGCGGGTGTTGAAGGAGCATGGCGGGCGCGAGGCCCTGTTCGAGGGGATCAGCCGCGGTGACAAGGATTTTTCCGGGCTCGTCGCGAGGATGAAGGCCGCGAAAATCGGTGCGGTGTATTTCGGCGGGCTGTCCGCGGAGGCCGCGCTCCTCGTGCGTGCAATGCGCGAGGCCGGCTACACGGGCACCTTCATCGGCAGCGACGGCATCCTCGACAAGGATTTTGCGCAGATCGCCGGCGCGGGCGCCGAGGGCACGGTGATGACGCTGCCGCCCGAGCCCCGCAAGGTGCCGGACGGCAGGGATCGAAAGCCTGCCCCGCCGCGCTCGCCGGAGGCGGAGGTCTTCGCGTCGCGCGCTTACGCGGCGGTCGAGGTGCTGAAAGGCGCGATCGAGGCCAATAAATCCGCCGATCCGCGCCGCATCGCCGAGTTCCTCCATGCCGGACGACCGCTGCGCACGCTCCTCGGCGACGTGTCCTTCGATGCCAAGGGCGACTTGACCAAGCCGCCCTACGAAGTCGTCGTCTGGCGCCGGACGCCGGATGGCCGCATCGACTACGCCGGAACCGAGCTTCCGCACTGAAAAGGCGATACCAGCAAGCCCTTGGCAGTCGATAAGTGGCCGCTCAGGGGCGCGACAGGTTGCGCATGAGGGGTGCGAAGACTAGATCACCCTTTCGCTCGTCCCGGCTGCGCCTCCGCGGATCGGACCCGCACGGTCGAGTGTTTTACATTGCAGTGACGATTTCAATGCAGCCGATGCGCCTCCTGACGGCGATCCGGCCGGAGACAGGTTGAATGGCGAAAGAAGAATTGATGCAGTTCGACGGTCTCGTGATCGAGATCCTTCCGGACGCGCGCTACCGCGTGCAGCTCGACCAGGGGCACGAGATCGTGGCCTATACCGCGGGCAAGATGAAGAAGAACCGCATCAAGACCTTGGCCGGCGACCGCGTGACCGTGGAAATGTCGCCCTACGACCTCGAGAAGGGCCGCCTCGTGTTCCGCCACAAGGACGAGCGCGCCGCGGGTCCGCGTCCGCCGCAGCGCGGCCAGCAATTCCGCCGCCGCTGAGCCGCTTCCTCCTCCATCGGCTCGCCGAGAGCCATGGTGGACCGAAGTTAGAATCGACGCACGGCGGTCACCGCCGATGATCGCGCTGGGGCAGCAGGTTCTGATAAGGATCGGACAGGCGCTTCAGGCTGCAGCAAGTGCGCCCTCGTGCGAGGGTTCGCCGACCGGCTCGCAAGTCCGGTCGCCGCCAACCCGCTTCTGACTGCTCCCGCCGTTGCCGCGCCTGTCGACGATGCGCGGTCCGCTGCACGCTCGGCACGGATGCGTGGGACCCGCTACTGGCGGGGACAAAAGCGGCCTCGCAGTGACGGCACGCGCTGCAAACGATCACGCCACGCAGGTCAGCACGATGTAGGGCCATTTCGGCCGGCAGGTCTCGGCCTTGGCCGGCGCCTCGGTGCGCGCGGATTTCCCCTTGCTCGCCGCGGCTTCTGCGACCGGAATCGAGGCGGTCCCTGCCAAGACCAGCGCTGCGATGACGGTTCTCACAATCTTGTTCACGGCACCCCTCCGCGGTGTGCGTCCTGCCATGAACGAAGGCTTAACCTTTGCCGCGACCGGGCTGCCGTGCCGGGCGGCACATCAGGACCGCTCGGCCTTGCCGCACCAAGTCCAACTGCGATCCCGCCGGGCACCTCAGGATGAGAGCGTAGCGGGGAGAACGGAGTGCGTGCGCCGTCCGGCAGAGCGGCCTGCCAGGGCTATTTCCCGAACCGCTCGAATTTCGGGAAGCTGCGCGTCATCAGCGTACCGGCCTCGGCCCTATGGCCGAGCCACTTCTCCAGCACCTGCGCGTTGGCAAGCCGGGCCGCACCACCGGCCTCGCGCCAGGGCAGGCCATCGGCCAGCGAGAAGACGCAGCCGTCCGTCAGCTCGCTCTGCCGGCAGCGCATCAGCCGCACGCCCTTGCCGCGCGCCAGCTCCGGCAGCTCTGTGATCGGGAAGACCAGCATCAGCTTGGCGGAGTTGCACACCGCGACATGCGTGCCCTCGGCCGGCACGAGGAAGGCGGCCGTGGCGCCATCGTCGAGGCCCAGAATGCCCTTGCCCTTGCGGGTATTGGCGATCAGCGCGTCGGCCGGAGCGACGAAGCCGCGCCCGTCGCTGCCGGCGATGAGCAGCCTGCTCTCCGGCTTGTAGGGCAAGGCAGCGACGATCTCCGTGCCGTCGTCGAGATCGACCATCAGCCGGATCGGATCGCCGAAGCCGCGGCCGCCGGGAAGCTTCGATGCCTCCAGCGTGAAGACCTTGCCGTTCGAGGCGAGCACCAGAACCTTGGACGTCGTCTCGCTCGGGAAGGCCACCTTCAGCGCATCGTCGCCCTTGAAGGTCACGCCCGACAGGTCGGCGACGTGGCCCTTGAGGGCGCGGATCCAGCCCTTCTCCGAGACGATCACCGTCACCGGCTCCCGCTCGACCATGGCGGCGGTGAAGTCGATGCCGGCCGTGTCCGGCGGGATTTCGAGGGTGGTGCGGCGCTTACCGATCTTGGTGTCTGGCCCGAAGGTCTTCTTCACCGCGCGGATCTGCTTGGTGATGTCGGACCATTGCAGCTTCTCGGAGCCGAGCAGCTCTTCGATCCCTGCCTTCTCCTTGGTGAGGTCGTCGAACTCGCGCTTCAACTCCATCTCCTCGAGCTTGCGCAGGGCGCGCAGGCGCGTGTCGAGGATCGCGTTCGCCTGGATCTCGGTCAGCTCGAAGCGCTTCATGAGAGCGGGCTTCGGCTCGTCCTCCTCGCGGATGATCCGGATGACCTCGTCGAGGTCGAGATAGACGATGAGCAGGCCGCCGAGGATCTCCAACCGGCGGTCGATCTGGCCGAGGCGGTAGGTCGAACGGCGCTGCAGGACGACGCGGCGGTGGTCGATCCACTCGCGCAGGGCTTCGGCGAGCCCGATCACCCGCGGGACGAGCCCGCCGACCAGGACGTTCAGGTTGAGCGGGATGCGCGCTTCGAGTTCGGTGAGCCGGAACAGCGACTCCATCAACACGACCGGATCGACGCTGCGCGAGCGGGGCTCGAGCACGACGCGGACGTCCTCGGCCGATTCATCGCGCACGTCGGCGAGCAGAGGCAGCTTCTTCTCCTGGAGAAGCTCGGCCATCTTCTCGATGAGACGCGACTTCGGCACCCCGTAGGGGATTTCGGTGACGACGATGTTCCAGGTGCCGCGGCCGAGGTCTTCCTTCATCCAGCGGGCGCGCACGCGAAAGCCGCCGCGGCCGGTGCGATAGGCCTCGCGGATCGATTCCGGGCTGTCGATGAGGATGCCGCCAGTCGGGAAATCCGGTCCCTGCACGAAGGTGCAGAGCTGCTCCGACGTCGCCTCCCGATGCTGGATCAGGTAGAGCGCGGCGTCGCACAGCTCGGCCGCGTTGTGCGGCGGGATCGAGGTCGCCATGCCGACCGCGATGCCCTGGGAGCCGTTGGCGAGCAGGTTCGGGAAGGCCGCCGGCAGGACGACGGGCTCTTCCTTCTCGCCATTGTAGGAGGCACGGAAATCGACCGTGTCCTCGTCGATCCCATCCAGCAGCAGGCGGGCGACCTCCGTGAGCCGCGCCTCGGTGTAGCGGTAGGCGGCCGGCCCATCGCCGTCGATATTTCCGAAATTGCCCTGGCCGTCGACCAACGGATAGCGCTGCGCGAAATCCTGGCTGAGGCGCACCAGCGCATCGTAGATCGCCTGGTCGCCATGCGGATGGAAGTCACCCATCACGTCGCCGACGATCTTCGCGCATTTCTTGTAGGCCGCGCTCGGATCGAGCCGCAGCAGGCGCATGCCGTAGAGAATGCGCCGGTGGACCGGCTTCAGCCCGTCGCGCGCATCCGGCAGCGCCCGGTGCATGATCGTGGACAACGCGTAGGCGTAGTAGCGATCCTCCAGCGCCGATTTGAGTTCGACGCTCTGGATGCCATCGTTGCTCGGCGGCTCGAAAGCCTCGCCCATCATTCACCCCTTGGCGTGTTCACGCAGAACATAACACGAACACTAGCGCGCGGTCTCGGTCCCGGCGGCAATAAATCGCGCACGTTCCTCGGCAGGCTGCAGCCCGCGTGGCTCCCAGATGTGCTGGGACAGGAAGTAGCCAGTCAACCGAAAGCCCTGAGCAATTTCCTCCTCACTCGGTACGCCGCTCCGGTCGCGTAGGAAAGCGGGAAGCCTCAGAAGGCGGTCGCGATAGGGCTCGCCGGCCGAGGCGCTGACCGCACGCCCCGACTTCGGCGAGACGTAGATCAGCGCATCGTTGACGCCGCTGGCAGCGCAGTTCGTGAGATCGAGGCCGAAGCCGAGCTCGGTCAGCAGGGCCAGCTCGAAGCGCACCATCAGGGCCGGCGCGATGTTGCGGTCACCCAGATGTTCCACCAGCACCTGCGCCGCATCGTAGAGGCCGCGATGCGGATCGCGCTCGGGCAGCAGCCGCAGGAGCGCGCCGATATGGCCGATGCCATAGAGCGCCAGCGCCGACCCCATCAGCCGGGACGCGACGAGGCTCGCCGGCTCGACGCTGTAGGAGCCCAGCGACTCGTCGATCCGCGCGCGCCAGGTCGCGTGCAGCGTGTTGCCCGGCTGAAGCATCGGCTGCATCCGGCGCGAGCGCCCGCCATGCACAAGGCCAAGATGGCGCCCGTGCTCCGCCGTCATGAGTTCGAGGATGACGCCCGTCTCACCATGCTTGCGCAGGCCGATCACCAGGCCGTCGTCGGACCATTGCATGAGCGAGGCTTAGGGCCGCTGGCCGGAAAAGCCGAGAGGTTCGATGCCTCAGACCACGTGACGTTTGAGCGCCACGGCGGTGCGGCCCATTCCGACATGCTCGGCATCGGGATTGCGAAGCTCGCGCATGCCCGGTGCACGACCACCGAGCACGAATGCTACCAGCGTGAGCACCAGAAGAACCTTGTACCGCATGACCCTGTTTCACTCGTCGAGGAGTGGCGGTCATAGGCTCGGCTTCAGAGGCCGAACTTGCGCTGGCGCACATGGAGCGAGCCAGTGCACGGCTCCGCAAGGTCATGGTTTACAGGAGGTGCATGGGTCTGTTCCTCACCGGTCCTGGCCCGCACCACATCCTGATTGGCGTGAGAACCCGGATCAGGCCGCCCGCTGCGCCCCGAGTACGATCCGCGCCGCCGCGCGGCTCGGCTCCTCGCCGTCGGGCAGGCTCATGCGCCGATCAATCCGGGCCAGGGCCTCGAGCTGCTTGGCCCGCTCGGGCTCGCCGATCACCAGCGGCGCCAACGTGTCGGCGAGCCGCTGCGGCGTGCAATCCGCCTGGACGTATTCGGGCATCGCGTTCTCGGCCAGGATCAGGTTCGGCAGCACGATCGTCGGCACCTGGATCAGCCGGCGGGCGATCACCTCTTCGATACGCGATACCTTGTAGGCAACGACCATCGGCACGCCCGCGAGTGCCAGTTCCAGCGTCACGGTGCCCGAAGCCGCAAGCGCGGCGCGGGCCCTGCGGAAGGCGCCATGCTTGGCGGCCTCTCCATGGACGAGACGGACCGAGACATCCCAGGCGAGCGCCAGACGCTCGATCAGGGCCCGGTGCCGGCTGACGGCGGGCAACTCGACCGCGATCGGACCGACGCGGGACATCAGCCGGGACAGGGCCTGTCCGAAGACAGGCATCAACCGCTCGATCTCGGAGCGTCGCGAGCCCGGAAGCACGACGATCAGCGGAGGCTGTGACTCGCGGGCCTCACGCTCTCGAGCATCAGGGCGCAGGGCATCGAGCCTTTCGATCAGCGGATGGCCGACATAGGTGCAGGCCGGACCGCCGAGACGGCGATGCGCGTCTGGCTCGAAGGGCAGCAGCGCCAGGATGTGATCGATGTAGGGGCGCATGCCATTGGCCCGCCACGGCCGCCAGGCCCAGACGCTGGGCGAGACATAATTGACGATCGGCAGATCGGGCAGGCGCTTCCTGACACGCGAGGCGACGGCATGCGTAAAGCCGGGGCTGTCGATGATGCAGAGCACGTCGGGCCGGCTCGCCACGATGGCATCGACCGTTTGATGAATGCGGCGGATCAGTGTGCGCAGCCGGTAGAGCACCGGTAGGTACCCCATCACTGCGACGTCATCGATGGGGAAGAGCGAGGTCAGCCCCTCGGCAATCATCGCCTCGCCACCGACGCCATGCAGGTGGAGGGGGTTTGGCGAGACACCGCGGAGGGCGCGCATCAGCTTGGCGCCGAGCTGATCGCCGGAATCCTCGCCCGCCACCAACCAGATATTCTGGTGCATCAAGGCGCCACGTCCAAGCCGATGAGAAAAAGGCCCTGGCGATCGGCCTCGGCGACCGTCTGGGCTTCGTCGATGACCAGCGTATGGCCGGCACCGAGCGCTACGCCGACACATCCCGCGGCGGCCGCGTTGCGGATTGTGCGCGGACCGATCGCCGGTAGATCGATGCGAAGATCCTGACCCTGCTTCGGCAGCTTGACGAGAATGGTCCCTTTCGGAGCGGACCCATAGCCGAACGGTTTCCGGGCAATCGCACGGGCGCGGGCAAGCATGCGGTCCGTGCCCTCGGGTCCCTCGACCGCGAGTACCCGCTGAGCCGCGACCACTGCCGCCTGGCCGACATCATAGGGCGCGAGCGCGTTCAGCATGTCCTGGCCCGTGCCGATCGACACTTGCGCCATCTCGCTCGGCACGTGCCGGCCCATCTGACCGCGACGCCCGAGGAGATCCGGCGCGACCTCGTGCACGCCGACCACGCGATGGCCCTCATCCTCTAACAGCCCGATCACGGCGCGCAGCAGCCGATCATCGCCGCCAGCCATATGGCGAAGGATATCGCGGTTGCGCATCGCGTGCGCCGCGTTGAGGAGCGCCGCTGGGCTCGGCCGTGCGACGCCGCCCGCCGGCACGACGCCGCTCGGGGCCCATTCCTTGAGAATGCGCAGCGTACCGGGGATATCGAGAAGGTCGACCGTGGCGGAGGCCCGCGCACGCATCGCGCGCTCGGTGAAGCCGCGCACGGCAAGTACGCGAAAAGGGCGCCCTGTCCGCTCCAGCGAGCGCGCGACGAGTTCGGGAAGGCGACCGGCACCAGCCACTAGCGCAAGCGTCCCCGCTTCGACGCTCGCACTCATCGGCGACGCCTCAGCCCGCCGCCGGCGTGTCGCGCGGCGTGCAGATCGAGCGCTTGCCGCCCTCGCGGATAAAGTCGAGGATTTCTTGCACGCCCTTATGTGTGTCGAACTCAGCCGCCACGTCCTCGACCCGCTCCATCAGCGTCCCTTCGGGAGCGAAGAGCAGCCGATAGGCACGGCGAAGCGCGTGGATGTCCTCGCGCGAGAAGCCTCTGCGCTGAAGGCCGATGATGTTGAGCCCCGAAAGGTAAGCGCGGTTGCCGAGCACCATGCCGTAGGGAATGCAATCGTTCTCAAGGCCAGAGAGACCGCCGACAAAGGCGTGGGCTCCGACGCGTGCGAACTGGATCACTGCGGCTCCACCGCCGAGGATCGCGTAGTTGCCCACCGTGCAGTGACCAGCGAGCATGACGTTGTTCGAGAAGACGACGTTGTCGCCGACATGACAGTCATGGCCGACATGGCTGTTGGCCAGGAAGGCGCAGGCATTGCCGACCGTGGTGCTCAGCCCGCCCCCGGCTGTCCCGGGATTCATCGTCACGCCCTCGCGGATCAGACAATCCGAGCCGACCGACAGCGTCGAAGCCTCGCCGCGATATTTCAGATCCTGGGGCGGATGGCCGAGCGAGGCGAACGGATAGATTCGGGTGCGCGGTCCGATGGCGGTCATGCCGGCAACCACGACGTGACTTAACAGCTCGCAGCCCTCGCCGATGACCGCCTGCGGTCCGACATGGCAGAAGGGACCGATCTTGGCCCCGTCACCGATTTGCGCGCCATCCTCGACGACGGCGCTCGGATGAATGGTCGCGCTCATTCGGCTACCAGCATGGCGCCGATCTCCGCTTCGGCGACGAGCACGCCGTCGACGCGAGCTTCGCCGCGGAACCACCACATCGTGCGCTTGCGGTTGGTTTTCTTCATATGGAACCGCACCTGATCACCGGGCACCACCGGCTTGCGGAATTTGCACTTGTCGATGGTCATGAAGAAGACCTGTTTCGACGAGGCGTCGGGCGTCGCGATGTGTCGACAGCAGATGGCGCCGGCAGTCTGGGCCATGGCTTCGATCAACAGAACGCCCGGAAAGATTGGCTGCTTCGGGAAGTGGCCGGTGAATTGCGGCTCGTTGACGGTGACGTTCTTGATGCCGATGCAGCTATCGTCGCCGTCGATCTCGATGATGCGGTCGATCATCAAAAACGGGTAACGGTGCGGCAGGTACTCCATCACCTTCTGGATGTCGGCTGAGCCGAGTTCCTTTGGCATCTCCTCGGTCATCGACATTCCCGTTCTACGCGTCCGCGGGCGGTCTCATGCCGCCGATGCTGCCCTGTTGCTTCAGGAATTCGCCCTCTTCGGCAGAAAATCCGGCAGATGCAAGACCTTCAGACGTTCGCGCGGCGCCGACTGGGGATGCGGGTCTTTCTCAAATGATCCTGCGGTCGAGCCGAATGACACGGCATGGATCGCCGGCGCGCGCCGCAGGAGCATGAGGCTCTCGGATCAGGAGAGCTTCCGAGCGGCCGAGTACGGCGAGCATCGAGGAATCCTGTCGCGTCTCGGCGGTTGCGATGGGAAGGCGATCGGGTGCGGTGTCGAGCCGGGCGCGCATATAGTCCTGGCGCTTGTCGTTCTCAGGCATGTCCCGCCCGAGAATGGCTGGCTCGCTTCGGTCGACCCCGGCATGCGGATCGCCAAGGAGCGCGCGGATTGCCGGCACGACGAAGAGATGGCCGCAAACAATCGATGAGACCGGATTCCCCGGCAGGCCGATCGCCAGCATGGGGCCGAGCCGGCCATGCATCAACGGCTTTCCGGGGCGCAGAGCCACCCGCCAGAAGCCGAGTTCCATGCCCTCTTCCGAGAGCGCCTGCTGGACAAGATCGTGGTCGCCGACCGAGGCGCCGCCCAGAGTGATGAACAGGTCGGCTCCCGCCTCTCGCGCGCGGCCGACCGCCTGCTTGAGTGCGCCCAGGTCATCCTTGGCGATGCTGAGATTGATCGGGTCTGCGCCTGCCTCGCGGGCTATCGCCGCGACGGCGAGACCGTTCGAAGCAACGATCTGGTCCCAAGCAGCAGCCTCGCCCGGCTCCACCAACTCGTCGCCCGTGGCGAGGATCGCGACTCGGGGTCGGCGGCGGACCATCAGCGTAGCGTGACCGGCCGAGGCCGCGATGGCGAGGCGGCGCGCATCGAGCGTCTGGCCCGGCTGCATCAGCACATCGCCTTCTCGGAAATCGAGACCGGCGGGGCGGATGAACTTTTGCGGCGAGACGCCCGCGCGCGCCACGACAGCGTCTCCGTCTGCCTCGGCGTCTTCCTGGATCAAGATCGCGTCCGCGCCCTGCGGCACGGGTGCGCCCGTGAAGATCCTGACTGTCTCACCGGCTTCGATCACGCCGGAGAAGCCATGTCCGGCCGCGCTGGCGCCGATAAGGCGGAGCGTCGCCGGAATACCCGCGAGGTCCGCAGACCGAACAGCGTAGCCGTCCATGGCGGACGCCGGAAACGGCGGTTGCGTGCGTCGGGCGACAACCGGCTCGGCAAGCGTCCTGCCATGCGCCTCGGTGAGTGCGACGCTCTCGCCCGGGGTCGGCCCAGACACGCTCGCCAGGATGCGCGCCAGCGCTTCGGCGACAGGGATCATGCCGCTCATCGGGTCTCGCTTCGCCAGGAGCCGGACTTGCCGCCGTCCTTCTCGAGCAACCGAATGCTCTCGATTCGCATGCCGCGATCGGCCGCCTTCACCATGTCGTAGATCGTCAGGCAGGCAAGAGAGACGGCGGTCAGCGCCTCCATCTCGACACCGGTCTGTCCGGTGACGCGCACCTCGGCCGTCACGCGCAGGCCGGGCAAGGCGTCGTCCGGCTCGCAATCGACCTTGACCTTGGTGAGCAGCAGCGGGTGGCAGAGCGGGATCAACTCGTGCGTGCGCTTGGCGGCCATGATGCCGGCAAGGCGCGCGGTGCCGATCACGTCGCCCTTCTTGGCGTCGCCCTCGCGGATCAGGCGAAGCGTCTCCGGCAGCATCACGACGGCGCCCTCGGCACGCGCCGTGCGCGCGGTCGCGGCCTTGTCGGAGACGTCGACCATGTTGGCAGCGCCGGCCGCGTCGAGGTGGGTCAGCACACTCATGGGCGCACGCCGAACAGCAAGGCTTGCGTCGCGGCGGTGACGTCGGCCTGCCGCATCAGGCTCTCGCCGACGAGGATGGTGTCGAGGCCCGCCTCGTGCAGGCGCTGCACCTCGGCATGGCTACCGATGCCGCTTTCCGCCACGGCGATCCGGTCGGCTGGAATGCCGGGCTTCAGACGGATCGCGGTCTCGAAGGAGACCTCGAAGGTCTTGAGGTTGCGGTTGTTGACGCCGACAAGACGGCTGCCGAGCGGCAGCGCCCGCTCCAGCTCTTCCGCGTCATGGACTTCGACGAGCACGTCCATGCCGAGCTCGTGCGCGGTATCGGTGAGTGCCCTCGCTTCGGCGTCGCTGAGGCTGGCCATGATGACGAGGATGCAATCGGCGCCCCAGGCGCGCGCCTCGAAGACTTGGTAGGGCTCGAACAGGAAATCCTTGCGGATGACCGGCAGACCGCAGGCCGCGCGCGCCTCCGCGAGGTATTCCGGTGCGCCCTGGAAAGAGGGCTTGTCGGTGAGCACCGAGAGGCAGGTGGCGCCGCCCTTTTCATAGGCCTTCGCCAGCGTTGCCGGATCGAAGTCGGAGCGGATCAGGCCCTTCGACGGCGAGGCCTTCTTGATCTCGGCGATCAGGGCCGGCCGGCCGACCGCAATGTGGGCTGCGATCGCATCGGCGAAGCCGCGCGGGGAATCGGCCTTGGCGACCTGCTTCTCGAGCGTGGCCAACGGCACCCGCAACTTCGCCTCGGCAATCTCGCGCCGCTTGTAGGCCTCGATCCGGGCGAGCACGGAGGCCCGCTCGGCGGACGCCCTCGTCGTCACCTCGGCCACGATATCGTCCATCGGCTTGTCCTCAACACCAGCCGCCTCTGTGCGGCCAGCCCTCTATCACGCGTTCGACACCGCGACGAGGCGTTGCAGGGTTGCCAGGGCAGCCCCGGTATCGATGGCGTTCTGCGCTCGCGCGACGCCATCGGCCAGGGTGTCGGCGCGATCGGCGACCAGCAACCCGGCAGCAGCGTTGATCACCGCGATGTCGCGATAGGCGTTGCGTGCGCCTTCCAGCACTTGGAACAGCGCCTGAGCGTTGTGATCGGGATCGCCGCCGCGCAGGTCCTCGAGCGTCGACAGCACGAGCCCGCATTCACGGGGATCGATGCTGAACGACGAGATACGGCCGTTCTCCAGTGAGACGACGTGGGTTGGTCCGGTCACGGTGATCTCGTCGAGACCGTCCGAGCCATGCACCGTCCAGACACGCCGTGAGCCGAGTTCGGCAAGCACTTGCGTCAGCGGCTCGGCCCAAGATGCCATCGAGACGCCGAAGACCTGCGCCGTGACGCCGGCCGGGTTCGAGAGGGGTCCGAGCATGTTGAAGATCGTCCGGAACGGCAGCTCTTTCCGCACCGACGCGACGTGGCGCATGGCGGCATGGTGGGTCTGCGCGAACAAGAAGCACAAGCCGGCCTCATCGAGGCAGCGCGTCAGGCTTTCGGGGGGAAGTTCCAGCTTGACCCCCAGCGCCGCGAGCACGTCCGCCGCCCCCGAGCGCGAGGTGGCGGCGCGATTGCCGTGCTTGGCCACCGGTACGCCACAGGCGGCCGTGACGATCGCCGCCAGCGTGGAGACGTTGTAGCTGCCCGAATGGTCGCCGCCAGTGCCGACGATGTCGATGGCATCCGCCGGGGCCGCGACGGCAATCATGCGCGCACGCATGGCCTCGACTGCGCCGACGATCTCATCGACGGCCTCGCCCTTGACCCGCAGGGCCGCAAGGAAGGCGCCCGCCTGGACCGGCGTCACCTCTCCCGACAGCAGGTCGTCGAAGGCGGCGCGGGCTTGGTCGCGCGTCAGCGCGGTGCCGGCGGCGATCGTCGCGAGATGGGGCTTGAATGAATCCATCGACGATGAGGCTTCAGGTATTCCGAACGGCGGCAACTCTCCTCGCCATTGCAAGCGAAGCGAAGCAATTCAGAGCTGGATCCTCACAGGCTGGCGAGGTGGCCCTGGATTGCTTCGCTTCGCTCGCAATGGCGGGGAGATGGCTTCAATGCACGCCGCCGCGAGCCTTGTCACGCTCGGCCCGCCACGCTGCGGCGATATCGAGGAAGTTGCTCACGATCCTCGCGCCGTGGTGGGAGAGGATGCTCTCCGGATGGAACTGCACGCCGTGCACCGGGAGCGTCGCGTGCTGCATGCCCATCACGAGCCCGTCCGCTTCCGCGGTGATCTTCAGGGTATCGGGAAAGGTCGCGCGATCCACGACGAGGGAGTGGTAGCGCGTGGCTTGGAAGGCATCGTTCAGTCCGCGAAAAATGCCTTCGGCGCGATGCGAGATGGTCGAGACCTTGCCGTGCATTGGCGCGGGCGCCCGCACGACATCGCCGCCGTAAGCTTGGCCAATCGATTGCAGCCCAAGGCACACACCGAAGATCGGAATCTCCGCCCCCAACTCGCGCACTACGTCGAGGCAGATACCGGCCTCGTTGGGTGTGCAGGGGCCGGGCGAGAGCACGATCGCATCGGGCGCGCGCTCGCGGATGCCGTCGACGCCGATCTCGTCGTTGCGCACCACGTCGATGTTCCCGCAGAGCGGACCGATTAGGTGGACGAGATTCCAGGTGAAGGAATCATAGTTGTCGACGACGAGAACGTTGGACATCGCGGGCGATCGGCCTGAATTCATCCTTCAGCGTTTCGCCGCTGGACCCGGCGACGTCAATCCGCAGCCGGGCGTCAGGTCCCGTCGCGACGGCCCATGATCGCAAATTGCGCACCTTGCGGGTCCGAGGCCTGGACGACCCACATGCCGCCAGGCACCTGCATCGGCCCGTTGATGATCGCGCCGCCCGCCTGCCGCAGGCGCTCGGTCGCCGCGTCGATCTCCTCGACGTTGACGTAGTAGAGCCAGCTCGGCGCCGGCGGCCCCGGCAGGCTCATCATGCCACCGCTCGCCATGGTGCCCGGCCGCCCCTCGGTCCGGAAGAGCTGATAGGTGCCCATCGCGCCGATATCGACCGCATCGCCCCTCTTCCAGCCGAACAACGCTTCATAGAAGTCGAATGCGGATGCCCAGTCATGGGCGTAGAGCTCGTGCCAGCCGATATCGCCCGGCGTGCCCGGTGCAAGTTGCGGCGGTGGCGCGCCAGTGCCGCAGAAAAGCACGAACGTGGCGCCCTGCGGATCGGCAACGACGGCGAAACGTCCGATGCCGGGGATATCGTCCACCGGCCGGTGCAGAATGCCATTCAGACGCAGGAGTTGCTCGACCTTGGCATGGATATCCGCGACGGCGACATAGCCGATCCAGCCGGGCTGCCCGCCTCGGGCACGGACTTCGGCGGGTATCTCCATGATGCCGGCAACACGGCGGTCACCGACAGAAGCAAGCGTGTAGCGCATCGACGGATGACCGGAATCCGACAACGTCCAACCGAGAACCCGGCGGTAGAAGGCTTCGGCCGCCTTCGGGTCGGACGTCATGAGTTCGTACCAGACGAAACAACCCTCGGCAGTGCCCATCGCGAAGCTCCCATAACGGCGGCCACTCGCGGCAATCTAGTACGGCGCGACATGCAAAGCCCCACTCCGAATGACATGCATTCCGAGCAGGGCATCGCGTCAGGATCGTCAGGGTCTTGCCGCGGCAACCCGTCAGAAGGCGCTGAACACGACCTTCGACTTTGAAATCCGGTCGCCGAAGGCGTCGATCTTCGTGACGCGCACCTTGGTGACCTTTCCAAGCCCGTCAGGATCGACGGTGGTGCGGGTCTTGATGATCCGGTTACCGAATGCATCGGTCTTGACGATTTTCACGCCGGCGACGCGGTTACCGAAGTCGTCCGTCCTGACGACGCGGACCTTGCTGACGCGGTTGCCGAACTCGTCGATGGTGGTGCTTTGCTGCTTCGTCATGCTGCCGGCAGAGGCAGTGGAAATGGCGGCGGCGCTGATCGCGAGGGCGGACAGAGCGGCCATAACGGTGTTCTTGAACATGACACGACTCCTTCGAACAGGTTTGATCGGGATTGAAGCCTGATCATTCGGGCTTCCGATCGGACCGAGATGTCGGCCCTCACCTGCTTTCGTCGCGTCAGGGCGGGAGTCGGTTCAAACGTGCTTAAGAAATTCTCTCAGGGGCTCCGGCGAGCGGAGAAAGGGGCCGGCGCAGATGAGCGCGCCGACACCGATAGCGACATACGACCAGTGAGCTATTGCCCGCGGCGCGCCCTGCTGGCGAACTGGACCGCATCCTCAGCGGCACGGAACAGAGCCTTCGCCTTGTTCACGCATTCCTGCTGCTCAGATTGCGGATCGGAATCGTAGACGATCCCGGCCCCTGCCTGGACGTGCATGCGACCGTCCTTCACGATCGCCGTGCGCAGGACGATGCAGGTATCCATCTCGCCGCGCGCGCCGAAATAGCCGATGCAGCCGCCATAGGGGCCACGCTTCTCGCGCTCCAACTCGTCGATGATCTCCATCGCGCGCACCTTCGGTGCGCCGGAGACCGTGCCGGCAGGAAAACCCGCCGCGAGCGCTGACAGCGTGTCATGCCTCGGATCGAGCTCGCCCTCGACGTTCGAGACGATGTGCATGACCTGGCTGTAGTATTCCAGGAAGAACGAGCTGGTCACGGTAACCGTGCCGATCTTCGAGACACGGCCGACATCGTTGCGGCCGAGATCGAGCAGCATCAGGTGCTCTGAGCGCTCCTTTGGATCGGCCAAGAGTTCGTCGGCGAGCGCCTTGTCCTCGGCAGGCGTCGCGCCGCGGCGGCGCGTACCGGCAATCGGGCGGATCGTAACCTTGTCGTCCCGTACCCGCACCAGGATCTCTGGCGAGGAGCAAACGACCTGGAAATCCGAAAAGTCGAGGTAGCAGAGAAACGGCGCCGGGTTCGTCCGGCGAAGGCTCCGGTAAAGTGCGAAGGCCGGCAGCGTGAACGGCGCCTCAAAGCGCTGCGACAGCACCACCTGGAAGATGTCGCCGGCGACGATGTACTCCTTCGCCTTCGCTACCATCCGCAGATAGTCGTCTGGTGGCGTGTTGGAGACAGGCGTCGGCTGCGAGAGGCCGGCAGCGTCCACCCGTGTCTCGATTGGCAGGGGCGCTTCAAGCGCCGCGGTCGCCCGGTCGATGCGGTCAAGGGCAGCTTCGTAAGCAGCCTTGGCAGACATGCCCTCGACCGGGCGCACGGGCGTCACCACGGTGAGCTGATCGGCGACCGCGTCGAAGATCACCATCACGCGGGGGCGGATCAAGATCGCGTCGGGCACGCCGAGAGGATCGGGGTTCGGCTGGGGTAGCCGCTCCATGCGGCGGACCATGTCGTAGCCGAGATAGCCGAACAAGCCGGCAGCCATCGGCGGAAGCGTCTCGCTGGCGTCCTCGCCGATGGCGCTCTCGGCGATCAGCGCACGCAGCGATTCCAGCGGGTGACGATCGTCGGCGACGAACTCGGCCAAGGCGGCATCGCGGGCGATCTCGGCGCGGTCTTTGCAGCGCCAGATCAAGTCGGGGTCGAGCCCGATCATCGAGTAGCGCCCGCGCACAGCGCCACCCTCGACGGATTCGAGCAGGAAGCCCGGACCCGGATAGTGCCCCTTCAGCTTGAGAAAGGCAGCGACCGGGGTCTCCAGGTCGGCCACCAGGGTCAGGCTGACGAGGCTCGCTCGGCCTGCATCATAGGCGCGCGCAAAGGCGTCGAAACGGTCGGTCTCGGGTTGCATCAATACTCGCCGCCCAAGGCGCGCTTGAACGCAGTCTGGTTGACACTGACGCCGGCATTCTTCTGCACGTCGGCGATATACTCGCCGAGCACGTCGTCGGAGAGCGTGGTGCGGAAGCTTTTCTCGGCGTTCTTGTCTGTTGGCGTGCCTGCCTCGAAGGCCGGCATCTCGGCCCGCGTCACCTTGAAGACCGCGCGGTTCTCGCCGGATGGCGCCGAGCCAGCCTTGTCCACTGCGGTAGCAAAGATGCGATCGATCACCTCAGTGCTGAGATCGTCCTTCGCCTGGTTGCGGGCGAGGTCGGCGATGGTCTTCGCCTGGACACCAGCAGATTCCGAGACAGCCTCGGGCGTCTCGCCCTTGTCGAGCCGCTCCACCAGCTCCTTGGCCTTCGCGGCGAGACGCTTGGAGATCTCGGCTTCCTTCCAGCCCTTGATCGCCTCGTCGCGAACCTCATCGAGCGGCTTGTCGTGCGCCGCCTCGATCTTGGTGACGTCGTACCAGACGTAGCCGCCGGACTTGGTACGCAGGGCCTCGCTGTCGCCGCCCATCTCGGAGCGGAAAGCAGCGGCGAGCGTCGTGTCGGGATCGGGGATACCCTCGACCTTCTTACCGGTCGCATCCTTGCCCTGGGCATCCACTGCTGGGATCTCGACGAGGGGCAGTTCGCGCTCTTTGGCGATGTCGGCGAGCGACTTGCCGCTGGCGCGCGCATCCTCGATCGCATCATGGGCCGTCTCCAGCCCGTCGCGGGCACGCTGCAGGGCCATGGCCTTGCGGATTTCGTCCTTGACCTCGTCGAAGGGCTTCTGCGTCGCGGGCTCGATAGCGGTGATGCGCAGGAGCACGGTGCCGAAGCGGCCCTTCACCGGCGCGCTGACCTTGTCCTTCTCCAACGCGAAGGCGGCGTCGCCCACGGCCGGATCGAACAACTCGGCCTTCGTCAGGTTGCCGAGAGACAGATTCTTGGGATCGACGCCGCGCGCCGTCGCGATGCCCTCGAAGGGCATCTCACCGCTCTCGATCTGCTTGCGGGCGGCCTCTGCCGCAGCTTCGTCGGGGAAGGTGATCTGCTGGATCGTGCGGCGTTCCGGGGTGCCGTACTTGGCCGCATTGGCGTCGTAGATCTTGCGGGCTTCCTCGTCGCTGATCGTGTCGGGCTTCGCCATCGCTTCGGGGTCGAGAACGACGAGGTTCACGCCGCGCATCTCGGACGCACGGAAGGTGCCCTTGTTGTTGTCGTAATAGGCCTTCAGCTCGTCGTCGGTGGGCGCTGGGATGTCGCCGGCCGCGGCCGGTGTCAGCATCAGCACGGCGGCGGTGCGGCGCTCGCTCGCATAACGGTGCACGGCCTCGCGCAGTGCCTGCGGCACGGACAGCTCGGCGGTAACCGCATCAGCGAGCTGGAGACGGGCAGCGACCGCGCGCTGCTCGCGCACGAACATCGCCTCGTTGATGCCGGCGCGGCTCAGGGTCTGGTAGAACAGCGTGCGATCGAACTTGCCGTCGGTGCCCTTGAAGGCCTGCTCCTCACGGATCGTGCGCAAAACCGCTTCGTCCGAGATGGCAAGGCCGAGATCGGAGGTCTTCTGGTCGAGGGCGGCCTCCGTGATCAGCTGGCTGAGCACCTGCCGCTCCAGGCCGAGCGCGCGGGCCTGCTCCGGCGTCAGCATGCGCTTGAGCTGCTGCTGATAGCGGTTGAGCTGGTTCTGGTAGGCGGTACGCACAGACTCCGCCGAGATCTGCGTCTTGCCCACAGTCGCCACGGCGGTGCTGCTTCCGCCACGGAAGAACTCCTCGACGCCGAAGATCGCGACGCCCGCGATCAGGAAGAAGAAGATCACCGACATCACGATCTTGCCCAGCCAGTGCTGGCTCGCGTTGCGGATGTTCTGGAGCATGATGCCGCCCGGATGACGCCTATGCGCCCTTCTCCGCCTGGAAAAAGGGCCTCGGATTGAAGGGCTCGCGATAGACCATCCGCGCCGCCGCGCAAAGAGTGCCGCCAGCCGGTCGTCGAGGCGGGAAAGTGGCCTGCCGCCGGTTTGCGCGCCCAAGCTCGCTCTGATAGGCCGCCAGGACCATATCAAGAGAATGATCCGAGGAGACGGGACCACGATGGCGAGCGAAGCACGGCGTCCGCTGGTTGCAGGCAACTGGAAGATGAACGGGCTGCGCTCCTCGATCCAGACCGTCGAGGCGGTGCGCGACGGGCTCACACCCGCGCTCCTCGACAAGATCGACGTCCTGATCTGCCCGCCTGCGACCCTGATTGCGTCCTGCGTCGCCGCGGTGGCTGGCACCCCCATCGCCATCGGCGGCCAGAACCTGCATGCGCGGCCGAGCGGCGCCTTTACCGGCTCGATTTCTGCCGAGATGCTCGCCGATCTCGGCGCCCGCTACGTGATCCTCGGCCATTCCGAGCGGCGCGCCTACCATCATGAGACCGATAACGGCGTCCACGCGAAGGCGCTGGGCGCTCGTCGAGCCGGGCTCTGCGGTATCATCTGCGTCGGCGAGACCGAGGACGAGCGCGAGGAAGGCCGTACCCTCGACATCGTTCGTGCGCAGCTCGGACTCGGTGTTCCGAAGGGCGCGACAGCCGAGGATACGGTGATCGCGTATGAGCCGGTCTGGGCGATCGGCACCGGCCATACTCCGTCGACCGCCGATATCGCCGAGGTGCACGCCTCGCTGCGCGACATGCTCGGCACCATGGTCGGCCCCGAGGAGGCGCAGAAGATCCGCATCCTTTACGGCGGCTCGGTCAAACCGAAGAACGCCCGCGAGCTGATGGCCGTGAAGGACGTCGACGGTGCCCTGGTCGGTGGCGCCAGCCTCGTCGCGGAGGACTTCTTGGGCATCTGCGCTGCCTATTCCTGATTGCCGGCCGGACCACGGGCGCGATTGCAAAGACAGTATCGAATACCGAGACGCCGGCCCGGCGCATGATTTCGCGCGGGCTTAAGCGGAACCATGAGCTTGACCGTGAGTTTTCCGGTCATGATCCACTTGAAGTCAACGCTCGCTATCTCCGCGATCATGCTCACCGGATTGGTAGCGGCCTCGCCGTTTCCCTATTCGAGCGATCGCGACACGGTTAAGCCGCGTTCCACAGTATCGATCCAGCCCGTTGCGGCAGCCGAGGCAGCACCAATGCCCGCAGCAACTGTCGTCTGGACTGACCCACCGGTGAAGGCCGCGCCGCCGGTCGAGCAACCGGCCACCCTGGCCAGTGCTCCTGCTGCGATCGAACCCGCCACCATCGCTCCAGCGCCCGTCCGCCGGATCGCCAATCAGGCGAAGGCCGAGCAGCCACGGCATCGCAAGGTCGCGCGGGCAGCAACCCGTCAGCGCCAGGTCGCCATGCGTCAGACCGGCTCGCAGAAAGCGCGTACGGCAGAGACGCAGGTCGCGGCTGGAACAGCGACGGCTACTTCGTCGCGGATCGATCCGATCGGAGACATTCTTCGCGGACTCGGCTTCGGCAAGCAGGGCTGAACACCAAAGGTTCCTCACCCTCATTGCGAACGCCGCGAAGCCATCCAGAGCGACAGGCGAGACTTTAGTGCTCCAGCTCTAGATGGCTTCGTGGCGCCCGCGATTGCGGTGAGCATAGGTTTT
>NZ_BJZV01000007.1 GCF_007992215.1 Methylobacterium gnaphalii | reverse complement strand
CGGTCCAATCAATCCTGAGCGGGGGCGCCCGGACCAAGACCGGGCGCGAGGCGCCGTCCGATTAGAGGTTCGGCCGGTTCCGATCAAGTCTAGGCGTATCCGGCATGCTGGCGGACGGCTTGACAGCCGCGTCGGCGAGGCGTCTTGCTCCGCGCGCCGGGAGAACCCACCTCGTCGACACGGGGCGGGTTCTTTCGTTTTTGCGCGGTGAGAGACCTGCGCGACGGGCCGGAGGGGATCCGGCAGCCGGGCTGGCCGACGGATCGCGTCGGCGTCCTGGCAGGGAGCGGTCGCGGTGAGACCGCGAAGCGGAGTGTTCGAGATGGGTTACAAGGTCGCCGTCGTCGGAGCCACGGGCAATGTGGGCCGTGAGATGCTCGACATTCTGGCCGAGCGCGCCTTCCCGGCCGACGAGGTCGTGGCTTTGGCTTCGCGCCGCAGTCAGGGTCAGGAGGTCTCGTTCGGCGACAAAATCCTCAAGGTCAAAGCACTCGACACGCACGATTTCTCCGACACCGACATCTGCCTGATGTCGGCGGGCGGCGAGACCTCGAAGGAGTGGAGCCCCCGCATCGGCGAGCAGGGCTGCGTCGTCATCGATAATTCTTCCGCGTTTCGCTACGATTCGGATGTTCCGCTGATCGTTCCGGAAGTGAACGCCGACGCCATCGTCGGCTTCACCAAGCGCAACATCATCGCCAATCCGAATTGCTCCACGGCCCAACTCGTCGTCGCGCTCAAGCCGCTGCACGAGGCAGCGACGATCAAGCGCGTCGTGGTCTCGACCTATCAGTCGGTCTCGGGCGCCGGCAAGGATGCCATGGACGAGCTGTTCAACCAGACCCGCGCGGTATTTACCGCCGGCGAGGTGAAGCAGGGCAAGTTCACCAAGCGCATCGCCTTCAACGTCATCCCGCACATCGATGTGTTCATGGAGGATGGCTACACGAAGGAAGAGTGGAAGATGGTCGCCGAGACCAAGAAGATGCTCGATCCCAAGATCAAGCTCACGGCGACGGCTGTCCGCGTTCCGGTCTTCATTGGCCATGCCGAGGCGGTCAACGTCGAGTTCGAGCGCCCGCTGTCACCCGAGCAGGCCACCGAGATCCTGCGCGCGGCTCCGGGTGTTCTCGTGATCGATAAGCGCGAGAACGGCGGCTACATGACCCCGCACGAGGCTGCGGGCGAGGACGCGACCTACATCTCGCGCATCCGCGAGGATGCTACAATCGAGAACGGCCTGAACTTCTGGTGCGTCTCGGACAACCTGCGCAAGGGCGCGGCGCTGAACACGATCCAGATCGCCGAGGTCCTGATCAACCGCAAGCTCCTGAACCGGGCGAAGCAGGCCGCTTGAGACGATCGGCCGGGCGTTGCTGCCCGGCCGAATGCGGTCTAGCCGGAACATTTCGGGCAGCATCGCTTTTGCCACCGCGAGGCGGGTTTGATGCGCCCGGCTTCCTCGGATCGCCGGGCGCGATGGCAATGCGATCGCGATGCTGGACGATCAATCGAAGACACCGCCGGATGGCGAACAGCCGCGCAATGAGCGAGCCGAACGCCCGGCTGATCCCGACCGACAGCCCTCTTCCGACACCCCGTCGAAGTCTGGCAAGGACTCGTCATCCGACGAGGCCAGCGAGGACAAGCGCGGCGTAATCCGCCGTCATCCCGTTCTCGTGCTTGCCGGGTTCGTAATGCTCGTCGCACTCGTGGTGGGCGGTTACGTGTACTGGCTCGGCTTCATCCACCCTTACGAGACTACAGATGACGCCTTTGTCGATGCACGCCAGTTCACGATCGCGCCGAAGGTTGGCGGTTATGTCATCGACGTTCCGGTAACCGACAACCAGCATGTCGAGGCGGGCGCCGTCCTCGCGCAGATCGACACGCGCGACTACCGGATCGCCCTTGAGCAGGCCGAGGCTCAGATTCAGGCGGCCGAGGCCACGATCCAGAACATCGATGCTCAGGTCGAGGCGCAGAGAGCACAGATCGAGGTTGCGCGGGCGCAGGTCGACACCGCCCAGGCCGCATTGAAATTCGCGCAGGAGGATGCCGACCGCTACCGCGAGCTCGCGCAGAAGGGGGCGGGTACGGTGCAGCGCTCGCAGCAATCGAGCTCGGACCTGCAGCAGCGCCAAGCCTCGCTGTCGAGCGCCAATGCGAGCGTGGTCGCGGCGCAGAAGCAGATCGGATCGCTCCAGGCACAGAGAGCCAGCGCGGAGTCCAGCCTCGCTCAGGCTAAGGCCCAGCGCGACCAGGCTGGTCTTAACCTCGGATACACCACGGTGACGGCTGCGCAGGCCGGCCGCATTGTCCAGCTCACGGCGGCGAAGGGTCAGTTTGCCCAGGCCGGTCAGAGCCTGTCGATGTTCGTACCCGACGAGAAATGGGTGATCGCGAACTACAAGGAGACGCAGATCACGGATATGCGGCCGGGCCAAGCCGTCGCCATCGAGATCGACGCTTATCCCGGGCGCGGGATCACCGGCCGGATCGATTCCGTGCAGCCCGGTTCGGGCACCGCCTTCAGCCTGTTGCCGGCTCAGAACGCTACCGGCAACTACGTGAAGGTGACTCAGCGCATCCCCGTGAAGATCTTGGTCGACAACTGGCCAACCGACGTGGCGATCGGCCCGGGTATGTCGGTGGTGCCCAGGGCCCACGTTCGTTGAGCGCGTTGGCAGCGGGACGCCTCGATCCGGCGGAGAGCGCGGCGGGCCACCACAATCCATGGCTGATCGCCTGCGTCGTGGCGCTCGCCACCTTCATGGAGATCCTCGACACGACGATCGCCAACGTGGCCCTGCGCTATATCTCCGGCGGCCTGGCGGTGGGGCCGGACGAGGCCTCCTGGGTGGTCACGACCTATCTCGTCGCCAACGCGATCACGCTGGTGGCGTCGAGCTTCATGGCCAAGCGCTACGGTCGCAAAGCCTTCTTCCTCTGGAGCA
The DNA here is from genome assembly GCF_007992215.1 of Methylobacterium gnaphalii. Classification (GTDB taxonomy): domain Bacteria; phylum Pseudomonadota; class Alphaproteobacteria; order Rhizobiales; family Beijerinckiaceae; genus Methylobacterium; species Methylobacterium gnaphalii. The sequence continues at coordinate 190,547 of NZ_BJZV01000007.1, read as the reverse complement.
TCGGGCTGTTCACCGTCTCCTCGGTGCTCTGCGGCTTTGCCTGGAGTCTTGAGGCCCTGCTGGTCTTCCGGGTGATGCAGGGGCTCGGCGGCGGTGGCATGGCCCCTCTGGCCCAGTCGATCCTGGCCGACTCCTTCCCCAAGGAGAAGCGTGGCCAAGCTTTTGCCCTCTACGGCATCGCCATCGTGGTGGCGCCTGCGATCGGGCCAACGCTCGGCGGCTGGATCTCGGACAACCTGTCCTGGCACTGGTGCTTCCTGATCAACGGCCCCATCGGCGTCTTCGCGCTGGCACTGATGTACGCGTTGCTGCAGGACCCGCGGCACGCCGTAGAGGAGCGCAAGCGACTCAAGCGCGAGGGCGTGCGCTTCGACGTGGTCGGCTTCCTGCTGGTGGCGACCTTTCTTGGCTCGCTCGAAGTCTGCCTCGATGAAGGTCAGCGCAAGGACTGGTTCGGCTCGAACCTGATCGTCACCTTCGCGGTGCTGACGGTCGTGTCCTTCGTGGCGATGATCCCGTGGCTCCTGACCCGGAAAAACCCGGCCGTCGACCTCCGGCTCCTCGGCAAGCAGCAATATGCCTGCTGCTTCTGCATCATGATGGCAACCGGCGCGATCCTGATCTCGACCACGGGCTTCATCCCGCAACTCGTTCAAGACAGCTACGGCTACACCGCTACCCTCGCCGGGCTCGTGCTGCTGCCGGGCGGCATCGTCACCGTCATCTCGACGGTGGCGAACGGCCGGCTGTCGTCGCTCATTCAACCGAAATGGCTGATCGTGGCGGGCGCCACGATGATGATGATCGGCATGTACGACCTGACGCGGCTCTACGGCGATTCGACCTACTGGTTCTTCGCCACGGCCCGCATCTACATGGGCATCGGCATCCCACTGATGTTTCTATCGGTCACGACGGCCTCCTACGAGGGCCTCGACGCGTCGCAGACCGATCAGGCCTCCGCCCTGATCAATGTGGCGCGCAACGTCGGCGGCTCGATGGGCGTGTCGCTGGCGCAGAACATGCTGGCTTATCGCAGCCAGTTTCATAACAGCCGGCTCGTCGAGAGCATCGACCCGGTTCGGCCGGCCTACCAGGAGACCCTGCGCCAGGCGACGCAATACTTCTCCCAACACGGCTATGCCGGTCCTGACGCTCAGAGCCAGGCCGTCGCCTGGATCGGCAGCCAGCTCTCGGCGCAGGTCGGGTATTGGGCCTATATCGATGTGTTCTGGTGCCTGAGCATCGTGGCGGCTACCGCCATCCCCCTCGCACTTATCCTGAAGAAGGTATCGCTCGGGGGTAGCGCTGCCGCTCACTGAATCGAGGGTGCCACCGCGGGCGGGACGATGTCGTCCTTCAGGCGGAGCCGGGCATCGAGTACGGGGCGCTCGACGCGGTGGTCGTCATCGGCCAGTTCCGCCTCCTGCGCGATCATCCCGGCAATCGCTTGGTACTGACTCATACGCCGATCGATCATCCCGCCGAGCCGCTCGTGCACCTCCGCCACCGTCAGGCTGCGGCTCTTGCCGCCGTCCTTGGAGGTGAAAATGCCGCGGTTGGCCCGCGCGGCCCGGCCGAAGATCGCCTGGGCGCTGCGCTCCGGTGCCTCGGCGCTGAGCGACAAGAGCTTGCCGGCGCTCGCGCTGCCAAGAAAATGCGCGAGGTAGAGTTCGGTCGTCTTGAGTTCGCGGCCGATCCGGCTCTCGACGCGGGCGCGGTCGCGCTTGATCATCTCGCCCGCCATCAGACCGGAGACGAAGGGATCGTTGCGCAGGCTCAGCACGTGCTTGCGCATCCCCTCGTCGGGGATGCCGATGGCGCTGCCTCGGCCCTTCACCGCAGCCGCCTCGGCTCCGAGGCCATGCTGGGCTCCGTAGGCACGGATCATCTCGAGCCAGGTTCCGGTCACGAATTGGAACAGACCCTGGGCCGAGGAGGCCGACGACTTCACATTGGTATCGAAGCTGGATTCCTTGTCAGCCAACGCCATCATGTAGGCCGGGTCGACACCGGTCGCCTCGGAGGCGCGCAGGATTGTCTCGGCCAGCGGGCGTGGCACGCTGGTTTCGCCAAAGCGCAGCGTGTCGGTCTCGGTCTTCGGCTCTGGTGCGCTCGCCGGATGAGCGGCGGCCACGGCCAGCGTTACGCCGTCCTGGGCGGCGAGCCGGGTGGCGCCCCATTCGGACGGGCGATCACCACGTTGCAGGTCCGAGTGTCCCAGCGACGTGGCTGCGCCCGGATAGGCCTGCGCCTCGGGCAGGCTGCCGCCGAGCACGAAACCAAGCACGAAGGTCGCCAGCAGGCTGCGCTTCAAGCCCTCAGTCGATGCAAATTTGCGGTTCTTAAGCGGGCTGGCCGCTTTGCTGTTATTGACTTTGCCTGACCCAATACGCGCGAGTCGGCTCACGTCGTCGGCGCAGAGCGCCGGCTCCGGGTAAGCCCCCATAAAACTTCCTTTTGTCGTGCCGCGGCGTTCTAGGGCGCGGCTTCGCATTCTTGCCGGCTGTGTCGCCGTCAGGTGTGACGACAATTCGACCGGCCCGTGATCCGAACGTGGCGGCGTTAATGCTGCGTTAACGCACTGTTTTTACTGTTTATTAACGTTTGATGCGGCGATCGGTCAGGTGCCGTTCACGCAAAACATGGCACCTCTGCCTTGGAACGGTCCCCGGGTGACCCAGTTGTAACGGGCCGAGGGGCCAACCCATCGAGCCCGCTGCGCGATCAGAGAGAAAGTTCTTCCCCGATGAGTATGCAGACCGGTCGCCGCGTTGGCGTCGCGTTCGTTGGCATGGGCGGCGCTGTCGCCACCACCGCCATCGCCGGCATCGAGATGATCAAATCCGGATCGAACCGGCTCGACGGACTTCCGCTCGCAGGCCTCTCGGTTCAGGGCATGACCGACTACAAGGATCTCGTCTTCGGCGGATGGGATCTCAACGGCGACGACCTCGCATCGGCTGCAACCGGTCACGGCGTGCTGACGAAGCAGGACATCGAGAATGGCGCTCAGGTGCTCAAGGGCATCACCCCGTGGCCGGCCGTCGGCAGCGCGAAGTTCTGTAAGAACATCGAGGGTGGCAACCGCATCGTCGCGAAGGACCACCGCGAGACGGTTTCCATCATCGCTAAAGATCTCAAGCGCTTCCGGGAAGAGAGCAACCTCGACGAGGTCGTCGTGGTCAACCTCGCCTCGACCGAGCGCTGGCCCGACCTCACGGCCGCGGTGCTGAACTCCACGGATGCCTTCGAGAAGGGTCTCGATACTGACGACGAGTCAATCTCGCCGGCCATGCTCTACGCCTATGCAGCGATCAAGAGCGGCGTGCCCTACGCGAACTTCACTCCAAGTGTCGCCGCCGACGTGCCGGCGCTGCTGAACCTCGCCAAGGAACTCGGCGTCCCGGTCGCCGGCAAGGATGGCAAGACCGGCCAGACCATGATGAAGACCGTGCTGGCGCCCGCGTTGAAAGCCCGCGCGCTCCATGTCGATGGCTGGTTCTCGACCAACATCCTCGGCAACCGCGACGGCCTCGCTCTGAACGATCCGTCCTCGCTGCAGTCGAAGATCAATACCAAGGGCACGGTGCTCGACTCGATCCTCGGCTATCCGGTCGAGGACCACCTCGTGCACATCCACTATTACCGCCCGCGCGGCGACGACAAGGAAGCCTGGGACAACATCGACGTCACCGGCTTCATGGGCCAGCGCATGCAGATCAAGGTGAACTTCCTCTGCAAGGATTCCATCCTGGCGGCGCCGCTCGTCATCGAGATTGCTCGCGTGCTCGACCTCGCCAAGCAGCGTGGCGACAGCGGCGCGCAGGAGCAGCTCTCGACCTTCTTCAAGGCGCCGATGGTCAAGAACGGCGCCGGACCGGTCCACGATTTCGGTAAGCAGCAGAAGATGTTGCTCGACTGGCTCGGCGTGAACTGATGTCGAGCGAGGGTACGGCTCCCGCCGCGCCCCTGCACCTGCGAGAGCTTCTCGTCGAACTCGGCGATCTCAAGCGCGTCCGCTCCGCAGGGCGAACTGGGTCGATTGCCGAGCGGCTGTTCGCGCAGGGATGGGGCGCTCTCACCGGCGGGGCTTCGCCGGAGACGGTGGCATTCCAGGTGACGGCAAACGCCGTGGCGGCCACGCGCCTCTGCGATATCGACGGCGCCTTCCTCAACGCGGCCGGCCTCGACGACGAGCAGGCCTCCGCCGTGCTCGTCGCCGGCTTCGACGCCGTTACTGAACACGTCGATCATGTTCTGCGTGAGCGCTTGCGCAGTCATCTCGAGGCGCCGGTCGCGGCGCTGCCGGTTGGCATGGTGCCGGACTTCGTCGCGGCACAAGCGGGGCAGCCGCGGGCCGGGGTGACCTGCCCCGGCAAGCCGAGGATCCTGCTCGAGCCGCCGGAGAACCATGCCGAGCATTGCCTGATCGTGGCGGTCTACGGCGTCGTGCTGAGCCCGTTCTACCGGGCCGACCCGGCGGTGGTCTTTCTCGCTTCCATGGCGCACCATTTCCACAATGCGCTGATGCCCGATGCCGGCTTCACCGGCGAGATGCTGCTCGGCGACCATCTCTGGCCGATCGTCGAGCGTTGCTCGGAGCGTGCGCTCAACGAGCTGGAGCCGGGCCTGCGCGAGACCGTGCGCCGGGCCCGTGCCATCCTGCCCGATGATGCGACGGCGGAGGGCCGTGCCTTCCACGCTGCCGATTCCATCGATCGTGTGCTGCAGATCGCCCAGCACCTGCGCGCCGCCTCGCTCACCATGGACACGGTGCTCGGCGAGATGGAGCTGGTCCATGCCGGCCCCGTGAAGGATTTCCAGGATCGGGTGCTCAGGGACATGCGGATCCCGTGAAGTCCGGCCGCCGCTGCCCTATCATCCGGTCATGATCCCGTTCGAACTCCTCTCGCCCGAGACCGGCAACCCGTTGCAGGCAGACGGCGCGCATGCCCTGCGCGATGCCGAGACCGGCCAGCGTTGGCCGGTCATCGACGGCATCCCGTATCTGCGCATCAACCGGGCCGAGCTGGTCGCGGCGACCCTCGCCCATCTCGATGCGGGCGAGACCGATGCGGCGCTCGCCGGCCTGCTCGCCGACCAGGACGACTGGTGGAACGGCCCGCCCGCCGATCCGGACGCCCTGCGCCATCTCATCGCGAACCGTGACACCGCCACGCTGCGCGAGGCGGTCGACGCGCTCGGCTGGGGCCGTGTCGGCGACTATTTCGTCAACCGCTGGAGCGACCCGACCTATCTCGCCGGGCTCACCCTGCTCGAGGCGCACTGGAACGAGCCAGCCTGCGCTTTCGAGCTCGCCTGCGGCATCGGCCATTACCTGCGCGAGATGCAGACGCGCGGCGTAAGGGTTGCCGGCGCCGACGTCGTCTTCGCCAAGCTCTGGGTCGCGCGTCACTGGGTGGTCGAGAAAGGCGCGCAGCTCGTCTGCTTCGACGCCTCCTCGCCGCATTGGCCGATCGCCGAGGCGCCGGTCGATCTCGTCTTGTGCAACGACGCCTTCTATTTCCTCGACGATAAGGCCGGGATCCTGGCGAACCTGCGCCGGACGGCCGGCGAGGATGGTTGGCTGGCGATGAGCCACATCCACAACAGCGACTGCCCCGGCTTCTCAGCGGGGAAGGCCGTGACGGCCTCCGAGATCGAAGAGCTGTTTCCCGATGCCCTCGTCTACGACGATGCCGAGCTTACCCGGGCGCTGGTCGAGGCCCGAGCACCGACGCCGCGCGACCCGCACGCGATCAAGTCCTGCGAGGCCTTCTCGCTGGTGGCCGGCCCGGGGATGCGCCCGGCCCCACGCTCGGTGGTCGACGGAATCACGCTGCCGCCCGCTGGCACCGCCCTGCGCCTGAACCCGCTCTACAAGGTCGATCTCAGCGGGGCCTACGCCATCCGCTGGCCCTCCGAGCGCTACGCGGCCGAATATGCCGGACGGGTGACCTACCCGCTGCATTCCGAAGGCCCGAAGCAGCTCGAATGGGAGGGCGCATTGCAGACGCCGCTCGCCGAGCGGGTGCGCCGGCGCGAATATGTCGACCTGCCGGAGCGCTGGTGATGGCCGAGGCACTGTCGGACGAAGTGCAGGCCGGTCCGTCGCGCGAGAGTGCGATGGAGGGGGACTCGGTCGGTTGGGGCATCGTCGGCTATGGCTGGGTCGCGCGCGACTACATGGCGCCGGGCATCCGCGCCGCCGGCCATCGCCTCGTTGCCGTCGCCGATCCGGGCGAGGCCTCCCGCTCGGCGGCTGAGGCCGAGGGTGCGCGGGCGCATGCCGACATCGCCGGGTTGATTGCCGAGCCGGAGGTCGAGGCGGTCTACGTCGCCACCCCGAACCATCTCCACCGCGCTGCCGTCGAGGCGCTTGCCGCCAGCGGCAAGGCGATCCTCTGCGAGAAGCCGATGGCGGCCTCGCTCCGCGACGCGGAGGCGATGGCGGCGTCCGTGACGCGCGCCGGCATCTTCTACGGCACCGCCTTCGACCAGCGCCATCACCCCGCGCATCGCGCCATGCGCGATTGCATTCGCGAGGGCCGGCTCGGCACGGTGACGGCGGTTCGCATCGTCTATGCCTGCTGGCTCGACCGGGGCTGGGCCTCGTTCCAGGGCCAGGACAACTGGCGCATCGACCCCCAACAGGCGGGTGGCGGCGCACTGATCGATCTGGCGCCGCACGGGCTCGACCTCTGCGATTTCCTTCTCGATGAGTCGATCGAGGACATCGCCTCCCTCACCCAGGCCCGCGCCCAGGACTACGCGGTGGATGACGGGGCATTGCTGATCGGCCGCACCGGTTCCGGCGTGCTCGCCAACCTCCACGTCGCCTACAATTGCCCGGACGTCCTCCCCCGCCGCCGCCTGGAGGTGGTGGGCACCACGGGGATGCTAACGGCGGTCGACACGATGGGCCAGACGCCCGGCGGCCGGTTGACGTTCACCGACGGTACAAGCGGCGGCTCCGAAAACATCGCCTTCGATGTGGAGGCCTCGCCCTTCCTGGAGCAGGTGCGCGCCTTCGGCTCGGCCCTGCGCCGGCCGGAGGAGCGGGCGGCCTATTCCGCGGAGCGCGACCTGCACACCATGCGCCTGCTGGCGCGGGCCTACGGCGAGGCCCTGGCGCCGGCGGCGTGAGAGGACGAGGAAACGCGAGCCGATCCCACCAGACCACCTCATCCTGAGGTGCTGCGGAGCAGCCTCGAAGGAGGGCTCCAGGGATCGCGCGCCAAGCTGGAGCCCTCCTTCGAGGCTCCGCTGCGCTCCGGCACCTCAGGATGAGGTGATGGGATGGGAACGAGCGGATGGGTGAGCTGTGACGACCGAGATCGACCAGGACGACCGCGCCCGCCACGCCAGCCTCAAGGCGCCGCGCCGCTACCGCTATGGGGCTCCACGCCGGATCGAGGGGCTGCCCGAGCGCCTGCCCGATCCCGTGAAGGCCTATCTCGACATCCTGCCCGAGGGCCGCGTCGTCGGCTTCAACCTGGCGCCGCTCGACCGCACCGGCATCCCGGTCTGGTTCGTGGCGCTGTTTCTCGACGATCCCTTCTTCGTCGGCGCGATGCCGTCGGGCATCGGCTACGGCGCCACCGATGACGAGGCTCTGATCGGAGCGGTCGCCGAGATCGCCGAGAACCTGATGCCTTCCCTCGCGGTGATGCCCCGCGAGAAGCAGGCCGGTGTCTCCTACGACGATCTCGTACGCGTCTTCGGCGCCGGCAGCGTCGCCGATCCGCTGACGCTCTGCCTGCCTGCGGGCTCGCCCGTCGGCCGTGCGACGAGGCTCGACTGGACGCCGGTGGTTCGTCCCCGCACCGGCGAGAGCGTCTGGATGCCGCTCGACATCGCCGCGACCGACTATTTCGAGCTGCGGCCGGGCTACACGCCCTTCACCAACCTGATCACCAACGGCCTCGGCGCGGGCCCGGACACGAATTTCGCCCTCGGCCACGGCCTGCTCGAACTGCTCCAGCGCGACGGCAATGGCCTGCTCTTCCGTGCCCTCGACCAGGGTGTGATGCTCGACCTTGATGGGATCGGGCCCGAGACGCGCGGGATGCTCGACCGCCTGAAGAGCCTCGGCATCCGGGCGCTGCCGAAATTCGCCACCGACCAGTTCGGCCTCACCAATCTCTACGTGGTCGGCTACGACGAGAACGGTGCCGATGCGCCGGCCCCTGTCGCCCTCTCCGCCTGCGGCGAGGCCTGCGATCCGGACCGCGAGCGGGCGCTGCGCAAGGCGCTGTTGGAGTTCCAGGCGGCGCGCGTGCGCAAGACCTTTGGCCACGGCCCGCTGGCACTCGCCGACACCGTCGCGCCGGCCGGCTACGTCGAAGCCTTCATCCAGAAGGCGCTGCCGAGCCTCGACCTCGAAGAGAGCCGGGCGCTGCAGGCCATGCTCGCCTGGATCGAGCTGTCCGGCGAGGAGCTGAAGCAGGTCTTTGCCGAGACCGTCTATTCCGAGCGCTCGACCAGGCGTTTCTCGGAGCTGCCGACGACGCCCGCCGCCGACGGCCATATGCGCGGAAAGATCGCCCGCGAGCGGCTGGAGCAGGCCGGCTTCGACATCCTCTACGTGGATTGCGCGCCGCGCGACAGCGAGATCGGCATCGTGAAGGCGATCGTGCCTGGGCTCGAGGTCGAGACCATGAGCTACTACCGCATCGGCGAGCGCAACACGCGCAAGCTCATCGAGCGCGATCACCCGCTGATCAAGTTCGGGCAGGAGACCGAGACGCTGCTGCCGGTGCGCCTGACGCCCGAGGCGGTCGAGCGCTTCGGCGGCCAGCCGCTCTTCGATACGGCCCTGGCCGAGGAGATCGTCGGCGCGCATTATCCGCTCTATCGGGAGCCGGAATCCCACCATGCGCCCTTCCGCTACGAGCGGCAGGGCCGGCGAGCCGAGAGGAAGCGCGCGTGACACTCCGCTTCGCCTACAACACCAACGGCACGGCCCATCACCGACTCGAAGACGCGATCCGGCTGATCAAGGATGCCGGCTATGACGGCGTCGCGCTGACCCTCGACATTCACCATCTCGACCCCTTCGCCGAGAACTGGCTGGTGGAGGCCGATCACGTCTCGACGCTCCTGCAGCGGCTCGAACTCGGCTCGGTGATCGAAACCGGTGCCCGCTTCCTGCTCGACCCGACCGCGAAACACGAGCCGACGCTGGTGACGGCCGATGCCTCGGGCCGCGCCCGGCGCGTCGGCTTCCTCAAGCGCGCCATCGACATCGCGCATGTGCTGAACTCGGAGGCCGTCTCGTTCTGGGCCGGCGTGCCGCGGGAGGGGGTCGACCGCGAGGCCGCGCATGGCTGGCTGATCGAGGGGCTCACCGAGGTCGGGGCCTATGCCGAGGCGAAGGGCGTCGTCGCCGCGCTCGAACCGGAGCCCGGCATGCTGATCGAGACGCTCGACGACTATGCCGCGCTGGATCTGCCGAACCTGCGTCTGGCGCTCGATACCGGCCATTGCCTCGTCACCGAGGAGCGCGACCCGGCCGCTGCGGTGAGGGAGTTCGCCAGCCGCCTTGGCACCGTGGCGATCGAGGACATGAAGCGGCGCGAGCATATCCATCTGCCCTTCGGCGAGGGCGACATGGACGTGCCCTCCGTGCTCGATGCGCTGGAGGTGATCGACTTCCGGAAGCTCGTCTGCGTCGAACTCTCCCGCGAGAGCCACCGCGCCGACCTCATGGTGCCACGCTCGCTCGAATACCTGCGGACCTGCCGCAGGCCGGGGCCCGGTCTCCCTCCCCCCGACCAGCGCCTGCACGAGACGCCCGCCCCGCAGGTGTCGATGGGAGCCGCGACCTGATGAGGATCTGTTTCGTCAGCCGCCGCTACTTCCCGGCGATCTCCGGCATGAGCGTCTACGCGCAGAACCTGCTGCGCGAACTCGTCAGCGCCGGTCACGACGTCACGATGATCTCGCAATATCGTGGCGATGCATTCGGCACCCGCGTCTATGGCGGCGGCCCGCCGCCGCCCGTGCCGGGCGTCCACGTCATCGGCCTCGAACAGCTCGGCGAGCAGGAGGGCGGCGATTTCGAGCGCGACATCGAGACGATGGTCGAGACCATCTGTGCCGAGCACGCGAGAAAGCCCTTCGACATCCTGCATGCGCAATACGGCTATCCCACCGGCTGGGCCGTGCTTTTGGCCTCGCGAAAGCTCGGCGTACCGAACGTGGTCTCGATCCAGGGCGGCGACGGCCACTGGGTCGGCTCCTGCTGCGAGACGCATCGCCTCGCCATGTGCGAGGTACTGGCCCACGCCAACGCGCTCCTGATCGGCGGCCAGTCCTTCGTGAAGGAGGTCTGCGACCGGCTCGGCTCGGATCCGGCCCGCTTCACCATCGTGCCCGGCGCCGTCGACACCGCTCGCTTCACGCCCGGCAAGCCGGTCGAGGGCGAGGACCCGGTGCGGCTGCTCTATCATGGCCGCGTCGACCGCCGGAAAGGCGTGCTCGACTTCCTCGACGCGCTGGAGCGCGTCTGGGAGGCCGGACTGCCTTTCGAGGCGACGATTTCCGGGATCGGTCCCGACGTGGAGGCCGCCCGCGAAAAGGCCGATGCGATCGGCTTCACCTCGGCCCACGTCGCCTTCACGGGCTACGCCGACTACGACACCGTGCCGGATCTTTACCGGCAGGCCGACGTCTTCGTGTCGCCGACCTATGCGGAGGGGTTCTCGAACACGATCCTGGAGGCGATGGCGGCGGGGCTCGCCGTGGTCTCCACCCACTCGGTCGGCGTCTCGGACTGCCTGCGCGACGGCGAGAACGGGTTGCTGGTGCAGCCCGGTGACGTGCGGGCCCTCGCCCAGGCGCTCGGCCGCGTGATCGAGGATGCGGATCTGCGCACACAGTTCGCCCAGGCCGGTCTGGAGGAATGCCGCCGGGTCTATTCCTGGACGGCCGTCGGCCGGCAGATCATGGACGTCTACGCCAGGGTGGCCGGCGAGCGCCCGCATACGGATTTCGTCGCGGCGCTGCCCTACGACCCCGCGTGCCGCTTCCGCGCCGAGCCGCACCTGCTCTGATGCCGGCCGTCTGATGCCCTGCGCGCTCGCCCTCTCACCCCATCTCGACGACGCCGTCTTCTCGGCGGGCGGCACGCTCGCGCATCTCGCGGCGTCCGGCTGGGGGGTGACGATGGCGACGGTGTTCACCGCCTCCGTCGCGCATCCGAAGGACTTCGCGCTGGCCTGCCAGCTCGACAAGGGCCTGCCGGCCGAGGCGGACTACATGGCCCTGCGGCGGGACGAGGACCGGGCTGCCGCCCACCATCTCGGCATCGACGAGCCGGTCCACTTGCCGTTCCGCGAGGCGCCGCATCGCGGCTACGGCTCGCCGCCAGAGCTGTTTGGCGCGCTTCGGCCCGATGACCGCATCGAGCTGAACCTCGCCGATGCCTTCGAGACGTTGCTCCGCGTGCTGCGCCCCGACCTGATCCTCGCGCCGCAGGCGGTGGGCGGCCATGTCGACCACGTCCATGTCGTGCGCGCGATCCGTGCCGCGCGGCCCTCGGCGCCGGTGCTGTGGTGGCGCGACTATCCCTACACAGTCCGTCACGCCGAGCCGCAGGAGCCGCTGCGCCACACCTTCGCGCATCTCCCCGGACTCGAGATCCGCTTCGGCTCCCAGAGCGAGGCCCGCAAGGCCGCGGCCTGCGCCGCCTACACCACGCAGATCGGCTTCCAGTTCGGCGGTGCCGCGGCCTTGGCGGAGAAGCTGCGCGAGGAAGGCGCGGTGGAGCGCTTCCGGCTGGACGGCCACCTCGCCGTCGCCCTGCCGCCCGATGCGTGAGGCGCTCGAGCCGGGTGCGCCCAAGAGCCTGGCCGATCCTGCCGCCGTCGCCGCCCGGCATGCCCTCGCCGGCGCGGCCCATATCCGCCCCTTGCGCGACCTGGCCGACCGGATCGCTGCCGAGCGCGGCGCGCCGGTGCCCTCCCCCGACCCGCTCGACGGCGGGATCGGTGCGCGCCTGCTGCTGCTCCTCGAGACGCCGGGCCCGTCGATAGCCCGCACCGGCTACGTCTCCCGCGACAACCCCACCGGCACCGCCGCCAACCTGTTCCGCTTCCTCGCCGAGGCCGGCATCGCGCGGGCCGACACGTTGATCTGGAACGCGGTCCCCTGGGTGATCCATGCCGAGGGTGCGCTGAATCGCGCGCCACGCCGCTCCGAGCAGCGATGGGCCGAGCCCTACCTGGCGCCCCTGATCGACCTCTTGCCCAATCTCGCGGTCGTCGTCCTGGCGGGCCGCTTCGCCGGCGCCGTCCGCGCCCCGCTGGAGCGGCTACGCCCCGGCCTACCGATCGTCGCCGTACCGCATCCGAGCCCGACCTATGTCTGCACCTCTCCGAGCGTTCCCGAACGCATCCTGGCCGGACTGGCGCAGGCGCGAGCGCTTGTGGCCGATGCACGCGCCTAGGGAACCAACGGCCTGTACGCGCGCTGCCTTTCGGACACGGCCGTCCCTAGCCTTTGACCGGCGATCAGCCTACATGCGCGGGACCACCCCTGCTCCCGCACAGGGCGAGCGACTATGGGAGACGGACGCCGTTCCAGATGAATTTCGTCGAAAAGCGGAAGGATCTCGCCGAGAGCGAGGCCATCGGCGTGTCACGCGCCGAGGCCGGCAGCCCGGCTGAGCCCAAGCGGGGCTGGGTCAAGCGTCATTATGCCTGGATCGGCACCTGCGCGAGCGTGCTGCTGCTCGCCGCCTCCGCCGTGGTGCTCTGGAAGCTGTCGGAGGAGATCACCTGGGCCAAGCTCGGCGCGGCGCTCACGGGCGTCGGCGGCATGCAGCTCGGCATCGCCTTCGGCTTCGTCGCGATCAGCTACTTCTTCCTGACCTTCTACGACGCGCTGGCGCTGAAGCAGCTCAAGCTGAAGATGCCCTACCGGATCACCGCGCTCGCCTCGTTCACGAGCTACGCGGTGAGCTTCACCCTTGGCTTTCCGCTCTTCACGGCGGGGACGATCCGCTACTGGGTCTATTCGAGCCGGGGATTGTCGGCCGCGAAGATCGCGGCGCTCACCGTGATCGCCGGCTTCACCTTCTGGCTCGGCATGGGGGTGGTGCTTGGCCTGAGCCTCATCGTCGAGGCCGGCCAGCTCGCCGGCCTTGCCTTCACCTCGATCCGCGTGAACCAGGGCGTCGGCGTCGCGGCCCTGTTCTCGGTGGTCGGATATCTGATCTGGGTCTCGATCAAGCGGCGCTACATCACCGTGAAGCACTGGCGGCTGGAACTGCCGGGCGCCACGGTCTCGTTCAGTCAGATGCTGGTAGGCATCGGCGACGTCTGTGCCGCGGCCGCCGTGCTCTACGTGCTGATGCCGCCCGAGCTGACGCTCGGCTTCTCGACCTTCGTCGCGATCTACGTGCTCGCCGCCATGCTCGGCATCGCCTCCAACGTGCCGGGGGGCGCGGGGGTGTTCGAGGCGACGATCATGCTCGCCATGTCGAGCCTGCCGCGCGACGAGGTGCTCGGCTCGCTGCTGCTATTCCGGGTCTGCTACTACCTCGTGCCGTTCCTGGTGGCGCTCGCCATGCTCGGCATCTACGAGGTCGCCAAGCGCCTGCGCCGCCGGCGCGCCGCCAACGATCCGTGACGGCGCCGGAGCAGGCTGCGAAAGCGTGGCAACGGCTCGTCGCGTGGGCCTGCTCTGAACGATCGATCCCAGCGCGGATGAGCTGACGATGCCCGGTTCGATCCGCCGCTCTGCCCTCTCGGGCGCCGTCATCGCCACGCTGATCTTCGTGGGATCCGCCCTTCTCGACGGCACGTTCGGCATCGCCGTCATGCTCGCCGCCTGCCTTGCCCTCGTCGCCGGCGCGGTGCTGAGCCGATCTGGCGCGCCGGTCGTTGCGATCCGGCAGGAGACCGAGCGGCGCGAGCGCCATTCGGTGGCGGAATCGCTGCTCGCCAACATCCCCGACCCGGTCATCCTGGTCGACCGCCGCATCGTCGTACTGGAGGCAAATGCGGCGGCGCGCGCGCTGCTGCCCGGCCTGAAGCTGCGCCACCCACTCTCCTTCGCCCTGCGCTCCCCGGATGTGCTCGATGGGATCGAGCAGGTGCTGCAGACCGGTGCGCCGCTGAAGACGAACTACGTCACTCGGGTGCCGACCGAGCGCGTCTTCGAAGTGCAGATCGGTGCGTTGCCGATGCCGGATACGGCCGGCGGCGACCGGCCGAACGTCGTGCTCTTCCTGCGCGACCTCACCGAGTCGCGCCGCCTCGAGACCATGAGGGCCGATTTCGTCGCCAATGCCAGCCACGAGCTGCGCACGCCGCTGGCCTCTCTCTCCGGTTTCATCGAGACCCTGCAGGGGCCGGCACGCGACGACGAGCGTGCCCGCGAACAGTTCCTCGACATCATGCGCGCCCAGGCGCAGCGCATGACCCGGCTCATCGAGGATCTGCTCTCGCTGTCGCGCATCGAGCAGCGCGAGCATGTGCCGCCGACGCAGCTCGTCGATCTGAGACGCATCGCCCGCCAGCTGGTGGACGAGAGGGTGCCGCTCGCAGCAGAGCGGGGCATCGCCCTGACGCTCCAGGTCCCTGACCAGCCGCTCCCGGTGCTTGGAGATCGCGACGAGCTGATGCGGGTCGTCGAGAACCTCGTCGAGAACGCGCTGAAATACGGCGGAGGCGGTGGCCTCGTCCAGGTAAGCCTCGCGCGCGAGGAGGGCTTGGATACGCGGCCTGCGCAGATCGTCCTCGCCGTGCGCGACGAGGGGCCGGGCATCGCGCCCGAGCACATCCCGCGGCTGACCGAGCGCTTCTATCGTGTCGACACAGCATCGAGCCGCCGGCAGGGCGGCACGGGACTCGGACTTGCGATCGTCAAGCACGTCCTCAACCGGCATCGTGGCCGCCTCGTCATCGAGAGCGAACCCGGGCGGGGCACAACCATGCGCGTCGTCCTGCCCGAGCACCGCCCCGGCGGCACGGCAGATCTGCAATCCTTGAACCCAGCGCACCCGCCCTTGACCTTCCCATGATGGGAAGCCCCACCTCGAAGGACATGGATATCAGGGTCAGCTTTCCCCCAACGCGTTCCGCCGCCGCCGAGCCTGCTCGACCGCGCGCCATGCTGATCCTTCCCGTCGCGGGATTGAGTTGCGCCTCCTGCGTCGGCCGAGTCGAACGCGCGCTCGCCGCCCTGCCCGAGGCGTGCGACGTCTCGGTCAACCTGGCCACCGGCATGGCCAGCCTGTCCCTACCAGCCGGCGTGCCGACGCACCACGCCGTCCAGGCGATCGCAGCGAGCGGCTACACCGTGCCGGAGACTGTCACTGCCATCGGCATCGACGGCATGACCTGCGCCTCCTGTGTCGCGCGCGTTGAGCGGGCGCTCGGCGCCCTTCCCGGCGTAACGCAGGCCAACGTCAACCTCGCGACCGGGCGCGCTGAGTTGCACCACGCCGCCGGCACTCTGGCGTTGCGCGATGTCGAGGAGGCCGTTCGGGATGCGGGCTACGAACCGCGCAAAGCCGGCAGCGCCGCCACCGACGCGCCCAGCCGCGAGGAGCGGCAGGCGCGGGAGACCGCGCAACTCTGGCGCGACGTTGCGCTCGCGGCGCTGCTGGCAATGCCGGTGGTGCTGCTCGATATGGGCTCTCACGCCATACCCGGCTTCCACGAAGCCGTCGCCGGCTGGCTCGGAGAGCGGGGCAACGCCGTGTTGCAGGCCGTTCTGGCGACGGCGGTGCTCGCTTGGCCCGGCCGCCGCTTCTTTCGGCACGGCGTGCCCGGCTTGTTGCGCGGCCACCCCGACATGAACGCGCTCGTGGCCCTTGGCGCCGGCGCAGCCTATCTCGCCTCGCTGGTCACGGTCGTGGTGCCGGACCTGCTGCCGGAGGACGGAGCCACCCTGTATTTCGAGGCGAGCGTCCTCATCGTCACGCTGATCCTGCTCGGGCGCGCGCTGGAAGCCCACTCGCGTGGCCGCACCGGGGCGGCGATCACCCGCCTTCTCGACCTCGCGCCGAAGACCGCGCGGGTGATTCGCGACGGCGTGGAGCACGAGGTTCCCGCCGCCTCGCTGGCCGTCGGCGACTGGGTGAGGGTGCGTCCCGGCGAGCGCGTGCCGGCCGATGGCCGCATCGTCGAGGGCGCCTCGTGGATCGACGAGAGCATGGTCACCGGCGAGGCCGAACCGGTCCGGCGGGTGGAGGGCGATGCCACGATCGGCGGCACGCTCAACACTTCGGGCAGCTTCGACCTTGCCGTCGAGAAGGTCGGCTCGGACACCCTGCTCGCGCAGATCGCCCGCATGGTGGAGGCCGCCCAGGGCGGCAAGCTGCCGGTCCAGGCACTTGTCGACCGCATCACCGCGCGTTTCGTGCCTGCGGTGCTCGCCACCGCTGCCAGCACCGTTCTCGCCTGGCTGGCGCTCGCGCCGGAGCCCGCGCTCGGGCCGGCGCTCGTTCACGCCATCGCCGTGCTCGTCATCGCCTGTCCCTGTGCAATGGGGCTCGCCGTGCCCATGTCGATCATGGTCGGCACTGGACGGGCGGCGGAGCGCGGCGTGCTGTTCCGCGAGGGCCGTGCATTGCAGGCTTTGGGCGCCGTGAAAGTGGTTGCCTTCGACAAGACCGGCACCCTGACCGAGGGCCGCCCTCGCCTCACCGACCTCGTCACCGCGTCGGGCTTCTCGCGCGACGCGGTGCTGGCTGCGGCTGGCGCCGTGGAGGCGCGCTCCGAGCACCCGATCGCCCGTGCCATCGTCGCGGCGGCGCAGGAAGGCGGCACGATCCCCGACGCCGACTCCTTCGAGGCCGTGGCGGGGTTCGGCGTAAGGGGGCGCGTTGGCAATCGGAACGTCGCCATCGGCGCCAGGAGATGGATGGACGAACTCAGGGTCGCGACCACGGATCTCGACGCCGAGGCCGAACGGCTCGGACGATCCGGCCGGAGCCCACTCTATGTGGCGATCGGTAGCCGGCTCGCCGCGCTGATCGCGGTGGCCGATCCGGTGCGGACAGAGGCCGCCTCCATCGTGTGTGCGCTGAAGGCCGGCGGTCATGCCGTCGCGATGATCACCGGCGACGACCGCCGCACGGCGCGGTCCGTCGCCGACGCGCTCGGCATCGATGTGATCCGAGCCGAGGTGCTGCCCGACGGCAAGGTAAGGGCCCTGAAGGAGCTGCGGCAGGCGCACGGCGCCGTCGCCTTCGTCGGCGACGGCGTCAACGACGCGCCCGCGCTCGCCGAGGCGGAGGTTGGCATTGCCATCGGCAGCGGAACGGATGTGGCGATCGAGAGCGCCGACGTGGTGCTGATCTCGGGCGCGCTCGGCGGCGTGGAGGAGGCGATCGCGTTGTCGCGGGCAACGATGGCCAATATCCGCCAGAACCTGTTTTGGGCCTTCGCCTACAACGTTGCGCTGATCCCCGTCGCCGCCGGCGCGCTGGCCGTGGCCGGCGTCCCAGCCCTTTCGCCGGTCGCGGCGGCGGGCGCAATGGCTCTGTCCAGCGTGTTCGTGGTGATGAACGCCCTGCGCTTGCGCGGTGCCGGCCGGGAGAGAACGGCATGAGCGCGCATTCAGTCACCATCGGCGAGGCGGCGCGAGCGACCGGTGTCTCAGCGAAGATGATCCGCTACTACGAGGAGACCGGCCTGCTCGGCGCCGCCGAGCGCACTGCCTCCGGCTACCGGCTCTACGGCGAGGCCGATCTTCACGCCCTGCGCTTCGTGCGCCGCGCCCGCGATCTCGGCTTCTCGATGCCCGAGATCGCCGAGTTGCTGGCGCTCTGGCAGGACCGCGCGCGGGCCAGCGCGAGCGTGAAGGCGGTGGCGCTCGCCCATGTTGCTGACCTTCGCCGGCGCATCGCGGAATTGGAGAGCATGGCGCGCACCCTCTCGAGCCTCGCCGAGAGCTGCTGCGGGGACGAGCGGCCGGATTGCCCGATTCTCGACGATCTCGCAGCCGGCCCGGCGGAGGAGTTGCGCGAACTATCGAAGCCCGCAAAGCGCCCTCGCCGCCCCTCCTCCGCGCAAGCTTGAGCATTGACCTGCCGGGTGGCCTCCTGTTTGCTGGTGGCAGGGCGGGCCTCACGCAGGCCTCGCGACACCGTTGAGACCTGATGCCCATCATCGACCGGATTGCCGGCTTCGCGCATGAGATCACCGCCTGGCGGCGCGATCTCCATGCGCATCCGGAACTGAACTACGACGTACACCGCACCGCCGGCTTCGTGGCCGAGAAGCTGCGGGCTTTCGGCTGCGACGAGGTCGTGACCGGCATCGGCCGCACCGGCGTGGTCGGCGTGATCC
Organism: Methylobacterium gnaphalii; assembly: GCF_007992215.1. Lineage (GTDB taxonomy): Bacteria > Pseudomonadota > Alphaproteobacteria > Rhizobiales > Beijerinckiaceae > Methylobacterium > Methylobacterium gnaphalii. The sequence continues at coordinate 172,236 of NZ_BJZV01000007.1, read as the reverse complement.
GTGGCCGCGCCCACGGTTCGAACCGTGCCATCGGCCTGCGCGCCGACATGGACGCCCTGCCGATTCAGGAGGTGCGCGACCTTCCCTACCGCTCGACGGTGCCGGGAAAGATGCATGCCTGCGGCCATGACGGGCACACCGCGATTCTGCTCGGCGCCGCCAGGTACCTCGCGGAGACCCGCGACTTCGACGGCAGCGCCGTTCTGATCTTCCAACCCGCCGAGGAGGGCGGCGGCGGTGGCGCGGCGATGGTCGATGATGGGGTGATGGAGCGCTTCGGCGTCGAGGCCGTCTACGGCCTGCACAACATCCCGAACCAGCCGCTCGGCAGCTTCGCGATCCGGCCCGGCCCGATCATGGCTTCCACCGACCGTTTCACCATCACGATCAAGGGGAAAGGCGGTCATGCGGCCCTGCCGCACAAGGCCGTCGACAGCGTGCTGGTCGCCGCGCACACCGTGGTCGCGCTGCAATCGATCGTGTCGCGGACAGTGTCGCCGCTCGATTCAGCGGTGGTCTCCGTCTGCCACGTCACGGCCGGCGAGACCTTCAACGTGCTGCCTGCCGAGGCTGTCCTGCGCGGCACCATCCGCGCACTGACGCCGGAATGCCGCGCCTCCATGCGGGAGCAGATCGAGACGATCGCGACGGGCGTGGCCGGAGCGTTCGGCGCCGAGGCGACGGTCGTGTTCGACGGCGGCTATCCGGTCACCGATAACCACCCGGCCGAGACCGATTTCATTGCAGACGTCGCCGCCCAGATCGTCGGCGCGGCGTCGGTCGCGCGCGACGCTGCACCGTTAATGGCGGCGGAGGATTTCGCCTACATGCTGCAGCGCCGGCCCGGCGCCTACATCTTCCTCGGCAACGGTCCCTCCGCCGGCCTGCACCACCCGGAATACGATTTCTGTGACGAGGCAGCGCCTTACGGGGCATCCTTGTGGGGACGGTTGATCGAGACGGCGCTGCCGATGCGGTGACAGCCGACCCAACGGAGGATGTAACCGCACGATCGCGCGCTCATCACACCACGCAGGCCAGAGCCGGCGATCGTGCTGGAAGAGCAGCGGTGAGCCCGACCAGGCGGGCTCGACATCAATCCCGCTGCGGTGCCGTTCCGCCCAGATGGAACACCCGGTGCGGCACCAGTTCGCCGCGCTCGACATCGCCCACCGCCACGAGGGTGCCGCCGCAGGTTGCGAAGGCCTTGCCCTCCACGGGAGCGTCGCGCCCGCGCAGGATCACGGGCTGGCCGCGCATCAGGCGGAGCGCCAGATCGCGCGAGACTGGAACCTCGGGGATCTGGTCAAGCGCCGTCTCGACCGACTGGAGATGGGCGGTGACGCCCTCGGGGCCTGCCTCTTCGAGGCCTGGGATGGCGCAGGCGGCGTCCTCGACGAAGGGGCCGACGCGGGTGCGCCGCAGGGCGGCGATATGGCCGTGGCAGCCGAGCATGCGGCCGAGGTCGCGCGCGAGGGCCCGCACATAGGTGCCCTTGCCGCATTCGGCGGCGATCACCGTGCGCTCGCCGTCATGCTCGATCACCGAGAGATGGTCGATCTGCACCTCGCGGGCGACCAGCTCGACCACCTCGCCGTCGCGGGCAAGGTCGTAGGCACGCTCGCCCTGGATTTTGATGGCCGAGTAGCGCGGCGGCACCTGCTGGATGGTGCCGACGAAGGACGGCAGCGCCGCCTCGACCTGCGCGCGGGTCGGGCGCAGCTCGCTCGTCGCGACGGGGCGGCCCTCGGCGTCGTCCGTGTCGGTCTCGACGCCCCACTGCACGGTGAAGCGGTAGGCCTTGCGGCCGTCCATCACGAAGGGAACCGTCTTGGTCGCTTCGCCGAGGGCGATCGGCAGGATGCCCGAGGCCAGTGGGTCGAGGGTGCCGGCATGGCCGGCCTTCTTGGCGTTGAAGACGCGCTTCACCACGGCGACCGCGTGGGTGGAGGTCATGCCGACACCCTTGTCGAGGATGACCCAGCCGCTGACGTCCTTCTTTTTCGGACGATCGTGGCGCGGGGCGCCGCGCTGCGGTCGGCGTCCGCCCCGGCGTGCCTCGTCGAAGCCTCGCTCCGCGCCGCGCGCCTCGGCCGCAGGGATCGCGCGGGGGGGCGTCGATGGCCCGAGGGTTTCGTCCTGCATAGTGTCCTCGATCGGTGACGGTGCGACGTGCCGGACGCCCGCAGCCTCGCGGCGGGTCTCGTCCGGGCATGTCGACATGAGCTGTGGTGGCGGTCTCGGGGCGGGTCGGCCCTGAATCAATGTCCGGATTCGGGCTCGGGTTCGGCCGGCCCGGAATCCCGGGCGGAGTCGAGGTCGCGCTGAACCTTGTCGCTGCGCAGGAGCGCGTCGATGCGGGAGGCCTCGTCGAAGGTCTCGTCCCGACGGAAGCGCAGGTCGGGCGCGAATTTCAGGTTCACACGGCGCGCCACCTCCTGGCGAAGCGCCTTCTTGTTCCGCTCCAGTGCCTGGATCACTGGCGTCTCGTCCTGGCCGCCGAGCGGCATGATGTAGGCGGTGGCGATCTTGAGGTCCGGCGACATCCGCACCTCAGGCACGGTGATGACGTGCGAGCCAAGCACCGGATCCTGGATGTCGCCGCGCTGGAGCACCTCGGCTATGGCGTGGCGCACCAGTTCCGCGACGCGCTGCTGCCGCTGCGTGGGGCCGGACTGGGCTGGCTTCTGAGGCATCTGTCTCGGTCGGTGTCGTACGGATATCCGCAACGCCAAAACGGCGCGGACCGGATGAGCGTAACGCCCCCGGACAACGCTGCGATGGACGAGCGGAACGTGGCCGCTAACGCGCTCTTCCGGCCTCTCGGGCCTTCAGGCCCCGGCGCGGTTCGAGCCGGGTTGCGGCTGAATCGGCGCCTTGTAGCGCAGATATTCGTTGCGGATAAGAGCCTTCTCCGCGCGTTTCGCGGTGGCCGGCGTGCGCGTGGGATGGTTGTGGATATGCGCGGCGTACATCCGGTCGATCCACCCGGCATTCTTGAAGATGCGCTTCGAGCGCAGCAGCGTGAAAGGCGCGACCTTGCGCAGCGGCTGCGCCACGTTGAACTCCGCCACCGCCAGAAGCTCGCCATTCCAGGGATTGGCGCCGTCCATCGCGACGTCGTCGAGATAGACCGGGGTGATCGGCAGATACTGCTCGGGTCGGCCCGTCAGGATCGGCAGCGTATGGACGGCCGAGGAATAGTAGTCGACATCGATCGAGATGAAGCCGATCGGTGCGTCCTCCATGACCGTCGCGAGGAAGTCGGGAATCGTCTCTTCGACGGGGCCGATGACGAGGCGTGCGCGCGGCGGCAGAGCCTGGCGCAGGGCCTCGAAATCCATCGGAAAGTCGCCTTCCTGGAAATATTCCGGCAGGTCGCGGTAGTCGAGCGCCGGCGGCATTCCGGTGCCGGTGTCGAAGCCCACCACCTCGATGGTGACGCCGGTCTCCCGCTCGGTGCGCTCGGCGAGCTGGCACAGGTTCATCAGGCCTGCGCCCGTGGCCACGCCGAATTCGAGCACGACGATCTTGGACAGGCCGAGCTTCTTCGCTGCATCGGCGGCGAACAGCACCGGGAAGGCGTATTGCTGGCGCACCATCAGGTCGAACTCGACCTTGGTGCGGTAGGAGCCGAACAGAGCCACGCCGAGCGACAGCAGGTTGAGATGCAGCGGCTCGCTCAGGCGCTCGCGGAAGATCTTGCGATACTTCCCGTCACTGAAGGCGCGGCCGAGAACGTAGGCGTTCAGCATCGTGGAGACGTCCCGGTCGGCCGAACGGAAGACGAGGGTGTTCGAGCCATCTGCAGCTTACACGCAGAGGTAGCCTCAACGCTTTGGTAAACACAACGTAAAGAGGCCGCTGCATCCGCAGCGGCCTCTCTGTTTCACAATCGATGGTTAAGCGCGGCGCCAGCGTATCAGAGGGTCCGGCGGATTTCCTCGACCCGGTAACACTCGATCTGGTCGCCGGCGCGCATGTCCTGGAAGTTCTCGAAGGACATACCGCACTCGTAGCCGGAGCCAACTTCCTTGGCGTCGTCCTTGAGGCGCTTCAGCTGCGAGAGCTTGCCGTCGTAGATGACGACGCTGTCGCGGATCAGGCGGATATGGGCGCCGCGCTGGACCATGCCGTCCGTGACGCGGCAACCCGCGATCTTGCCGACCTTCGACACGTCGAAGATCTGCAGGATCTGCGCCTCGCCGAGCTTCTCCTCGCGGAGCGTCGGCGGGAGCATGCCCGAGAGCGTGTCTTTGATGTCGTCCACGAGGTCGTAGATGATGCTGTAGTAGCGGATCTCGGCATCCGAGCGCTCGGCAGCCTCGCGCGCTTCCTTGTGGGCGCGCACGTTGAAGCCGATCACCACGGCCTTCGAGGCGGTGGCTAGGGTGATGTCCGACTCGGTGATGCCGCCGACGCCCGCATGCAGGATGCGCGCGGAAACCTCGTCGTTGCCGATCTTGCCGAGCGCGCCGACGATCGCCTCGACCGAGCCCTGCACGTCACCCTTGATGATGACGGGCAGCTCGCGTCGGCCGATGCCCTCCTTGGCCTCGCGCATCATGTCGACGAGCGAGCGGTTGGCACCGCCGGTGCGGGCGGTCATGCGGTCGCGCTTGATCCGGGCGCGGTACTCCGCGACCTCACGGGCGCGGGCCTCGTTCGGAACCACGACGACACGCTCGCCGGCGTCCGGCGTACCGTTGAAACCGAGCACCTCGACGGGAACCGACGGTCCCGCATAGGGGATATGCGCGCCCTTGTCGTCGATCAGGGCGCGCACGCGGCCCCACTCGGCGCCGGCCACGACGATGTCGCCGGTAAACAGCGTGCCGCGCTGCACGAGCACGGTCGCGACCGGGCCGCGGCCGCGGTCGAGCTGAGCCTCGATCACGGTGCCTTCGCCGTCACGCTGCTCGTTGGCGCGCAGGTTCATGATCTCGGCCTGGAGCTGTAGGCCTTCGAGAAGCTCGGGAAGACCTTCGCCGGTCTTGGCCGAGACCTCGAATTCCAGCGTCTCGCCGCCCATCGACTCGACCTGGATGTCGTGCTGCAGCAGCTCGGTGCGGACCCGCTGCGGGTTCGCGTCGGCCTTGTCGATCTTGTTGATCGCAATGATCAACGGAACGCCTGCCGCCTTGGCATGGGCAATCGCCTCGATCGTCTGCGGCATGACGCCGTCATCGGCGGCCACCACGAGCACGACGATGTCCGTCACCTTGGCGCCGCGGGCGCGCATGGAGGTGAAGGCGGCGTGGCCGGGGGTGTCGATGAAGGTCAGGAGATCGCCCGACGGAGCGGCAACCTGATAGGCGCCGATATGCTGGGTGATGCCGCCAGCCTCGCCTTCCACGACGTTCGCCTTGCGGATCGCGTCGAGCAGTGAGGTCTTGCCGTGGTCGACGTGGCCCATGATGGTCACGACCGGCGGGCGCGGCTCCAGATCCTCCTCGAGATCCGGCTCCTCCGAGCTCAGGCCCTCTTCGACGTCGGATTCGGCCACGCGCTTGACCGTGTGGCCCATTTCCTCGGCGATGAGCTGCGCAGAATCCGAGTCGATCACGTCGGTGATCTTGTGGATCTCGCCCTGCTTCATCAGCAGGCGGATCACGTCCACGGCCCGCTCCGACATGCGGTTGGCGAGTTCCTGGATGGTGATCGTCTCGGGGATCGTCACCTCGCGGGCGATCTTCTCCTTGGGCTCGTCGTGCCGGTGGCCGCTCATGCGTTGCTGGCGGCGACGGAACGAGGCGACCGAGCGCGTGCGCTCTTCCTCGCCCGAGGTCGCGTTGGCGATGGTCAGACGACCGCGGTTGCGGTCACCGCCCGGCGATTTCGGCGTCTTGGGTGGCGTGATGATCTTGAGCGGCATGCCGGGACGGCGGATCACCCGCTTGGTCTCGGGCTCGTCGTCGGCCGCTGCAGCGCTGGGGCGGGCCGGACGGGTGACGGTGACGCCGTCCGCCTGGCGCGCGGTGGTCGGGCTCGGCGAGCGCTCCGGCTCGGGAGCCGGGGCCGGACGGGCCATGAAGTTCAGGTCGCGCGGCTTGCGCGCCTCGGCCGTGATCGTGCGGCGCGGCTCAGCAGGAGCCGCCGGCATCACGGGAGGCCGAGGGGGAACGGGGCGCGGAGCCGTCGCAGCGGGGCGAGCCGCTGGGGCAGCCGGACGCGGAGCTGCGGCAGTCGGCTGAGCAGCACGTGCCGGAGCCTCCTGGGGAGCCTCGGCAGGCGCGCCGCGGGCGGCCTCTTCCTCGGACCGGCGGCGCAGCTCGTCGGAAGCCCGGCGGCGCAGCTCGTCGTCCTGCTTGCGACGATCCTCCTCCTCGCGGCGGCGGGCCTCGGCGGCCTCACGCTCGCGCTGGGCGGCTTCCTCGCGCTCGCGGCGGGCCTGCCTCTCGGCATCGGCCAACGCACGCATCTCCTGCTCGCGCTTCTGCGATTCGGCGAGGGCGCGGTCGCGTGCCTCGCGCTCGGCGTCGCTCAGCGTGCGCAGCACCATACCGGAGCCGGACCCGGATCGCGCGGCCGGGGGCCGTGCGGCGGGTGCGGCCGGCGCCGGCGTAGCCGGACGTGCGGGCGGCGCGGCGGGAGCCTCGCGCGTCGGGGCGGCGGGAGCCGGCGCAGCGCCGATCGTGCGGCGCTTGACCGTCTCGACCAGGACCGACTTGGAGCGGCCATGGGAGAAGCTCTGGCGGACCGTTCCCTGCTCGATCGGGCGCTTCAGCGTCAGGGGCTTTGCCGGCGCCCTGTTCTGCGTCTTGTCGCCCGGTGTCTTCGTATCGCTCATTCAGTCCCAACCCTGGGGGTTTGCATCGTCCCGTCGACCGGCAGCCCCGCCTAGACGGGCCGGTCCATCGTCTCATCGTCGTGCGGATCGGAGGCGGGTGCGCCGGCCTGAGCCGGCTGGGCCTCCGCAAACACCGACGCCGTGCCCTCAAAAGCACGGAGCCGACGCCAACGCGCGAGACAGCCGGTCGTGCCAGCCCCCGCGATGAGCGCAGCGTGTATCACATGATCCCGACCTAAAGCCATGTCCAATTCGTCTTCGGACAGGTCGTCGATGATCGGGACTACATAGGTGGAGTCGCCCTGGCGTCGGCGCAAGGCTTGGCCGATCTTGCGGCGGCCGTCGGCGGCCGCGTCCGAGGCATGAATCACGGCCGCGACACCCGTGCGGCCGCCGATCTCGGCCTCGACCTTGCCGAAGCCCGTGACGACGCAACCGGACTTGTTCGCCATGGCGATGGCCTGACGCAGATCCGTGCGCAGGCCTTCGGCGATCCGGTCGGCGGTGTCGGGGGCCGCGTCGGCCCGCTCATTCTTGAAGGCGCGACGGAAGAGACGACGCTTCAGCGCAGTCTCGACGGCCTCGCGGGTGCCGCTGACCCAGGCGCCGCGGCCGGGAAGCCGGGCGCGCAGGTCGGGAATGACGGTGCCGTCGGGCGACAGCACGAAGCGGATCATCTGGCCCGGTGGCTTCGCCTCGCGCGTGACGATGCAGGTGCGCTCGGCACCCTGCCGGCCCCGGTTGGGGCCGAGGTCGAGCTCATCATCCACGTCGCTGTCGATCGCCTCGACCATCTCGATCCTTGTGTGGGTGGCTCACGGGGCGATCGCCTCATGAACCGTCCGCCGCCGCACGGGCGGCGCGAGTTCGTGTTCGCCGGCAGCCCCGTCGCGCAGGAGCGACGAGCCGCCGGATCGACCTGTATGCCCTCAGGCGGCCGGCTGCGGCTCGGCGGCGTTCTCCGCCTCCTCGCCCTCGCCCTCTTCGCCCTCGGGCTCCGGCAGCGCCTCGATCCAGCCGGCCTTGAGACGGGCGGCCATGATCAGGGCCTCGGCCTCGGTGCGCGACAGCTCGAACCCGTCGAGGAAGCCGGCATGGCGCACGGCCTCGGGGCCACGGCCCTCCGTGTAGCCGACGAGGTCGTCGGTGGCGCAGCCGGCGAGATCCTCGACGTTCTTCACGTCGTTCTCGCCGAGCGCCACCAGCATCGGGGTGGTGATGCCGTCGATCTCGCGCAGCTCGTCCTCGACGCCGAGTTCGATGCGGCGGGCATCGTGCTCCGCCTCGATGCGAGCGAGGTAATCCTGGGCGCGGGCCTGGATCTCGTTGCCGGTCTCCTCGTCGAGGCCCTGGATGTTGGCCAGTTCGGACGGCTCGACATAGGCGACTTCCTCGACGTTGCGGAAGCCTTCCGCCGCGAGGAGCTGTCCGACGGTCTCGTCGACGTCGAGCGCCTCCATGAAGACCTGCGTGCGCTCGGCGAATTCCTTCTGACGGCGCTCCGATTCCTCGGCCTCGGTCATGATGTCGATGTCCCAGCCCGTGAGCTGGGAGGCGAGGCGCACGTTCTGGCCGCGGCGGCCGATGGCCAGCGAAAGCTGGTCGTCCGGAACCACCACCTCGATGCGGTCGGCTTCCTCGTCGAGCACCACCTTCACGACCTCGGCCGGCTGCAGCGCGTTGACGATGAAGGTCGCCTGGTCGACCGACCACGGGATGATGTCGATCTTCTCACCCTGGAGCTCGCCGACCACTGCCTGCACACGCGAGCCGCGCATACCGACGCAGGCGCCGACCGGATCGATCGAGCCGTCGTTCGAGATCACCGCAATCTTGGCGCGCGAGCCCGGATCGCGGGCCACCGCCTTCACCTCGACGATGCCGTCATAGATCTCGGGCACTTCCTGGCCGAAGAGCTTCGCCATGAATTGCGGATGCGAGCGCGACAGGAAGATCTGGGGACCGCGCACTTCCGAGCGGACGTCGAACAGGTAGGAGCGGATGCGGTCGCCGGGACGGAAGGTCTCGCGCGGAATCATCTCGTCGCGGCGGACGATGCCCTCGCCACGGCCGAGATCGACGATGACGTTGCCGTACTCGACGCGCTTGACGGTGCCGTTGAGGATCTCACCGATGCGGTCCTTGTACTCCTCGTACTGGCGCGCCCGCTCGGCGTCGCGCACCTTCTGCACGATGACCTGCTTGGCCGACTGCGCGGCGACGCGGCCGAAATCGAACGGCGGCAGCGTGTCGGAGATGACGTCGCCGACCTGGGCGGCCGGGTTGTAGCGCTTGGCCTGTTCGACGGTCAGCTCGCGGGCGTCGTTCTCGACCTCCTCGACGACGAGCAGGTGGCGCGACAGGCGCAACGCGCCGGTCTTGGGGTCGATCTCGGCATGGACATCCGTCTCGGCGCCGTAGCGCGAGCGTGCGGCCTTAGCGATCGCCTCCTCCATCGCCTCGATGACGATGACGCGGTCGATCACCTTCTCGCGAGCGACGGCCTCGGCGATCTGGAGGAGTTCGAGCCGGTTGGCGCTAACGACGGACATGGTGGCGGTCCTTCTCTCGGTCGGTCTCGTCTTCGCCGCGCTGGCGCGGCGTCGAAGGGTCAGTGGAGGCTGTCGCGGTTCTTGAGCCGGACGGCCTTGGTCATCACGGGCTTCGTGCCGTCGGGCTTCGGCTTGGGAGCCTTTACGGGTTTGGTCTTCTTCTGGCGCACGGGCTTGTGCGGGACGACGCGGACCGGCTCCTCGGCCTCATCCTCCTCGAACTCATCCTCGTCGCCCTCCTGCGGCGGCGCGGAGCCGCGGCGCAGGGACTCGCGGATCAGCTCATCGGTGAGCACGAGATGCGCCTCGGCGAGGTCGCACAGCGGCAGGGCGATCTCGCTCGGCAGGCCGGCCTTCACGTCGACAAGGTGGATCGGCACGGTGGCGCCGTTGGCGCTCGGCACGCCGATGATGCCGCGGAAACGCTTGCGGCCGTCGAGCGGAACCGCGAGCTCGACCTTCGCCTCGTAGCCGGCCCAGCGCTCAAAATCCGAGACGCGCACCAGCGGGCGGTCGATGCCCGGCGAGGATAGTTCGAGGTAGTAGGCACCGCCCACGGGATCGTCGAGGTCGAGGAGCGGCGAGATTGCGCGGCTCACCGTCTCGCAATCGTCGACGCTCATTGTACCGTCGGGCCGCTCGGCCATGATCTGCACGGTGCAGCCATTCGTGGGGGTGACCTTCACCCGCACGAGCCGGAAACCCAACCCTTCGATCGAGGCCTCGATCACGCGCGCCACCTTCGCGGCAACGCCGTGCTCGACCACCAACCGCTTCTCGGAAGCGTCCGCCATGCTCTGTCCGAAAGACCCGAACTCGTTGAGAGGATCGATCCCGGTTGCGCGGCAGGCGAGTGCGTTACGGAATAAAAAAAGAGCGGGTCCGTTGGGACCCACTCCCGTACCGCAGCCTAGACTGCAACCAGAATGTTGAGTCGAGACGTAACGCCGGATGCCCTGGATTTCAAGCGAAATGCGCGCCGCGATCCCGCGCGACGGCCAAGCGTAGCCATGATAGCGCCTCCGACCTACCATGAGCATCGATTGCGCACGGATCGGCGTTCATGCCGGCGGGCCGACCGAGGCTGAAGGGTGACGTTACCGCCACGATGACTGCGCGAGAGCCCCGCGACGTATCCGGCCAAGCCCCTCCGCCTGCCGCAGGGGCCAGATCGGTGCCGTCCCGAGACGTCGATCCCCGAGTGGCCGCGCGCGAGGCGGCGGGCGCCGCCCGCGTGCTGGCGCGGCAACTCGTTCTGCTCGCCGGCGTGGGCCTGCGCGGCGCTGGGCGGAGGGGGCTCGGCGCGGCGCGAGCCGTCGGCCCCTGGCTCGCACGCTCGCGCCGGCCGGCCGACGACCGGCCCTCGGCCGCATCCGTCCCGCGCCCGGTTCAAGGCGGCTCGCGGCTTGCGCGGCTGCGGCGGCGGCCGCTCCTGGCACTCGGCCTCGCGGCGTTGGCGTTGCCGGCGCTTGTTCTCGCCGTCACGGTGCTGCAGGCCTTCGCGACGTTGCCACCGCTCGGCGGCGTGGTCCCCGAGGGCGGGCAGCGGGCGATCACGGTCGAGGCCGATGATGGCCGGCCCTTCGCAACCCGCGGCGCCTATCGCGGCGAACGGCTCACCGCCGCCGACATGCCGCCACATCTCGCACAGGCGATTACCGCGATCGAGGATCGGCGCTTCTACAGCCATTGGGGCATCGACCTGCGCGGCCTCGCCCGCGCCGTCTACCGCAACATTACTGGCGGCGGCGTCCGCGAGGGCGGCTCGACCATCACTCAGCAATATGCCCGGCTAACCTCGCTGACCCAGGAGAAGACGCTCCGCCGCAAGATCCAGGAGGCGCTGCTGGCGCTGCGGCTCGAGAGCACGATGACGAAGCAGGAGATCCTGCTCGGCTATCTCAACACCGCCTATTTCGGGGCCGGCGCCTACGGGGTCGACGCGGCGGCGCGGCGCTATTTCGGGCACGGCGCGAAGGCGCTGACCCTGAGCGAGTCCGCGATGCTGGCCGGCCTCGTGCGCGCGCCCTCGCAGCTCGCGCCCACCCGCAACTTCGGCGGCGCCAAGGCGCGGGCGGACCTCGTGCTCCAGGCCATGGTCGAGACCGGTGCGATCACTCAGGCGCAATCGGACAGGGCTCGCGCGGAAAAGCTCGTGCTGCGCACGCCGCCCGAGACGCCGCCCGGCGCCAACTACTTCATCGACATGGTGGCGGGCGATGCAAAGAAGCTCGCGGGCGATGCCGGCGATGTCACCCTGCGCACGACCCTCAACATCGAGCTGCAGAGCGCGGCCCAGGCGGCACTCGCGCGCAAGCTCGACGCGGAGGGCGACAAGAAGAAGGTCGGCCAGGGCGCGCTCGTCGCGATGTCCAAGGACGGCGCGATCCTCGCCATGGTGGGCGGGCGCGATTACGAGGACAGCCAGTTCAACCGCGCGACCCAGGCCAGGCGCCAGGCCGGCTCGCTGTTCAAGCTCTTCGTCTATCTCGCGGCCTATCAGCGCGGCTACACGCCCGAAAACGTCCTCGTCGACCGCCCGACCCAGATCGGCGAGTGGGAGCCGCAGAACTCCAACAACCGCTTTCGCGGCGCCCTCCCCCTGCGCTCGGCCTTCGCGCTGTCAGTGAACACCATCGCAGCGCAGCTCGGCGACGAGATCGGCATTCCGAGTGTGATCGAGGCGGCCCGGGGGCTCGGGGTGCAATCCGACCTGCCGAACGTGCCGAGCCTCGCGCTGGGCTCCGCCGACGTGACCCTGCTGGAGATGACGCGCGCCTATGCCGGCGTGCTCACCGGCGCGCCGCCCGTGGAGGCCTTCGCGATCCACACCATCAAGGGCTCCGCACCGAAGCCGCTCTACCTGCACGAGGCAAGGCCGGCCGGCGCTGCCCTGTCGCGGAGCGTGCAGTCGATGATGCTCGACTCGATGGAAGCGGTGGTCGAGAGCGGCACCGGCAAGGCGGCCCGCCTCCCCGGCACGCCGATCGGCGGCAAGACCGGCACCAGCCAGGATTATCGCGATGCCTGGTTCGTCGGGATGACCTCCGACATGATCGTCGGGGTCTGGGTCGGCAATGACGACAATGCGCCGATGAAGGGCGTGACCGGCGGCGACATCCCGGCGCGGGTGTTCCACGACTTCGTGCAGCGCGCGCAGGTGATCCTGAAGGGCAGGAAGCGCCCTGCCCCGTCGGCTGCGAGGGCGGAGCGAGCACCGGCCGGCGAGATCTCGACGGGGCCGGTCGCGTCCGACATCCGCGGCGTGCCGGAGGTGATCGATACCGGCACGCTCGCTGTCCGGGGGCGCACCGTGAAGCTCGCAGGCGTCACCGGCGAGGGAGGCGCGCTGGCCCGCCAACTCGCGCGCTACCTGCGCCGCCGCGAGGTCGCCTGCGAGCCGGAGGGCGGGGGTTCAGCGATGCGCTGCCGGCTCGACGGCGACGACCTCGCCTCGCTGATCCTCACCGCAGGCGGCGCCAGGGCAACGGAGGATGCGCCGCAGGATCTGCTGGAGGCGGAGGACCAAGCCCGGTCGGAGCGGGCGGGTTTGTGGGCACGCGAGCGCTACTGACCGCCGCCGCGCCCGTGCGGTTCCTCAGACTTGAAATTCGGGATCGACCGGAATCTGAAGCGTGGTGACGAGGGCGTTCGTCTCGTTGGCCATGCCGATCACTGCCAGCAGCTCGCCATGCTGGGCCTCCGTCATGCCTTTGCCCCGCGCGGCCGCGGTATGGGAGTGGATGCAGTAGCTGCAGCCGTTGGCGACCGAGACGGCGATGTAGATCAGTTCCTTGGTCAGCGGGTCCAGGGCGCCGTCGGCGGCCATGATCTCCTTGAGGCTCGCCCAGGTTCGTTCGAGCGCGGCGGGCTGGTTGGCCAGGCCACGCCAGAAATTGTTGATGAAGTCGGAGCGCCGCGTCGCCCGTATGTCGTCGAAGACGGCCTTCACCCGCGGCTCGCTCTCGGCTTCGGCGTCACTCCACAGCTTGACGGTGGTCATCTCCGCGCTCCCGGATCATCCTTTGTTGTCGAGGCCGCCTGGCGATCCCAATTCGCTCCAGGTAGCCAGGCGTTTCAAACCCCTTCGACGATGCGGATGTCGCGCTCGGCGCCGTCCGCCAGAACCTCCAGCGCCTTCTGGTAGTCCGAGCTGTCATGGGCAGCGCGGGCCTGCTCCACGCTGTCAAACTCGATGAGCACCGTGCGCATCGGAAGGCCCGACTCGTAGGTCTGTGCCGGAACCCCGCGCGCCAGGATGCGGCCGCCAGCGGCCGCGATCGCCGGCCCGCTGAGCTGAGCATAGGCAGCGAGCGCATCGGGATTGCTGATCGCGCGATAGGTGGCGACCCAGTAAGCTTTGGCCATCGTGAACATCTCCTCGGGACGCGTCGCGCGTCGAACCATGCGTCCGGGCCGGCTCGCTCCGTCCCGCGCGGCTTCTAGCCCGAGCGGGTCGGTGAAGTTGAGACACGTTCGTGAGACGAGCGCGGGGAATCCACCGCAGCGTCACGACCGGCGCAACATCGCTAGCGGAACGGCGGCTCGTCAAAGCTCCTGAGCTTCCTCGAATGCAGCCCGTGCCGATCGGCGCGCAGCGCGTCGAGAGTGGCGAGGCCGATGAGCAGGTGCTCGTTCACGGCGCGCTCGTAGAAGGCGTTGGCGGCGCCGGGCAGCTTGATCTCGCCGTGCAGCGGCTTGTCGGAGACGCAGAGCAGCGTGCCGTAGGGAACACGCAGGCGGTACCCCTGAGCGGCGATGGTGCCGCTTTCCATGTCGACGGCAATGCAGCGGCCGAGATTGATTCGGCGGCGTTCCTGCGTGAAGCGCAGCTCCCAGTTGCGGTCGTCGTAGGTGACGACGGTGCCGGTGCGCAGGCGTCGCTTCAGGGCCTCGTCGCGCTCGCCCGTGACGGAGGCCGCGGCGTTTTGGAGGGCGATCTGCACCTCGGCCAGCGCGGGCACCGGCACCTCCGGCGGGACGAGTTCGTCGAGGATGCGGTCGAGCCGCAGGTAGCCGTGGGCAAGAACGTAGTCGCCGATGGTCTGCGACTGGCGCAGGCCCCCGCAATGGCCGACCATCAGCCAGCAATTCGGGCGCAGCACCGCGAGATGGTCGGTGATCGTCTTCGCGTTGGAGGGACCGACGCCGATATTGACCAGCGTCGTACCCTGCGCGCTGCCGTCCTCGCCCCGCGCGACCAGATGGTAGGCCGGCATCTGGAAGCGGTGCCAGGGTGAGGCCGCGACCAGGGCCTCGGCACTCGCCGTTGCAGCCTCCGCTCGGCTGACACTCACGCCGCCCGGCAAGACCAGGCGCTCGAACGGGCTGTCCGGTGCCGCAAGCTGCTCCAGGCCGTGCTGCACGAAGCGGTCGACGTAGCGGTGATAGTTGGTGAGCAGGATCCAGGGCTGGATCTCGCGCCAGTCCGAGCCGGTGTAGTGGACGAGGCGGCGCAGCGAGTAGTCGGTGCGCACGCCGTCGAACAGCGAGAGCGGGCGCGGCTCGTCGGGATGCTCCTGCCAGAGCCCGTCGGCGATCTCGTCGCCCACAACCGAGAGCAGTGGCGTCGGGAAATAGGTGGCGAGCTGGCTCGAAGTCACGCCGTTTCGGGTGAGGTCGGCACCGGGCTCGACGATGTAGGAATACGGGATCTCCTGCCCGCTCAGGCCCACTTCGAGGGTGGCGCCGTAATCGCGCACGAGGTGTTGAAGCTGCTCCAGCAGGTAGGGACGGAAATGGCCCGGATGGGTCAGCGTCGTGCCGTAGGTGCCCGGTGCCTGGAACTTCGCCGTCGCCCGGCTGATCCGGGGCATCGGGCCGCTCGGATGGTAGGTCGCGCGCAGTTCGGGATAGCGGAACTGCAGGCGCTCGGTGGCGTCGGGCGGGATGCCCTCGTCGAGGAAGCGCGTGAGCGCCGAGCGCAGCGCCTGGGTGGCCCCTTCGTAGAGCGCCGTGAGCCGGTCGACAGCGGTCTCCGGATCGGCGACCACCTCCATCGGGCGAAGCTCTTCGCTGTCCATGCCGCCTCCCGCTACCTTCCGTCCGGGCTGTACACCCCAGGCGCGAGGAAGGCGACCACGCGGCCCTTGCCCGCGGGCGCTCGCTCGGCGCAGATCGAGGCGTGAGGCGTGAGGCAGAAGGCAGCCGCGGATGAGTGACGAGTTCGGGCGGCGCGAGGGCGAGGAGAGCATCGTCCTACCGCGGGAGTACGATGCCGGCCTCCACTTCATCGGCCGCATTCGCACGCCTTGGGCGAAGCGCAGCGAGTGCCCGAAGAACGGCACGCAGACGGATGCGGTCTGCACGCTGGAGGTCGATCCGCTCTACGCGCCCGCCCTGCAGAACGTCGATGGGGCGAGCCACCTCATCGTGCTCTACTGGATGGACCGGGCAGTGCGCGATCTCGTGCGCCAGCAGCCGCGCCATGCCGATGGCGGCCGCGGCACCTTCTCACTCCGCTCTCCCGCCCGGCCCAACCCGATCGCGGTCGCAGTGGTCCAGCGTCTCGGTATCGAGGGAGGGAATGTCTCCGTGCGCGGTCTCGACTGCCTCGACGGCACGCCGCTGCTCGACATCAAGCCGTACTACGCGACCACGGATTCGCGGCCGGAGGCAACGGTGTTCCGGTCCGGGCGCGATGGCACAACGGCCCGGGCATGACCCTGTGATCAGGCGGCAGAGCTGCGTTGCGGCGGCCTGATGCGGTACCAGCCAACATAGAGGGCGGGTAGGAACAGCAGCGTCAGCAGAGTGGCGGCGAGGATGCCGCCGATCATTGCGTAGGCCATCGGCCCCCAGAAGACCTCACGGGCGATGGGGATCAGGCCGAGGCTTGCCGCGGCGGCCGTGAGCAGGATTGGGCGCATGCGGTGGCGCGTGGCCTCGATCACGGCGTCCCAGGGCTCGTGCCCCTCGGCCTCTGATTCCTCGATCTGACTGACCAGGATCAGCGCGTTGCGGATGATGATGCCGATCAGGGCCAGGATGCCGAGGATGGCGACGAATCCCATCGGCTTGTTGAAGATCAGCAAGGCCGGCACCACGCCGATCAGCCCGAGCGGCGCGACGGAGAACACCAGGAAGAGCTTCTGGAAGCTCTGGAGCTGGATCATCAGCAGCGTCGCCATGGCGAGCAGCATCACAGGCACCACGGCGGCGATCGGGCCCTGGCCCTTGCCGGCCTCCTCGACGGCGCCGCCGATGGCCAAGGTGTAGCCCTCGGGTAGAGCCTTCACGAAGGCGTCGATCCCCGGCTGCAGGGCCGCGACGATAGTGGGCGGCTGGGTATCGTCCTTGATCGTGGCGCGCACGGTGATCGTCGGCACCCGGTCACGGCGCCAGACGATGGGCTGCTCCAGGTCGTAATCGATCTTGGCGAAGGCCAGCACCGGCACGACGGACCCGTTCGAGAGCGCCACCTGCAGGCTCTGCAGGGTCTCCAGAGAGGTGCGCTCGATGGTCTGCGCGCGGCCGACCACGTTCACGAGGTAGATCGAGTCGCGCACCTGCGTGATGGCCTGGCCGCCGACGACGCCGTTGAGAATGCCGGCGATGTCCTGGCTGGTCACGCCGAGCTGGCGCGCCTTGTCCTGCAGGATCTCGACGCGCAGCACCTTGCCGGGCTCGTTCCAATCGAGGGTCGGGTAGGCGACGCGCTTGTCGGTGGCCACCACGTCGGCGAGCCCAAGGGCGAGGCGGCGCACCTCCTGAACGTCGGGTCCGCTCAGCCGGTACTGAATCGGGCGTCCCACGGGCGGGCCGAGGTTGAGGGGTTGCACCAGCACGTCGATGCCGACGAAGTCGCGCCGGCCGATCTGCTGAAGCCGCGCGATCACCTTGTCGCGGACTTCGAGCGACTTCGTCACGATGACGGCCTGTCCGTAGAAGGCGTTGGCGAGCTGCTGATCCAGGGGCAGGTAGAAGCGCACCGCGCCCTGGCCGACATACGAGCTCCAGCGCTCGATGTCGGGGTCCTTCTTCAGCTCGGCCTCGAACCGGTCCATCTGCGCCTTGGTTTCGGCGATGGTGGCGTTCTGCGGCAGCGTCAGGTCGACGAGCACCTCGGCTCGGTCCGAGGACGGGAAGAACTGTTGCTGGACATGGGTCATGCCGTAGACGGCGGCGCCCATCAGCGCGACGCAGATGATCACCGTGATCCAGCGCAGGCGCATGGCCACCTTGAGCACCGCGAGGAACATGCGGGTGAACAGCCCGCGCTTCTCATCGTGGTGCTTCATCGTCTTCGGCAGCAGCGTCACCCCGAGGAGCGGCGCGAACAACACCGCGACCACCCACGACACCGCGAGCGAGGCCGCAATCACCACGAAGAGCGAGTAGGTGTACTCACCCGCCGACGAGCCGTTGAAGCCGATGGGCAGGAAGCCGGCCACTGTCACCAGCGTGCCGGTGAGCATCGGGAAGGCGGTGGAGGTATAGGCGAAGGTCGCGGCCTTCTTGAGCGAGTCGCCGAGCTCGAGCCGCGCCACCATCATCTCGACGGTGATCATGGCGTCGTCGACCAGCAGGCCGAGGGCGATGATGAGCGCGCCGAGCGAGATACGCTGCAGCGTCACGCCCATCACCTGCATCACCACGAAGACGATGGCGAGGACGAGCGGGATCGACACCGCGACGACGAATCCGGCGCGCAGGCCGAGGCTGACGAAGCTCACGAGCAGCACGATCACCACGGCCTCGACGAGAGCCTGGGTGAAGCCGCCCACCGCCTCCTCGACGATCTTCGGCTGGTCCGAGACGAGATGCACGCCAACGCCGATCGGCAGCTTCGCCTCGATCCTGCGCATGCGCTCCTTCAGGTTCTCGCCGAACTTCAGGAGGTTAGCGTTGGGCCGCATGGCGATGGCAAGCCCGATGGCCGGCTTGCCGTTGACGCGGAACATCGCGGCCGGCGGGTCCTCGTAGCCGCGATGGATCTCGGCCACGTCGGCGAGGCGGAAGAAACGGTCGTTGAAGCGCAAGTTGACGTTCTTGACCGACTCTTCCGAGGCGAACTGGCCGGTCACGCGCAATGAGACGCGCTCCGGGCCCGCCTGAACCACGCCCGAGGCCACCACCGCATTCTGCGATTGCAGCTGCTTGATCAGCGCCTGGATATCGATGCCGAAGCCGGCAAGCTTGCGGGTCGAGAAGTCGAGATAGACGGTCTCTCCCTGTATCCCCATCAGGAGGGTCTTGCCGATATCGGGCACCTTCAGGATCTCGGTGCGAACTCCCTCGACGTAGTCGCGGAGTTGCCGGTGGGTCAGGCCGTCGGCGGTGAAGGCGTAGACGTTGCCGTAGACGTCACCGAACTCGTCGTTGAAGGACGGTCCCTGCACGCCCTCCGGGAAGGTGTACTGAATGTCTCCGAGCCGCTTGCGGACCTGGTAGAAGGCCGGCTGGATCTCCTCCTTCTTCGTGGTGTCCTTGAACTGCACGAACACCGTGGCCTGGCCCGGCGTCGTGTAGCTGCGGACGTAGTCGAGCACGCTGATCTGCTGCAGCTCCTTCTCGATCCGGTCGGTGATCTGATCGAGGGTGTCCTTGATCGTCGCGCCCGGCCATTTCGCCTGCACGACCATGGTCTTGATCGCGAAGGGCGGGTCCTCCTCACGGCCGAGGCGCGAGTAGGACATCACCCCGCCGAGCAGGCAGGCGATCATCAAGAACCAGACGAGCGAGCGGTGCCGCAAAGCCCAGTCGGACAGGTTGAACGAGGTGTCGGAGCGCTGCTCCGGCGTGTCGGGCTTCTGATCGGTCACGGCGTGATGTCTTCGATGCGGACGGTCTGGCCGTCTGTCAGCGAATGGACTCCGGCGAGGACGACGCGCTCGCCGTCCCTGACGCCGTCGCGCAGGCTGACGCGGTCGGCGTCCTTCTTGGCCACGGTGACGTCCCGGCGTTCGACACGGGTCGAGCCGTCCTTGTCGACCGGCGGTGCGATCCAGACGGAGGTCTTGCCCTCTGCCTCGACCAGGGCGGTGGCCGGCAACGGGACGTAGGGCTCGACCCTGCGGGTCAGCCCGACGGTGATCGTGGCGCCGAGGCGGAAAGCCGAGGGCGGGTCGATCAGCGTCAGCTTGATTCGGCGGGTTCGGGTGCTCTGGTCGGCGAAGGGCGCGATCTCGCGCACGGTTCCGAGGGCGGTGATTTGAGGCGCACTCTGGAGCGAAATCGTGAAGCGGCCCTCGCGCGGCATGGTGCCGACGAAATCCTCGGGGATGTCGACGACGGCCTCGCGCACCTCGGGCCGGGCCACCGCCACCACCGCCTGGCCGGCGCTGAGCACCTGACCGACCTCGGCGAGGCGCTGCGTGACGACGCCGTCGAAATCCGCGTTTAGCTCGGTGTAGCCCATCTGGTCGCGGGCCCGCTGCAGGCTCGACTGGGCCTGAGCGAGGCGGGCCTGGGTGGTGTCGCGGTTCGCCACCGCCGAGTCGAGCTGGGCCTGGGTGACGTTGCCGCCCTCCATCAGCTTGCGCGAGCGGGCCTCGGTGGCGGCGGCGTTCTCGGCCTGGGCCTTGGCGTCGGCGACGTCGGCCTCGGCGCGTGTCAGCGCGAAACGGTTCACCGTGGGGTCGAGGGCGGCGAGGCGCTGGCCCTTCTTCACGATGTCACCGACGGTGACGTCGCGCGCCGCGACGCGCCCGCCGATCTGGAAGCCGAGCTGCGACTGATAGCGCGGCTCCACGGTTCCGGCGAAGGGCCCGAACAGGTCAGTATCGACCCGCTTGGCGACCGTCACCAGAACCGGCCGGATCGGCGCCGGCACATGGCCTTCCTCGGCCGACGGCGTGCAGGCGGCGAGCCACAGGGCCGCGAGGGACAGGGTGACGAGCCGCCTCATTTCGCGATGCCCTCGGCCTTGGCATCCGCTACCGCGACGCTCTGGCCGGGCCGCAGGAACTGGATGCCGGCGGTCACCACGGACTCGCCAGGCTCGACGCCCGAGGCGAGCGCAATGGTGTCGAAGGTGTAGCGGTCGATGGTTACGATGCGCGGCGAGACCGTGCCGCTCTGGCGATCGTAGATCCACACCGCCGGCTTGTTCTCCCAGCGGTAGAGCGCCGACCAGGGCAGGATCACGGCCTCGCCGGCCTTGAAGCGTCCCTTGCCGATGACGACGGAGCCGAGTGCCATCTGCGGCGGCGTGTCGGCGAGCCCGATCTTGATCCGGACCGTGCCCGAGGCCTGATCCACCGAGGGCGAGATCTCGCGCACAGTGCCCGTGGCGGTGACCCGCGGGTCGGCCTGCAGCACCACCGTCACCGTCTTGTCGGCAGGCGGGTTGGCGGGGAGCGCCTCGTAGACGTTGAACACGGCGTCGCGTGCTCCGTCCTGGGCGAGAACGAGCACGGTCTGACCGGCCTGAACGACCTGCCCCGTCTCGAAGCTGCGGCTCAGCACGACGCCCGCCACGCCCGAGCGCAGTTCGGTGTAGGAGAACTGCTCCTGCGTCGTGCCGAGCTGGGCCTTCGCCGATTCCACCGCGGCCTGCGTGGTGCGCAGTTGTTGCTCGGCCTGATCGTAGGCCGGCCGTGTGGTGTAGCCGCTGGAGAGCAACTGCTCCTGGCGCCTGAAGCCGACTTTGGCCTGCGTCAGCAGGGCCTCCGCCGAAACGAGCGCCGCCTTGGCGTTGTCGAGATTGGCCTGCTGTTCCTGCGGATCGAGCGTCGCGAGGACCTGGTCCGCCGCGACGTGGTCGCCGACTTCGACGAGGCGCCGGGCAATCTTGCCATTGATGCGGAAGGCCACACTGGTTTGGGCCTGGGCCTGGATGTCGCCCGTGAAGACGACGTCGGCGGCTACGGCGGTACGCTGGGCCTCCACGACGCGCACGAGCACGATCGAGGTGTCGTTGGGATCGTGACCCGCATCGGGTGAGGCCGCCCGCGCGACGGACGAGCAGAGCAACGCAACCGCCAGCGCAGCGGCGCGGTTACCGGAGCCGCGAGTCGGACGGGACGAAGGCATGGGACGGGGTCCGCGGCTTTCGATTCCAGGCATCTATCGCGGCAGAGGCTTATCCGCTACTTTACCGACCGTCCAGACGGTTTTTAACGAGGCGGGTATGGAACCGAGGACACGTAGCCGGCGCGAGGATCGCCCCGAGGTCATTCTCGACGCGGCCGAGAGCGTGATGCGCCGTCAAGGCGCGCGCGCCCTGACGATCGATGCCGTCGCGGCCGAGGCTGCCCTGAGCAAGGGCGGCGTCCTGCATCACTACGCCTCCAAGGATGCGCTGATCTGCGCGCTGGCCAAGCGCAAGCTGCAGCGGCTCCGGGAGGGGATCGCCGCGCACGAGGCCAGCCAGCATCCGCCCTCGGCCTCACCGGCCCTGGCGATGATCGCGAATGCCCGCGACACCTATTGCGAGGAGGGCGGCTTTCCGCGCGCGCTCCTCGTCGCCTCGGCCGAGACGCCAAACGCTCTCGCGGATTTTCGGACCTTCGTTGCCGAGCGCTTGGACCAGATGGCCCGGATCGAGGGAAGGCCGGGCGCCGGGGCGGTGCTGACCTTCGCGATCATCGGGCTGTTGGTCGGGCGCACGCTCGGCTTCCATGACCTCACCGGCGAGCAGGCCGACCGGGTGTTCGACGCCCTCGAGGTGCTGGCGGGGGAGTTGGGCGCAAAGGGCTGACCGATCCGTTCCCAGCCCCGGGATGACGGGGTGATGTCGTTACGCGAATGCCGCCATCGCCTCGAACACAAGCGCATGCCGCGCCGCGAGGGCAGCGACGTCGGTGTCGTAGCCGCCGCCAATCACCGTGACGAGCGGGATGCCGCGGCGCCTCGCCTGCTCGATCACGAAGCGGTCGCGCGCCATCAGGCCCTCGTCGCTGAGGCAGAGGCGTCCGAGCCTGTCGTCGCGATGCGGGTCGACGCCGGCATTGTAGAAGACGAGGTCGGGCGCGAAGGCCTCGATCAGCGGCGGCAATTGCGCCTCCAACACCGCGAGGTAGCCGGCATCGCCGAGATCGTCCGGCAGGCCGATGTCGAGATCGCCCGGTACCTTCGGGTTCGGGTAGTTCTGCTCGGCGTGGATCGAGAGCGTGAACAGGTCGGTCTCCCCCGACAGGCATTCGGCAGTGCCGTCGCCCTGGTGCACGTCGAGGTCGACGACGAGCGCCCGCTGCACCGCGCCCTCCCTCTTCAGGGCGAGCGCGGCGATTGCCACGTCGTTGAAGACGCAGAAGCCGCGCCCGCCATCGCGCCGCGCATGATGGCTGCCGCCCGCCGCGCTCCCCGCGAGGCCGTGCGCGAGGGCGAGCCGCGCCGCGGCGAGCGTGCCGCCGGACGAGGCGCGCGAGCGTGCCACCACGCCTTCATCGCAGCGGAAGCCGATGGTGCGCTCCACGTCTGGCGAGAGCGTCTGGCCGAGGACGGCATCGACGTAGGATCGGTCATGGGCGAGCGAGAGCAACTCGGCACTGGCCGGCTCAGGCCGCTCAAAACCCTCCGGCACAAGGCCGCGCTCGACGAGGATCTCGGCGAGCCGTCCGAATTTATGCATCGGGAAGCGGTGGCCTTCGGGCAGGCTCGCCTCGTAGGCGGGATGAAACAGAATCGGCACCATGCCCCGCTTAGATGGTGCGCGATCGGCGCGTGCTCAGGTCCAACTGCCCTGCCCTCGTCCCGGAAGGCGACCCGAGACAGGATCGGGGTGGCGCTGCGGCCAAGCTGCAAAGGCTCTGTCACACGGCTGAAATCGGCTGCCAGCTAAGGGCACCCGATGCCATGGCGATGGCGTTGCGGAGTGAGCGCGCATGTTCAACAGCATCGAGAGCGCAACCTGGATTGCCCTGTCGGTCTGCGGTGTTCTGACCCTGATCCACTTGGCCAGCATCGCGCTGGCCGCGAGCCGTCTCGGCCGCAGCCGCGGCAGTTCAACCTTTCCGGCAGGTGCGGCGATCTCACTGGTGCGCCCGGTCTGCGGGCTCGAGACCTTCAGCGAGGAGACGCTCGCCCGTGGCTTCGCCCTCGACTACGCGAGCTACGAGATCATCTTCTGCGTGGCGGATGGCAACGATCCGGTCTTGCCGCTGGTGCGCCGACTGATGGCTGCCTATCCCGCCGTGCCGTCGCAGCTGATCATCGGCGACGTGCGGGTCAGCGACAATCCGAAGCTCAACAACTGCGTGCGCGGCTGGGACGAGGCGCGGCACGACTGGGTGGTGCTCGCCGATTCCAACGTGCTGATGCCGCGGGACTACCTGCAGCAGCTCCAGGCCGCCTGGCGCGCCGATACCGGTCTCGTCTGCTCGACCCCCATCGGGGCGCGGCCGGACGGCTTCTTCGCCGAGGTCGAGTGCGCCTTCCTCAACACTCTGCAGGCGCGCTGGCAGTATTCGGGCGCGGCCCTCGGCTTCGGCTTCGCGCAGGGCAAGAGCATGCTCTGGAACAAGCCGTTCCTCGAGGAGCACGGCGGCATCCGGGCGCTCGGCGCCGAGATCGCCGAGGATGCGGCGGCGACGAAGCTGGTGCGCGCGGCTGGTCGCAAGGTCCACCTCGTCTCCGCGCCGTTCAGCCAGCCGCTCGGATGCCGTGCGCTGTCCGAGGTGTGGTCGCGCCAGCTGCGCTGGGCGCGGCTGCGTCGGATCACCTTCCCGCTGTTCTTTGCGCCCGAGATCGGCATCGGCGCGCTGCTCCCCTTCGTGCTGGCGGCCTCACTTGCCGGGACGCCGGCGGCCGCAGCCGGCTTGGGCTTCATGGCCGCGCTCTGGTACAGCAGCGAGTTCGCACTGGCCCGCCATGCCGGCTGGTACCGCCCGGCCCGGCTGTTGACCGCGATGCTGGTGCGCGACGCAATGCTGCCCGCGATCTGGGCCGGCGCCTGGTTCCGCAGCGCCATCGTCTGGCGCGGCAACCCCATGGACATCCGGAAGGCCCCGCTGCGCCTGCCTTCGCCGGCGACGGCGGCATGAGCACACGATCCCGGGAGACCTCCTCGATCCGGCAGCCCAGGCGAACCGTCGTCCCCATCCCGGCCGATGCGGGCTCGGCCGGGGCCGTTCCTCTCAACCCTTCGGGCGTAGGCCGAAGCCGCGATCCTTGGCCATTTCCGATCGCCTGGCCGAATAATTCGCTGCGATCATCGGGTAGTTGGACGGAAGGCGGTACCGCGCCCGGTAGCTCTCGAAATCGAGCCCTTGCGTGGAGAGGTGGCGCTTGAGGGTCTTGTACGGCTTTCCGTCGATGAACGAGATCAGTGCATCGGGCGTGATCGAGCGCTTGATCTGGCTCGGTGTCGGCAAGTCCTCCGACTTGTTCGAGCTGTCCACGGGTGGAGAAAGGTTCAAGAGCGCGTCATGCACCTTCAAAATCAGGTTCGGCAGCTCATCGCAGGGTAGCGAGTTGCTTGCGACGTAGTTTGCGACGATGTCGGCCGCCAACCGTATCGGTCGCGAGGTGCCAAGTATCGTATCCGTGACTGGTTTGTCGGGCTCGCTCATTCAATTGCCTTGATATGTACAAATTCTGACATTCGTCTGATTCCTTGGGAATTCACCATACGTCAATTCGACGCACAAAAGAATGCACTTGACGTTTGATTTGGGCTCCACCCAAATGGGTGGGAGTATGGATGAAATCGGCCGCTGCCACGATCTCGTCGATTCGTTTGTCCGTTACGGGTGAGATCAGGTCGGTGCCCCCAGGGCGTTTCCAAGGTGTCCCATGGTTGCGAGGGGCTGGTCTCGCGACCCTCAGCTCGGGCTTCGGGCGGATCAACGAGGCTTCTGCTGACGGCGAGGGAGCGCGACGATTGCCATGCCCCATCGCGCGCTTCGCGATGCTGTCGAAGATGTTGGACTGCTGATCGATGAGGCGGCTTTCGATGTCGGCCGCTGGCAGGATGTCTTGGACGGCCTGACGCGGAGCCTGCCGGGCACGCGCGCCAATCTGCAGGTGGTCGATCCGACCCTGGGTCGCGCCGCCCCGATGGTCAGCTCCGGCTAGCAGGCCTCGGAGATCGACGCCTATGCGCGTCACTTCGGAGCGATCAATCCGTGGGTGCCGCTCCTGCTCCGCTCGTCGACGATGACGACGATTTGCGCCGAGCACGAACTGCCGTATGCCGAACTGCTCAAGAGCGAGTTCTACCAGGACTGGCTCCGTCCGATCGGAGAGGCCGACGGCTCGAGCGGCATCAAGCTGTTGGACAGCGGAGGCCGGTTCGGCGCCTTGACCTTCAGCTACGATGTCAGGCGGGCTGACGGGAACTGTCCCGACATCGCGCATATGCTCCAGGCGCTCGCACCGCGGATCGAACGCTCGCTCAACATCAGCCGCCTCGGCGTCGGCGCTTCATGGCGAGCCGAAAGCTCCGCCCTAGTTCACGCGATCGCCGATTCGGCTCTCATCGTGAGCTGGGACGGGCGTTTGCTGGAGGCGAACATGCCGGCATCCGATCTCATCGAATCCGGTGGCGCCTTCGGCCTGGGTGCGGCCGACAGGATCCGCTGGAAGGATGCTCGCATGGCGGCGCGCTTCCAGGCGGCCCTGCGCGCGGCCTGCCTCGGGCGCCCGAGCCGGCGAACGGATTGCGGCTCTCGACGGTGGCTGGCGACTTTGCGCTGACCATCATCAGCCTTCGCCCCGACCTGAGGCGGAACCGCGGACTGACTCCATGGCTGGCCGCGGGCGAGGTTGCGCTCGTCGTGATGAAGCGCTGCGGCCCGGGCGGGCCGGCGGATGCCGGACGGATCCTGTCGCAGCGCTACCGGCTCTCGCCGGCTGAAGTCCGGCTGGTTCTCGCCATGGACGGCAGGCTCGCGCTGTCCGACGTGGCGGCCGCCCTCGGGATCTCGTACGAGACGGCGCGCTGGCACCTCAAGCGTGTCTTCGCCAAGCTCGGCATCTCTCGGCAGGCCGAGCTGGTGGCGATGGTCCTCGCGCTGAAGGGGTCGGCCCTCGATCAGTGACCGCAGCTCGTGACATCGCCGGAGGCGGCGATCGGACGGCCATTGACGAAGACGCCGCGGGAGCCGCTGACGATCATGCCGCAACCGGCGTCGTCGCCCACCGTCGCCACGGGCTTGCCATTGATGAACACGTTCGAGGAGCCGGTGCGGATCGTGCCGCCGCTGGTGGCATCGCCCTGGCGTGCGGCCGGCCTTCCGTTGATCGTCACGCCCGTCGCACCTCCGACGATGACGCCGGGCTTCCCCTCCTGAGCGATTGCGCCCGTGCCGAGGAGAGCGAGGCCGGCTGCGAGAAGGATCGTGTGACGGAGCATGGTCCGGATCTCCCCCGGGGGTTTCGCGGCGCAGTCTCGACTCTGCGCGCGACAGCCTAGCCCGGGACAAGCCCGGACGTCACGACAGGGCTCACGTCTACGGAATGCCCAGGATTTTGTGCGTCTGCAGCGACAGGCGCCAGCGCGCGTCGGCCCGGCAATAGGCGATGGCGGCCTGCGTGTAGGCGAGGCGGTCGGGTCCGTCCATCGGCTGCAGGAAACGGCGTGTGAAGGCGAGGTCGGCGAAGCGTTCGGGTTCGGCACCCTCCTGCGGAAAGACCAGCTTGAGCTCGTGTCCGCTCGTCTGCACCAGCGGGTTACCGGCCTTGGGGCTGACGCAGATCCAGTCGATCCCCTCCGGCGCCGCGAGGGTGCCGTTGGTCTCCACTGCGATCTCGAAGCCCCGCGCGTGCACGGCGTCGATCAGCGCGGCGTCGAGCTGCAGCAGCGGCTCGCCGCCGGTGAAGACCACGAAGCGATCGGTCTTTCCGCCTTCCCAGGTCTGGGCGATTGCCGCGGCGAGATCGGCGGCGGTGGCGAAACGCCCACCCCCCTCGCCGTTCAGGCCGACGAAATCCGTGTCGCAGAACCGGCAGGCAGCCTCGGCCCGGTCCTCCTCGCGGCCGGACCAGAGATTGCAGCCGGCAAAGCGGCAGAACACGGCGGCGCGACCCGCCTGCGCGCCCTCGCCCTGCAGCGTGTGAAACACTTCCTTGACCGCGTAGGCCATCGCTCGTCCTGCCGGAGTACCGGCCTGCCTCTCGCCCCGTCAGCCTCGCAGATAACCCCGCCGACCGCGGATCGCCACCGGCCGTACCGCGCTCCTGCCCGTCCTGCATGGCCCGGCGCCGAGTTCTGCCGCTTCGCCTTGCTCTCGCCAAAGAGCCCGCGTTGAAGTCCGGCGTTGTGTGCCCGACACTCGGCACGCCGGGCGCCTGCCCTCACTCTTCTCGCGACTGAGACCTTCTCCGATGCTGAACCGGGTTCTTGGACGGGTGATCGGCGCTTTCGCGGCGCTGGCGGCGCTGGCGGGCAGTGCCGCCGCGATCACGGCGCCGATCGTCGTGGTCGAGGTCGATTCCGGCAAGGTGATCTACAGCCAGGCGGCCACCGATCCGTGGTACCCGGCCTCGATCACCAAGCTGATGACCACCTACGTGGCGCTCGACCTGGTGCGCCAGGGCAAGATCTCGCGCGACAGCCTGCTGACGATCTCGCCGGCCGCCGCCGCGGAGCCGCCCTCCAAGATGGGCTTCAAGCCCGGCACGCAGCTCACCCTCGACAACGCCCTCAAGATCATCATGGTCAAATCGGCCAACGACGTGGCCTGGGCGGTCGGCGAGAATCTCGGCGGATCGATCGAGGGCTTCGCCGACATGATGAACGAGACCGCGCGCCGGATCGGCATGCGCGAGAGCCGCTGGTACAACCCCAACGGCCTGCCCGAGCCGCGGCAATGGACCTCGGCCCGCGACATGGCGATCCTCGCCCGCGCCCTGATGCGCGACTTTCCCGAGGCGCACGACCTCTTCAACATCTCGGCGATCCAGTACGGCAAGTACGTGATGGCCAACCATAACGGCCTGCTCGGACGCTATGCCGGTGCCGACGGCATGAAGACCGGCTTCATCTGTTCGGGCGGCTTCAACGTGGTGGCGAGCGCCACCCGGAGCGGCCGGCGCATCGTCGCCGTGGTGATGGGCCAGCCGAGCGCCCGCGAGCGCGACCTCAAGACCGCCGATCTGTTCGATTACGGCTTCAGCCAATCCGCCGGCTGGACGGCGCCGACGCTCGAGGCCCTGCCCGCGTCGAGCACCAGCGAGCCGCCGGACATGCGTCCCTTCATCTGTGACCGCAAGAAGCCGATGCCGGTGGATGAGGGCCAGGGCGCGATCACCGCTGGCGGCCCTCCGGGGTCGGACAACGCCTTCTCGCAACTCCTCGGCAGCACCACGCATGGCCAGGCGCCGCTGGCGCTCGCCACGCTGAACAGCGCCAACCTGCGCGGCCGGTCCCTGCCGCCGCGCGCGCCCCTCCAACCGATCGCGGTCTGGACCGGCAGCAACCCGGCCGAGGGCGCTGCGCAGCTCGCGGCGGACGAGGAGGCGGCCAAGAACACCAGGGCTGCCAAGATCGCTGCCGCCAAGCAGAAGCGCGAGGCGGCGCGTGAGGCTGCCAACCAGGCTAAAGCGGAGAAGGCCGCCAAGCAGCGCGCCGCCGCCGTCACCGCCCCGCACCCTCACAAGGGCGCACTGCCAGCCTCGGCCAGCGCCTACACGGCCGCCGATGCCAAAGAGAAGAAGGCTCCGGCCAAGGCCGCCGCAAAGCCGGCTGCCAAGGCAGCGGCGAAGCCAGACAAGCCAGCGGCCAAGCCGGACCCCAAGGCTGCGGCCAAGCCCGCGGCCAAGAAGAAGAGCGCCGCGGCGGCGGAGTAGCGCCCGGGCAACGGATTCGCGCCGGACACCGTCCGCCGCATCTTCCGCATTGACGGTGTCTCCCGGTGCGGCTTAGTCGAGCCATGCGCAGGCCATCGCACCGATCGGCTCCAGGCCGCGCGGTCATTGCCGTGGCCGCGCTCTACGCGCTGTTCCTGCAGGCTTTCCTCACCACGCTGCAGCCGCTCGCCCCGCTCGCGGACCCGACCGGAATCATCTGCGCCGAGCACGACACGGCGAGCGGGCAGCCCGGCGACCACTCGCTGCCCTGCCACCAGCATGCCTGCTGCCTGCCCATGGCGGCGACGCATCATCCGTTCGCAGCCCTGCATGCCCCGGCCCCTCCGGAGGCGTGGCCGTCCCGCGAGGCCGTCCGCGTCGCCTGGCATCCCTCCGACGCAAGCGCGCCGCGCGCACCGCCCGACCCTGCCGTCGGCCCAAGGGGTCCGCCTGCCGCCTGACCGATCACACCCTCCGATCGCTCAAGGCCCCGGACCCGTTCCATGTCCCGTATCGTCACCGGTGACGCTGCCCTCGCAGCCGTCCCGCGCCCCCGCGCCTCGTGGCACGAGGCGGCCTATCGCGCCGTCTGGCGCTGGCACTTCTATGCCGGGTTGCTCTGCCTGCCGTTCCTGATCGGCCTCTCGGTCACCGGCTCGATCTATCTGTTCAAGGACGAGATCAACGGCAGCGTCTTCGCCTACCGGAACATCGTGGCGGTGCAGGCCAGGGCGCCGCTCGGCCCCGACCGCCTGATCTTCAACGCCTCCGAGGCGGTGCCGGCTGGGCGACCGGTCTCCTATCTCGATCCGGCGTCGCCGGACGCCTCCGCCATCGTCACGATGCAGGAAGGCAGCCACAAGATCCTAGTCTACCTGAACCCTTACAACGGTGACGTGCTCGACCGGGTCGAGCGCAGCGGCGAGTTCATGACGGTGGTGCGGCACCTGCACAGCCTCAGCTATTTCGGGCCGGTCGCGAACGGCGTGATCGAGGTGGTGGCGGGCTTCACCATCATCCTCGTCGTCACCGGCCTCTATCTCTGGTGGCCGCGCGGCCAGACCGGAGGCGTGATCTCGATCCGCGAGAACCCGCGTAAGCGGGTCTGGTGGCGCGACTTTCACGCCGTGACCGGCCTCGTCGCCGGCCTCGGCATCCTGTTCCTGGCCTCGACCGGCCTGCCCTGGTCGATCTGGTGGGGCCAGCAATTTCGAGCCTGGTCGAACGAGGCCGGGCTGGGGCAGCCCCGCGCCCTCTGGGCCGGCAAGCCAGTCTCCGCCGTGCCGATGGGGCAGGTGCTGGAGACGGCCGGCTGGGCGATGCAGGACGCGCCGGTGCCGAGATCGGCCCCGGTCTCGGCCAACGGCATCGGCACCGACCGGGCGGCGGCGATCCTGTCCGAGCTCGGCATGCCGCGCGGCCACGAACTCTCCCTGCCCTCCGGCCCGACGGGCGTCTTCGCGGCCGCCGCCTATCCGAAGGATGTCGGCCGGCAGCGCATGATCTCCCTCGACCAGTACACGGGCAAGCCACTGGTCGACGTGCATTTCAGCGACCTCGGCGGCGTCGCCAAGGCCGTCCAATACGGGATCGGCATTCACAAGGGTGAGCATTTCGGGCTCGCCAACCAGCTCGCCATGCTGGCCTTCTGCCTCGCCACGATCCTGCTCGCCGTCACGGCGGGCGTGATGTGGTGGAAGCGCCGCCCCGCCGGGCGCCTCGGCACGCCGCCCTGGCCGCGCGATCAGCGCGTGGTGGCGGGCGTGAGCCTGATCATGATCGTGCTCGGCGCGCTGTTTCCGCTGACCGGACTCGTCATTCTCACCATGCTGCTGATCGATATGGGCTTTCAGCTCGCCCGAACGCGGATGGCGGCCTGATCCAGGGCGAACGGGCAGCGATCCCGTGCCGAACCCTCTGCAGATCCTGCCCGGCCGATGGCGCCGGCTCTCCCATGCGCTCCTACCCCCATTGGGGGGCGGCAGGGGTCGCTCTGCCTGCCGCGGTCGAGGCTGGCTGAACCGCCCTCACCTCCGGCTCCCCTCCGCAAGGGGAAGGAAGGCGTTCGGCGCGGCCCTGCTGCTGCTCGCGCTCTGGGTCCAGACGCTGGCGCCGGCCCTCGCGCTGCATTGGGATCTCGCCTCGACCGGCCCGATGCTCGACCTGACGATCTGCGGGCATCCCCTCGGGACGGGTGACGCGCAGGCGGCGGCGGAGCTGCCGCAGCCGGCCATGCCGGGGTGCAGCCATTGCGGATTGTGCTCGGCCGGCGTCGCGACGCCGGCCATGCCCGTCATTCCCCGGATCGCGCGGGCCCTGCGCTGGCATGTGGTCGCCTGGCCGATGCCGCCCCCGGCACGCCAGCGCATCGTCCCGATCCACCTGCCGCAGGCACGAGGACCACCCGAACCCGCCTGATCGCGACGCCATCCCCCTTCGCCGCCGAGGCACCGCCCGGCAGCATCCCCCGATCAGACGAGTCCTCCGATGCCCTCCCGTCCACGCCGCAGACCGAACGGCCGCTCCCTCGCCCTCCTGCTCGCGATCGGCCCGCTCGCCGCCACGGCGGCGCAGGCCGAGAACGCCACCCTCGAAGAGATCTCCGTCGTCGGCGAGGGCGGCGGTGCTGGGGCTGGCGCGGCTTTCGCGGCACCGCGGGCGGCCGCCGACAGGACAGTCGCGGCGCCCACGCCCCTCGACCGGCCCGTCGGCGAGGTCGTCACCAGCGTCGGCCGCGAGGGCGTCATCGAGAACCGCGCGGCCGCCACCGTCGCGGACATCCTGAGGAACAGCCCGGGCGTCACCGTGCGCCAGGGCAACGGCCCGCGCGACGTCGTGGTCTCGATCCGCGGCAACAACGCCCGCGCCACCGGCGTCTCGCGCAACATGGTCGTGCTGGAGGACGGTTTCCCCGTCACCCAGGCCGACGGCTCCTCGCGCTTCGATCTCGTCGATCCGCGCGCCTATTCGCGCATCGACGTGTTTCGCGGGCCGCAATCGGCCTATTTCGGCAACTTCGCCACCGGCGGCGCCCTGAACTTCGTCACGCGCAGGGGCCGCGAGATCGACGGCGTCGAGATCGGCTCCGATGCCGGCAGCAGCGGCTATCTCAACAACTACGCGGCCTTCGGCGGCGTCAGCGGACCGATCGAGTACAGCCTGTTCACCAGCGACACCCGCGGCAGCGGCTTCATCGAGCACAATTCCTTCAACACGCAGACGATCAACTTCCTCGGCACCTACACGCCGGAGCCCGAGGACCGCTTCACGCTGAAGATCATCAACAACGAGGTCTTCACCCTGCTGCCGGCGCGCTCCTCGCTGAACCAGTTCGCGATCAATCCCTTCCAGCGCGGCTGCCTCTCGGCGGCGACGGCCGCGCCCGGCTGCACCACCTTCAACCTGCTCCTGAACGGCCGAAACGGCGCCACGGTGCCGGTGACCGCCACCGAAGGTGCCTTCCTGCGTGGAGACCGCCGCACCATCGTCGGCGGCCGCTGGGAGCATGATTTCGACGCCTTCACGACCTGGCGCACGCAGCTCGTCTTCGACGACCGCAACATCAACCAGCCCTTCTACACGACCTCGTCGCGCGGCGACTTTCCGGGCCTGAACTTCCTGACCGACGTGACCCGGCACGGCGACCTCTTCGGCCTGCCGGCGACCGGCTACATCGCGCTGGCCTACAACACGCTGGACAGCCACCAGCTGACCTACAACCGGCTGCCCTATCTCGGGCCGCGCCTCGGCGCGCTCACCGCCGATCTCGACGCGACCCAGAGCAATCTCGGCGGCCGCGCCCGGGTCGAGCTGCAGCTCTCGGACCAGTGGACCGCGGTGGCCGGCATCAGCGCCGAGAACACCACCATCACGGGACGCAACATCACCTACGGCTACCCGACGGGCGGCGGTATCACCTCGACGCTCGCCAATATCGATCGCAGCTTCCTGAACGTGGCGCCGGAGCTGTCGCTTCTCTACCGGCCCGACGAGGCCTGGCAGTTCCGCGGCCGTGTCGCGGCCGGCTACGCCACGCCCTCGGCCTCGAACCTCGTGGTGACCTCGGCCGGCGTGCCCGGCAACAATACGGGCCTGCAGACGCAGGAGAATCTCGGCTTCGACCTCGGCACGGACTGGACGCCGCTGCCAGGCGTCCGGTTCAGCCTCACCGGCTTCTACGAGTTCTTCCGCAACGAGCTGGTCACGCAGTCACCGGGGGCGGGGCTGCTCAGCTACACCTTCAACGCGCCGGCCTCCGAGCATCGCGGCATCGAGTTCGGCGCCGACTGGGCCTTCGCGCCGGGCTGGCGGGCGACCGCGGCCTACACCTTCGACGACCAGATCTACACGAATTACACCGAGCAGCTCAGCGCCGGTGGCCTGACCCGCCGCTTCGATCGGGCCGGCAACCACATTCCCGGCGTGCCTGCCAACCAGCTCCTCGCGCGGATCGGCTACGACCAGCCGACGGGCCCGCTGGCCGGTCTCGGCGGCTATGTCGAGACGGTGTTCCAGGACGGCTTCGCCCTCGATAATGCCAATCTGCTGCGGGCGCCGGGCTACGCCATCGTCAACCTCAACCTGCACTACACGACCGCGCTGACCGGCTACGCCAAGCGGCTGAACATGTTCTTCGAAGTCCGAAACATCTTCGACAAGACCTATATCGCCTCGGCCCAGAACCTCGCCGACACGATCAGCGGCGCGACGGGCCTGCAGAACGGCGCGAACGTGCTCGCCAACACCACGGGCTCGGTCTTCGCCGGCGCGCCGCGCAACTTCATCGGCGGGATGAAGCTGTCCTTCTGAGGCCCGACCGGTTTCGAGGCTGGAGTGGCGGTGCGCGCGCGCGCCGCCTATCTCCCGCTGACGCTTCCACCGGGACCACGCCCTCCATGTCCGAACCCGCCGGCCGCCCGACGCCGATTCCGCTGACCGTGCTCACGGGCTTCCTCGGAGCGGGCAAGACCACTTTGCTGAACCGCCTGCTGCAGGACCCGGCGCTCGCCGACACCGTCGTGATCGTCAACGAGTTCGGTGAGATCGGGCTCGATCACCTGCTCGTCGAGACGATCGACGAGGACATGATCCTGCTCGGCGCCGGCTGCCTGTGCTGCACGGTGCGCGGCGACCTGATCTCGGCGCTCGAAGACCTGCTGCGGAAGCGCGACAATGGCCGCATCAAGCCGTTCCGCCGGGTCGTGATCGAGACCACCGGCCTCGCCGACCCGGCGCCGATCCTGCACGCGCTGATCGCGCACCCGTATCTGTCGCTGCGCTTCCGGCTGCAGGGCGTCGTCACCGTGGTGGACGCGGTCAACGGCGCCTCGACCCTCGACGCGCACCCCGAAGCCCTCCGCCAGGCCGCCGTCGCTGATACCCTGGTGATGACCAAGGCCGACCTGCCGGGTGCGGCGCCCGACGCGCTCGCGGCACGGCTGCGCGCGCTCAACCCCAACGCCACGCTCGCGGGGCCGGACGTCGCCGCCGAGACCCTGCTCGGCGGGTTCTTCGGGCTCGACGGGAAAAGCGCGGACGTGCGGGCCTGGCTCGGTGAGGAGGACGAAGCTGGGACGGGCCATGGGCATCACCATGATCCCCACAAACATCATGGGCATCATCATCACCATGAGCACGACGTGAACCGGCACGATGCCGCGATCCGGGCCTTCCACCTCGTCAGCGACACGCCCGTGCCGCGCCCGGCCTTCGAGATGTTTCTCGACCTGATCCGCTCGGCGCACGGGCCGAAGCTGTTGCGGCTCAAGGGTTTGGTGGCCATGGCCGACGATCCGGAGCGGCCGGTGGTGGTGCACGGCGTCCAGCACGTCGTCCACGCGCCGGTGACGCTGGATGCTTGGCCCGACGCCGACCACCGCTCCCGGCTCGTCCTGATCGTGCGCGATCTAAGTCCCTCATTCGTCGAGAAAATCTGGGACGCGTTCCTCGGCCGCCCGCGCATTGACGCGCCCGATGCGGCGGCGCTCACGGACAACCCGCTCGCGATTCCCAACGACTGATTTCAGGACGAATTGAATCGGCACCGTTCTTGAAACCTTAACTCCGTGCTCACGGGCACACCGGCCCTCCGTCCCGCAACGGGACAGCCGGTGCTGCGGATCGGGACGGATCGATGCCACCACGCTTCACCATCATCCAGGGCGGATTGCCCGAGACGGCGCCGCGCGCGAGCGCTGCCGAGGGCGAGGGACGCCCCTGGTTGGCCCTGGTGAGCGATGCGCCGGTGACCGAGGCCCAGGCCCCCGGCGGCTGGCGGGTGATACTGCGCCGGCCCTCGGAGCTGCATGATGCGGAGATCGAGGAATGGCGGGCGCTGGCTGCGCGCCGAACGGGCCTCGACCCCTTCTCTGACCCCGATTTCCTTGCGACGGCGGCCCTGCACGTGCCGCGCGGCAATACCGGTGGTGTCGCCTTCGCCATGGCCTACGCTACCAGCGAGAACGGCATCGAGCGGCTTCGCGGCGTGATCCCGCTTACCCTGCCGGGGCCAGTCCGCGGCGGCACGACCCTCTCGCTGTGGCATGCTCCGCTCTCGCCTCGCCTCGTCGAGCCGGTCTTCGACGATGAAGGCGTCCCCGACGCGGTCGAGGCGGTGCTCGGCCATCTCGCCCGGACCCGCTCGAGGACCGGCCTGAGGCTCACGGGCCTCAAGGCCTCTGGCGGTCTCGTCGCGGCGCTTCGCGCCGACCCGCGATTTCGGATCGAGACGTGCCGGGCGCCGGCCTCGATCCCAGAGGGTCAGTTCGTGACGCTGGCAAGCCGTGAGACCGTCTCGTGCGTCGAACGGATCACCGGTCCCGACGCCATCCGGGACGCCGTCGAGCGCTTCCTGCTCTTGGATGTCCAACGCTCGCGCCGCCCGATCCTGCCCGACCCTGCCATCGCCTCGACCCTGCGTGTCGTCTCCCGCCTCTTCGCCCGCCGCGGCCTCATCGAGGTCGAGCTGAACTCTGCCTGGGGCGAGGTCGTCTCCGGCGCGATCCGTCTCGGCTGTGAGGGCAAGCGCGTGACCTGGCGCTCCGTCAACCTCGACGAGGCCGGACCAGCGCAAGCGCGCACCGTCGACATCGAGATCACCCTCTCTACTGGGGTGGAGCGTGCCGGCGCGGTGGGTCTGGCGTGAGACACTTGCCGCCCATCATGGCGTCGACAGCCAAGCCAGGACAGGGACAACTTCTGTACGAAACCTGACAGTTTCAGATTGTCCGTATTCCAGGTTCTGCTACCTTGAATTCATCATGCAATGCGCGTGGTGCGCTGTAGGGGGAGATCGGCGAAATGGTGCTGCTCTGCGCGGGCTGTGCGGCCGTGATGGCCCTCTGCATCGCAGCGACCTTTGTGGCCCTCAACCTGTGACGGAACCGCAGCAAGGTTGATCGGAACGCGACGGCCACGGCTTGCGCTGAGTCTTCGGCGTCGTGCAGTCAGGCGCCCCTGCGACCTCGACGCCCATCGTAATCTGGCTGGGTTGTTCTCATCTGACGCGGCATCACCTGCCCCGCTCAAGCCAGATGCCGCGCTACTTCATCGATCTGCACGACGGCGCGAACTTCGTGAAGGACCGCGTCGGGTTCGACGTGCCAGACGCCGACGCCGTTCGTGCACGCCTGCTCGGCGTCGTGTCCCGCTATGCCAGGGACATGAGCGCCGACGAGGATCGGCAAGACCTGTTCGTGATCGTCCGCGACGAAGCCGACCGCATCCTGCTTCGCGCGCACCTGTCCCTCGACTTCGAGTCGCTCGAGACCGCCTAGCCTAGGCTGCTCCCACTCCGCGAGCGGTCCGACAGCCGGGCCCGATCAGGCCTCGCTGTCGCCGCCCGCATCCGTCGAGGCGGCGGCCGCAGTGTTCTGCGCCACCGCGTAGGACAGCGCATCGGCAGCGGCCTCGAGCCCGCCGATCAGGTCGTCGAGCGGCCGGTCGGTGCCCCCGGCGCGCGCCTGCGCGATGCGTGCGGCGATGCCCCGGACCAGGATTGCAGCTGATCCCTCGACGGAGGGGTTTTGGGCGACTTGCCGTGCCAGCTCGTCGAAGGTCTCGGGCATGGTCATCTCGTGATCGTGGTTGAGCCTGTGGATTACGCGGAAAGGGGCGGTGCGGGTCCCGGCGCCTGTCCGGCCGTTCAGGTTTCGTCCTCGATACTCCTGTGAGGAACGGCGGATCGGGAGCAGGAGCGATGTCCGGACAGCAGGCGCAACGGTGGGGAGTCACGGACGTCGCCGCGCTGGTCGCTACCCTCGGGGAGCGGATGATGACGGCCTATGTCGTCGGCTCTCGCCCGACAGAGCAGGAGGTGATGGCGTTCTGCCGGGGCGTGCTGCTCCTGGAGGAGTATCGGATCGCGCTGCCGTGCTTCGCCGAGGACGTTATCGCTCGCCTCCAGGCACAGGAGCATACGGTCGCGCAGCCGGCACCGGTCGCTGGCTCATCCCATTCGATGCAGGAGCCCAAACTCCTCGATCGGCTTCTATCACCGTTCAAGCTGCTGCGAGCGGCTTGAACGGTGCTGTTGCAGGCGCCCTTAGACAAAGACTTAGGACGCCTTGCTCTGAAGGGCGCTTCTTCTCTACCGGCTCAGGTTTCCGCTTCTAGAAAGATCTCGAAAGGCCGCGCGAAGCGGGCGAGCATCGTCTCGTCGAGCCGAAAGCCCTGCGGGTCGTCATCAATGAGGCTCGTCGTCTGCGAGCGGTGCGCGGCGATGGCAGTGGTCTTCGTGAGGAGCTGTCGGCCGACATCGAGGCGTATGCCGCGCGGTGGTGGCCCCACTTCCGTCTCGGCCGGCAGGGTCCAGCCCCAGACGGGATAGGTGAACAGGCGCACCGACCCGAGGCGCCGCACCGCCATCGCCGCGAGAGCGGCCGAGGCCGCATGATCGCAGTGGGGATCATGGCCCCAGGTCACGAAAAGGCTGCCCGCCCCGCAGGCCCGGGCCGTTGCGGCAATGGCCTCGGCCGCGTCCTCGGCGGCCTGACCCGCTGCCGGCACGTGGCGGTCGGGCAGGCCCAGGAAGTGGACATGCTCCGCTGAGAGCCCGAGAACAGCTGCGGCTGCGAGGGTTTCTGCCTCGCGCAGGGCCCGCAGCCGGGCCGGCGGGTAGCTCGGGGAATTGGGGTGCGAGCCGACGCCGTCGCTGACCACCACGAGCCGGACCGGAAGGCCCCGCGCGCAGGCCTGTGCGATCAGGCCGCCGCAGCCCAGGCTCTCGTCGTCCGGATGCGGCGCGACCACGACCAGGCCACGTCCCCCGGTCAGCGTGTCGAGATCGGCGAAGGGCAGGGCCTCGGCGGCCGCGAGGAACGCGTCGGCGCGCATCAGGGCAGGCTAGTACGGGCAAAGAGTTCGCCCGCCGGCGCGGCATCGGCGAGCAGCTCCGCCGCCGCCGTGGTGAGCGCGCGGTCGGGCGCCGGCTGGCGGAGATAGGTGGCGAGGTCGCGCGACAGCCGCTCCAGCGGATGCCCGCGCAGGAAACCCTGGAGGCCCACAGAGCGCTGAGCGAGCTGCAGCACGTCGAGACCGGCCTTCTCGACTGCGAGGCGAGCGAGGTTGACGTAGGCGACGCCGCGCTCCGGGGAGAGCGCGGCGTCCGAGGCGATCGCGGCGGCGCGCGTCACCCAGAGCCGTGCGCCCTCGGCCGCGAGCGCGCCCTCGCCAAGCCGCGCGAGCTGATGCGGGTCGGCGCCCCGCCCCAGCCGCACGAGATGCGCGCGCCAGGCGTCGAACACCGCCTCGATCCCGCCGAGCTGAACCGCCGCGAACCGCCACGCCCCGCCGGAGAAGACCGGCTGGCGATGGTAGTCGCCCGCGCCGCCGATCACCGCATTCGCCGCCACGATCAGGCCGTCGAAACGGACCGTGCCGGTGGCCGAGGCGCGCATGCCATGCGCGCGCCACTGCGAGAGGTCGGCACGGGCGCCGGCCTCCAGCGGGACGACCAGCATCAGGGGCTCAGCCTCGCCGCGCCGCCGGCCCGTGACCAGCGCGCGCGTGACGAAGCCGGCACCGGAGGCGAAGGTCTTCACGCCGCCCAGGGCGAGGCCGCCCGGGCCATCCTCGATCGTCAGGCCACCCTCCGGGGGCTCGGTGTTCCAGACGCCGAAGAGATGTCCGTCGCGCGCATCCGCATACAGACGACGGCGCTGTCCGCCATCGGCGTACTGGGCGATGAGTTGGAGCGCGTTGACGTGGCCCTCGTAGACCCGGCCGAGGGCGAGGCTGCCGGAGCCGACGAGGCGCAGCACCTCGGCGAGGTGCCCTGCCCCCGCTTCTTCACCGAGGCCGGCGCCCCCGTGCTCGGACGGGATCGGCGCTCCAAGCAGCCCGAGGCGAACGAGGTCGGCGACATCCTCGGCCGGGAAGCCGTCGTCGCGATCCTGCTCTGCTGCGCGCCGGGCCGCGGTCGCCGCGACCTGCCGCGCGGCGGCGACGGCGTCGTAGGCCAGGTTGAGCGGAGTTCTCTGGTCCATGGCGTCTGCTGTTCTCAAGGCGCTTCCGCGGCAATCTCTTCGACCGTGCGGTCGGTGGCGATCGATCGTAGCTGCTCGTCCAGGATGTCGGGCGCGTCGGGCGGCCGAGCCGCGCCGTCCTGCGCCTTGACCAGGAGCCAGGACACCTGGCGCTCGCGCGGGCGCAGCTTCATCCGCATCAGCCGCCAGCGGCCGGTCAGTGGCTGCCCGTGCAGCGTGAAGGAGAGCGAGCCCGAGGCGAGCGCAGCGACGGGGTCCCCCTCGGGCTCCCAACTGCCGCGGTCCCACAGCAGGACAACCCCGGCCCCGTAATGGCCAGGGGCGATCACGCCCTCGAAATCGGCGTAGTCCAACCCGTGATCCTCAACCTCGACGGCGAGGCGGCGCTCGCCCGCGACGAGACTCGGCCCGCGCGTCACGGCCCAGCTCTTCAGGACCCCGCCGAGCTCCAGCCGGAAATCGTAGTGCAGCCGGCGCGCGGCGTGCTTCTGCACGCGGTAGCGGAGGGCGCCGCGCTCAGCCATCGACGAGCGGCACCAGCGGCGCGCCAGGAGCACCGGTCCTGAACGGGGGTGGACTTCGGCTGTCGTCCAGCGTCATCGGACACTCCGGCGGGCCGGGATGGGGCGCCGGCATGACCGACCACAACTCGGAGCCGGGCTTGAGAGTTCTGCGCCGGTGACGAAATCGCCACTGTGCCGGGACGGCCCGCGCCGCGAGGCCGCTCCGTCCGGCGCATGGCTTGACCTGCGCGAACTTCTCCCGCAATCGAACGTTGCCCTCATGTCCGCGTCAGCTAACGCCGCGCGTGGGCTCAACAGGACCATCAAACCCGATGCCAGACGACAGTAGTCGATCGACCACGCCGCCCGTGGCCGTCCGCGTCAAGCGCGCCTGATCCTCTGGTCCGGCTCGCCCGCGACCGGCCCTGGCGGCTGGTCGAAAACGAGGTGAGCCATGAACGCTTCCAACATCCTGCTACGCGGGACAGGTGACGGCGCGGTCGAGCCGGCGCGAGACCATTCCGTGCTGATCCTCGTCATCCTGATGCTGACGCTCGTCTTCGCACCGGTGATCGGCTTCCATGTCGCGATGCAGGACACGCCTGCGCAGGCGACCGCGCCTTCGGCGAATGTCGTGGTCGCCGCGCCGAGCCGAGCCGAGGAGCCCGGCTGAGCCCGGCTCTGATCCTCAGCTTCGATCACGCGTAGGTCGAAGCGCGGCAGCCGGTCGGGCCGCCGCGTCTTCATGGGGCTTCAGCGGTCGCCGACGCCGGCCAGCAGCTTCTCGATCTGCGCCATGCCGTTCTCGCGGGCCTTGGCCTCGGAATGGTGGTTGCGGTCGGAACGCTGCGCCATCTTGCCGTGCTTGCGGATCGCCCACTGATAGGAGCCTCCCTCGGCCTTCGGCGGGATGATCTCGAGGGTGTAGGGGTAGGTCTCGTTGTCGCTCATGCCAGTTCCATGACACGGCAGCGCTCCCGAACCAAGCCGGAACGCGCAGTTCCATGCAGCGAACCGCTCAGTGCTGTACTTGTCCGGATGCGCCGAAGCGCGTCGAACCCCTGCGCGCAGCGATGACGGAGCCATGCTGACCACCCTCGGGCTCGCCTTTCTCGCCGGCATCCTCTCGGTCCTGTCGCCCTGCGTGCTCCCGTTGTTGCCCCTGGTGCTGGGCGCGGCCGCAGGCGAGCATCGCTATGGACCGGCGGTGCTGGCGGCGGGGCTGGCGATCTCCTTCGTGGCGATCGGGCTCTTCGTTGCCACGATCGGCTTCTCGCTCGGGCTCGACACCGACGTGTTCCGCTTCGCCGCGGCCGTCCTGATGATGCTCGTCGGGCTCGTGCTCATCCTGCCGGCACTGCAGACTCGTCTCACCAGTGCCTTGGGACCGCTGAGCGACTGGACGGAGCGGCGCTTCGGCGGCTTCTCCAAGGCCGGCCTTCTCGGCCAGTTCGGCCTCGGACTGCTGCTCGGCGCGGTCTGGAGCCCCTGCGTTGGGCCGACGCTCGGCGCGGCTTCGCTTCTCGCGTCGCAGAGCCGCGATCTCGGCGGCGTCGCCGCGACCATGCTCGTCTTCGGCCTCGGCTCCGCGTTGCCGCTCCTCGTTGCCGGCACCCTTTCTCGTGAGGTACTGATGCGCCGACGGGACGGAATGATGCGACTCGGCAAGGGGTTGAAGGTGGGGCTCGGCGTCGTCCTGGTGGTGATTGGGCTGACCATCGTGTCGGGCACCGACAAGGCGATCGAGGCTGCCCTGGTCGATGCCTCGCCCGACTGGCTGACCCGGCTGTCCACGCGGTTCTGAGGGCCAAGAACCCGACGCGCGGTGCCGTTCGATTCCGATGATGTGTGCGATTGGTTCGGACCCCGGTCCCGAACTGCGCCGCTGGCTATGGCCCCCGCACGACAGGATGTGGTTTGCCGTTCGGCGGTGTAGTCTCGTGTTCGCACATCATCATGTTTGTGATCCCGCGGCCGACTCGCCGCTCTGTCCGATCGGTATCTGAGGAGAGGCCAGCACCATGCGCACCCTCTCAGTGCAAGCCTGCATCGTCGGGGGCGGCCCGGCTGGGATGATGGCCGGTCTGCTGCTCGCGCGTGCCGGGGTTTCCGTCGCCGTCCTGGAAAAGCATCAGGACTTTCTGCGCGATTTTCG
This sequence comes from Methylobacterium gnaphalii, assembly GCF_007992215.1. GTDB lineage: Bacteria > Pseudomonadota > Alphaproteobacteria > Rhizobiales > Beijerinckiaceae > Methylobacterium > Methylobacterium gnaphalii. The sequence continues at coordinate 130,078 of NZ_BJZV01000007.1, read as the reverse complement.
GGGGGATACGATCCACCCGTCGACACTTGCGGTGTTGGACGAGTTGGGTCTCGGTGATGCCTTCCTGACCCTGCCCCACCGAAAGATCGAGACGCTCACGGGGGTGATCGCCGGCAACAGCTTTCGCATCGCGGATCTTCGGCATCTTCCGACGAAGCACCGCTTCATCGCGCTCATCCCGCAATGGGACTTCCTTGATTTTCTGGCCAAGGCAGGGCGGCGTTACGCGCGGTTTCGTCTGCTGATGCAGGCCGAGGCCGTCGATCTCATCGAGTCGGACGGCCGCATTGTCGGGGTCCGCGCAAGGACGCCGGAGGGTGAGACCGCGATCAATGCGGATCTCGTGATCGCGGCTGATGGGCGCCATTCGCTGATGCGCGACCGTTCTGGGCTGGAAGGCGAGGCCTTCGGCGCACCGATGGACGTGCTCTGGTTCAGGCTGTCGCGCCGCGACAGCGATGGCGAGGGCGGTGGCGGGTGGTTCGGTCGCGGGCACCTGCTCGTGACGATCGATCGAGGCGACTACTGGCAATGCGCCTTCGTCGTGCCCAAGGGGAGTGACGCGGCGATCCGCGCAGAGGGTCTCGCTGCCTTTCGGAAGGGGGTCGCAGCCCTGGCACCGTTCCTCGCCGATCGCGTCGATGAGATACAGGACTTCGACACGGTGAAGCTTTTGACCGTCGTCGTCGACCGTCTCAAGCGCTGGCACCGCCCGGGGCTGCTCTGCATCGGCGATGCCGCCCACGCCATGTCGCCGATCGGCGGCGTCGGCATCAACATCGCGATCCAGGACGCGGTGGCCGCAGCGAACCTTCTCGCGGTCCCGCTGCGCGAGGGGCGCGTCACGGAACACGATCTCGCACGCGTTCAGGCCCGGCGCCTGCCGGCAGCCAAACGCACTCAGGCCGTTCAGCGGTTCATGCAGGATCGTTTCATCGCCCGTGTGCTCGACAAGTCGGCAGAGCCGCTCGAACCGCCGCTGGCGCTGCGGCTGATCAACCGGATCCCCCTGCTGCAGCGTCTGCCCGCACGGATCTTCGGCCTGGGCTTCCAGCCTGAGCACGTGGAACTGCCGGCAGCGTGACGACGAGGCCGCCACCGATGGTTTCCTTCGAGGCCGTGTCGAATGCCGCTTGCGCTCGCCGGCGCGAACCTGGCGAAACGGCCCGGGACAAGACTGCGCTCAACCTTGGCGTTAGCCCGGCGTAAACACGAATTTGGAAAGATCCCCCTCGGTCGCGCCTGTCTGGCGATCGGCCGAGGAGGCCAGTTCGTTGGTACGATTTCCGCGTCTCGCGCGGCTGGCCCCCGTCTCGGCTCTGGCGGCGCTCACGCTCGCTTCGTGCGGGCCGGATTCCAGCGGGCCGCCGCCGCCGCTGGTGCGCAGCTTCGTCGTGGCGACGGCCGGCACCGGCGCGCAACGCTTCACCGGCGTGGTGCACGCGCGGATCGAGACCGCTTTGGGCTTTCGCGTTGCCGGCAAGATCTCCGAGCGCTTGGTCGATCCGGGCGAGCGTGTGCGGCGTGGACAGCCCTTGATGCGGCTCGACCACGCCGACTTCACCCTGGCATTGCAATCGGCCAAGGCCACGGTCGACGCAGCCCGCGCGCAGATGGTTAAGACGGCGGCGGACGAGAAGCGCAGTCGCAAGCTCGCCACCGAGGGCTGGGTCTCGATCCAGGCCTACGACCAGATCAAGGCCTCGGCCGATGCTGCCGCGGCGCAGTTCTCGGCCGCCGAGGCCCAGGCCAGCCAGATCGGCAACCAGGCCGCCTATGCCGAACTCCAGGCCGATGCCGACGGCGTCGTCATGGAGGTGCCGGCCGAGCCGGGGCAGGTCGTCGGCGCCGGGCAGATCGTGGTGCGGCTCGCCCGCGACGGAGCCCGCGAGGCGGAGGTCTTCCTGCCCGAAGGGGCAGAGCGCATGGCACAGGCCGAGGCCACGGCCACGCTCTATGCTGGGCGCGATGCAGCGTTCCCCGCGCATCTGCGCGAACTCTCGGCCGTGGCCGATCCGGTCACCCGCACTTACCGCGCCCGCTACGTGCTGGAAGGCGCCGGCGAATCCGCCCCGCTCGGTGCCACTGTCACCATCGCCCTCAAGCCGAGCCTGCGCGGCAACGATGCGAGCTTCGCCGTGCCGCTCGCCGCGATCTTCGATAGCGGCGGGGGGCCTTCCGTCTGGAAGATCGATCCCGACCGGCACACCGTCTCGGCCCAGCCGGTGCTCGTGACGCGCATGCGCGAGGAGAGCGCCGACATCGCCTTCGGCCTCAGTGAAGGCGACCGCATCGTCGCACTCGGCGCACATCTACTGAAGGGCGGACAACTGGTGCGCGTCGCGGCCGACCGCGTGGCGGAGATGGCGGAGTGAGGGCGTTCTCGACTGCCCTCGACGGGAGGGCGAGGCTGGGCCCGTCCACACGAGATCCGTCAGCGTTGCCATGAGCGGCTTCAATCTCTCGGCGCTGGCCGTCCGCGAGCGGGCGATCACGCTGTTCCTGATCATCGCCACGATCGGCGCGGGGCTCTTTGCCTTCGTGAAGCTCGGGCGCGCCGAGGATCCCTCCTTCACCGTAAAGACGATCGTCGTCTCCGCCGCCTGGCCTGGTGCCACGGCCGAGGAGATGCAGCGCCAGGTCGCCGATCCGCTCGAGAAGCGGCTGCAGGAGCTGACCTGGTACGACCGTGTCGAGACCACCTCGCGTCCCGGCATCGTGATGATGAAGCTCAACCTCAAGGACGGCACGCCGGCCCATGAGGTGCCCGACCAGTTCTACCAGGCCCGCAAGAAGCTGGGCGACCAGGCCAGCGCCCTGCCCCGCGGCGTGGTCGGCCCCTTCGTCAATGACGAGTTTTCCGACGTCTACTTCGCGCTCTACGCGCTCCAGGCCAGGGACATGCCGCACCGGCATCTCGTGGTGCAGGCGGAAGAGCTGCGCCAGCGTCTGCTGCGGGTGCCGGGCGTCGGCAAGATCAACATCCTCGGCGAGCAGGCACAGCGGATCTATGTCGAGATCTCCTATCAGCGCCTCGCCACGCTCGGCATCAGCGGGCAGGCGCTGTTCGCAGCCATCGCCGCGCAGAACGACCTGACGCCTGCCGGTTTCGTCGAGACGGCGGGGCCGCGCACCTATCTGCGCCTCGACGGGGCGCTGGAGGGGATCGAGGCGGTGAAGGCCGTTCCCCTCGCTGCCGGCGGACGCAGCGTGAAGCTCGGCGACGTCGCCGAGGTCACCCGCGGCTACGAGGATCCGAAGAGCGCTCTGATTCGCAACGACGGCGAGCCGGCCCTGCTGCTCGGCCTCGTCATGAAGCCTCAGACCAACGGCCTCACCCTCGGTGCGGCCCTCTCGAAGGAAGAGGCGGCGATCCGCTCGGGGCTCCCGGCCGGCCTGACGTTCGAAAAGATCTCGGATCAGGCCAAGGTGATCGACGAGTCGATTGACGAGTTCATGGTGAAGTTTTTCACCGCACTCGCCGTCGTCGTCATCGTCAGCCTGATGACGCTCGGCCTGCGCGTGGGCATCGTCGTGGCGCTCGCGGTGCCGCTGACGCTTTCGGCCGTCTTCGTGGTGATGCTGGCCACCGGCCGCGACTTCGACCGGATCACGCTCGGCGCGCTCATCCTGTCGCTGGGGCTCCTCGTCGACGACGCCATCATCGCCATCGAAATGATGGTGGTGCGCATGGAGGAAGGCGCCGACCGGATCAGCGCCGCCACCCATGTCTGGGGCACCACCGCGCTGCCGATGCTGTCAGGCACCATCATCACCATCGCAGGCTTCCTGCCCGTCGGCTTCGGCCGATCCACTGCAGGAGAATATGCCGGTAACATCTTCTGGGTGGTGGCGTTTTCGCTCGTCGTCAGCTGGGTCGTGGCCGTGACCTTCACTCCCTATCTCGGCGTGAAGCTGCTGCCGCACATCAAGATGGTCGAGGGCGGCCACGACGCGATCTACGCGACGCGGCACTACGAACGCCTGCGCCGGCTGGTGCGCCTCTGCGTCGACCGCAAGCGGCTCGTTGCCGGTGCGACGCTCGGCCTGTTCCTGCTCGCGGCCGCGGGCGCCGGCCTCGTCGAGCAGCAGTTCTTTCCGAACTCGGATCGGTCGGAGCTGATCGTCGAGGTCAACCTGCCGCCGGGCACGGCCTTCGACGTCACCGACGCCTCGGTGAAGCGGATCGAGGACGCGCTCCGGGCTGAGCCGGAGGCGAAGATCGTCACGGCCTATGTCGGCCAGGGCCTGCCGCGCTTCATCCTGCCGCTCGATCCCGAATTGCCCGATCCGGCCTTCGCGCAGATCGTGGTGCTCACCGAGAACAGTCACGCCCGCGACGCGCTCAAGCTCAAGGCGCGGCGCATGGTCGAGAACGGGATGTTCCCCGAGGCGCGGGTGCGGGTGACGCAGTTCGTGTTCGGGCCGCCGGTGCGCTACCCGGTTCTCTTCCGCGTGATCGGCCCCGATCTCGACGAGCTGCGCAAGATCGCGGCGCAGGTGCGCGACGTGGTCGCCGCCAATCCCGATATGCGCCTCACCCATCTCGACTGGGGCGACAAGACGCCGACTCTGCGCCTCGCCTTCGACCAGGAGCGCCTGCGCCTGATCGGCCTGACACCGCGCGACGCCGCCACGCAGCTTCAGACCATGCTGAACGGCGCCCCCGCCACGCAGGTCCGCGAGAACCTGCGCCCCGTCGACGTGGTGGTGCGCAGCCCCGCCGCCGAGCGCCGCACGCTTGGCGCGATCGGCAGCATGACCCTGGTGACGAGCGACGGGAAGGCCGTGCCACTCTCCCAGGTCGCCCGACTCGTCAGCAGCACTGAGGACGCAGTCCTCAAACGCTACGACCGCGAGCCCTGCATCGCCGTCGAGGGCGATGTCCGCGACGGCCGCCAGCCGCCGGACGTCACCGCAGCGATCCTGCCCAAGCTCGCCCCGATCAAAGCCGGCCTGCCGCCGGGATATCGCATCGATACCGGCGGCTCGGTCGAGGACAGCGCCAAGGCGCAGGAGGCATTGGCGGCGGTATTTCCGCTGATGCTGGTGGTGACGCTCGCCGTGATCATGTTCCAGGTGCGCTCGTTCTCGACCATGTTCATGGTGCTCGCCACCGCTCCGCTGGGCCTGTGCGGCGCGGTCCCCACGCTCCTCGCCTTCGGTCAGCCCTTCGGCTTCAACGCGATCCTCGGCCTCATCGGGCTCTCCGGCATCCTGATGCGCAACACCCTGATCCTCGTCGACCAGATCGACCGGGAGAAGGCCGCCGGTCTCTCGGATTACGACGCCATCGTGGAATCCACGGTGCGGCGTGCCCGCCCCGTGATCCTCACGGCGCTTGCCGCGATGCTCGCCTTCATCCCCCTCACCCACTCCGTGTTCTGGGGGGCGCTGGCCTACGTGCTGATCGGCGGCGTGGGTGTCGGCACCGTGCTGACGCTGTTGTTCCTGCCGGCGCTCTACGCGCTTTGGTTCCGCGTGAGGGCGCCGCTCAGGGTCACGACGCGCAAGGCCTGGTTGGCCGTTGAACCTGTCGGGATGTGAAGAGGGAAGAATTCTCTCCCACAGAGGGAGAGGGTTGGGCCAGATTCAACCTAACAACGCGATTAAAACGATCTGATAACCCTGAATATTTCCTCGGCGATTTGCGTAAGTCGAAACCATTTCCCGAAGTCATCCATTAATCGCGTTCGACCTCGCCGCGGCTACCACTTTGAGAATTAAGCCAAAATCAATCTGCTCCCGCAAAATTCTTTCCATCACGCGCAAGAACAAGCGCGACAGGCGGGCACGACATGAGCATCAGCGGCAAGACCTACGTGACGGGATCGGGCCTCACCGGCAGCGCGCGCGATTTCCGCGTTCCGTCGGGCCCTGACCTGCTGGCGCGCGGTGACGGCTTCTTCGCTTGGCAGGAAGGCCGGCGGCAGAACGGCTATTGGCCGTACTCGCGCTCGACGGAGACCCGCCCCGGCACCGCCTGCAAGGCACGCGACGATCGCGGCAACCCGCTCGAAGGCATCAACTTTTCCTCGCAGGACTATCTCAGCCTCGCCTCGCATCCGGAGATCGCTTCTGTCGCTGCCGACGCGGTGCAGCGCTTCGGCGTCCACAGTGCCGGCTCGGCCGTGCTCGTCGGCAACACCGCGAGCTCCGTCGCCCTCGAGCGCAAGATTGCCGACTTCCTCCAGATGGAAGAGCTCGTCCTCTACCCGACCGGCTGGGCCGCCGGTTACGGCGTCATCCGCGGCCTCGTGCGCTCGGCCGACCACATCGTCATGGACGCGCTGGCCCATACCTGCCTGCAGGAGGGCGCCAACGCCTCCACCCAGAACATCTCGCTGTTCCGCCACCTCGACCTCGAGCATTGTCGCGCGAAGCTTGAGGGGATCCGAGCCCGCGACACGCAGAACGGCATCATGGTGATCACCGAGGGCCTGTTCTCGATGGACTCGGACACGCCAGACCTCGCTGCGATGCAGGCACTCTGCACCGAGTTCGGCGCGACGCTCATGGTCGACGTCGCGCACGATCTGGGCGCAATGGGCGAGGACGGCCGCGGCCATATCGGCATCCAGAACATGCTGGGCAAAGTCGATCTGGTGATGGGGTCCTTCTCCAAGACCTTCGCCTCGAATGGCGGCTTCGTTGCCACCAACCGCCGCGCGATCAAGGAATACCTGCGCTACTACAGTCCCTCGACGACCTTCTCGAACGCCCTGTCGCCTGTCCAAACCGCCGTCATCGGCAAGGCCTTCGACATCGTCGCCTCGGCCGAGGGCAAGGCTCTGCGCGAGGCGCTGATGCGCAACATCGTCAGCCTACGCACGCAATTCGCGGATGCTGGCCTCGACGTCTACGGCGACCCCTCGGCCATTGTCTGCGCCAGGGTCGGCCGCGAGAGCATCGCCCGCATGGTCAGCCGCCGGCTGCCCAGCCTGAGCCTGCTCGCCAATCTCGTCGAATACCCGGCGGTCGCCAAGGGCGCCGCCCGCTTCCGCCTCCAGGTCATGGCCGGCCATTCGGACGAGAACATTCGCCACGCGGTGAAGTCGATCAAGCTTGCGGTCGACGAGGCCCGGATCATGGCGGCTGTCGAGGAATCGCGCTCGCAGATGCTGGCGATGGCGGCGTGAGCCGAGGGCTCTGATGACCGGCGCGATTTCCAGCTATATCCGCGCTGGTGATCGCCGCTCAGCCCCGAAACTTCCTCGACGTCTCGCGCTCGGTCCTCGGCCGGCCCTGGCGCGAACGCTGCACCGATCCATCGTTGCACGCGCTCGCTGCGACGATGACACAGGCGCACGGACTGCCGGATCTTCTCGCGCGTATCCTCGCCTCGCGCGGCGTCAGGCCAGATCAAGCCGATAAATTCCTGGCGCCGAAGCTCCGGGATCTGATGCCGGACCCGGCCGTATTGGTCGACATGGAGGCCGCCGCCGACCGGCTCGCCCACGCTGTCACCACCCACGAGTCGGTCGCGATCTTCGGCGACTACGACGTCGATGGCGCGGCGAGCGCCGCCTTGCTCGCGGGCTATTTGCGCAACCTCGACGTGCCGGTTCAGATCTGGATCCCCGACCGCATCACCGAGGGTTACGGCCCCAACGTCGCGGCGGTAACGAGCCTCGCTGAGGGCGGTGCTCGTCTCCTCGTCTGCGTCGATTGCGGCACCGCTGGCCACGCTCCGCTCGAAGCGGCGAAGACGCTCGGCCTCGACACCATCGTGCTCGACCACCACGCGGCGACCGAGCATCTGCCGCCGGCCGTAGCCCTAGTGAACCCGAACCGTCTCGACGACCTGTCGGGCCTTGGCCATCTCTGCGCGGCAGGCGTGGTCTTTCTCACTCTCGTCGCCTTGAATCGGCGATTGCGTGGTCTTGGGGCCTTCGCGAACCATGACGAGCCCGCGCTCACCGATGCTCTCGACCTCGTGGCGCTCGCCACCGTGGCCGACGTGGTGCCTCTCCTCGGCTTGAACCGCGCCTTCGTGGTGCAGGGTCTCGCCGTGATGCGCGGGCGCGGCCGCCCCGGTCTGGCCGCCCTTCTCGACGCGGCGGGGTTGAGCGAGCCGCCGGAGGCTTGGCATCTCGGCTTCCTCGTCGGCCCGCGCATCAATGCCGGTGGTCGCATCGGTGATTCCGGTCTCGGTACGCGGCTGCTGGGTACCGCAGATGCTATGGAGGCCACCCGCATCGCCGCCGAGCTCGACAGGCTCAACCGTGAGCGCCAGACCATCGAGGCGCTTGCCGTCGAGGAGGCGGAGGCTGCCATGGACCGCGACCTTGCGGGCGATCCGGACAGGCCCGTGCTCGTTACCGGCTCGCCCGATTGGCATCCCGGCATTGTCGGGCTGATCGCGGCCCGGTTGAAGGAGCGCTTCGGTCGCCCGGCTTTCGCCTTCGCGGTGAAGCCCGACGGCACGGCGACCGGCTCCGGCCGCTCGATCCTCGGGGCCGATCTCGGCCGCGCGGTCCATGCGGCAGTGGAGGCCGGAATCGCACTGAAAGGCGGCGGCCACGCTATGGCGGCCGGTGTCACCCTGCCCTCGTCGGACTTCTCCGCCTTCACCGCCCATCTCGCCACCGCGCTCGCTACCGCGGTCACCGCAGCCCGCGAGGCGGAGGCGCTGCTCGTCGACGGCACGGTCAGCGCCGGCGGCGCGACGGCCGAACTCGTGAAGACCATCCAGCGTGCCGGCCCCTTCGGCCAAGGAGCGCCGGAGCCTGTGCTCGCCCTCCCCCGCCACCGTCTCGTCGACGCGGCCGTCGTCGGCAGTGGCCATGTTCGTGCCCGCCTGCGCAGCCGCGACGGCCAGACCATCGGTGCCATCGCGTTCCGTGTCGCGCAGGGACCGCTCGGTGCAGCCCTGCTCAACGGCGTCGGCGCCGAGTTCCACGTCGCCGGCACGCTGTCGGTCGATCGCTGGCGGGGCGCGGAACGCGCGCAATTGCGCATCTGCGATCTGGCGGCACCGGAGTGACACCGTCTTCCGCAACGCCGCGCGGACGCTCGATCCTGTTGACACCTGTCGGAGCGCTCACCATAAGGACGCCCTGTCGAGACCGCCGGACCATTCCATGGCTGGCGGTTCTGCGGTTTGGGGGAATGTCCCGAGCGGCAAAGGGGGCGGACTGTAAATCCGCTGCGTAAGCTTCGTAGGTTCGAGTCCTACTTCCCCCACCAAACCAGCCCGACCAGTGCCTTCTCAACGCTTCGGCGCCATGCTATCCGGCGCTGCATGCGGGTGTAGCTCAATGGTAGAGCAGCAGCCTTCCAAGCTGAATACGAGGGTTCGATTCCCTTCACCCGCTCCATCCTAAATCTCCGGTAGGCCTTGCGAATTCAGCGGCTTCGTTGATTTGGCGTTCCTTGTTCTTCCTCACCCAGTGAGCTGTTCTCGGAACGGTTGCGACGACCAATTTTACGATACCGCCTCGCAGCGGCACCGTCTCGCTAGCCGTCCGTATGACCGAACTCGTTCCGGAACCGATCGGCAAGCCTGGCATTGCCGGTCATCCCGAAGGAGGGCAGCATGACGGAGAAGAAGGGGCACGGCAGTGCGACGGCTAGGAAGGCGAATGCCAAAGCGAGCCGGGAAGGTAAGTCGAACCCACGCACGTCGTCCTCGGCACAAGCCGAGCTCGGCAAAAAGGGCGGCAAGAGCAAGTAGTTCGCCACGTCGATCGTCCTCGGGATAGTGGCCCTGAGGCTGCCGGGCGGCAAACCCGGCTCGTAAGAGGCTGTGCGTCTGCCGCGGCGGATACGGCTGAGCAGTACCTATTATTCCCATCAGAGGCGTTACGTCGCGCGCGGCTCCCTTGCCCATGGGCATCGAGGATGCGTCTTGGCCGTGGCGCGCCTTGGGGCGGCAGTTGGTTGAAGGTTCTTCGATGCGTCACGATGAGGGCTACAGTCCGGAGAAGCGCACGGTGGCGTTGGAGCGGCAGCGCAGTCTCAAGATGGCCAAGTCGGCGCATGCCTATGTCCGCGGCAACACCCTGCAGTTTTACGAGTGGCTGGCCGGCCTCCGCCGTGGGGCCTTGCCGGAAGGTCCATCGGTCTGGATCTGCGGGGATTGCCATCTTGGAAACCTCGGCCCCCTCGCCGATGCGGATGGTCGGGTCGAGGTTCAGGTCCGTGACCTTGATCAGACGGTGATCGGCAATCCGACCCATGACCTCGTGCGCCTCGGATTGTCGCTGGCCAGCGCGGCCCGCGGCTCGGACCTGCCCGGCGTCGTCACGGCCCAGATGCTCCAGGAGATGGTTCGGGGTTATGCGCTGGGACTGGGCGCCCCGGAGGCCGACGAGGCACCGCCCGAGCCGGATGTGGTGCGTACGGTACGCCGTCGCGCCTTGGGCCGCCACTGGAAGCACCTCGCGCGCGAACGCCTGAAGGATGCGGATCCGTCCATTCCGCTCGGCCGCAAGTTCTGGGCGCTCGACGCCGAGGAGCGCGCCGCGCTGGACGACCTGTTCGGCCGCCATGAGGTCCGCCGCCTGATACTGGCGCTCAATGGCCGCAGCAAAGAAGCCGATGTTCGGCTGATCGACGCGGCCTACTGGATGAAAGGCTGCAGCTCGCTCGGCTTCCTCCGCTACGCCACGCTCGTCCGCATCGCAGAGCCAGAGGGCAAGCGCCGCCTTGCGCTCGTCGATCTCAAGCAAGCGGTCGAGGCCGCCGCCCCAGCGGCTCCAGGCGCCGAGATGCCGCGGGATGCGGCCGAGCGCGTGGTGGCTGGGGCACAGGCGCTCTCGCCGCATCTGGGGGATCGCATGCTGGCAGTGCACCTCCTCGGCCTGCCAGTAGTGATGCGCGAGCTGGCGCCTCAGGACCTGAAGCTCGACATCGAGCAGTTCAGCAGAGAGGAAGCGGTGCGGGCGGCGCATTACCTGGCCTATGTGGTCGGCAAGGCACATGGCCGGCAGATGGATGAGTTGACCCTCTCCGGCTGGCGCAGCGAGGTCACGCGGTCCGGTGGCGAGGAGGCGCCGTCTTGGCTTTGGTCGAGCGTGGTCGAGCTCGCTGGGCGGCACGAGGTCGGCTACCTCGACCATTGCCGCCGTTACGCGGCTGCCGCCGCCTGACGGGCGTGCCTGTGCAGGGAAGTGGGGCCGGTCCTTACGAGCGTCTCTTGGGTTTAGCGATGTCGAGGATGCGGAGGAAGCTCTGTCTGTCGGACGGCGCGATACGGGCCGGCCGGGATCGCGCGCCGATTAGTCTTAATGCGAGGTGTTTCGCCGGTTTGATTGCCTTCGATTGCCGAGAGATGGAAAATCGTCGGCGGATGGAAGTTCAGTATCTCGTTGAGACGTCGGCCCGGAGTTATCGGCTGTGACACTCGCACATGCGACAAGCGATCGGGCTACGATGAGCGACGCGAGCCCCGACGTCGTGTGTCCACCGGGTGAGGCTGGGGCGAGCTTGGCGCGGGTTCATGAGACGCTTCAGGCGCTTCTTCCCATAGGGGATCTCGCGATCTACGAGGCCGGCGGTGGTGCAGCCTCGTTCTTGCCGCCAGACTTGCTGCGGCGTGCGCATATCACTGTCGTCGATATCGATCCGACCCAGATCGCCAACAACCGCTACGCCAGGACCAAGATTTGTGGCGACATCCAGCGCCATCGCCTTCCGCCCGCCAGCATCGATCTCGTCACCTGTTACAACGTCATCGAGCATCTGCCAGACGTTCCCGGCGCGCTCGAACGGTTCGCTGAAGCTGTGCGGCCGGGCGGCCTGCTCCTGATCGGGGCGCCGCATCCATTCTCGCTCTCGGGCCTCGTCACCAAATACTCGCCGCACTGGTTCCACGTCTGGTTCTATCGAACCGTCATGGGTGAGAAACGGGCCGGGACGCCGGGCGTTGGGCCGTTCCGGGTGCACTACCACCCGCTCGTTTTGCCGCAGCGGCTCGCGGCCTACATGGCCCGTCACGGCTTCGAGACGGTCTACGAGCGCGTCTACGAAAGCCCGCGTTTTCCCGAGATGCGGACCCGGCGGCCGACGCTCGGTAAGATCGTCGACGGCATCACCAATCTTATGAACCTTGCGCTGGCCCACCGCACGAACGTGCGGAAAGGTGATTATCATCTGCTGCTGCGCAAGCGCGCCGCCACGGCGTTCGCGTAGCTCGCCGTCTAGGCCGATAACTGTCCGTGCGGCCTTAAGCGCACTCTGTGGGAAACGGTGCGCGCTTCGGATTCATCCACACTGATCCACAGGTAGGTGAAGCTTGACTCTCGCTCATTAGCCGAGCCGTTATAAGGAACAAATCAGGAACATTTATGACCCCGGCTCGCCCCCCTGCCCTGTCTGAGCTGCGTCGTGCTGTCTCGGCCCTCGAACCTGGGGATGCGCTGGCAGCAACGAATCGCTTTCGCTTCGGACTACCGGATCTCGACGGCTGGCTTGGCGGCGGTCTCGCACGCGGCTCCCTGCACGAGGTCTATGCCGAGCGGGTCGCGGATGCCGCTGCGGCGGCGGGGTTCGGGCTTGGAATGGCAGGGCGTGCTGCGGGCGAACGTCCCCTTGTCTGGACGCGGCAGGATCTCGTCAGCTTAGAGACGGGCCAGATCCACGGCGCCGGCCTTGCCGCCTTCGGTCTCGACCCGGCCTGCCTGATTCTGGTGCGTGCCCGAGACCCGACTGCTGCCCTGCGGGCCGTGGCCGAAGCGGCGCGCTGTGCCGCCATCGGCGCCGCCATCATGGAGATCTGGGGTGAGCCGAAGGTTCTCGATCTGAAGGCGAGCAGGCGACTGGCACTGGCGGCCTCCGCCTCGGGCGTGACTCTGGTGATGATCCGGCTTCAAGCCGAACCAGCCCCGAGCGCAGCAGCGAGCCGCTGGAGCGTCGCCTCCACGGCCTCCGTGCCTCTGGAGGCGAATGCGCCGGGACGACCGGCTTTCAAAATCACGTTGTTGCGTCATCGGGCTGGGCTCAGCCGGCGCAGCTGGAGGGTGGAGTGGGATCGTGACAGCGCCGCCTTCGCACTCGCGTCGCTACCTTGCCCTGTGGTTTCCGTTCCTGCCCATCGACCGGTGGCGGCGCAGGACGCTGCACTCTTGCGGCGGGCCGGTTAAGCCCCTCGTTTTCACGCAATCCGTCAAGGGTGCCCTGCGGCTCTCGGCCGTCAGCCGAGAGGCGCTGGCGCTCGGCCTGAGCCAGGGCATGACGCTGGCCGATGCCCGCGCCCGCATTCCGGATCTTGCGGCTTTGGAGCACGACCCGGCCGAGGACGCGGCCCTGCTCGGCCGCATGGCGGAGGCCTGCGAGCGCTGGACGCCTCTCGTCGCCCTCGCCTCGCCCGACGGGCTGATCCTCGACGTGACTGGCTGCACGCATCTCTTCGGTGGCGAGGCTGCCTTGCGCGAGCGGGTCGTCGCCGCGTTCCGGCGCGGGGGTATCTCGACCCGGGGCGCCCTCGCCGGCACGCCCGAAGCTGCCCGCGCCCTTGCCCGCTTCGGTCCGGCTAAAGTCGTCGCGCCGGGTTGGGAAGAGGAGGCGGTGCGCCCCCTGCCCGTGGCGGCCCTGTGGCTGCCGGAGACGGACCGCGCAGCGCTCTCCCTCGCCGGTCTCAAGCGCATCGGCGATCTCGCCGATCTGCCGAGCGGACCCCTCGCAGCCCGGTTCGGCGCGGGCTTGCCCCGCGCGTTGGGGCGCCTGCTTGGCCGAGAGGATGCGCGGATCACGCCGCTGCGCCCTCTCCCTGCCTGCTGCGAGGAGGAGCGTTTCACCGAACCCGTCACCCAGGTGCACGTGATTGAGACCACCCTGCGGCACCTGGTCCAGCGTGCTGCCGACACCCTCGAAAAGGCCGGACGTGGCGGCCGGGCCTTCGAGGCGAGCTTCTTTCGTTCCGATGGAGATGTCAGGCGGATCGCCGTCGAGACCAGCCGGCCCTCGCGGGATGCCTCCGCAATCCTGCTTCTCTTCCACGAGCGTCTCGATACTCTCGCCGATCCCCTCGACCCCGGCTACGGCTTCGACCTGATCCGCCTCGCAGTGCTGGTCGCCGAGCCTCTGGCGCCGGTGCAGGTCCGCCTCGACGGCGAGATTCTGACCGATGCCGAGGTCTCCGATCTCATCGACCGGTTGGTCGCGCGCTTCGGCTCGGCGCGGGTTCTGCGCTTCACGCCCGTCGATACGCATCATCCCGTGCGTGCCGCTCGGCTCCTGCCGGCCTCGGCTCCTCCCGCCTCAGTCATCGCTTGGCCGCTGGCCGAACCGGGCGATCCGCCCCTTCGGCCCCTGCAGCTTTTTGAGCCAGCCCAGCCTATCGAGACGCTAGCCGAAGTGCCGGACGGGCCGCCGATCCGCTTCCGCTGGCGGCACGTGCTGCATCGTGTCGTTTGGGCGGAGGGGCCGGAGCGGATCTCTGCCGAGTGGTGGCGCCGGCGCGAGGTGCCGACGCGCGACTATTTCCGGGTCGAGGACGAGGAAGGCCGCCGCTTCTGGCTGTTTCGCGCCGGTCTCTACGGCAGCGAGACCGACGCGCCGCGCTGGTATCTGCACGGCCTGTTCGCATGAGCGGACAGGATAACGAGCCGCCCGCTCCGCCAGCCTATGCTGAGCTCGCGGCGGCGACGAATTTCTCGTTCCTACGCGGCGCCTCGACACCGCAGGACATGGTGCTGGCGGCCCTCCTCCTTGGGCAGAGCGGCATCGGCATTGCCGACCGCAATACCGTAGCTGGGGTCGTTCGCGCCCATCGTGCCCTTAAGGAACTGCAGGCAGAGGGCCTGCCGCTGCCCGATAAACTGCGAGAGGGGTCCGGGCCGGGCGAGTTCGTCTTCATCGAGCATCCGCTGGCACCTGCGATCCCTTTCACGCAGGAAGAGCTCAGGCAGCGTGCTGCGGCGTTCAAGCTGGTCGTCGGCGCGCGCCTCGCCTTCGCCGACGGCGCGCCGGACGTGATCGCCTACCCCGTCGACAGAGCGGGCTGGGGCGGTCTCTGTCGCCTGCTCACCCTCGGCAACCGCCGCGCCGTGAAGGGCGCGTGCATCCTGCATCTCGACGATCTCCTCGCTGATCCGGCTGGCCTCCTCCTCATCATCATGCCGCCGCGCCGGCTCGATGGGCTCGCCGAGACCGTCGCGCGGATCGCGCAAGCGGCGCCGGGCGCCGTCTGGCTTGGGGTGGTGATGCATCGGCGTGGTGACGACCTGCGCCGGCTGGCCCGCCTCCAGCGGATCGCCAGGCAGGCGCAGGTTCCGATCCTGGCGCTCAACGACGCGCTCTACGATACGCCCGCCGCGCGCGATCTGCAGGACGTGCTCACCTGCATCCGCGAGAGCGTGACCATCGAGCATGCAGGGCGCCGGCTCGAAGCCAATGCCGAGAGGCATCTCAAGTCGCCAACAGAGATGGCCCGTCTGTTTCGAACTGCGCCTGAGGCAGTCGCCGAGACGAGGACCGTTCTCGACTGGATCGATTTCTCGCTCGTGCAGCTGCAATACAATTATCCCGACGAGCCGGTACCACCGGGCTGGACCGCGCAGGCTTGGCTTGAGGAGCAGACCTGGCGGCGCGCCGCGATCCGCTATCCCAGGGGCGTCCCGGGAAAGGTCGAGACGCAGCTGCGTAAGGAACTCGCCTTCATCGCCAAGGCCGACTACGCCCGCTACTTCCTGACGATCCTCGACATCGTACGAGTCGCCGAGGACAAAGGCATCCTCTGCCAGGGCCGCGGCTCGGCGGCCAATTCTGCAGTCTGCTACGCGCTGGGCATCACCGCGGTCGACCCGGACGAGCACGATCTGCTCTTCGCCCGCTTCCTCTCCGAAGAGCGATGCGAGCCGCCCGACATCGACGTCGATTTCGAGCACGAGCGGCGCGAGGAGATCATCCAGCACATCTACGAGCGTTACGGACGCCACCGGGCTGGGATCGCGGCGACCGTAATCCGCTACCGTCCACGCAGCGCTATGCGCGAGGTCGGCAAGGTCCTCGGCCTCACCGAGGATGTCACCACTCGTCTCGCCTCGACCCAGTGGGGAAGCTTCGGCAGCGACATCAGCGACGTGCATATCCGCCAGACGGGGCTCGATCCGGACAACCCGTCGATCGCCCGTGCCATCGCCTTCGCAAGGCGGCTGCTCGGATTTCCGCGCCACCTCTCGCAGCATGTCGGCGGCTTCGTGCTGAGCCGCGATCGGCTCGACGAGATCGTGCCGATCGGCAACGCGGCTATGCCGGAGCGCACCTTCATTGAGTGGGACAAGGACGACATCGACGAACTCAAGCTCATGAAGGTCGATGTCCTGGCGCTCGGCATGCTGACCTGCATCCGCAAGGCCTTCGACCTGTTGCGCGAGCACAAAGGCAAGGATCTCGGCCTCGCCGACATCCGGCATGACGATGCCGTCTACGCCATGTTGCAGCGAGGGGACTCGCTCGGCGTGTTTCAGGTCGAGAGCCGTGCGCAGATGAACATGCTGCCACGGCTGAAGCCGAGGAAATTTTACGACCTCGTCATCCAGGTCGCGATCGTCAGGCCTGGCCCGATCCAGGGCGACATGGTGCATCCCTATCTGCGCCGCCGGGCCGGGATCGAGCCGGTGGAGTTTCCCTCGCCTGGGTCGAAGCACGGGGATCACGACGAGCTCTATCACGTGCTCAATCGAACCAAGGGCGTGCCGCTCTTTCAGGAGCAGGCAATGCGCCTCGCCATGGTCGCCGCGAAGTTTTCGGACGTGGAGGCCAACCAGCTCCGCCGGGCCATGGCGACGTTCCGCCACGTCGGCACCATCGGCAGCTTCGAAAAACTAATGGTCGAGCGGATGGTGGCGCGGGGCTACGAGCGGGATTTCGCGCAGCGCTGCTTCGAGCAGATCAAGGGTTTCGGCTCCTACGGCTTTCCCGAGAGCCATGCCGCCTCCTTCGCCAAGCTCGTCTACGTCTCGTCCTGGATCAAATGGCACCACCCGGCGGTCTTCGCCTGCGCCCTGCTGAACGCGCAGCCGATGGGCTTCTACGCGCCGGCCCAGATCGTGCGCGATGCCCACGAGCATGGCGTCGAGATCCGCGCGATCGACGTGAACCACAGCCACCACGACAACACGCTGGAGCGCGATGCGAAGGGCGAACTCGCCCTGAGAATCGGCTTCCGGCAGGTCAGCGGCTTCGCCGAGGCGGATTCGACACGCCTCGTCACGGCCCGTGGCGACGGTTTCGCCGATATCGAAAACCTCGCCCTGCGCAGCCGCCTGCCCGCGCGAGCCTTGCGCCTGCTCGCCGATGCCGACACTTTTCGTTCCCTCGGCCTTGATCGGCGCGCTGCCCTCTGGGCCGTGCGTCGTATGCCGGGCGACAAGCCGCTTCCGCTCTTCGCGGCCGCTGATGCGCGAGAGCTCGGCTCCGAGTCGGAGGTCGCGCTGCCCAAAATGTCCTTCGGCGCGCAGATCGCAGCCGATTACCAGACCACCCGGCTGTCCTTAAAAGGCCACCCCATGCAGATCTTGCGGCCGCTCTTCGCGGCACAGGGCATCTCGACCTGCGCTGAGACAGCCGCCAAACCGGATCACGCCTTCTGCCGGACGGCGGGGGTAGTGCTGGTGCGTCAGCGCCCCGGCGCGGGCAACGCCATCTTCATCACCATCGAGGATGAGACCGGCGTCACCAACGTCGTGATGTGGGCGACCATCTTCGAGCGCTTCCGCCGCGAGGTGATGGGCGCGCGGCTGCTGCTGATCGAGGGGCGAGTCCAGAAGAGTCCGGAGGGTGTGGTGCACCTGATGACCGAACGTGCCTTCGACCGCAGCGCCGAGCTGGGACGGCTCTCACGTGACCGCAAGGTGCCGATCGAGCTGACCCGCGCCGACGAGTTCACCCATCCGCAGCTTCCGCGCGAGCCGCATGGGCATCCGCGCAATATGCGCATCCTGCCGAAGTCGCGGGACTTCCATTGAAGGGTGTCAGACAAAGAAAAAGCCCCGGAAACCGGGGCTCTTCTAATGAGGGTAGGCTGTTCGCTCAGACCGCGATGCGGTCCTCACCTTCCATCGGCTCGCGCAGCACGTAGCCGCGGCCCCAGACGGTCTCGATGTAGTTCTTGCCTTGGGAGGCGTTGGCGAGCTTCTTACGCAGCTTGCAGATGAACACGTCGATGATCTTGAGCTCGGGCTCGTCCATGCCGCCATAGAGATGGTTGAGGAACATCTCCTTGGTGAGCGTGGTGCCCTTCCGGAGCGAGAGCAGCTCCAGCATCTGGTACTCCTTGCCCGTGAGGTGCACGCGGCTGCCGGAGACTTCGACCGTCTTCTGGTCGAGATTGACGATGAGGTCGCCCGTGGTGATGACCGACTGCGCGTGGCCCTTGGAGCGGCGCACGATCGCATGAATGCGAGCGACCAACTCGTCCTTGTGGAATGGCTTAGTGAGGTAGTCGTCGGCGCCGAAGCCGAGGCCCTTCACCTTGTCCTCGATGCCGGCCATGCCGGAGAGGATCAGGATCGGCGTCTTCACCTTGGCGACGCGCAACGAGCGGAGGACCTCGTAGCCCGACATATCGGGCAGGTTCAGGTCGAGGAGGATGATGTCGTAGTCGTAGAGCTTGCCGAGATCGACGCCCTCTTCACCGAGGTCGGTGGTGTAGGTGTTGAAGTTCTCGGACTTGAGCATCAACTCGATGCTCTGCGCCGTAGCGCCATCGTCCTCGATCAGAAGTACGCGCATCGTCGGTCCCCAGCCCGGCCGGCCGTCTCAAGGCGGGCGGGCACACCCCCGCCGTCCGCTCGCCGACGGCCTCGGCGGGCGCTGCTTCGTTTATCTTTCGAAACGCTAACTTTTAACCGTTAACAAAACCCGAATCCCGGTTGCAAGAGCGCTCTTTCAGTGGGCGGGAGCGTTTTTGCCGAATCGTTGTCGGTCTGTTCTCGCTCAACCCCAATTCCAGGCTGCGCAACCCGCAAAGCCTGCCGCTAACCCGTTCCACGATAACGCGCTCGTCGCCGTGTGGCTTTCCAGACACGTCGGCTCTGTCCCCGTTAACGAAGTGATCCCCGCAGTGTTAAAGAGGTCGGTAAATGAACCGTTGAGGTTGAGTGCATGGGCGAGGATCGCCGTGAAACGGCTGCTTCGCGAGCTGGGCCAAGCTTCGCGGCGGCGATCGATGCGCTCGCGGGCGTTGAAACACTCGAGGTCTTTGGCCGCGTCACGGCGATTCGGGGGCTTCTCGTCGAGGTTGCGGGACCGATCGCTGCAATGCGGCTCGGCGGCCGGATCGATATCGCGGTTGGAGCCCACAGCGCAGGCCTAGTGCCCTGCGAGGTGATCGGCTTCCAGGGCGACAGGGCGCTCGCCATGCCGTTCGGCTCCCTAGACGGTGTGCGCCGTGGCTGCCCGGCCTATGTCCGACAGGATGCTGCCGGCGCGGTCCGCCCGACCCAGGCTTGGCTCGGCCGCACGGTCGACGCGCTCGGCCGACCCATCGACGGGCTCGGCGAACTCCCACAGGGGCCGGCGGTCTACTCGCTGCGCGCCGATCCACCTCCTGCTCATGCCCGCCGCCGCGTTGGCGCCCCCCTCGATCTCGGCGTGCGCTGCATCAACACCTTCCTGACCATGTGCTCGGGCCAGCGCATGGGCATCTTCGCCGGCTCTGGTGTCGGCAAGTCGGTACTGCTCTCGATGCTCGCGCGCTACACCGCGGCAGACGTCGCGGTGATCGGCCTCGTGGGCGAGCGCGGCCGCGAGGTTCAGGAATTCCTGCAGGAGGATCTCGGCGCGGCTGGCCTCGCTCGCTCGGTCGTAGTGGTGGCGACCTCGGACGAGCCCGTGCTGATGCGCCGCAACGCGGCATACCTCGCCCTCACCCTCTCCGAATATTTTCGCGATCAGGGCGCGCAGGTGCTGTGCATGATCGACTCGATCACGCGCTTTGCGATGGCCCAACGCGACATCGGCCTTGCCAGCGGCGAGCCGCCGACCGCGAAGGGCTATACGCCGACGGTCTTTTCAGAATTGCCGCGTCTGCTCGAGCGAGCGGGTCCTGGAACGGGTGATGGCTCGATCTCTGGCCTCTTCACCGTGCTCGTGGAGGGCGACGACCACAACGAGCCCGTGGCGGATGCGGTGCGCGGCATCCTCGACGGTCACATCGTCATGGAACGGCGCATCGCGGAATCCGGTCGCTACCCGGCGATCAACGTGCTGCGCTCCGTCTCTCGCACTATGCCGAAGGCCTGTGATCCGGCCTGGCTGCCGACCGTGCAGCGAGCGCGGCGAGTACTGTCGACCTATGCCGACATGGAGGAGTTGATCCGGCTCGGCGCCTACCGGGCGGGATCCTCCGTCGAGGTCGATGAAGCAGTGGCGCTCATGCCAGATCTTGAGGCTTTTCTGGGGCAAAGTAAGGAAGAAGCAACCTCCATCAGCGAGGGTTACGCGAGATTGGCCGCGATCGTCGGCGCCGACTGAAAGGCCGGGCGCACGAGAGGGGCCCGTTGCCTGCGTTGCGTTGAGAGGGATCACCTCAGATGAAGTCGCGTGACACGCTGATCCGGCTGCGCCGGTTTCAGGTCGACGAGAAGCGTCGCCGCGTCGCCCAGATCGAGATGATGATGGCGGACTTCAACCGCATGGTCGTCGAGCTCGATCGCGAGGTCGCCCATGAAGAGGCACGCGCCGGCATCACCGATCCGGCGCATTTCGCCTACCCGACCTATGCCCGCGCCGCCGCCACCCGTCGCGACAACATGCGCCAGTCGGCGCTCGCGCTGGAAGGTCAGCTCGCCGAGGCTAAGGCCGAGCTGGGCGAGGCCTTCGAGGAGTTGAAGAAGGTCGAGATCCTCGAGGATCGCGAGCGTTCCGCCGAGCGCG
This sequence comes from Methylobacterium gnaphalii, assembly GCF_007992215.1. Classification (GTDB taxonomy): domain Bacteria; phylum Pseudomonadota; class Alphaproteobacteria; order Rhizobiales; family Beijerinckiaceae; genus Methylobacterium; species Methylobacterium gnaphalii. Next base: position 109,255 of record NZ_BJZV01000007.1, on the reverse strand, counting down.
CCGCTGCCGGTGCCCGCGAGCAGGCCGAAATGGATGCGATCGGGCTCGGCCGCGCCCGCGCCTGAGCTATTTCCGCAGCGGGTGATCGCCGGCGGCACGACATTGTCATGATCCTGGCCCAAGGGTGCATGCATCGAGAGACCTGACCGGTCCCGCTTGCGATACCCGACGCGGTGGCGCATCAGGAGCCGGTCTCCGAGGGCGCGGCCGGATCGTATGAAGAAGATCAGTGAAATCCTCTGGCCGATCATCGGCCTCGGGGCTGTCATCGTCTCCTGCTATCTGCTCTACGGACAGCTGCAGACCCTCTCTTGGGTCCAGCTGCAGGCGGCTTTCGCAGCGATCCCACTGCACCACTTTCTGCTCGCCGCCGTCTCGACCCTCGTCGCCTATGCCGCCCTCGCCTGGTACGACCGGATCGCTCTGATCCATCTGGGCGTGCGCCATATCAGCTGGCTGTTCGTTTCCCTCTGCTCCTTCACGACCTACGCGCTGTCTCACAATATTGGCGCTTCGGTCTTCTCGGGCGCGCTGGTTCGTTACCGAGCCTATACCTCGAAGGGGCTCTCGGCCGCGCAGGTCGCGGTGCTGGTGGCGCTCTGCTCCTTCACCTTCGGGCTTGGAACGCTGCTGCTCGGCGGCTTCTGTCTCGTCTACGACCCCTACCTGCTGGCGCGCCTCGACACGCTGCTGCCGAGCCTGCTCACCAACCCGACCACCGCCCGCATCGTCGGCATCGCGATGCTCGGCTTCGTGGGTCTCTACGTCCTCGGTTCGATTCTGCACTTCAAGCCGCTGACGATCCGCTCGTTCAAGGTCGAGTATCCGCGCCCCAGCATCATGCTCCGGCAACTCGTCGCCGCGCCGATGGAGCTGCTGGGTGCGGCCGGCATCATCTACTTCGCGCTGCCGGACAGCCTGAACCCGGGCTTCATCCCGGTTCTGGCGATCTTCCTGGCCTCGTTCTCGGTGGCGCTGGCCTCCCACGCGCCCGGCGGGCTCGGTGTCTTCGAGCTCGTCTTCCTCGCCGCGATGCAGATCAACGCGGAGGATCCGAGCGCCGCTGCGCAGAAGGCCGCTGTGGTCGCCGCTGTGTTGATCTTCCGGCTGTTTTATCTACTGCTGCCCTTCGCCTTGGCGATCGTGGTGGTGCTGCTGTTCGAGCGCTCCCGGCTCGCCGGTGCGCTGTCCTCTCGAAAAGGATCGGCGGAGGTGCCGGAGCCGCCCCTCGTCGCACCGGGCCTCGAACCGAGCAAGATCGAGCACCGTCTGGGGAAGACGCCGGTCTGAACCGGCGAATTGACGCCTCCTGCGCGGAATGGGACATCGCTGGGCTATGCAAAAGCCCGAAATGACCCTCCCTTTGCCGAGCGAGAGCGACCTTGCCGCGTTGAAGAGCGAGGCGTCTACCTGGTTCGCCATACTCCGCGACCGGATCGTGACGGCTCTGGAGACGCTGGAGGACCAGGTCGCCGGGCCGTTCCATCCCGACGCGCCCAAGGAGCCGGGCAAGTTTGAAAAGATGCCGTGGCAGCGCACCGACCATACCGGGCAGCCCGGCGGCGGCGGCGTCATGGCAATGCTGAAAGGTCGCGTCTTCGAAAAGGCTGGCGTGCACATCTCCACCGTGCACGGCGAGTTCGCCCCGGAATTCCGGGCGCAGATGCCGGGTGCCCAGGAGGACCCGCGCTTCTTCGCCACTGGCATCTCGCTGATTGCCCACCCCTGGAACCCGAACGTGCCGACTGTCCACATGAACACACGCTTCGTGGTCACCACGAAGGCGTGGTTCGGTGGCGGGGCCGACCTGACCCCGATGCTCGATCGCCGCCGCACTCAGGACGATCCCGACACGCGGCTGTTCCATGCCTCTCTTAAGGAGGCCTGTGATGCCCATGCCCCGGCGGCCGACTACGAAAAGTACAAGGCGTGGTGCGACGAGTATTTCCACTTGAAGCACCGCAACGAGCCCCGCGGCATCGGCGGCATTTTCTACGATTACCATTGGACCGGTGATCCGAAGGCCGATCTCGCTTTCACGCGGGACGTGGGCCAGGCCTTCCTCAAGGCATATCCGGAGATCGTCTTCACCAACCTGTCGAAGGACTGGACGGAAGCCGACCGGCTGGAGCAGCAGGTCCGGCGCGGGCGCTATGTCGAGTTCAACCTGCTCTACGACCGCGGCACCATCTTCGGGCTGAAGACCGGCGGCAACGTTGCCTCGATCCTGTCCTCGCTGCCGCCGACCGTGCGCTGGCCGTGACGGCCGATCTTCCGAGCGCCTACGCGCCGCAGCAGGAGGCGGCGCTCAAGGCCATCGCGCAATGGATGAGAGGCGGCGGCGATCAGGTCTTCCGCCTGTTCGGCTATGCCGGCACCGGCAAGACCACGCTGGCGCGCCGTATCGCGGATGATGCCGACGGCCTCGTGCTGTTCGGCGCCTTCACCGGCAAGGCGGCCTCGGTAATGCGCCAGAAGGGCTGCCACGACGCCGCGACCATCCACAGCCTGATCTATCGAACCAAGGAAGGCGACGAGGGCGGCCCGACCTTCACGCTGAACCGCACCGGGCCAGCCTCCAAGGCCGATCTCATCGTCATCGACGAGTGCTCGATGGTCGATTCCGACCTCGGTAACGATCTCCTCGCCTTCGGCAAACCGGTTCTGGTGCTTGGTGATCCAGCGCAATTGCCGCCGGTGCGGGGCGGCGGCTTCTTCACCGAGGCCGAGCCCGACATGATGCTCACCGAGGTGCATCGCCAGGCGGCAGACGACCCAATCGTGCGCATGGCCATGACCGTGCGCGAGGGCGGCCGGCTCAGCCTCGGCGAATTCGGTGAGAGCCGCGTCATCTCCCGCCGGGCGCTCGATCCCACCGAGGTCCTCGATTGCGATCAGGTGCTGGTCGGCATGAACAAGACTCGCCGACTCTACAACAACCGCCTGCGCGAGCTCGCCGGCCATACCGACCCGATGCCCTCGGTCGGCGAGAAGTTGGTCTGCCTGCGCAACGACCGCACCAAGGGCCTGCTCAACGGCTCGACTTGGACGGTGCAGGCGCTGCGCGCGCCTCCGCGCCCCGACACGATCCGCCTCGACGTAGTGCCGGAGGACGATCCGGCGCTCCGCCGACGTGCCGTCGACATCAAGGTGCTGCGCCAGATCATCGAGGGCAGCGAGGAAGAGATCCCGCTCTACATGCGTCGCGAGACCGACGAGTTCACCTATGGCTACGCGTTGACCGTCCACAAGGCGCAGGGCTCACAGTGGGACAAGGTTGTGTTGTTCGACGAATCCTACGCGTTCCGCGAGCACCGGGCGCGCTGGCTCTATACCGGGCTGACGCGGGCGGCGCGGGCGATCACGGTGGTGATGTGAGGACATACCCATGAAGATGTACGGCAACTGGCGCTCGGCCGCCGCCTTCCGGGTGCGGGCCGCTCTCAACCTTAAGGGTATCCCCTACGAGGAAATCTTCCTCGATCTCGATGCCGGCGACCAGCACAAGCCTGAATTCCGCAAGATCAATCCGCAGGGCGCGGTGCCAGCCGTGTTCGTCGATGACGGACCGCCGCTGATGCAGTCTCTCGCTATCCTCGACTATATCGAGGACACCCATCCGCAGACGCCGCTACTGCCGGCCGATCCGCGCGCCCGCGCCCGTGCCCGGTCGCTGGCCCAGGTCGTGGCCTGCGACACCCATCCGCTCTACACGCCGCGGGTGCGCAACAGGCTGATGGAGGCTTATGAGCTGCCGCGCGAGCGCATGCTCGAATTCCTGCGTTTCGCCTTCGAGGGCGGCCTGAAAACGCTGGAGGCGCGGCTTTCGGGCGAGCCCGGCACGGGGCGCTTCGCGCAGGGCGATGCGGTTAGCCATGCCGATCTCTGCATCGCCAGCCTCTGGGTCGGCACCGGCATCTTCGGTGTCGATACCGCACCTTATCCGACCGTGAAGCGCGTGGCCGAAGCCTGCCTCGCCCTCGACGGGGTTGCCCGAGCCCATCCCCTGAAGCAGCCGGGCGCGCCCACCCAGTAGCCTGTCGTCGACGGCCATCTTTCGCGCGTTGCTGTAGAAGGTTTCTGCAACCGCGGGATAAAGATATTCCAAAGTACGGTTGCGCCGTCATGGGCTATGACGGCAGCGGGCTCGTCGGTTCGGGAACGGAGTATAGGATGGTTCCGGGTGAAACAGTCACGGACCGCCACAAGATCGTGGTGGTGGGCGGCGGTGCGGCTGGCCTCGAACTGGTGACGAAGCTCGGTGATCGGCTCGGCAAGGACAGGGCGCACGTCACCCTGGTCGACCGCGCGCGCACCCATATCTGGAAGCCGCTGCTGCACGAGGTCGCTGCAGGCAGCCTCGATGTCGGCCATCACGCGGTCGACTACCTGCACCACGCCCACGCGCACCATTTCCGTTACCGCATCGGTGAGATGACCGGTCTCGACCGGGAGCGTAAGGTCATCCATCTCGCCGCCAGCTATGATTCCGAGGGCCGCGAGATCACGCCGGTGCGCGAGGTCGCCTATGACACGCTGGTGATGGCCGTCGGCTCCACCACCAACGATTTCGGTACGCCGGGCGTCGCCGAGAATGCCATCGCGCTGGACACGCCGGACCAGGCGGTGCGGTTCCATCAGCGTCTGATCAACGGCATGCTGCGCGCCCACACCCAGGTTGGCCCGGTGCGGCCGGGCCAGCTCCATGTCACGGTGATCGGTGCCGGTGCCACGGGGACCGAGCTTGCGGCCGAACTCCATCGCACGACGCGCGAGGTTGCCAAGACCGGCCTCGACAAGATCGACCCGACCAAGGATCTCAAAATCACCCTGGTCGAGGCGGCCGACCGCATCCTGCCAGCCGTGCCGGAGCGTCTCTCGGGCGAGGTGATGACGCTGCTCTCGCAGATCGGCGTCGAGGTCCGCGTGAAGGCGCGGGTCACCGAGGTGAAGCCAGACGGTGTGCAACTCGCCGATGGCGGCTTCATCCCCTCCGAGCTTGTGGTCTGGGCAGCCGGCGTGAAAGCACCGCCCTTCCTGCAGGGCGTCGGCGGGCTCGAGACCACGCGCAGCAACCAGCTCGTCGTGACGCCGATGCTGCAGACGACGCGCGACCCGAACATCTTCGCGGTCGGCGATTGCGCCTACCTCGTCGAGCAGGGCTCGGACACGCCGATCCCGCCGCGCGCCCAGGCCGCGCACCAAGAGGCCTCGCACCTCTACAAGCAGATCGTTGCCCGTCTCGACGGCAAGCCGCTGACGCCGTTCAAGTATCGCGACTTCGGCTCGCTCGTGTCGCTTGGCCACTACACGACCGTCGGCAACCTGATGGGCTTCATCCAGGGAAAGAACATGTTCATCGCCGGGCTCTTCGCCCGCGTGATGTACCGCTCGCTCTACAAGATGCACGAGATGGCGGTGAACGGCATGATCAAGACTGGTCTCGACGCGCTGGCGCGGGCGCTCACCCGCCGCGGTACGGCGCGGGTGAAGCTGCACTGAGTCACCGTGTTCGGGTTCGTGGGCGGGGAGAGGGCCTGGCGCGGCTTCGCGACGAGCTTCGTCGCGACTGTCGTCCTGCTCGGCGTCGCGGCGCTAGGATTCGTCGCGTGGCTCGACCCCTATGGGCTGCGCGTCGGACCCGGCCACGCGCCCGGTCCGATCATGGATAAGAGCCAGCGCTTCTTCTATCCACAGATTGTGCGCTCCGGCCTGTACGACGCCGCCGTGTTCGGCACCTCGACTTCGCGGCTGCTCGACCCGCGCGACCTCGACGCGGCCTTCGGAGCTCGCTTCGCCAATCTGGCGATCAACCGTGGGGCGCCGCACGAGGAAGCCGAACTGGCTCGGCTGTTCCTGCGTCACGTGAAGGCGAAGGCGCTGATCTTCGGGCTCGACTCGAACTGGTGCGAGCCCGATGCGGACCAGTACAGGCACGGCATGCCGTTTCCGGCCTGGCTCTACGAGACGGTGTCCTACAAGTCGTATTTCCGGCAGATGAGCTGGCGGACGCTGACGATGGCGCAAGGGGTGATGCTGAACCGCTTCGGTCTCGCAAAGCCGAAGATGGCGGCGAACGGCTTCACCGTGTTCACCCCGCCCGAGCAGAGCTACGACGCGAAGCGGGCGTCTGCCCATATCCACAACGATGACAACCCGCTGGATCATATTATGCCGGCGGGGATCGACATCTCCGACCCGAAGGGGCCGATGCCGGCGCTCGCCTGGCTCGACGAGATGCTCTCTGACGCGCCCCCATCGGCTCTGAAGATCGTCGCCTTCATGCCGGCCCATGTCGCCCTTCAACCCCGGGACGGCACACCCCGCGCCGAGCGCGAGCGCCTGTGCAAGGAGCGGGTCGCGCGTATTGGCGCCAAGCGCGGCGCCATCGTCGTCGATTTCCGCATCCCCTCCCCCGTGACCACGGACGATGCCAATTATTGGGATGCCCTTCACTACCGTCTTCCGGTCGCACACCGGATCGTCGATGCATTGAAGGCAGTCCAAACCGGCAGCGGCGACGATCCAGGGGGCTTCTACAAAGTCCTGACGGCGCGTTAACCGAGTCCCGGCCACGTCTTCGTCGCACTCTCGTCCAGATCGCTTGGTTTACGCCGGGCGCCCGGCCAGACCGGGGTGTTTAAGAGACGTGTTCATGCTGGTCCGTACAACCGTTGCCCTGCTTCTCGGCACGAGCGCTGCGCTCGCTGCGCCCGAGGCCAATCGCGAGGCACTGCGTCAGTACTGCACAGGCGACTATCTGAGCTTCTGCAGCGAGTTCGCCGCCGATACTCCCGAGGTGAAGGCCTGCTTCAAGCAGAACAAGGCCAAGCTCACGCCGAATTGCCGCGCCGCTATCGCCAGCTATACCAAGGCGCAGAAGCGGGGCTGAGCCTCAAGCCGCGCGCGCTGCCTCGGCACGCGCCCATTCCTGCTTGGTCTCGCCGATAAAGTCGGCGAGACGGCCGGCAGCGATGGCCGCGCGCATGTCTGCCATCAGCTCCTGATAATAGGCGAGGTTGTTCCAGGTCAGGAGCATCATCCCCAGGATCTCGTCCGAACGGACGAGGTGGTGGAGATAGGCGCGGCTGTAGTCGCGCGTCGCCGGGCAGGTTGAGGCCTCGTCGAGGGGTGCCGTGTCTTCGGCGTGGCGCGCATTGCGCAGGTTGATCCGGCCGTGCCGCGTATAGGCGAGGCCGTGGCGGCCGGCACGTGTCGGCATCACGCAATCGAACATATCGATACCGCGCGAGACCGACTGCATCAGGTCGTCCGGCGTGCCGACGCCCATCAGGTAGCGCGGCTTGGCCGTCGGCAGATGCGGCTCCACCGTCTCAATCATCGCCAGCATCACGGCTTGTGGCTCGCCTACCGCGAGGCCGCCGATGGCGTAGCCCTTGAGATCGAGATCGGTCAGCGCCCGTGCGCTCTCGACCCGCAGCTCTGGAATATCGCCGCCCTGCACGATGCCGAACATCGCCTTGCCCGGCTGCTCGCCAAAGGCCATGCGGCAGCGCTCGGCCCAGCGCAGGGAGAGCCGCATCGCCTTCTCGATTTCGTCGCGCTCGGCCGGCAGGCGTACGCATTCGTCGAGCTGCATCTGGATGTCGGAACCGAGCAGGCTCTGGATCTCGATAGAGCGCTCCGGGCTCATATGGTGGGCCGTTCCGTCGATATGCGAGCGGAAGGTCACGCCCTGCTCGTCGAGTTTCCGTAGCGCGGACAGCGACATCACCTGGAAGCCGCCGGAATCGGTGAGGATCGGCCCGTCCCAACGCATGAAGCGGTGTAGCCCGCCCAGGTGCGCCATTCGCTCCGCGCCAGGCCGCAGCATCAAGTGATAGGTATTGCCGAGGACGACATCCGCGCCGAGGTCCCGGACCTGCTCCGGATACATCGCCTTGACGGTCGCGGCTGTGCCGACGGGCATGAAGGCCGGTGTCCGGATCGTGCCGCGCGGCATTGTGATCGCGCCGGTGCGCGCGGCGCCATCGGTGGCGTCGACGCGAAAGCTGAAGCTGTCGGTCATCGGGCTTCCGGAAAGAGCAGGCTGGAATCGCCGTACGAGTAAAAGCGGTAGCCGCTTGCAATGGCATGGGCATAGGCCGCGCGCATGGTGTCGAGCCCGCTGAAGGCACTCACCAGCATGAACAACGTCGAGCGCGGCAGGTGGAAGTTCGTCATCAGGGCATCGACCGCGCGGAACCGGTAGCCCGGCGTAATGAAGATGTCCGTTGCGCCCGCGAAGGCGTGCAGCCGGCCGTTCTCGTCCGCCGCGCTTTCGAGGAGGCGCAGGGCCGTGGTGCCGACGGCGACGACGCGGCCGCTCGCCGCACGCGTGCGGTTCAGCGCCTCGGCGGTGTTCGCGCTGAGCGTGCCGATCTCGGCATGCATGCGGTGGTCTGCCGTGTCGTCGGCCTTGACCGGCAGGAAGGTGCCCGCACCGACATGCAGCGTGACCGTGTGGCGGGCGATGCCGGCCGCATCGAGTTTTGCCAGAATCGCTTCCGAAAAGTGCAGGCCGGCCGTAGGGGCAGCGACGGCGCCGGGCTCGCGGGCATAGATCGTCTGGTAGTCGGTGGCATCGCGCGCGTCGGTCGGGCGCTTGCCCGCGATGTAGGGTGGCAGCGGCAGCGCGCCCTGCGCGGCGATGGCGTCATCAAGGGCAGGGCCGGACAGGTCGAAACGCAGAGTGACCTCACCGCCCTCTCCCTTGCTCTCCAGGGTCGCGTCGAGCCGGCCGAGCTCGCAGGTGCTGCTCGCGCCCTCGTCGCTGCCGAAGCTCAGCCTGTCGCCAGGGGCGATGCGCTTGGCTGGGCGGGCGAAGGCGCGCCAGCAATCCGGCGCTTCGCGCATGTGCAGCATCGCCTCGACGCGCTGGCCTGGGGCGCCGGGGCGCCGGCGCACGCCGGTCAGGCGGGCCGGGATTACGCGGGTGTCGTTGAAGACCAGCGCATCGCCCGGCCGAAGCTGGCCGGCAAGATCGCGCACAGCGCGATCGACGAAAGGCTCTCCGGGGCGCACGACGAGCAGCCGCCCGGCATCGCGAGGGCTTGCCGGGCGCAGGGCAATCGACGTCTCCGGCAGGTCGAAATCGAATAGGTCCACGCGCATGCTGCGCCAACTGCACGGATCACCGCGACGAATCAATTCGCGGGTGCGGGATGCTGCATCGCGTGGGGCTTTCGCGTTCAAGAGGCCGTTACCACCGCGGCTGCCCGTTGATCGGGCGGCGGGCGTGGCCGAGGATCACTGTATGACGGACGAAACAGACCCGAAGCGCCTCACCCTCGACGGGCAACTCGTGAAGTATTGGGAGCGGGAGGCCGCTCGCCTCGACGATCTCGCAAGCCGCGCGATGTTCAAATGGGCTGCCCGCGGCTACGCCCGTAAGGCGGCGAGGGCGCGTTCGCTCGCCATGGCAGGACGGGCGCGGGAGGCTGCGAGGGGCCGCAAGCAGGATCCCGATTAGGCCTGATCTGAGATAATACTCTTGAAAGGCTGTGCAGCATTAGGGTGATCAACACGACGCGGCCGCACCACACCTCGCCTGGACGCCTCATAGCCGCGGCTAAAACCTTTGCCGTGGTCTTCCGGCTGGCCGGCGGCTATGGGCGCGGCATCTCCTCCTGACGATTGCGCGAGCGCCCGGTCGCATCATGAACCGCACCGAGAAAGCCGCCCTACTGAGCGCGACCATCGGCATTCTGGTGACGGCGCTAAAATTCGCGGCGTTTTGGCTGACGGGCAGCATCGCGCTCTACTCGGATGCGCTGGAGAGCATCATTAACGTGGTCGCAGCGGTCTGCGCCCTTGTGGCCCTGCGGGTCGCCGCGCAGCCAGCCGACGACAATCATCCCTACGGCCACCATAAGGCCGAGTATTTTTCCGCGGTGATCGAGGGCACGCTGATCATCGTCGCGGCCCTGCTGATCCTGCGCGAGGCCTATCTGGGCATCGTCTCGCCCAAGGCCATCGACGCGCCAGTCATTGGCCTCGCCGTGAACGGGCTCGCCACCGTGATCAACGCGGCCTGGGGCTGGGTGCTCCTGCGCCGTGGCCGCGCCTGGCGCTCGCCTGCGCTCGTCGCCGATGCGCGCCACGTCATCGCCGACGTGGTGACCTCCGGTGGCGTCATCGTTGGCGTAGCGCTGGTGCTGCTCACCGACGTGTTGGTGCTCGATCCCCTAGTGGCCGGACTCGTTGCCCTGCAGATCCTGTGGTCGGGCTGGACGATGATGCGGGACTCGATCAACGGCCTCATGGACCAAGCTGCCTCCCCCGAGATGATCCAGAAGATCCGGGAGCTGATCTCCAGTCACGGCGAGGGCGCCCTAGAGGCGCATGACGTGCGTACTCGCCACGCCGGCAGCGCGACCTTCGTGGATTTCCACTTGGTCGTGCCGGGCGAGATGAGCGTCGCCGACAGCCACGCCATCTGCGACCGGATCGAGAACGGAATCGAAGCTGCCGTCGAGGGGGTCGTCGTCACCATCCATGTCGAGCCGGGAGACATGGCCAAGGCGCGCGGCGTGCCGGTGATCTGATCAGCCCGCGTCCACGGTTGGTCCGAAGATCGGCTCGAAGGTCGCGCGCAGAGCCATGTCGGCTTCCGGCATGGAGATGATCCGCCCGAGATCGGCGAGGCTTGTCACGCCGTGCTGGTGCACCCCGCAGGGCACGATGCCGGAGAAATGTGTGAGGTCGGGCTCAACGTTGAGGCTGATGCCGTGCAGGCTTACCCAGCGGCGCACGCGGATGCCGATCGCCGCGATCTTATCCTCGACTCCCTCCCCCTTCTCGGGGCGTCGCACCCAGACGCCGACGCGGTCCTCGCGGCGCTCCGCCCGGACGTTGAAAGTGTCGAGGGCAGCGATCAGCCAAGCCTCCAGGCTCGCCACGTAGGCGCGCAGGTCCTGCCGGCGGCGGCCGAGGTCGAGCATCACGTAGGCCACGCGCTGGCCAGGTCCATGATAGGTGTACTGCCCTCCCCGCCCTGTCCGGTGGACCGGAAAGCGATCCGGCTGCACCAAGTCGGCCTCCTGCGCGGATGTGCCCGCCGTGTAGAGCGGTGGATGCTCCAGCAGCCAGACGAGCTCCGGTGCCTCACAGCGCGCAATGGCGGCAGCCCGCGACTCCATGGCCTCCACGGCATCGTCGTAGCCGATCAGCTCGTCGCTCACTTGCCATGCGACCGCCGGTGAGCCGGGCACAGCCAGGAACGAGACCGGGCTCACCGACAGGCGAGGTGCCGATTGTGGTGAGGTGATCGGGGCGTCGTTTACCAAGGCTTCACCATAAAGCGCGGAAGGTCGATGACGGCATCGATCGGTGGCGCTTGCAGCGCCGTCAGCCGGGCCGTGGGCTCAAGGATCGTGGCGTGGCCGTTCTCGAAGACCTTAAAGTCGACCTCAAGGTAGTGCTCGGGCGCAGCCACATGCCGCTGCACATGCTGCTGCGCATGGGCCGCGGCGCCGTGATCGAACTCGAATCCACCGAGACCGATATGGTCGAGATTCTTGCGAACGACCACCCGATCGCCCGCGGACAGATCGTGGTCACGGGAAACCGCATCGCCATTGAGGTGACCGAACTGATCCGCAGGCCGGCCGTCATCCGCGAACCGGGCATGACCATCGGTGAGGGCGAGGTGCCGGTTCTCGAACACGCGGAAGCGCTGCTTTGATGGCGTCGGACGCACGAATCCGCAAACCGCGCTTGTGCCCGCTAAATCCATCTGTTATCCGCTCCGCCGCTCACACGGGCTCACCGGCCCCGCTCGCGGCGCTGGCCTCGGGAACATGTGGCGAGCGGCCATGGCGGAATTGGTAGACGCGCTAGCTTGAGGTGCTAGTCCCGCGAGGGGTGGAGGTTCGAGTCCTCTTGGCCGCACCAACCTGACGGTTGGTGCTTTTTCTTGATCGACGCTTCCGACGATCGAGGCGGATTTCCCGGCCTCGGAGGCGAGCGCGTAGCTCAGCTGGTAGAGCAACGGACTTTTAATCTGTAGGTCCTGGGTTCGAGTCCCAGCGCGCTCACCAAATCTTCCAGTAACTACAGCGACTTAGACTTGAACGGCACTGCGGCCAACGCGGCGGTGTGTCCAAGAACTAGTGTGCTGTGTCCAAACCCCCCTTCCGATGGGGCTGTGATCCGGCACCGAACAGGTTCTTTCGGGTCTCTGCCCAGCCTTCTTCGAGCTTGCGCATCGCACTCTTCGCCAGCCGGCGCTTGTTCACGTCGCGGCTGTAGTGCCGCACCATCTGCTCCGACATCTCGACGATCGCCGAGACCTCGGCCTCGGTGCAGCCGGTCTCGAGCAGCATGTTGACGGCGTTCTTGCGCAGGCCGTGGAAAACGAAGCCGTCGTCGCGAAACTGCTCCATTGCCGCAGCCTTGGCGGCCGAGCACTCGACCGGCCGGCCCTTGCTGTCCTTCATCGTCACCTCGCGCTGCCAGGCCGTGCGGTAGCCGCCGAGCGTCCAGGGCTCGCCATCCTCGCGCAGGTGCAGCGCCGCGTGATCGATGTGGGTGCGGGTCAGGATCTCGCGGTACTCGGAATGGATGGGGACGAAGACCTCTGCGCCCGTCTTCCTGGCGATGAGCTCGATCGCGTTGGCGCCCGGCGCCGGCCGGAGCATCGGCAGCACGTCTACCGAACGCTGGCCGGTGTAGAGCGCCGAGAAGACGGGAAGATGCAGCCCCGGGCGCACGTGCTCGAAGAACGTCTCGAACGCGCGCTCCGACCAGGGCTTGTGCGGCTCGACGTCGTGATCGACCTTCTCGGTGATCGCGGCCACATTGCTCGTGCAGAAGCCCCGCGCGGCGCCGAACGAGAGCAGCTTGGACAGCACGGCCCGGAAATACCGTGCACCGGACGGCGTGGACGATCGCAGGTCGATCGCTTGCTGAGCGTCGACCGCCGTGAGCGTCTCGACGGGCTGGCTGCCCCACGCGTCTGCGATCGCCTTGAGGTGCCGGTCGTAGTCGCGCTTCGTCAGGTCGGCGAGCTTCGTGTAGGCCGGATGCGCCTGGTAGACCTCGATCAGCGCGTCGAACGTCTTGCGCGCCTTGCCGTCGTCGGCGCGGTCGCGGATCTCGGCGGCATCGACGGCCGACCAGAACGCGGCGGCCGCTCCCTCTCCGCGCGGTGACGGCAGCGGGTAGGACCGTCCGGAAGGGCTGATCCAGGCCCATGACCAGCCCGCGTCGGTTTGCTCGGCGACCAGGGCCTCGCACTGCTGACACCGACGCCAGAAGGCATCGTCGCGCGGGGAATCGAGCAGCGGCACGACCGGCCAAGCGCGGGGAGTGCCGCGGAACCGCTCGTAGCTGAAATACATGCGCCCGGACGGGTTCGGGCGCCCGCGCACGTGGCGCGGCAGGTCAACCATTCCGGCGCCGCTCCGGGGCCTTCCCCCGCTCAAACGCGTCACGCGCCATCTCCCCGAGCGACTTCGCTGGGGCCGCAGATGACACCGACGACTCAGCCGGCGTCAATTCTGGGAACAAGCTCGGGTGCCGGCGATGCCGCCAACGGTCGACCGCCTCAAGGTCGTAGTTCCCGGTGTCTGGATCGGGCCGAGGGAAGCCGCGCATGAACAGCCGCACCTTGCAGGCCTCGAAGGCGGCGAGGCTGATGTGCAGCCGGCGCGCGACCTTCTCGGCCGGCACGTCGCCAGGCTCGACACGGAATCGGATGTCCGGGGCGGCAGGCACCCGAGTGCTAGGCATTGCCCTGCCCTCTCTTTCTCGCATTGGCCGCCGCGAGCTCCTTCGCCGCGAAAGTGACGTCGCGGTACGCATGGATGTGGGCGAGCGGCGGATAGGTGCCGGCTGGGATCGTCGTAATGCGCCTGCTGAGAAGCTTCAGCGGCTCCTTGGCTTCCGCCAGATCATGCATCAGCGAGACGATCTGGAAGTAGGAATCAGCGTTCATCACGCGGTGGTGGACAGCCGCCGGCGCGCCGTTTTCGTGCCAGAACTCGGCTTGGTGCATCAGCATGCCGATTTCGGCGTCGTAGAAGCGCTGGATCTCGGCGAAGATCATCTTCGCGACCTCGTCCTCCATCCGCTGCCAGATCGCCTTCGCCGACGGGCACAGCATCTCCCACTCGTCGACGGTGCCGCGCGGACCCTGCTTCTCGCCGGCAAACCGGGCTTCGTAGGCCGTGCGGCCGGGTTCCATGCTCACTCGTGCAGCTCCGGGAAGAACTCGCGCAGGAGCTTGTCCGTCTCCGCCTCCGGCAGAAACTCCAGGATCGCGTCCGCCGCTTCCCCCTGTCCCGCATCCAGGAGCCGCCATGCCTGCGCGAGCATCGCCTCCTTCAGCCGGTCCTTCGCGGCGTTCGGAAACGTCATTTCCCAGAGCGTGCGTTGGCGCTCGATGCGCAGTTTTTCCTCGGCGAGCCACCTCCGGTTCGCCTCGAGGTTCTCCTGCTCCCACTGCCGGAGCTGCGCCTTGGTCGGCATGGTGGCGGTCCTCCGGTGTCATGCTGCTGCTCCCATTGCTTCGGTCGGCCGCACGCCGCGCTCGGCCAGCGCTTCAAGGTCCGGGCGCTTCCAGATCGACAGGCTTCGTTCGTAGCCGAGCGTAAGCGGATGCAGCGGGTGGCCATCCTGGGCGGTCCCCAGACACCAGAGCGGGATGCCGTTAGCCTCGGCGATGCCGGCGACCTCCATCCATCGGTTGCGGAGCCAGCGCGGCAGCTTCGCGCACGGCCCCCAAGCGACGATCACCTTCTTGGCCTCGCGCATGATCGCGCGCAGATGGTCGCCACCGTCGACACCTATTGGGTCGGCTGCCGTGCGCAGCGCGCGGATGTCGGTCGCGCGATAGGCGAACAGGTTGCCGACGACGATGTGACCAGCACCTAGCCGCTCGGAGAATCCGATCACCTTGCGGATGGTGTGATCGTTTGCCTCGGCGTCGGCCGTCGACGGGTTCACCATGATCCAGGCGAAGGTCGGACCCGCAAGCAACCCGCCGATGCTACGCTCGAGGCGATAGCGGTATGCGCCGCACGGAGAGATGATCGCACTCACGCTGCGGCTCCTGCGATGTCGAGCGGCTGCCAGCGGATCAGCATGCCGTCGAACTCGTCGATGCCGGGGTGCTCCGCCGCCCAGAAGGCGACGAGTTCATCCCAGCAGCCGAAGCCATCGCGCACGGCGAATGCGTCCAGATCCTCCTGCGATCGGATCCAGCCGTCGTTGCAGAACACCACACCTTGGCGCAGATCCATGCGGATGGGCGTGGCCTCGATGCAGACGGATACGCCGAGCCGCCGGCAGTACTTCGTGCGCATGCCGGTGAAGAGATGCGTCAGCTCGCCGGGCCGAGCATGCCGCTTCCGGTTGGCCCGGATCGTCTGCGCCTTGGTGCCGGCGAGGATCGGCTCGGCGAAGCGCTTCTTAAAGCTGTAAGCCACCATCAGACCCGAGCCTCCGGCATGCCGTTGTGCTCGACGCCGTCTAGGAGGCGGCCGGCGGCCTTCTTGCCGATCCGGATCATCGCGCCTCCGAGGCGGTCATCAGGATCGTAGAAGTACCAGCGGGGTCCGGTCGGACGTCCGTAGACGTCGAACATGCTGTCGGTCGGTGCGCAGTGCTGTGCCGTCGCCAGGCCCTCGTCGAGCCAGTCGCCCCATTGCTTGAAGAAGAAGGGGACGCCGGCAGCGACGCATTGCTCGCGGATGCTGCGCGCCCAGTGCGGGTGCATCGGCCGGGCGTTCGGGCCGCTCTCGCCGCCGACGATGACGAGATGGATGCCAGTGAGGTCGATCTCGCCGAGGTCTTCGAGCAGCGGCTCGATCGACAGGAAGCGGACCGCCGCCGGCACGGCGCGCAGGTGGTCGATATTCGCGAGCCGCTTCCGGTCCTCGACAGTGGCGCCGAGCCAGACGTTACTAGGCAGGCCAGCGTCCCACCTCGGCCAGACCATCTTGGCGATGTTCTGAGGACGCTTGGTCAGCAGCATCCAGTCGAGGCTCGGTGTCGCCTCGATCAACTCGAACAGGTCAGAACGCCAGACCTCCTTCGCCTGGTTGTCGAACACGTCGGCGAGGGAGGCGCAGAACACGCGGTAGCGGATGCCGGCAGCCGCGGCGCTGCGGTTCCACTTCAATGGTTTCCGCCAGTTTTCCTCGGACGTGCGGCGGCGGGAGCCTTCCCAGAGGTGGGGCTGACCCGTGCGCTTCGCCCAATCGGCCGCGTAGCAGTTATCGCAAGCCGGGCTGATGCGCGTGCAGCCGGTCCACGGATTGAAGGTGTGGTGCGCCCACTCGATTTTCGTGTTCTCGGCCATCACGCCGCTTCCTGCAGTGCGGCTGCCGACCGCTTCGAGCCACGCTTCGCCTTCGGCTTCGCGGCGCCCGGGCCTGTGTAGTGGACGGTGCGCAACTCGGTCGGCAGCCAGCCGTGCTTCGTCGCCTCGATCTCAGCGAGCGCAGCGATGTCGCCCTTCTTCGTCGAGGTGCAGGTGTTGCGTCCGTGGATCTCGGTGAGCGCTGCGATCGCGTGCGCCTTCGACGCGCCGGCGAAGTAGGCTACGGCATCAAACTGCTCTCCGACCTGGTGCCGAACCTCGTCCGGATCGATCGCGGCGAACACGGCTGAGACCGAGGCCGCGTCGACGCCTTTCGCGACACTGGACATCGCGCCGAACGCCGTGCTCGAGGCGTCGATCGCCGCGCCGGCGACGGCCGCGAGCAGCTCGAGGCGATCGTCCTGCGGCATGTCCCGTACCGTCTGCAGGACCTCAGGGAACTTGCCGAGCTGCAGTTCGGCCACGCGTTCCTTGAGCGGGCCGGCCGCGCGTCCCGAGTGGCGGACGATGCACGGCGATCCCGAGTGGGTCAGGAACGTGGCCAGCATGACCGACAGCGCGAGATCCGGATCGGTCGCGAGGCTGCCGGCGAGCGCGTCGGACAGCTGGCAGGACAGCGTGTGGGCGAGTGTCTGGCTGAGAGGCTTCGGCCCCTCCTCTACCGCCGGCGCTGGTTCGCCGGCCGACGCCTTGGCGCCTGGCTTGAGGACACCGCGCCTGATGGTGACCTTACCGCCCCAGCCGATGTCGATGATGGCGCCGGCGCGAGCCCGGTCATCGTCGGCGTAGGCGCGGGCCTCCGCCGCCTGCTCGATCTCCCGACACTCGGCAGTGATCCTGAGGCGCTCATCACCGATGCAGCTGCTCTCGCGAAGGCGCGCCTCGTTCTCAGCCAGGTCGGCTTTCTCGCCCTTCGTGAACTGCATCTCGCCGGGCGTGATCTTCGGCCAGAGGTAATGGTCCATGCTGACGTCGTCAGCGAGCGCGACCCAGGACCAGCCTTCGGCCTTCAGCTCATCGACGAGCGATTCCGTCTTCTCTTGGACAAGCCGCGCAATGATCTCGGGGTTGGCGAGATCCTTGCGGTCGCTGAACAGGTCGGTGCGCACCGTGCCGCCGGCGGCCTTGTAGGCATCGAGACCGACGAATTCGACGAGCTTCCCGCTCGCGCTCGCGAAGGTCTTCGAGAACTCCTCCCGGACGCGGTACGGATAGACGCCGCCTTCCTTCCCAAGCCGCCTGAACACCTCGAGCTGGTGCTCGACGTCGCGCGCCAGCGTGAAGGCCTGGGCGGTCTCGGCGTGGATCTTCCCCTTGCGCCAGGCGTCGAGGATCTCAGGAGCGAGGCGACCGAGCGCCAGGCGCTGTTTCACCTCCTTGCGAGGCATGCCGAAACGCGTGGCGATCGCGGCCTCACTGATCGCGTTCTTGCCGGTGCCGAGTCGGGCGAAAACCTCGTATTGGTCGACCGGGTGAAGCGGCAGCCGGTTGAGGTTTTCCGCGAGCGACACCTCAAGCGCCTCGCCGTCGGCGAGATCGCGCGCCACCACATCGATGAGCGGGTTCGGCTCCGGCAGCTTTCCCGCAGCCGCCAGCTTCTGCAGGGCGGCGAGCCGGCGGTTGCCGGCGATCACCGTGAAGCGAAGCTCATCACCCTCGGTGCGACGGACGACGAGCGGCTGGATCAGACCGTGGGCGAGGATGGACGCCGCCAGTTCGTCGATCGCCTCATCCTGACCCATGGTCCTGGCGTTGACGCTCACGCCGGTTTCGCCGTGCCCGAAGTCGAGGAGATCGAGCGGCACCGCCTGGGTCGCGGCAAAGAGATACGAGGCTGGTTGGGGCTTCATGCTGCCGCTCCTTGTTCGGTGAGGGATGACTGGGTCGGTTTGCCCGGACGGTAGGTCTGCGCATGGCGGACGATGTCGGCGTAGGAGGCGCGGTGGAGCGCGTGCCAAAGCTTCCGGCATTGCTCGAGGTCGAGCTGCTCGATCGCCGCGTGCCCGCGCTCGATGCCGAGCAGCGCGGCGGTAAATCCTGTGATCCTGTCATCCGCGAGCGCACTGGCGTTCGGGTTCTGAGCGAGCGCCTCGGCGATGATCCGCGCAATCTGGCGCTCAGCCAGCAACGCACGGGCGGTCCGCGTCTCCTCGCCGGCTGGTGTGCCAATGGGCCGATCCGAGATCGGATCGTGCCGGCACCACGATTCCCTGCAGACTGGACACGACCACACCCGCGCGTCGGCAAGGCTAGGATCGGAGACGACAGCCTCCCAGCCCAGCATCATGGCGGCCTCGGTGCCGCAGTCGGTGCAGAAGGGCGCGGACATCGTCTATGCCGCGGCCGACGATGCGGGACGCCGGGCTTTTCGGGTGTTTCGGACCAGGACGATGGCGAGGCCGCGCCACTTCTGGACCTGGTGCTCGGCGGCTACCAGCGCAGCCTGTCGCTCGGCGGACGCGCCGAGGTTCCGCAGCGTCGTAGCCAGCGCTTCACGGCTGTAGTGACCGGCATGCTTTGCTTCGAACAGCAGCGTTTCGACCGCCTTCAGCGCGGCGGCCGAGATCGGAGCGAGGCCTGCTTCCACGCAGGTCTGAACAACCTCTCGCGCTCCTTTGGCATGCCGGCGACGTACAAGTGCCTTCAGGACCTCTACGGCAGTGGTGTCGCCGACTTGGTACCTCGACGGTTTGCCGCGAAGGATCCGGGCACCGGCGCGCTCGCAGACCTGCTGCAGCGTGAGCGAGTCCTCATCGCCAGCAGCGACCAGACCGAAATGCATCTGCATGCCGGTCATTTGCGTACGATCGCGATTGTGCCGAACGAAGGCATCCGCGCGGTCCTCACGTCGATCGGCGCGGACGATCATCACCGGGATCTCATCGACCTCGGGGTGAGTGGCAGCGGCGATTGCGGTGTGTTGCCCATCGATGACGTGCAGAGTGCCGTCGACCTCGACGACGACGGGTGGCTTGAACGCGCGCCAGGACCACTCCGCAACGATCCTTCGAATGAGACGTCGCGAGTTCTCGGACAGATCGCGCTGATAGACGCCGTCGACGTGTAGCTTGGTAGGATCGACATTCTCGAAGCGCGGCACGGCGTCGGTCTCACCGCCGGGCACCAGGTCGACGACCTGAAGCGGCACGATCCGGCGCGTCCTCGTCTCCGATACGGTCGTGGTTTCGGCCTCTCCGGTCTGCGTGTGAGGCGGCGCTCTGTTGGCGGCGCCGGTCGGCAGACCGAGCTTTCTCAAGTGGAAGAGAACAGTGGTGTGATCGAGACCGAAGAACTCAGCGAGCCACGGCAAGCTTCGATTCGGCCAAGCCTTCCGCACCGCGCCAATGGCAGCCCGCCTCGCATCCACGACAACGGCAACGCGGCTATCGCTGAAGATGTCTCCAGCAGCGACACCGTGCTTCGCAGCGACGTCGTTGACGATCACACGGGGATCGCGCGGTAGGCCGTCCTGAGCAACGTTGCGTGCCGCTCGCTGCCTGACCGCAAGGGCTTCACGCTCGGCGCGCTTTGCCTGTTCGTCCTCGAGGGCCTTTTCTGCCTCTTGCCGCTCCTGTTCCACACGCAGTTTCGTTGCAGCAGCTTGTCGCTCGCGTTCTTTGGCACGCTCCGCCTGGCGCTGGTCGGCCGCCTTCTTCAGCGCGTGCATTTCCTCGATCGTCTTAGGCTCCGAGACGTGGACATTCATGGGCGTACCTCCTCACAGCGGAAGCGGCGGATCGCGCGCGGCAGCGCCGCGAGCGGCATGTCGTCGGCGAGCTCGTCGTCGTCGTTGACGGGCAGCCCGACCGGCGCGGCTTCTCCGGCCTGCTCCTGGCAGCGCGGGTCCGGGCAGTCGTCACAGCCGCAGCCGCCGAACTCGTCGGAGCCGCAGCAAAGGAATCCGCAGGGGCAGCACATCAGGCGCTCGCCTCCATGCGGGCGTCGCGCCGAGCGAGCGTCATGATGCGGCCGAGCACGCTGTTGGGCGGCCGCCCGAGGCGACGGGAAATCTCGGCGGTGGTGAGACCTTCGGCCTCCAGTTCGACGAGCTTGGCATCCTCATCGGCCGTAAAGCGGCGCACTATGTGGTTGCCGCGACGGACGGACCCGGGAACGGTCGGCACTTCTTTCAGCCGCTGAGGGTGCGGCGGTTCGGCGCCGAGGCGGAGGCACTGCCACGACACGGCGGAGATCGAGCATCCAATCGCAGCTGCGATCTGTCCGCACGACTTTCCGGCCTCGCGCATCGTTGCGATACGCTCGCGATCGGCTTCGGTGAGGCGCCAGGGCTTGCTCATCAGGGCCGAGCCTCAGCCTGAATGCCCATGGTGCGCGCGCGATGGTTCGCGACTGCCTCGGCCATGGAGATCTGGCGCGCCTGGGTGGTGGCGGCGCCCTCGTCGAATAGGGCTGCGCTTGCGGAGTCCATCAGCCAGCCCCGGCCCCAGACCGTCTGGATCTCGATGCCGCTTCCTGAGGATTTCAGCTTGTGCCGAAGCTTGCAGATCAGGACGTCGAGGATCTTCTGATCGGGGGCGCCGTCGATCATGCCGTAGAGGGCGATGATCCCGCGCTCCCGGTGCAGCACGTTGGGGCTGGCCGCACGCAGGGCACGCAGGAGATCGAGCGACTGGCCCCGTATGCCCCAGGCCATCGGGATCGGCAGCGAAGGGCGCAGCAGCTCCTGGTACTGGCGCACGGTTTCTCGAAGGGTGTCCCGCTCTACGAGGAGTTCGACGACCTGGTCGCGGGTCAGGTGATGCGCATGCGCGTTCATGTCAGGCTGTCCCTTCTGTTCGGATGGTGCGGAGGTGTTGGCTCTCGGTAGGCTGCTGACCGGCGAGGGCGGCGGCGTATTCGTCGCTAAAGGCCTCGGCCGCCGCGCGCGGCAGGACGACCTTGACGACAAGCTCGCCGAAGTCGTCCGTGACGGCGACGACCACCTTTCCGCAGGTGCAGAGCGGGAAAGGGCATCGGGTGGCAGTGATGGCGGCCATGATCAGGCTGCCTCGCTTTTCAGGCGCGCGATCGCCTCGTCCCCAGGGAAGCCGTCGCTGCCGCTGGTGCGGTGGGCGAGCTCGTCGAGCTCGGTCCCGATCGCGTCGAGCGCCTTGTCATGCTCAGGGCTGAGGTTGTTCCGGAACTGACGCAGCGCGACCGCTCCGGCTGCGGCGGCCTTGCGAGCGTCACGACAGAGGAATTGCCAGCCGCCAGCTGACAGACGCGAGCCTTCGGGTGGCTTGAGCAGATCGGTGGAGCGAGCGGCGGGTGGGGCTGCCTTCGTTGGCGCGGGAGCCTGCCGGCGTGGCTCGGCCGCCGCCGCGGGCTCACCTCGTGCCCACGCGGCCAAAGCACGGCCAGTCTCCTCGCTGAGCTGCCGATCAAGCGGTACCGCCGAGCGGTGCTGCGACTGCAGCTTGATCGGGATCGGCACGCCGGGATTGAGCGGCGTAAGGAGCAGCGACGTCGTCAGCTCGTAGGGGAAGCGCTTCTCCACAATCGGGACCCAGCGCTCTTCGACAGGCAGGTCCTTCGCCGGGATGATGACGGTCTTCTTGTAGGAGCCGCGCCCGTTGGCCTTCTGCTCCTCGACGGTCTCCATGCGCATCTTCTCATCGGCACGCATGCAGATGATCAGATGAGCCCGGCACTGCAGGAGGCGAGCGACGAGGCGCTTGTTGCGCATCTTCGGCTCTTTCCAGGCGCCGATCGACGCCTTGTCGAACTCGACCGCCTCGTCGAACCGCCAGCCATTCTGCTCGGCCTGCAGACGTTTCTTCTCGACCGTGGCGGCAGCGAACTCGTCGTGCATGTCCTGCAGGCCGCCGACCCCGTCCCAGCTGTGGGAGAAGCTGTCGACGATGATCACCTCGAAGCCGGCCTGGTCGGCGGCTGTGATCGCGGCGAGATACGCTTCGGGCTGGAAGGGCGGGTGCAGGTCGCCATGCGCGAAGCCGAAGGTGTTCTCGCCCGGCTGCTCGCCCGGGGCCGGCGCATAGTGCTTGGCGCGGCCGCCCTCGGAGTCGACGACAGCGATCTTGCTGTCGTCGCCACCGGCGAGGCCGCGGCCGATCTTGAAGGCCGAAAGCGTCTTGCCGGAGCCCGACGCCCCAGCGATCCCGATGAGGAGGCCGACGCGATCGCGTACGGCCGGCGCGAAGGTGAAGCTCACGCGGCATCTCCATAGTCGAGGGGGCGCCAGGGGCTGTTGGCGAGGTCGAAATTTGGGACACCGCGCAGCTGCGGATCGAGTTCTTCGCGCTCGGCCCAGCGCTTCGATGCCCATTCCGGGAACTCGGCGCGCACGATGTCGGTCGGGTAGCCCGGCCAGTTCCCGGTCTTCAGACACTGGTTCCAGCGGTGGATCGCAGCCGCGACCTTCCGCGAGCCAATCCCCATGCCGACGTTGTCGACCTCGGCGACCGAAAGGCCGTGCGGGAATTCGTTCTCGACGAAGATCCAGCGAAAGCGGATGCGGCCCTGCAGCTTAGGGAAGAGCAGACCGAGCACGTGAACGTAGAGAGCCGCCTGGATCTCCATATTCATGTTGTCGATGCGGCGGCCGAGCGTCTGCGGGGCGGCCGATTGTTCGCCGGTCTTCACGTCCCAGATGATCGCGTGCGTCGGATAGATCTCGACGCGGTCCATCATGATCCGCAGCCACGCGCCGGATTGGTCCCGGCAGATCGCAACGACCTCCGATTCTGCTGCGGCGAAGGCATCGCAGCCGTCCATGCCGGCGAGGCCGCTCAAGACGCGGTCCGCGAGGGTTTCGGCCTTCTGCGCGTCCGGGCGAAGGATGGGCGAGGCGCCGTCCATGTAGGCGCGGGCACGCTCTGACTTGGCAAAGCCGGTCTTGTAGTCGTCGGCCTCGATGATCACGAGCTGCTCGCCGGCGCCGAGGATGAGCTTGTGCGCCGCCGTGCCGATCTCCTTCGGCCGGGTCGGGTCCCTCTCGTCCGCGTCTTTCGGCTTCGCAATGCGCGGGTGGGCGCACGCGGCGTGCTCCGGGCTCTGCTCGATGATCAGCTTCGCGATCGACGATGACAGAGACGGCTCGGGGCTAGGGTCGGCGTGGTAGACCTTCGCCGGCATCCGGTAGAGGCCTGGGCCCGGCACCAAGCCTTCCGTGTGTTCTGCGATCTGGATCATCGCGATCACTCCGCAGCCTGGGCGACGATGGCGGCGCCGAGGACCTGGCCGTCCTCGATGACGACGGCGGTGGAGCGACCGGACTGGACGCATTCGATCCAGACTTGGCAGTCAGCCTCGACTGCCATCTCCGCGAGGATGCGCATGGCCTCCTCGTCTAGGAGAGAGCCGTCCTGAACGCGGATGACGCGGAGCTTCGGGTTCGCCGCCATGGCGATGGCGACTGACGTCCGGAGTTGCTCGGCCGAAGAGGCCTGATCGAACGGGACGCCGTTCAACAGGATCTCGTCGTCGCCGAAGCTGATCCCGGGCACCGGCAGTTCGGCCCTGGCGATGGCCTCGCGCTTCTCGGTCTCGCGCGCCTCCATAGCCTTGGTCAGCGCGGCCGACTTCTCCTCGAACTCCTTCGCGCGGGCCTCGACGCGCGCCTTCTCCTCGCGCTTGACGACGGCCGCATTCACGGTCTCGGCTTCCGCGATCTGCTGACGCAGTATGGCCGTATCGATCGGCTCCGGGAGCGGCTCGGCCTTCTCGATCTTCTCGCGGATCGGCGCGGCCTCGTCCTTCAGCCCTATGATGTCCTGGTCGAGCCGGTCGGCCTGGGCGCGAAGCTCGGCGGCGCGTGTCTCGGCGATGCGGATGCGCTCTTCGAGCCCACGCAGCTCTCGAGCGGTGTCCTCGCGACGGGCGCGCCGGCGCTCGATATCGGTGTTGTGCTCGCCGGCCCGCTCCATCGCCTCTACGAGGGCGGCGGTGCGCACGCGTTCCTTCGGCGTGTTCGACGGAATCTCGATGGCGGAGGCCTGCGAGCGCAGCGCGCGTGCCGTGCGGTTCACGTCGGTGCGCTTGTCGAAGTCATCCTTGTTCGCCTTCTCGATGGCCGCGAAATCGACGTCGGGCACGAAGCGTTTCAGCGCCTCGAGCTGGTCGTTCGGCTGCATGCGGGTGAAGGCGAGCGGGTCGAAGCTCAGGGAGCCGATCAGGCTGTTGAGCATGTTCTGCGGCGAGGGGAACCGAGCGCCCTCCTCGCTCTCGATGACGACGTTCGTGGTGAAGCCACCGTCCTCGCGAGCTTTGAAGGTGCGCGTCACCTTGATCCCGCCAAGGTCCAGCCGAATGCGGGCCTCGTCCTCGCCTTTCCGGATCGGCTTCGACTGGATGTTCGCGGTACCCGACAGAGCCCACCAAATCGCATCGAGCACGGAACTCTTGCCCTGCCCGTTCCGACCAGTGATCTCGACCAAGTTGCCGTCGGGGCTGATCGAAACCGCCTTCAGACGTTTGATGTTCTCGGCTTCGAGCTGGATGATCTTCATGGGATCACTCCCCTTTCCGGGTGAGACTGAGTTTTTCAGCGAGCGCGCGGCTCTGCGCGGAGACGCTGGCGAAGTGCGGTGGATGGGGCTGGCCGCGAACGTCGCCGACGATGAGCCTCGCGAGTTCGGAGCGAACCGCCTTGAAGTCCTCTGGGGCGCGGGCAAGCCGGATGCGGTGTTCGCGCAGGACGTGGTTCAACACCTCGACCATGCCGGTCTCGGTGGCGATGTTGAGCAAGCCGACCCCGTGCTTGTGGAGCATGTCGGCCGCGGCCTCGGGCGTGACCTGTCCCAGCATGTTGGCGATCGCGCGCTCAGCCGACACGACGCGCCTCCTCCTCGATGTCCTCGGCGGTCGCCTTGTCATTCGCCGGCAGGCGCGCGACGGCGCGACGAAGCTCGTCGTCAAGGACTGGGATCAGGACGAGAGCGAGGGCGATGAAGCCGATGAGCACGATGGCGAAGGCGGCGAGCGGGTTCATGCCGCCCTCCGAAGTTCATGCCCGTCCTGCTCGCGCTGTGCGGGCTCGGCCTCGTCGGCACGATCATTGTCGCGAGCGACGGCGCAGAGCGTGGTGAGCAGCGTCGCGTCTGTCGCGATGACGCTCATCAGCCAGTCCGGCACGTCGGCCTCGACGATGCCCGCGATCTTGGCGCTGACGATCTCGACCGTGTCGGCGCAGCCAGAATTGCCACGGTCGGCCGGGCGGCCGGCCTCGAACGTGTAGAGGAGGATCAGGCGGACCTCGTGCTGGCCGCCATGATCCAGGTCGAAGCCGAGCGTGGTCTTGAAGACGCGGATGCGCATCATGCCACCTCGGCGCTGGTGAGATCGCGGGTGACGGCGGCGCGCTCGCCCTCGCCCGCCGCGAGGCGATGGACGTGGATCTCGGTGGCGCCCGCGCGAACCGAGCGCTCGATCCACTCGGCGACCGAGCATCCGGGGTAGGCGGCCATGGCGACGAGGCGGGCGCGGCCGTCCTCGCTCCGGTGCACCGCGAGCAGCACAGCATCATCGTGCTCGCGTAGGTCCGGGCAGCTGCAGGCGTGGACGCCGACAACGTAGCGGCAGCCCGAACGGCCGCGCCATGCCGAGAGCGCGATCGCCGGTGTGCCAGAGAGCTGGGACGTGATCCGGAGGCGTTCCTCGCGGACAGCGGGTTCGGGACGGCGACCGAGGACGCTGGCCAGGCGGATCTGAGGAGCGGTGGCCATCTATGCGGCCTCCCGCGCTTGCCCTGCCTCGAGGCGGGCAGTGGCATCGGAGAGCCGGGAGCGCAGGCCGCACTCAATCGCGGTCAGGTCGAGCGCCGTATAGTTCCGGTTCGGCTTGTGCAGCTGTGCCTTGCACCGATCGTTGTTGGCGAGGCGGAGCTTGAGCTCGTCAATCTGGAACTCGGGCGTGGCCAGGACGGCGAGCACCTTGTCCAGATCAGTGAATAACGTTGCGAGGCGATCGGCGGAGGCGGCCATGTCACTCGCCTCCGACGTCGAAGGAGACGAGGCAGGCGTTCACGCCGGTGCCGGAGGCCTTGAACGATCCGACGGGCAGGTCTTCGACCGTCGCGTTGTGCTGGTCGAGGAAGGCTCGGAACCCGGCGAACAGGGGCTCCTGCCGAAACCGGATGCTCGCCGACATGATCGCGACGAGGCGGCCGCCGGGCTTCAGGAACTGAACGGCGTGGGTGACGTGCCGGACGTCTTGGCCCCGCGTGAAGGGCGGGTTCATCACGACGCGGTCGTAGCCGTCATCGAAGTCAGGATCGAAGTCGACAGCGAGGAAGTCGCCTTCGAGAACCGAGTTGAAAGCGATCGACGCGAGGAGATGGACGTTCTTCGGGTCGAGCTCGACGCAGTCGACCAAGGCACCGAGCAGGTATGCCGGAGCCGCAAGCGCGCCCCGTCCGGCGCTCGGTTCCAGCACCGACATGCCAGCCTCGATCCGGGCCTCGGAGATGACACGCTCGGCCAGGATCGCGGGCGTGTAGAACTGCTGCAGCTCCTGGCGGATGCTGACGATCTCGCCGGTGAGAATGATCGGCTCGATGGCCTCGGCCGCGTCACCGTCGAACAGGTGAGCCTTGGCCTTGCGGTTCCACTTCCCGCCGGCGGCTTCGAGCACCTTGTTCGTGTCGGTGTAGAGCTTCCGGTCGAGCTGACCGAGATCGGTGAGCGAGAGGGCGTTGCCCTCGCAGGTGGCGCGGTCGAGGACCGCCAGGACGTCCTGAGAGACGCGCACCGCTCAGCCCCGACCGTAGCGGTGGTGGCCGACGCCGATGACGACGGATAGCAGCAGAATCGGCGCAAAGGGCGCCAGGTTGGCAAGGAAGGACATGGCAGGCTCCATCGCTGGCAGGCGATGGGCTATAATCTGCACAACGCAGATTTCAGGTCAACTGCATTTTGCAGATTATTATCGGTGGGCTCGATCCGTTGGCCTTCGGCGCCAAGCCGAATTGTCCACACGCATCCACAGTACGCAGATTTTTGTTCTTGATGTGTTCCCTGTTGCCCGGTGAGCTTGAGGCCTCACGACTCGGAGGCAGTGATGAGCGATCGAAGCGATGTGTACGGGGTTCAGACGTTCTTGAAGGACCGGAAGGGGCATTTGTGCCAGGGCAGCACCTTCGAGTGTCGCGACGCCGACGAGGCGCGCCGAATGGCCGAGCAGCGGGTGCAACGTGGCGCGGTCGTCGGCTCGGCCGCCTTCCTGCGGCGCGACTTCAGCAAGGAGTTCGATGACGGCTCGGAGCCGATCACGCTGGCGACTTATGGGCGGGTGCCGCCTGGGGTCGCGGATGCTCTGCCGTTCTAGAAACTGAGGCGCTCGACCTTACGAACTGGTCGAGCGCTTCCTTTGGGATGGCTTTCTCAGGCGCTCCTCATGCTGGACGCGTCGCTCGATTAGGTGCCACTCATCGGCGGGAATGATGCCGCAGATCCGAGCCGCCCACTCTACTTCGACGTTCCGCATGGTCGCGACCGTGCGATTGATGCTTTCAAGATCGTAGCGCCGATCGGCACTACCCTCGAGCAGCACTTTGAGCTGCCGTCCGTGCTCGACCGTACCGAGTGCGACGCGCTTGCCTATGTAGGACGAGACATCGCGGGTGTGAGACCGGCAGAGGATGACGGTGTCTGGCTCGTAGATCGGCAGCATCGATTCGCCGACGACCTGGTAGGCGATCACCGCATCGGGAAAGCGACCTACGGTCTCGATCTCGTATTCGATCCCCGGTTCGGACTGCCAGCTCGAGGTATCAATTGATCCTCCGGCGCCGATCCTACCGCCGAACGGGACGAGCATCGGCGGCAACGTGCCGTGTTCTCCGAAGACAAGGCTACCAGCGCTGATGTGGAAGAACTTCGCGTAGCGGCGCGCCTCCTCATCGGTGAACCCACGGGATCCGGCTTCGTGTCCCGAGTAGGTCCCATAGGGCACATCCATGGCCTCCGCCGCTGCCTTCGCGGTCGGATAGCGTTTCTCGCGCGCCTCGCGCAGCCGATCGTGCTTGGTCTTTTCGTCGCCCATTCCTGCACTTTGCAGAAAGTTAGTCTGCAAATCTGAGAACGACCCCCTTGCCTTAAAATCTGCGTTGTGCAGATTATGCGCGCTATGGAGACGTTCGCTCAGATCATCGCCGCGATCGGCTATGTGCGCCTGTCGACCCTCACGGGCCGGCCGGTCGGAACCGTCAGCTCGTGGCAGAGCCGGGACGTCCTTCCCCCTGAGTATTGGTCCGTCACCGTGCGGGAGGCTGAAGAGCGAGGGCTCGCTGGCATCACGCATCAGGTGCTCGCTGACATCGCCGCGCGGAATGCCCGTCGGCGGCGTACTTCGGAGGCCGCGTGATGTCGGAACACGCCCTGAAAACCCGCGGCATCGAAGACGAGGACACGGGCACGCTGCTCGTCGCCATCCGCCCGCACGCCGGCTACGCCGACCTGATTGTCCGCAACGGCACTCAGCCGCTCGGGCGCGAGGCGTCGCTCTACTTCCTGAAGCTGTTCGTCGAGGCGCTCCTGCGGGTGTGGCCGGATGCCGGTGACCAGGTCACGGCGACGGTCGAGCGAGCGCGCGTTCACGCTCGGGCTCCCGAGAAGGATGCCGCGTGATGACGGTTTGGATCGCCATCGCGCTGTCTGCACTCGCAATCACGACGGCGGCTGTGTCCATCTGGCTCACCCTTAAAGTCGAGGTCCGCCGCGAGAACGAGCGGTTCGGCGCTGAACTCGAGAAAGCTCAGGGCTATCCAGCCGATTACGATACATCTGCAGTCGAGCTCGATGTCCGGACCCGCGCCGATCGGCTCGACGCAGATTATTCGCTCGCCAATTCGATCCTCCGCAGAGTGGAGGGCTAGACCTTGGGAGCCTGCACGATCGCATCGATCGCAGCATGCGCAGAGCGAAAGAATTCTTTCGCGCCTGCATCGGCGTCGCTGCCGGGACCGGCACCTGACAGTCGAGCATGCGCCAGTTCGAAGATCTTCGTTCGAGCTCCAGGATGGATCTCGTCCAAAACGTCGAGGATTGCTCGCCTGACCATGTCTTCGGCAGTCAGCCGGGCAGGCGATCCTATCGGCGCAAAGTCGTTGTCCATTTCCGGCTCCATGGTGGGTCGCACCGTCCATGGTAGCGGGCCGGGCGGGGCTGTCGAGGAACGAGCTCGACGCCTCGCCCGTGTCTGCACAGGCGCCTTGTTGCTCTCGCTTGCCGGCTGCAACGATCCCGACGGCGCCCGCGATGCACTCGACGGCGCCGGCTACCGCGATATTCAGATCGTCGATCGGCCAAACTGGTTCATCTCGAACTGCGGTGAGAAGGACACCTACGCGACGCACTTCAAGGCGCTCGGTCCGACAGGGGCGACCGTCGACGGCGTCGTGTGCTCGACCGGCGGCTGGAGCAAGGGCTCCACCATCCGGATCACGGGCGTTCATCGTCCTGAGCATTGGCCGACGGCTCCGCAATCAGGGGCTCGGCCATGAAAACCGCCGCCCTCCTCCTTCCACTGGCTCTCGCCGCCTGCTCGACGCGTCGCGTCCCGACCGAGGCCGTGCTGCGTGACCGCGGCATCGTCCGTCCGACCGTGTCGACCGAAATCGGCTGGCTGCTCGGGTACTGCCGATGGACCGAGCCTTACGTCGCTCGCTTCGTCGGGATGTTCGAGGGTCGGCTCGTGACCGGCACGGTCTGCGCCACGGGCGAGAACGCCGAGGACGCACGCCTGGTCGACGTGCATCGGCCCTGGCCGGAGCTCCGGCCATGACCGCGCGCTCATCGTCTTACCCATCGGTCGGAATGAACCGGCCGGTCGCTCGGGTCGTCTGCGAGCCCCCCGCAGAGGTCATTACCGACCGATCCGAGCGTCCCCTTTCGCGCGACATCCGCGCGTCCCTGCTCCAGCCGATGATTGGCGTCGCGGCTGGAGGTCCGCCCCTCTCTGGGGTTTCCTCCCTTGACTTGCCGGCTGCCCTTCCCGGGGCGGCCGGCTCTTTCCGGGATCTCTTTTCGCGCAATCGGCGTGTGCCTGCCAGCTGTTCCGATCGCGTCCTGGTGCCTGCCTTCCCGATCGCCTCGACCGGGGTGTTCTGAGATGAGCAGCGCCTCCTTCACCGCCGCCGGCCTCCTCGACCGATCATCCCCGATGCACACAGCATCGGGGAGTTCGATGAGAAAGAGCGGGCAAATCCGCGGAAAGATCGGTCAGGTCGATGGCCGAACGTTAGCAGAACGCGTGTGCGCCTTCCTGCGGGAACAGCACCCAGTCAAGACGGCGTCCTGCGTCGAGGCCGAGGCCGGCGTGTCGGCCCATACGGTGCGCAAGTGGTTCGACCTGGGCAGCGCGCCGAGCGGACCGGCTTACGACGCTCTCGTGCGCCGCTACGGCGCGCCCTTCCTCTGCAGCGTGCACCCGGAGACCCGCGACGCCTGGTTCGCGCACGTCGCCCGGCTGCAGGAGCAGGAGCAGCTCGAGGCACGGGCACGACAGATCACTCAGCGGCTCACAGACATGCGGGAGGGCCGCCTGTGATCCGCTTCTACGTCGCCAATTTCAGCGGCAAGGCGCTTCGGGGCGTCGCGTACGGCCTGACCTGGATCGGCGGCCTCGCCGTCCCCGTGCTCTTCGCCTCGCGCTGGTGCCTCGACCGCGCCCGCGAGTGGGATCCGCGCCTCTGGCAGCGCGGCGAGCACACCGACCTTCACCCGCCTCCTGGAGCCTGATCATGGGTCTCGACGCCCTCAATCCACTCGCCGCGATCGGCCGTTGGACTGCTCACTATTCGAGCTGTCTGCTGCATGACGCACTCTCCGGTGTCCGCACAGCTTTCCATGGTGTCGAAGGCCGCGTGTTGGATGCCCTGAAGGGCGCCGAGAGCCGCCTCGTCGATGCAGCGGCAGCTCGCGAGGAGCGCATCCTCGGCGAGTTGAATGCTCTGCGTGGAGAACTCAAGGAGCTGCGCGATCGCTTCGGCTTCGTCGGCGATCCGGTCGCGACGGCTCCAGCGCCGGCGTCTGCCAGCGAGCGCCTGGTCCCGCGGACCTCCTCTTCCGGTGACACGCGTCTGCCGCCCGGCCGCAACCACCCGGGCGGGCCGTGATGCCCTTTCCCTTCGGTCCCTTCTTCCCGTGCGGACGCCGTCGCCCGTCCCTGCGGTCCCTCCTCGGCGGCAACATGGAGAAGCTCGTGAGCATCGAACAGTCGGTCGCGCGGATCGAAGCGCAGACGAGCAAGATCGTCGACGTCCTCGTGACGGTTCTGGCGACACAGAAGACGCAGGGCGACGCGCTGAAGGCGATCGGCTCGGGCGGCACCGTCGATGAGGCCACGCTGGACGCGCTCGATGCCTCGATCACCGAGACGGACGCCAGGCTCGCGGCGCTCGCTGGCGATCCCGCGCCTGCCCAACCCGCGGCCTAGCCACCAACGCAAAGCGCCCGGGCTCTGATCAGAGAGCACCGGGCGGCCATGAGTTCTCTTGCGAAAGAACACGCTATGGAAACCACAAGTCGAGATCTATCGCAAGGCGCCACTACTCTCTTCGACCAAGAGAATGCTCATGGTTCAAACACACCGTCGTCAGTACAGAGTGTAGGTTCCGGCAGCGACAGCGCCATCACGTTCGTCGTTCCTGGCGATCCCGTGCCGTTCGCCCGGGCCGGCGCGCGCGGCGCGATGCGCTTCACGCCCAAGCGCCAGCGCGATTTCATGGCGCTGGCGAAGCTCGCCGCCCACCAAGCCATGGGCAACCGCCCTCCCCTGGAGGGCCCAGTTGAGCTCTGCGTCGAGGCCGTGTTCCTCTATCCAAAGGGCTGGTCGACCAAGAAGCGCGCCGCTCACACCTGGAAGCTTTCTCGCCCCGACCTCTCGAACATCGAGAAGCTCGTTGAGGACTCGCTGAACGAGATCGTCTTCCTCGACGACTCGCAGGTCGTTCGCCGCGGGCCCGGCTGCTGCAAGCGGTACGGCGATCGCGCCGAGACGCACATCACCGTTCGCTCGCTCGGAGGGCCGGCCGAGTGACGTGGCCCTTCGGCGCCCTGCGCCCGCTCTCCTACGATCTGATCGTCGCGGACCCACCGTGGAAGTACGAGTCGTACTCGGTCAACGGCGAGAAGAAGGGTGCCGGCGCGCAGTACACTTGCCTGCCGCCCGCCGAGATCGCACGGCAGTTCCCGGTGCACATGCTCGCGGCCGGCAACTGCCTGCTGCTGTGCTTCGGGACCTGGCCGCTGCTCGAGCTGCAGCTCGCCTGCATTCGCACCTGGGGCTTCACGTACAAGTCGCTCATCGTCTGGGATAAGCGGCATCCTAGCGGCAAGCCGGCGATCGGCACGGGCTACCGCGTGCGGGCCATGTGTGAGCCTGTCCTGTTGGCGACCTTCGGCGAGCCGCAGCACAAGGCCTTTCCGGGCCTCTTCCAGGGCGTGCGACGCGAGCATTCGCGCAAGCCCGAGGAGTTCTACGCGCTCGTCGACGATCGTTGCCCACACCTGTTCCGCCGCGCGGATCTGTTCGCGCGCGTCTCCCGACCTGGCTGGGAGGCCTTCGGGAATGAACTGACGAAGTTCGATCCGACCCCGCCCACCCTCATGGCGGCGGGGTAGCGCCGTGTCCTCCGTCTACGACCTTCCCCCTAACGTGCAACGGGTCATCGCCCGATGCCGTGCCGGCCAGACGCTGGTCATGTCGCACGATCGCGGCCGCCGGAAATCCTATGCCCTCGCGCCGTCGGGCCGCGCTGTCGAGACAGCCTCGGCCGAGGCCGCGATCGCGTCCCCGTACATGGTGCCCCGGGCTGATGGTCTGTTCGGCTCCGACACCCCGCAGTCCTGGTCTGCGAGGTAGCGCCGTGGGCCAGCCATCCTCCGACTGGATCGCCTCGCAGCAAGTGGCCGAGCAGGCGCTGATGAACCGCTTCGCCGGTCTCGACGCCGTTCTCGTGCGCGCCGAAGGCTACATGCGCCGCGCGGAATCGGCCGCGGCCGCGCTCGCCGTCATGCCGGCCGGCAACCCGGAGGCGCGCGAGCTCGAGGCGCGCGACCTGCGTCAGCTCATCGAGATCGCGGCTGTCCACCTCGCCAACCTCGACCGCGTCCATCTCCTCGAAGAGCCTCGGCACCGCAGTTCGGGCCCGCAGCGGCGGGGGATCTCGCGATGACGTGGTCTCCGCAACAGGACCAAGCGCTGCAGGCGATCGCGGACTGGCATCAGAATTCCGACGACCAGGTTTTCTACCTGGCCGGATATGCCGGCACCGGTAAGACGACCCTCGCCAAGGAGATCGCCTCGGGCATCAGTGGTACGGTGCTGTTCGCGGCCTTCACCGGCAAAGCAGCCCTCGTCCTGCAGGGCAAGGGCTGCACCGGCGCCCGCACGATCCACTCCCTGATCTACAACTCGTTCGAGGAAGAGATCCTCGACGACAAGACGGGCGAGGTCGTGCGCACCGTCATGAAGTTCGGGCTTAACCCCCTGTCCGAGGTCGACGGCGCCGATCTCGTCGTCATCGACGAGTGTTCGATGGTCGACGAGCGCCTCGGCAAGGACCTGCTCTCGTTCGGCACGCCGCTGCTCGTCCTGGGTGACCCGGCTCAGCTGCCGCCGGTTCGCGGCGCCGGCTTCTTCACCTCGGTCGAGCCCGACTTCATGCTCACCGAGATCCATCGACAGGCCGCAGACAACCCGATCATCCGCATGTCGATGGAAGTCCGGCAGGGACGGCACCTGCAGGTCGGCAGCTACGGTGAAAGTCGCGTCATCACCGGCCGGCCCGGGCAGCGAGCGGTGATGGAGGCCGAGCAGGTCCTGGTCGGCCGCAACGATACGCGGCGCACCTTCAACGCGAAGATGCGTGCCCTGCAGGGCCGCCGGCCCGGCGTGCCGGAGACCGGTGACCGGCTTGTCTGCCTGAAGAACAACAAGGAGCTCGGGCTGCTCAACGGCGGCCTCTGGACGGTCGACAAGCTCGGCGATGCCGACGGTTCGACCTTCAAGATGAGCGTCTCCTCGAACGACGTCCCCGGCCACAAGGCCGATATCCGCGTTCCGGAGGGGTTCTTCTCCGGCCGTGAGGAGGACGTGCCCTACGAGGCGAAGCGGGATCGCGACGAATTCACGTTTGGCTACGCGCTCACCGTCCACAAGGCGCAGGGCTCGCAGTGGAAGGACGTGCTGCTCGTCGACGAGAGCAGCGTGTTCCGCGAGGACCGGGCCCGCCATTTGTACACCGGCCTGACCCGGGCGGCCGAGCGCGTGACGGTGGTGGTGCCATGAGCGCGAT
The DNA here is from genome assembly GCF_007992215.1 of Methylobacterium gnaphalii. GTDB lineage: Bacteria > Pseudomonadota > Alphaproteobacteria > Rhizobiales > Beijerinckiaceae > Methylobacterium > Methylobacterium gnaphalii. Next base: position 74,672 of record NZ_BJZV01000007.1, on the reverse strand, counting down.
CGTCGACACGTTCACGGCGCGGATCGAGCAGGCGCAAGTTGCTGCCGCCCGGCCGGCCAGGATGCCGCGTGTGCGCTCAGCGCGCGCGGACGCCGCGGAGTACTTCCGCGGCTGCGGCCGCCTGCGGCAGGTCGAGCTCGACTGGTTCGCCCAGGGCGGCGTCTCGCCGTTCATGCTGGCGGGCTACGAGGTCGACCCCGCGGCCGAAGGCTGGGCAGTCTACGCCCGGGTCTGGCACGGCGGCCGCGATCCCGCGCGCCTGCCGATCACGCTGGCCTTCGAGGTCCGTCGAGCCCGCGTCGTCTTCGGCGCACGCGGCCGCTTCGACTTCGACGGCGAGCGCCGCGTGGATCCCGACGAGACCGTGCCGGCGCTGATCCTCCCGGCGCTCGCGCCCGACGGCGCCGTCGAGGACCTCGTCGCCTGGCACCCGAAGTCTAGCCGCCTCGCGACCCTGTTCGGCCTCAGCGGTCTCCTGACCGGCTTCCGCCCCCAAGGGTCGGCAGCCCTCCCGGTCCACGCCGATCCCCTGCCCTGGCTCGCCGGCGGCCGCGTCGGGGTCGTCGTCGTCCACGAAACCCTAGCCCGTCCCATTCTGCTGGCTGAGCCGGCCCTGCAGGCGGCCGACGTCGCGCAGGGCGAAGCGCTCGATGCCATGCTGCGCAAGGTGCGTATGCCCAAGATCCTGGTGCCCGAGGCCGCTGCAGCGAGGGCTGCGGCATGACGGCGGCGGTCACCCTCCTCTCCCAGGCCAAGAAGTCGAAGAAGAAGGCGCGCCGACCCGAGGACGTCGACATCGACGCCGGCGGCTACAGCCTCGACCTGATGAACGACGAGTTCGCGTTCCTCCTCGTCGGCTCGAAGGCTGTCGTCATCCGCGAGAAGGCGGACGCGCCCGTCGACCAGCGTATCCGCTTCCTGACGCTCGAGGCCTTCCGGCAGTGGTCGCTGAACCTCTTCACCGAGGCCTGGGACCCCGAGGCCAAGGACGTGAAGAAGATGTCCTGGGCCAAGCGCTGGCTCGGCGATCGCCAGCGCCGGCAGTACGACGGCGTCGAATTCCATCCGGATCGTAACCCCGATCCGAGCCAGGCCGGCGGCACGCCGGGCTACTACAATCTCTGGCGCGGCTGGAGCTGCGTTCCGAAGCGTGGCGGCTCGTACGCCACCTTCCGCGACCACCTGCTGAACAACATCTGCAACGGCAACGAGGAGATCTACCGCTGGGTGTTCGCGTTCTTCGCGCACATCCTGCAGCGGCCGCGCGAGCGCATGGGCGTGTCGATCGTGCTCCGCGGCGGCGAGGGCTCGGGCAAGACGAAGATCGGCGAGGTGATCGGTTCGTTGATCCCGAGCCACTACTTCCTGATCGACTCGCCCCGGTACCTGACCGGCCAGTTCAATGCCCACATGGCGTCCTGCCTCCTCCTGCAGGCCGACGAGGCGGTCTGGGCCGGCGACAAGCACGCCGAGGGCCGTCTGAAGGGCCTGATCAGCGCCGGCGAGCAGATGATCGAGTCGAAGGGCGTCGATCCGATCCGGCTGAAAAACTACGTCCGCGTGCTGATGACCTCGAACGAGGACTTCGTGGTGCCCGTCGGCAAGGACGGCCGGCGATACTGCGTCCTCGACGTCAATCCACGCGTCGCCCAGAACAGCGCCTACTTCGCCGAGCTCGATGCAGAGCTGCGCAACGGCGGCCGCGAGGCCCTGCTCCACGACCTGCTGGCCTTCGACCTTTCGACGGTCGACCTTCGCAAGGTGCCACGCACCGACGCGCTGCTCGAGCAGAAGATCCTCTCGCTCGACGGCGTCGATGGCTGGTGGCTCGACCGGCTGATGTCTGGCTCCCCGACCAGCAAGCTCGATCACTGGCCACATGAGGTTGGCGTCGACGAGATGCGCGACGACTACTTCGCGGCCTCCGAGCGACGAGGCCTCCGACGAAAGAGCGCCGAGACCGTGCTGGGCGCTCGCCTGCGCAAGCTCATCCCTAGGCTAAACCGCGTCCGTCGGTACGAAGACTACGACATGGGTCGACGGCGGGTGTGGTTCTACGCGCTGCCGACGCTCAGCGAGTGCCGTGCGGCTTTCGAGAAGGCCCTCGGCCAAGCCGTGTCGTGGCAGGACGACGAGGACAAACCGGAGCTAAGTGACTGTGATGATTGAAAGTGTCCTACCTGTCCTACCTGCAATCCGAGGTAGGACACTTCTAACCCATTGAAAAATCAGCAGGTGTCCGGCCTGTCCTACCTGTCCTACCTTCTCCCTCGTACGCGCGCATGCGCGTGAGGCAGTTTCTACTTTTTCGTCGTGACTTCTCCAAAAGGTAGGACAGGTAGGACAGGTAGGACACTACCAACAATATCAACGGCTTATCGTGTCCTACCTCTGAAAGTGAGGTGGGACAGGTAGGACAGGGTGGCAAAGCGGGGGGGCGGACGTGGGTCAGTTCAGAAACAGGACGGTGCTGCAGGTGACGAGAATGCGCCGTCCGGGTAGCGGTCAGTCGGATCCGATCACGATGTCGTCGCCCCATTGCACCTTCGTCTCGGTACCAGGCTTGGCATGTCCGGCTGCGGAGGCGACTTCGGTCGCTACGAAGCTGACGGCCACCATGCCAGCCAGCAGCATCAGCGTGACGCCGAGTGCCATCGTCACCTTCGCGGCTTGCGCGCGCATGGCGTGGATGCCGAGGCAGCCGAGGGTGAAGGTTGCAGCTTCGATGATCGAGACTTGATCGGGGGCCAAGGTCGTCCTGCTCACCAGTCGGTTTTCTCTTCGGCGGGGAAATACCCGAACCCGATCAATCCTGTCCCCGCGTATTTGGATGAGCTGCCCTGACGGCGATGAACGCCCAACGACACATCGCCCGGGCTTACCCTCCGCGCTACACGGTTCGCGCCGTCACGGCCTGGGCGATCGCGTTGCTCAACGCCTACAAGCCCGCGCTGCCGGCCTCGCCGATCATGGCGGCCCAGCGCGAGCCCGCGGCGGATGTCGCGTTCCGGAGGTTGCTGCGGGCCTGCGTCACAGACTCCGTTCACCGCCGGCAGCTCGGGGCTTGGTGCACGGCCAAGGCCAACCCGGCCGACCGGGATCTCTCCTTCGCCCAGGCCTGCAAGCGGAACGGCTGGTCGGAGAAGACGGCCGAGCGCAACGTCGATAGGTCGTTGACGGCCTTGGTGCTCGCGCTCAACAACGATGGTGTGGAAGGTGGACGACCAACCCGCTACCCTGGCCAACTATTCAGACCAGGGTAACGACTAGCGAATAACGGCTACTGCTTTCGCGCCGCTGCAGGCGTTGAAATTTTTACGATTTGGTAACTTTCAGACCCAAAGATCAGGGTCAGTCGCCGCGGCGCTTCCCGTCGAGGTGCGTGCCGAGCCTCTTTAGAACCTTGCGAACATGGTCGCGCACGGGATTTGGGGGCTCGGGAACTGCCTCCGTAGGAGGTAATACGTGGCCTTCGCCCGCCTGAAACACGACATACACCCCGCTGGTAGGCGTTAGTTGTAAGTCGTTATTTTCCGCGAAAGCAAGCGGATATTGATTACGTACGCGTCCTGAGTGGGTCGAATTCTTAGCAAACCGCCGAAGAGTTAAGCTTCGCCACTAAATTATTTGGTCGCATAAGGCGCAGCAATTAAATCTGGGAGAACGCTATGGCTGCGCGGTTTCACTTCGACCTAGTACGTGGCGCCGAGACGATTTGTGACGAGGATGGCGTCGAGGTGGGCAGTCTCTCGATCGCAATCGAACAAGCCGAACTCACCATCGAGGAGCTGCGCGATACAGGTGAGCTGGCCGACGGTGAGGGTTGGACGCTCGTCATTCGAGACCAGATAGGAACCGAGCTGCACCGACTGCCAGTCTAGGGCCGCGGGGGGGCACGGGCGACGCGCACTCGGTCGCGCCGAGCGCAGCTGCAGATTTTGCTTGACGGTGACGGCGATAGCCCCGGATCGGCGATTATCGCACTCCGTCCAAAGGCATCAGCCCGTGTCGGTCGTCGGAACGTCCAGCACCACCACCAGCAAGTCTAAGAAGCGCAAGCTCGACATCGAGCAAGCTCTGTCATGGGCATTTCGCGAAGAGCTGCCGAAAGCTCAAGCTGATCGCCGCATCAGCGCGGCCCCGACCATGTCGGTCCATCCGATGTGGCGCGCCGGCGTCTTCGGCGCCCGCATCGACAACTGGAACAACGTAGACCCGGGTTTCCCGGCCGCGATGGGCGAGCCCCATCCGGACGCGGTCCTCATCGGCAATGCCGTGAAGGGCTGCGACGTCGACAAGCTCGACCTGTGGGGCTTCGACGTTCCCTACAAGATCGGCGAGAACTACGACCAGGCCGGCCTGATGGAGAAGGCGCGGCGCGAGACGATCGCGGTAATGACGAATTGCGCGACGTCGCGCACCCGGCCCGACACGAGCGACCAAGTCACCGTCGTCGCGGTCCGCTCGGTGACCGGCCAGATCACGGTCTGGGTCCGTGAGGCGCGTGAGTACGAGGACGCACAGGGCAAGCCGATCATCGTCGAGCACGATCTGCCGACGAAGCCAGTGCGCAAGGGGACCTATCCGACGGGGGCCTTCTGCAAGATCCAGTATGCCCCCAGCGCGGCGACCGTCGCCCTTGATCGCCTACGCTACGCCGGCTGGTGGGCCGGGCTGCAGCAGGTCGCCGAGCACCTCCGGGTCATGGGCCTTTCGTCGATCGAGCTGGAAGGCCTGTCAGCGCCACGGAGCCCCTGGACGGAGGCATACGAGGCCCCGGAGGCGACAGTACCGCCACTGCCGAACCTCGCGCCACGAACCGAGGTCCTGAAGGATCGCCGCGTTGCCGGCCGGCGCCAACGCCCGCGGCGCAACTCCGAGGTCCGACACATCTACCATCGCGGGACGGACGCTCCGGCGGAGACAGCCTGATAAGGCGTCCTTCTTAACCTACCGGGGAGGATCGAGTGTTCTCCCTTGTAGGCTGACAATTGCTCGTTAAGGCTCGTGGCACTTGCAGAATTCGAGTGCCACGAACAATGAATCGATCCGTTCCCGTCTCTGTACAAACTTCCGCAGGCTCAAACGGTGCCTCTGGCATACTCGCGAAGTATAGCGGCGAGCTTTGGCTGATCACTGTAGCCCATGTCGCGGTCACTGAACGACCGATTCACAGCAATTGGACAGAGTGGCCTAAAGATCTAGCGGTGATGACCGACAAGGGAAAAATTTTAATTCCTATGATCCGTGAGACGCCTGAGCCGAAACCAGGGTTCGCTCACGTCAAAGATGAAAGTGGCCACGTCATCGACATTATTGCATTCGCTGTTGATGAGGCAATTCTCGAATACGTTGACGTTGAAGTATTCGAACTGGAGGACTGGCAAGCGGAGGTTGGAGACCGAGTCGCGGTATGCGGCTATCCAACGGCCGTCGATAATTGGCCGGATCCGGAGAAGCAGATCGATGCATCGATCATAGGATATAATCCCGGCGGCGCTATTCACTTCGCGCCGCTTGCATCGCACGGTTTTTCTGGCGGACCGATGATCTCGAAGCATGGCGAGCTTCTAGGAATGGTCGTGGGCTCCAATGGCCACGGAACGGCTCTCATGTCCCAAGCAATACGAATGGTGATTGATAGCGCCCTGTCGAGAAGGAAGCCGCTGCCGAATGGCGCTTGACTGCCAACCTTCGCTTGTGGCATTCCCGACCCTGCGAATTTGTAGACGGCCTCGGCGGACATCCGCCGGGGCCGTTCTCGTTTCCGGCCAGGAGGTCGCCATGTAGCTCCTCAGGCCCTCCCCCTGGTGCGGCGCCTCGCGGGGAAAAAGGCATCTCAGTACCGCTGGTGGCCAGGACGCCCGCAAAACCCGGGGAGCGCCTTTCGCGTTCGGCCCTGCTGTAGCCCCAGCCCGCACCTACCAGAACCTCGACAGCCGTCCGGACGTTAAACCGATGACACGGCTGCGCTTTGTTGCTACCTCGGACCTCACCATGATCCAGCCCGGCGCACACGCGTGAGCGCGCATGCTATCGTGGCCGAGATCCGGTCCGACCTACGGACCTATCGGCGCCAGCGTCGCCATGGCGACCAAGCCGTCGAGCACGAGACCAAAGACACCTTCTGCGCTGACCTGGACCGCAAGCTCGCGAGCTTGATGCGCGCGATCGGCGTGCCGGAGGCCCTCACCTTCGCGCCAGGCAGCCGCTCGATCGGCGGCCGGCGCGTCGTCGTCATCGAGAAGGCCCGACCCGGTCGGCGGGCGGCACCCGATCTGAAGCGCCAGAGCTTCCGATAACCGTCCTTATCGGAAGCAATGTGCTGTGTATGAAAGAGCTATCCGCGGCTGGTCCTTAGATACCTCACAGCGCCCGCGAAGGAATGCACGACCGTGACGTAAATCGACACGGCGTTAAGGCCCCAGGCCAAAGCTGGTAAAAAGTTGTTTGCGTCACGCGCGAACAGCACAAGAGAAAGTATACATACCGTGGATCCGAACAGAACGCCGACCGCATCAAGGTAAAAGAACACGCGAGCGGTGGTCCAGGGCCGTAAGCCGCCAGCAGCAAAAACGCAGCCTGTTGCCCGCAACAATTGGCTTAGCTTGCCAGGGTATTCGGATACATCGGCAGCCCATTCCTGCGCGTACTGTTCTCTGCTGGCACTTGGTGCTCGCCAGACGGCCAGCTTGATCAGCTGAGAGGTCAGTTTAGGAAGCCAAGCTGAAACCTCCTCCCTGAGGAGACCGGTGAAGGTAGCGGCGACTAAGCCGGCAAAAGCCAGCATGATTGCGGTCAGGTATTCCACGCGAGCACTCCTCCGCTCAGAGGCAGTTGGAAGTCGGCCAGTGCCCCGCGGGCGCGCGTCGCCCCGAGCCCCGTCAGCTGATAAAAGCGCCGCTTCGGTCGACCGATCTCACGCGGATCGGCTTGCTCCCATGTTCCGGTGACCCAGCCCGCGCTCTCGAGGCGAGCAAGCAAAGGATACAGGGTTCCAGCGCCGATCTTCGTAGCCTTGGATATCGCCGCTCCAGAATTCTCGTTTGACCGATCGGTCAGCAAGAAGCGTAGGAGTTTGAGGGTCGGTGCCGTCAGGCGCGGTTCTGAATATTCCATGGGTAAATCGCATTCCGATATAGCCCCTATGTGACCCCTATATCGAGTTTGGACTTAGGCGTCTAGAGCTAGGTCGAATGAGCCATCTGCCGGTGCCGGTCGCACCGGCTGAAAACGTGGCTCGCGACCTCGTCGTGCACACGCCTGCCTTCGAGGATGCCCTCGACGCGGCTAAGTCTTTCGCTCGCGCCTCGAAGGCACAGCGCACAGTCCAAGCCTACCGCAGCGCCTTCCGATCTTTCACCACCTGGTGCGAGAGCGTCGCGGAAGCGCACCTGCCGGCGACGCCAGAGACCGTGGCCGCCTATCTCAGCGCGCTGGCCACCAGCGGTCGCAAGGCAGCGACCATCGATTCACACGCGGCTGCGATCGCCTTCGCGCATCGCGCCGCTCGCCACGAGCCGCCGACGAGTAGCGAACTCGTCCGCGCCACGATCCAGGGCATTCGCCGCTCGATCGGCACGAAACCAACCCGTAAGGCGCCGGCGACCGCTGAGGCGCTCAAGAAGATCTTGAAGAAAATCCCCGACACGCTCGTCGGGCAGCGCGATCGCGCGCTCCTGCTGATCGGGTTCGCCGCGGCGCTCCGGCGCTCCGAGCTGGTCGCACTCGCGGTCGCCGACCTTGAGCGCACGCCCGAGGGGATCATCGTCCACATCGGGAAGTCGAAGACCGATCAGGAAGGCGCCGGGCAGAGCGTCCCAATCCCGATGGGCGGCAAGCTCAAGGCGGTCCAGGCGCTGGACGCCTGGCTGCAGGCCGCCGGGATCACCGCGGGCCCAATCTTCCGGCCAGTCGCCAAGCGCGGCCGCGTCGGCGCCGAAGCGCTCACCGATCGCTCGGTCGCCCAGATCGTGAAGGACCGCGCGGAAGCGGCCGGTCTCGATCCCGCATTCTTCGCTGGTCACTCGCTGAGAGCCGGCTTCGTCACTTCGGCGCTCGCCGCGGGCGCCGACGTCCTGAAGGTTATGGACGTCACCCGGCACACTTCGGTCGAGACGCTGAAGCGCTACGACCGGCGTGCCCAGGCCTTCAAGGATCACGCCGGCAAGGGCTTCCTCTAATGACACCCGGACAGCGCTCCGCGCTTCTCAGCATGCTCGACGCGATCCGCGCCTGCAGCTGCTGCCTGCCCGATATTCGCGAGCGCGCCGATGCGCTCGAGATGAAGCTCAGCCCGCTTCACGCCCTCTATCGCAAACTCGGTCTCGCCTAATGCTCGCTCCGGACGCGCCGCTCGCCTTCGGCTGCAACGGCGCCCCCAGCGCGCGTCCACATGCCGAGGCCTTGGACGACGTGCCTCGCACCCCGGCCGAGATCCGCGCATGCAAGCGCATCGCCTCCGTGGTCGCGAAGTTGCCGGCATCCGGTAGCGTCATCATCGTGCACTCGCCGTCGGTCGTCGACGCCTGGCGCCGCTGTGTTCGCGAGTTGCGAGGCGACCTCGTCGCCGCCGAGACGCGTGTGATCGTCGCCCCGAGGCTCATCGATGAGCGGGCGGCTACGACTGGCCTGTCCGCCCTCCCCGTTTTCCGCGACTCGTTCGTCGAGCTGCAGCGCGAGCATCGCCGCGCGCTCGCTCAAGCTTGGCGCCTGTAATGCTCAAGACAGAGCAGCTGGATCAGCTACCCGAAATTCTGCGGGATATTGTCGTGAAGGATCGGACTCTTTCGGTCCTCCGCCGTGGCTTGGCCAAGCCGGTGGTCTCCTTTGAGATCGCCAAAATGTATCGACGCCATCGCGATGCGCGCCGCGAGCTCACCGAGGCCGCCGCCCACCTCTGGGGCTACCGCCTCGGCGGCGACGGATCCGCGACCTGTTGAACGTCAGCCAGCCATGACGATGCGCGAGATCAACGCGGCCGAGGATGCCCTCGATCAGCGCGTTATCGATGCCCGCCACGCCTTAGGCGAGGCGCTCATTGCGCGCGATCAGAACCATAGCGTCGAGACCGCGGCCGCCGTCGCGATCGCGCGCCAGCACTTCGACGATGCCATGCGTGCCCGGGCCCGCACCGACGTCGTCTTCGCCTGAATTTCTCGTCACTCGGAGCGTCTCATGTTCGGCGAGCTGCTTGCCGTCGCGCTGATCTGCGCGGCTGGCACATCGACCGAAGACTGCTCTCGAGAGACCGCCGTGGATCTCATCGCCGGGCCGGCTCATTCCTTGCCCGAGTGCATGCTGCAGGCGCAAGCCGCCGCCTCGAAGGCAGGCCTCCCTGGTGGCGATGGCCGTTATCTCAAAATCGTCTGCGAACCCCGCGGCCGGTCGTGAGAAGCCACAACCTGTTCGACCTGCTCGAGGTCTACCGACTGACCTTCGAGATCCTGTTCGAAGCCACCCTGCAGCTGCCCTTAGCGGTGGCCGACGAAACCATGCGCCTCGCCAAGATCGGCGGAAGCGCCTAGACTGATCTCGCTCTGAAAAGAGGCGGGAGCCAGGGTGCGGACACACCCTGAACCGCGTGGTTAGGACACGCATGACCGCAGAAAGCCGCTCCGGAAACGGATCGGCGACCACCCCGCCACCCCTCGAGGGGCCGGGGCACCCTGCATCAGGTTATGCCCGAAAACCATTCTCCGGCCGTGAAAAACCGGCCGACGTCGACACCAGCTCCCGGTGTCGAACAGCTCCCCGCGTCGGCAATGGCCCGGCGCGGGGATGTCTGGCTCCTCGGCGACCATCGCCTCGTTTGCGGGGACGCGACCGACCCATCAGACGTTGCTCTCGCGTTGAATGGCGAGTGTCCGCACCTGCTGGTGACTGACCCGCCCTATGGCGTCAGTTACGATCCGGGATGGCGAGCGAAGGTGCTGCCGAATGGCAGCAACCGTGCTCTCGGTGCTGTTGCGAACGACGACTGCGCTGACTGGCGCAACGCTTGGGCTCTGTTCCCGGGTGACGTTGCGTACGTGTGGCATTCGGCGCTGCACGCCAGCGAAGTCGAGACCAGCCTTCGTGCTGTAGGATTTCTGCCTCGTGCTCAGATTATCTGGGACAAGGGCAGGCTGATCATCAGCCGCGGGCATTACCATTGGCGCCACGAGCCTTGCTGGTACGCGGTCCGTAAAGGCCGCACCGCCAGCTGGGCAGGCGGCCGGAAACAGACGACGGTCTGGCTCATTCCGCATCGTCGTTCCGAGACCGGGCACGGCACGCAGAAGCCACTCGAGGCGATGTGCCGCCCGATCCTGAACCACACCGTGCCGGGCGATCGCGTCTACGACCCCTTCCTTGGGTCAGGGACGACCCTGATCGCTGCCGAAGAACTCGGTCGAATCTGCCACGCCATCGAGCTCGATCCGACCTACGTCGACACGGCCTTACGGCGCTGGGAATCGCACACCGGTCGGGTCGCAGAACTCGCCTATCGAAGTTTCGAAGAAGCCGCGTGATCTGATCGCCAGTCCGTAGCGCAACGCGCTTCCGATAATCTGCCTTGACGGAAGCTATCCGAGGCTGAGCACGATCTCGGTAAGTTTCTGCTCAACCTGATCGATTGCCGCCTCCTTCGGGATGTTGCGACTGACGATTAAGTCCCCTTCGTCGTAACGCACATGCCACCCCGGGCCGAGGTCTTGGAGGATCTCTGTCTGGGCCCCGACGCCGTACGCCGCCGCCATCTCGTCCGGTCCGATGACAAACTGATCGTACCCGGCCGCTAAACCCTCTTTCAGTCGAGCCAGAAGCGCCGCCGTAGCTCTTCGCGATCCTGAGTCCACAGCATGTCCCCTCTGCCGATGCTGGTTGCACCGGCAAACTTTGTGCCGGTTTCGCAGGATCGCGCTATTGCCTATTCGGCGGAGGCAAGGTCGCAGCGAACCCGCCAAGCGTATACGTCTCCGAACACTTGATCTGTTTCGTGGTGCCGGAGCGTCGGCGCCAATCCGATCTCGGCTGAAGCTGTTAACCGAACCGGTCGAGCCCATCGACGTCCCGACCATGCGCGTGATCAGCGCGAACCGCCAATCTCGTGCATCGAAGTTTCACGGAAGCAGCGTAATTCGATCGCCAATTCGTAGCGCAGCGCGCTTCCGATAATTCCCCTTAGCGGAACCAAAACGAGCCGGTTTTCGGCCCATCTGGCCGCGACCGAACAAGCTCAAATGACCATGACCGATATCAACCTGCAGGTGTCGCGGCTCGACCTCGAGGACGGCGACATCATCGTCGTTCGTTCGCGGTCGAAGCTCTCTCCGGAGACGGCCGAACGGTACCAGGACCAGGTCCAGGCTCTCGCTCGCGCCCACGGCTTCCGGCAGGTCTCGGTCGTCGTCCTCGACGATTGCAGCGACCTCTCGATCGAGCCGGTGGCAAAGCTACCGGCCATGCAGCGCCAGGCGGAGCGCACTGCGCCCGTCATCACCAGGTAGGCCTCATGTTTCCTTGGTTCTTCGTAGCGATCATCGACCGTCTGGCGTGGCCGCTCGGCTACCAGACCTACGTCACGGCGCAGGGCGGCCCCGGCTACCATCGCGGGCGGATTGGTGCAGACCGAATCCACATCGTTCGTAAAGCGCCTGACGCGCAGCGCGTACCCGCGCTCAAGTGGCATCTCAGCCATGCTGCGTAGTGCTTTCGCCGCCGCTCTGGGCGCGGCTTTCGGCGCAGTTGCGATCGTCCCGATCCGCGAGCGTGTCCAGGACCAGCTCTGGCAGCCTGCCGAGGCATATTCGATCATCTTGGTCGCCCTAGCAGCGGCACTGATCGTCATTCTGATCCTAGCGTGCCGGGAGCCGTGCAGCGGCGGACACCAGCCGGCCTGCGCCGGCGGCTGTGGGGTGAACCCGCCACGCGACCGGGCCGGGCGCTTCAAGAAGCAACGCTGATGCTCGCGACAGTCACCATCCTCGACCCGATTTCGGGCGAATACGTCACCATCACCGTAGGACGCTGATCACGATGCTGGTGCTGGACGCCAGCGAGTTCGGCATCCGGGCCGAGGCCGTCGGCCGCACTGCGAAGCAGGTGCCGTTCGTCGCCGCCTTCGCGCTCACCAACGCGATGAAGGACGCCCGGACGGCCGAGCAGCAGACGATGCGCTCGGTATTCGACCGGCCGACCAACTTCACGCTCAACGCGCTGAAGGTGACGCCGGCGACGAAGACGAACGTCTCGGCCGAGCTCGGCTTCAAGGAAGGCTTCGGCAGCGTGCCGGCCTGGAAATATCTCGGCCCGCAGGTCGCCGGCGGCATACGCCGCCACAAGAGCTTCGAGATGCTGCTGATCCGGAAGGGGATCATGCTGAGCTCGGAGTTCGCCGTCCCGAGCAAGCGATGCCCGGTCGACGGCTATGGCAACGTCTCGCGCAGTGTCATCACCAGGATGCTGTCGGCACTTGGAGCCCAGGCTGACAACGCCCAGAACACGAAGCACTACCCGAAGCGGTCGACCCGCAAGAGGAACCTCGACTACTTCGTGATGCGCGGTCACGAGAAGGCGCCTGATGGCATTTACCTGAAGCAGGCGAAGTGGGCTGTGCCCATGTTCCTCTTCGTGAAGAGCGTCAGCTACCAGAAGCGCTTCCCGTATTACGAGCAAGGTCGCACCGTGATCCGCGAGGCGTACCGCCGCCACTTCCTGGCCGGCTGGGAGCGCTTCGTCGTCAACGATGTACGGCGGAAAAGCTAGTTGTGGGCTACGTGTCCTGAACCTGATCTATATTGAGGTTGAGATAAATCTCTTTAAAATAAGCCCATACCTCATGTGCGTAAGGATTTAGGCGAGCGTATACCTTCTCCAATTCATCAATTGTTGTTGTATGCAGTTCAATCTTCCAGGTTTTGTCGGGCTGTGGTCTATACAGCCTCAGCTCCACGTTATGGCGATCGGAGGCGTGGCGAATTACGCCGTGACCATGTGCCAAAAAATGACGCAGGTCGGCATAAGCAGCAATGCCGCCGATCAGTTCTCTCAGTTTTTCGGCGTAAGGATCGAGCGGACCTCTGATGTCTAAGATCTGCTCAATCCCGATGATCCTGTCCCGTAGCTTCACAGGGAACCGGTCTCTGACGGAGCTGTATGCGGGCATTCTTTGGGCGCGAACGTACAAATCGCCCAAAATGAATTCTACGAAGGAGTAGGATCCAATTAGACGCCCGCGAACTAAGTTCAGTCGAGCTTCGAGCGCTTTGATCCGCTCCTGTTTGTCAGTCATTGCTCTCTGCTCCATGCCTCGGCGCGAGGCCGAGCTTCCATATAGCCGAGACGGCTTGGACGCATGAACCAGGCGCCCGCAGCCAAATCCAGGGTCCTTCCCAGGGGGGTGCCCCCCCGAGGGGAATTCGGACCGCACGGGTTCACCCTCTGAAAATTTTTCGAACCGGGGTTGTTGTTTATGACCGGCGCTCCGCTCGAGGGTCGGCCGATCAACCGCGGCGACCTCGCAAGTCTTTGTGGCGTAAGCCTTCCGACTGTCGACAGCTGGGTTGAGAAGGGCTGCCCCTACGTCGAGCGTGGAAGTAAAGGCGTCGAATGGAAGTTCGACTCCGCGGCCGTCATCGACTGGCGCATCCAACGCGCCGTTGAGAACGCCGTCTCCGGCGCCGGCGAGGAGAGCACCAAGGGCAAGCGCGAAGAGGCTGACACCCGCCGCGCTGTCGCCAACGCGATCGTCGCCGAGATCAGCGCGGACGAAGCGCTCAAGGCTGTGGTCTCTCGGCATGACGTCGTCGCCGACATGGCAACCTTCTGCCAGGTCCTGAAGACCGGCTTGTCGAACATGGCCAGCAAGGTCGCGGCGCGGGCGACCACCATGACTAACGCCTCGGAAATCGAGGCGATGGCCCAATCCGAAATGAACCGAGCCTTCACGGCCGCTCGCGACGACATCGCGCAGCGGTGGTTTGCTGGACGCGATCCTACCGATGAGGGTGACGGAGCGGATCGACCTCCATCGGAGAGGTGATTACCCCGACGGCCGCGACGCCTGGCGCTCCGAGCTCGACCGGCTCTTCGACGAGGCCCTGACTTTCAAGCCGCACATGAGCGGCTCGGTATGGGCGGAGACTTACGGTCGCATCCCGAAGAGCACAGGCGCCGAGAGCGGCCCTGTGACCCTCTACGGGTACCAGCGTGGTCTCCTAGACGCGATGTGCGACCCGACGGTGCCGTTGGTGACGGTGCTGAAGGCGGCGCGTGTCGGCTACACCCGGCTCGCCACGTTGGCGATCGGCTACCACCTTCACCAGGATCCGACGCTTTGTGCGGTGGCGCAACCGGTCGAGGACGACGCTGAGGAGTTCGGCGGTACCGAGATCGGGCCGATGCTCCGCGAAACGCCGGTCCTCGCTGCGATGCTTCGTCCGCCTCGGGCGGGCGAGAAGAAGGACAAGGCCACCTTCTACCAGCTCTCGAACGGCGCCCTGGTGCGCGTCGTCGGCGCTGCCTCGGACGACGCCTTTCGCCGCTACTCGGCTCGCTTCCAGTTCGGCGACGAGATCGACGGCGACGGTTGGACGCCTGGGGCCAGGACCCAAGGCGACAAGCTCAAGCTTTTCTGGACCCGCGGCGAGACCTTCTACAATCGCAAGCAGGTCCGTGGCTCCACGCCTCTCCTTGAGGAGACGAGCCGAGTCTGGAAGCTCTGGCTACAGAGCGACCAGCGCCGCTATTTCGTGCCCTGCCCGCAGTGCTCGGACGCCGCCGGTGAGCTCACGAGCTGGCAGTATCTCGACTGGGGCGGCAAGGATCTACCGCACGGTCTGAAGTGGGACCTGGACGAGGACGGCTCGCTGAAGTCGGTCTGGTACCAGGGCACCTGCGGCTGCATCATCAAGGAGGGCCACAAGGCCTGGATGGATGCGCGCGGCGAGTGGCGCCCTACAGCGGTGCCGAAGGTGCCAGGCCATGTCGGTTTCCATCTCTGGACCGGCATGTCACTCAACGCGAACGCGGCCTGGCCCGTGATCGTCCAGGAGTGGCTGGAGGCGCAGGATGATCCTGCGAACCTGATCCAGCCTTTCGTGAACTTGCGGCTCGGCCGGCCTTACCGGCAGACCTACGGTCAGGAGATCAAACCGACAGACTTCCTCGCGCGATGCGAGGAATACGGCGCCGAGATCCCGGATTGGGTCTCGTTCCTGACGTTGGGCGGCGACGTCCAGTCCGGCACGAACGCCCGCATCGAGGGTGCGGTTTGGGGCTGGGGCCCGGGGCTCGAATGCGCCCTGATCGGCCACTTCGTCATCCCCGGCGACCCGGCAATGCCGGATGTCTGGCAGGATCTCGACCGGCTTCTGAAGCGTACCTTCAGGAAGGGAGACGGGACCGAGCTTAGGGTCCGCGCGGCCGCGATCGACTCCGGTGGTCACCATACCGCTGAAACTTACGCCTTCTGCACCGAGCGTCGCCGCAGGCGGGTCTGGGCGATCAAGGGCAAGTCCGAGGCGCGCGGCGCGCGTAGCAAGGTCTGGCCGCGTCTGCCGTCCTCGAAGCTCGGCAACTCTTGGTACATGGTCGGCGGCAACGCGGCGCGCGATTGGGCCTATGGCTCGCTCGCGGTGCTCGATGCCGGACCGCGCCACGTGCACTTTCCGGTCGAACCGGCTTCCGGCTCTCGACCGATCGACGGCGAATTTTTCGAGCAGCTGACGCGCGAGAAGCTCGTCGTGCGCCGCCAAGGCTTCACCGAGTGGGAGAAGCCCAAAGCCGCCCACGAGGCCGGCGTCTGCTTCGTTTACGCCTATGTCGCCGTCTGCGGGTTGCAGGCGTTGAGCGGCCGCTACGTGGCGCTCGGCAAGATGCCGGATGCGGACGACGAAGCCGACGCAACAGCGGCCGGTGCCGACAGCTCGCCTGATTCAGTGACTGCCGAACGGTCTCCGCCCCGCGAGGTGATCGCGAAGCGTGTCGCCCCCGCAAAGCCGCCCGAGTGGCAGCCATCGAAGAAGAGGCGATCGTCATGGCTGTAGATTACAGCGTCCAGATCGCCGCGATCCAAGCTGCCCTGGCGTCAGGCACGACCAGCGTGTCCTACGAGGGCAAGTCGGCGTCGTACCGAAGCTTCGACGAGATGCTCAAGGTCATCGCGTACCTGGAGCGCCAGCAGGCCCGAGCGAACGGCCAGCCCGTCGCGACTGTCGGCCTCGCCAGCTTTGATCGTGGCTACCATCACCGTGGTCACCGCTGATGTCGGGCCAGGTGAATGCCGAGGGCGGACCGGCGAAAGGAACCGCCGCTCCGTCGCGCAAACGGTCCTACGAGGCTGCCATGCGCAGCCGCAACGGCGACAACTGGTTCGGCTCCGTTAGATCGGCCGATGCCGAGCTCTACAATGAGGCCCGCACGCTACGCGACAAGTCGCGATGGATGGTGCGGAACAACCCCTTCGCGGCCAAAGCGACGGCAAGCCTTGTCTCGAATGTCGTCGGCGAGGGCATTATCCCTCGACCGGTGACCGGCTCGCCGTCACGGGATCGGAAGATTTGGGAGGCGTTCCAGCGCTGGTCGTTCCGCTGCGACCATGCGGGCCGGCTCGACTTCTACGGCTTCCAGGCTCTGCTCTTCCGCGAGATGGTCGAGGGCGGGGATTCGCTGGTTCGCCGGCGGCACGTCAAAAAGCGTGGGCCCGGCGACGTGCCGCTCGAGCTGCAGCTGCTCGAGGCTGACTTCCTCGACCCGATGCGCAACGGGGTGCTCAACGAGGGCGCCCTGACCATCCAGGGCGTCGAGATCGACATGAAGAGCCAGAAGCGCCGCGCTTACTGGCTCTATCCCTATCACCCCGGGAACCTGCCGTACTTCTACGGTGGTGAGCCGATGGTTTCGCAGCCGGTGCCGGCCGACGAGGTCCTGCACGTCTACGAGATGCAGAGGACCCAGACGCGCGGCGTTCCGTGGGGCACGCCGGCGATCGAGCGCACGAACCAGCTGAACGACTACGAACTGGCCGAGATCGTCCGTAAGAAGACCGAGGCCTGCGTCGTCGGCTTCGTGATCGGCGCTGAGAACGCCGACGAAGACAGCGTCGGGATCAAGGTCCAGGACGCCGACGGCGCCGAGGTGGAGCATTTCGAGCCGGGCATGATCCCGCGCTTGCACGGCGCGAAGGACGTCAAGTTCAACACGCCGACCGCCGTGGGCGGCTACGGCGAGTACAAGACCAAGAGCCTCCAGGAGATCGCCGCCGGCTGGCGCATGCCGGCCGAGCTGATCTCCGGCGACCTCTCCGAGGTCAACTTCTCCTCGATGCGCGGCGGCCTGGTCGAATTCCGACGCCTCGTCGGTACGATCCAGTGGCAGATCCTCATCCAGATGGCGCTGCAGCCGATCTGGGAGTGGTGGTGCGAGGCTGCCTGGCTCGCCGGCATCATCGACGAGCCGTACGTGCCGGTCGAGTGGTCGCCGCCCGAATTCGCCTGGGTCGACCCGCTGGCCGACGCCCAGACCGCGGCCATCGAGGTCCGCAACGGTTTTCGCACATGGCAGGACGTCGTGGCCGAGAAGGGGCGTAACCCCGACGACGTGCTCGACGGCATCCGCGCCTTCAACACGAAGGTCGACGACCTTGAAATCACGCTCGACTCGGACCCGCGGCGCACCAACGCGAAGGGCGTCCTCCAAGCCGTCCAAGAGGAAGACGCCGGCGAGGAACCCGAACTCAGCCGGCCCAATCGGCAGCACGGCCGAGCGCGAGGCGTCCGTTCGCCTGCCGCAGTTCGATCGGCTCGCGGAGGTTCGCTCCGAGAGCTTCAACGCGGACGCCAACACGATCGACATCGTGTGGACGACGGGCGCGAGCGTCCGCCGGTACGATTGGTGGGACGGGACCGAATACGACGAGGTCCTGTCGGTCGACTCTAAGGCGATCCGCCTCGAGCGCCTCAACCTCGGCGCCCCCTTCCTCGACAGCCACTGCTCGTATGGCTGCGATAACGTCATCGGTTCGGTCGTGCCCGGCACGGCCAAGATCGAGGACGGACGCGGTCTGGCAACCATCAAGCTGTCGAAGGCCGCCGGCGTCGCCGACACGGTCCAGAAGATCGGCGAAGGCGTCATTCGCAACGTCTCCGTCGGCTACTGGATCCACAAGGTCGAGAAGACCGAGGCTGACGACGGCACCGTGGCGCGCTGGGACGTCGTGGATTGGGAGCCGCTGGAGATCAGCGCTGTTCCTGTCCCGGCCGATGCCGCCTCTCAGATCCGATCCGAACAGGGCGACGGCGCCGGCGAAGGGCCAGTAACGCGCTCCTGCCTGATCGTGACCCGCAACCCGGCCAAGAGGCCGCCCACAACGGCTAACGAGGGATCCTCCATGGCCAATCGCACCCCGAAGACCGCCCCGAAGGGCAAGCGCACCGCCAAGACCACCGCCGAGATCGAGGCGGAAAAGAAGCGCCTCGCCGAGGCTCGTGCAGCAGCTCGCGCCGCCAAGCGCGCCGGCGAGGACGAGTCCGACGAGGACGAGGACGAGCGCGACGAGGAGCAGGACGAAGAGCGTGACGGCGATGACGCCGACAACGACGAGTCGACCTCCGACGACGAGCGCGACGGCGACGACGACTCCGAGGACGACGTGGAGCGTGACTCTGACGAGGACGAGGATGACGACGAGGCTGAGCGCTCCGCGCCAGCCCCGTCGAAGCGCAAGAACCTGACGGCAGCCGAGGTCCGCGAGGCAGCGCAGGAGGCCGTCCGCGCCGATCGCGCTCGCTGCTCCGAGATCCGCTCGATCGCCGCCAAGTTCGGCTTGCCGAAGTTCGGCGAGCGCCACGCCGCGCAGGACACTTCGGTACGCGCCTTCAAGGAGCTCGTGCTCGAGAAGCTCGCGGCTCGCCAGGCACAGCGCGGCACCACGACCTTCGCGGCGGCCTCGACCGCCGGCGTGGGCGAGAACTACCGCGCGGCCACGCCGAACGCCCGCGACTACGACAAGGGCGCCGCCGAGGCGCGCGCCCTGCTCGGCAAGAAGTAACCGGCGCCCACAGCGCACAGCCAAGGAGCTCCCGCAATGGGCACCAGCAACGTTTTCGCCACCTACGACCCGACCGCCCTCTTCGCGGGCGCGTTCCCCGTCCGGCATCGCTCGGTCACCATCGCCAGCGGCGCCAACACCGCCGGTACGCCGCTGAAGCGCGGCACCCTGCTCGGCCGTAACAGCACGACCGACAAGTACGTACCCTGCGTGAAGACCGCGAATGACGGTTCTCAGACCCCCGTCGCCGTGCTCGCAGCTCCCGTCGATGCCGGCTCGGCCGACGTCGTCGGGCCGGCCTACTTCGAGGGCGAGTTCGCCGCTGAGATCATGGTGATCGACGCGTCCTGGACGGTTGCCCAGGTGCAGGCTGCCCTCCGGCAGGCCAGCTCCGACATCTACGTTCGCGGCGTCGGCGTCCTCGGCTGACGCCACTCACCCTTTCCCGGTAGTCTCAGGGCCCCTCGCGGGCCCTTTTCTTTTGGAGCCCGCGATCGATGGCGATCGACTACAATTCCACTGCGCAGCTGCTCGGCGCCTTCGGCGTCCTCGACCGCGCCAAGCCCGTCCTCCTCAACCTGTTCTTCCCGATGGAGCAGACCTTCGACACCGAGGAGGTCTACTTCGATCGCGTGCAGCGT
Organism: Methylobacterium gnaphalii; assembly: GCF_007992215.1. Lineage (GTDB taxonomy): Bacteria > Pseudomonadota > Alphaproteobacteria > Rhizobiales > Beijerinckiaceae > Methylobacterium > Methylobacterium gnaphalii. The sequence continues at coordinate 54,998 of NZ_BJZV01000007.1, read as the reverse complement.
GCGCGCAAGCTCGCCCCCTTCGTCGTCCCGACGATCGAGGGCAAGCCGCAGCGTTCGCGCGGCTACACCACGATGGGCTTCCGCCCGCCGTACGTGAAGCCGATGCACATGATCGAGCCGCAGAAGATGCTGAAGCGTCGGGTCGGCGAGCAGCTCCTCGGCAACATGACCCCGCAGCAGCGCTTCGACCTGTCGCTGTTCGACAACATGCTGATCGAGGACGATCAGATCACTCGGACCGAAGAGTGGATGGCCGCGCAGCTTCTGCTGACCGGTTCCATGACCTGCCAGGGCGAAGACCACCCGCCGGTGCTCGTCGACCTGAACCGCAACGCCTCGCACACCGTCGCGCTCACCGGCGCCCTGCGCTGGAACCAGACGGGCGTCGACCCCTATGCCAACCTGCGCGGTTGGGCCAAGACGGTGCAGCGCAACTCCGGCTTCCATCCGGGCGTGGTCGTGTTCGACCCCTTCGCCGCCGATTACTTCCTCAACAGCCCGGGCGTGACGCGGGTGATGAACACCTACCGTCAGACCTCCGGCAACGTCGATCTCGCCGGCAAGGTGACCGGTGGCGGCCTCGGCGAGGAGGTGAAGTATCTCGGCTCGATCGGCGAGTTCGACTGCTTCCAGTACCAGCAGCTCTACACCGACGACGCCGGCAACGTGCAGCAGTTCATGCCCGACAACTCGGTGATCATGGGCAATCCGGTCGGCTGCCAGGGCATCCGCACCTACGGCGCGATCATGGACGCCGATGCCGGCCTGACCCCGCTCGCTCGCTTCCCGAGCGTGTGGAAGGAGAAGAACCCGTCGGCATGGTTCTCCATGGTCCAGTCCGCGCCACTGCCACTGCTCGGCTGGGCCGACGCGACCTTCTCCGCCACCGTCGCCTGACGCGCGGTCTCTCGCAGCGGCGGCTCGATCGAGCCGCCGATCCTCCATCATCTGAACCCAACGAGGGGCCGACATGGCTACCAAGAAAATCGTCGCGTCGGTGACGCTGCACGTCCCGGCCAAGGGCCACAAGCCGTTCGAGTTCGACGCGTTCAGCAACCGCATCGCCGGCGACTACAAGGTCGAAGAGAAGGCGCCCGGTTCGATCATCGACATCGACGAAGACGAGGCTGACGCGCTCATCGCCGCCGGGAAGGCCGAGCTCTACGAGGAGCCGAAGGCCGCGGCCGAGCTCAAGACGCCGCCGGCGAAGTAAGTAGCCGCCGTGATCGACTTCAGCGCCCTGGTGCTCGGACCAACGGTCGGCGCATTTGGGCGTCCGGTCACGGTGACACCTCTCGCCTCGCAGCCCGCTCGCGAGCCGTTCGATGCTACCGGTGTCTGGACGAAGCGCGCTGTCGACATCGCGCTCGAGGGCGGTGAGAGTCTCAACACCTCGGTGATCATGTTCGGCATCCGTCTGTCGGACTGGAAATATCCGCCTGAGAAGCGCGCCGTCCTGCGCATCCCCGCCGCCGGATCGTATCCGGATGAGGGCTCGCTCTGGATCGATGACATTGACCTCGACGGCCAGGGCGGCGCCGTGCTGACCCTGAAGCGCGGAAAACCGCAGCAATGAGCTCGCCTTCGACCCTGATCCGCGAGGCCATCGTCGAGCGGCTCTCAGGTCTCTCCTGGCTTCCCGTAGCCTCGGTCCGCCGACAGCCGCGGCCGCAGCTGCAGGAGAGCGATCTCCCGGCCCTTCTGGTGATCCTGATCGACGAGACAGAAACGCCGGAGGACGACGACAATGTCGGCGAGCCCCGCTTCCTGTCGAACATAACGGTCGGCATCTCGCTCGTGACGGGTGAAGAGATGCCGGACGTTCTCGACGCGGACCTCGACGATCTCGTCGACCGAATCCGCTCGACGCTCCTATGCGATCCGACCTTCGTGCGCGGCGTCGACCTGTCGAAGGCTCCAGACGATCCGGAGCGCTATCCACTGTTCGAGGCAGTGACCCGGATTCGCCGCGGCCGTCTGTTCCCGCAGGATGGCGCGACGTACTTCGCCGAAGGGCGCCTCGAGATCTCCTTCCGGTCGCGGACGGCATACAAACCGGTCCTCGACGACGAGCTTGAACTCGTCACCTTCAGCGGAAGGCCGGCTGGCTCCTCCGCGCAGGCCCTCGCCATCCGAGGGCGCATCGAATTTTCTGACGACTAGCGGCCTCGCCGCCCCATCCGGAGACAGCCATGGCCGCCCAAGCCACGGTCGCCCTTGAGGCGACCGAGGAGCGCTTCCTTGCGCTCAAGCACTTCCCCTCGGGCCTCGGTTTCGAGGCCGACGGCACCGCCCGCTGGCCCGCCGACCAGTTCACGTTCCGCCTACGCGACGAAGGCAGCATCCGCCTCCTGGAGGAACTGCACGACGCCGGCGCTCCGGTCGAGCCGGTCAAGGCATCGAAGCCGGCCGGAGCCGCCTCCCCCGCCACCGCCGTGAAGGAGTGAGGCTGCGATGGGCATCACCAGCATCCCGGACAATTACAAGATCCCGGGCCCCAACGTTCAGATCGATCCGTCGCAAGCGGGCAGTCCGACCAACCTGAAGTGGATTCTGCTCGTCGGACATCCGACGTCGGCCGGTACCGCAACCCCGAACGTCGCCGTCGCGAACGGCACGAACGCTGACGCCGATGTCCAGTTCGGGGCAGGCTCGATGCTCGCGCGCATGTTCAAGGCGCTTTTCCTGGGCGTCACGAGTGTGCCGGTCTACTGCCTGCCCGTGCCGGAGCCGTCCAGCGGCGTCGCGGCCACGGGCGCAATCACAGTTACGGCTGCGCCGAGCGTCGCCGGGACGCTTCCGCTCTACATCGCCGGCCAGCTCGTCCCGGTCGGGATCGTGTCGGCCGACACCACCGCGACGATCGCGACGAAGATAGCTGCCGCGATCACGGCGGCCACAGACCTGCCGGTGACCGCCGCCGTCGATGGAAGCAACACTGCCAAGGTCAATCTGACCTGCAAGTGGAAGGGGCTCTCGGGCAACGACATCCGGGTCCAGGACAGCTACCGCGGCCGGTACGGCGGCGAGGTGTTGCCGGCCGGACTGGCCCTCACCTACCCGAGCGGCAACGTCCTTGCTGGCGGCACTGGCACGCCGGATTTCACCTCGGCGATCGCTGCGCTGGGCGACGCGGCCTACAAGTTCGTCGGGCTGCCGTTCAACGACTCCGGATCCTATGCGGTCTGGGACCAGGAATACGGCTTCACCGACAGCGGACGCTGGGGGCCCTATCGCCAGAGCTACGGCCAGATCTTCTCGGCCAAGCGCGGCAGCTACTCCGACGTGTCGCTGTGGGGGCCGACGAACAACTCCGCACTGATCTCGCCGCTGGCCTTCGAGCTGCAGAGCCCTTCCCCCATCTGGGAATGGTGTGCCGCCTACACCGCGCAGGCCGCCTTCTCGATCAATGCCGATCCTGCCCGGCCGCTGCAGACGCTGCCGCTCGTTGGCGTCCTGCCGGCTCCGAAGGAGGTCCGGTGGAACAAGAGCCAGCTCAACGCGCTTGCGCAGCTTGGCCTCGCCATCCAGGGGACTGATCTCTACGGCGGCACCACCAACGTCCCGGTGATCCTGCGCGAACAGACGGCCTACCAGAAGAATGCTTACGGCCAGGCGGACAACGCCTTCGAACTGGTCACCACGCTGGCCACGCTCGACGAGCGATATACCCGCATGCGCCAGGCGATCACGAACAAGTATCCGCGACACAAGCTGGTGAACGACGGCACGCGCCTCGGCGCCGGCCAGTTGGCGGTTTCGCCGCTGACCATCAAAGCCGAACTTGTCGTGGAATACCGCGACATGGAGTCGGACGGCCTGGTAGAGAACGCGGACAGCTATATCGCCAACCTGGTGGTGAAGCGCGGTACCGAGCCGAATACGCTTGAGATCGTCGATCCGCCGGACCTGGTGAACCAGCTGCGCCGTCTGAACATCCTCGCGCAGTTCCGGCTGCAGTTTCCGCTGACCACGGCGTAGCCGGCCCGCTCACCAATCCCATCCATCCCGACGCCCGCCTCTGAGGCGGGCTTTTTCTTGGAGGTCCGGCCATGGGCCAGAGGTTCGCCGGCGTCGCCTACGTGAAGGTGAACGGCAAGCAATACGACCTGCGCGGGTCGTTCGTCGTTTCGCCATCCGACACCAAGCGCGAAGGCGTTGCTGGTCAGGACGGCGTTCACGGGTTCATCGAGACGCCACGTGTCCCCTTCATCAAGGGCGACCTCTCGACCACCGCTGGCCTGACGGTCGCCGAGCTCGACGCAATGGTCGACGAAACCGTGACCGCCGAGCTCGCCAACGGCAAGAATTACGTGCTGCGCGGCGCGTGGACGGTGTCCGCTCACGAGATCAGCACCGGTGACGGCAAGGTCGCCGTCGAATGGCAGGGTCTCTCCTGCGACGAGATCTGACCATGGCAGACGCGAACGACGTTCCCCATCGTGATCCGCGCGATATCGACTGGCCGCTGCAGTTCAAGCTGTCGAAGGTCGTCGAGGCTCACGGCGAGCAGACGCAGGTCCTTGTCCTTCGGGAGCCGACCGGCGACGAGGTGCTCGAGCATGATCTACTCGAGGGCCTCGACCAGCGGCAGTTCTTTCCCTTGGTAGTGAAGCTCGCCGGCGTGCCGATGTCGACGCTGAAGAAGCTTCCCGCGCGCGACCTGCTTGCGCTGGGCACGGTGCTCAGCCGTTTTTTCGTCATGGCGGCCCAGCCGCCCATGCCGTCGACGACGCCCTGAGGCTGCACCTCGTCCTGAAATCTCAGGCGTTCTCGAAGCCTGCCGGATCGATGCCGCCGGCGACCGTCCGATATCTATTGAGCCGCACGCTGGCCGTGATGCCGCGGCCGCCGGCGAACGAGGCCGAGGATGTCTGACGATACCCTGCGCATCGTCGCCAAAGTCGAGGACCAGTACACCGGTCCGCTCGGCAAGCTGAAAGGCGAGCTGAAGGGGGTCAGCGACGCGACCGGCAAGCATGCCGATACCTGGAGGAAAGACTGGAAAGCCGCCCGGGAAGAGGTGGACAAGTTCCGCGGTGTCCTAAGCGGGTTCGATCCGATCCTGAGCAAGATCGGGGTTGGCGGTTTCGCCGCTGCGCTCTCGGTCGGCGGGATGGTGACCGCGATCGCTAAATTCTCAAGCTCGACGCAGCAGCTCTCGATGCTGTCGCGCGAGACGGGCGTGACGATCGACAAGCTGCGGGCTTTCGGCTCGCTTGGGGAACGCTTCGGCGTATCTGCCGATGCGATGAAGGGCTCCGTCTCGTCGTTCGCCACGACGATGTTCGACCTCCGCCGCCGATGGGGCGAGGCGTATAGCTCCCTGCAGGGTATGAACCTCGGCAAACTCGCCGAGGACTTAATCAGCGCGCCGAACATGGACGCCGCTCTGAAGAAGGCCGTCGACGGCATCCAGGCCATTCCGGAGCCGGAGGTGCGCCGGCGCGTCTCGCGCATGCTGTTCGGGACCGACGATGTCGCCCGGATCGGTGGTGCGCTCGGTGGCAAGTTCAGCGAGGCGCTGACTGAGGTCCAGAAGCAGATCGGCAACCTCAACAAGGATACCGAGGAATCGGCGAAACGCTTTGAGCAGAGCGTTGGCCGTATGAGCGCGGCCGCCGATCGGCTCAAGAACCAGGTCCTCGGTCCGGCGCTGGGCGGCGCGGCAACCCTCATGGAGGGCATGGCTGATTCCATCGAGACCGATCCGAGCGATCCCAAGTCGCGACTCCGGTACCTGAAGAAGCATCGCCAGGAGCTCGACGGACGCATCAAGGGCCTGCCCGAGGGCAGCTTCCAGCGCCGGTACTTCGAGAACAATCGCGCCGGCGACGACGACGAAATCAAGAAGCTCGAGGAGGCGATTGCCCGCGGTGCGGAGCGTGGCGTCGATCGCGCCATGGAGAAGCGCCGGCAGGAAGGCGCTACGGTCCAGCAGCAGAGCTTCTCTGGTGGTTCCGGCACCACCGGGTTCGCTTCCGCCAGCCTGATCCAGAAGGCCGCGTGGAGCGGTTCGGGCGCCTTGTCAGGCGCGACCGGACCCTTGGGCAGCCGATTGGGGTCCGGCGGCGGGTCCGGCTCCAGCGGATCCGGGGCAAGAATGGCGCCGGATGCGCCCGATGTCGGCGGCGGGATGCACGGGGGCGGTTTCGGTTCCTCGAACCAAGGCGATGGCAACGGAGAAGTCGCGACGCCGCGTGGATCCGGCCGAGGCAATGCGAAGGCCGCTCGCACCGGCGAGATGATGGCTTACGCGATGGACCAGCTCCGCCGCGAAGGTGTCCCGGAAGCGAACCTGCGCCAGGCGGCGGCCCATCTCGTCGGTCAGGCCACGATGGAATCGGGTCTCGATCCGAATAAGTCGCATGATCACGGCACCGGCTACGGCATCTATGGCGCGCGTGATCCTAGCCCAGGGCGCGGCCGCCGAACGAACATGCTAAATTGGCTGAAGGCCAACGGCTATGCGCACAACTCGGCCGAAGGTCAGATGCGCTACATGGCGCATGAGGCCATGTCAGGTCGGTATCGGCAGACGCGCCGCATCCTCATGGGCGGCGGCTCTGGCAACGCGGTTGCCGACACCAACGCCATCACGAGGGAGTTCGAGTCCCCCGCAATCGTGAACCACCGCGCAGGCGCGGTGCAGAACGCCATGCGGGTCGGTCCGACGCAGCAGGGCCCGGTAGCCACCGGCGACGATGGCGGTGTCTTCCCCAACGGAGCGCCGCGCGTTCTCAAACCCAAATCAATGGCCGGCGACAAGAACGTCCCGGGCCACGTGATGGGGGATAGTTTCGAACAGACAAAGCCGTGGTCGAAGGCTGGCGACGCGCTTATGGACCGGGTCTACGGTCGAGGTGGCTCGGCCTCAGGACCCGCTGGCGGAAGCGGCGGAGGCGGCAACGGCTACCTTCACATCAAGGTGGATGGGCCAGCCGGGACCAAGGTCAAACACGATATGGCCGGGCTCTTCCGCGAGACCTCCGTCTCACATGGCCGATCACAGATGGATATGGGCCGAGCCTGAGGTTGGCATATCTCACTCGAATGGCTTGATCTCGTCTCCACCGTTTAAGCGACGAAGCCGATTCAGTTCGCCGAGTTCTGTTGGCGAAAGCTGACGGAACATGCCTGTATTGTAGTAGCGGGTGTATTTCCGCTTGCAGTAAGCATTTGCACCGAGAGCCTGTAGATCCTGCTCATGGCTACGGTCGGCGGCTGATATATATCCAGCTTCCATCGCGTTCGGATTGAACACATCGAACGGGACGCCCTCGGATCCAAGATATCGCCTGAAGACATCCCAGTCGGTTTTCAGAGCGAAGCAATGCGTAGCGGTAAATCGGAGATCGCTCGCTAGATCCAGCTTATCGAACGGCACGCTCTGAGCGCTCGCAGGAGCGGTGAAAAGCAAAACGAACAGGACTGCGTATCGCATGTCGCGATCCTAGCGTGCCGCCCAAGCATGTCGAGATGAGACCGCAATCGAGGCCTTATGTCCTGGCGCGACGAGCTCCGACCGCCGTCCTTCCGGGGCGTGCCCTTCAGGATCGAGGCGAACACCCGCTTCGGCGGCCGCCGCGGCTTCACGTACGAGTTTGCCAAGTCTGAGCGGTCGCTCGACGAGGACCTGGGCCGGCGCGTCACTCGCGTCGTCGTCTCGGCCTACGTCATCGGCGACGACTACACCGATCAGGCGGAAGCGCTCGAAGATGCGTTGAACCGCGAGGGCGGCGGCACACTCATCCTGCCGACGCTCGGCAGCATGTTCATGCGCCCTGACGCTCCGTTTTCGCGCATTGAGACCCGTGAGCAGGGCGGTATCGCTCGCTTCGAAATCAGCTTCGTCGACGCCGGCGGCTCGACGTCTCAGCTGTTCACCGAAAATACCCAGGCCGCCGCAAACACAGCCGCGTCGACCCTCTCGGACGACACGGATCTCTCGGCTGGCAACGACACCGACTGGCTCTGATCGCATGACCTACTCGCAGCGCCGCCGCGCCGCCGCTGCCCTGCAGTCCGTCCTCGAGGCGCTGATCGCCTCCGGAGGCGATGGCGCAGGGCAAGCGGGCGCAGACCTTCGACGGCTCTGCGGTGCGCTCTCTGGGTCGGCCGGCGACCAGGTCCAAGCCGGAACCTTCGGGCCGCCACTTCGAGCGTGTTTCGAGGCTGCCACGGCCGCGGGTGCCACCCTCTCGGGTATGGATCGGGTTCGCGCGGTCGCACAGTCGGTGACGGACTCTGACCTTCCGGTTCAGCGTGTCGCCCAGACGGCGGCGAGATACGCACTCGCTCAGATGGCGCGCATCCTGGCGGCGACCACCTTCACCAGCCGCCAGGACATCGACGACGCCCTGGCGCGCGTGAACGTTGCCTTCCAACTGGCGGAAGACTTCGCGGCCGGTCGCTTCGACCAGCGCGTCTGGCGGTCTCTGACGGCGCTCCACGCCGCCGTCGTTCGTGATCTGACGCGCCGGGCGCGTCCGTTGCCTCGAATGGTGACCTACGCATTCGGCGCGCGGCTGCCGCTTCTCGCGTTGGCGAACCGCCTCTACGGCGATGCCGGCCGGTCCAGCGAGCTGCTCGCCGAGAACCGCGGGGTTGTCCATCCGCTCTTCATGCCCGCCGATGGGCGCGCACTGTCGAACTGACCCATGCCGAGCGCCGATCTGATCTGCGAGGTCCGCACCGAGGGCGGCACCTATAGCGACTGGCTGACCGTAGAGGTCAGCCAGTCCTGGGATGCCGAGTGGATGCGCAATTTCCGGCTGACCTGCGCCGAGCCGAGCGACAAGCTCCTCCAGCGGCTCCTGCCCGGCTCGCGCGTCGATATCGCGATGGCCGGCCAGGTCGTCATCCAAGAGGGCTACATCAAGACGCGGCAGGCGGCCTTCGACTCAAACCGGCACGCCGTGCAGATCGTCGGCTATTCCAAGGCCGGCCGGACGGTCTATGGCTCGGCCGAGGCGGGCACTGGTCAGTTCCGCGGATACAAGATCGATGCGATCGCCAACCGCCTGCTGAAGCAACACGGGTTGAATTTCCGCGTCGAGAACGGTCCGAGCGGCTGGGACACGCCGTTCCCGAACGTTGTCATCCGCTACGGCGAGACACCCTTCGACGCGATCTCGCGCCTATGCCGGCAGCGAGGGCTGTGGCTCCGCGCTGACAAGGCCGGCAATTACGTCGCCGGCGTCAGCGACGGCGGCGACGGAGCGATGTTCCAGGAAGGGGTCAACATTCTTTCCGCGAACTGCTCGATCGAGGATCCGTCTGTCGACAACGTCATCATGAATGCGCAGCAGTCCGGCTCGGACAGTTTGTTTGGGCGCAAGGCCTCCGAGATCTCGGCCAAGTCGCAACTCTCGGGTGGCTCCGGTCTAGGGCTTAGCCGTAAAGTCCTTGCCGAGATGCCGCTCGGTCAGAAAGAGCTGCAGCTGCGCACCAATATGGAGTCGGCTGCGCTCGAGGCGGATAGGGTCCGTGTGACGCTGTCCTATCAGGGATGGCTGAAGCCCAGCGGCTCGCTCTGGGACCTGGGCGACTGGGCGACTGTGCGTTCGCCGATGCTGTTCCCGCTTGCCAATCCTCAGATGCGGCTGAAGCTCTGGGGCTACACCTACGCGCAGTCGCCCGAAGGTCAGACAACCACCGCGATCGAGCTGGTGAATGCCGGCGCCTTCCAGCTCAAGAACCCCGATGGGCAACAGTCCGACGGGTTTCTCAATCCATCCGCCAGCGATGCGCAACCCGAGGCCTATACATGAGCACGTTGCGCTCTGGCGGCGACGACGCGGCACGCCGTTCCTACCTCGGCATCTCTCGCGCCACGTTGGTCTCGGCCGACGACAAGCCGAAGATGCAGGAGGTCACGATCCGTGGCCGCTTCGGCGAGCAATTCACCAACGTGGAGCACTGGCATCCCTACGGCTTTTCGAGCGTCCCGCTGAAGCCTGACGACCAGGAGCAGAACCAGGCTGAGGTCCTCATCGCCTATCTCGGCGGCAGCCCGGATCATCCGATAGCGATCGGTGTCGCCGACAGGCGCCATCGGCCGAAGGACCTGAAGCCCGGCGACGTCGCTCACCACGATCACCGCGGTCAGAAGACCGTGATGCACGAGAAGGGCGTGACGCACACGTCACCGATGACGATCACCCACAACACGGTCGACAAGGACGGCAACGTCACCTCGAGCGTCGTGCAGGAGCCGTCGGGCAAGGTGACCGTCTCGAACAAGCACGGCGCGAGCTTCACGATGGATGGGGCCAACATCCATTCGAAACCCGGCGCCGGCGGCAAGCACATCATGGATGGCGACGTCGACGTGAAGGGCGCGGTCTCCGCGACCTCGGACATCACTTCCGCGACCAAGCTGGCCGGATCCAGCGTGTTCTCGGGCGGCTCGGCGGTGAAGACGGCCTGAGGATTCGATGACGGACATTCGCGTCGCTCCTAAAGGCTCCTCGCCAGGTCGGCCGTTCGAGGCCGTGACGCTGGATCTCCTGCTGACGCCCGTCGGCCAGCTCGACACATCCGACGAGCTCGCTACGGCGGTAACCATCGCCCTGATGACCGACGCCCTCGCCGGCGCTGACGACGCGCTGCCGGATACTCGGGACACTGATCGCCGCGGCTGGTGGGGCGACTTGGACGCCGCCGAGATCTGGGACGGCTGGCCGATCGGCTCGAAGCTCTGGCTTCTCGGGCGGACCAGCATCACCGGTGCAGCCGCCCGCAAGGGCGCGACCACCGTTCAGATCGAGGACTACATCCGCGGAGCGCTCCAGCCATTCCTGGATCGGAAGATCGCCAGCCGCCTCGATGTCACCGTGGTGCGCATGGGCATCGAGACGATCAGCGCGCAGATCGTGCTGTTCCGAGGCGACGAGAAGCTCCTGGACCTGCGCTTTGCCGATCTCTGGCAGGGCGTCGCTGTATCAGCTCCGATAGGCTGAGGCCCACCACACATGCCGTTTCAGCTGCCGGACCTTCCCGCCGTCCGGCGGATGAACCGTGACAACCTGGCTGCCTACCTCGAGGGCGCCGACGCCACTGTCCCGAACAGTGCCCTGCGCGTGCTATCGGATCAAAACGCCGGCGGCGCATATCTCAACATCCTCTATCTCGCCTGGCTGGCCCGCAACTTCCTGCCCGATCAGGCCGAGAGGGAGTGGCTCGATCGCTGGGCGAACATCCTGTTCGGCGGCCGCAAGGCTGCGACCTACGCGAGCGGCGCCATCTCGATCACCGGGACGCCCGGCGTTCTGCTGCCGGCCGGTTCGATCTTCGCAACCTCGGACGGCGTGCAGTATCAGACCACCACAGACACCTTCGTGGGCAATGGCGCGAGCTCCGTGAATGTCGGCTGCCTGAGTGCCGGGGCTGTCGGAAACCGCGATCAGGGGGCGCTGCTCTCGCTGACGGCAGCGATCGCCGGCATCGATGCTCAGGCGGCTGTCACGCTCATCGATGGCGGAGCGGATGCCGAGAGCGACGATGACCTGCGGGTTCGCGTGCTCCTGCGCATACGCAGGACTCCGATGGGCGGTGACGCCGACGATTACGTGCAATGGGTTTTGGCCGTTCCCGGCGTTACCCGCGCATGGGTCGCGCCGCTCGAAATGGGAATCGGTACCGTTACAGTTCGGTTTATGTGCGATCAGCTGCGGGCGAACTCAGGCGGCTTTCCCAACGCCGACGACATCCTGGCGGTCCGGACCCAGCTGGACACGGTGCGACCAGTCGCGGTGAAGGACTTCTTCGTAGAGCCGCCTCTCGCGCAGCCCCTTGCGATGACGATCCGCAATCTTAGCCGCGACACGCCATCGACGCGCGTCGCGATCGAAGCGGCTGTGCGTGCTGCGCTGGCCGATCGGGCCGCTCCAGGCCAAACGATCTATCGGAGCTGGATCGACGAGGCCATCAGCGGCGCCCTCGGAGAGGATCATCACGATCTCGACTTCGACAATGCTGTCATGCCGACTGCCGGTCACATGGCAGTGCTGGCCAACATTCTCTACGCCTGATGGCCGAGCCTGATCGCCACGTTCGCCGCGATGGCGACGACTATGCCGAGGCCTTTGCATCCCTGCTTCCCGTCGGGGCGGCATGGCCTCGTGACCCTGGCAGCGACTTGATGCGCCTTCTGCGCGGCCAGGCGGAAATCTGGGGCTCGACGGTTGACGCTCGAGCGGCCGATCTCCTCGAGCGCGAGGCCGATCCGCGCTCGACGCTTGAGCTTCTGTCGGAATGGGAAAGGGCATTCGGCCTTCCGGAGCCCTGTGTCGATGAAGAGCTGACGATCGAGGAGCGACGCCTGCTCCTCGTCGAGAAGATCACCGCGGAAGGTGGCCAGTCCCGCGCCTTCTTCTACGCGGTGGCGATGCGGCTCGGTTACGTCATCCGCATCGTCGAGTACTCGCCCTTCATGTGCGGTGTCAGCCGGATCGGAGACACCCGCCAGACCGGCACCAACGGCGAGCAGTATCGCTGGGAAATTGGACCGCCTGAGATCCGCTTCTACTGGAAGATCCGCGTCTACGGTCAACGCGTCAGTTGGTTCCGGACCGGATCCGGTCAGTGCGGCATCGATCCGATGGTGAGGTTCAGCCTCGCCACTGATCTTGAGTGTCTCTTCCGGCGCTACAAGCCCGCGCAGACCGAGATCGTTTTCGATTACGAGAACGTCACTCCTCGCTACGAGGAGTACATCTTCTTCCGCTGCGGTGAGGATCACTGCGGCACAGACCGGTTGATGACGATCATCGAGCACGGTGGCGATCCGCTGCCGGCCGAAAGCGTCCCTCTCTACTAGCCCTCCCACTCGCTGATCGCAGCCGGTCCGATGCCGCTTTCGCGGCGGATCGCGGCTGCGTGCCGGAGCGTAAGCCATTGCTTTACAATCAGCCGTACGACCAGACCAACCCGAACGCTCCCTACGTAGACGGCAACCCGTCGGCTGGAATTTCGGGATCCATCCCTCGCGCTGCCGCCATAGAATTCCCGCAGCGTGAGATCGTCGGCGCGATCACCCTGGCAGGATTGCAGCCGAGCAACGATGACCTGACGCAGCTGTGGCAGGCGATGCAAAAAGCAGCTGCGGCAGTGGCGCCGCAGCAGTCGCTCGTTCACGCTGGGACGGACACTGGGTCGGCTAACCAGATCGTCGTCGACGTCACTCCCAGCATCACGACGCTCGTCGACGGCACGATCATCGAGGTCGCGCCGGCGGCGACGAACACAGGCGCGGCAACGCTCAACGCGGATGGTATCGGCGTACGACCTATCGTCCGAGCCGATGGATCGGCGCTTCAGCCGGGCGACCTTCAGGTAGGCTCGAAACGCCTGTTTGCGTGGGACGCGGCGAGCGGCAAGTACCAGATCATCGGGCTCTATTCGTCCTACTCGCCCCCTCGCAACCTTCAGTCATTCGCTGTTTCAGGATCCTACACCTTCACGGTACCGCTCGGCGTCTATTGGATCTTCTGCGAGTGCGTCGGGGCAGGCGGTGGCGGTGGCGGCGGCGCGGGGAGCGCGACGTGGGCGTCTGGCGGCGGAGGCTCCGGCGGCTACGCGGCAGGCTGGGTCTCAGTCACGCCAGGCCAAGTCATTAACCTGATCGTCGGGGCAAAAGGCGCTGGCGGCTCCAACGGTAATGCCGAACAGGCCGGGACAGGCGGAACGACTTCGATCGGCTCGTTCATGCAGGCGACGGGCGGATCGGGCGGCACTGGCGGCAACTTGGGCGCACCTGGTGGAACGCCGGGCGTCGGATCCGGCGGCCAGCGCAATCTCTATGGGTCGAACGGCGGCGACGGTAACCCGTATCGCAGCGACTCACAGGGCGGCCAGGGCGCTGCCTCAGCCTTCGGCGGCGGTGGCCGCACCGCGACAAAGAACACCGGCGGCGTGCTCGACGGCGTCGCGCCCGGGTCGGGCGGTGGCGGCATTTGGTACACCGGTCCTGTGCAGCAGGGCGGTACCGGCGCCGACGGTGCAATTTACATTCAGTATTGATCGAGGCCGCTCAGATGCAGACTTTCGCGCATGTCGTGAACGGTGTCGTTCGCGAGATCATCACCCTGGACGATACCCTTACTCCTGGAGTCGACGTCTACACGCCCTCGTTTGCTCAGGAACTCGTGGTCTGCTCCAACACGGTCAAGGAGAGCGACCTCTACGTGAGCGGCTCGTTCTCGAAGCCTCAGCCTCCACCGGCGACCGTGCCGTCCATCGTGTCGAGCGCGCAGGCCAAGATCCAGCTGACCCTGACCCCCGGCAAAACGGACGGCAAGTCGCTCTTTGACGACGCGAAGGCACTCGTCGACCAGGCCGACGTACAGACGCAGATCTGGTTTTCCGACGCCCGAACTTGGATGCGGGACAACGTCTACGTGAACCAGATCGCCGCTGCGCTCGGATTATCGTCCAGCGTCGTCGACGAGCTTTTCACCTCGGCTGCCACGATCGGCATCTGATCTGCTGCCTTCTGGCCTCGCGAGATGGGTATGACGAACATCACGGCAATTCAGCCGCGCGAGATCCATTTCCGCACAGCGACCAATTCCGACTGGCTCGATGGCCTAGGCGTATGGCAGGCCGGGCAAGGCGGTATCGTCGCGGGCGCAGCGAACGCCGGAAACGGCTCGCTGATCATCGATGCTGTAGCCCCGCAGGCGGTGACGGGCCATTACATCCTTTCGATCACGTCGATCGAGGGAGTCCCTCGCTATACGATCGAACATCCCAACGGCGTCCTGACGCCGGGCGTCGTAGGGCTGCCTCTCAACGCGGGCGGCATCGGCCTGACGTTGACATCAGCAAGCGGTGTTGGCGCGAAGCCATTCGAGATCGGCGACACTTTCGCGATCGCGATCCTGCCTGCTCCGATTGACATCACTGGCATCGCTTTCACGCTGCAGGCACGCCTCACACGCACCACCGCGAACGTGGCTCTGGCCGCGACTTCGTCGCCCACGGATGGCAGTATGCCGACGATCGCCGTCGGAACGACGGGCGGCCAAGTCGCCATGGTGGTGCCCAAGACCCTGATGGCGCGCGATCGTCTGCCGCCAAACACTTACGTCTACGACATCCTCGCCACTGCCGAGGGCCGCACCGTGACGGCCTTCTACGGCACGATCGAGCACGTCGACGGCGTGGTTTTTCTTCCCTAGCCGGGCTCTCGAATGGCTGTTTTGCAGAACGCTGGTTCGGCCGGCACGCCGATCGTCCTGACAGGCCCGGCCGGCTTGCAGGGTGCAGCCAGTACAGTGCCAGGTCCTCCGGGACCGCCTAGCATGGTTCCGGGGCCTCCCGGACCCGCAGGTGGCGCGATGGTTGGACGGCATCCGGTCAACGATGTCGATTACGCGATCCAGACGACCGATGCCTACGTTGGCATCGTCGGCCTCACGCATCCCATCGCCATGACGCTTCCAGACGCGTCCCTCTACACGGTCGGCCAACCGCTCTACATCGCTGATGAAACAGGGCAGTGCTCAACGACGCTTCCGATTACGGTCAAACCTATGATCGGACAGACGATCGTCGGCAGCACAACCATCGATATGGTCGTGCCCGGACAAAAGCTGATTTTTCACGCAAACGGAACGAGCCGGTGGACGGTATCCTGATGTTCAAGCGTGCGCTTCTCGCGGCTCTCGTCGCGCTCGCCTGTTCAGCGCCGGTATGCGCGGATCAGCAGCTCGGGGCGCCGCGCATCGACAGCAGCAACAATGTTTACCTCCCGGGCGGTCCGCGCATCGGGCGCTTTCAAAACAACAAGTACAACGCCACGCCCGACATCCTGACGCTGCCGTCGAACGACAATGGGTCGAGCGGCGATGCGTCCGGACTCAGCGCGGTCCAGAAGCCGCAGGCCCCGAGCGACACGATCGGACGTCAGTTCTCCGACCTGTTCCGCTCAATCCGCCTCACGCCTGCTATGTTCGGCGCCAAGGCTGATGGGCGCGCATCCTACGCGGTCTATACGACCACAGCGGGCTCTCCGACCGTTACGATGTCGTATGCCGATTTCTCGGCCGCGGACGTCGGTAAGCTGATCGAGCTGCCCTTCGCCGGCGCGAATGCGCAGAACTTCATCACCACCATCTCGGCCGTGTCCGCCAACGGCAAGACACTGACCCTCGCGTCCGCGCCGGGCACCACGCTCTCGGCCATGAACCGTCGGATGTTTGTCTGCTCGGACGACTCTGGCCCCATGCAGGCCATGATGACGGCGTCTGCCGCGAAGAGCGCTGGCTGGTACATTCCGGCCGGCTTCTACTGCATCACGACCGCACTGAACTCGCGCGTAGGCCCCTACGATAACGTCACCCACGCCGCCCCCGGCTGGGAAGCTGACCGCCGCGCCTACATCAAGACCATGGCGCCAATCGATCATATGATCCGGTTCGGCGACAAGGATTCCGATTTCAGCCAGATCCTACGCCGCGCCGACATCGTTGGTGGCATGTGGGATGCGAACTTCCTGGCTGACACCGGCGTCCAGATTCCGTTCGCGCTCGAAGGACAGACTTCGCGGCTACAGGTCCGGAACGTCAAGCACATCGGTATCCAGCTTGGCGACCCGGCCGCACCGCAGCCGAGCGCCGGCCATGTCCTGATCAATGTCGATATTGACCGTGACGACACCAGCGTACCGATCGCGTCGATCACCAAGAGCACGACGCCCGTCGTCACGACGGCGCACCCCCATGGCTTCTCGACAGGGCGCGTCGTCTTCTTCCCGAGCTACATCGCGGGCATGACGCAGCTCGGGCTGCAGAGCTACGAAATCGACGTCACCGGCCCGACCACCTTCACGCTGCGCAACGTCGACACAACCAGCTTCGGCACATTCGTGTCGGGCGACGTCGCGCAGACAATGCACTCGAACCGCTTGGCGCGCAGGATTTCCAACATCAGCCAAGCGAACCCGGCCGTCGTGACTACCGTCGGAACACACAACCTCACGACCGGTGCTTACGTCCATATTGCTGACCAGCGCGGCGCATCGAACGCCAACGGCATCTTCCAGATCACGGTCCTATCGCCGACGACGTATTCGCTCACGGGTGTCGATACGACGGCAGCGGGCCAAGCCTACGTGTCCGGCGGCCTCGCGGTTGAGTATTTGGAAGTCACCGACCCCCGCAATCAGATCGGCGTCTACGACGCAAACCACACCGATGCCGAAACCATCGGTGGCGCGTGGCGAGGCGTTCGCATCGGACGTGCTGCGAGCCCGACCCTTGCGGGCTACGACGGCAAGCACGCCTTCACCCACCTCTACAACTTCGGCCAAGACGGCGAGCTCTGGGCCGCTTTCGATCTCGGCGGCGACAACCACATGAGCGGGATCCAGGTGGATCTGCCGTACCGCTATGGCCTCCGCTTCCGTGGTCCGCGCAACACCGTCGAGGGGCTTAAGCTCCAGTACAACGGCTTCGGCATCCTGCCCGCGCTTAACGACTACGCGTCAATGCTCTACCTCGACACCGGGAAAGGCCTCGTCACATCGGTTGCAGGCGTGGTCGGCCAGGCGAACATGCACAACTCGGGCGCCAAGGGTACGCCCGCGTTGCAATTGCACAGCGATATCTCCGGCAACTTCGCCGGCTTCACGGGCGACAGCAACTACTACTTCAATGTCATCAATCCGTACGGAACGACACGGCAGTCATATCTGCCCTGCCAGTTTGGCACCGTGACAGTCTCAGGCGGCGTTCCGACAGTTGTTGCCAGCTCTTACAACATCGCGAGCGTGACACGGAGTGGTGTTGGCGATTACACCGTCTACTCCAATTCCGCGAACTCGGATCAGCAGTCGATCGTGTCTGCGGATACGAGCGGAGGCGGCGCCTCCTACTCGGCCCACGAGTACACCGCCTCGCGGACGCCGACGTCGCGCCGCTACATCTTCAACTACAACAACATGGCGAACCCAGGCACGGAGAGCCGGCAGGATCCGACGAGCTTCGCGATCTCGGTTCCGGGACTCTGCGCCGCGCAATAGCGGTTATCAGCGAACCAAACTGCTATCAGTCGCGGTGACGGCGGTCCGCGCGTTCTATCCCATCGTCACGTCGGCCCACACGGTCGAGCTCGGTTTCACCGCGGGGCTGGCGATAAGGGCTGCAAGGCGAGACTGGGCCATCGCCGCCCACCTGTAGCGCACGTCCCCCTCTCAACCCGGAACAACCTGATGCTCCTGCAGCACCTCGTGCTGCGGGCCGCTCTCGCCTGCCTCGTGCTCGCGAGTGCGCCCGCGCATGCCGACATCGCCTCCTGGTACGGCCCCGGCTTTCAGGGGCACCGCACGGCCAACGGCGAGCGGTTCAACTCTGGCGGCCTAACGGCGGCGCATCGGACCTTTCCCTTCGGCACGCGGGTGCGGGTCACGAACCAGGCAAACGGCCGCTCGGTGGTCGTCCGAATCAACGATCGCGGTCCGTTCGTCGCCGGCCGGTCGATCGATCTAGCGCACGGAGCGGCGCACGCGATCGGCGTCTCCGGCACGAGCCACGTCCGCCTCGAGGTGGTCCGATGAGTCGCCTCGCCTATTACGCCGACTTCGTCACGATGCCGGTAATCGCGTTGCTGCTGCTCGCTGTCAGCGGTGGCTCGCTCGTCGGCGTCGCTGTCGGCGCACTTGCCTGGACGCTCGCCGAGTACGTGCTGCATCGCTGGGCCTTCCACGCCCTGCCCTTCTTCCGGCCGGCGCACGACGAGCACCACGCCAAGCCCTCCAGCCGCACCGGCGTGACGTCCTGGCACTCGCTGCTGATCTTCGGCGGCCTCGCCCTGGTGCTGCCGCCCGGGATCCTCGCCGGCTTCGTGCTCGGATATCTTGCCTACATCACCGCGCACCACGCCGTGCACCACTGGCGGGTTGGGCCCACGATCTCGGTTCAAGGTCTCACGCTCCCTCATCCGCTCTACGCGCTGAAGCTTCGGCACGTCGCGCATCACCGCGGCGTCGAGGCGAATTTCGGTGTCGTGACGACGGCCTGGGATCGGGTGTTCGGCACCTATCGGCCGATCCGGTCAAATCACACGCAAATCTCGCCCACGCGCTAAGCCGCTGCCAGGGCGCCGCTTTTTATATCGCGCGAAGTCCGCCGCGGTCCCGTAGTCAAATCCGTCACCCGACAATCCGGAGACTTCCATGGCCGCGAGCCTTGATCGCGCTGCCTTCTACAAGGCTGTGCGCAGCGCGCCATTCGGCAAGGGCCTTTCGTCCAAGCAGGTCGCCGGCATGGAGGCGATCCTCGACGCGGCGCCGTCGCTGCTCGGCACAACGTCGCTCGGCTACTCGCTGGCGACCACCTTCCACGAGACGGCGCGCACGATGCAGCCGATCGAGGAATACGGCCGCGGCAGGGGCAAGAAGTACGGGCCGACCGGCTTCTGGGGCCGTGGCTTCGTGCAGCTGACCTGGGACTACAATTATCGGAAAGCGACTCTGCGCCTGCGTGAGCTGAAGATCATCTCCGAGGCCGAGGACCTGGTGAAGACGCCCGCACTCGCGATGCGCCTCGATGTGGCGGCTGCGATCCTGTTCTACGGCATGATCGAGGGCTGGTTCACCGGCAAGAAGCTTGCGGATTACTTCAGCGGCGGCCGGTACGACGCCGTCGGCGCTCGGCACATCATCAACGGTACCGACGATGACGACCTGATCGCCGCGTACTGCGGCCACTTCGTCGACGCTCTGCGCGCGGCCGAGCACTCGGTCATTCCGACCGCCGCTGCGATGGCTGTCGCTGCTCAGCCTGCGCCGTCCGGGAGCATTCTCCGCACCGGAGCACAGGCGACCGGCGCTGCCACGAAGGGCGCGCTGAACTGGCTCTATTCCTCCGTCCACAACGCGCTGAAGGCCTGACGATGTTCGACCGCCCCCTCTTCCGAGCGCGCTTGCGCCTGCATCGTTGGGCCGAAGCCGTAAGGGGCTGGAAGGTCTACTTCCTCGCGCTGGTAATCGCGCTCCCTGACATGCTCGACGCGCTGGCGGGCGTCGACGTCACCACGCTCCTGCCGGCTTGGATGCCCGGCGCGAAGTGGGCTGCGCTGCTCGCCGTCGCTCGGGCCATGTCCCACGCTTACGCGCTCGGCCTCGGCCGCGCTCTGCCGCCCGGAGGCCCGCGCCCATGAACTGGCTCCTCGGTCTTTTCACCGGCGGGTGGAGCATCATCGCCAAGGGCATCCTCGGCGTCTTCGGCAACTCGATCCTGCAGCCGATCCTTCAGCATCTCGATGCGTCGACGGCCGCGAACAAGGATACGGCTATCGCCATGGTCCAGGCGGAGATCGCCGCGAACCAGGCGAAGGCCGCGATCGCGCCGGCCTTCAAGGGGCTTGTCTACGGGATCGGCATTCCGCCGGCGGTACATTTCGGAGCGACGTGCATCTCGCACACCTTCGCCCTGGGCTGGCCCGTCACGCCGCTGCCGGCTGAGTACGTGCCCGTCGAGAGCGTGATCCTGACCGCCTTCTTCGTCTCCTCGCCCCTCACCACACTAGCCCGCGCGGGCGCCGCCCGGCTGCTGAAGGCGTAATGCCGTCACGCTTTAGGCCCGTGAAAGTTTCGCGGGCCTTTTCGTTCTCGAGCGACCGGAAAACCGGCGCTCCTCGGCCTGGGGGCCATCATGATCAATCCAGCTGTCGCGCTCGTCGTCGAGTACGTGAAGAACGGCTCCGCCATGCTCACCGGCGGCGGCGCGGTGATCGCTGCATACGTCGCCTGGGGCGGCCCGCTGCCGGCGACGCAGACCTTCGTCGAAGGGAAGATCACCGCGGTGCAGAAGTCGATCGACGATTCGAATGCCTCAACGGCCAAGAGGATCGAGGGCCTTACGGCGACGACACTCGACCTGCAGCTCTCATCCGTCGTCCAGCAGAAAGCGCGCCTGCGCTACGAGAGCCGAGCTACCGCTAGCCTCATCGCCAAAGCCGACGTCGCCAGCCGGGCCACGCTCGATCGCCGTTCGGCCGAGATCAACGACGAACTTTCGGTACTCGACGCGGAGGCCACCTCGCTTCGCTCGCGCATCGAGAAACTGCGCCAACCCTGATCTGACGTCCGCCAACACCCTCGCGTCGCGAGCTGGAACCGGCCGTCGCCGTAAGTCCAGGTTCTCGCTCTGCCGACGCGATCCGCGCCCGCTGCCCCTCCCCGGGGTGGCGGGCGCTTTTTGCGTTTCAGGAGGCCGGATGATCCTCGTCGATCTGCCTTAGAAGATCATCGAGCTCGGCGATCGACCTGCGGTTGTCTGCCAGCGACTGTTGCGTGGTGTCTTTAAGCTCGCCGTTGTCGCGACGCTCACCGGTCCGCAGGATGCCTTGCTCCATCATTTCCACTGAGCGGGCCATGATCTGGCGCTGATCCTCGCACCAGCTCTTCAGGTTCTTGACGAGGTCGTTCATCGGAATGCTCCAAGTTATCGACGGGCTCGCCGCCAACCTGCAGATTGAGCTTCAGCTTCCGAGCAGAACATGCGCTCGCCGTGGCTTACGTCGATCACCGTCTTCTCGTAGGCGCGTGTCCCGGGCAGGTGGTAGATGCGATCACCTTTTCGGCTGATGTTGCCCTTGATATCGCAGGCGCCAGTCTTGTGCTCCGGACGGACGACCAAGCCCTCTGGTCCGATGCGATCACCTTTCCGCCAGTCCCACGGCGGCGTGAAAGCGCCCTGCCAGATCCCGCGCTTGGCGGCCTTGGCTTCCTCTTCCTGCGGCACGTAAGCCGTCGAGTACTTCCGGTACGCCATGCCGAACCCTTGCTCGACAAGCCACCGGTTCAGGTCGAGCTGGCCGAGGAAGCAGACCGCAACGGTGCGACCGTAGCGGTCCGTAGTGATCGGCGCGCAGGACACGTTGCCCTGGCCAATCTTGTCCGCAAGCGCGAGCGCTGCGGTTTGACCGCATCGATAATCTCGCCCGAACGCGTCCTTGCAGAGCTGCGCGCTTTCCGGCGTGTCGACGCCCTGAAGGCGGAAGCGGGTGCCGCGGATTTCGATCGTGTCTCCATCGATGACCGAGGCACGACCCATGATCGGTTCAACAGCTGCTGATCCTCCCGCAGCAACTGCTGCAGCCAGGAAGATTGCTACGAAGCGCATCATCCCTGCAGCTGCTCGGCAAAATCGTCAGGTACCTCGCCAAACTGACCGAGGATCGACACGCTCTCCAACTCGCCGGTCTCGTCGTCGGCCATCACGCGGATCGCGGCCGTGCCGGGGATTCGCTTTGCCATCGCCTCGGCACGCTTGAGCGCACCGCTCTCAGTCGGCGACACCTCGCGGTCGCCGGGGATCAGCTTTTTGCGCTTGATGATGAAGCTCTGCACAAGGTGCGTGGTCTTGATCGCCATGGTTCGTCCCCGCTTTCCACAGGCCCCAAAAGGTCGCCTTGACCCGAAGCCGCCAGGTCTGTTTGTTCTCTTTCTGTTCTTAGCAGGGGAGTCGGGACGATGGGAGTGGCCGCAGAGGAAATCACTGAAGCTGACGCGATTATCGACAGCTATCTGGTGCGAGCCGATGGCAATCCGGCGGTCGCGCTGCGGCTCGTCGTGCGCGATGCCCTCGCAGATCTCTGTGAGGTCGAGCGGCGCTTGAACCGGAAGTCGCGGTTCGTCTCGCGCGGCTACACCCGCGGCTCGTCCGCCGAGCAGTGACGGGCGGGCCGCCGCTCAAGCGGCGGCAGATCAGTGCCCTTCGCGCGCTGAAGGTGAATCCAGCCGGGCTTCGTCGCAAGGCCTACCCGCGCGTCGTGCCAATGCTCGTCGTGTACGGCTACGTCGAGGTGAGGCCGAGCATCCTCGCTGGCGGCGAGACTGCATGGTTCCTCACGCAGGCCGGTTGCGATCGACTCAGGACCATCGGCTCCGGTGAGCCCAGTGATCCGAACTAGCGGTGCCTCGCGCGTCCGGCCGCCTGCAACGTTCAGCAGGCTCTACCACTTCACTCGGAGACATATCGGTGCACATCGTCAGCCTCGACGACCTACCTTTGGGCCGCCGCGGCAGCGTCGATGTGCCTTTCATGGGGCCGGCTGTCTGCGCCGGGTTCCCCTCCCCCGCCGACGACTTCCTGGAGGAGGCGCTCGGCCTGCCGCGATGGCTCGTCCCGAATCCGCCGGCGACCTTCCTCTGGCGGGTATCCGGCAATAGCGTGATCGGTGTCGGCATCCACGACGGCGACATCGTCGTGGTCGACCGAAGCGTCGAGCCCGCTCACGACGATATCGTGCTGGCCATCATCGACGGCGTCTCGTCGCTGAAGCGCTACAAGCTCGACGGCAACCGGGCGGTCCTCGCCTTCGACAATCCTGATCTGCCAGCGACGGCAATCGAGGACATCGGCGAGGCCGCGGTCTGGGGTGTGGTCACGACTGCGCTGCGCCTGCTGCGGCCACTCGCCCGGGGCCGTCGGTGAGCCGCGCGATCGCGCTGATCGACGGCAACAGCTTCTATTGTTCCTGCGAACGGGTCTTCGACGGCAAGCTCGCCGGCGTGCCGGTGATCGTGCTGAGCAATAACGATGGATGCGCGATCGCCCGCACTCCCGAGGCCAAGGCGCTCGGGATCAAGATGGGCGACCCCTACTTCAAAATCCGCGATCTCTGCCGCGCGCAGGGCGTGCGCGTGTTCTCGTCGAACTACACCCTCTACGGAGACATGTCGGCGCGCATCAACGCGATCTATCGGAGCGCCGCGCCGCGCGTCGAGGTCTACTCGATCGACGAGAGCTTCCTGGATCTGTCCGACGTGCTCGAGCGCGATCGGCAGTCCCTGGCCCGTGACATCCGCGCGACAGTCCGCGCCTGGACGGGCATTCCGACCTGCGTCGGCATCGGCCCGACGAAGACGCTGGCGAAGCTCGCCAATCACATTGCCAAGTCGGTCGCCGAACTCGGCGGGGTCTGCGATCTCACCGACCGACAAGTCTACGACTTCTGGCTGCCGCGCATCCATGTCGGCGAGCTCTGGGGCGTCGGCCGCGCCTCGCTGGCGAAGCTCGAAGCGATGGGCGTCGACTCCGTCGCGGATCTCCGCGACCTCGACCCGCGTCCGGTACGCAAGGCGCTGACCGTGGTCGGCGAGCGCATGATCCACGAGCTGCGCGGGCTGTCGTGTCTCTCGCTTGAACAGGTGCCGGCCCAACGTAAGGGCTGCGCGGTGACACGCTCGTTCAGCAGCCGCATCGAGGACCGCGAGAGCCTGGAGCAAGCGGTCGCCGCCCATGCGACGCGCCTCGGCGAGAAGCTGCGGCGTGAGGGCCTCGGCACGGACCACGTGACCGTTTTTTTCCACACCTCGGAGCACGACCGGGACAGTCCGCAGCGCTCGGTCTCGACGGTGGTGACGCTGCCGGAAGCCTCGAACGACAGCATGGTCCTGATCAAGGCGGCGCTGCACGGCGTCGCGCGGACCTGGCGTCCGCAGGGCGACCCGCCCTGGCGATACAGCAAGGCTGGCGTCATCACCGTTGACCTCGTGCCGCTGGCGGCGAGCCAGCGCGCTCTGATCGGTCAGCTCGATCGCGAGCACGGCGCCGCTGTGATGGCGGCGATGGATGCCTGCAACGCCCGCTTCGGCCGCGGCGCCGTTGTTCCGGCCCGGGCTGGCTTGGAGCGGGCCCGGGCCGGCTGGTCGACGAAGTTCGAGATGCGGACGCCGCGCTACACAACGCGGATTGACGAATTACCCGTCGCACTGGCCTGAAAGCGCGCCAAACCTGTGGTCATCCCTATTCGACGTCGCAGAACTCAACGACCTTGCAAGAAAGACAGTCAAATCCCGCAACAATGGATGCAAAGTAGCGGTGGTATCCGTTGCAGATTCGATATTCGTATGGGTAGGGCGGAAACTCCGGCCGCAGGACTTTTATGACCTGCACCGGGTCGATTGCCTGTCGCGAGATCATCCTTGTTAGGACTCGGACGAATCGCACTCGGTTAAATCCTCGCCAGTCTAATTCGACCCACGGCACGCGCCGAGGGGGCTCAATATCAATAAGCGGGATAGCTGTGCTTTGCGATGATGGAAGGAATGCTAATGCTGGAACAACAGTAGTAGGGAGCGAGAGACCGCTGAGCCAATCATCCGGTATTTCGAAATCAAATGGATGGTTAGGCATCGGGAAGCGCATTGGCGATCTGTTTCTTATTTATCTAGAGAACGCCGCCAAGAGAATACAGGAGGCAATAAACGATCCAATCGACGTCCACCCCGCGATGAAAGCACAGTAGTAGTTTCGGCGTATTGAACGTTGAGAGATGGCCTGTTTCGAAGAAACTTCTCGTTTCGTCAGTTCATTAGACGCACGAATTTCGGGCGGCATGTTCGGTAGCGCTTCGTCTACAACATGCAGAGCTTCGGCAGCAATATACATATTGTTCTGTGCAACAGCTTGGTAGTTAAAGTACGTAAACAGCGCCGAAAGCGATGCACTGAGTAACCCGATAGTGAATATTGCCATCGGCAAGCCGAGATACAGCATTTTTTCACAGTGCTGCAGCTGAGATAGGCCGAGAAAGCTCGTCGACAGACTGGGGACCGCAAGCAATCCTCCTGCATTGATAAACTGCAAATTTGTAATAATCAGTTTACTGAATTCCGTCGACAACTTCTGTGCGTCTGCGGTTTTGGCATGAAATACCTCGCTGATATCCTTTCTAAGTTTCGTGTATGCTGCGAGATTTTTGAAGTGGATGTTATCTTCAAGGACATTTGATCGGTTGTTGGTATCGCCTTCGGTCACTGCCCTTGTTCCTTTTGGATTGCTGACCTTTTGCATTCACGCCGAGCGGCTCACGTAGCACGTCCGTGCCTGCACCAGTGCCAGTACCGCAGCCCCAGACAACTTGCTCCCCTCATCCTCCGTGGTCGCAACCGACCGGACCTTGCTGAAGCTCGGATAGATGAGCACCAAGACGCGCTCTGCCCGCTCGATCGCTTCCTCAACATCGTCCCGGAAGCCGGACACCTAACCCTCCGCCTTCTACTGCCGCCGTCAAAGCCCGCGCCCTAAATCCCCGCCATGAACCAGCCTGCCCGCTGCCAAGCCCTCACGAAGAAAAAAGCCAGGACCGCTGACGGCGCGCCGACCAAGATCCGAAGACGCTGCGCCAGAGACGCAAACGAGAGCGGGCTGTGCGGCTGGCACGAGAAGCAGCAGCAGAACGGGCG
This sequence comes from Methylobacterium gnaphalii, assembly GCF_007992215.1. Taxonomy (GTDB): domain Bacteria; phylum Pseudomonadota; class Alphaproteobacteria; order Rhizobiales; family Beijerinckiaceae; genus Methylobacterium; species Methylobacterium gnaphalii. The sequence goes on along the minus strand of NZ_BJZV01000007.1, from coordinate 28,795 downwards.
GCTGATCGAGCGGGTCACGGAAGAGTGAGGGTCACCGCGGCTTCACGCTTCGCAGATGCCGCGCCCATATCTGCTCGATGGTCTTTTCGGAGAGCTGGCTTACGGGCGGCATTCCTTCACGCTCGGTATCGAACACGTTGCGCAGGCGGTCGATCCAAGCGGAATCCGTTTCGCCGTTGTGTTGCTTGAGCCAGGCGACGACAGCGGCGAGTTCGGCTTCCGAGCCTGTTGAGGAATCGGCCATGCCGTAGGCTATGCGGCAACCGATCCGTTGAAAATGGCCCAGATTGGACGGCTGCCCGGGGACCTCGAAGCTGTGTCCAAACCCCGCCTTCTGATGCCCGCAGACGCGCGCTCCGGTCTTGGTCCTTGGACACAGACGACATTGATTTTGTTGCGTTTATCTGATCGCTCAATAACTTTTAATCTGTAGGTCCTGGGTTCGAGTCCCAGCGCGCTCACCAACTTCCTTAGAAGTTTATCGTTTTTGTGCGGCGCCAATCTTTAGGCATTGAGTGCGGCGTCGTCTGTCGCGGTCTGCGATGTCATCCGCCTGTCGCGAACACCTGTGCGGCTGGGGCGACCACAAGAAAATTGCCGCAGGGCGGGTCGCGCGAGAGGACGGCACTGGCGACGCCGACCACGTAGACGCCGCGCCGGTCCCGGCCGACCACGGGACCGCCGGAATCGCCGAAGCAGGCGCTCGATCCGACTGTCCTCGCGATGATCAGGCCGGTATTCGAGGTGGCGAGCGGCTTCAGGGCTGAGGTGCGCAGGCGTCCGCCTGTCATCCCCGATAGCCCAATGCCGGCAATCTCCAGCGAGGCCGGCACGCGTCCCGGCTCAGTGGCCAGCGGGATTGGCCGGCGGTCGTGAACCGGCGAAGAGAGCTGCAGCACCGCGAGATCAAGCGACAGTTCCGCCAGACGGACCCGGACAGCATTGGAGGTCAGCACGCCGCGGTCCGGGCTATAGCGCGCGATCACGCTCGCCGCGTAGACCGGCTTCACCGCATTCGCGCCGTTGTAGAAGATCACGACGAGGCCGACCGGCGCGCCCGACACGCAATGGGCTGCCGTGAGGATCTTATCGGGCGCGATCAGGACTCCGGAGCAACGGGACAGGCGCAGTGAACCGTCGGCCTGAGTGATGATGCCGATCCCGGCTGTCGCCCGCGCCAGGGAGTCGCCGGATCGTGCCGAGGCTCCGCCTTGAATGGCCGAGGCCGGAGACGATCCACCGGAGGCGGCGAGGCCCAGTGCCAGACCGAGCGCTGCGATCCGCCGGCGCGCATGCCGGTCCAGTGCGGTGACGAGCCTTGCTGTCCGATGAGCTGCCACCGGCCATCCTCCTTCGCCCCAGGGGTAGAAGCTAGAGGAGGTCAACTGCGAGCGCGACCATAAAAAAGGTTGCGCGTCATCACATCAGTGCGGCTTCGCAGGGCACCCGGAGCCGGTGTTCACGACACGGTAAGTCGCGGCCGCTAGGAGGTCGGCAGGCGCAGCGTATCCTCTGCTGTTGGCCGCCGACGGATCGTCGACTCTCGGCACGCTGGCGCTTATGGCGTTGGGCGAGAGCGCGGCCATCCGGCCGGCTGCGACGAGTTTCCGCAGCGGATCGGGCGGCCTTCGCGAGGCGCGGGCCTGCGCCCGCGAACGACCCACATCAGTGGCCCCCGACCCGATTCGAGCGGGGGCTCACCAAGGCGAGATACAGCGATGAGCGCGGCTTCGACACAGCGGGCACCCGACGTTTCTTCCTCCGAAGGCGTCGCTGCGGATGAGCTGAAACAATTCATCGAGCGCATCGAGCGCCTCAACGAAGAGGCCGACGCCATCAAGGGCGACATCAAGGAGGTGTTCGCCGAACTCAAGGGGCGCGGCTTCGACGTCAAGGCGGTGCGCTCGATCCTGCGGATCAGGAAGCAGGATCATTCCGAGCGCCAGGAGCAGGAGGCGATCCTAGAGCTCTACCTGCAGGCGCTCGGAATGGCCGTGTAAGCAAAAAGCGGGCATCAACCGCTTCGGTCACCGACGATGCCTCATGGGTCAGCGCATCGAGGTTTTCTGCTCGGCACGCGGTCGACGCCCAGCGACGTCGTCAAGCTGCTCTATGATCAGATCGCCAGGGCTCAGCGCGAGCCTTGAACGGATGGACGGCGGGAGGATACTTAGCCTTGCGAGAGGATCTCGAGCGTGCGCGCATCCTCCTCGCCCGCGAAATAAGTTGTGAGCGCCGTGCCGAATTCCGGGATGCTCGGGTCCGCGCGCGAGAACAACGTCATGCTCGAACGGAACTTCATGTCGTCGGGCGAGCCGAAGATGTCATGTGCGGTGCGGCCGCTCACAGCGTTGACGGCCGCCGTGCAGAGCCGCAAGCGATGGCCCAGGACGGGATGCCTGAGAAAGGCGCGCGCCTCGTCGAGGCTGCTGATCCCGTAGCGCCGCGCCATGTCGCTCGATCCGAGGCCGGCGCATTGCGGGAAGACGAACCACATCCAGTGGCTGCGCTTGGCTCCTGCCGCGAGTTCACGCAACGCCTGGTCGAAGGTCGTGCTCTGCGCCGCGATGAAGCGGTCGAGGTCGTAGGGGTCGGCCATGAACTCTCCTGCGGTTCACAGGAGGGCAACTCCTCGTGCTCTGTGCCCGCTCCCTCGCGCTGAGCGACGGTTACCTCCCGGAAACAACAAAACCGGTCAGGGACGCCGGACAGACACAGCCGGGCAAAATAGTAGAGTCAAACCTCTTGCGCTGAGAGGGAGCGCAGCCATGTCCGGCAAGTGGATCGAGGTGGTGGATCGATTACGGCAGGTGGTGCCGACCGTCGGAGGACGATCGATCCACCAAGGGCGCGGTGGCGGGATCCCGACGCTTGAGGGACCTAATCGTCCGGATCCGGCCGCTCGCGCCGATAGGGTGATCGATATGACGTTGCTTGGGTCAGGTGCGCTCTCGATCGCCTTCGCGGTCACCGTCGGGCTGCTCGCCCTGGTGCGGTGAGGGGCGCCTCCCGGCGTGACCTTGGACCGCATCGGGCGTTGCCCCCATTGGCGCGCGCAAGGCGTTGTGATGTCATGGGCCATGCGCAAGGAGGCGTCATGTCCGACATTCGCAAACAGCGCGCGTTTGACGGCCGGTGCACCGTCTTCGCCGGCGACAGCCTGATCATCTCCAATCTCTCGGACGAGACGGCAGACCTCATCGTCGCGCATTTCTCCAGCACTGAGACGCCTGCAAGCGCTGCTCGCACCCTCGGGGGGCGCGGTCTCGGCGCTTCACCCGATTTACCACGCGTACGCGCCACCAGCCGCCGGACGAGGTGACCGAAGGGCGCATCGGTTCATCGCCGCTACGCGCCATTAGTTCCTCTGGCTCGCGCTGCGCTCCTCGGCCTCCGTTCCAGGCCGATCCATTGGGCCGTCCTGCCGACGGGGGCTGTCGATGGTCGGATCGGGCGGGGATTGGGCAAGGCCGCCCTTGTCCTCCCTACTATCGGACCTCTCGCCGGGGCGGCGCTCTGGCTTGCGTTCCGCCGTGTCCTCGGGACTGCGATCGTTCGGTACGTCCGGCATCTGAACTCTCCCGCTTTTGCCGGGCGTTAACGTCCACGGCGCCGGATAGTCCCCCGAGGCGCGAACCGGTCAGCTTGAACCGACACCGTGCCCCGCGGGTTCTCAACACAAGCCCATCGCGCGCCGCTTGGCGCCCCTTAGAGGAGATCGGACATGACCGCTGGCGCCACGGCGAGTGACAGCCCCTTCATCAAGGGTCGCAACGCCCGCATGTATGGAAAGACGCGCGATAGCTGCCCCTATGCAGAGGGCTCGGAAGACCGCGCCGCCTGGCTTCAGGCCTGGGACGAGGCTGGAAGCGACGACGCCGGCGGCGACACCGCCCAGCAGGATCGCGGCACCGTCGACTCCGTCTAAGACGGGTTCAATGGGAAGGGGCTCACGCGGCGCGACGCGTCTGATCGTCCGACGCTCCTTCCAACGTGTCCAGCAGGGCCAGGGCGAGACGCGCGCATGCCGCCGCGTCTTCGCCGCCCTCTTTCGTGATCACCCGGCCGTCCCGGATAGTAAGGCTGCGTTCGGGCAGCGCTAGGCGGTCGAGCACCCCGGGCAGGATGTCGGCGGCTACGCCCTGCGGGCCGCCACTCAGGCATGTAATGCCTAGTGCGATGCAACGCGTCCGCAACCCGGCGATGGTAACGAGTTGTTCGGTCGACTCTGGCAGCGGACCGAAGCGGTCTTCGATCTCGTCGCGCAGGGCCTCGACCTCCTCGCGGCCGCGTAGCCGGGCGAGACGCGTGTAGAGGCTGAGACGCAGCTCGGGCTCCGGCACATAGCTCTCCGGAATCCGCCCCGACAGGCCGAGCCGGATCTCGGGCCGCCAATCGTCCGACGGTTCGCCGCGCGCTGTCTTGAGCGCGCCATCAAGCAGATGCTGGTAGAGCCCGAGCCCGATCAGGCGCACATGCCCGGCCTGATCCTCACCAACGAGGTCGCCCGCGCCGCGCAGGTCGAGGTCCCGGGCGCTGATGGCGAAACCGGCTCCGAGCCGGTCGAGGGCCTCCAACGTGCGGAGCCGCTTCTCACCCTGCTTTGTGAGCGGCTTGCTCCCGTCGCTGAGCAGGTAGAAGGCCGCCCGCCTCTGTCCGCGTCCCACACGGCCGCGCAACTGATGCAGCTGGGAGAGCCCGAATTTCTCCGGCCGCCAGACCAGCATCGTATTGGCCCCCGGGATGTCGAGTCCGCTCTCGATGATGTTGGTCGCGAGGAGCACGTCGCCCTCCCCGTCAGCGAAGCGCATCATGACGGCGTCCATCTCTGCGGAATCGAGATCGCCATGAGCCACGAGCACCGTCAGCTCGGGCGCAATTTCGCGCAGGCGCTCCCGCATCGGCTCGAGATCCGCGATGCGTGGGCACACAACAAAACTCCGTCCGCCGCGCCGCCGCTCGCGCAGGAGGGCCGCCCGCGCCGTCTCGGGCAGGAAGGGCGTGAGCACCGTACGGATTGGCTGGCGCACGACGGGCGGCGTGGCGATGACGCTCAGGTCCTGGAGACCGACGAGAGCGGTCTGTAGCGTCCGCGGGATCGGCGTCGCCGTGAGCGTCAGCGTGTGGGTGCCGTGTCCGGTTCTTCTAAGGCGCTCCTTCAAGCCGGTCCCGAACCGCTGCTCCTCGTCGATGACGAGGAGCCCCAGATCCGCGAAGCGCACGCCGCGGCCAGCGAGCGCGTGCGTGCCGACGACAACCCGCACAGAGCCGTCGGCGAGACCGGCCTTCACGCGCTTGGCCTCGGCGGGTGGCACCAGACGCGAGAGCTCCTCCACTTCGATGCCGAAGCGGGCGAGCCGACGCTTGAAGGTCTGGACGTGCTGCCGCACCAGCACCGTCGTCGGCGCAGCGATGGCTACCTGCTTGCCGGCAAAGAGCGCGGCGGCGGCGGCGCGCAGCGCGACCTCGGTCTTGCCGAAGCCGACATCGCCGCAGACGAGGCGATTCATCGGGCGCCCCGAGGAAAGATCGTTCAGGACGGCGTCGATTGCTCTGGCTTGGTCCGGCGTGAGCGGGAAGCCGAAGCTGGCGGCGAACCGCTCCATCTTGCTGGCAGGAGGCGTCAATGCCGGAGCCTCGGCCCGTGCGCGCGCCTGCGCCGTCTCCAGCATCACCTGCGCCGACACGACTAAGGCCTCTTCGACCCCGGCGCGGCGCTTTCCCCAGGTCTTGCCGCCCAGGCGGTCCAGGCTCACGACCTCGGTCTCGGAGCCGTAGCGCCAAAGTCTATCGGCGCGGGATGCTGGCTCCATCAAGACGGCATCGTCAGCGAAGCGCAGGCGGATCGCATCCTCCTCGCATGCGCCGGCGCCGGCGACGCATTCCACGCCCTCGAAAACGCAAAGGCCGTGATCCTCATGGATGGCGACATCGCCGAGCTGCAGCTCAACGTCACCGAGTGGAAGCGCCGTTGTCTGGCTCACCGCCTCGGTCGTCGTCGTCGCTCCGAGCAGGTCTGCGGCGGCGATCACCGTGACGCCTGCCTCCGGCACGCGAAACCCTGCCTCGAGCGGCGCCTCCATCGCGAGGACGCTGCCCGGCTCGGCTGCGAGCACAGCCTCCCAGGACGCGGCGCGCTGAAGCTTGCGACCCAGCGCCGAGACAGCCGGACGAGCGAGCCGGCGCAGGGCCGATCTGGCGCTCGCCAGGACGATGCGATCCCCTGCCTCCTGCCGCTCGCCGAGGTAGCTCACGAATGCAGGTCCGGGCCGGCGGTCGCGGGCGAAGTCAGGCACCGAGACGTCCTCTGTTGCCTCCGCTGGCCTCACCGTCCGGGAGCCGAGCAATTCGGACCACTCATCTGGTGTCAGGTAGAGCCCCCCGGGCAGAGGTACGGCCGCATTGCCGCCCGCACCGTCGCGACCCTCGGCAATCTGCTCGAAGAAGGCTTCGGCACGCTCGTGCACGCCGCTCTCTACGACCAGTAGGGTGTCGGGCAGATAGTCGAGCACCGTGACGAGCCGGGGATAGAAGCGCCCGAGGGCGTGCTCCTGCCCGGTGAAGGGTTCGAGCGCCGTTTCCAAATCCGGTGGCAGGATGATCTCGGTGGCGGGATCGACCACTAGAACGTCGGCCTCGTTGAGGGACAGTTGGGAGACTGGATCGTAGGATCGTATCCCGACGACCCGGCCATCATCCATCTCGATCCGGCACGGCATCGGTGCGGCTGCCGTGAACAGGTCGATGACTTGTCCGCGGATCGCCATCTCGCCCGGCTCGTCGACGCGCTCGTCGAGGACGTAGCCCATGCGCTGCAGCGCCGCGATAACCCGCTCGGGCACAATCTCGTCGCCGGCTCGGAACTCTAGATGCGCGTCCGTCCAGGTCTCGGGGGGAGGCACGCGCTGGATGAGGGCTGGCGGCGTCGTAAGAACGATGCGAGGCAGGTTTTTCGTATCTGTCAGCCAGCGCAGCACACCAGTGCGTACCCCCATCGCCGCGCGCGACGGGGAGACGCGATCGAAGGGCAGGCAATCCCATTCCGGCAGCAGAGCGTAGGGTGTGTCGGGGGCGAAGGCCGCAAGGGCGGCCGCGATCCGATCAAGACGGCGCCGATCGCTCGCGACGTGGATCAGCGGCTGCGCGGGCCGAGAATGATCAAGGAGCGCTGCCGCGAGGGCACCCTCCGGCGACAGGGGCAGCGGCGCGTCGCTGACACGCATCCTGGTAGGCTTCCGTCTCGTGCTCTTCGACATCCCGGTCCCATCAGAAACTTCGCGCGCCGATGAACCACGCGAACCCTCCGTTGGCTCCGTCCAAGCCTGTGCATAGGTCGATGCAACGCACAGCCATCGTGCAAGCAGACGGCCGAGGACATGCCTTATCGGACGATGTCCGGATCGGGATCTTCCTCGGGCGGCGGCAGCGTACGCTGCGATCTGCGTGGGGCCGTGTTGGTGGTGGTCTGCGGCTCGGCTCTGGGCGCGCGGGCCTGCGACTTAGCAGGCGCTGCTGCGGCGCCGGCGGGACCGCGCGGTCCGGCCGGACCACGCGGCCCTGCCGGACCTGGAGGGCCCGGCGGTCCAGCGGCTCCTGGCTTTCCGGGTGGGCCGGGCGGGCCAGCCGGTCCAGGCTCGCCGGCAGGTCCAGGTGGGCCAGGCTCGCCCTTTTCCCCGGGCGCACCGTCAGTGCCGTCCCGGCCGGCAGGACCCGGCGGTCCCGCCGGACCCGCTTCGCCACGTTCGCCCGGCGGCCCGGCCTGCCCTACGCCAGGCTCGCCCCTCTCCCCGGGTGCACCGTCGGCGCCATCCCGGCCGGCAGGGCCCGGCGGTCCGGCCTGACCCGTCTCGCCGCGCTCTCCCTGCGGTCCGGCTGGCCCTTGCTCGCCGGGTGGACCGGGCTCCCCGGGCAGGCCAGGCGGCCCAGGGATGACCGAGGTCACCGTCGCGCCGATCGGCCCTTGGGGTCCTGGCGGGCCCTGCCGGCCACATTCGGCGACCACGGCCTGCCGCTCCTGGCGGTCGGTGCGCAGGGTGACGATGCACGTCGCCGGGTGGTGGATTATCCGGAACTCGAAATTGCCCTTGGCGTCGGTGCGGCGCGCGAACCCACCGTCGAGGGTGATCTCGGTGTCAGGCTCATCGGACGAGCCGAGCACCCAGAGCTCGCCAGCCGTGATTTTCACCGCCTGAAACTGTATCTCGGCCTGGGCCGGTGCCGTGCCGAGCCCCAGGACCAAGCCAAAACGCCACAATGATCGTCCGATGGACATGAAGCTTCCGGCCGGTTGCACAGGCGATAGCTTGACGTTTTCCTAGCTGTTCCGAAACCCGTATCGGAAAACTACGCACCGCAACCTTCTGGGCGGCAGCCACCGCAGATGCAGGTTGCTGGCAGCGACCGTCGCCATCGTGATGTTGTGTGCTCGCTTGCCGGGACAAAACCACGCTGAGGTAAGCTCCGTAGGGCGGCTTTCTCAGTTGCAACTCAGCCGGGTGCCCAGTCTAGATAGCAAATCGCAAGTCGCAATTTGTCGATCGCAAGACTCGGCGTAGTCATATGCGCGAGCTCGACTGAAAAGCATTTTTTGCGCGCGCGACTTTTCGCGATATGCGCTTTCTTGCCGCTTCCGGCCCGGTTACGGAAGCAGTAGTTTAGTGAGCATAATTCTCACGCAGAGCCGGATGCCCGTGCCCCGTTTTTTCATTGATCTGCATACTGGCACAGAGCATGTGCGTGACACTGAGGGTTTCGACCTGCCGGACATCGCCGCAGTGCGCCATAAACTCCTGCGCATTATGACGACGATCCTGCGCGACCTGTCACCCGATCTGGAGCGCGAGGATTTCGTCGCGGCGGTTCGTGACGAAAGTGGCGCATTTGTCCTGCGGTCGCGCTTGTCGCTCACAGTGGAAGCGATCGAATAACGCCCTCGCAGTGGGCCTTACTCGGCCTGCGTCCAGGGCACCAAGAGGGCGGCTACGATGATGGCGATCGCCGCGAAGCCCCAGGGGCCCGTGGTCGGGAGGCTCCCAATGATTGCGATCATCACAGCAAGCAGCAAAACGGCGACCACAGGATACATGACCACGACACCTCGGGCCGCTCTCATCGGCCCAGCTTGGCAGAGTCTCGAAACAGTTCGAGCAGTTCTCAGTGGATACGGGAGCTTTGCGTCGAGTCCATGGCGAGACCGGGCACTAGAGATGTTGAAACCGGGCTCCACCGTAAATCGGTGACACCGTTGCTCTGCGGGAACACTGTTGCATGGTTGCGTATTGCGCAACGATGAGCCACGGCAGCCATCCGCGGATCGGTGTTGGCGGGGAATACGATGAAGCGTCTCGAAGAGCTTAAGAATGATCCTGCGTTTCGTCAGGCGGTGCTCGCCGTGAAGGGCGCGGCAAGCACCTTGAGCGGCCGTGCGATGACGCAGGAGGAAGCGGAATTTCTCGTCAGCATGGCGCTCGCCACCTTCGCCAACGCCGGTGGGCTAGCCGAGCCGAGCCTGACGAAGCTCGCTCGCTTTGCCGGAAAGATCGGCCCGAACGAGAGCGTCGAGAGCTTGACCACGCATTGAGACGGTCGGCACAGCAGCCCCGCCGCTCGGGACTAGGCCGGCGAGCGGCGGGGCGTGTCGTGGCTGCACGACGGAGCCGATACGCAACTTGGCTCGCCGATACTCTCTCAGCGACGGGTTAGCCTTCGCTCAACTCAGCTTCCGGTCGCACGTCCCGGAACGGGATCGGGCTCATCTTCCACCGAGATTGCCATTGTTGCGCTGCTGGCAGCGGTATCCGGCGAAGCAATTCGGATCGTCGATCGACGGCTCAAAGGCGGGTGCCGCCGTGACCTCATCCCGGCAGGCCCCGCTATCGGCGTAGACCTTCTCATAAGCGTGTGGGCTCGTCGCGAGAACGACCGCGCCCTGCCGCGCGACGATGGCCTTCACGGCGGCACAGGTCAGCGCCGGCGTGTACGGCCGTTGCTGTGCGCTCGCAGCGGAAGCCGCGAGAGTGAGGCCGAGGACTGCAACTGCTACACGGTTCATTGCTTGGGCTCGTATTGTGCGTTGATGAGTTGACATCAGGTGCACTCAGGCCGCGCTGCCGTAGACAAGGTTCGCGCGGCTCTCGAAGGCGTCCGTGAACTTTCGGAACGCCTTGTCGAACATCTTCCCCATGAGCAGACCGAGGGCGAAGCTCTTGAACTCGTAGGTGATGAAGAACTCGACGTCGCAGCCGCCCTTGGCGCTGTCCTTGAACCCCCAACGGTTCTCGAGATGCTTGAAAGGCCCATCGATATATTCAGCGATAATTTTCCGGTTCTGTGGGTCGAGGCCGACGCGTGTGGTGAAACGCTCACGGATCGCCTTGTAGCCGACACCCATCTCCGCGATCAGAACCGGATTGCCATTCGTGCCCTCCTGCCGGCGCAAGACGCGCAGAGATTCACAGAGCGGCAGGAATTCCGGGTAGCGCTCGATGTCGGCCACGAGGTCGTACATCTGCTGCGGCGAGTGCCGCACGTGTCGGGTGATGCGGAAGGACGGCATCAAGCGATCGCCGTCTCGCGGGTGAGGCCGAGCTTGGCCAGACGAGCAGCCTTGAGCCGGGCAAAGTCCTCGCCGGCATGGTGCGAGGAGCGCGTCAGCGGCGTGGCCGAGACCAGCAGGAAGCCTTTCGAATAGGCGGTGCTCTCGAGGCTCTTGAACTCGTCCGGCGGCACGAAGCGTATCACGGCGTGATGCTTCGAGGTCGGCTGGAGGTACTGGCCGATCGTCAGGAAATCGACGTCGGCCGTGCGCAGGTCGTCCATCAACTGCACCACCTCGTTCCGTTCCTCGCCGAGGCCGACCATGATGCCGGACTTGGTGAAGATCGTCGGATCGAGCGCCTTTACCCGCTGCAGCAGGTGCATCGAGTGGAAGTAGCGCGCGCCCGGACGCACGGTGACGTACTTGCCCGGTACCGTCTCGAGATTGTGGTTGAATACGTCGGGCCGCGCCTCAACGACACGCTCCAAAGCCCCGGGCTTCCTCAGAAAATCGGGCGTAAGAATCTCGATTGTGGTGCCGGGGCTCATCTTGCGGATCGCGGCGATGGTGCGTGCAAAATGCTCGGCGCCTCCGTCGGACAGGTCGTCGCGGTCGACGGAGGTGACCACGACGTGGTGCAGGCCGAGCTTGGCCACTGAATCCGCGACCTTGCCGGGTTCGTCCTGATCAAGGCCCTGCGGCAGGCCGGTGCGCACGTTGCAGAACGAGCAGGCCCGCGTGCAGGTGTCGCCCATAATCATGAAAGTGGCGTGCCGCTTCTCCCAGCACTCGCCGATATTGGGGCAGCCCGCCTCCTCGCAGACCGTGACGAGGCCGTTCTCGCGGACGATCCTGTTGGTCTCGGACCAGGCCTTGGAGCCGGGGGCGCGGACGCGGATCCAGTCAGGCTTCTTCTGGATCGGGTTGTCCGGCCGGTGTGCCTTCTCGGGGTGGCGCGGGCGCATGGCGGCGCCTGCGGCCCCGGGCCGGCTATCGTTGTTCAGGAGGTCGAGGACGACGGCCATGACGGTCCGGGCTTGAGGGCGTGGGCCGTTTGAGCCCGAGCCCTGATCTAGGACGCGGGGGCGCTCGTCGCAAACGATCAGTGCTGCGTGCGGCCGATACCCGCGGTGTTCGTCACGGCAATGCCATCGACACCTTGGCTCAATCCCTCGCTCCCTATTGGGCCGGGGCGGAGCTGTACCGGGTCGGAACCCCCTGCGGAAGGGTCAGACCGTAGGCGACCTGGGTGGCCTGGATGGACGGCATGCGCGGGCGCGGGGCGCCGGTGGCGAAGGCGTCGGGCGCGTCGGAGAGGCCGGCCATCTGGATCGGCACGAGCTTGCCGGAGGCAGTCTGGACAACGGCGTGCGGCAGGATCGCCGGCAGGTAGCCGTCGCGGTCGGTCTTCTCGTAGAACTGGTTGCCGCCCGCCTGCGCGACGTAGTGCATGTTCGTATACGGGAAGCGGTAGCCGGCGGTGTGGAAGTGCAATGCGGCGCCGACGTCCTTGTGGCGCTCGCCGGCAAGGATCAGGTCGGCGACCTTCTCGATGCGGGGGCGATCCTGCTCGCGCACCGGCTTCGAGAGCACGCCGTCGGCGAACTGGCGTTTCTGGCCGACCACCTCACAGACGCTGCCCGGGTATTTCGGGTTGTCGAGGCGGTTCATCACCACCGTGCCGACGGCGAGCATGCCGTCCTCGTCCGTGCGGTTCGATTCGAAGTACATGGCGCGGGCAAGGCACTCGCGGTCCGCGCGGGTCGGGGTCTGCACGACCTTGGCAGCCTGCTTCGTCGCAATCGAGCCCGTTGTCATGTCGCCGGTGGGGAGCACCCCGCAGCCACCAAGTCCAGAGCCTGTAAGGCCGACCAGGATGAGGCTGCTGATCAGGCTGCTCTGGTTCCGGGGCATGCAAGCTCCTCTGTGTCTGCTTCGGCGTTCGCTAGAGCCGCAGGCTTCGACGAGGGACCAGGTCCACGTCACCGAAGATGCTTCAGGGAACGACTCTGCCGTCGGCCCCAGGATCGTTAGCCGAAGCTTAGGCGTAAAGGGTTGCGGAAACCCTATCGCGAGAATGGTCACGCTTCTTTACGTGGTGTGACTTCGGTGCCACGCCTGCGCGTGGTAGAGTCGCCGTTCCTTCGCGTGGCTCTAGCAACCGCCGCGTGAAGAGGGCTGCCACGTCGAGAATCCACCCCAGCTGATGGTCGTGAGCGTGCTGTTGAGCACTGCTTTCGGGTAATTGTTGCAGTAGCTTGGCCGCTCTGCGGCAGCTCTACCGATCACTCGCCGGGATCGAACTTCGAGCTTGGGCGTTGATCCTAGCGTTGTTGCACCGCGAAAGGCCTGCCCATGTCCGATGTCGCCACGCCGATCGACGATGCGCTGAACGAAGCCTCCGAGCTTGGCCGCGCCGCTTTGGAGAGTTGTCTCGAGAAGTTCGGGCCGGACGTGCGCGACGCCTTCTGGAACGCCATTGGCCTGTATTATTCGACGCGCCGCCATCCGGGTGCTGCGGAGCCAAAGTTGGAGTCGGCGAGCGAAGCCTTCGCGGCCTGAGGCGATCACTCTCCTCGCACCGCTCAATCCCGCCGGTTGAAGTGCTACGTCGCGCGCCTCAAGGCACCACCGCGGCTTCCAAGCCGCTACTCGACGTTCAGCCGCGCGTTTTAGCGGACGGCAGAACCGCCTGCCGTGCTTCGAAACCCACTGGTACGGGCACTGTGGCATAAGGAATGGGGTATGAAGGCAGGCGGTCTGATCTCCCTGCCGTTCCCGATACTGCGGGCGCTGGAAACATTCAGGGTTGTGGCTTCGTTTCGCTCGCTATGACTTGGCGGGCTCTGCTGCTTTAAATTTCGCTCGCCCTGGCGAACCGATTCATCGTCTCGGCGTTGAAGGCCGTCGGTGGCGCTGCTCGCGTCGCCAGCCAGCAGCAGAGCGCACGTATCCATGCGGACAGGATCGAAAGTCGGCCTCGCGGCCCTCGCCGTGGTGCTTGTGGGCGGCGCCGCGATCTACAAGTTCATCCTGTATCCCGAGCAGGCCACGCTCGACTACTCGGCCGGCACTGGGGCGAGCCCGACGCTGCCGCCGCCCAACGCCACAATGATGCCGACAGTCAACATTGCCCGCGTGGTCGGCTGGCAGAACGGTGCGAAGCCGACGCCGGCGCAAGGCCTCGCTGTCACCGCGTTCGCTACTGGTCTCACCCACCCGCGCTGGATCGTCACGCTGCCGAACGGCGACGTACTGGTAGCCGAGGCTAACAAGCCGAAAACGGACGATCCTTCCACCGGCATCGCCGATTGGGTTGCCGACAAAGTGAAGGCCGCGGCCGGCGCGGGCGTGCCGAGCCCGGATAAGATCACCCTGCTGCGCGACAAGGATGGCGATGGCGTCGCGGAAGAACGCCACGATTTCATGAAGGGCCTGCACTCGCCCTTCGGCATGGCGCTGGTCGGAGGCGATCTCTACGTCGCCAATGCCAATGCGCTGGTGAAGGTGCCCTACCAGGAGGGCCAGACCGAGATCACCGTCACGCCGGAGAAGGTCGTAGACCTGCCGTCTGGCATCAACCACCACTGGACCAAGAACGTCATCGCCAGCGCAGACGGCAAGCGGCTCTTCGTCACCGTTGGTTCGAACTCGAATGTCGGCGAGAATGGCCTCGACGTTGAGAAGGGCCGCGCAGCGATCTACGTTTACGACATCGCGTCGAAGGATTTCCACGAATACGCGACGGGCCTCCGCAACCCGAACGGCCTCGCTCTTGAGCCGCAGAGCGGCGCCCTTTGGACTGTGGTGAACGAGCGCGACGAGATCGGCAGCGATCTCGTGCCCGACTACATCACCCATGTGCAGGAGGGCGCGTTCTACGGATGGCCTTGGGCCTATTGGGGTAACAACACCGACGGCCGCGTGCAGCCGCCGAACCCCGACAAGGTCTCGAAATCGATTGCGCCGGACTACGCGGTGGGTACCCACACTGCTTCGCTCGGCATCGCCTTTTCGATGAACTCCTCCCTGCCCGAAGCCTGGAAGAGCGGCCTCTTCGTCGCCCAGCACGGCTCGTGGAACCGCCGTCCGAAGAGCGGCTACAGGGTGATTTACGTGCCTTTCGAGAACGGAAAGCCCTCCGGCAAGCCGATGGACGTGCTGACCGGCTTCCTCAACGCCGACGAGAGGGCGCAAGGCCGGCCGGTAGGCGTGACACTCGACAAGAGTGGAGCGCTGCTGGTGACAGATGACGTGGGCAAGTCGGTGTGGCGGGTAACGGGCGCGCAGGGGAGCTGAGCGTCCAGACCTCTGCTCTCTCAGCGGGCATCCGAACGGCGAGTGCCGGCTACGCCGGCCGGATGGCGATGTCGCAGACGCCCGGCTGGCTTCGGGCGCGGCGATGCCGACTCCGTCTCCCGCCTCGCCGAGATCTACGATCCGACGCTTCTGGTGTAACGGGACGTGCTCGGCATGACGGGCGCCGTCGTGCGGGTCCGTAGCCTGGACGCGCGTACTCTAGGAGCCGGTGTCGAGGTGGCGCGCTCGCGGATCAAGAATTCGCCTCATCAGCCGAAGCGGCGCGACGCCGTCCGATTGATCCCGGATACGGGGCTTGGCCGCCTCGCGGCTCGGCACACTCTGCGTCGGCGGCCGTATGTCCTTGCGCCGCCCCTGCCCTCTCCTCTACCTCATTCCATTGAACCAGCCGGACCGTTGCGATGTGGTGGATCGAAGGAACGAAGAGCTTTCTCGCCGCCGCGTCAGCCTTGTTCTCCATCGTGAACCCACTCGGCGGCGCGCTGATCTTCGCGCAGATCACCGGCGACCGAACCCATGCCGACCGGACACTGCTCGCCCGGCGCGTGATGATCTACTCGGCGATCGTGATGCTCGCCTCGCTCTGGATCGGTGCCTATGTCGTGGACTTCTTCGGCGTTTCGATCCCGGCTTTGCGGGTGGCCGGCGGCCTCGTGGTCGCCGCGAGCGGCTGGCGCCTCCTGAACGCGCCCGAGAAGAACGAAGACAAGAAGCAGGCTCAAGCCCAGGATGCGTGGGGACAAGACGACATCGCGTTCTTCCCGCTGACGCTGCCGCTGACGACGGGGCCAGGCTCGATCGCGGTGGCCATCGCACTCGGGTCGAACCGGCCGACCGGCGGTGCCGAATTCGCTGCCTTCGCGACGGGCACCTCGGCGGCGGCACTCGCGATCGCGCTGGCGATCGGCCTCACCTACAGTTGGGCCGACTGGATCACCAATCTGCTCGGGCATGCGCGCATCAGGATCATCGCGCGGCTGGCGGCCTTCATCCTGCTCTGCGTCGGTGTCCAGATCACGATGAGTGGTGTCACCGAGGCCCTGCGCGCCGCGGGCGGCTTGGCCCTGAAACCTTGACCTTAGCGGGTCAGAAATGACGGCCGTAGAGTGGATACAGGTAGGTATCGTTCGCCTGAGACGTTCCGGCCGAGCCTGAGGCGATACCGGCGCCGCTACTAGTTGGCGCGCCGCCAGTGCCGTTGGTGCGACTGAAGTCGAGCTGGCCGGCATTGGTAGCCGATCCGGCGATACCGGCCGCACCCGAACCGCCGCCGGCGGTGCCAGGCTGGTTGCTGAGCGACAATTGTCCGGGATTGGCAAGAGCGTTGGCCGTTCCCGGCAGGCCCGTCTGCGTTCCGCCGAGGCTGACCGCGGTCGGGTCGGACGGCAGGCTCTGCGCGGCGGCCGGTGCCGCCAGCAGGGTCAAAGCGGTGATGGCCCAGATCGTCCGTCTCATAGCGTCTGCTCGTCAAGGATATTGCGCAGTCGGGCGATCAACGTGTCGAGGCGGCGCGCGTATCCCCGAGACCATGCGGCCAGTCGCGAGGGTACAGGCAACGCGGAAGCCTGGACGCAGCAAGATCGGTTGAAAAGCCAAGCGCCTGTGGCTCAGGTTCACCTTGCCAGAGCCGATCCCCTCCGCTATCACCCGGCCCTCGCCGCGCCCCATGGGGCTGGCGCGATCCCGGCATGGGCTGCTCTCAGCTCAGCGTGCCCGCTCGGCGGCCAGGGTTCGGAGAGGTGGCAGAGCGGTTGAATGCACCGCACTCGAAATGCGGCATGGGTGCAAGCCCATCGGGGGTTCGAATCCCTCCCTCTCCGCCAATGCCCATCCTGAGCTCTCAGAGCGTCGAAGACTTAGCTCTTAAGACTTGCTCGGCGGTTCCAGGAACAACGGATCGATCGGTATGCCGAGTTCGGCACCTTCTGCATCTTTGTTCGGTCGTATGACTGACGGTAGCGCAAGCGCAGAAGGCGCGGACTGACTGGATACCTTATCCTCCGCAGCATTCGCGATGCGCTTGATCCTGTGTCGCGCGCTGCCGAGGACAGATCACCGTGCCGACTGCCGGAACGGGCTAGAGATAGCCGGGACCGGTCTTCAATGATGTATTCCGAGCGAAACCGAGAACGTCCGTAGAGCGCTAGCCGGGACCGCCATCAAGCCTGTTCAGGATGACCATCGAAGGCCATGGCCGAGAGCACGCGCTGTCGTCGGCCCGGGGCCGCGAAACCTAGGAGCGTGGTCGCGGTCGCTGTGTCTACCGTAGCCGATAATCGTTCATCCGCGACCTCGCCCGCGATCCAGAACGAGAGGCAGCCTCGAAAAGTGAAGGCGATCTGGTCGGCCAGAATGGCTCGCGCGCGCTCGCGCAGCTCTTCGCAAATTCCTTCCATGTCGCCGAGGGCGAACTCCCAGAGGGCACGCGAGCGCGACCGCACCTCGCTCGATATCGGGCCGATCGTGCCGAGAGCGCCCACCACGGCTTTGTAGACCGTTGGCCGTTCGAGGAGGCAAGCGGTCGCGATCTGACCCATCGCCAAGCTTCGGTCGAGGGCGTCGCCACCCGGCGCCTCCGCTTGGAAACGGCTTTCCATGCGGTCGATGACGCGACCCGAGAGAGCCTGCATGATCGCCCCCTTGCTGCCGAAATGGTTGAACGGCGTCACGAAGCCCTTGCCGGCCTCGACGGCCAACTCCCGCATCGAGAACTCCGCAGTCTCGCCCCGCTCCAGAAGACGCTCGGCCGCGTCGAGAATGGCGTTGCGCGAAGCCAACCTGTTGCGTTCGCGCACGGAGGACGGGGCAGGAAGTGTCATTTGATCACCATGCTGCGATGGATGGCACGCGTCAATAAATCATAGCGAGATATAAAAACATATTGTGATATATGTTTCGACGTGCGAGTTATCTGCCAGGGTGGGCAGGGAATCGAGGCCGCGACCATGATGAACACCAAGAACTTCCTCATCACCGGCATTAGCTCCGGTCTCGGCCGGGCCTTCGCGGAAGGCGCCCTCGCCGCCGGGCACACGGTTGTCGGCACTGTCCGTCAAGCCGAGGCAGCGGCGACGTTCGAGGGTCTCGCGCCGGGGCGAGCTCACGCCCGCGTGCTCGACGTGACCGACTTCGACGCGATACCAACGGCCGTGGCCGGCATCGAATGCGAGATCGGTTCCGTCGATGTGCTGGTCAACAATGCCGGCTACGGCCACGAAGGCGTGCTGGAGGAGTCGTCTCTCGAAGAGATGCAACGCCAGTTCGACACAAACGTCTACGGCGCGGTAGCCATGGCGAAAGCCGTGCTGCCTACCATGCGGTCGCGCCGTTCCGGGCACATCATCAACGTGACCTCGATGGGCGGCTTCATCACTCTGCCGGGCATCGCCTACTATTGCGGGAGCAAATTTGCTTTGGAGGGCATCTCCGAGGCTCTCGCCAAGGAGGTAAGGCACCTCGGAATCCGAGTGACGGCCCTCGCGCCCGGTCAATTCCGCACCGACTGGGCCGGACGCTCGATGGCACGCACGCCGCGCAGCATCCCCGACTACGACGCGGTGATGGACCCGATCCGGTCGGCGCGGCAGGCAAAAAGCGGAGCTCAGCCGGGCGATCCGGCTAAGGCGGCACAAGCCCTCCTGACGCTGGTGGCGGCAGAGCAACCGCCCGTCCACCTCTACCTCGGCGAGGATGCCCTTCAGCTCGTAGCCGACAAGATTGCGGGCCTGCAAAGCGAGATTGCTGCTTGGGAGGAGGTATCGCGCTCGACAGCGTTCTCATGAGCGAGCACGAAACGCTCGGTCCCATCATGAGGACACGCGCCGCTGCATTCCGGCAGTGCATTGCCTCGTGTTCTTTCCAAGGCTTGGCTGGCTCGAAGCTCGTCAAGATAGAACTGATTAGCTCATCGGCGCGGTTCGACGCGATCCCGACTGCTGTTGTCGCAGGCGATGGCGTCAGACTGACAGGCGTGCCGGCGCGGAGTACAAACAAGCACCCGACAAAAACTGCACTCCCCTCTAGACGACCGGTCTAATCGAGCCTATAGCGGCGTCATGGCAAATGCGAGCGGCCGCACCGACATCCGGCAAGGCATCCTCGACGCCGCTCATCAGATCGTGAGCGCGAAGGGGTTTTCCGGTGTCGGCCTCAACGAGATCTTGGCTGCGGCTAGGGTCCCGAAGGGGTCGTTCTACCACTACTTCGGTTCGAAGGAGGCCTTCGGCGAGGCGCTACTGGAAGACTACTTCGAGGATTACCTCGCCGACATTGACGCGACCCTGGCGGAGCCTGAGCTCAACCATGCTGAGCGCCTGATGAACTATTGGCGCAATTGGCAGGCGACGCAGGGCAGCATCGACTACCAGCGCAAGTGTCTTGCGGTGAAGCTCGCGGCGGAAGTCTCGGATCTGTCCGAGCCCATGCGTCTCGCGTTGAAGAGCGGCACGGCCGGGATCATCGACCGAGTAACGCGTGCCATCGAGGCCGGCGTCGCGGAGGGGTCGATGGGGGTCAACGACGACCCGCGTACGACTGCCGAGACGCTCTATCACGTGTGGCTCGGTGCGAGCCTCATGGCGAAAATTGTCCGGACCGATACGCCGTTCGAAGCCGCGATGGCCACGACGCGGCGCATCCTCAACCCAAAGCCGGCCTGATGCCTGAGCAACGAGCGCAATTCTCCTGCGCTCACCCTTGAACAAGACGACCAGTCTAATTCTAAATCGATAGAAGGATAACGACCACGACCGTTCAATCTAAACACCATGATGCCGCCTCTCCCGCTCGCTGAGGGTACCGATTCTGTGACGGCATCCCGCCGCGTCTGACGCGGCGGCAAACGAAAGCGCGGCTGTTCGCCCCGCCTTCCACGACCTCTCACCCACTCGTAACGACGGAGAACGACGATGAAAATTCTTATGGTGCTGACCTCACACGACCAGCTCGGCGACACGGGCCGCAAGACCGGCTTCTGGCTGGAGGAGTTCGCCGCGCCTTACTACGTGTTCAAGGATGCCGGTGCGGAGGTCGTGCTGGCCTCACCCAAAGGCGGCCAACCGCCGCTCGATCCAAAGAGCAACGAGCCGAGTTTTCAAACCGACCAGACCCGCCGCTTCGAAGCCGATGCGGATGCCAACTCTGCCCTGGCGGCTACGGCTCAGCTCCACGATGTGACCCATGAGGGATTCGACGCCGTCTTCTACCCTGGCGGTCATGGTCCTCTGTGGGATCTAGCTGAGAATTCCGCCTCTGTTCGATTGATCGAGGCGACGCTCGAGGGCGGCAAGCCCGTTGCTCTAGTCTGTCACGCCCCCGGTGTGCTGCGTCACGCCAAGACACCAGACGGTAGGCCTCTGGTCGAAGGAAAGGACGTCACCGGCTTCACCAACACCGAGGAGGAAGCGGTGGGCCTCACCCAGGTGGTCCCTTTCCTCGTCGAGGACGAACTCAAGCGGAACGGCGGCAAGTACACCAAGGCTGCCGACTGGCAGCCCTACGTCGTTGCCGACGGACTGTTGATCACCGGCCAGAACCCCGCCTCGTCCGGACCCGCGGCCCAGCGTCTCCTCGAACAGCTGAAAAACGGCTGAGGACTGAAAACGTGATGCTCGCAGTCGGCTATGGCCATGGTTGGCCGTAGCCGACTGGCGTCGTTCCGAATGGGGCGGTCGCTCAGATACTTAGCTTTGTCGTGCTTCGCGCCGCCTATCCCTGTCAGCCGTTGCAGCGCGAACAGCGAGAACGCCGACACCTAGGACTGCGCCGGCGATCAGGGCTTTTGTCACCAGACCCGACCGATTGTGCGCCAATTCGGATCGGATACCCATTTCGCCTGGGATGTTCGGGATGCGGCCACGACTAAGGTCTTCCGCCAGGCCCTCGACCACGTTCACGCGGTCGGCAGCCATCAATAAAAGCCAGTGCGCCCATTCCGACTCGCTGTATCGAAAGGCTTGGCGACGGATCATGCCGCTCACGCCACTCGGAGGCGTCGATGTTCCGAACACGGCCGTGAGATTGTTCCGCTCGATGGACCGAAGAATCTCTACTGCCTTCCTCTGCTGAGGTGGCCGCTTCCAATCCATGCCTGTCTTTTTCTCATTCGACCGATCGCGCATCGGGTAGGTGGGATCGTTTTCTGGATTGGCGTCGACTCCCCAACCGGGGACTTTACGCGGGTCGATGGGGAGGTTCCTCATGCCAGTCGTCCTCAACCACGTGCCGAAGGAGGGACGAGCACCGGCTTAATGCAACCGTCCAGCTTAGCCGAGAAGATGTGGTAGGCGTCCGCGATCTCCTCCAAGGGCACCCTATGGGTGACGAGCGCCTTCGGATTCAGCCGGCCAGCTTCGATGTGCTCGATCAGGCGTGGCAGCAGACGCTTCACGGAAGCCTGATTGGCTCGGATGGTGATACCTTTGTTCAAGACATTGCCGATGGGGATCACATTTCCGGTCGGCCCATACACGCCCACGATAGAGACGACGCCTCCCTTTTTGACGGAGTTGATCGCCCAGTGCAGCGCCGTCGCCGAGCCACCTTCGAGCTTCAGTTTGGTGCCCATCAGGGTATGGAGGGCGCTACCGGCAGCATCTCCGCCGACTGCATCAATGCAGACATCCGCGCCGAGAGAATCGGTCGTCTTCTTCAGGAAGACCACGGGATCCTCGAGTGAGCGGAAGTTGTAGACCTCGGCGGGACAATAGGTTCGGGCAAAATCGAGGCGATAGTCGATGTGGTCGATGACGATCACCCGTCCAGCCCCAAAGAGCCACGCGCACCGCGCCGCCATGATCCCGACGGGTCCCGCCCCGAACACAACGACGGTGTCGCCTGGCTGGATGCCAGCCATTTCGGCAGCCTGATAGCCGGTCGGCACGACGTCGGTAAGAAGCACCGCATCGTCGAGGTCCATGTTCGACGGGATCTTGCACGGGCCGACGTCCGCGTAGGGAACGCGCACATATTCGGCTTGGCCGCCATCGTAACCACCAGCGGTATGCGAGTAGCCGTAGATCGCACCAACCGCGGTGGCCTGAGGGTTCGACTCGTGGCAGTTGCCGAATAGCCCCTGCTTGCAGAAGTGGCACTGGCCGCAAGCGATGTTGAACGGCACGATCACCTGATCGCCGACCGCAAGGTTCTTCACTTGAGGCCCAACCTCTTCGACGACGCCGATGAACTCGTGGCCGAAGGTCGTGCCAACTCGCGTGTCCGGGACCATGCCGTGGTAGAGGTGCAGGTCGGAGCCGCATATGCAGGTCCGTGTGACGCGCACGACAGCATCCTGGACGTGCTCACAGACCGGCACGGGCTTACGGTCAACACGGACCCTGTACGGGCCGCGGTAGTTCATCGCCAGCATTGCAACATCTCCGGTCACGGCGTCTGCCAACCTTGCCGGGGCGACCGGGTTCCCGGGCGCCGCCGCTCCGATTCAGCCGGCGATGACAGCTTTGCGAGGACCTCTGCCGCACCGAGGATGATGGCTTCGGCACCTGTCGCGACTGTCGGACCAAACGCATGGAGAGGCAGGGGTGACAGCGCGAGAACCAGCGGGAGCACGGCTTATGAGTTGCCGCTGCTGCCGTACGGCAAACGAGTCGTGCTGAGACGCGCCGATGTCCCAGGTTCAGGCGCATCCAGCGTTCCGGTATGGTGATCCAGCTGTCCTCTGGCGCTCATGCAGGCGGTAGGTCCGATGCGGCAACCGCTTAAGGCTGGGCTGCAGCCTTACGCAGCAGTCCAGGCACCTCACCCGAAAGCTCTCGGGCAAGGAAGCCGATAGGGCCGACCGAGGCGGCAAGACTCTTGCCGGCCTCCCCATGCAGGAACACGCCCCATAAAGCCGCGGCCATTGGAGCTACGCCACGCGCCAGCAGCCCCAGAATGATACCGGCCAGAGCATCTCCTGAACCGGACGTCGCCAAGCCGACGCCTCCCCCCTCATAGAGCCAGCGCGCTCCCTCCGGGTCCACGATCCAAGTCTTGGCGCCCTTCATCACCACGACCGTACCCAAGAGCTCGACCGCCCTGAGTGCGGCATCGAGGGGATCCGCCTCAACGTCATCGCGGCTCCGGTCTAGAAGCTGCGCCATCTCGCCTGCATGCGGCGTGATCACGACCCGGCTCCCGTGCCGACGGACGTCGTCGGAATATGAGGCGAGCCCACAAACTGCAGCTGCGTCGAGAATGAACGAGGCAGACGGCAGAGCCTCCAGCAACCGTATCGCTAGAGTTGTGGTTGGGCCGTCCTCGACCAATCCAGGGCCAACGAGCAGGGCATCACAGCCTTTCGTCACCTTCAGCAGGCATTCCACCGCACCTTCGGCATCCACACCTCCCTCCGGCGTTTCGGCCAATCCGATCACCATAGCCTCGGGCACGGCTAACCCCATGCCGGCGGCCACGCTGCCAACGGTGGCGATCTTCAGCTTGCCCGCTCCTGCACGCAGGGCGGCGATGCCGGCGAGCAGTGCGGCTCCGGGGACCGAGACCGAACCCCCGAGTACCAGCGCGCTGCCGCGCTCGTCCTTGCTGCCCTCTTGGGGCATAGGGAGCGGGAACGCCTTGAGGCCGTCCGCAGTGAGGATCTCGTGGGTCATCGGGCTGCCACGTTCGCGTCGGGCTCAGAGGTAACCGGCGCTCCAGCCTCCGTGACGGGCGCCACAAAATTGTAGCGCACCAGCGCCAGCTTCCCGGTGGCGCCTTCGCTCGCTTGGAAGGCGTAATCCGTGACCGAGCAGTTCGCGACATCACCTGCAGCGTCGATGGCGAGGATTTCCGCCTCGGTCATTCCTTCGATCAGATAGCGCAGACACAAAACCACCACCTGATGCGCGACGATGAGGATCCGCTTATCACTATGATGCAGCGAGACCGTATCCAGCGCGCTTCTCAGGCGTAGGATCACGTCGCACCAGCTCTCGCCGCAGGGTGGACGATGGTAAAACTTGCCAAGACGCCTTCGCATCTCGGCCTGCTCTGGATGCAACTGCTCGACCCCGGTTCGTGTCAGCCGGTCGAGGATGCCGAGTTCCTTCTCGCGCAGCCGTTCGTCGACCACAGGTGCCGGCGCACCATGCGCTAAACCGCCGGCCGAACGGATACGGTCGCAGGTCTGTCTGGCCCGCAGGTAGGGTGAGACCAGGGCGATCTCCGGACGCTCGTCCGCGGGCAGGCCTGCAAACCAACTTCCGACGGCGTCGGCCTGCCGTTCGCCGCACGCGCTAAGGGGAACGTCGACGTCTCGCTCCGCGATGTCGATCCGCGCTAGGCTCGCGCCATTCGCGGCCTCGGCAGCAACGTTGCCGGCGCTTTCGCCGTGTCGCACGATCCACAGGCGGCTCGGCCAATGTTGCTGCATAGTGTGCCCGTCTTCCCGTCGCGTCCGGCAACGCGCATCGAGGACACGGGTTCGCGGCTGGTAGGGACGAGGATGCTTGGCGTCGCTGCGATGTGATCGACAGTGGCGCCGAGCGCCAAAAACGAAGATGGAGTTATCGCTGAGCCCCATACGAGGGCTCAGCGATCCGAGATAGGCTAACCGACTGGTGTCTGCATTCAGGCTGCTGCCGCAATCGCCTCCACACCACCTCTCGGTGATTTTGGTTGCCGCATGATGGTTGCGGGGCAAGGAGGCGGATCGTCATCGTCACCGTCATCACGCCACGAGCCCCGCAGCCAATGGGGTTCCGGGAACGGATCCCGATGAGGTTCTCTGAACGGGACGGTTATGGAGCCGTCCGCGGGCTCGGGAATGAAGTCGGAGTCGAGCTCGGCAAGAGCCGCAAACACGTCGCCGACGGGAACTGCCTGACTCGCGCTGCCGGGCAAACAGCGAAGCCACGGCGATGAGTCTACTGCGTGGATGTCGGACGCCCACCAGGCCAGGATGGCGCGCTTCTCGGCAACCGAAAGTGTCGGGTGTAGGATTACGTCTCGTGGATGCCGAAAGGTATCGCCGGGCGCGATGAACGCCAGCCATTCAGATGAAGTCAGTCCAACTCTATCGCAGGCATCGACGGCGGTAGGTTCGATCGTTTCCTTCTGCTTCTTCATGACCAATCTCCCGAAAGATCGGCAATGCGTCTGACCGGGCCTACAGAGGCCCGGCCTTTGCTCATGCTGTCTATGCGTTCGGGTTAGGCAGCAACCTTATGTTCAACCTGGGCTGGCTCGTTGTCCTGGCCTCGGGCGTTCTGGCTGCCGCCGATGGCAATTCGGCGTGGCTTGAGTGCCTCTGGCACTTCTCGCACCAGATCGATGGTCAGCAGTCCGTGTTCGAGGCCGGCCTTATTCACCTTGACGTGATCAGCCAGGTTGAAGGTTTGCCGGAACTGGCGGCCCGCGATCCCTCGGTGCAGGAAGTGGCGTTCGCCGTCCTCTTCCTTCTTCTGGCCGGTGACCAGCAGCGCATTGCCGTTCTGGACTAGCTCGACTTCATCAGCGGCAAAACCGGCTACCGCAATCGTGATCCGGTAGCTGTCCTGATCCATCTTCTCGATATTGTAGGGCGGCCAGGCCGCAGTCTCGCCACGCGCGGCTTGATCGATCAGGTCGAACAGCCGGTCAAAGCCGACAGTCGAACGGTACAGGGGAGAGAAATCCATAGTCCTCATAACCACATCCTCATAGAGCAACGTGATGACGAAGATCACAGGGCAACATACCCCGTGACTAGATGTGCGACCTCAGATGAGCCTCGCACGTGCATAATGTGTCTGCTCGACTGTGGTTTCAAGAGGCCGGCAGATTTTTTTGAATAGGCTGCCTAGCCTTCAGGCCGCGATCAGAATACTGGCGCAAAGCTGGTGAAGGTTGAGGCGCCTGCAATCGGGAGCACCTCTTCGAGGCAGAGGGCCGCGTGCGGGTCACCCGGTGACAATCGCCGCAGGCCAAGCTCGTTGGCCTTCAATGGTTTCGATGGCGAGGGCAGCCCGAAAAGAGGCTGCCGACGGCCAAGGGCCGACGAGCGGCCAGCGCGGCGAGCCTATTTCGGGGCACTGCCTTCGCAAGGTCGATCAGAATGCGCGAGTTACGGCATAACACCCCGCGGCAATCGCAGCCGCGGCCGGCAGCGTGACGACCCAGGCAACGACGATGTTGCTGGCCACGCCCCAACGCACCGCTGAGGTACGTCGGGCAGCGCCCACACCGACGATGGCGCCTGTAATCGTGTGCGTGGTTGAGACTGGCACCCCAAGCCATGTCGCCGCGAAGAGCGTGAGCGCGCCACCCGTCTCGGCGCAGAAGCCCTGCATCGGCTTGAGTTGCGTGATACGCGAACCCATCGTGTGGACGATCCGCCATCCGCCCATCAGTGTGCCGAGTGCCATGGCTGCCTGGCAGGACAATACCACCCAGAGCGGTACATGAAACTCGCTGCCCGAATGGCCTTGCGTGAACAACAGCACCGCGATGATGCCCATAGTCTTCTGGGCATCATTCCCACCATGCCCGAGCGAGTAGAGCGAGGCTGAGGCGAACTGCAGTGCGCGAAAGGTGCGGTCGACAGCGAAGGGCGTTTGCCGGACGAAGATCCACGTCACCGCAAGCACAAGAACCATGGCGAGCACGAAACCGAGCAGAGGAGAAAGCACGATCGCTGCGGCCGTCTTGGCAAGCCCGCTCCACACCACTGCGCCGGGTCCGGCCTTTGCGATACCGGCCCCCACAAGGCCGCCGATCAGAGCGTGCGATGAGCTTGACGGTATGCCGAGCACCCAGGTGATGATGTTCCAGGCGATCGCGCCGAACAGCGCTGCAAAGATCACCGCCGGCGTGACCGTGCCGGCATCGATGATCCCCGTGCCGAGCGTCGCGGCGACATGCAGGCCAAAGAACAGGAAGGCGATAAAGTTGAAGAAGGCCGCCCAGAACACGGCGTAGCGCGGGCTCAGCACACGGGTCGAGACGATGGTAGCGATCGAGTTCGCCGCGTCGTGCAGCCCGTTGAGGAAGTCGAAAAGCAGGGCAATGCCGATCAAACCGACCAGCAGCGGCAGCGCGAGAGGAGCGATTTCCACGGTGGCCCTCAAACGTTCTCGACGACGATGCCGCTGATCTCGTTCGCTACGTCCTCGAACCGATCGACCACCTTCTCCAAGCCGTCATAGATCTCGCGGCCGATCATATAGGCCATCGGATCGCTGTGCCCCTTCGCGAGATACAGCGCGCGCAATCCTTGCTCTTGCAGTTCGTCTGAACGTTCTTCTACCCTGGTGATCGCCTCGGTCAGTTCACCGAGCCTGCCGGCATTGGTTCCAACCGCGCTTAAGAGAGGGACGGCCTCCGCCGTCAATCGAGCTGCCTCGACAACCGTACCGCCCATCTCGCGCATCAGTGGTTCAAAGGATCGCATATCATAAAGTGCTGCGATCTTTACGACCTTGTTCATCTGATCGATGGCGTCATCCATCGACTGGATCAAATCTTGGATATCGTTTCGATCGAAGGGTGTAATGAAGCTGCGGCGAAGAGCTTGTAGAACCTCACGAGCAATCTCGTCCGCTTTCTGCTCCTCAGCCACAACGACACGGGCGTATTTCTCGACCCCATCACCCCCAGCAAGCATCGCATTCAACGCCTGAGACCCGGCAATGAGGGTCGTCGCGTGTTTGGAAAATAGATCGAAAAACCTGTCCTCTCTCGGCATGAGAGATCGAAACCACCTCAGCATCGTGCTCTCCTGCACCGCTCTTTTCTAGGTCTTCGCTGTATCGTTCTCATCAGCGCTGAGAAACGCCGGGTTATCTCGCAGGGAAGCGATGGAAGCCACACTTTGTCTCAACATTTTATGAGGGACACCATAACGTTCACCACCTCCGGATCAGCACCCGCTGCACGACGAGCTGCGGATCTGTCACATACATTCCCGTTATCTGTTGAGGCATGTCGACCGTGATTGAACCGGGTCTCGCCGTGCTACATAGTTCGCCTGCGTGCAGGCGATGGCCCTGAAGCTTCTCCCTCGCTTTAGCTTAGGGCAAGATTCCTGGAACCAGTATCGTCGTGGCGATTGACGTAACGTAGATGTCCTTACCGAGAGCGATGCCAATCGCTGTTAGCCGCTATAGGCGCGCAGCCGTAATCACTCGTTTTCAGAGCTTGCTTGAGAGGGGGATCGTGCCGGCACCAAGCAACCCGATGCCTTTAATAACCTGCGCAGCGACGCGGCACGGATTAAGCGCGGCCGCTGCCTTGCCAAGTACCTCTCTAAAAACCGCATTCCAATACCATTACGTTGAGGCAGGGGCGACACAGACCAGCATGTCGTTTGAAAGGCTGGCCGCCGATAGCAACGGCGCGCATTCGAAACCAATGCTGCCGTCCATGACCGCAGCCAACACCAATCCTGCCATCCGCTTCGTATGGTCTTGGCACTGCGTCCTAAAGTGTTTCGTATGGCTGCTAGGCCGAACCTAATTAGCAGTCTGGTGGTTTGGTCCTTGAGCCTTAAGTCGACATCGTTCATTTAATTGGCAGAGGAACGTGGCACGGGAAGGATCCCCGCGACCGCAACGCTGATCTCCATGGATCTGGGGGGTTGTGCTGTGACCAAGAATAAGAAGCCAACCTCAGACTGGTTTCCCGCCAAACGGGTTATGCAGAAGCTTAAGGACGCTGGCTACTGCGGCTGTATTGAGTTGTAAGCGGGCGAAGATCAATGAGAATGCGAAGGCCTCACGAACAGTGTGACGACGGTGTTCCATGTTGGCCCGAAGACTGGGGCTCTCATCAAGGAAGAGCCAGACAGAGACTAATGTAGTCCGAAGTCCTAGCCCGTTGACCGGCAAAATTGCAGGTGCGGTTTCGCGGATCGCCGTGCAAATGGAAACGAAGCCAGGCAGGCAGTATGCGTTCCTAATCGCAGTTCACCAACGACGAGACGCTACCCGCATTTATGCCGTGATGGCAGCGTCGGCGGAGGCAGCA
>NZ_BJZV01000006.1 GCF_007992215.1 Methylobacterium gnaphalii | reverse complement strand
AAGGCCGCCTCAGCCTTAACCAGGGCCTCGGCCTGTTCCTTCTCCGCCGTGATGTGGCGGCCGGTGGCGTAGATCAGCCCTCCTTCCGGCACCGCGACCCACGACATCCAGCGGTAGCTGCCATCCTTGTGCCGATAGCGGTTCTCGAAGGCCGGCAGGCTCTGCTCGGTAGCGAAGTGCAGCGCCTCCAGGGTGCGGGCCTGGTCCTCGGGATGGATGAAATCGAAGACCGAGCAGCCGATCATCTCCTCGGGCTGCCAGCCCAGAATCCGGGTTGCGGCCGGGCTCACGGCGCGGAAGATCCCCGTATGGTCAATGACGAGCATCAGGTCCTGAGACACGCTCCAAGTGCGGTCGCGCTCGCGGGTGCGCGCCTCGACGCGCTCCTCCAACAGGGCGTTCATCTCGCGCAGCCGTCGCTCGTCGCGCTTGCGCTCGGATAGATCGAGCATCGCGCCAATCATGCGGATGGGCTCGCCGCGCTTGCCCCGCACCATGTAGCCGCGGTCCAGCACGTCGGCGTAGCTGCCGTCGGCACGGCGGAAGCGGTATTCATGGCTCCACTCGCTGCCGTTGGCGGCGATGGCCGAGCGGATGTCTTCTTCGACCCGAGCACGATCCTCAGGATGCACATGGTCGAGCCACCACTCGCCGGTCGTCTCCACTGTGGCGAGGTCGTAGCCGTAAGTGGTGCCCAGGGCGTCATTCCAGAGGACATGGTTGGCCTCGAGATCCCAGTCCCAGATCGCGTCGTTCGTCGCCCGCGTGACCAGGCGGTAGCGCTCCTCGGTGGCACGCACGGCAAACTCGGCAGCTTTGCGGGCCGTCACGTCGCGCACTGTGCCGACGAAGCGGATCTGGCGGCCGTCGACGAAGGTCGATTTTCCGCGCGCTGCAATCCGGCGCTCAACGCCCGTGCGGATGCCGCGCACGCGATACTCGACGTCGAAGATCCCCGGGCCCGCCGGATCGGTGGCGGCACGCACCGCTGCATCCGCCGCCTCGCGGTCATCGGGATGGAGTCCGGCGAGATAGCTGCCCTCGTAGGTCACCGGGTCGTCCGGGCCGATCCCGAACATCTCGCGCACGCGAGCATCCCAGCGCAGGCTCTCAGTCTCGGGAGCGTAATCGAAGATGCCGATGCCGGTGGCCTCGACCGCGAGCCGCATGCGCTCCTCGGATTCAGCCAGCGCGCCCTCGGCAAGTTGCGAGCGCTCGTCGAAGCTGCGCTGCTCGGTGCGGTCGCGCAGGATCTTGAGGTAACCGACATGACCGCCATCGGCGGCCGTAAGCGGCATGATCTCGCATTGTCCGAAGAAGCGCGAGCCGTCCTTGCGCAGGTGCCAGCGCTCCCCCTGGCTGCGGCCGTGCTCACGCGCGGCGCGGATCTCCCGCTCGGCGAGGCCGGCCATCACATCCTCGGGCGAGAAGAAGGCGTCGACCGTCCCGCCCAGCATCTCGGCCTCGGACCAACCGAGAACCCGCTCCGCCCCGGCACTCCAGCTCGTCACCCTGCCGTCGAGATCCGTCGTCAGGATCGCGTAATCGATGGCGCTGTCGAGGATTTGGCGATGGCGAATGGCCGCCTCTCGCGCAAGTCGCGCAGCGGCATCGCGCTCGACGACGGCACGGCGCATCTCCATCTGCATCATCACCTGCCCGGCGAGCCTCTGCAGGCTGGAGGCCTGTCGAGGGGTGAGCCCGTCCGGGCGAGGCTGATGATCGATGACGCAGAGTGTCCCGATCGCCTCGCCATCCGGGGTCTCCAAACGGGCTCCGGCATAGAAGCGCAGATGCGGCTCGCCGGTGACGAGGGTGTTCGCGGCCGTGCGCGGATCGTCCTGGAGGTCCGGGATCACGAGGAGCCCCGTCTGCTTCAGCGCATGCGCGCAGACGGATTGCTCGAGCGGCGTCTCGCATGGGTCGAGGCCGATGCGCGCCTTGAACCATTGCCGGTCGTCGGCGACGAGGCTGACCAGAGCAATCGGCGTCTCGCAGATCTCTGCTGCTAACCCGACGATGTCGTCGAAGCCGGCTTCCGCTGGGGTATCGAGGATGCCGTAGCGCGCGAGAGCCTTGAGACGGGCGATCGTCCAACGGTCCGTCTCGGGCATCGGTTGCATGTTCGGTGACTATCGATCCGGGTAAGCCTTGGCGAGGCCGTCGTTTTCGCCCCGTGAGTTCGGGCAGCCCATAGCACGGACGGTGGACCTCACGCTTGCCCTACCATCCGACCATTGGGATGTAACGGTGGCGGCATTTTGCCCCTCAGACCCCTTGAGCGCCGGCACGGACGGCCGATGAACCGCTTCGGTTCACGGGACACCGTAATCATCATCGGCTGCCGTATGTCCGAAGGATTTCGTTAACCATAATCGGGTCCTGTCACTGGGATGCTTCCCCAGTGACAGGGTCACCGGCCATGCCCGCCTGCCTCTCGCCCCGCACCGTGCGGTCGGCACTGACCGCCATCGTCGTTTGCGCCGCGAGCCTGCCCGCCCTTGCAGCTGGCCCCTATGAATTCGTGCCGGCCCCTCAGATCGACCTGAACCGGGTCTACCGGGTCGACCGCTCGACGGGCGAAGTCACCTCCTGCCAGTACGGCCTCCGCGACGACAATGTCGGCGTGACCCTGTGTTTCCCCGCCGGCGAAGGTGCGAGCGCCCAGGCGCCGGCCGAGTACGGCCTGATCGCCTCTCGCCACACCCGCGAGGCCGGCGTCTTCCGGGTCAATTTCCGAACCGGCGAGATGAGCATCTGCTACGTGCAGGTGCGCGAAGAGCTGGTCGTCTGCACCCCGCAGACAAATCCGCCGCCGGCCGGCTCCGCCAATGCAGCGCCCGCCGCCCGCACGGCACCGAGCGTTACGCCTCCGCAGGGCGGCGGTCGTCCCTGACCACATACTTGATCGTGCGGCACGTTCTTTGACGAACGCGTGATCCTCGCGGGGCCGCGTTTGCGGGGATCGTGAGGCGTGCTAGGGGCTCGCGCCGAGTTCGTGAGCATGATCATGCACCCACTTCCCTACCCAGCGATTTCCGGAACCTGCGCGTGAGTGGTCCCGATCTGCGCCGCGCGGCGGCTGCCCGCGCCGTCGATCTCGTCGCAGACGGGATGCGCCTTGGAATTGGCACCGGCACCACCGCCAACGCCTTCGTGCTGCTCCTCGGTGAGCGGGTCCGCGCGGGGCTAGACGTGATTGGCGTGCCGACCTCGGAAGCGACGCGCGCGGCCTGCGAAGCCGAGGGCATTCCCTTGACCAGCCTGGAGGAATGTCCCGAGCTCGACCTCACCATCGACGGCGCGGACGAACTCGATGACCAGCTCCGCCTGATCAAGGGCGGCGGCGGCGCGCTGCTGCGCGAGAAGATCGTGGCGCATGCCAGCCGGCGCATGGTGGTGATCGCGGATGCCGCCAAGCACGTCGCAAAGCTGGGCGCCTTCCCGCTACCGATCGAGGTGAACCTGTTCGGCTTCGGCGCCACCTTCAAGGCAGTCCAGAAGGCGATCGAGGCAGCCGGCTGCGCCGGCGAGCTGACATTGCGAAAGGCCTCGGGCGGTCAGCCCTTCGTCACCGACGGCGGCCACGCCATCGTCGACGCGCGGCTCGGGGCGATTGCTGATCCCGAGCGGCTGTCCGCGATGCTCTGGGCGGTGCCCGGCGTCGTCGAGCACGGCCTGTTCCTTGGTCTCGCCAGTGGCGCCATCCTCGCCGAAGCCCGTGGCGACGAGGCCGTGGTGACGGTGCTCGGTACCGCGTGACCCCTTTAGAACGAACCGATTTCCGACAAGCCCCCGGAGCGCTGTCCATGTCCCGCCGCCTCGACGCCCTGGCCGCCCGCCTCATCGGAGCGGCCCTCGTCGGCGCCACGCTGCTCGCGCCGGCCGCCCTCGCCCAGCAACC
This sequence comes from Methylobacterium gnaphalii, assembly GCF_007992215.1. Taxonomy (GTDB): domain Bacteria; phylum Pseudomonadota; class Alphaproteobacteria; order Rhizobiales; family Beijerinckiaceae; genus Methylobacterium; species Methylobacterium gnaphalii. The sequence goes on along the minus strand of NZ_BJZV01000006.1, from coordinate 211,327 downwards.
TGCCGCGAAGCCACCGGCCGCAAAGCCGGGCGAAAAGCCGGCAGCGCCCCCGGCGCCGGCCGCTCAGAGCCAGTCGCAGATGAGCCAGAACCACATCGCGCTGGCGCGCGAGGTCATGTTCAATTCCGGTATTGCGCGCTCGTTCGACTCGATCATCCCGGCGCTGGCCGAACAGATCAAGAAAAACTCCGTAACCCGGCCGGAACTGAGCAAGGACCTCGACGAGGTGATCAAGGGTCTGGAGCCCGAGATGGAGCTGCAGAAGCAGCGCATGATCAACGTCGCGGCACAGATCTATGCGCGGCGCCTCAACGAGGCGGAGTTGCAGGACATCGTGACCTTCTTCCGCTCGCCGTCGGGCAAGCGCTACGTCGAGACCCAGCCGCAGGTGCTCGACGAGCTGGTCGGCGCGATGCAGGATTGGACCCAGGAGGTCTCGGAATACATGATGATCCGCGTGCGCGCGGAGATGGGTAAGCGCGGACACCAACTCCAGTAACCCCGAGCTTTCTCGCAGAATCGGATCGGCATGAGCGTGACCTTCGACACCGATCTCTTCGTCATCGGCGGCGGCTCGGGCGGTGTGCGCGCGGCGCGCATCGCGGCCGGTCATGGCGCCCGGGTGATGCTGGCTGAAGAGTATCGCCTCGGCGGCACCTGCGTGATCCGCGGCTGCGTGCCCAAGAAGCTGATGGTCTATGCCAGTCGCTTTACGGAGGAGTTCGAGGACGCCGCCGGCTTCGGCTGGGAGATCGGTCACCCGACTTTCGACTGGGCCAGGCTCAAGCAGCGCCGCGATGCCGAGGTAGCTCGGCTGGAAGGCATCTATACCCGCAACCTCGCGGGCAGCGGTGTCGAGGTGGTGGCCGAGCGCGCCACCATCGAGGACCCACATACGGTGAGGCTCGGCAGCTCCGGCCGACTGATCCGCGCGGAGAAGATCCTGATCGCGGTGGGCGCTTCACCCTCGAACGAGCCGGCGATCCCCGGCTCCGAGTTCAGCATCGACTCGAATGGCGTGTTCGAACTGGAAAGCCAGCCCGAGCGCATCCTGGTGGTCGGCGGCGGGTATATCGCGGTCGAGTTCGCCGGCGTCTTCGCCGGGCTCGGCAGCCGCACCACCCTGCTCCACCGCGGCGACCGGCTGCTGCGCGGCTTCGACGACGAGATCCGCGACGCGCTCGGCGAGGCCTACGCCAAGCGGATGGATCTGCGCCTGAACCGTACCGTCGAACGCCTGGATCGTGACGGCGATGCGATCCGCGCGACGCTGAGCGACGGCGAGACACTCAGCGTCGATTGCGTGCTCGGCGCCACCGGGCGGCGCCCGAACGTCGCCGGCCTTGGCCTAGAGAAGGTCGGCATCACGACGAAGCCGAATGGCGCGATTCCCGTCGACGCATTCTCGAAGACCTCGGTGCCCTCGATCTACGCGGTCGGCGACGTCACCGGCCGCGCCTCGCTCACGCCGGTGGCGATCCGCGAGGGTCACGCCTTCGCTGACACGGTGTTCGGCGGCAAGCCCTGGTGCGTCGACCATCGCCTGATCCCGACGGCGGTGTTCTCGACCCCCGAAATCGGCGTGGTCGGCCACAACGAGGACGTTGCACGGCAGTGCTTCGGTGACATCGACGTCTATCGCTCCAGCTTCCGCCCAATGAAGGCGACACTGTCGGGTCGCGACGAGCGCATGTTGATGAAGGTGCTCGTCGACAAGGCCAGCGACCGCGTGGTCGGCGTGCACGTGCTCGGGCACGATGCCGGCGAGATCATCCAGGCCGTCGGCATCGCGGTGACGATGGGCGCGACCAAGGCCGATTTCGACCGCACCATCGCCGTGCATCCCACCGCTGGCGAGGAGCTGGTGACGATGCGGACGCCCGCGGTGACGAAGCACCCGGTAGGCGTGGGATAAGAAAGAGCGGCGCAGCAGACCGCTCCGTATGACCCTTACTGGCGGCCGGACGCCTTCAGGATCAGGTTCGCGATCGTGTCGGGCTGCGAGATCAGCGAGACGTGGCTCGCCTTCACCTCGATGGTGGTCGCATTCATGCGCTTGGCCATGAAGCGCTGCAGATCGGGGTTGATGGTCCGGTCGTCCGTCGAGACCGCGTAGAAGCTCGGCTTCGAGCGCCAGGCCGCATGGGTCGTCTTGCCGGCTAGCAGGCTCTTTCGAAACGGCTCCTGCACCGCGTAGAGGACCTTTGCCCGAGCCTCGGGAACGTCGCCCGCAAAGTCGTGCAGGAAGGCGTCTTGGGTGAGGCGGCCATATTCGCCGTCGAAGACGATGCCCGCGGAAGCCGGCGGGGTCGGGTAAGTCTTGGCGAGGGCCGGGTAATCCTCGCCGGCATCCGGAGCGCGGGCAGCGACGTAGACCAGGGCCGAGACCTTTGGGTCGATGCCGGCTTCCGTGACGATCATGCCCGCGAAGGAATGGCCGACCAGCACGGTCGGGCCGTCCTGCTGGGCGAGGACGCGCTGCACCGCGGCGACGGATTCCTCCAGGGTCGTCAGCGGGTTCTGGACCGCGGTGACGTTGAGCCCATTGCCCTGGAGCCGGGCGATGACGTCGGTCCAGCAGGATCCGTCCGCGAAGAGCCCGTGGACCAGCACGACGTTTCGCGCGCCATCTGGCGTAGCCGCGCGGGCCGGACTTAGTCCGAGGGAGCCGACTGCACCGGCGGCTGCGGTCAGTCCGAGAAACAAGCGACGATCCATAGGGAAACTCCGAGTCGCCGACCTCATTCGCGTCGACTCCATACCCTTCGGCCGGTCCGTGCAATGGTTACGACGGATAGGCTACCTCGCTGCCCTGCCATGCGGTTCAGTCATGGTCTTCCAGCCGGGGCAGTGGTCGGAACGCGGTGTGCGCTCGCTGAAATGTCTCCACACGATGGAGCAATGGCCGCGCTCCTCAGCATGCTCGAGCCGATGCAGCAGGAGCCGGAACTCAGTGCCAAGGCGCTGACGGGCAAGGCGGATCTGGCGATGCTCGCCCAGACCCTCGTTCTGGAGCCCAACACCCTCTGGGGGCCGCTTACCATCGCGGCCCGCATAGGCGTGTCCGTCAGTGACCGCCTGCGCCTGCTCCAGCGCGCGGCCGGCGGATCAGGAAGGTGGCGCAGGTCATCGCCAGAAAGAGCACCGTGAGGACGAGGAAGACGTCCTCGAAGGCCATCACGATGCCCTGGATGCGGACCTGCGCGTTCATCGACGAGAGCGCCATTGCATCCGCGGCGCTGCCAAAACTCGAGAAGCCCTGCTTGAGCGAGTTCATCCGCTCCATGGCAGCGTTGTTGGCCCAGGTCACCCGCTCGTGCAGCCGGGCGAGGTGAAGGTCCCAGCGGTCGTTGAGCACCGTGTTGATCAGGGCGAGGCCGACCGCACCGCCGAGATTGCGCGTGAGATTGAACAGGCCCGAGGCGTTCTTCATGCGCTCGGGCGGCAGCGTGCCCAGTGCCACGTTGTTGATTGGGATCATACACAGCATGAGCGAGCAGCCGCGCAGCACCTGCGGCCAGAGCAGCTCCCAGAAGTCCCAGTCCTTGGTCAGCCCGGTGACGATCCAGGTGCCGAGCGCGAAGCCCGAGAAGCCGAGCGCCATCATCACCCGCGGGTCGAGCTTGCCCATCAGCCGGCCGGCGATCGGCGCGGTGGCGAACATGCACAGCCCCGAGACGAACATCGTCTCGCCGATCTGCAGGGCCGAGTAGCCGCGCACGCGCGCGAGATAGACCGGATACAGGTAGGTCAGCCCATAGAGACCGATGCCGAGAACGAAGCTCGCGACGCAACCGGTCGCGAAGTTGCGGTCCGAGAAGGCGCGCAGATCGACGATCGGCTGCCGCGCGGTGAAGACCCGAGCGAAGAAAGCGACGGCCGAAACGCCGCAGACGACGGCGCAGGCGAAGACCGCCTCGTCCTGCAGCCAATCGTGGTTCGGCCCCTCCTCGAGCACGTATTCGAGGCAGCCGAGGAAGCCTGCCATAAGGACGAGCCCCGACCAGTCGAAATTGTCGAGCAGGCCGAGATTCGGCTCGTCGAAATCGACGAGCAGCCAGGTCGTCACCGTCACGAAGATGCCCGGCACGATGTTGATCAGGAACAGCCAGTGCCAGGAGAACAGGTCGGTGAGGTAACCGCCCACCGTCGGGCCGATCGTCGGCGCCAGCGTCGCGACGAGGCCGATCATCGGGGAAACGATGCCGCGCTTCGACGGTGGGAAGATCGTGAAAGCGGAGGCGAAGACCGTCGGGATCATACCGCCGCCGATGAAGCCCTGCAGCGCGCGCCAGACGATCATCTCGTTGATCGAAGTCGCGGTGGAGCACATCAGGCTCATCAGCGTGAAGCCGGCGGCCGAGATGACGAACATCCAGCGTGTCGAGAGCACGCGCGAGAGCGTGCCCGAGAGCGGGATCGAGATGACTTCGGCAATCAGATAACTGGTCTGGACCCAGGGGATCTCATCGCCGGAGGCAGCCAGCCCCGCCTGGATCTCATTGAGCGAAGCCGAGACGATCTGGATGTCCAGGATCGCCATGAACATCCCGAACACCATGCACAGGAAGGCCACCATGCGGCGGCGGTCGATGGGCGGGTCAGCCGGCGCGGCGGCGGAGGGGGCAAGCGCGGCCGAGGCGGCCATGGCGCTTACTCGGCGTGAGCAGTGCGAACGGGCGCGGTGTCATCCGGCCCGCGGGTATCGACCTTCACGACGACCGACAGACCCGGCCGCAGGAGGCCCTCGCGGGCCACGTCGGCCGGCACGCGGATGCGCACGGGCAGGCGCTGGACGATCTTGGTGAAGTTGCCGGTGGCGTTGTCGGTGGGCAGCAGGCTGAACAGCGTGCCCGAGGCCGGCGAGAATGATTCGACCTCGCCCGTGATCTTGCGGTCGGGGAAGGCGTCGACGCTGATCGTCACCGGCTGACCCGGCTTCATATGCGCGAGCTGCGTCTCCTTGAAGTTCGCATCGACGCGCACGCTCTGCAGCGGCACGAGCGCCGCGACGCGCGAGCCTGGCTGGACATAGGCGCCTGCCTCCACGGCCTTGTTGCCGACGACGCCGTCGAAAGGTGCGCGAATGACGGTGAAGTCGAGATCTCGCTGAGCGCGGTCGACTGCGGTGCGCAGCTCGCCGGCGAGGCTTTCGGCCTCACGCTTCTGGGCGCTCAGCACGTCGACATTGGCCTTGGCGGCGATCACAGCGGCCTGCGCGCCCTTCACGGCGGCATCGGTCCGGTCGCGGTCGGCCTTGGTCTGGTCGAGCTTGGACTTGGCGACGTAGTCGGACTGCATCTGGGTCGAGCGCAGATAATCCGCGGCCGCGCGCACGGCATCGGCCTTGGAGGCCTCGACCTGCGCGACGCTCTGCGCAACCTGCGCCTGTGCGGCGTCGATCTGCCGGCCGATGCGCGCGATCGTGCTCTCTTGCGTGGCGAGTTTGTCCTTGGCCGCCTGCAGGGCGAGGCGGTAGTCGCCGTCGTCGAGACGAGCGATCACATCCCCCTTCTTGACGGACTGGCCGTTCACGATCGGCGCGGCGTCGAGATAGCCGGAGACCTTGGCGGCGAGCACCGAGATATCGGCCTGCACATAGGCATCGTCCGTCGAGACGAAGAAACGTCCAAACGTCCACCACTGCCAGCCTTCGTAGCCACCTCCACCGAGCATGGCGGCCAGGATCGCCAGCAGCACCAGCTTCTTGCGGGATTTGCGCGGCTTCGCAGGAGGTTGCTCGATAGCGGGCGAGGTCACGGGCAGGGTCGATGCTGAAACGGACGGCGGCTGTTTGGCGTCAGCCGTCATCGGCGACGCGAATTCATCTGCGGAGGCGGCCAAGGTTTCGTCTCGGCGAGCGGTGTCTTCGCGAAGGGCCATCGCAGGCTCCAACTGATCTTGACCGAACCGTTCGGTCAACATGCGGAACAGGTTGACGTGCGACTGCCCCGCGCTCATAAATATAATGACCGAACCGTTCGGTCAATGGTATTGGGTTGGGTGAAATGACCACCTCGGCGACCACTCTCGCGAATCCGAAGACGCAGCCGGGCTCGCCACCGGCCGATACAGACAAGCGTCGTCAGATTCTCGATGGTGCGCGCGAGGTCTTCCTGGCTGCCGGCTTCGATGGTGCGAGCATGGGTGAAATTGCGAAGGCGGCCGGCGTCTCGAAGGGAACGCTCTACGTCTATTTCGACAGCAAGGACGCACTGTTCGAGGTGCTCACCACCGAGGAGAAGCGCTGGCTGGCCGAGGCCCTGTTCAAGCTCGGCTCCGAGACATCCGAGGACGTCGGTAGCGTTTTGACCCAGCTCGGTCTCACCTACCTAACCGAGATGTCGAAGCCGAGTCATGTCTCGGCCATTCGCATGGTCATCGGTGCCACCGAGAAGTTTCCGCATCTCGGCCGATCGTTCTACGAGGCGGGTCCGGCCTGCGGAATCGACCGACTCACGGCCTATCTCGACGCGCAGGTCGCAGCTGGGCGGTTACGGGCAACCGACACTGAACTCGCCGCGAAGCATTTCCTGCATCTCTGTCAGGCCGGCCTGCTCACACGGCTGCTTTTCGCCGCCGGCGAGCCTCCGACGGAGGAGAAGATGCGACACCAAATCGCCGAGGCCGTGCGGGTTTTCCTGGCAGGCTACGCCGCGTGATGCTGTGTCACGGCGATGTGGCCGTCGGGCGACATCGCCCGGCAAACCGAAGCTTCAGCTTCGCCGTGGCTTGCCACCTGCTGCCCGGCCCCTCAGGGTTCAGGCTTCTGTCAGTGTCCGGCTCCGTGCCGGGTGATCCGACTCCGTTGTCCCGAGGTCTTTATGCGTCGGTTGATGCAGACCGTTGCCCTGGTACTCGCGGGCGCCGCCGTCACGGCCTGCGCGCCGCACCCGATCGTTGCGCGCGATCCGGTGCCGCCGCCCTCGCCTGCCGAGGCCTATGATTGCGGCACGGCGCGGCTGCCACTGAACGCCGCCATGTCAAACTGCGCCCCCCTCTACCGCGAGGCGCCGACGGTCCTGCACTCGCGGGGCTAATTAGGTAGGATGGAGCTTGCAGCGTGTACACGCAGCGAGCGTTTCTGCCTTCGAACTCGAACGCAGCCTGCCGGAGACCTGAGCCCGTGTCGCATCCCAGCCTCTTCGCCGCCGCTGCCCTGATCGGCCTGTCGCTCGCGAGCCCAGTCCGGGCAGAGAGCCTCGTCGATCGTGCGAACCGTGCTGCTGCGGCTGGCCCGGTCGTGCTGGAGATGGACGCCGGTCGCGGGCAATTCATCGGGCGCCCCCTCAGTGCGGTCGTCCCCGCCCCCGGCGAGCGCATCGTCAACGCCGTGCCCGTGCCGCATGTGATGAATGGCGGCGGCTTCGGCCTGACAGGCACCGACTACTACAATGACGGCACCTCCGAGGGAGGGCTCGGCCGGCGCCATCGGGTCAACGAGCAGATCCTGGCGCCCGCCCTGCGCGCGCAGTTGCACTGAAGCCGGTCCACCCTCGGACCCTGGGCTATAGAGCACCGCAACCTTCCAGGCTCCGGCCGGTTGGGCGTGGCGCCACCGGAAATGCGCCGCAACCGCATCGGCATCCTCTGAAGCCGCGATGAAGACCCGTAAGCGTCGCGACGTGAATGTCGCGCGCCTGAAGGGTTCACAGATGCTCCGTGCCAGCGCGCGAATGACCGCCTTGCCGATGCTGAGGTGAGGTAGGTGGGATGCGGCTGCGGGGCGAAGCCTACGCCGGTCAGCAGGCTCGATCTTGAGCCACACGCGGTCATGCCCGGTGCTGACGCCTGCGAAGCGATCAGCGCGCCGCCGACATTCACCGCGAGACCCGCATTGAAGAACGCGCGCGGTTGATCCGCCAGGGTCACCTTGCGCATGGACCCGCGCCAGATCGCTGAGCACGCGGAAGATCGCCTCGTGTCGCAACCTGCCTGTGGCCGGCCATTAGGAAATATTATGCATGCCAGCCAGCAATGAAGCTGGGAGGGGGTGTCGAGATCGTACGTCCTTCTGCCTTCCAGGTATTTTTGTCTAAGCCAAGACCAGTCTGCTCGTCGACGATATCAACCACCCGATCAAAGCAGGTCAGTGCATATGTAAGCTTATCTGTAAGCCCTGAAATCCTTGAATGATAACAAGACCCACACCAACATTCGCAGTCGCGAACGTCTATGATGCGATGCACAATTGAATACATTTTATATCAATGTTTTTGGCGATTTGCGCAGCGCAAAAATAAGTGTTGCGTAACAGCTCAGAGCGTTTGCGCTTCACGCTGAAGTTTGGCAATCAATTCCTGCTCTTTCCGAAAGAGCGCTCCAACCCGAGCAAACGTCCCGTGGCCGTCCTGGCCAGGCTCGGCAAACACGAATGAAAAGCGCAAGGACGACCGTATGACCGCATTGCTGCTGATCATCCTGGGCGGGCTCTGCGCCGTCGCCTATGGCATCTTCACGATTCAAGACGTGATGAAACGCGACGCCGGCACAGTCCGCATGCAGGAAATTGCCGGCGCCATCGCCGAGGGCGCCCAGGCCTATCTCAAGCGCCAATACGCCACGATCGGTATCGTCGGCATCGTTCTTTTCGTCGGGCTTGCCTACTTCCTCGGGATCAAGGTTGCCGTCGGCTTCCTGATCGGCGCCGTGCTCTCGGGCGCGGCCGGCTTCATCGGCATGAACGTGTCGGTGCGCGCCAACGTCCGCACCGCTCAGGCCGCGACCACCTCGCTCGGCGGCGGCCTCGACGTCGCCTTCAAGTCCGGCGCGGTCACCGGCATGCTCGTCGCTGGCCTCGCGCTGCTGGGCGTGGCGATCTACTACCTCTTCCTTACCCGCGGCGCCGGCCTTGAGCCCGCCAGCCGCGAGGTCATCGACGCTCTCGTGGCGCTCGGCTTCGGCGCCTCGCTGATCTCGATCTTCGCCCGTCTCGGCGGCGGCATCTTCACCAAGGGTGCGGATGTTGGCGGCGATCTCGTCGGCAAGGTCGAGGCCGGCATTCCGGAGGATGATCCGCGCAACCCCGCCACCATCGCCGATAACGTGGGTGACAACGTTGGCGACTGCGCCGGCATGGCCGCTGACCTGTTCGAGACTTATGCGGTCACTGTGGTCGCCACCATGGTGCTCGCCGCGATCTTCTTCGCCGGCCAGCCCGTGCTCGAAGCCATGATGCTGTATCCGCTCGCCATTGGAGCGGCCTGCATCATCACCTCGGTCGCCGGCACCTACGCGGTGAAGCTTGGCGCCAACCAGTCGATCATGGGCGCGCTGTACAAGGGCCTGATCGCGGCCGGCGTGCTCTCGGTCGTGGCCATCGCCATCGTGAACTTCGCCTTGTTCGGCGGCTTCGGCACCACGTTCCAGACCGGCACCGGCCAGACCTTCACCTCCGGCGGCCTGTTCGGCTGCGCGGTGATCGGGCTCGCCATCACGGCGCTGATCGTGGTGATCACTGAGTACTACACCGGCACCAACTTCCGCCCGGTGAAGTCGATCGCCAATGCCTCCGTCACCGGCCACGGCACCAACGTGATCCAGGGCCTTGCAATCTCGCTGGAATCGACGGCGCTGCCGGCGATCGTCATCGTGGCAGGTATCATTACCACCTACGCGCTCGGCGGACTGTTCGGTATTGCCATCGCGGTCACGGCGATGCTGGCACTGGCCGGCTTCATCGTGGCGCTCGACGCCTTCGGCCCTGTCACCGACAATGCCGGCGGCATCGCCGAGATGGCTGGGCTGCCGAGCGAGGTCCGCAAGGCCACCGACGCGCTCGATGCCGTCGGCAACACCACGAAGGCCGTCACCAAGGGCTACGCGATCGGCTCAGCCGGCCTCGGCGCGCTGGTGCTGTTCGCCGCCTACACCTCGGACTTGAACTACTTCATCGCGAATTCCGACAAGTACACCTTCTTCAAGGGTGTCAGCGTCGATTTCTCGCTCTCCAACCCCTACGTCGTCGTCGGCCTGCTGCTGGGCGGTCTGATCCCGTTCCTGTTCGGCGGCATGGCCATGACCGCGGTCGGCCGCGCCGCGGGCTCGGTGGTCGTGGAAGTGCGCCGCCAGTTCAAGGAGAAGCCCGGCATCATGCAGGGCACCGATCGGCCCGATTACGGCCGCGCCGTCGACATGCTGACCCGCGCTGCGATCAAGGAGATGGTGATCCCGTCCCTGTTGCCGGTGCTCTCGCCGATCGTGCTGTTCTTCCTGATCCAGGCGATCGCCGGGAAGAGTCAGGCCTTCGCGACTGTCGGCGCGATGCTGCTCGGCGTGATCATCACCGGCCTCTACGTCGCGATCTCGATGACCTCGGGTGGCGGCGCCTGGGACAACGCTAAGAAGTCCTTCGAGGACGGCTTCACCGACGACCAAGGCGTCACCCACCAGAAGGGCTCCGAGGCGCACAAGGCCTCCGTCACCGGCGACACCGTCGGCGACCCCTACAAGGACACCGCCGGCCCCGCCGTGAACCCGGCGATCAAGATCACCAACATCATCGCCCTGCTGCTGCTGGCGATCCTGGCGCATCACTGATCGGCCGCCAGACGAACAAAAACCCGCCCTGGCATAACCGGGGCGGGTTTTTCCGTTGTGCGGAAAGCCAAGGAGGCTCAGTCGCAGCTTTCCTTGTGCACCGTCTTCGAATCGCCGACGTCGTTCTCCTTGCGCACCGTCTTCGAGACACAGCCGTCGCCGTGCTCCTTGACCGTGACCGACTTCGACTCGCTCGCAGGCCGGTCGACCACGACGGTGTCTGGCGCATCGCGCTTGATTACGGTGGTTTCCGCCTGCACGGCCGCAGTGCTGAACAGGGTCAGGGCAGAGGCAACGATGATCAGATGATTGCGCATACTTTCCTCCGGTGAAGGTCGGGTCGCGCAAGCAACGACAGAGAAGCGGAAGCGTTCCGGCGATTTCAGAGTCCCCGTTCGCGCCGGAGGCGGACCACGGCCCGGTCGAGTGCACCGAGGAAGGCCGAACGGTCCTGCCGCGAGAACGGCTTGGGCCCACCGGTGATCAGACCGGATTCGCGCAAGTCCTGCATGAGGTTACGCGTAGCCAGCGCCATGCCGACGGAGGAATCCGTGAACGGCTTTCCGGTCGGTGCCAGCACGGAGGCTCCAGCCTTCACGCAGCGGCTCGCCAGCGGCACGTCGGCGGTGATCACGATCGCACCAGGACCGACACGCTCGGCGATCCAATCGTCTGCCGCATCGAACCCATCGCTCACGACGACGCGCTCGATCCACGGCTCCCGCGGCAGGTTCATGAAGCTGTTGGAGACGACGAAGACATGCAGCCCGTAGCGGGCCGCCACGCGAAAGGTCTCGTCCTTGACCGGACAGGCATCCGCGTCGACGTAGATCGCAATCGGCGCGAGGGTCATGCAGCCGGCATATGCGCGTCAGGAGCCCGAGGGCTTGATCACCGCGAGGACGGAGGCGATGCGCGTCTTGATCTGATCGGACAGCACCTTGGCCAGCCGGATCTCGGCATCGCGGGCGGCGCGCAACGAGGCGAAGCGCTGCTGCGAACGATCGTAGGTCGCGGTCGAGGTGGCGACGCCGTCGGTGATGACCTTGCGGCCGTCGAGGCTCTCCAGCGAGTAGTTGATCGTGCCGATCAGGGTGCCGGCCTCGGCGCGGGCGGTGGCTGAGGAGACGATCGGCGTGGTGACCGTCTCGCTGCCCTTCAGCTTGAGCCGGTAGCGCTTCGGCGTCGCATTCTGGCCCGAGCCGTCGAGGGCGAAGATCAGCTCGCTGCGCAGGTAGTGGCCGAGGCGGTCCTGATCCTGTGCCATCACGACGTCGTCGACCTGCACGGCCGCGAGGGCCACCTGCATCGACTCGCCGGAGGCGGTCGGCCCGTAGAGTGGACGGAAACAGGCCGAGACGTTCAGCGCGAGCCCGGCCGCAAGGGCGAGCCGCACAAGACGGGAAGCCGCCTCTCCTGTCCCGATCCGCATCATCGCCCGTGGTCGCCCCGACTCTTAAGCCCAAGCTTGTACGGCATCAGCCGCAGCCGGTCATCAGCCTGCCAGAGCGTGGTTTACGCTTCGTCTGCGGCGAGATCATGCCCAACGCAGCCGTCATAGCGAAGCGAAACCGAAGCATTGGGGGAGCAGTGGTCTCACACCACCAGATTGATGATCCGCCCCGGTACGACGATCACCTTCTTCGGCGTGCGGCCTTCCAGCGCCTTCTGCACGACCTCGTCGGCCAGCGTCGCGGCTTCGACCGCAGCCTTGTCGGCGCCGGCCGGAACGGTGACGTCCGCGCGCTTCTTGCCGTTGATCTGGACCGGCAGGGTGATCTCGTCCTCGACGAGCAGCGCCCGCTCGACGTCCGGCCAGGAAGCCTCGGCCACCAGACCCTTCCGGCCAAGCGCCTGCCAGCACTCTTCGGCAAGATGCGGCATCATCGGCGCGATGAGCTGGACCAGGATGCCGGCGGCCTCATCGGCGGCTCCTCGCGTCGCGCCTGCGCGCAGGGCTTCGTCGAGGGCATTGGCCAGCGTGTAGATGTGGGCGACGCAACGGTTGAAGCGCAGCCGCTCGATATCCTCCTCCACCGAGGCCAGCGCCTTGTGGGCCGCCTTGCGCAGGGCCGCGTCGGCCGATTGCGTCTGACCGTTGGACACCGCAGCGAGGTTCACGAGGCGCCAGACGCGCTGCACGAAGCGATGCGCACCCTGCACACCCTCCTCGGTCCAGATCACATCGCGCTCGGGTGGTGAATCGGAGAGCACGAACCAGCGGGCGGTGTCGGCGCCGTAGCTCGCGATGATGTCGTCCGGGTCGACGACGTTCTTCTTCGACTTCGACATCTTCTCGATGGAGCCGATGCTGATCTCGGCGCCCGTGCCAATGTGGAAGGCCCTGCGGTTTCCGCCCTCATTCTCGAGGCGCACCTCGGCCGGCAGTACCCAGGCGCCGGCGGCATCCTTGTAGGTCTCGTGGACGACCATGCCCTGCGTGAACAATCCGGCGAAGGGCTCGGAGACGCCGGCCCAGCCGGTCTCGCGCATCGCCCGCATGAAGAAGCGCGAGTAGAGCAGGTGCAGGATCGCGTGCTCGATGCCGCCGATATACTGGTCGACGGCGAGCCAGTGATCGACCGCGCCGCGATCCGTCGGCGCATCCTGCAGCCAGGGTGCCGTGAAACGGGCGTAGTACCAGGACGAATCCACGAAGGTGTCCATGGTGTCGCTCTCACGCCGCGCCGCCGCTCCGCAGCGCGGGCAGGGCACGTTGCGCCAGGCGGCGTCGCGCTCCAGCGGGTTGCCGGGCACGTCGAAGGAGACCTCGTCCGGCAGCTTCACCGGCAGGTCGGCGACAGGCACCGGCACCGGTCCGCAGGACTCGCAGTGGATGATCGGAATCGGGCAGCCCCAGTAGCGCTGGCGCGAGACACCCCAGTCGCGCAGGCGGAACTGAATCTTGCGCTTGGCAACGCCCTCGCCTTCGAGGCGGTCGGCGGTCGCCTTGAAGGCCGCGTCCGTCGTCATGCCGTCGAGGAAGCACGAATTGATCATCCGGCCATCGCCGTCATAGGCGGTGTCGGTGATCGTGAAGGTCGCCGGGTCCTGGTCTTCCGGGCAGACCACCGGAGTATTGCCGAGCCCGTACTTGTTCGAAAAATCGAGGTCGCGCTGGTCGTGGGCTGGGCAGCCGAAGACGGCGCCCGTGCCGTACTCCATCAGCACGAAGTTCGCGACGTAGACCGGCAGCTCCCAGGACGGGTCGAAGGGGTGACGGACCTTCAGTCCCGTATCGAAGCCGAGCTTTTCCGCCGTGTCGATGGCTGCCTGAGCCGTGCCGATGCGGCGGCATTCCTCGATAAAGGCCTGCAGCTCGGGGCGCGACGGGGCCAGAGCCGCCGCCAACGGATGGTCGGCGGCGATGGCGAGGAAGCGAGCGCCAAACAACGTGTCGGGCCGCGTCGTGAAGACGGTGACACCGTCCTCTGTGCCTGCCGGCGGATTGGCGAGCGCGAAGCGCAACTCCAAGCCTTCCGAGCGGCCGATCCAGTTGCGCTGCATCAGCCGGACTTTTTCGGGCCAGCGCTCCAGGCCGTCGAGGCCGGTCAGCAGCTCATCGGCGAAATCGGAAATCCGAAAAAACCACTGCGTCAGTTCGCGCTGCTCGACCAGCGCGCCCGAGCGCCAGCCGCGCCCATCAATGACCTGCTCGTTGGCGAGCACGGTGTGATCGACCGGATCCCAGTTCACCTTCGCGGTGCGGCGCGAGACGAGGCCCTTGTCCAGGAATTCCAGGAAGAGCCGCTGCTGGTGCTTGTAATAGTCGGAATCGCAGGTCGCGATCTCGCGGCTCCAGTCCAGCGACAGGCCCATGGACTGCAGCTGTGTGCGCATCGAGGCGATGTTGGCGTAGGTCCACTCCCGCGGGTTGACCTTGCGCTCCATGGCGGCGTTCTCGGCCGGCAGGCCGAAGGCGTCCCAGCCCATCGGATGCAGCACGTTGAAGCCGCGTGCGCGCTTGTAGCGCGCCACCACGTCGCCCATCGCATAGTTGCGGACGTGCCCCACATGGATGCGCCCCGACGGATAGGGGAACATCTCGAGCACATAGTATTTCGGCCGGCCGTCGTCGTTCTTCGTCTCGAAGAGACGCGCTTGCGTCCAGGCCTGCTGCCAGCGCGGCTCGGAATCCTTGGCGTTGTAGCGCTCGATCTGGCGATCGGGGGCGGAAGTGCTGGTCATGGGCTAGCGCGCCGCGAAATCTCGTGAAAGGCGAGCGGCGGCACTAGCATATCCACGGCACGCTGGGTCAACGGATCGTGGATTCGTACGGAGAGGCCATCAGGTCTGCCGGTAGACCGCAGCCACCCGGTCAACGGGCCTCGGCGAGGTCCGCGGTGAGGGCAGCCCGCCGAGTGCTGCCCTCATATCCCGCAGAAAATCCCGGAAGAGACACAACGGACTTCACGGGAGCCTCGGGCCACGGCATGCGTTCGCGCCGTGAGGCCCCACGACGCCGCGCCGAGAGAATCGATGACCGAGATCCCCGCCCCCACCGCACCCGAGGACAAGCTGCCGCTCGGCGAGGCCGATGTCGCGGCGGGGCTCACGGAGGTGCGCGCGCTGATCGCCCGTGCCGCCGAGGACAACGAGCGCGACCCGGCCGATATCCACCTGATTGCCATCTCGAAGACCGCGCCGGCAGAGGTGATCCTGCCGGCGCTCGAAGCCGGGCAGCGCCTGTTCGGCGAGAATTACGTGCAGGAGGCCAAGGCCAAATGGCCGGCCTTGCGCGAGCGGTTTCCGGATGTCGAGCTGCACTTCGTCGGCCCGCTCCAATCGAACAAGGCGCGCGAAGCGGTGGAACTGTTCGACGTGATCCACTCCCTCGACCGGCTATCGCTCGCGGCAGCCATCGCCAAGGAGAGCGAGCGGTTCGGCCGCCAGCCCAAACTGCTGATCCAGGTCAATACGGGCGAGGAGGCACAGAAGGCGGGCGTCGCACCCGATGCCGTCGACACCTTGATCGCCGAGTGCCGCGACACGCACGGCCTGGCGATCCACGGGTTGATGTGCATCCCGCCGGCCGAAGATCCGCCCTCACCGCATTTCGCGCTTCTGGCGCGCATCGCCGACCGGCACCGCCTGCCGATCCTGTCGATGGGGATGAGTGCGGATTATCCCGCTGCGATCCAGATGGGTGCGACCCATGTCCGCGTCGGCACGGCGATCTTCGGGGCGCGAGCAAAGAAGGCGTGAGGAAAGCCACTCGGGCCGTGGGCCAGAGAGTGCCAGCTGCCTGTCGATTACTGGATTTTCAGCATCGTGCGAGGCCCGAGCCGGCGCAGCAGCCGAGCGAGATCGGCCTGTGCGAGTGCGACGCAGCCCTCAGTCGGTCGGTAGCCAGGCCGCGCGACATGCATGAAGATCGCCGAGCCGCGGCCGGGACGGATCGGTCCGCGATTGCAGTCGAGGTCGATCACGAGGTCGTAGAGACCGTCCTGACGCCACATCTCCTCGGCGCTGATTCCGGGCAGCGGCAGGCGGACGGGCCGGTTGTAGCGACGGTCGCGCGGGTCGTCGCACCAGCCGTCGCCGGGCCGCGTCGCACGCAGAGGCAAGGCGGTTCGCGGGCGCACCCGGAGATGGTCGGGTCTATAGACCCCACCGCGCAGACGGAAGGCTCCGCGCGGCGAGCCGCCATCGCCCTCGCGCTTGACCTGCACGATGCCCGAGCGTCCGAGCGCGCAGGGGATTACGCTCGATCCCGCGATGAGATGGCCGCGGGTCCGGTCGCCGACGAGCGGACGCACGCGCAGGACAGGAATCGTCGTCCGCTTCATCGATCCCATCGTCCCTTAGTTCGGGTCGCCTCGCGACCCGGTCGGCCGCGTCCTACCGCGACCGGGCCCTGGCCGGGAGCCGTCAGAGCGGAGAAGCTTGGCAATGCGGTGACGATGGCCTGAAAACGCTGCAAAACCCGGGTGATCGTTATTCCATGATAAGCGAAACGGATTAGGTTACCCATCGGGTTCGTCCGTCTCGGACGGCTCACGGTGCTCTCGGCGTCCGGATGGGGCAATCTCGTCGCCACGCACCGCTTGTCCGACGCACCCGATCCCGATCGCCGAGCGATCGGGAGCCGACGCGCAGTGTTTCGCGCGGGAGTCCCTTCTCCGATGACCAACACCCACCGTCTCCTCGTCTGCGATGACGACGATGCTCTGCGGGAGACGCTCACAGAAGAACTCGACCTCTACGAGGAGTTCGCCGCCAGCGGTGCAGCGACGGCCCAGGCCGCCCTCGACCTCGTGGCGCAGGATCGGATCGATCTCGTCGTCATGGATGTCGGGCTGCCCGACATGGATGGGCGCGAGGCCGTGCGCGTGATGCGGCGCGAGGGTTTCCGCGGGCCAATCATCATGCTGACGGCACAGGATTCCGAGGCCGATACCGTCGAGGGACTGGAAGCCGGGGCCAACGACTACGTCACCAAGCCCTTCAAGTTCGCCGTGCTGCTCGCCCGCATCCGCGCGCAGCTGCGCCAGCACCAGGCGAGCGAGGATGCGGTCTTTCGCATCGGACCCTACACCTTCCGGCCCGGCGCGAAGCTTCTCGTCGGAGAGCGCGGCTCGAAGCTGAAGCTCACCGAGAAGGAGACCGCGATCCTGCGCTACCTCTACCGCGCCGGCCGCGAGGTGGTGGGGCGCGACACCCTGCTCGCCGAGGTGTGGGGCTACAACGCCCACGTCACCACGCACACGCTCGAGACCCACATCTACCGGCTGCGCCAGAAGATCGAGCCGAACCCGGCCGCCGCCGCGATTCTGATCACCGAGGCCGGCGGCTACAAGCTGCTGCCATAGGCGGGCCCATCGCCCGCAGGCATGGTCAACGCCGGATTAAGGTCTCGTCGCTATTCATCGCCAGGCATGCCCAGTGCCCCAGCGTCGCCCGCTAGCGCTTCGCGGCTCCGCCAGCTTCGGCTAAGGGACGTTCGGCAGCAGGAATCGGCCGGGGATAGGCGCGCATTGGGGCTCGACGACGACATCGCGATCCTCGCCGCCGCTCCCGTATTCGAGTTCTTCGATTCCGGCGCGCTGCGTCTGCTGACCTTTGCCGGCGAGCACATCGTGCTGGAGTCCGGTGAGCGCCTGTTCGCGCGCGGCGACAAGGCCGATAGCGGGTTCGTCGTCCTGTCCGGAACGATCGAGCTGACGGGCCAGGGCGGCGCCCCAGTGCTGGCTGGTCGATCCGCCCTGATCGGCCGAACGGCTCTATTCGCGAAGGGCAAACGACCAACGGATGCCGTCGCCACATCCAGCGCAGAGGTCATGCGGATCAGCACGCAGTTGATGACCCGCGTGCTGAGGGAATTCCCCGATGCAGCCGCTGCGATCTACGACTGGCTCGCGGCGGATCTCGGCGAGCTCACCCACGGGCTCGCAAAGGTTAGGGCCAAGCTCGCCGACAAGCGGGCCGGCTGACTCACACGGCTATTACCGTCAGCACCGTTCCCTCGACGCCCGTCACCCGCACACGGCTGCCCGCAGGCAGGTCCGGCCCGGCGACGCGCCAGAGGGTGTCGTCGACACGGGCGCGGCCGCTGCCCGCGACGATCGGCGTCTCAAGCACCAACTCACGGCCGACCAAGCGATGCGCACCGAGATTCAGCATCGGGACATGGGCGCTGGTGAGCCGCGTTGCCATCGTCACGGTGATGGCCGAAAGCACCGCGAAGAGCGGCAACTGCGCCTGCCAGGGCAGATCCACCGCCGCCTCGACGAGGCCGGTGACGAAGGCGGCGAGTCCCAGCCAGACCAGGAAGATACCGGGCAGCAGCAGTTCGCCACCCATGAGGAGGAGCCCGGCGAGGATCCAGCCCCAGGCCGGATCGATGGCGGAGAGGCTGCTCATGGCGTCGTCGAGGACTTGGCCGCAGGAGCGCCGACGCGCGGCGGCAAGCCGGTGCTGCGAGCGCCCTGCCCCGCGCCGCCCTCACCGAAGACGCTGCGCGTGATCTCCGCGATACCGCCGAGCGTACCGGCAAGCGCGGCAGCCTCGATCGGCACGACGACAACCCGCTGGTTCGGCGCCGTGGCGATCGCCTTGACCGCCTCCACGTATTTCTCGGCCACCAGGAAGTTCGCCGCCGCAAGATCGCCCTTGGCAATGGCTTCGCTGACCATGCCCGTCGCCTTCGCCTCGGCCTCCGCGGAGCGCTCTCGGGCCTCGGCATCGCGGAAGGCAGCCTCCCTGCGGCCCTCGGCCTCCAGGATCGCCGATTGCTTACGACCCTCTGCGCGAAGGATCTCGGCCTGGCGCTGGCCCTCGGCCTCCAGCACCGAGGCGCGCTTCTCACGCTCGGCCTTCATCTGGCGGGCCATCGAGCCGGCGAGGTCGGCCGGCGGGAGGATGTCCTTGATCTCGACGCGGTTCATCTTAACGCCCCAGGGCGCGCCGGCGGCATCGAGCACCTGCAACAGGCGGTCGTTGATCTCGTCCCGGTGCGAGAGCAGCTGATCGAGATCCATCGAGCCGACCACGGTGCGGATGTTGGTCATGGTCAGCGTCAGCAGCGCCGTTTCGAGGTTCGAGATCTCGTAGGAGGCGCGGGCCGCGTCGAGCACCTGGTAGAACACCACCGCGTCGATCCGCACACCGGCATTGTCGCGGGTAAAGGCCTCCTGGCTCGGCACCTCGACGACCTGTTCCATGACATTCACCCGGCGGCCGACGCGCTCGATATAGGGAATGATCAGCCCGAGCCCGGATTGCAGGGACCGGTTGTAACGCCCGAAGCGCTCCACCGTGTGGACGTAGCCCTGCGGGATGGTGCGGATGCCGATGGCCAGCGTGACGATGACGAGCAGCGCGAAGGCGATCGCAACGGCGCTCACACCGATCGAAATGGTCATGGAGGCCCCCGACTGGTTCCGCGAACGAGCTTCACCTTATGGTGCCGCGCGCATCCGTTGAAAGTAACGCCGCACACTTCTGCGAAGACTGTCGTTGAAGACGGGCATGGAGTTCATTTCGGGCGGCAGCGGCGTTGCTCCTGTCCTGATGAAAGGCGTGTGCGATGACGGCTCTGCAACGAGTGTTCGTGCTGACTGGGGCCGGCATTTCCGCCGAGAGCGGGCTCGGCACCTTCCGCGATCGCGGCGGGATCTGGAGCCGCTTCGACCCGATGCAGCTCGCCACCCCGGAGGCTTTCGCCCGCGACCCCGAACTCGTCCATGAGTTCTACAACCTACGCCGCAGCGGGGTGGTCGCGGCCTCGCCCAATGCCGCGCATACGGCCTTGGCCCGGCTCGAAAACGGCCTGCACGAGCGCGGCGCGACGCTCTTTCTCTGTACGCAGAATGTCGACGACCTACACGAGCGGGCGGGTAGCCGCGCCGTCACGCACATGCATGGCGAGATCCTCAAGGCGCGCTGTCTGGCCTGCGACGCCGTTATGCCCTGGCAGGACGACCTCCTCGTCGCCACGCCCTGCCCCGCTTGCGGCGAGACTGGCAGCATGCGTCCCGACATCGTCTGGTTCGGCGAGATGCCCAAGCACCTGGATGCCATTGACGCGGCCCTGCGCGCGGCCGACCTGTTCGTGGCAATCGGCACATCGGGCGCAGTCTATCCGGCCGCTGGGTACGTCGCCCTGGCGCGAGCGCTCGGCATCCCAACCTGCGAGCTCAACCTCGAACCCTCGGACAACACCACGCATTTTGACGAGGCGCACTATGGGCCAGCAAGCGTGGTGGTGCCGCAATGGGTGGAAGGGCGTTCCCGAAACCAAGGCGCCTCATCATCGTGATTTCGGGCGTCGTAGCAGTGTTTTCGCGATCCGACGCAATGACCAGGATGACCTTGTCGCCATGTGCGAAACCTCACGTTGCCAGCCCTGCACGCAACCCCGAGGCGAAATGCCTGCCCTGTCCTGCATTGCTTGAACATCCTGGGCACGGATAGATTATTCCCATTCCAAGATGTGGCGCGAAGGCGGGGGCCTTTGTGCTCCCGTTGGCGCAGGCGGCGCGGCGGGGGCGGATTCGTCCGCATCATTCGGTGATCGCTCGTGCCTTTCGCGCCCAGCAGATCGCCCTCTGACACCGATACGATCCGCGCGTCGCCCGGTGCGCGGCAGTCTCTCGACGGGAAGACCTGATGATCAAACTTACCGTGAACGGGGCGGAGCGAAGCTTCGACGGCGACCCTGACATGCCGCTGCTCTGGTACCTGCGTGACGAACTCGGCTTCACCGGCGTGAAGTTCGGCTGCGGTATCGCAGCCTGCGGCGCCTGCACGATTCATCTCGGCGGCACCGCGACCCGCTCCTGCACGACGCCGATCTCGGCGGCCGAGGGCCAGGAGGTGCTGACAATCGAAGGGCTTTCGCCCGACGGCAACCATCCGGTTCAGGTCGCTTGGCGCGACCTCAACGTGTCGCAGTGCGGCTACTGCCAGTGCGGCCAGATCATGCAGGCCGCCTCGCTCCTCAAGGACACGCCCAAGCCCACCGACGCCGAGATTGACGAGGCGATGAGCGGCAACATCTGTCGATGTGGCACCTACCCGCGCATCCGCGCGGCGATTCATCAGGCCGCTGGCCAGCCGGCCTCCAACGAGGGAGGCAAGCTGTGATCCACGACGCAAAACTCATGGCCGACATCGCGGCCACCTCCTCGAAGGCCCCTGCCCTTCTCGACAATGTCAGCCGGCGCGCCACGCTCGGCGGCCTCGGCGCCCTGGTTCTCGCCCTCTCGCTGCGTGACGCTCGCGCCGACGAAGGCCAGACCAAGGAGCAGAAGGAGAAGAAATACGGCGCCGACGGCATGCCGCATGGCTGGCAGGACGATCCCAAGATCTTCGTCGCCATCGCTGCCGACGGCACCGTCACCGTCACCAACCATCGCTCCGAGATGGGCACGGGCGTGCGCACCTCGATCGCCTTCACCGTCGCCGACGAACTCGAGGCCGACTGGTCGAAGGTCAAGGTCGTCCAGGCCTGGGGCGACGAGACTCGCTTCGGCAACCAGGACACCGACGGCTCGCGCAGCCTTCGCCACTTCTTCCAGCATTTCCGCCATGCCGGTGCGGCGGCACGGCTGATGCTGATCCAGGCTGCCGCCAAGAAATGGGGCGTGCCGGAGAGCGAGGTCACGGCCGAGAACCACGTCATCAGCCATGCGAAGTCCGGGAAGAAAGCCGGTTACGGAGAGTTCGCGGCGACGGCAGCCGAGCTGCCCGTACCCGCCCGCGAGAGCGTCAAGCTCAAGGATCCGAAAGCCTTCCGCTACATCGGAAAGGGCAAGATCGGCCTCATCGACAACCACGACATCACCACCGGCAAGGCGATCTACGGCCTCGATACAAAGCTCGATGGCATGCTCTATGCCGTCGTGGCGCGCCCGGCCGTCTATGGCGGCAAGGTGAAGAGCTTCGACGATTCCGCGACCCTGAAGGTCCCCGGCGTCGTGAAGACCGTGAAAATCGAGGGCGGCGAGATCCCCTCGGAATTCATGCCCCTCGGTGGCATCGCGGTGGTGGCCAAGAACACCTGGGCCGCCATGAAGGGCCGAGAGGCCCTCAAGATCGAGTGGGATGACGGCCCGAACGCGAACTACGACACCACCGCCTTCCGCAAGGAGCTGGAAGCGGCGGCCCGCCAGCCGGGCAAGGTCGTACGTAACCAGGGCGACGTCGATGGCGCCATGGCCAAGGCGAAGACCAAGCTGCAGGCCGAGTACTTCGTGCCCCACCTCGCCCAGGCTCCGATGGAGCCGCCGGCAGCCGTGGCACAGGTCAAGGACGGCTTCTGCGAGGCCTGGGCCTGCACGCAGGGTCCGCAGGCGGCCAATGACCGGCTGATGAAGCGCCTCAACCTTCCCAAGGAGAAGGTGAAGGTGAACGTCACGCTGCTCGGCGGCGGCTTCGGCCGCAAGTCGAAGCCGGACTATGTCGTCGAGGCGGCACTCTGCTCGCAGGCCGTCGGCGGCGCTCCGGTCAAGCTCACTTGGACCCGCGAGGACGACCTCCACCACGGCTACTACCACACCATCTCGGTGGAACGCCTGGAGGCTGGCCTCGACGACAAGGGCATGCCGGTCGCCTGGCTACACCGCTCGACCGCGCCGACGATCGGCTCGATCTTCGCGCCCGATCCGAAGCACGAGTTGCCGTTTGAGCTCGGCATGGGCCTGACCAACCTGCCGCTAAACCTGCCCAACGTCCGGCTCGAGAACCCGGAAGCGGCCGCGCATGTGCGCATCGGCTGGTTCCGCTCGGTCTCCAACATCCCGCACGCCTTCGCGATCCAGTCCTTCGTGGCCGAGCTCGCCCATGCGGCGGGCAAGGAGCCGCTGGAATACCTGCTCGCCCTGATCGGGCCCGACCGGAAGGTCGACCCGACCACGATCGGCGATGTCTGGAATTACGGCGAGGATCCTGCGCGCTACCCGATCGACACGGCGCGCCTGAAGGGCGTGATCCAGGCGGCGGCCAAGGGCGCCGGCTGGGGCCGCAAGCTGCCGAAGGGTCGGGGTCTCGGCATCGCCGGTCACTACAGCTTCGTCACCTACACGGCGGTGGCGGCCGAGGTGGAGGTCGACGAGCGCGGGGAGGTCAAGGTGCACGCGATCGACATCGCCATCGACTCGGGCGCCCAGGTCAATCCGGAGCGGGTACGTTCGCAGATGGAAGGCGCCGTGGTGATGGGCATGGGCCTCGCCCTGTCCTCGCAGATCACCTTCAAGAACGGCCGTGCCGAGCAGAACAACTTCGACGGCTACGAGGTGGTGCGCATGGACGCCGCCCCGAAGACGCTCAGGGTGCACCTGCTCGGCTCGGGCGACTTCAACGGTCCGCTCGGCGGCGTCGGTGAGCCCGGCGTGCCGCCGGTGGCGCCGGCCATCGCCAACGCGGTCTTCGCCGCAACCGGTCGCCGCATCCGGCAGTTGCCGATCAAGGACCAGCTCTCAAGCTGACCTTCTGAAGAAGACGGAGGCGGGGTTGTTCCCCGTCTCCCGTCATTGCGAGCGAAGCAATGACGGCCGAGGTCGACCATCTGCTGCAAAGGAACGTTTGATGACGCGTACCGTGTGCCTTGCCACCCTGCTGATCGCTCTCGCAGCACCGGCCACGGCCTCACCCTGCTTGAACGAGATCGATGCGCTCTCCGGCAAGGTGCAAGAGCAGAGCAAGCAGGCGATCTCTGCCAACTCGGCCGGTCAGCATGAAGCAGCCGCACGGGGTGGTCAGGGCAAGACCGGTGCATCGGGCGAAGCGTCAGCCGTGCCGCCCGAGAAATCCACCGATGCCGGCAAGGGCGCCGACAAGGCGCAGGCCGCCAAGATCGCGCTCGATGAGGCGCGCACCGCCCAGGGCAAGGGCGACGAGAAGGGCTGCATGGACGCGGTCGGCCGCGCGAAGACGAATCTCGACGGCGCCCACTGAAGGCGACCGGTCGGTATGCGGAGCGCCCTTTCGGACGCTCTGCAGCTCTCCGGAACGTTTCAGGCCTGGCCCGTGAGGAGAGAAGAGCCTCTTAACCCTGACGGCAGGTCACCATGATCTGCGGCCTTCGACGCAAGATTCGGGTAAAGCAGCCGCGCGTATGACCCTCCGCAGGGAAGCCACCAAGGCTTCGCTCGAGACCAGACCGAGGGGATGGGGCATCATGCGCGACGTCATGACAATCTGCGCGGCCGGCGCACTCATGGCGGCCTATGCGCTGGTGGCACCGTCGATCGTCAAGGCGGTACAGCGCCCGCTTCCCGGCTCACAGAAGATGTTCGTGCAGCGTCTCGCCCAGGCGGGGGGCGACGGTCCCGTCAGCGCGGTGACCGTCCAAGGGGTGGCTGGAATGCCGACATCCTCTGCGCTGCCGCTCTTTGCGCGTTACTGAGCTTTGGAAGAAAAGGTCGCGGGGGCGGCGCGTGCCGCCCCACAATTGGCCAGCTTCAGGCGGCGATGCCGAGCGCGTGCTTGTTGCCGTTGAGGCCGGCACAGAGGTCGTCGATCTCGGCCAAGTCGAGGGGATCACCCGCGGATTGGGCGATGATGTCGATCAGATGGTCCTGCTGCGGATCGAACGGATGGCCCTGCATCCGGTAGAACTGGTAGTAGCGCAGAGCCGCCAGTAGCGTATCGCGCTCACGTGCCGTCACGGTGATGTTCTGCGTGGTCAATGGGCACCCCCTTGGCTTGCAACGAACGTCGTCAGTGGGCGCCTGGAGGGTCTGCGCGCCGACTCGCCAAGCCCGACAGTTTTATCGCGAACGAGGCTCCAGCGCCACAGCTTGGCCGTAAACTGAATTGGCCGGCTCGGCATTCCGCGCAGGCAAAACCTCCCCCGATCAATGGTTTGGCGGGCTAGCGGCGAAACCAAAAAATTTGAGCTTTTGTACGGTCTCGGTCGTTTAGGCCGCCTCGAAGCCGATCGTCGCGAGGGCCGTGTCGATATCCACCCGGTCGAGTCGGCGAAGCACCGGTCCCGCAGTCCAGACCAGCATCGGCACGATCTGGCGCCCCGGATAGATCTGCTCCAGCAGGACCGCGTAGAGGGCGATCTGTGCCGTCTCGGCTTCCGGCAGCGGTCCGGTCTCGGCCGGTGGCCGCCCCGTCTTGAAGTCGCAGACCAGTACCCGATCGCCGTCCAGGGTGAGGCGGTCGACCCGGCCGAAGACCCGCCGCTCCCGGCCCTGGAGGATGACGCTGCCGGAGAGCGTCACCTCCGCCTTCGCCTCGGGTGCGAAGAGCGGAGCGAGATCCGGCTCGTCGAACAGGCGCAGGCAGGCCGTGACCAGGGCCTCGCGCTTCGGTGCCGGCATTGCCGGAGCCCGTGCCGCGACGAAGCGGGTCGCGGCTTCCTCCCGCTTATCGGCTGCGAGCCGCGGCAGGTGCTCCATCAGCGAGTGGATCAGCTTGCCCCGCCGCCGCGCCTCGGCCGCCGCCTCGCGACGGCCGGGATCACGTCGGCCATCGGCCGCAGCAAGGGCACCCGACGGGCTGACCGGCGGCGCGGGTTGGCTCTCCGGTTCTGCCGGACGATGCAGCCAGTCCGGAAGCGCGGCCGCGGCTCCAGGCGCCGCCGGCGCTTCCTCTGAGAGAGCGATACTGGCGACGGCATCGCGCCAGAGGGTGATGGGGCCGTGTGCGGTCTCCAGAGACTCGCCCGGCCCGAGGCCGCGCTCCAGGCCGATCCGCACCATCTCACACCACGAGGCGGGCGTTTCGAGGGTTGCGCCGCGATAGGGCGCGATGACCAGGTGATCGGCCGCGCGGGTCATGGCCACGTAGAGCAGGCGGTTGTGCTCCTCGCGTGCACGGGCATGCAGGGTGGCGCGTGCCTCGGTCGTCGCCGCACAATCCTGGACGCGGCCGGCGATCCAGACCGGTGGGACCGCTGCGGTGGCCAGCGGCAGCAGAGCTGGGTCGTTGCGGCCGAGCGGCTCGCAGCCGTCGATCAGCACCACCACCGGCGCCTCCAGGCCCTTGGCGCCGTGCACCGTCATGACGCGGATCTCGTCGCGCCCCGATTCCATGTCGCGCTTGACGGTGTGGCTCGATTCGCCGCGGCCGGGCCGCGCCACGTAGCGGGAAAGGAAGGTGCCAAGGCTCGGCGCGTCGCCGCCGCCCTCGAAGGCCTGGGCGGCTGCGAGAAACACGTCGATGGCATCGCCCGCCTCGCCGCCGAGCCGGGCCACCAGAGCCTTGCGCCCACCGAGCGGCCCGAGCAGCGCGGCGTAGAAACCGAAAGGCCCCTGCTCGGCCGCCAGAGCGATCCAGACCCTGAGCATGGCATGCCCGCGTTGGGCGGCCGGGTCTCCGGCCTCCGCGTGGCGAGTGAGTGCGTCCTCCAGGGTTTCCGCCTCGGAGCGGCGGCTGGCGATGCGCACGAGGTCGTCATCCGTGAGCCCGACCAGCGGCGTCTTGAGAGCGGTGGCGAGCGTCAAGTCGTCGGCCGGCAGCAGTCCGGCGCGGCCGGCGGCGACAAGATCGAGCACGGCGATATGGCCGGCGACCTCCAGGCGGTCCTGACCCGCGACCGGGACGTTGAGCGCCTTGAGGGCGCGAATGACTTCCTCGAAAGCCGCCGAGCGCTTGCGCACCAGGATCAGCACATCGCCCGGCCGCCAGACCCGGCCGCAGGCATCGCCCGTGGTCGTCCAGTCGCGTACCGCGCGCGCGACGCGGCGGGCGACGAGGATCGGGGGTGCGTTGGGCTCAGGCGAGTCGACGGGGGCGGCCCAGGCATCGGCATCGGGCTCCTCGGCCGGCTCGGCGATCGGCCAAAGTTCGACGGCTCCGGGCGCGGGGCCACGCGCCGAGCCGTGAACCGTGCCGACCGCCGTGTCGGCGAAGGAGAGGCCCTGAAAATGCTCCGGCAGGGCAAAGACCGCGTCGACCGCCCGCAGCACGCCGGCGGTGGAGCGGAAGGAGAGCCGCAGCTCGACATCCTCGAAGGCGAGGCCGGCATCGCCGGCGGCCTTGCGCCAGTCGCGCCGAGTCTCCTCGAACTCTCGTGGCTCGGCACCCTGGAAGCTGTAGATCGACTGCTTCGGATCGCCCACGGCGAAGCGCGTGCGCAGGGTCTCGCGCGCGCCGTCGCCCGACGCGAATTCCTCCGTGATACGGCGCAGGATCTCCCATTGCTCGGGGTTCGTGTCCTGCGCCTCGTCGACGAGGACGTGATCGATGCCGCGGTCGAGCTTGTACAGCACCCAGGACACCTCGACCCGGCGCAGCAGGTCGAGGGTCTTGTGGATCAGGTCGTCGAAATCGAGGGCGCCGAGCCGACCTTTCTCGGTCTCGACCCGTCGATGGATCTCGGCCGCGAGCAGGAAGAGTGCGCTGGTGCGGGCATGGGCCCTCGCGGCTCGCAGCGTGTCGAAGAGCGGGACGAGGCGCGCCTGCTCGTCGATGAGGCGCTCGCGCACGGCCTCCGGCACGCCTTTGGTGCCGAGGCCCTTTCGCGGTTTGTCCTCGTCGGTGAAGAAGATCGCGCGGTAGGCGTCCAGCGCCTCTGCCCGGACACTGGCGCGCGCCGCCGCCACGAGGCCGTCGGCCAGCCGCTCGTCGGTGACCTTTCCGGTGCGCAGGCCCGCGACGATGGTGTCGTCGCCGAGCAAGCCGCCGGTCAGGATCCGCTCCTCGATGGCGTCGGCCGTCTCGCCCTCCGCGAGGCCGAGGCTCTTGGCGAGACCGGCGAGGCCCTTCTTCAGGGCATGCCCGGGATCGGCGAAGAAGGCGCGCCGGCGCATCGCCAGGCGGAGCGCATCGCGCAGGGCGTCGCCACTCGCCTCCGGACCGACGACGTCGAACGCCATGCGCAGGTCGGGCCGGTGGCCGAGAATGGCATCGGCCAGCACGCTGTCGGTCTGTGCGGCGAAGGCGTTGCGGGTCTGGTCCTCGTCGAGCACCTGGAAGCGGGCAGGCACGTTCGCCTCGAAGGGGAACATGTGTAGCAGGCGCTCACAGAGCGCGTGTAGCGTCTCGATCTTGAGGCCCCCAGGCGTTTCGACGGCACGGGCGAAGAGCCGGCGCGCCCGGCTGAGTTCCCGGCGCGAGGCCTTGCGGCCGGACAGGTCGAACAGCTCGGCTGACAAGGTTTCGTCGTCGAGCGTCACCCAGCGGCCGAGCCGCTGGAACACGCGGATCGACATATTGGCGGCCGCTGCCTTGGTGAAGGTGAGACAGAGAACGCGCCCCGGCGGTGAGCCGTCGAGCAGCAGGCGCAGGACCCGGTCGGTGAGCACCTTGGTCTTGCCGGCGCCGGCATTGGCCGAGACCCAGGCCGAAGCGCGCGGATCGGCTGCCCGGCGCTGCGCTTCCAAGGTGAGCGGATCGACAATGAAACGGCCGCTCACGAGGCTCCCCTGTCACGCTGCCAACGACTGATGACACGTCCCGACAGATAGCATGAAAAAGCCCTGATCCGGGGCGCGGAGCAGGGCTTCATCGTTCGGGTGAATCGCCTCGTCAGTCGTCGAGGTCATCCTCGCCCGGCTTGGCGTTTTCCAGGATCCGTTCGGCGACGAGGCCGGAATTCTGGCGGATCGAGGCTTCGATCTTGTTGGCGATCTCCGGGTTGTCGCGCAGGAAGCCCTTGGCGTTCTCGCGGCCCTGGCCGAGACGCTGGCTGTCGTAGGAGAACCACGCGCCCGACTTCTCGACGATGCCGGCCTTCACGCCGAGATCGATCAACTCGCCGACCTTCGACACACCCTCGCCGAACATGATGTCGAACTCGACCTGCTTGAAGGGCGGCGCGACCTTGTTCTTGACGACCTTGACGCGGACCTGATTGCCGATGGCCTCGTCGCGATCCTTCAGGGTCGAGATGCGGCGGATGTCGAGGCGCACGGAGGCGTAGAACTTCAGCGCGTTGCCGCCGGTCGTGGTCTCAGGCGATCCGTACATGACGCCGATCTTCATGCGGATCTGGTTGATGAAGATCACCATGCAGTTCGAGCGCGAGATAGAGCCGGTGAGCTTGCGCAGGGCCTGGCTCATCAGGCGGGCCTGGAGGCCCGGCTGGCTGTCGCCCATCTCACCTTCGATCTCGGCGCGCGGCGTCAGCGCCGCGACGGAGTCTACCACGAGGATGTCGATCGCGCCGGAACGCACCAGCGTGTCGGTGATCTCGAGAGCCTGCTCGCCGGTATCGGGCTGCGAGATCAGCAGGTCGTCGAGGTTGACGCCGAGCTTGCGCGCATAGACCGGATCGAGGGCGTGCTCGGCATCGACGAAGGCGCAGACGCCGCCCTTCTTCTGGGCTTCGGCGATGGTGTGAAGCGCCAGCGTGGTCTTGCCCGAGGATTCCGGCCCGTAGATCTCGATGACGCGGCCACGCGGCAGGCCACCGACGCCGAGCGCAATGTCGAGGCCGAGCGACCCGGTGGAGACGGTCTCGACCTCCTGCACCTTGTCATTCTTGCCAAGCCGCATGATCGAGCCTTTGCCGAAGGCACGCTCGATTTGGGACAGGGCGGCGTCGATCGCCTTCGACTTGTCCTTGTCCATCGCCATCGTCGAAGAATCCACCATCTTGAGCGCGGCCTGAGCCATCGGTCGGCATCCTTATGCATGGGGAGGGCGGCGTTCTCAATGCAGCGCCGGCTGGAGATTTTGTACTCTTTTTGTTCTCATCACGCAAGGGGGATGTCGACCGGTAGACATTGCCACGCCGTCATTCCAGGACCGTGGAAGCGGAAACGGGGATCCTCCGCGATACTCGTCCGGCATCGCTTTCGGTCGCGGATTTCTGGCTCTTTCCTGTGGTGAGCCCCCGAATGACGGCGTCAGTCGTGAGAAGGCCTAGGGAACCGGCACCTGCAGCGGCTTGTCCTTGTCCACGATGTAGACGGAGAGGATCCTCAGCGGCTTGTCGCCGACATTGGTGTAGCCGGCATGCGGCACTTCGCGCTGGTTGATGCCATGCTCGCCCGCCGCCCGGTCGATCGGATCCTTGCCGGGAGCCTGTACCTTGCCACCCTCGAGCACGTAGAAGGCTTCCTGCCCGTTATGGAAGTGGCGGCGGGACGTAGCGCCCGGCGGAATCTCGACGAGCTGAACCACGATTTCCTTGCTCTCGTCACCGGAGAGGGGAGAGCGGCCGAGATCGGTGCGCTTCACCTCTTGGGCAGAGGCAGCACCAGCGATGAGAGCGGCACCGAGAGCGAGGGTGGGCAAGAGCAAGGGGCGTCGGGGCAACGGGACCTCCAAGGATCGTATTCTTGGTCGCGCGGCTCTGCGGCCGGCATGGTCCACTCAGCCCCGGCCTACGGGGAAAGTCGAGGTATTCTGCATACAACCCCCGGCGTAATCGCCAGAGGGACATCCTCGCGTATCAAGGCGGGCCTGAGCCCTGCGGACTGGCCTTAGAAGTCCAGGACTTTCTTGGCTTCCTGAAGCTGCACGATGTGAGCATTCAGTTGCTCGCGCTTGGCGAGGTCGGTGGTGGCATCCCGGTCGAGTTCGGTCTGCTCGATCTCCTTGTCGAGCATGGCCGGATTCACTTCCTCGATCGGCGCAGCGCGCTCGGCGAGGACAATGACCGAGTCAGGGCCGATATCGGCGAAGCCGCCCTGGACGTAGATGCGCTTGCCGCTGCCCGACGTCTCGGTGACGGTGATCACGCCGACCTTCAGCGTGGTCAGGACGGGCGCGTGCTTCGGCAGCACGGTCATCTCGCCCTCGGTGCCGGGGAGCTGAACGGCCTGGACCTCGCCGGAATAGAGGGTCCGCTCGGGTCCGACGAAATCGAAGTGGAAGGTGGCCATCGGATCTCAGGTTCCGCATGCACGACGCTCCTCCCCTGACGCGGGGAGGAGGAAGGATACTGTCAGTCCGGACGCGGCAACGCCCCGTCCTCGCCCTCCCTAGGGGGGAGGCTGCTTACGCGGCGTCCTTGGCGAGCTTCTTTGCCTTCTCCTTGGCGTCCTCGATGGTGCCGACCATGTAGAAGGCGGCCTCCGGGAGGTCGTCGTACTCGCCGTTCACCAGGCCCTTGAAGCCCTTGATGGTGTCTTCCAGCGGCACCTGGATGCCCGGCGAGCCGGTGAACACCTCGGCGACCGAGAAGGGCTGCGAGAAGAAGCGCTCGATCTTGCGCGCGCGGGCAACGGTCAGCTTATCCTCCTCGGAAAGCTCGTCCATGCCCAGGATCGCGATGATGTCCTGGAGTGCCTTGTAGCGCTGCAGGGTCTGCTGAACCTTACGAGCGACCTCGTAATGCTCCTCGCCGAGGATGGCGGGGGAGAGCATGCGCGAGGTGGAGTCGAGCGGGTCCACCGCCGGGTAGATGCCCTTCTCGGCGATCGAGCGGGACAGCGTGGTGGTGGCGTCCAAGTGGGCGAAGGAGGTGGCGGGCGCCGGGTCGGTCAAGTCGTCGGCCGGCACGTAGATGGCCTGCACCGAGGTGATCGAGCCCTTGGTGGTGGTGGTGATGCGCTCCTGCAGGGCGCCCATATCGGTAGCCAGCGTCGGCTGGTAGCCCACGGCGGAGGGGATGCGGCCGAGAAGCGCCGACACCTCGGAGCCCGCCTGCGTGAAGCGGAAGATGTTGTCGACGAAGAAGAGCACGTCCTGGCCCTCGTCGCGGAACTGCTCGGCCACCGTGAGGCCGGTCAGAGCGACGCGCGAGCGGGCGCCGGGGGACTCGTTCATCTGGCCGTAGACCAGGGCGCACTTGGAGCCCTCGGCCGAGCCGTTGTTCTCCTTCGGGTCCTTGTTGACCTTGGACTCGATCATCTCGTGGTAGAGATCGTTGCCCTCGCGGGTGCGCTCGCCGACGCCGGCGAAGACCGAGTAGCCCGAGTGCACCTTCGCGATGTTGTTGATCAGCTCCATGATCAGCACGGTCTTGCCGACGCCGGCGCCGCCGAACAGGCCGATCTTACCGCCCTTGGCGTAGGGGGCGAGCAGGTCGACGACCTTGATGCCGGTCACCAGGATCTGCGACTCGGTCGACTGGTCGGTGTATTCCGGAGCCGGCTGGTGGATCGCGCGGAAGGTCTGGGTCTCGATCGGGCCGGCCTCGTCGATCGGCTCGCCGATGACGTTCATGATGCGGCCGAGCGTGTTGTGGCCGACCGGCACCTTGATCGGCGCGCCGGTATCCTCGACCTCCTGGCCGCGGACGAGGCCTTCCGAGGTGTCCATGGCCACGCAGCGCACGGTGTTCTCACCGAGTTGCTGGGCGACTTCGAGCACCAGGCGGCTGCCCTGGTTCTTGGTCTCCAGCGCGTTCAGGATCTCCGGCAGGTGACCTTCGAACTGAACGTCGACCACGGGGCCGATGACCTGGGTGATCTTGCCCTTGGCGTTGGTGGGAGCCGAGGTATTCGCCATGATGCCTGTCCTTCAGAATGGGTGTGTCAGAGCGCCTCGGCGCCCGAAATGATCTCGATGAGTTCCTTGGTGATCATGGCCTGACGCGTCCGGTTGTAGATCTGCGTCTGCTTCTTGATCATCTCGCCCGCGTTGCGGGTCGCGGAGTCCATGGCGCTCATGCGGGCGCCCTGCTCGGAGGCGGCGTTCTCGAGGAGCGCCTTGTAGACCTGCACGGCGAGGTTCTTCGGCAGGAGCGTGGTGAGGATCGCCTCCTCGCTCGGCTCGAACTCCATGGCCGCATTGGACGCGGCGCCGGTGGCGCTATTCTCGCCCTCGGCGGAGGGCAGCTCGGCCGGGATCAGCTGCTGCGCCGTCGGGATCTGCGAGATCACCGACCGGAAGGCGGAGTAGAACAGCGTCGCGACGTCGAACTCACCGGCGTCGAAGCGGGCGATGATCTTCTCGGCGATCTCGGAGGCGAAATCGTAGTCGACAGGACGCGTGCCGCGGATGTCGATGTTCTCGATGATCTCAGAGCGGAACTGCCGGCGGAGCAGGTCGTAGCCCTTCTTGCCGACAGTGAAGATCTTTACCGTCTTGCCCTGGCCCTGAAGCTCGCGGGCATGCTTGGCGGCAAGGCGTGCAATCGAGGAGTTGAAGGCGCCGCAGAGGCCGCGATCGGCCGTGCAGACCACGAGCAGGTGCGTCTTGTCCGCGCCACTACCCGAGAGCAGCTTCGGAGCGCCGACGCCGCCCACCAGGTTGCCGGCGAGGTTGCCGAGCGTCGCCGCCATCTTGTCGGCATAAGGCCGGCCGGCCTCGGCAGCGTTCTGGGCGCGCCGCAGCTTGGCGGCGGCCACCATCTGCATGGCCTTGGTGATCTTCTGCGTCGACTTCACCGAAGTGATGCGATTCCGCAGATCCTTCAAACTCGGCATCGATCAGGCTTCCAGGTCTCGCCGTTTCCGTTTTCCCACCAGTGATCCGGGAGCGGCCGCGCCGTCCCGGATGCAGGTGGTCACCCCTTGCAGTCGCCTCAGGCGAACGACTTGGAGATGCCCTCGACGACGCTCTTCAGCTTGCCGGCGCTGTCGTCCGACAGGTCCTTCGAGTCGCGGATCGCGTTGAGCAGGTCCTGGTGCTTGGAGCGCAGGGTCTCGAGGAGCTTGTCCTCGAAGGCGCGAACCTTGGCGACCGGCAGGGTGTCGAGATAGCCGTTCACGCCGGCATAGATCACGGCGACCTGCTCTTCCATCTTCAGCGGCGAGAATTGCGGCTGCTTCAGGAGTTCGGTGAGGCGCGAGCCGCGGTTCAGGAGCTTCTGCGTGGTGGCGTCGAGGTCCGAGCCGAACTGCGCGAAGGCGGCCATCTCGCGGTACTGGGCGAGCTCGCCCTTGATCTTGCCGGCGACCTTTTTCATCGCCTTGGTCTGGGCCGAGGAGCCCACACGCGACACCGAGAGGCCGACGTTCACCGCCGGGCGGATGCCCTGGTAGAACAGGTCGGTCTCGAGGAAGATCTGGCCGTCGGTGATCGAGATCACGTTGGTCGGGATGTAGGCCGAGACGTCGTTCGCCTGGGTCTCGATGACCGGCAGAGCGGTGAGCGAGCCCTTGCCGGCCGCGTCACCCATCTTGGCGGCGCGCTCGAGCAGGCGGCTGTGGAGGTAGAACACGTCGCCCGGATAAGCCTCGCGGCCCGGCGGACGGCGCAGCAGCAGCGACATCTGGCGGTAGGCCACGGCCTGCTTGGAGAGATCGTCGTACACGATCACGGCATGCATGCCGTTGTCGCGGAAGTACTCGCCCATGGCGCAGCCCGAGAACGGCGCGATGAACTGCATCGGGGCCGGGTCCGAGGCGGTGGCGGCGATGACGATGGAGTATTCCAACGCGCCCTGGTCCTCGAGGACCTTCACGAACTGGGCCACGGTGGAGCGCTTCTGACCGATGGCCACGTAGACGCAGTAGAGCTTCTGGCTCTCGTCGGTGCCCTGGTTGAGCGGCTTCTGGTTGAGGATCGTGTCGAGCGCGATCGCCGTCTTGCCGGTCTGGCGGTCACCGATGATCAGCTCGCGCTGGCCGCGACCGATCGGGATCAGGGCGTCGACGGCCTTGAGGCCGGTGGCCATCGGCTCGTGCACGGACTTGCGCGGAATGATGCCCGGGGCCTTCACGTCGACGCGGCGACGCTCGGTCGACTGGATCGGGCCCTTGCCGTCGATCGGGTTGCCGAGGCCGTCGACCACGCGGCCGAGCAGACCCTTGCCGACCGGCACGTCCACGATGGCGCCGGTGCGCTTGACGGTCTGGCCTTCCTTGATCTCGCGGTCGGAGCCGAAGATCACGACGCCGACATTGTCCTGCTCGAGGTTCAGGGCCATGCCCTTCGCGCCGGACTCGAACTCGACGAGTTCGCCGGCCTGGACCTGGTCGAGCCCGTAGATGCGGGCGATACCGTCACCGACGGCGAGCACCTGCCCGACCTCGGTGACTTCGGCGGCTTCGCCGAAATTCTTGATCTGCTCTTTGAGGATCGCGGAGATCTCGGCGGGGCGGATGTCCATCGTCGGGCCTTCTTTGACTGTCGCGTATTCAGTGAGCCGCTTGCCGCGCCCTAGTGGGCGGCGTGCATGGCGAGGCGGATTCCGTTGAGCTTGGTACGCAGCGAGGCGTCGACCATGCGCGAGCCGATCTTGACCACGAGGCCACCGATCAGGCTCGGATCGACCTTGAGGTCGAGCTGGATCTCGGAGCCGGCGACTTCGCGCAGGGTCTGCTCGATGTCCTTGATCAGCGCGTCGGACGGCTTCTCGGCAACGCGGACCTCGGCGTGCACGATGCCCTTCGACTCACGGACCTTCTCGCGGTAGCCGCGGATCATGTCCGGGAGGGCGAAGAGCCGGCGATTCGAGGCGGCGAGCTTGATGAAGTTGGCGGCAAGCCCAGCGATCCCGGCCTTGGACAGGATCGCGTCGATCGCGGCCTCCTGCTGCTCGGCGGAGTAGGCCGGGCTCTTCACGAGGCGACGCAGATCGTCGCTTTCGTTGAAAAGAGACTCGAACCGGTCCAGGTTCTGCGAGACATCGTCGACCTGTCGCTCGTCGCGCGCCAGCTCGAACAGCGCGAGGGCGTAGCGGCCTGCCACACCGGAGACCAGGGCACCTTCGGAACCGTTCTGCGCCACCCGTCGCTCTCTTTGCTTCGTGCCCGTCGGCTCTTCCCGACCTCGCTCACCGTCATGAAGGCGGCGGCTCGGCGAACCGTGGAAGAAAGGGGATGCGCCGTCAGTCCGGGCGGGTGACGACACCCCCCCTTCGGCGCGCGGTGGCCGTAGCATGGCACTGCGGGCCTGCGCAAGGCGACGGTTCGGCCGATTCCGAACGCCGGCGAAGGAATCTTGGCAAGGGTTTAGCAAGGCTCCGGATCGGTCGCGTCCGCCATTCTTGCGAGCGCGGCGAAGCAATTCAGGGCCAGCTCATCAACGCTGGCGGGCGTTGCTCCGGATTGCCTTGGCTTCACCGCGCAAGGACACGTGCTCAGATCCAGCCCTGCAATTCCCGCCTCACCACATGCTCGATCACCCGCATGCCGAGGCTGGAATCATTGAGGCATGGGATGAAGGCGTAGTGCTCGCCGCCATTCTCCTCGAAGTAATGGCGGTTC
Organism: Methylobacterium gnaphalii; assembly: GCF_007992215.1. Lineage (GTDB taxonomy): Bacteria > Pseudomonadota > Alphaproteobacteria > Rhizobiales > Beijerinckiaceae > Methylobacterium > Methylobacterium gnaphalii. The sequence goes on along the minus strand of NZ_BJZV01000006.1, from coordinate 175,343 downwards.
TCGCCGTCGAGCTCTTCCAGCGTCTCCAGGCAGTCGGCCGTGAAGCCGGGCGCGATGATCGCCATGCGTTTCACGCCGGACTTGGCCAGGGCGATCACCGTCTCGTCGGTATAGGGCTTGAGCCACTCTTCGTTGCCGAATCGCGACTGGAAGGTCACCCGCATCCGCTCGGCCGAGTAGCCCAGGCGCTCGCGGATCAGCCGGCCGGTCTTCAGGCATTGGCAATGGTAGGGGTCGCCCTTGAGCAGATAGCTCTTGGGCACGCCGTGGAACGAGGTGAGGATCACCTCCGGCTCGAAATCGAGCCCAGCGAGGCCCTCGCGAATCGAATCGGCGATGGCATCGATATAGACGGGGTCGTCGTGATAGGGCGGCGAGACCCGCACCGTCGGCTGCCAGCGCATCTGCATCAGCGCCTTGAAGGCCTGGTCGCAGGCCGTCGCCGACGTCGCGGCCGCGTATTGCGGATAGAGCGGCACCAACAGGATGCGGTCGCAGCCCTGATCGAGCAGGGCCTGGATGCGCACCGAGACCTCGGGCTTGCCGTAGCGCATCGCCCAGTCGACGAGCACGCTGTCGCCCATGGCTGCCTGCAGCTTCTCGGACTGGCCGCGGGTGATCGTCTTGAGCGGCCCCTCGTTCAGCTCCTTGTTCCAGATGCTGTCGTAGTCGCGGCCCTTGGGACCGGGGCGCTTCGAGAGGATGATCAGGTTCAGGAGCGGCCACCAGATCAGGCGCGGCACCTCGATCACACGGCGGTCGGACAGGAACTCCTTGAGGTAGCGGCGCATCGGCCAGTAGCTCGTGGCCTCGGGCGTGCCGAGATTCATCAGCAGCACGCCGACGCGTCCGGTCTTCGTCACCGGATGGTCCGGCGGCATGACGGCCGGCCCGACCGGTACGGTGACCGGGCCGCTCGGCTGCAGGCTTGTTGGCTCGACACGCTCGTTCATCAGGCTTCCGGTCACGATTTCCGGCCCCCGGACGGTGAAGGTCGACGCGAGGCACCCTGGGCCGGTTATAGACAGCCAGGCCTCGCGCCAAGCCAAGCATCCGCCCACGAGACATGGCGCGAAACCGTCGCCGAGACCAGCGCGGCATGCCGCCCCGCCCCGTCACTCCCTCAAGAGGCCCAAGGCTGCATGACCGACACCCCCGTTGCCGACGCGCTCCAGGCCTTTCGCGAGAGCGGCTCGCCCTGGCTCGCGCTGCCCTTCTTCTCCGACGGCGGCGCGGAAGCGGTGGCGCGACAGGTCGATGCCTGCGTAGCGAACGGCGCGCGGGTGCTGCCCGCACCCGAAAACATCTTCAGGGCCTTGAGCCTGACGCCGCTCGACCGGGTGAAGGCCGTGATCCTCGGGCAGGACCCGTACCCGACGCCGGGGGACGCCAATGGGCTGGCCTTCTCCTATGTCGGGCCGCGCCGTCTGCCGGTCTCGCTCAAGATCATCCTTGCCGAGGTCGTCGAGGCGTCGCAGGGCGAGAAGCCGGTCTTCCGGTCCGGAGATCTGACGCCCTGGGCGGAACAGGGCGTGCTGCTGCTCAACACGGCGCTCACGGTGGAAGCCGGCAAGGCCGGCGCGCATCTGCGGCTCGGCTGGTCGCGTCTTGCCGACGAAGCCGTGGCCGCGGTCTCGGCGCGGCAGGATCCGGCGGTCTTCCTGCTCTGGGGGGCGCAGGCGCGTGCCCGTGAAGGGCTGATCGACACGCGCCGGCACGGTGTCTTCGCCTCAGGCCACCCATCCCCGCTCAACCGCGCCCGGGATTTCCCGGGCTCGCGGCCCTTCACCAAGGCGAATGCTTGGCTGGCGGAGCGAGGGCTCGCGCCGATCGCCTGGCGGCTCGATTAGCGGGTCGAGGCCGCCGACCCTTTCGAAGCGGCCAGGGCCGCGGCCCGGCCGCCGGCTGCGTAGAGGTTCAGCCGCGAGTAGAGGCCGAAGGCCGAGCCATCGTCGAGGAAGCCGCCGCCCGGTCCGAGCGTCTCGGTGAGGATCGCGTTGGCCTCGTCGAGGGAGAGGGACGGGAAGGCGGCAGTCAGAAGATAGCCGGCTTCGGGAGCAGCCTTGGCCACATCCACCGCGCGCCCAGCCGCATCCTTGTGGACCACCGGCAGGCCGTAGGTCTGGGTCGCGTCGTAGAAGGCCTGGTTGGCGGCCGCGTCCTTGAAGCGGCCCTCGTCCTTGGCGGCGCAATCGGTGATGGGGCCACCGCAGCCCGCGGTGAGGAAGGCGGTCAGATCGGCCTTCGCCGCTTTCAGAGCAGCCGGATAGTCGGTGATGACGACCGGCTCGCCCTCGGTCTGGCCCATGGCGTTGATCACGGCCGGGTTCTTGCGGCGCTGGCCGACATAGGCCGGATCGTTGGCGAGCAGATGCGCCAGGGCATGGGTCGCGGTGGCGCGGCCGCCGAGCACGTCCATGGCGTAGTGCGCGCCGATGACGATGCGGTTGTTGCCGTATTCGGCGGCGCGCGTGACCATCTGCTGGTAGCGCTCCGGCACCAGGATCGCGAGGAGCAGCGACTCGGTATAGCCGTAGGTGGTGTGGCCGCTCGGATAAGAGGGGCTGTCGGTCAGGTTCTGGCTTGGCCCGCGCAGCCAGTCGATCGTGTGCGAGGCCTTTCCGAAATAGTCGTTGCCCCGGTAGGCGACGAGCATCGGATCGGTCTGGAACGGACGCGAATTGCCGAAGGCGTCGGCCCCGGTGCTACCCGCGGGGCGGCCATAGGCCTTGCCGAAGATGTCGGCGGTGCCGCCATTGGCGCTGTAGATCGCAGCGGCTTCCGGCGAGACGGCATCCTTGCCGTTCTTGGTGGCGTTGGCGAAGAAGTACTTGCCGGAATTCGAATCCGACTTCGTCACGTTGTTGGTGTAGCCGATCAGGTCGGCGACGGCCTTGGAGACGCTCGAGAAATCCTTGTGGCTCTCGTAGCGCGCCCTGGCCTGATAGACGGCGGCGAGACTGCTGCCGAGGCCGTCGGCGAGTTCGGTGGCGTTGCCGTCGGTGATGAAGGCGTCGCGTAGCGCAAGCTGCTGCTGCTCGGCGAAGGGCAGAAGGATCGGCTGCTTCAGGGTGCCGACCTGGATTCCGGTGGTGACGTCCTGGTTCGCCTTCAGCGCTGCCTCGCCCTCCCCGGTCTTCAGCAGCGTGCTCACCGGCGCGAGACCCTTCAACGCCGTGATGTTCGTCGCCGTCTGCGCCAGGGCCGGCAGCGGGGCCAGCACACATAGGATTGCGAAGCCCGTTGCCCTGCAATGGCGCATGATCGTCACCCGTCCCTCATGCCGGCCGTATCAGGCGGGCGATGGTTCGCCCTCCTCTCGCCCGGTGCGGTGAAAGGGATATGACAGCACGGCCGAGATTCGAAGCCTGCGCATCAGCAACGTCCCCGGCTCACGCTTGAACCATCGCAGTCGCCCAGGGCGACGATTGATCCAATCGGGCGCTCACGCGTTGGCTAGCTCGAAGGGATTGCCCAATTCGAGGTAGGCGATGAATCGAAACGCACTGAGACGTGAGACCGAAGCCGCCCTGGCAGCGGAGGAGCGCGCCCATCGGCCGCCTCTGCGCCGGGACGGTTTCGTCTCGGACGAGGTCCAACACGAACAAGCCCGCGTCTTCCGGATGTACGGCCGCATCGAGAGCTTCGGCGGCCGTTCCGGTCAGGCGCCATCAGAGGGCGCCCGCCGAGGATAGATCATGAATGAGGTCAGGCCTTGAACGAGAAACCGTTCCCGGTTTTTCGCAAGCCTGCCCTAGGCGGCGTTCAGCGCCTCGACGATCGCCTCCAGCGCCGCACTGGCGCCGGCTCCGTTCGGGCCGCCGGCCTGGGCCATGTCGCGGCGGCCACCGCCACCCTTGCCGCCGAGATGCCCGGCACCGGCCCGCACGAGGCCGACCGCATCGTAGCGCTCGGTGAGGTCCTCGGTGACGCCGACCACGAGGCCGGCCTTGCCGTCGGGCGCGACGCCGACGATGGCGACGATGCCTGAGCCGAGGCGGGTCTTGCCCTCGTCGGCGAGACTCTTGAGGTCGCGCATCTCGACGCCCTCGACCACGCGGGCCATCAGCTTCACGCCGGCCACCTCGCGCGTGCCATCGTCGCCTCCGCCCGCCTGAGCGGAGCCACCGCTCATCGCGAGCTTTTTCCGGGTATCGGTGAGTTCGCGCTCCAGTCGGCGGCGATCCTCGATCAGCGCGGCAAGACGCTCAGGCACGTCGCCGACCGGCGCCTTGAGCAGCCCGGCAAGGTGACTGAGCGTGCGGCTCTCCTCGGCGCGGTGGCGGCGGGCGCCGTGGCCGGTCATCGCCTCGATGCGGCGCACGCCGGCCCCCACCGCGCTCTCGCCGAGCACGGTGATCTGGCCGATATCGCCGGTTCGCACGACATGGGTGCCGCCGCAGAGTTCGATCGAGAAATCGGTGAGCCGGCCCTTCTCGACAACCGTGCCCTCGTCATCCACCGGCTTGCCCATGGAGACGACGCGGACCTCGTCGCCGTATTTCTCGCCGAACAGCGCGCGGGCACCGGATTCGATCGCCTCGTCCACGGCCATGAGCCGGGTGACCACCGGCTGGTTCTGCAGGAGCACCGCGTTGGCGATCTCCTCGACCTTGCGCAGCTCCTCCGGCTCGATCGGCTTCGGGTGGCTGATGTCGAAGCGCAGGCGCTCGGGCGCGACGAGCGAACCCTTCTGGGCGACGTGGTCGCCGAGGACCTGGCGCAGGGCCTCGTGCAACAGGTGGGTCGCGGAGTGGTTGGCGCGGATCGCCGAGCGGCGAGCGTGATCGACCGTGAGCACCACCGTCGCGCCGGTGGTCAGCGCACCCTGCTCGACCGTGACGTGATGCACGAACAGGTCGCCGAGCTTCTTCTCGGTTGCCGTCACCCGCGCCGTGAGGCCCGGTCCGGTGATGGTCCCGGTATCGCCGACCTGACCGCCCGACTCGGCGTAGAACGGGGTCTGATTGAACAGCGCGAGCCCGCTCTCACTGGCCTTCAGCGTCTCGACCTCGGCGCCCTCGCGCAGCAGGGCGGTGGCGACGGCCTCGGTCTCCTCGGCCTCGTAGCCCAGGAACTCGCTGGCGCCGTTGCGCTCGCGGATATCGAACCACACCGTCTCGGTGGCGGCCTCGCCCGAGCCCTTCCAGGCGGCACGCGCCGCCTGCTTCTGGCGGGTCATCGCCATGTCGAAAGCCCCCGTGTCGACGCCGATGCCGCGCGCCTTCAACGCGTCCTGCGTCAGGTCGAGGGGGAAGCCGTAGGTGTCGTAGAGCGTGAAGGCAGTCTCGCCGGAGAGGTTCTGGCCCTTGGTCAGGCCGCGGCTCTCGGTGTCGAGGATGGCGAGGCCGCGCTCCAGGGTCTTGCGGAAGCGCGTCTCCTCGAGGCGCAAGGTCTCGGAGATCAAGGCCTCGGCGCGCACCAGTTCGGGGAAGGCCTGGCCCATCTCGCGCACCAGGGTCGGCACGAGGCGGAACATCACCGGCTCGCGGGCGCCGAGCAGTTCGAGGTGGCGCATGGCACGGCGCATGATCCGGCGCAGCACGTAGCCGCGGCCCTCGTTGGAGGGCAGCACGCCGTCGGCGATGAGAAACGAGACCGACCGCAGATGGTCGGCGATCACCCGGTAAGAGGCGACGTTGGAGGCGTCGGGTCCCCGCGACAGCACATGCGCCACCGCATCGATCAAAGCGCGGAAGAGATCCGTGTCGTAGTTCGAGTGGACGCCCTGCAGGATCGCGGCGATGCGCTCCAGGCCCATGCCGGTATCGATCGAGGGCCGCGGCAGCGGATTGCGCTCGCCCGGGCGCAGCTGCTCGTACTGCATGAAGACGAGGTTCCAGAATTCCAGGAACCGGTCTCCGTCCTCGTCCGGGGAGCCGGGCGGTCCACCCTGCAGGGCGGGACCCTGGTCGATGAAGATCTCCGAGCAGGGGCCGCAGGGGCCGGTATCGCCCATCTGCCAGAAGTTGTCGGAGGTGCCGATGCGGATGATCTTGTCGTCGCCGAAGCCGGCGATCTTGCGCCAGAGACCGGCCGCCTCGTCGTCATCGGCATAGACCGTGACCAGAAGCCGGTCGGGCTTCAGGCCGAGTTCCTTGGTGATCAGGCCCCAGGCAAGGGTGATCGCCTGCTCCTTGAAGTAGTCTCCGAAGGAGAAGTTGCCGAGCATCTCGAAGAAGGTGTGGTGACGCGCGGTGTAGCCGACATTGTCGAGGTCGTTGTGCTTGCCGCCGGCGCGCACGCATTTCTGCGAGGAGGTCGCCGTCACGTAGGGGCGCTTCTCGACACCGGTGAAGACGTTCTTGAACTGCACCATGCCGGCATTCGTGAACATCAACGTCGGATCGTTCTTCGGCACGAGCGAAGACGAGGGCACGACCGTGTGGCCGGCCTTCGCGAAGTAGTCGAGGAAGGTCGACCGAATCTCGTTGACGCCGCTCATCGTGGGAATCGCTCGGGGGTCTGGACAGGCGTGCCGGATCGGCCGAAGGCGCGTCACGCCCCGGCCATGCTCGCGCCCTCATAAGGAGGCAGTGAGCGCGAGTCACGGGTGGTGTATCGTCCGCACGGCTTGCCGCCAACGGTGTCGGTGTCTAGGCCGCGGACCGGACCAGAGGGCGAAATCGCGCCGAATGCTTGCTGACGAAGACCCTGCCGCCTCGGCGCTCATCGGCTCGGGCCTCAGCTCCGAGGTGTTCCTGCACGGCGCGGACCGGGTGCTCAAACTCTACCGCGAGCCGTCCGAACCCGCCGCCATCGAGAACGAATTCCGGGCAACCGCCCTCGCCCATGAGCGCGGCTTGCCTGCGGCGCGGCCGATCGCGCTGCTGAAGCGAAACGGACGGACCGGCATTCTGTTCGAGCGCCTGCAGGGCCGGACCATGCTGCGCCATTACGCGAAGAATCCCCTCGGGATGATGGTGGCCCTGCGCCGGCTCGCGCTGATCCAGCACGCAATGCATGCTCAGAATGCGGATGGCCTGCCCAGCCAGCGCGAGCGCGTCCGTTACGATATCCAGGGGGCTCGCGTGCCGGAGGCGATCTGCGAGGCGGCGCTCGCCGCACTCGACCGGCTACCGGGGGGCAACGCGCTCTGTCACAACGATATTCATCCCGGCAACGTGCTGTGCACGCCGAATGGCCTCGCCCTGATCGACTGGCAGAAAGCCGGTGCCGGCTGTCCCGCCGCCGACGTCGCCCGCACCGAGCTGATGATCCGCTACGGGCGACTGCCGACCGGCCGAAGAGGAAAGGCCGACAGGCTGCGCGGTCTTGCAGCGGATTGGTACGTACGCTGCTACCGCAGCGCCAGCGGGCTCGGCCGTGCCGAGATCAGGGCCTGGCACCTGCCCTTGATGGTGGCCCGGCTCTGTGCCCGGCGCACCGACAAGGACGCGCAGATCCTGGGCGTCGTCGACCGGCTGATGAAGGCCGCGTGAGCGCCGGAACCCGCATCGGTTCCTATGTCAGGGGGCACCGGGCCCTGCAGGTCCGTGTGACGTCCGGAGCCCTCAGTTCATCTGCCAGATCACGCCGTTGAGCAGGCTCGCGAAGGCGACCCAACCGGCATAGGGCACGAGCAGAAGCGCGGCCGCGCGGTCGAAGCGCCAGGACAGGCGGATGGTCCAGAGCACCATCACCAGCATGGCGAGGGCCACGACGAGCCCGGCCCCGAGGGCATGGGCGGCGAAGAAGACCGGGGACCAGGCAGCGTTGAGCGCGAGCTGGGTGAAGAAGGCGGCAAGCGCCAGCCACCAGGCGCGCCCGGTCGGCCCCGCCACGGGGCGTGCACCGAGCAGGCGCCAGAGGGAGGCTGCGATCATCGTGTAGAGGATCGTCCAGGTGATCGGAAACACCCAGTTGGGCGGGTTGAAGGCGGGCTTCCGGAGGGTGTCGTACCAGCCCTCGATGTTCGGGCTGGTGGAAAGGGACCCGGTCGCCGCGGCGAGCACCACCGGCAGGATCGCGGCGGCGATGCGCGGGATGGGCGGCAGTACGGCGCGCCCGGGGACGGCAATGCGCCCGCTCATGCCGGGAATCCGCTTTCGAGGATCGCAACCGTTGCGCGGCCGGGCGGCTTCGCCCAAGGCACGGTGGCGTCGTGGATATGCAGCGGGAGAGAGATCATGCCTGCCAACTCGCCGAGTCCCGATCTGGATGCAGGCGCATCGGGTTACGCCAAGCGGACGCTCGCCGCGCAGGCAATGGGGCAGATCGATCCGGTGACGCGGGCCGTGGTGCCGCCGCTGCACGTCTCGACCACGTTCCTACGCGACCCGGACAACGCCTACAGTTCGGGCTTCTCCTACGGCCGCGCTGACAACGCAACGGTGCGCGAGGCCGAGAGCGTGCTCGCAATGCTGGAGGACGCGGCCGGCGCGCTCCTGTTCGGATCGGGCATGGCGGCGGCGGCGGCCGTGTTCTGCGCGTTGGAGCCGGGCGATCACGTCATCGCGCCGCGGGTGATGTACTGGGGCCTGCGGCGCTGGCTGCAGCAGGAGGGGCCGCGGCTGCGGATTTCCGTCGATTTCGTCGATACGGAAACGCCGGAAAACGTTCGGGCAGCGATCCGGCCCGGCGAGACACGGCTCGTCTGGATCGAGACGCCCGGCAATCCCCTCTGGACGATCGCCGATATCAGGGCGCTCGCCGACATCGCCCACGCGGCCGGTGCCCGGCTCGCCGTCGATTCGACCGCGGCCTCGCCGTTCCACACTCAGCCCCTGGCGCTCGGGGCCGATATCGTGATGCATTCGGCCACCAAGATCCTCAACGGTCACTCGGACGTGATCGCGGGCGTGCTGGCCTGCGCGGACGCCGACGCCACCTGGGCGCGGATCACCGCGATCCGGGCCGGCTGGGGTGCGATCCTCGGACCGTTCGAGGCCTATCTGCTGATGCGCTCGCTGCGCACTTTTCCCTTGCGCGCGGCAGCTCAGGCCGCCGGAGCCGCTGCCCTGGCGGAGCGCCTGGGCCAGCATCCGCATGTGAGCACGGTGCTCTATCCAGGCCTGTCCGCGCATCCGGGTCATGAGGTGGCGGCGCGCCAGATGCGGAACGGTTTCGGCTTCATGCTCTCGATCCGGGTCTCGGGTGGGGAAACCGCCGCGATCGCCACCGCGGCAGCCGTGAGGCTCTGGAAGCGCGCCACGTCGCTGGGCGGCGTCGAGAGCCTCATCGAGCACCGGGCCTCGGTGGAAGGACCGGACACGCCCTGCCCGCCGGACCTGCTGCGGCTCTCCACCGGCATCGAGGATCCCGACGACCTGTTCGGCGATCTCGATCAGGCCCTGCGGGCCGCCCATGCCGGAGACAGGTGAAGCCGGGCGTATCGTTTTGCGTTCTTGCGCGTTGTCGGGTCGGACAGACCGGAGCCGATACGATGCGACATCCCATCCCCCATCTCTGCGCCGCTCTCGGCCTGACCCTGCTCGCCGGCCACGCGATGGCCGAGGGGCCGCCGGAATTCGACGTGCGCGAGACCTGTCGGTCGTCGGGCAGCGCGCAGCTCGGCCCGAGCGAGAAGGACAGTCAGGACGGTTGCCTGCGCTCGGAGCGTGCGGCGCATGACGAGCTGAAGCGCCGCTGGGGCGAGTTCAGCACCGCCGCCAAGGCACAATGCTCGAAACAGGCGACGGCAGGCGGATCGCCCTCCTATGTCGAGACGGTCACCTGTCTCGAACTCGCCACCGGCACGGTTCCGGCCCAGACCGGCGACGGATCGCCGAGGCCGGCCGCGCCCGCTCGCAAGGAGAGCAGTACGCTGACCGCCGAGCCCTCCGCCCGGCAGCGCACGAATCCGATCGATGTGCTCGAGCGGAAGCCTTAAAGGCGCCGCGCCAGCCGGAGCCGTTCGGATCAGCGGGAGGAGGCGTCCACGGCAGGGAGCCAGACCGCGTCGTTGGCCGGTGCCCCGGTCGGCGGCGCCGGCAGGCGGCCGTGGTGAAGTTCGGCGAGCTCACGGGCCTGTGCGGTATCGTCCTCGGTGAGGAACAGGCCGAGCGCCCTGGAAAAGAGGCCGAGGCCGGTGCTGCTGGTGAGCACGCTCTGGGCGGGGCTCGAGACCAGCGCGAGGGCGACCGGCGCCATCCAGAGGGCGAGCCACGGATCGGCGGCGTAGATCAGCAGGGCCGTCAGCGCGAGGCCGACGACGATCGCGTCAGCCTGCAGCCGGCAGGCCTCGCGCCAGGGCACATGGCGGTCGTCGCGGGCCTGGGAATCCCAGCGCACCACGCGACCGGCCAGTGTCGTGAGCACGGCCCCCGAGGCGAAGAGCGCCATTACCGGCCAGAGCAGCACCCAGGTGACCTGTTCCAGCGCGGCGCTCTTGAGCAGCGAGGCGGTGCCCCCGAAGGCGGCGCGACGCTGCGCCGAGGCAAGCACGTAGCCGAGGCTGAGCAGCTTCGGCAGCGCCATCACCGTGAAGACCAGGGCGGCGAGGGCATGGGCGGCCGGGTTGCCGCCGGTCAGCCCGTAGCCGAGGAGGCCGAGCTCGCCGCTCTTCATCGCCTGCACCGTGCCGAGTGCCAGGAAGGCGACCCAGACGGGATAGGCGAGATACATCAGGATGCCGACGATCATGTGCCAGCGGCTGGCCCAACCGAGTCCCTTCATCGGCACGACGCGGCCGTGCTGCAGGTTGCCCTGGCACCAGCGGCGGTCGCGGCCGAGCAGGTCGATGAGGTTCGTCGGCATCTCCTCCCAGGTGCCGCCCATCTCCGGCAGGAGATGCACGTCCCAGCCGGCCCGGCGCAGCAGGGCGCCCTCGACGATGTCGTGGCAGAGGATCTCGCCGCCGAGCGGCGCCTTGCCCGGCAGCACCGGTAATTCGGCGTTCTGCGCGAAGGCGGCGATGCGCAGGATGGCGTTGTGGCCCCAATAGGAGCCGTCCGGACCCTGCCAGGTCTCCAGGCAGCGCAAGCTGAGCGGCGCGTAGAGGCGCACGGCGAATTGCTGGATGCGGGCGAAGAGCGTGTCGCGGCCGGCGGCGTAGGACACGGTCTGGATCAGGCCGGCCCGCGCATTCTCCTCCATCAGACGGACGAGGCGGCGCATGGTGGCGCCGGTCATCAGGCTGTCGGCATCGAGCACGATCATGAAGTCGTACTCGTCGCCGTAGGTCCGGCAGAACTCGACGATGTTGCCGGCCTTGCGCCCGAGATTGCTCTCGCGGCGGCGATAGCGGATCGTCGGCATGCCTGGGCCCTCGGCCCGGGCCCAGGCCTGCGCCCGCTGGAACTCGTGCTCCTCGACGGCGCTGATCGCGCCCTCGCGGGTATCGGACAGCACGAACAGGTCGATGTCGGAGCCGTCGCCGCCCTGGCGCTGCAGCGAGCGGGCCATGACGCGCACCGCCGAGAACACCGCGATCGGGTCCTCGGCATGGATCGCCACCACGGCGGCCGTGCGCGACAGGCCGCTGGCGCGCGGCTCGATTGTCTCGGAGCGCCGCTCGAGGGCGGATTTCACCCGGTCGCCCATCAGCGCGGCGCCGAGGCCGTAGAGGTACTGCCAGGCGGTGAAGACCTGCCAGGCCATGGCCAGCACGAACAGGACGAGCACGCTCCAGGCCAGCGCGCCCGCCGGCGTGCCGAAGGCCCGCAAGGCCGCCCAGGCGATCAGCGCCGTCGTCGCGAGCGTCGGCACGGCGAGCATCAGCCGGCGGATCAGGAACGAAGGCCCGGCGGCGCCGTTGGGAGCCGGTCTCTCGACCCCGGACACGTCGTGCGACAAAGGTGAGGTGGACATGCGGGTCGCGAGGGCTCGTTGGGAAACCGGGATCACCCGCCCGGATCAGGAGGATGGATGCACGAGTGCCCCGAGAGTGCTTCGACCCAGGCGGAGGAGACCCGGGAGGCTCGCTTCTCGCGGCGAGGTTTGCTGCGGACGTCGCTCGCCTCGGCCGCGGGCACGCTCCTGCCTAGTGCGTTCGACCTGAATGGTGCCAGAACGATGGCGCAATCCCGCGCATCCGGCCCACCCGATGCCCCGACGACCTATGAAGGTTTCGTCGAGCGGGCCAGGGCGCTCGCCGCCGAGCCGTATCGCCCGGCCCCCGAGGACCTGCCGCAGGAACTCGCCGCCCTCGACTACGACGCCTACCAACGCATCACCTTCCGGCCCGAGAAGACGATCCATCTCGGCCGGCGTTTCTCGCTGCAGCCCTTCCATCGCGGCTTCCTGCAGAGGAAGCGCGTCGACGTCGTGCTGCAGGGGCCGGACGGGACGGCGCGGCGGCTCGACTACGATTCGAGCCTGTTCGACCTCGGCCCGGCCCTGCAGGGACGCAGCTACCCGCGCTCCCTCGGCTATGCCGGGTTTCGCCTGAATACCGGCTTCGACGCCGCCAAGCCCGACGTGCAGGAAGAATTCCTGGTCTTCCTCGGCGCCTCGTATTTCCGGCTGCGCGGACGCGGACAGACCTACGGCCTCTCGGCGCGGGGCGTGGCGGTGAACACCTTCGGGCCGGGCTCCGAGGAATTCCCGGATTTCACGGCCTTCCGCATCCTCGAACCCTCCGGCGATGAGGCCACCATCACGGTCCTGGCCCTGCTCGATGGGCCGAGCCTGGCCGGCGCCTACCGCTTCGTGGTGACGCCGGGCGAGACCGCCCATATCGCCGTCACGGCCTCGCTGCATCCGCGCCGCGAGATCGCGCGGCTTGGTCTCGCGCCCCTGACCAGCATGTTCCTGCACGGGCAGAACGGTGCGGGCGCGCGCGGCGCCGAGCCCTTCGACGATTTCCGCCCCCAGGTGCACGATTCCGACGGTCTCGCCGTTGAGACCGAGGGCGACCGGCTCTGGCGGCCGCTGGTCAACGGGCGACCGTCCACCGCGATCTCGGCCTTCGAGGCGAGCCCGCTCAAGGGGTTCGGCCTGCTCCAGCGCAACCGGCGCTTTTCCGACTATCTCGATGTCCAGGCCCGCCACGAGGACCGGCCCGGACTCTGGGTCAGGCCGGAGGCGGGCAATGGCGCCTTCGCGTCCGGGGCGGTGCAGCTCTTCGAGATCCCGTCGAGCGAGGAATATACTGACAACATCGTGGCCGCCTTCGTGCCCTCGGCCAAGCCCGCACCGGGCCGGGCGATCGAGCTCGCCTACGGCCTGACGACCGTCGGGGCCGAGCCCACTCCCCTGCTCGGCGGTACGCCGGCCCGCGTGGTCTCGACCCGGATCGGCTCGGCCGAGCGCCTTCGCCCGACCAATCCGCCGAGCCCGCAGCGCCGGCTCTACGTGATCGATTTCGAGGGCGACGGCCTGCCGAGCGATCCGCGGGCACAGGTCGACGTCGCCCTCTCGGCAAGCGCGGGCGCCTTCGTCGATCCCTTCACGGAGCGGGTGCCGCAGACCGGCGGCTGGCGGCTCTATGCCGAGTATCGCCCGCCGAACCCGCTTCCCGCAGGCGACGTGGTGCTGCGCGCGCGCCTCTCCCATGCCGGCCGGGTGATCACCGAGACCTGGGACGCGGTGGCGTAGAGGCGGCGGCGCGCTTACATGCGCCGGTGAATCCGGAGCCCGCCGCCTTGCACCCTTTGCCCGTCTTCGAGACCGTCGCCGCCCTGCGCGACCAGGCCGGCGCCTGGCACGGCCAGGGCGAGCGGATCGTGCTGGTGCCGACCATGGGGGCGCTGCACGAGGGCCATTGCGCCCTCGTCGCCCATGCCCGCACGCTGGGCGAGCGCGTGGTGGCGAGCATCTTCGTGAACCCGACCCAGTTCGGACCGACGGAGGATTTTTCGCGCTATCCGCGCACCATCGAGGCCGATCTCGCCGCGCTGGCGCAGGCCGGGGCCGACGCGGCCTACCTGCCGAGTCCCGAGACGATGTACCCGCCGGGCTTCTCCAGCCGCATCGAACCGGGCGGGCCCTCGGAGGGCCTGTGCGGAGAAGTCAGGCCCGGTCATTTCTCGGGCGTCGCCACGGTGGTGACGAAGCTGATCAACCAGTCCCGGGCCGACATCGCCCTGTTCGGCGAGAAGGATTTCCAGCAGTTGCAGGTGATCCGGCGGGTAACGCGCGACCTCGACCTGCCCGTCGCGATCGCCGGGATGCCGACGATCCGCGAGCCGGACGGCCTCGCCCTGTCCTCGCGCAACCGCTATCTCAGCGAAGCCGAGCGCAGCATCGCCCCGCGCCTCCATGCCGTTCTGGCCGAGACCGCCCAGCAACTCGCCGACGGGCGCGCGGCGGCTCCGCTTCTCGCCGACGGCATCGCGGCCTTGAACGCCGCGGGTTTCGGGCCGGTACAGTATCTCGAACTGCGCGACAGCGAGACCCTTGCCCCTGTCGCCGGGGTCGAGCGCCCTGCCCGCCTCCTGACGGCGGCCTATCTCGGCACGACCCGGCTGATCGACAACGTCGCCGTCCTGCCGCGGGCCTGAACGGGCCTGCGGATCCGATCCGTGCCCTCCTTCAGGGCCCGCTGACGTGGGCGCCTCAGGATGAGGGTTCGGGCGGGACGAGCGAGGTCACGGCTGCCGGCTATCGCCGAGCCTGTGCTGCGCGAAAAAGTCGAGCATGGCGCGCGAGGCGTCGGGTCCGAGGGGATCGGTGTAGCTGCCGGAGGGGCTGCCGCCGGACCAGGCATGACCGGACCCGTCGACCTGCCAGGACTCTGCCTGCACCAGGCCACCCGCGTCCCGATAGAGCGTGCGCGTGTAGCGATGGCCGCCGGGCTTCGTCCCGCTCTCGCGGCTCGGCGACAGGCCACTGACACCGGCTTGAGCCAGAACTTCCTCGCCGTTGCGCGGATTCACCGTCGTGTCGCTGGCACCGTGGAAGACGATGGTGGGGACACGAGCGGCCTGCGCCGTGCCGAAACCCGAGCTGCCGCCGGGCAATTCGGCGCCCGGGGCGCCGGCCCGCATTGCCATCAGCGCCGATGACAGGTCGCGGGCGCAGCCTGCCGCCAGGCCTGAATGGACGCCAACCCCGGCGAACACATCCGGATAGGCCCGCGCGATGTTGACCGCCGCGGCCCCGCCCGCCGACAGGCCGGCAATGTAGACCCGCGCCGGATCGATCGGATGCTCGGCAATGATCGCCCGCGTCAGCCCGGCGATGATCCCGGCCTCGCCGCGCTCGCGGCCCTGGTCGCGCGTCTCGAACCAGTTCCAGCATTTCTGCGCGTTGGCGCCGCGGGTCTGGCCCGGATAGGCGACGTAAAGCCCGTCCTGCTGGGCCAGCTCGTTCATGCGCGTGCCGGCCGCGAAATCGTCAGGCGACTGCGTGCAGCCATGCAGCATCACCACCAGGGGGCGCCGTCCGGCATGGCCGGTGGGGATGAACAGCTTGTAGTCACGGGCGCCGGCCGCGTTGCTGAAATGGCGCGGGACGAAGCGCTCGTCCCGACGACCCTCGGGTTCCGGTTGCAGGCCGTGAAACTCGAACCCCTTCAGTCCCTTGGCAAGGGGAGACTCGCGCAGGCCGCGCAGCAATTGCCCGAGACCCTCGCGGAGGCGCTCGGGCAGGATCGCGGCGTGACGATCGGCCTGCGCCGTCCTCGATCGTGTAGCGCCCGCGCGTTCCGGCTCACCGGACAGGCCGCGCTGGACCAGCGCCGACGCTTCGTTGAATCGTCCATCGCGAATGAGCCGGCTTGCCTCCGCCAGGTTGGCGAGGTTCGGCATCTTGAAGCCACGTTCGGTCATCGGATCGCTTTCCGTAAAAGCCAGCCGCCGCAGCGCAGGGCGCCTCGCGTCGGGAGGAAAAAGGGAGACATCGAGGGGGGTCAGCGCAGGCGGTCGGCCAGCGCCTCGCGGACTGCCGGACTGGCTTGGAGGCTGCCGAGCACCTCAACGGAGCCGATCGTCGCGCGGGCAAGATCCGCGGGTACGTCCGCTTCGATGACCGCAAGGCCGAGGACGCGGATGTCGATCGTCTCGCCTGCGGCGAACAGGCTTTCGAGCTCGGACCGCCGATAGTGCCTCAAGCCGAGCTCGACGCTCTTGCGGGCCATCGACTGCCGGGTCAGGTCGGCATGGCGCTCGGCCTGATTGCGGATCGCCGTGCGAATGAAATCGCTGCGGTTGGCATAGACGCCTTCCGAGACCAGCAGATCGATATGCCCGAGATCGACATAGCCGAGATTGATCGTGATCTTCTCGGTATCGCTCGGTTTCGACAACGCCTGCCGCATCCACTCAGCCCCTCACCATCCATATGGATGGTATATGGAGGGTCTTTGCTGCAGTGCAAGATGAGCGGTGGGGCGGCGCGAGCCCGTCTAGGCTCCACTGTCCTCGCCGAGATACTCGCGCCAGATCACGCTTCCCCCGAGCGTGCCGATGAAGGCCGCGTGGCGTTCACGCTCGCTCTCGGTGAGCCGGTTGCGCATCGTGCGGACGGGAAGAACGATGGGCTCGTCCGGTCTATCCGCGGTCCGGCCATCGGAGTCCGCTGCGCCAGCCGCCACCGCCGCCAGTCCGAGGCTCGTCTGCTTGCCGCCGAGGAGCTCGATATAGACCTCCGCCAAGATCTCGGCGTCGAGCAGGGCCCCGTGCTTGGTGCGCTTGGTGTTGTCGATCCCGTAGCGACTGCACAGGGCATCGAGGTTGTTGGCCGCGCCCGGATGCCGGCGCCGGGCCAGCGCCAGCGTATCGACCACGTCCTCCAGGACGATCGGCGGAGGCGCCGACGGCTTGAGCCGGGCAAATTCCATGTTGAGGAAGCCGACGTCGAAGGCCGCGTTGTGGATCACCAGGCGCGCATCGCCGCAGAATTCGAGCAGGGCGTCGACGATGTCGGCGAAGACCGGCTTGTCGGCGAGGAACGCGTCGGACAGACCGTGCACCGCAAACGCGCCCTCCGAGACCGGCCGCTGGGGATTCACGAAGCGGTGGAAGGTCTTGCCGGTGCGAATGTGGTTGATCAGCTCGACGCAGCCGATCTCGATCAGCCGGTCGCCCCCCTTCGCATCCGTGCCGGTGGTCTCGGTATCGAGGACGATCTCGCGCAGCATGTTTCGGATTTTCGTGTGAGAGGCTGACGGGACGACCCTAGCCTGAATCCGTCAGCCGCGCGATGAGGGCGACGATTTCGGCCTCCGCATGAGCGAAGCCGAGGCTGGTGTCGATCACGGCATCGGCCCGGGCACGCTTCTCGGCATCCGGCATCTGCTTGGCGAGGATCGCCTCGAAGGCTGCCTCCGTCATGCCCGGGCGAGCGAGGACACGGGCACGCTGGACCTCCGGCGGGGCGCTGACGACGAGGACCGCATCGCAGCGCGTCTCGGCCCCGGTCTCGAACAGGAGCGGGATATCGAGAACCGCGAGGGGCGCCCCCGCGTGCCGTTTGAGGAAGGCACGATTCTCGTCCCTGACCAGAGGATGCACCAGGGCCTCCAGCCTCTGGAGCGCCTCCGGCCGGCCGAGCACGATCTGTCGAAGCCGCTCGCGGTCGACGCCACTGTCGGGGCCCAGGCTTCCGGGGAAGGCCTGCCCGATCGCCTCGGCTGCCGCTCCGCCGGGGGCGTAGAGGCGGTGAACCGCCGCGTCCGCGTCATGAACCGGCACGCCATGCTTGGCGAAAAGGCCAGCTGTCGCGGATTTTCCCATGCCGATCGAGCCGGTGAGGCCCAGCACGACCCGGGGTCGGTCGCGGTCCGGCTCGCTCATCGCGTGAGATCGGCCACGATCAGGTCGCGCAACTGCGACGTCACCTGCGGGCGGACGCCGAACCAGGCCTCGAAACCCGGCACGGCCTGGTGGAGGAGCATGCCGAGGCCGTCGACGACTAGGAGTCCCCGTGCGCGGGCGGCAGAGAGAAGCGGTGTCTCGAGCGGAGCATAGACGATATCCGCCACCGCTGCCGTCGCCGGCAGGGCGTCGAGATCGAGGTCGAGCGGCGGATGGCCCGTCATGCCGAGCGAGGTGGTGTTGACGAGAAGGCCGGCCCTCGCGAGCTCCTTCGGCAAGGCGCTCCAATCGATGGGTTCGATGCGCTCGGGCTCGATTGCGGTGAGGGCGCGGGCACGCTCCGGGCTTCGGTTGGCGACGAGGATCCGGTTGATCCCGTGCTCGGCCAGCCCGGTGACGACCGCGCGCGCGGCGCCACCGGCGCCAAGAACCACCGCCGTTCCGCCGGAACGCGGCAGCCAGTCGGGGCCGAGCGACTGATCGAGATGGGCGATGAAACCGGGCGCATCGGTGTTGTCGCCGAGGATGCCGTCCTCGCGGACCACAAGCGTGTTCACCGCGCCGATCTTTTTCGCACGCGCGGTGAGGCTGTCCGCCAGCTGAAAAGCTGCTTCCTTATGGGGGATGGTCACGTTGCCGCCGGCGAAACCGGCCTGCGCCAACCCGCGCACGAAGGCCGCGAAGTCTTCGGGTGGCACATCGATGCGCTCGTAGGAGCCCGCAATCCCGAGATCCCGCAGCCATTGCCCATGGATCAGGGGCGAGCGTGAATGGGCAATGGGGTGGCCGACGACAAAAGCCTTGCGCATCACGCCTCGCATTCCGCCGGCAGGGTACAATCGGCGATGCCGGGCCGCTCGATCTGCAGCGTCGCATGGGCGATGCCGAACTTCTCACGTAGCTCCCGCGCCGTCTCGCGAAGGAAATCGTCCGCCAGGGCTTCGTGCCGGGTGACGAGGTGGGCCGTCAGAGCGGTCTCGGTGGTGCTCATCGACCAGATATGGAGGTCATGCAGGGTATCGACCCCAGGGCGATTCTCGAGGGCTGCGCGAACCGCGGCAGGATCGATCCCGGGCGGTACCGCGGACAGGGCCATGCCGAGGCTGTCGCGCAGGAGCCCCCAGGTGCTCCAGATGATCAACAGGGCGATGACGAGGCTCACCAGCGGGTCGATCCAGTCGAGGCCGGTGGCGAGGATGACGAGGCCGGACAGCACCACGCCCAGCGACACGACGGCATCCGCCATCATGTGCAGGTAGGCCCCGCGGATATTGATGTCGCTCCGGCCCCCGGAGGCGAACAGCCAGGCCGTGAATCCGTTGATCGCGATGCCGATCCCCGCAACGACCATGACGGTCGTCCCGGCAACCGGTGCCGGTGAAAGGAACCGCTGCACCGCCTCCAGGATGATCGCACCGGTGGCGATCAGCAGGAACACCGCGTTGAACAGGGCCGCGAGGATGGAGGATCCCCGCAAGCCGTAGGTGAAGCGCGCGCTCGGCCGCCGTTTCACCAGGACCGAGGCGACCCAGGCCGCAGCGAGGCCGAGCACGTCGGACAGGTTGTGGCCAGCATCGGCCACGAGCGCCATCGAGTTGCTCAGGATTCCATAGCCGGCTTCGATGACGACGAATCCGAGATTCAGCGCGATCCCGATGGCGAAGGCCTTGCCGAAATCCCTTGGCGCGTGGCTATGCCCTGCCGGTCCATGGCCATGATGTCCGTGATCATCATGGTGACCATGTTCGTCGTGTGCGTGGCCCGGCATTCCGAATCCCGTCATGCGATCGCCAGGAGACCCATCGCTCGCAGCCTGGCGAGCAGCGGGATCAACGGCAGGCCGAGCACCGTCGAATGGTCTCCCTCAACCCGCTCAAACAGGTGAATCCCGGGCCCTTCGAGCTGGTAGCCACCGACGCTCGACGTCACCCGATCCTCTCCCGCCAAGGCCAGATAGGCCTCGATCGCCTCCGCACCGAGAGCGCGCATGGTGAGATGCGCCGTCTCATGAAAGACTTCGCCGATCCCATCGCCAACGATGGCAACCGCGGAATGCAGGGCATGGGTTCGCCCCCGCAACCGGCTCAGGTGTGTCCGAGCTTCACCTAAATCGGCCGGCTTGTGAAAAACCTCTCCGTCGAGATCCAGGACCTGGTCGGCGCCGATCGTCATGCGACCCGGATGCCGTTCTGCAACCTCTCTCGCCTTTGCTTGCGCAAGACGACGGGCGAGATCAGACGGACTCAAACCCTGCGCTTCGGTCTCGATGGCTCGCTCATCGACCGAAGGCCTGACGATTTGTGCAGCAAGTCCGGCACTGGCCAGAAGTTCGGCCCGCGTTCGACTGCCTGAAGCCAGGATGAGAGGTGCTTCGGCAAGCCAGAGCCCTGTCTGATACTCCGCCATCGATCCGTTCACGTCGCGATGAACTTCAATCGATGCTCGCGATAGAGATCGAGGATGGCGGCCGCAGTCTCCTCGATCGACCGGCGCGTCACGTCGATCGTCGGCCAGCGCTGCTTGGCACAGAGCCGCCGGGACGCTGCGATTTCGTCGGCGACCGCATCGCGATCGACATACATCGAGTTGTCGTCGGCCTTCAGGCTCAAGAGGCGGTTCTGGCGGATATGGACGATGCGTTCGGGAGACGCGATCAGTCCCACCACCAGGGGTTTCCGTGTCTCGGCAAGCGCCGACGGCAATGGCATCGAAGGGACGAGCGGGAAATTCGCGGTCTTGAGGCCGCGATTTGCCAGATAGATCGATGTCGGCGTTTTCGAGGTCCGGCTCACGCCGACAAGTACCACGTCGGCCTCGTCGATATCCGGCGGCAGGTTTCCGTCATCATGCGCGAGCGTGAAGTTCATCGCGTCGATGCGCTTGAAATACTCCGCGTTCAACATGTGCTGCGCGCCCGGGCGAGCGGTCGAATTCGCTCCAAGATAGGAGCGCAATAGCGCGTGCACCGGTTGCAGCACGTTGAGCGTCGGCGATCCGGTCTCGCGGCAGGCCTCTGCGAGGCGTGACGTCAACTCGTCGTCGACAAGGGTGTAGAGGACGAGACCGGGCGCCGCCTGGATCTCAGAGACCACGCGCTCGAGCTGCGCCCGTGACCGAACCAGCGGGTAGACATGCTCGATGGCCGAGACACCTTCATACTGAGCCGCCGCCGCGCGCCCGACATTGATCAACGTCTCGCCCGTCGAATCCGACACGAGATGAAGGTGGAAGTAGCTGCGGCCCATGGCGAATTCGCTTTTCCCGCAAACGAGCTCGACATGCTCGAACGGTTTGTCCCCAGGCTTGGCACTGGGGAGTCGACGAATGGGGATAAGCCGGCTTCCTGTGGCGGTCCAGCCAGCGCAAGGGATGTCTTGTCGACTCCCGTGTCAACAATCCGTCGAGTCGGACTCGTGGCGACGCCGAAATGGGAGAATCCGGGACCGTTCGGCACGGAACGGCCGTGATGTCCATACAAACCGCTGACACGGCTTGCGATTGCATCAGAGTAGAGCTGATCCGTTAAAACCCTCTTAACGGCGTGGCGATGGGGACGGCCTGTGGATGGATTTGCGAACCCATGACTCAGCCTCCAAGAGAAGAAACAGAGTCTAAGAGTCTCTTTTCTCTTTAGAAAAGGGCCTGTGTGGGAATGGCAGGCCTCGAGCCTGAACGATCAGGCTTCCCGCGGGAAAGCCTGGCTGTATGCTTGGCGCTACAAAGAGGACAGGATCGGAACGGGTGATGGTTGGGGTGAGAACGGAGGACCGCAAGGTCCTACGCGTGCTGTCGGGCGAGGCGATCTCGCCGCCACCCGCCTGGATGATGCGTCAGGCCGGACGCTACCTGCCCGAATATCGCGAGACCCGCGCCCAGGCCGGTTCTTTCCTCGACCTCTGCTACAATCCCGCTTTCGCCACGGAGGTGACCTTACAGCCTATTCGCCGCTTTGGGTTTGAGGCCTCAATCCTGTTCTCCGACATCCTCGTTGTTCCGCACGCGCTGGGACAAGGTGTGCGGTTCGTCGTGGGTGAAGGACCTCGGCTCGATGCTCTCACCGGTCGAGCGGAATTCGAGGCCCTGCGGGAGGTGGATGATCCTGCGATCTTCACACATCTCGCGCCGGTCTTCGAGGCTGTGTCGCGTATTCGGGCTGGGCTGCCACACGAGACGACGCTCCTCGGCTTCTGCGGAGCTCCGTGGACGGTGGCGAGCTACATGATCGGTGGGCGTGGCACGCCCGATCTAGCCCCAGCGCGGGCACTGGCCACGGCCGATCCCAGTCTCGTGGAGGCTTTGATCGATCGGCTCGTGCGCGTGCAGACGGAATACCTCATCCGCCAGTTCGAGGCCGGGGCAGATGCGGTTCAGATCTTCGAATCCCATGCCGGCGTCCTGCCAGAAGGCAGTGATGCTTTGGCACGCTGGTCGTTGCAGCCGATCGCACGGATGATTGAGGGCGTCAGGACGCGCGTTCCAGATGCGAAGATCATCGTGTTCTGCCGTGGTTCCGGCATCGATGGACATGCTCGGGTCGTCCCGGAAACCCATGCCAGCGCCGTCGGCGTCGATTGGGGTGTGGACCTTGCCGCCTTGCGTACGCGGCTGCCGGAGACGACCGTGACGCAGGGCAATCTCCATCCGGAGACGTTGATCGCGGGTGGCGCTGCGCTCGACGCCGAGGTCGATGCCATCCTAGAGGCGACACGAGGCCTGCCGCATATCTTCAACCTTGGCCACGGCATCACGCCGCAGACGCCGGTCGCGCATGTGGAGCAGATGCTGGCACGGCTCAGACGAGAGGCGTGAGCCGCCCTCGACGGTCCGAGGCAAGGCGGGCTATGGACAGGGCGAGCGACTAAGCCGCCCCTTCAGCCGGAGCCTCCCGAGCCCGTGGACAATCTCTACCTTTGGATCAAGGCCGGTCACATCGTCTCGCTGATCGCCTGGATGGCGGCGATGCTCTACCTGCCGCGCCTCTTCGTCTATCACGCCGGCTTGCCTGCAGGGTCCGAGGTGCAGTCGGCGACCTTCAAGATCATGGAGCGCCGGCTGCTCAAGGCGATCATGACTCCCGCCATGATCCTGACCTGGATCTTCGGTGTCACGCTCGCTGTGAAGAGCGGCTACTACACCTCATACTGGTTGCAGTTGAAATTCTTGCTCGTTGTGGTGATGAGCGGAATCCACGGCTGGCTCTCGAAAATGGTCAAGGATTTCGCGGCCGACCGGAATCGACATGGCAGCCGGTTCTACCGTGTCGTCAACGAGGTACCAACGCTCCTGATGATCCTCATCGTCATTCTGGCCGTCGTGAAGCCGGGGGGCTGAGGCAGCTATCCCGCGTGTAAAAAGGGGACTGCATCGATGATGCGCCGTTTCGGCTTCGCTGCCGCAATCGTGCTTGCCGGGCCAGCGGTTGCCAATGCGGCGAGCTTCTCCTGCGAAAAGGCGGAGACTGCGGACGAGAAGGCGATCTGCGCGACACCCACGCTCAACGACCGCGACGTCGAGTTAGCCGTGCGCTTCGAGATCCTGAAGGACCTACTGGCGATGGGAAATCGCGCCCAGCTGCAGGACGATCAGGAGACTTGGCTCAAGGAGCGTCGGACCTGCGCAGCCGACATCGCATGTCTGCGACAGGCCTACGAGACCCGGCTCAAGGTCCTACGCGGCGTCTTTTCAGAATTCGCCAAACAGGGTCCGCAATAGGCGGGTTGGTCCCGGACAGTGTCATTCAGGGCCGCACTCCGTGTGCGGTCCCGGAACTGTCGTCGGCGTTGGAATTCAGCCTGGCGCGGCTCAAAGCCCGACAGGCCGCCCTGCGGCTACCACCAGCATCTTGCCGTCGGCGAAGGTGCGGGCGCTGGCGCGGCGAATATCGGCCTGGGTAACACCGGCGACCATGTCGTTGCGGCGAGCAATGTAGTCCATGCCCAGACCCTCGAAGGCGATCTGCACGAGTTGATTGGCGATCTTGGTCGAGGTGTCGAAGCTCAATGCGTAGGAGCCGGTGAGGTAATCCTTGGCCTTCTGCAACTCCTCGTCCGAAGGGCCATCTTGGACCAGCCGGGCGATCTCGTCGCCAATCACGTCGAGTGCCTCTACGACACGCTCGTTCTTGGTGGCCGTGTAGCCCCAGGTCATGGCGACCGCCCGGTGCGAGGTCAGCGAGGTGCCGACAGAGTAGGCGAGGCCGCGCTTCTCGCGCACCTCTTGGAACAGGCGCGAGGTGAAGGCCCCGCCACCGAGGATATGGTTGAGGACATAGGCCGGGATGAAGTCGGGATCGCGCCAGGCGACACCGCCGAGGCCGAAGCGGATCACTGACTGGGGCACGTCGAGATCCACCACGATGCGGCGGCCGAGATCGTGGATATGCGTGGGGGGAACCGCCGTCAGCGGGGCTGCCTCCGGTAAGCCACCGAAGGCTTTCTCCAGCATCGCGGCAACGCCTTCGGCCTCCACTGCACCGACCACGGCAACCTTGAGCCCACCGCGGCCGATCAGGGACCGGTGCATGGCGACCAAGTCATCGCGGGTGATCGCGGCGAGACTCTCCAGCGTACCCGCCGAGGGCCGGCTGTAGGGATGATCCGGAAACGCCTCGCGGAAATAGCGCCGGGAGGCCATCACGCCGGGATCGTTCTGCTGGTAGCGCAGGCTCGCGATCATCTGCGCGCGCACGCGCTCGATCGCGATCGGGTCGAGCTGTGGCTCGGCCAGCGCGAGCGCCGTAAGGCGGATCGCCTCGTCGGCATGCTTGACCAGCATTTTCAACGAGCCGCCGATGGAATCGGGGCCAGCATGGAAGTGCAGCTCGATGGCGCGTGCGGCAAGTGCTTCTTGAAAAGCGTCCGAGCCGAGATCGCCGGCACCCTCGTCGAGGAGGCGAGCCAGCATCTGCGCGGTACCGGCCTTCCCCTCTGGATCCTGCGCAGCGCCGCCCTCGAAGGTGAAGGCGACGGCGATCATCGGGACGAGGGGCGAGGGAACGTACCAGGCCTCGATGCCGCGGGCGGCCGCTACCGGCATCGCCTGGGTGGGCGATGACACGGTGCGGGTGCCAGTCTCGGCGAGGTTCATCGGAAACAGTCCTTCGGCGTCTCGGATACGGGTTCGGCCTCGTAGGCGCGAAACAAGGTCAGGCGGCGGCCGGTTCGCGGTCGTTGGTCAGGTAACCGGTGACGGAACGGGACGGGACGAGATAACGCTCCGCGACGGCAGAGAGCCGGTCGCGCGTCACCGCCTCGATGTCGGAGGGCCAGCGGCGAACCTCGTCGATGCTCTCGCCGATGGCGAGTGCCGCGCCATAGATGCGCGCGAGCGAGGACTGGCTGTCGGAGGAATAGATCGTCTCGGCGACCAGCCGGGTCTTGGCGCGCTCGATCGCCTCGGGTGACAGGGCCTCGCTGATACCTCGCAAGGCACGGTCGACATGGTCCTCGAGCTGTTCGAGGCTCACACCCTCGGCCGGCACGGCGTAGACCGAGAAGCGGGTGTCGTCGATGGCCGAGCCCATGTACCAGGCGCCGGCATTCACCGCGACGCAGGTCTCCAGCACCAGCCTGCGGTAGAGGTAGGAGGTGGCGCCGCCACCGATGACCTCGGCCAGCAATTCGAGCGCGTGACACTCGCCGCCCTGCGCGGTGACGCAGGATGGCGTCAGATAGAGGCGCTGCAGGGTCGGCTGTTCGACCTTCGGATCGGCAACGGAGACGCGACGCAAGGCCTTTGGCTCGGGTTCACGGGCGCGATGACGCTTCGGCCGGGCACCATGGGGCGCGACCTTGCCATAGGTGCCCTCGGCGAGCCGGCGTACTTCGTCGGAGGTGACATCGCCAGCCACTACCAGGATCGCGTTCTCCGGCGTGTAGAAGCGCTTGTAGTAGTCGATGGCGTGGTGTCGGTTCAGCTCTTCGATCTCGTGCATCCAGCCGATGATCGGAATGCCGTAGGGATGATGCACGAAGAGCGAGGCGGCCATGGCCTCAGAGAGCTGGGCGTTTGGATCGGTCTCGACCCGCATGCGACGCTCTTCCAGCACTACGTCGCGTTCAGGCGCGACCACCTCGTCGGACAGGACGAGTCCGCTCATCCGGTCGGCCTCGAACTCCATCATGGCCGCGAGATGGTCACGGGCGACGCGCTGGAAATAGGAGGTGTAGTCGTAGCTGGTGAAGGCGTTCTCCTGGCCACCGAGCGACGAGACCGCCTTGGAGAAAGCTCCGGCCGGGTGCCGCTCCGTGCCCTTGAACATCAGGTGCTCGAGAAAGTGCGCGATGCCCGACTGGCCGAGCGGATCGTCCGCCGAACCGTTGCGGTACCAGATCATATGGGTGGCAACGGGCACGCGGTGGTCAGGGACCACCACGACGTCGAGGCCGTTGTCGAGGACGAAGGACGAGACGTCGGGACCGCCGGCCTCCGAGCCTCCGAACGGCGCCGCCTCCACGCGGCCGGCATGCGCGTGGCCGCGCACCGGCCCAAGCAGGGCGTTGGCCTTCCGGGGGAGATACATCCTGACGTCCTTCGTGCGTCTGGTCTTTGAGAGATCGCGTCCCGGACTGTCGCGAGGTTCGTTCACCGGGGCAAGACCCGTACCGCAGGGTGTGACCTCTTGGCCACCCTCACGGGTGATGAAAACCGAACCTTCGGTTGCCGAACGGTTCGGACGGGCAGAGGCAATGCGAGAGGGTCAGTAACCGCTCTGCTGGCTCTGCTCGCGCATATAGGCGCGCGGATCGGCCTCTTCATTACCACTGATTGAACCGCCCATTGGACCGTTCTGCGTCTTCACCGTCTTGATCGGCGCCTTGCGGTAGCCAGTCGGCGGATCGGTCAGACCATCGCGCTCGGGCTCGACGATAGAGGGCTGAAGCTCATCCTTCTTGCCGCCGAATAGGGCGAGGGGATCAAACCAGCTCGAATCGCGAGCTTCACCACCCGGGCGGGGCGCCGGATCATTCGACAGGCCTGCGCCGGCACGGCGGCCGCGATTCATCTCGGCAGCCGACAGCGTTTCGTTGTTGTCGTTCATGCGCCCCTGCGCCCCGCGCACGATCGGCTTATTCGCCTCGCTCCGGGCGCGCTCGCGCTGGGTTACTTCGGGATCTTTCGGCCAGGACGGATCATCCTGCTGTGCCTGCGGCGTCGGAAGCGGAAGCGGCAATGTCGGATCGGCGCTCGTCGTATCGAGGGCCTTGCCTTTCGGATGCTTCTTTGCGGCGGAACGGGCGCCGAGAGCCGGCGGCATCACCAGCGGCGCCCGCTCGCGGTAGGTAATGGGTGGGCGTTCCGGCTCGATCAGGCCGATGCTGCTCATGGCATCGCGCATGAACTCGCCCTCGGCGGCACGGGCCGGAGCAGCGGCGAGGAGACTGAGAGCGAGACTAGCCGTGAAGACCGTGAGGATTCCGCGCTGCCCGCTCATTCTGCCCTCGAGTTTCGGCCGTTCCGGCGCTGATGGGGAATCGCATCCGATGCGCGGGCGCCGAAAGGTATTCCGTGGGCTGGTTTTCGGGCGAAGGTATGGCGGTCGTCGATCCTACGACCGTCATCGGCTGGAATCGAGAGTGTCCGGCAGGCTGCGTTGCGCTCCCCTATGCACCTTACGCTCGGGCCTGAGGCTGTCGAGGATTAGGCCAACGACACCGGCGACGATTGCCGCGTCGGCAACGTTGAACACGTACCAGGACCACTGGCCGGCATGCAGGTGGACGAAGTCGAACACCGCGCCGAACGCGGCACGGTCGATGGCATTGCCGACCGCTCCTCCGACGATCAGCCCGAGCGCCACCGCGAGCAGGCGCGAGGAGGCCCGGCTCATCCAGAATCCGAGCGCCAGTGCCGCTAAGGTCGAAAGGCCGATCAGCAGCCAACGGCCGAGGTTGCCCTCCTGCTGGAACATTCCGTAGGACACGCCGCGATTCCAGACCACGACGAAGTCCATGAAAGGCGCAACCCGCCACGGCTGGGTCAGCACGAGGTCGGTGCCGAGATAGAGCCCTAGCTTCGAGACCTGGTCCGCAACGAGCGTGACCAGGGCAGAGGCGAGGCCGAGGCGGAAAGGCGTCACGACGGGATCCTGCAGGATGAAGCCGCTGTCCTTCCCCGGCAGACCGGAGAAGATCGGGTGTTACGACCTCGCATTAGGCCTCACCCGGATGCGCTGCATCCCACTCGCGCAATGCCCTCGCGTCGCGTGGGGTCACGTCGGGATAGGCCGGGTCCGTGCCGACATCGGGTGAGACGCGCCAGGAACGGGCGCATTTCCGGCCCTCTGCGGGCTGGGGCACGACTGCGACGCCCTTGACGTCATCAAGGCGGAAAGCCTCGGCAGGCCCCTCGCCGGCGCCGACGCTAATGCCGGAGGTGATGCAGATCTCGGCAAAGTCCACGCCATCGAGCGCACTGAGCAGGTCGGGATCCGACACGAAGACCTGCGGAGCCGCCTCAAGGCTGGCACCAATGCGCTTGGCGGCACGCTCGATCTCGAGTGCCCCGGTAACCACGCGGCGGACCCGGCGGATCTCCTGCCAACGGGCGGCGAGCGCGTCGTCACGCCAAGCGGCCGGGGTTTCCGACAGAGTCTGGAGGTGCACCGAGCCGTCTTCGGAGGGGTAGCGGTCCAGCCAGGCTTCTTCCGCCGTGAAGGCAAGAACCGGAGCCAACCAGATCACGACGCGGCAGAACGCCTCGTCTATGACCTGCAATGAAGCACGGCGGGTCACGGAGGAGATCGGGTCGCAGTAGAGCGCGTCCTTCCTCACGTCGAAGTAGAAGGCCGAGAGATCGCCAGTCATGAAGCCGTTAAGCAGTGCCACGATCCGCTTGGTGTCGAAAGCCGCGTAGGCCTCGCGGATCTCGCCGTCGAGCTGAGCAAGCCGGTGTAGGATGAACCGCTCCAGCTCCGGCATTTCGGCGAACGAAACATCATCCCCAGGAACCCGATGAGCCAGCGAGCCGAGCATCCAGCGAAGGGAGTTTCGCAGCTTGCGATAGGTCTCGGCAAAGGTCTTGACGATCTCTGGCCCGATCCGGAGGTCGTCCGAATAGTCAGAAGCAGCGACCCAGAGCCGGAGGATGTCGGCGCCCGATTCCTTGATCACACTCTGCGGCGCGACGACGTTGCCCTTCGACTTCGACATCTTCTCGCCCTTGGGGTCGAGAACGAAGCCGTGGGTGAGCACCACGTCGTAGGGCGCATGGCCCTGCGTGCCGCAGGATTCGAGCAGCGAGGACTGGAACCAGCCGCGATGCTGGTCGGAACCCTCCAGATACATCACACGGTCTCGGCCGCCCTCGCGCACGCGCTTGACGCCAGCGAGACCCGGGAAGGCTTCCGGATCGTCGAGCACGAAGGCGTGGGTCGAGCCCGAATCGAACCAGACGTCGAGGACGTCGGTGACTTTTTCGTAGTCCGCCGGATCATGATCTGGGGCGAGGAAACGCGCGCCGTCTGCATCTGAGAACCAGGCATCGGCGCCCTCGGCCGCGAAGGCTTCGGCGATACGAGCATTCACCCGCTCATCGCGCAGCACCTCGCTGGTGCCCTTCTTGACGAAAACCGTGATTGGCACGCCCCAGGCGCGCTGCCGTGAAACCACCCAGTCCGGCTTGTTGCCGACCATACCGTTGATGCGGTTCTTGCCCTGCGGCGGAACCCACTGCGTTTCTTCGATCGCTTCGAAGGCGACTTCTCGCAGCGTACGGTTGCCGAGCGCATCCACTGGCTTGTCCATCGCAATGAACCATTGCGGCGTGTTGCGGAAGAT
The DNA here is from genome assembly GCF_007992215.1 of Methylobacterium gnaphalii. Classification (GTDB taxonomy): domain Bacteria; phylum Pseudomonadota; class Alphaproteobacteria; order Rhizobiales; family Beijerinckiaceae; genus Methylobacterium; species Methylobacterium gnaphalii. The sequence goes on along the minus strand of NZ_BJZV01000006.1, from coordinate 145,927 downwards.
AACGGGTTTCTTCGAGCGCCAGGAATGCGGGTATTGGTGGCGCAACACGCCGCGGGCAATCAGGGAACCAGCCTCAGTCAACGCTGCGATCAAGGCCTTGTTGGCATCTCCCTTCTCGCCCTTGTGGGTGAGGACGCGCTTGCCCGTAAAGCCTGGAGCCTCGTCGGTGTAAACGCCCTCGGCGTCGACCGTGTAGGGAATGCGGGTGTCGATGCCGGCCTGCGTCAGTCGGCGGCCATTGGCCATCCAGACCTCGAAGTCCTCACGGCCGTGGCTCGGTGCTGTATGCACGAAGCCGGTACCCGCCTCGTCAGTGACGTGATCGCCCTCGAGCAGCGGCACAGCGAACTCGTAGCCGGCGACGTGGCCGTTCAGCGGGTGCGAAAGCGTCAGCCCGGCGAAGGCGTCCGGCGAGACATCGGCAATACGATCATAGGCCTCGACGCGGGCAGCCTTGAACACTGTCTCGGCAAGCGCATCGGCGAGCAGGTAGCTCTCTCCAACCTTGGCCCAGTTATCCACGGCAGCCGCCGTAACGCGGTAGAGCCCATAGGCCACGCGCTTGGAATAGGCGACGGCGCGGTTGCCAGGGATCGTCCAGGGCGTAGTCGTCCAGATCACGATACGTGCACCGGCCCACTCGGCCGGAGCACCATCACGCATTCGGAAAGCGACGAAGATCGTGTCGCTGACATGCTCCTCGTACTCAATCTCCGCCTCGGCCAAAGCAGTCTTCTCGACCACCGACCACATCACCGGCTTCGAGCCGCGATAGAGCTGGCCTGTGACGGCGAACTTCATCAACTCGGAGGCGATGCGGGCCTCGGCCGGATAAGCCATTGTCGAGTAGGGATGCGCCCAGTCGCCGGTAACGCCGAGCCGCTTGAATTCCTCACGCTGCACGTCGAGCCACTGGGCGGCGAAAGCCCTGCATTCCTGGCGGAATTCGAGGATCGGCACCTCGTCCTTGTTCTTGCCCTTGGCACGGTACTGCTCCTCGATCTTCCACTCGATCGGCAGGCCATGGCAGTCCCAGCCAGGCACGTAGTCGGCATCGTGCCCGAGAGCGCCCTGCGAGCGCACAATGACGTCCTTGAGGATCTTGTTGAGCGCGTGTCCGATATGGATGTTGCCGTTGGCATAGGGCGGTCCATCGTGCAGCACGAAGCGCGGGCGCCCGGCGGACTCGCGGCGGATGCGGCCGTAGAGGTCGTTCCGCTCCCAGCGCTCCAGCAGCAGCGGCTCGCGTGTCGGCAAGCCGGCGCGCATCGGAAACTCGGTCTTGGGCAGGAACAGCGTCTTGGAATAGTCGCGGCTCGGGCCGGCATCATCCGGCGCGGCAGGTTTGGCGGACTCGGTCATCGGTCTGGTCTTGCTCGTCTCGTGCGGTGTCAGGAGGCGGGCCGTGGGGCGCTCATGCGGACCTGTTCCGGCATCTGCGCCCGGCCGCGCGTCAGGCGCGGCGCTCAGGCGGAGGCCGGGCCTGTAATTCGAAGGCGCGACAGCGCGCCCGTCAGATCATGGGCCTCGAGCATTTGGCGCTTCTAGCAGCGCCGTTCTCCTCACGCCAGCAGACAACGGCGTGTGATCGCTTCATCACGAAGCCGGGAATGCGCAGTCTTCCATGGCACTTTTGCCAAGCCTAGCCGTTGAGACCACACGAGTCCGGGAGCCCACGAGCACCCTGGAAGCGGAATACAACGAGAAGCACGAAAGAGATCCGCATGAAACACCTCCTCCTCGCTGCTACGGTGGCTCTGTCGGCCCTGACCCTGTCGAGCGCTGCCGAAGCGCAGGGCGTTCCTGGTGGCATGAGCCGTGGTGCTCGCGAGGGCAACCGCGTGGCTGGTCCGGTGGGCGGCATCGTGGGTGGTGCGGTTGGCGGTGCTGTCGGTGGCGTCAACGGCGTTCTCGGCATCGATCCGGGCCGCCGCGCCTATCGCACCCGTATGCGTTCCCATCGCGGCTACCATCATCGTCACCACCGCTGAGCGTCGATGCAGCGCGCCGGCGGCTCGATGCTGCCGGCGCGATGAATCGAGACGGGCACCAGCCTTCTCTCTGTCATGCAGAGGACGGCGATCAGCTTCAGGTTTCTGGCCCAACGCGCTTTTTCGAGCGACTCGGTATCCCCTTCGCCGGATGACGCTCTAGCTACCCCCTTGGAAACTGGAGAGGAGCCGGAATGTCCCGCGACCAGAGCCACGTCATCGATCGCGCCGAGACCAAGGCTGCAAAGGCGGCCGAGCAGCAGGCGAGAGCTTCGGCGATCTGGGAAGAGATCGAGGCCGACCGGCGGGCGTTGGACGATCGCACGGAGCGACTGCGGGCTCTGCGCCTAGCGCGCCAGTCCGACGGCCGCGACTAAATCCAAGCTTCTGTCATCATTGCGAGGCAACGAAGTAGCGATCGAGGACGATACCCGCACTGTCAGCGCGTCGGTTCTGCTTCGCTGTGTTCGCAATGCGGTGAAGCCTAAGTAGCGATCACCTGGAAGTCATATGAATTAGGCCGGGCGTACCACCGCATCTGAGGCAACGGGGCCGATCAACGTCTCGGCCTCGGCCTCGTCATCCGGGTCGGCTTCGGTTTCCGGATCGACTTCGTGGCCGGTGACGCCTGCGGCATCGGCGAGGTTTCCGGCCGCCTTGCGCAGGAGCTTGCGGAGCCGACGCTTTTCCTTGCCCTCGAAATCGTCAAGCAGTTCGGTCTCAACCTCGTCCCAAATCTTCTCGATTGCCGCTGCTTTGGCCATGCCGGTTTCGGTGAGGCGCACACGCACGATGCGGCCGTCGCCAGCTTCGGCGCGACGTTCAACGAAGCCGAGGGCCGCGAGGCGTGAGATGGTCTTCGAGGCAGTGGGCGGACGCACGCGCAGAGTCGCGGCGAGGTCGCCCATGGTCATCGATCCGGCTACGGCCAGCGCTTGGACCACCTGCTCCTGGCCGGCAAAGAGATCGAGTGCCGCAAGCCGGTCACCGACTCGGGCACGATGGAGGCGGGCAGCCTGGACGAGCGCCCAGCCGACACTCTTGGCGGCCGGCGGCCGCATCGGTTTAGCTAGCTTGCCGTTCTTGCTCACAGCACGCTTGCCCGTCTCCGAGGATTGACCGCCATGTGGCTGCACAGGCGCCGTTGTCACGGCTGCGTCTGCCGCCTCTAAATGGCTCGCCAACATGGCCAATGCTCCCCGAATGGACTGATAGGCGAGCGGTTTGCCTCTCAGCACCACTCGATTGAGGAGCTTCTGCCAGCCTAACCGTGACGATGAGATGACGTAAAGCTTATTCGGCTCTGTTTTGTTGTTGCTCTCATCATCATAGACTCAACCTAGCATGGTTGGGCTATAGTCAACGCCATCGGCAGAGCAAGCCCGATCGATTGCCAGAAAATTCAGAATAAGGCGCCGCAGCCGAGAGCTTTGCGATTGCTATATGCACAGCGAAGCAATCTAGAACAGAATCCGCAACGTTGGATCGTCAGATCTGCTTGTTTCGCTGTGCCCGTATTGATGATGAAATATCCGAGATGATCGGAGAACACCGTATCAACAGGTCGGCATCAGACTCTTGAGCCGGGCTAGAATATCTTCGCCGGCACAGGGCCTAGCGATGAACTGAGCACCTTGCGGCATTCGGTCTGGATCGGGGGCGGCACGCCCTGAGACGATCAGGATTGGTAGTTCCGGCCGGGCCTGGGAAACTGTGTTGGCGAGCTCGAATCCGTTGGTGCGGCCTGAGAGCTCGACATCGGTGACGAGGCCGCAGATGTCGGGACGGGCCTGGAGAATGCTGAGTGCACGCTCGGCGGAAGCGCACTGGACGGTGTCGTAGCCACCATCTTCAAGGACGTCACCGAGATCCATGATGGTCAGCGCCTCGTCCTCTACCAGGAGGATCACGGGGCGATCGTCTGCTGGAATCGTCGTGTCGCTCGCCACGCTGTCACTCCTGAGCTGAATCGAGACCCATCAGGCGGCTTTGCGCCGCTTCGTTGCTGGCTTGGTAAGGCTAGAGGTGGATTCGTGATCAGCCAACGAGGAACGAAAGCCGTGGTTGCAATGCGTCATCAATGTCGCAGTAAGAGAGCTAGGCCATGCCCTTGCCGATGACGAGGCGGACGACGTCAGTCAGGCGGTCGAGGTCACTGTCGGAGATGGTCAAAGCGGGCGTGAGGTAGACGACGTCCCCGAACGGACGCACCCAAACGCCGTGCTCGACGAAACGCGACTTGAGCGCGGCGAGGTTGGGCATACCGCCAAGCTGCACCGCTCCGATCGCGCCGAGCACGCGCACGTCCACGACGCCCGCCGCTCCACGCAGCGGTTCCAGGCCCTTGGTGAGCCTCTTCTCGATAGCGTTGGCCTGAGCGAGGCGCGGCTCGGTCTCGAACAGGTCGAGACTGGCATTGGCAGCGGCGCAGGCAAGCGGGTTCGCCATGAAGGTCGGGCCATGCATCAGCGCATGCGCCGGATCGTCGGACCAGAAGGCAGTAAAGATTTCTGTAGTGGCGACGGTGGCAGCGAGCGCCATGGTGCCGCCGGTGAGCGCCTTCGACAGGCAGAGAATGTCGGGCACGATGCCGGCCTGCTCGCAGGCGAACATCATCCCGGTGCGACCGAAACCCGTAAAAATTTCATCGGCGATTAATGGCAAACCGTGGCGGCGGCAGAGCCGGGCGACCGTTGCCAGAGTCTCGGGCGGATGCATCAGCATGCCGCCAGCTCCCTGCACCAGCGGCTCGACGATGACCGCTGCAAGTTCGCGCCGATGCGTAGTCAAGGCTTTGTCGAGCGCTGCTTCCTGCTCGGGCATTCGCGGCAACTCGCAAAAGACCTGGGCCGGGAGATAAGCGCCGAAGCGGTGATGCATCCCCTCGACGGGATCGCAGGCCGACATCGCGCCCATCGTGTCGCCATGATAGCCGCCGCGGAAAGCGAGCACCCGGGTCCGGCCCTGCACGCCGCGGTTCAGCCAGAACTGAACGGCCATCTTCAGGGCGACCTCGACCGCCACCGAGCCGGAATCGGTGAAGAAGACGTGGTTCAGTTCCCCTGGCAATAGGGCGGCCAAGCGTGTGGCAAGGCGCTCGGCGGGCGCGTGAGTGAGACCGCCGAACATGACATGCGGCATCTGCCCGAGCTGGTTGCCGACGGCCTCACGGATATGGGGATGGTTGTAGCCGTGGACTGCCGTCCACCAAGAAGCGATGCCGTCGATCAGCTCGCGTCCGTCGGCCAGCGTGATCCGGCTGCCGAGGGTCGCCACAGCCTCGAGCGGAGGCGCGGCGAGCTTCATTTGCGTATAGGGTCGCCAGAGGTGATCGCCGCGCCGCTCAGTCATGGGGACGGGATGCGAGGCGGCGTCGGTTGTGGTCAAGTCCGGTGAGGCGAGCCTATCAGCGGCGCGGCTCCAGCGGACGCCCGCTGCGGCGCTCGATGACCACGGCCGGACGGGTTCGGCGCTCGACAACCACGGTGCGCGGCGAGCGGCTGAGCGAGCCGGGGCTTGTGATCCGGTCCGACACCCTGTCGAAACCGCGCTCGACGACTCGGCCGCGCGGGCGCTCCTGCCGCTCCTTGGCGGCGGCGAGCACGTGCGGGCGCACCTCGTCGGAGGTCAAGCCAATCAGCCCAGCCGCAATCTCGACCTGCTGTTCGAGGTCATCGGCGAGATCCTGCGCGGCGGCCACAGCCTCGACGATGGTCGGCGGCTCCTTGCGCACCCGGATCGGGGGGAGGTCTGCGAAGGACTTCGGGCTCTTCTTCACGGCACGACTCGCATTGGTCATGACCTGAGACTAGGCGCTTCCCCGAACCCTGTGCACCGCATCAAAGAGGGAAAGAGCCATCCACGGGATGCATACGGCTACAGTGCCAATCCGGGCAGCATGATCCCGTCACCGCTCGCACGCCAGCACATAAGGCAGGCAAATGATGCACTCTCCGGCAACGAAACGCGTCAGAATGCCGCAGATGGTTACTGATTTTCGAGTCGAGCCATGAGTTCGGCTGACAGAGCGAAGTTCACGAAGACACGTTGTACGTCGTCCTGATCCTCGATGACCTCGACGAGGCGCACCAGCCTTTCTCCCGTCTCGTCATCGACGTCGATCGTGTTCTGTGCCTTCCAGATCAACGAGGTGCGACGCGGATCGCCGAACCGCGCCTCGAGCGCCTTCGAGACCTCACCGTAGGCGGTTTGCTCGCAGAAGATCTCGTGGCCGTCCTCGGAGGAGCGTACATCGTCCGCACCGGCTTCGATGGCGGCTTCCAGCACCGTGTCGGCATCGCCAACCTCGGGAGCGAACTCAATCAAGCCGACATGGTCGAACATGAAGGCGACCGCGCCGGTCTCGGCGAGGCTGCCACCGGACTTGGTAAAGGCCGAGCGCACATCGGAGGCGGTGCGGTTGCGGTTGTCGGTCTGCGCCTCGACGATCAGGGCAGCGCCGCCTGGGCCGTAGCCCTCGTAGCGGATGTCCTCGTAGTTCTCGCCTTCGCCACCGGTCGCCTTCTTGATGGCGCGCTCGATGTTGTCCTTCGGCATGTTTTCCGCGCGGGCAGCAAGAACGGCGGCGCGCAGGCGCGGGTTCATCGCTGGATCGGGCGTGCCGAGCTTGGCCGCCACCGTAATTTCTCGAGCGAGCTTGCCGAATACCTTGGAGCGGACCGCGTCGACGCGGCCCTTGCGATGCATGATGTTCTTGAACTGGGAATGCCCGGCCATGGCGCGACCTTCATTGTGTTCGTCGATCGGCGGAGGCCTCCCGGGACAGGGATCCTCGACACCGCAGGTGTTTGGATGGGCGAGCCTTATAGGGCGGCCTCGCGCGCAGTGGCAACGCGCATGGATGAGACTCGCTCAGCCGCGCTTCAGCAACCGTTTGGCCTCGTGACGCGCCCTGTGCTCGAACCGAGCCAACGACACCCGGCGTTCAAGCGACAGATGCGTGTCCCCGCTCGGCGGCACGGCGACGATCTCGGCGACCGTCTCGCGCTCGCGGTAGAGACTCTCCAGGGCTGAACCGGCGAGGGTGGCCGAGTCGAGCCTTTGGGCGAAGGTGGTCTCATGGAAAACACGCACGATCTCAGCCTCGAGAACGAGGCCGGGGGCTAGGGCTCGTTCGCGCTCGTCATAGGCCGTCTTGAGCAGGTTGGCGGTCCCGCCTGCAACGAGGGCGAGGCTCACGGCGAGCGGACGTCCGTCGAGACTCAGCGTGTCGGCTCGGACGCATACCGGGCCGGGCCGGTTGGCAAAGAGACCTCGCGCGAGAGCGAGCGTCTTGCAACGGCAGGCCAATGCCGTACCAGCTTCGCCTTTCCACCCCGCCAGTTCCAGGGCGAGGAAGTCGTCGAGCGCGGCGGCAAGTGCCTCCCCTTCCGTCGCGGTGACGAGGTCGAGGCGGCCCATTTCGGCAAGCCGACGGCGGCGGCGGCGCAGATCCTTGAGCCGGCTCTTATGGGGATGGTCTTTCAGAAAGGCGTCGTGGCTGGGGCGGCGGTCGAGGACCGGACGCTCGAACTCGGCCACGATGCCGACGGTCCAACCGGACTCTCGCATAGCGTGGAGCAGACCGCGGCCGGCCAAGCTCGAGACCGTCAGCAATGGCCAGCGCCAGGCACGACCGCGGGAGGCTTCGGCGAGACCGCTAACAAGCAGCGCCAGTGTTTCGAAGAGGTTCTCAGCCGCGACCAACGGTGCGCTCGACGGCATGAAGGGTGAAAGCGCGGGCTGCGCTACCAGGCGGCCGAGTCCGATGATGTCGAGGCCTCTGCGAAAGGGCAGGAGAGCGTTGAGCCGGCCACCATCGCGCACGGCAATGAAGGCGGTGTCGCCGGGCAACAGACCGGCCCGGATATGCGCCTCGATGACATGACGGCTGAAATGCGGATGCGGCGCGACGGCGCGCGCCATGAGATCGTCCCAGGCGTCGGACTCGGCAGCGAGCGCGGCCGCGTCGACGATCTCGATCGATTGCTGCTTGCGAGCGATGTTTCGGGCCACGTCCTGCCGGCGGGAGAGTGCGATCACGGGCTGGCCCTGCGCACGAACAACTTCGAGAAGGCGGGGGTCGCGATGCCGTGGATGGCCTGGGCGCCGAGGGCCATGCCGGCGGCCCGGAGGATTGTCACCGCTGCCATGGCGAGCGCCGCGCCGATCAAGCCGAGCCAGGGCACCAGAACGAGGCAGAACCCCGCGCCGAGGGCGAGCATCGCCAGGGTAATACCTGCACAAAGCTTTTCACCGCCGAGCATGGTCAGAAGGTCTTCGCCGGGACCGAACAGGCTCGCGCCCACGCTGCCGAGAACGAGGACCGTCAGAACCGGAAGGCTTTCGCGGAATTCTGGGCCGAATAGTCCGAGCAGCAGCGGGGCCGCGACGACGATGCCCGCACCGACGAGAGCTGTTGCACCGAGCACCCAGCGCGCCTGGTCGCGGACCAAGGCGTTCAACCCGGTAAAGTCGCCGCGCGCCTTCGCGGCGGTGAAGCGCTGGGCGGTGGCTGCCGAAGCCGCGTAATGCACGAAGACGACGAATTGCTGAATGCGCGTCGCTGCGAAGTAGAGTCCAACGGCGTCGGGTGACATCAGGAAACCGAGGAGCACAACGTCAACGAAGCCAAAGGCGGCAGTGGCGAGATCGCCGGCCGCTATCGGCAGACAGGCAGCAAGCCATTGACGCCAGCGGTAGCGCCGGCTTCCCGTGAGCGTGGTTGGGCCAAGACGCTTCAGCAGCAGGCTGGCTTGGATCGTCACGGCGAGCGCAGTCGCGAACAGTGTGCAGGCCACTGCGACGGAGGCCTTGGCCGGCGCCCCGAGCAGCACCGCAAGAATCATCGCGGCCATGATCAGGCCCTGCCGCAGCAGATAGGGCGGCGCGATGGCGAGCACGGCCCAGTTGCGGCTTCGGGCAACGCCTTCGAGATAGTCCTGGAAAGCGAAGAGCGGCAGCACCAGTGCGCCGAGGACGATCGGCGCGCCGTAGGGACCGGCGAGCAGGTTGCCTTCGATATTCAGAATCAGCAGCCCGAGGACGGATAAGGCGAGACCTCCGACCATAGTGGCGGCCGCCCCACCGATCAGAAAGCCGCGCACCTCGGCATGGCGGCCGAGCGCCTCGTCAGCCGGCATGAAGCGGCAGGCGCCCTGCGACAGTCCGAGTGTCGCTGAATGACCGAGGATCGCGATCCAGACCCAGACGGCGGCGAAGATACCGTATTCCGTCCCGCCCATCATGCGAGCCATCAGGACTTGGGCGATATAGGCGCATCCGGCTGCCGTGATCCGCACCGCAAAGACGCTTGCGGCGGAGAAGCCAGCGCCCGCACGCACAGCCTTGAGCCGACCTAGGACAGCTCCGAAGGCGGCATCGACGCTGAGACCCGCTGCCATGACGGCCTTCCGCGAGACGGCGTGCGCGGGCGCACACGCACCAGATGGCCTTCTAGCGGCGGCAGCGTTTCGAGCGGGTTAAGCCGGTTGCCGAGTCGGGGGCAGAAGAGCATGTGAGCCGCCGAGAGGGCCGCAAATCAGTTTTTTTCGGAGCACACGATGATCGACCTGCACTACTGGCCCACTCCGAACGGCCACAAGGTAACGCTGTTCCTGGAGGAGACCGGCCTGCCCTACCGAATCCATCCGGTGAATATCGGCAAGGGCGCGCAGTTCGAACCGGACTTCCTCAAAATCGCCCCGAACAACCGGATGCCGGCGATTGTCGACCATGAGCCTCTGGATGGCGGCGCGCCGATCTCGCTGTTCGAATCCGGCGCGATCCTGCTCTACCTCGCGGAGAAGACGAAGAAGTTCATTCCGGAAGACATTCGCGGGCGGGCCGAGGTGCTGCAATGGCTCTTCTGGCAGATGGGCGGTCTCGGGCCGATGGCCGGCCAGAACCACCATTTTTCGCAATACGCGCCGGAGAAGATCCCGTATGCGATCGATCGCTACGTGAACGAGACCAACCGTCTCTACGGGGTACTCGACCGGCGCCTCGCCGACCGTGAGTTCGTAGCAGGCGACGCCTATTCGATTGCAGACATGGCAGCCTATCCGTGGATCGTGCCCTGGGAGAAGCAGGGCCAGAGCCTCGACGACCATCCGCATCTCAAGCGCTGGTTCGAAGCAATTGCCGAGCGCCCGGCGACGAAGGCCGCTTATGCTCCCGCGCCGGAAGTCAACCCAGATTTCGGCAAGACCATGAGCGAGGACGCCAAGAAGGTCATGTTCGGCCAGACAGCAGCCAACACCAAGCGCTGAGCAGCGTTGGCCTATCGGAGCATTGAGCTGCGAACGGTGACAGGTACGGGCGGCTTTTGTAGAGAGGCCGCCTACCTGTCTCGTGCCGAAAGTCTCCCATGTCCCACGACGATCTCGCCCAGACCATTGAAGCCGCCTGGGAAGACCGCGCGAACGTCTCCACGACGACGACCGGTGCCGTGCGCGAGGCTGTGGACGAGGCGTTGAACCTGCTCGATTCGGGCCGGGAGCGCGTCGCTTACAAGACTGGCGATCAGCCGGGTGAGGGCTGGCAGGTGAACCAGTGGCTGAAGAAGGCCGTGCTGCTCTCCTTCCGCCTCAACGATATGCACGCGATCCAGGGTGGTCCGAATGCGGCGCCGTGGTGGGACAAGGTACCTTCGAAGTTCGAGGGCTGGACTGAGCAGGAATTCCGCACCGGTGGTTTCCGGGCCGTGCCTGGCTGCTTCGTGCGCCGCGGTTCCTTCATCGCACCGGGGGCGGTGCTGATGCCGTCCTTCATCAATCTCGGCGCCTATGTCGGCGAGGGCACCATGGTCGATACCTGGGTGACCATCGGCTCCTGCGCGCAGGTTGGGAAGAACTGCCATATCTCCGGCGGCGCCGGCATTGCAGGCGTGCTCGAACCGCTGCAGGCTAACCCGGTCATCATCGAGGACAACTGCTTCGTCGGCGCCCGCGCCGAGGTGGCCGAGGGTGTGATCGTCGGCGAAGGCTCGGTGCTCTCGATGGGCGTCTATATCGGCGCCTCCACCCGCATTATCGACCGCAGCACTGGCGAGACCTTCTACGGCCGTGTGCCGCCCTACTCGGTGGTCGTCTCGGGTACGACCTCCGGCAAGCCGCTGCCGGATGGTAGCCCGGGCCCAGGTCTCTACTGCGCGGTGATCGTGAAGCGCGTCGATGCGGGAACCCGCGCCAAAACCGGAATCAACGAGTTGCTGCGGACCTGAGACGCCGCTTGGCACGTTCGCGACCTGCGATGACGGGAAGAGACAGGATCTGGAGCGATGGGTTCGGCGTGATGCCAGTCCGCAAGCAGCGCATCGTTCGCAGATTCGGTCGGTAGATCCTCGCGTCAGCCAGGTCCGGTCCACATGGCAACCCCCGCGCAAACCACCTGTCTCCTCGATCTGAGCGTTGCCGGCCGGCTTGTCCCGACGCCCTGCGATGAACTCGGCGCAGGGCCGAAGACATTGCTTCTACCGCCCCTGTCCTCGATCTCGGCGCGCGAGGAGATGCTGCCACTGGCGCGCGAGCTGTCGGACTCCCATCACTGCCTCGTGCCGGACTGGCCGGGTTTCGGCGCGCGGGATCGGGGGCGGTTGCCACTCGAACCCGCGAGCCTGCATGCTTTCCTGGATGCGTTCCTCGCCGCCGCGCCCGGTCCCTACGCCATCGGCATCGCTGCGGGACATGCGGCCGGCTATCTGGTCGCGGCAGCCGGGCGTCACCCGTCGCTGTTCGAGCGGCTGGTTCTGATTGCGCCGACCTGGCGTGGGCCGCTGCCGACAGTCATGGGCGAAGCGCGCGTCGCTTGGTTTGGGCGAATTCGCCGAGCACTCGAGCGACCGGTGACGGGCGAGTGGCTTTATCGGCTCAACGTCAGCCGCCCGGTGATCGGCCGGATGATGCGCGCCCATGTCTATGCCGATCCGACCCATGTCACGCCTGAGGTCATCGCGGCCAAGCACGTGATCGCGCGCCAGGACGGTGGACGCTTCGGCACGGCGGCTTTCGTCACCGGTGGGCTCGATCCGGTGGAGAGCCGCGCGGACTTCCTCAGTCTGTTACGGCACGAACTGCCGCCGATCAAGGTGTTGCGGCCGGAATCGGCTCCGCGCCGCTCCGGCGCCGAGATGGATGCGCTGATCGACGACAATCGGGTCTCGGCAGCCCGCATTCCTGGAGCGCTGAGTCCGCACGAAGAATATCCGCGCGAGACCGCTGCAGCGATTCGTGTGGTGTAAGACGGAACCGTGACCGGGGCCTCGTACGTCGATGCCAAGGGGACCTTCTCGCCCCATCCTCATTCGGGACCGATGTGATGCCTCGCCTGATCTGCCTGCTGACTGCGCTCCTGCTGTCGACCTCACCGCTCTCTGCCGAGCCGGCCGCGCAGACCAAGGAGAAGCCAGCCCCTTCGCTCAACGCCGATCCGGTGAATCCAGACAAGCCGGCGCAGACACCATATCTCACGGACGAGACTGCACCCGACACGTTGGCCATCCTGCCTGCCCCGCCTGGCGGGCACTCGGCGGCGGATGCTGCGGACCGTGCGGTTTACAACGCAACGCGCGCGCTGGTTGGGACCCCACGCTGGGAATTTGCCACGAGCGACGTGGCTGAGGGCGCCGCTGCGCTGCTGGAGAATCTTTCCTGTGTGCTCGGCCGACGGCTCGATGCGCGGCGCGTTCCCACCTTGATCACATTGCTCGACCGCACCCGCCTCGACCTGGTGCGCGCCGTACGAGCACCCAAGCGCCACTATCGGCGGCTGCGGCCTTTCGTTGGCAACGACGCACCGATCTGCGTCGCGCGTGATCCCCATCTCGCCGACAGCTTCAGCTACCCGTCCGGCCATGCCACGCAGGGATGGGCCTACGCGCTGATCATGGCGAGCCTGCTGCCCGAGAAGGCGACGCCACTCCTCGTGCGCGGCCGCCTCTACGGCGAGAGTCGCGTCGTTTGCGGCGTGCATTGGATGAGTGACGTGGTGGCCGGACGCACCAACGCCTCTGCCGTGGTCGCGGCGCTGATGGGTCATGCTGGCTTCCGCGCCGATCTCGACAAGGCCCGCACGGAGCTCAAGGCCGCCTTGGCCGGCGACGCCCCGGCCCCCGACGCGGCGATCTGCCGGCGGGAAGAGGTCGCTACGCGCGAGCCACTACCTTAGGCGAGGCTCTGCCGCTCTAGGACCCAACGACCAGGGCAGCCGTTTCGGCCGAGAGCGCCCGCAAGGCCTTCTCGGCCTCGTCGCGGACATCGTCGAGGCTGCATCCGAACGGCACCGGCAAAGCGACGCTCTTCTCGGGATCCTGGGTCCAGACAAGTTTGACGATGGAGCGCTGGCGTATGAGATCGTGCGACAGCGCCACCACTTTCACGCCGGGGTTAGAGGCCTCGGACATCGACTGTCTCCTCGGCTTTTTTCCGCCTTTGAGCGCGCTCGGAATCTATCCGCATCGCGCTTGACCACACTCGATAGCATCGCACGGGCGGTGCCATGGCAGATCTCGATGGTGCCGGAGGTCGATGCGCCTCGATCGCGTTTCCTCCCCTGGCTCACGCCTCTGGTGAGGGGACCCGTTTCCGGCGTCGGCGCCGCGCGAGCATGTTCAGGCCCTCGACACCCGCCGAGAAAGCCATGGCGGTGTAGATGTAGCCCTTCGGCACATGCGCACCGAACCCCTCGGCGATCAGCGTCATGCCGATCATGATCAGGAATCCGAGAGCCAGCATGACCACGGTCGGGTTGGCCGCGATGAAGCGCGACAGCGGATCGGCGGCGATCAACATCAACATGACTGCGGTGATCACCGCCACCACCATGATCGGCACGTGCTCGGTCATACCGACCGCGGTGATGATCGAGTCGATTGAGAAGACGAGGTCGAGCACCAGAATTTGGCCGATCGCCGCGGCGAAGCCGAGCTGCGGACCCGTCTTCTCCTCGTGTCCGCCATTGGGATCGACGCTGTGATGGATCTCCTTGGTCGCCTTCCAGAGCAGGAACAGGCCGCCCGCGATGAGGATCATGTCGCGCCAGGAGATGGCTTTGCCGAAGACCTCGAAAACCGGCTCGGTGAGGTGGACGATCCAGGCCACCGTGCCGAGCAGCCCGAGCCGCAGAATCAACGCCAAACCGATGCCGATGCGGCGCGCCCTCGTCTGCTGGTTCTCCGGCAGGCGGTTGGTGAGGATCGAGATGAAGATCAGGTTGTCGATGCCGAGCACCACCTCCATGACCACGAGCGTCGCGAGCGCCGCCCAGGCGGTTGGATCAGCGATGAGGTGAAGGATGCTGTCCACGCGGCGTCGCTCCTCTCAGAGAAGAATAGGACTCATCGGTGTCGTCTCGTCCCGGTCGGCAGGGCCGTTCCATACGAGAAGTCCGGAAGTCATGCCGCTAGAACGGCATTCGAAAGCGAACGGCCGTCGCCGGCCTTTCATCCCGCGGTGGCGCGAAAATCCGCACGGCCTTCGGCACCACCTTGAAATGGGCCGGCGTGTGCGTGGCGAGTTCGCCGTCGGTGTTCACCGGCCGCGGCTTCTTCGACTTCAGCACGATCTCGGTGGTGGAGAAGGCGCGCACATCCGCGGCCTGACCATGCGTGCCGCGACGGAGAGCCGGCAAAAGAGCCACCAAGCGCCACCAATGCGCGACCTCGAGGCTGTAGAAGTCGAGCTTGCCGTCGTCGACGGTGGCATTCTCCGACACCGTCATGCCTCCGCCGTAATGCCGGCCATTGCCGACCGAGGCTTGGATCGTCGTCACCCGTTCCACCATGCCGTCATGCTCGATCGTGATCGAGAAGGGCCGAGCGCGGCGCAGGAGGCGGAAGGCGGCGATGGCGTAGCCAAGCGTGCCCCATTTCTTCTTGGCGTCGGCGGTGAGCTCGCTGGCGAGGTCGGCGGAGAAGCCGATGCTGGCGACGTTGAAGTAGTAGTGGCCGTTGACCCAGCCGAGGTCGACCGCCTGCGGCTCGGCGGTCGTGATCATCTGTGCCGCTGTCAGGGGGTCGAGCGGCAGGCCGAGCGAGCGTGCGAGATCGTTGGCGGTGCCGAGCGGCAGGATGCCGAGGGGTAGCCCGGTCTCGATCACTGCGGGTGCCGCTGCATTCAGCGTGCCGTCGCCGCCGCCGAGGATGATCAGGTCGCATCCCCTCGCGTGACGGGTGATCACGGTGCTGCAATCGGTCTGCGCGGATTCGCCGGCCGGCGGTTCGACCGGTTCGATGCCCCCGGTGCGCAGGCTGTCGCGGATGGCGTCGAGGGGCAAGTCACCGTTGCGGGCGCGCGGGTTCACCATCATCAGGGCGCGGCGCGGGAGCGCGCTCGGGACGGTCATGCGGGGCCCGTGTCGGGTGCGAGGGATGGGAGCAACGATCGGCAGTCCGGATGTGCGGCGTGAGCGGACCCGACATCACGGTCGACGCCTCGACCGCGAGAGGGATCCGGGATCCATCTACCCTCAAGGTGGGGAGGCCCGGTTCGGCGGCAAGGCCGGAGGGGCCAGGGAACCGTCCAGGCCTCTATCGGAGTTGGACGACAGCCCTCCCTCGCCTGCCGCCCAGGCGCAGGTTACATGCATCGCATGACGATGCGGCCCAGCTTCCGGTGACGCCATGCGCTCCTCTTCCATTCTTGCCGCGTCCTTCGCCGCCTCCAGCCTGAGCGGGCTGATGCTCCTCACGCCAGCCATCGCCGGCCCTGCCTCGACCTGGGTCGATCCTCCCGCCAAGACGGATGGAGTTAAGGCGGATGAAACCAAGCCCGCCGTGGCGGCGCCCGAGCCGGCCAAGGCACGGGCCGAGGGCACGCCGGACGCTTCAGAGGCGGCCAACCGCCATTCCGCCCGCCGGACCACGCGCGCCGAGCGCCGCGATCGCCGCTTGGCGCGACGTGAGGGGGCGAGCCCGATCGCTGCACCTTCTGAGATCAGTACCTCTCCCGATCCGCGCTTCACGGATTGGGCAGCGCAGGCACAACGGCTGGCGGCCGATTATCTCGGCAGTGTCTCCTCCTCAAGTGAGGCCATGCTCGCCTCGGCACCACACTTCTACGGAAGCCGGGTGCGCTTCCACGGCCGCGTCACGAGCCTCACCGCCTTGATTGCCGAGAAGCGCCGCTTCGTCCGGCGTTGGCCCGAACGGCGCTACCAGCCCCAGGCCGGTGCCACGCGCATCGCCTGCAACGTGGCCAGCACATCCTGCACACTGCGCACCGTCATCGACTTCCGTGCCGAGAACCCGGCGCGCGGCGCCCGCTCGCAGGGCTTGTCGGAACTGGCGCTCACCATCAGCTTTGCGGGAGAGCGCCCGGTGATCGTTTCGGAATCGAGCCGTGTCCTGCGTCGAGGCAATGTGGCGCTCGGCCCGGGCGCTCGAGGCGATGGTGCTTGAGCCGGCCCGCTGGAGACGATGACGGAATGACGGCTGAGGCTGCCGAAATGGTGCGGGACGAGGCAGTGCCACGGCGCGGCCCGACGCCGGAGGACGACGAACGGCTGCGCAGCCAGATCCGGGCTGAGCTCGA
Organism: Methylobacterium gnaphalii; assembly: GCF_007992215.1. Taxonomy (GTDB): domain Bacteria; phylum Pseudomonadota; class Alphaproteobacteria; order Rhizobiales; family Beijerinckiaceae; genus Methylobacterium; species Methylobacterium gnaphalii. Next base: position 129,408 of record NZ_BJZV01000006.1, on the reverse strand, counting down.
TCGCCAACACGCCATGCCGTTGGCACGTCGCACCCTGGAGCTTCTCGCGGAGGCCGAGGTCGAGCCTTCTCCCGATGAGCCAGGCTATCGGGTGATCGACCGCAACGGCGAGACCCGGCTCATCCGCGACAGCGATGCCGGTGCCGAGGAGGGTGGCGACATCAGCGCTCCGATGAGCCTGCGCAGCCTCGTCGCCGAGCTTCGCGAGCGCCATCCCGACCTGTTCGCGGCGCCGCCCGAGCCGGAAACCGTCGACCCTGTCCCGCTCCCGCCTCCCGAGCCGCCACACGACACGCTGGCGGACGTGAAGGCCGCCGGAGCGCGGCTCATCGAGACGCAATCGGCCTTGGCGAGGTCCCTCGCGTCGCACTCGGCGGAGCGCGGCCGCACCCTCGCCACGGCGGCCGGAGGCCGTTTCGAGGGCTGGCGCCGGCAACTCGGCGAGCGCTTCAAGGCAAGGCCCACGCCGGCTGCCGTCGAGTGCGACCGGATCGAACGATCTCCCGTGTCAGAAAGCCCGGAGGCCGTTCCCCCCACGCCTTCGGCCAAGCCGAGAGGCGAGAGCGCGCTCGCCAATCTCGCCCGGCGCGGACGTGATGTCCTGCCAGTGATCGACCGGCACACCTTCGACCTGCACCGCATCGCCTTTCTCGGTCTCGCCGCGGCCACGGTGCTGGTTTTCGGATGGGTGGTGCTCACGACCCTGCGGGGTGGCGATGACGGACCGGACACGCCCCCGCAGGTGGCCCAGAACCAGAACGCCCAGAATCAGAACGTCCCGAAGGAGACGCCGAAGCCTGCCGCCGAGGCGCGCAACGATGCCGCTCCGCGGCTCCCCGAGACGAAGCCACCTGCCTCCGTTCCCGAACCGGCGCCGGAGGATGCCGAGGCAGCACCCGTCGACGAATTGCCCCGCAACCCGGGCGATCTCGCTGGCGTGCCCCAGGTGATCGACACGGCGACACTGAGGGTCTCAGGCATGGTCATCCATTTGTTCGGCGTCGAGTGGGTGCGCGGCGGTCAGGCCGACGAACTGACGAAGTACATCCGCGGCCGTTCCGTGACCTGCCGTCCGGCGCCCGGCTCGAGTGCCTTCCTCTGCACCATCGAGGGGCGCGACCTCTCGGAGGTCGTGCTGTTCAACGGTGGCGGCCGTGCCTCCTCCGAAGCCTCCCCCGACCTCGTCGCTGCCGAAGACCATGCCCGCAGCGAGCGACTCGGCGTGTGGAAGCGGTAGGGAACGACCGCGTTTCACCCACTCATGTCATCCCGAAGTGCTGCAGCGAAGCCGGGGCCTTCTGAAGCGGGACGGATGAGATGGCGCGTCCTCCGCTCACGATATCTGCAGAAAGCCTCGTCTCGATTTAGCGGAGATTAACCAAAACAGCGCTCAATGGCGGACAGTTAAGGTTGATGTTTCCCTGACGGAAGAGTTGGCCGGTCCAGCCAGCAGGTTCGCCCTCACGGGTGAGGCTATGGCCGGGCGGCGTCCGTGCGGGATACGCGTATCCGAGTACCGCCCGCATGATCGACGACGCGTACCCGTCCGGCCGCTCCGCTCGCCGCCCCCGTCGTCGTCGCCGGTTCCGCGCCGACCTTCTCGCCATGACGGCGGCGGCAGCGATCCTTGTCGGTGCCCTACCCCGGTTCTCGAATAGGCCCGATCCGGCTCCCGGTCCCGAGGCTGCCATGCCTGAGCCGGCCGCGACACGGTCCATCACCCCCTCGCCGCAGCGCGATGCCTGGTTGTTCGACCCGACGCCTGCCCTCGGCCGACGTGCCCAGGGCCTGCGTGCGGTGGCCACGTTGAACTCGGCCTTCGAGCCGACCGCCGTGGCCACATCGAAGCCGGCTGTCGTCGCTGCCCTCGTCGAGCGCACACCGGTGACAGCGTCGCGTCCGCCAGCGGCACAGCCTCCGATCCAGCAGACTGCCCTGCTAACGCCGCCGGTCGTTGCGCAGACCGTGCCGTTGCCGGTGCGTCGCCCCTCCGACCTGATGGCCGTGCCAACCCCGGCCGTGGCCCGGCTTGCCGAGCGCACAACGATGCCACGCAACCGTGCCGCGGCGCAGCAGCAGCAGCAGAACGAGGAGGCCGACCGCTCCTTCTTCGACACGGTGTTCGGCGCCAAGCCGGCCACCGAGAAGCAGCAGGCGCTGGCCTATGCCGGCGTCGACGCGAGCAGCCTCGACACCAGCCCGCGCCGCTCCTCCCCTGCCCCGCAGGCCGGTGGCGGCACGGCGATCTACGACATCAGCGCCGGCCGCGTGACATTGCCGAGCGGCGAGGTGCTGGAGGCCCATTCCGGCCTCGGCTCCAGCTTCGACAATCCGCACGATGTTCACCGCCGCATGCGCGGCTCGACGCCGCCCGGCACCTATGACCTTACCGAACGGGAAGCGCTGTTCCACGGCGTGCGGGCGTTGCGCCTGCACCCGGTCGGCGGCCCCGGCGCGATCTACAACCGCAACGGCCTGCTGACGCACACGTATATGCTCGGCCCGACAGGCGCCTCGAACGGCTGCATCTCGTTCCGCAACTACCCGCGCTTCCTCGCCGCCTACCTGCGTGGCGAAGTCCGCCGCGTCGTCGTGGTGGCCGGATACAAGGGCGATCGGACGCCGAGCTTCGCCAGCCGGTTATTCGGTGCCCGCGCTTCGGCGGAGTGAGGCCGCCCCTGGCCGCTCCTTGTCTAGGCGGCGTTACCGGCTTCAGCCTCGGATCCGCGCAGGTTCGGCAGGAGCACCGTCAGGATACCGAGCGCCGGAAGGAACGAGCAGATCGAGAAGACGAAGGAGATGCCTTTCCAATCCGCCAGCGTCCCGAGCATCGCCGCGCCGATCCCGCCGATGCCGAAGATAAAGCCGAAGAAAAGACCCGAGACCATGCCCACGCGGCCAGGCATCAGCTCCTGGCCGTAGACCACGATGGCTGGGAAGGCCGATGAGATCACGAAGCCGATGATCACGCTGAGAGCAATCGTCGGCGCCAGCCCGGAATAGGGCAGCACCACCGAGAACGGCAGGACGCCGAGGATCGAAACCCAGATCACGAGCTTACGGCCGACCCTGTCGCCGATCGGACCGCCGGCGATCGTCCCGGCCGCGATGGCAGCGAAGAATACGAACTGGCAGATCTGCGCCGACCTGGTCGAGAGGTCGAACCGCTCGATCAGGTAGAAGGTGTAGTAGCTCGTGAAGCTCGCCAGGTAGATGTACTTCGAGAACAGCAGCGCGATCAGCACCGCCATCGCCTTCGACACCTCTCCCCGCGATAGCGTGGCGTGACGGGCGGAGGCCGCCCCCGCAGATCGGCCCGTCCGGACGTTGGCGCGGTACCAATGTCCGAGCCCGCTCAGGATGACGATGCCGCCGACCGCAGCGAGGGCGAACCAAGCTAGACCGCTCTGCCCGCGTGGCAGCACAATGAAGGCGGCGGCGAGCGGACCCAGCGCCGAGCCCAGATTGCCGCCGACCTGGAACAGCGACTGGGCCAGCCCGTGCGATCCACCCGAGGCCAGCCGCGCGATGCGCGAGGATTCCGGATGGAAGATCGAGGAGCCGATGCCCAGCAGCATGCCGCCGACGAGCAGCAGTGCGAAATTGGGCGCGTAGGCGAGCGTCAGCAATCCCGCCATCGACGAGGCCATGCCGAACGGCAGCGAGTACGGCATCGGCCGCCTGTCGGTGAAGTGCCCGATGAAGGGCTGCAGGATCGAGGCGGTCATCTGATAGACGAAGGTCAGGCAGCCGACCTGCGCGAAGCTGAGATCGAAGCTGCCCTGAAGGATCGGATAGACGGCCGGCAACAGGGCCTGCAGCATGTCGTTCAGCAGATGGCAGACGCTTGCCGCCACCAGCACCGGGAAGACCGTTTGCGCGCGGTTCGGGGCGCGGGACATGGCGGCGACGGACACGGCGAACCTCTGACCTCGTCTCTCGCCAGCTTTTGGCGGCCGGCGCGGCGGCAGGATAGGAAGCTCCCGTGCGGCCTGCCACCAGGGTTGGGCCTGTTTCTTACGCGCGTGGGCCAGCGCGCGGCCTCTGCGCCGCCAGCCGCTGCGGGGTCTGTGGGAAAACTGCTACTGCACCCGCTGCGCCAGTACCTTGTCGATGCGCCGGCCGTCCATGTCGATCACCTCGAGGCGCCAGCCTTGGGCGTCGACGGCGTCGCCCTCGGCCGGGATGCGGCCGAGTTCGACGATGACGAAGCCGGCCAGCGTCGAGAACTCGCCCGAACGCGGGCGGTCCGAGAAGCCGAGACGGTCGAAGGCCTCGCCCGCCGGCATCATGCCGTCCATGAGCAGCGACCCGTCCTCACGCTCGATCACCATGGCCTCCTCCCCAGGCTCGGGGATCTCGCCGGCCATGGCTTCGAGCAGGTCCGTTTGGGTGACGATGCCCTCCAGGCTGCCATATTCGTCGACAACGATCGCCATGCGCACCGGCTTGGTGCGGAAGGCCTCCAGGACCCTGAGAATGGCGAGCCCCTCGTGCACCACGATCGGCTCGCGCATCGCCGCTTCCACCTTGAGCGGCCGGCCGTCGAGGAGTTGATCGAGCAGGTCCTGCTTCCTCAATACGCCGACCACGTCGTCGATCTGGCCGCGGCTCACCACGATCTGTTCGTGGCGGCACTCGCGGATCGCCTTGACGATCTCGTCCTTGTCGTCGTCGAGATCGACCCAGTCGACCTCGTTCCTCGGGGTGACGATCTCGCGGATGCGCCGGTCGCCGAGCGCCAGGATGCGGGCGACCGCATCCTCCTGTGCCTCGTGCAGGAAGCCGGCTTCCTGACTCGCGGAGACGAGAAGGCTCAGCTCGGCGGGCGAGGGCAGGTTCTCCTCGCCCGAACCCGGCTGCAGGCCCATCAACCGCAGCACGCCGTTGCCGAGACCGTTGAGGAACATGATGGCGGGGCGGAAGACCAGAAGGAACAGCGAGAGCGGCCGCACGATCGCCAGCGCCGTGCGCTCGCTACGCTGGAGCGCGAGGCTCTTCGGCGCCAGTTCGCCGAGCACGATGTGAAGGGCGGTGATCACCACGAAGGCCACCGTCACCGCCAGCGTATGCGCGCCGATGCCGGCGAATTTCTCGGGAAGGAAGAAGAAGAGCGGCTCGATCAGGTGGGCGAGCGCCGGCTCGCCGATCCAACCCAGCGCCAGGGAGGAGATGGTGATGCCGAGTTGCGTCGCGGCGAGATGCGCGTCGAGCCGGTCGGTCGCCCGCTGCAGGGCGGTCGCGTTGAGCCGTTTCTCGTTGACGAGTTCCGCCACGCGGGACCGCCGCACCGCGACGAGGGAGAACTCCGCCGCGACGAAGAAGCCGTTGGCGAGAACCAGCACCAGGACCGCCAGCAGTCCGAGCCCCGTAGACCAGCCGTCGCTGAAAATTGCGCCCTCCGAGGCGTGTTACCGCGAGAATGCGGCCGTTGCCGCTTAGAGCCGAATGCAGGTGCGGCGTGAAGGGGCGAGTTGGCGATGCGGCCGAGAAGACGGGCTCCTTGCACCGTCTTCATCCCACCCCAACCCTGGGCATTGTCCTGAAATGCCCATGCCAGGGGACCCCGCGGGAGAGTTCCAGGGATCGAGAGGTGGCTTCGCCTTAGTTCGCCCCAGAGAAGCGGTAGGTCAGACCGGCGGTGATGAGCTGGCCTTCGCTCCGAAACGCCGCGTTCGCCGTGTGGCCGATCGCGCCCGGACCGCCGGGGCCGAAGACCGCGCCCATCCCGTTCACGGCAACGGTACGCCTGCCGAGATCGTAGCGCAGGTACTCGGCTTTGAAGGCGAGCTGGCCTGGTCCAACGAGGTCCGGCATCAGGCTGCTGGGCGCCATCCACTCGATGCCGCCGCCATAGACGTAGCCGGTCTCGATGCCGCGATAGCTGCCGCCGTCATAGATCCCGGTATAGGCCGGCCCGGAGATCGAGGTCTGGGCCGAGAGGCTGACCTGGCCGTAGGCGAGACCGCCGGTGCCATAGACCAGCACGGGGCCGAGCCCGTAGCCGAGCCGGCCGCGCAGGGTGCCGAGGAAGTCGAGCGATTGGTGCGCCGCAAGGCTGATGTCGTTGCCGCCGAACGAGAAGGCCGCGGTGCGGTCGCGCTGCTGCTCGGTGTAGAGCGCATCCGTCACGAGGCCGAGTACGAGGCCCGAGCCCGCCACCGGCTGCAGGTCGTAGCCGAAGCCGCCGCGCAGCACGAAGGAGCTCGACGGCATGTTGACCCGGCCGACGTTGCCGACGTCGATCAGCATCTGCTCCAGCGCATTGGTACCGGTGGTGCGAAGGTTCTGGCTGCCGGTGCGCGTGTAGCCGCCGTCGAGATCGACGTGGAACCCGCTCCAGACCGGCACCGGAGGCGCCGGAGGCAGCTCCACCATCGGCGGCAGCGTGGAACGCAACGGCAGATCGGCCGCCCAGGCCTGTCCGAGACCCGAGGCGAGCGCCAGGGCCAACCCGAACCAAACGGCTGAGCGAGAAGGGAAGGAGGACGTCGCCATGCCTCGATTGTGTCGCAGCATGCTTAACGACGGTTTACCGAAGCAAGCGGTGCAGGCTGGCTGTCGTGCCGAACGCAGGATTCTCGTCGGCGCCGTAAGGGCGGGACGTCGAGGTCACGGATGATGTTCCGAGGTGCCCCTGTGGCCTCGCCTCCTGTCACGCCGCCGCTGATGTGCCGGGCGTCTTAACGACAGAGATCGATGGCATTTGTCGTAAAAGCCTTCTTAACCAGCTGGCCGCAGGATCGGCCCGTGGACGCAGCCGGTCGCGTCGCGCGGGGAGTGGTTTCATGGCCAAGATCCAGCTCGATGCGAGGACCGAGACGCTGCCGCACCGTAACGACGTCCCACCCCTCACCGCCGGAACCCGCCGCCACCTCGGCAAAACGTTACGCTCGCACTACGCCGCCACCCTCGCTGAGCCGGTCAGCGAGCGGCTTGAGATGCTGCTGGCCAAGCTCCAGACGCCGCCTCGCTGATCGCGCGGCCCTCGCGCCAGAACAGCGAAGGCCGCCGCGATCCAGGGATCGGGCGGCCTTTCTCGTCATGCCGATAAGGCGTTTGTCGACGGATGTCCCGCGACGTCGCGAGCGTGCGCGATGAAAGGTCAGTCGAAGGCGACGGCGACGAGGGAGAAGAGGCCGGCGAGGGCCAGGTTGCCGGCGAGGACGAGAACGATGACCGTCATGAGATCGGACGCTTTGCGAAGGAATCGGGAGCGGGGTGTGTAGCGGGTCGCGCGGCGTCAGGCTGCCACGCTCGCGCATCACGATCCCGGAAACCAGTACTGGTTTTGGGTGCGATGCAACGAGGTCACGGTATCCGTCGCGCACTCACCACACTGGACCGTCAAAGCTTGCCCGGAGCTGAATATTTCTGCGATCCGGCACGCTTCGTCGCACAATCGTTACAATTGCGTTAGCGCCTGTTTTCCGCGGCCCATCGTGGTGCCGCGGAGGACGCATGGCCATGATTTCGGTCAGTGAAGTGGTTCTCACAGCAGTAGGATTTCTGGGAATCGGTACGGCGGGTCTTGCCACGCCACCGTCTCATAAGACAGCGAACCGGATCGTCGACGAGGATGATCCGGTGCCCTCCATCAGCCTGCTCTCAGCCGGCGAGCCGTATTTCGAAGCCGTGGCGACCGAGCTGCGCAAGTCAGGCTACCTCGACGGTTAACGCCCCTTCCGCTCCACCGAGCCATGCCGTAAGTCCGCGCCAACTCCCCCAAAGCAATCGCGGACGGCATGATACGCCTCGACAAGGTCGGCAAGCAGAACGGCCGGCAGATCGTCTTCATCGAGGCCTCGGCCGCCCTGCAGAAGGGTGAGAAGGCCGGGCTCGTCGGGCCGAACGGGGCCGGCAAGACCACGCTGTTTCGGTTGCTCACCGGCCAGGAGGAGCCGGACGAGGGTCAGGTCGCGGCCGAGCGCGGCACCACGATCGGCTACTTCAGCCAGGATGTCGGCGAGATGGCCGGCCGCTCCGTGGTCTCTGAGGTGATGGCCGGTGCCGGCGCGGTGAGCGATGTTGCCGCCGAACTGAAGCGCGTCGAGGCCGATCTCGCCGACCCCGACAAGGCCGACGAGATGGAGGCCATCATCGAGCGCTACGGCGAGATTCAGTCGCGCTTCGAGGAGCTCGGTGGCTACGCCCTGGAGGGCAAGGCCTATGAGGTGCTCTCCGGTCTCGGCTTCTCCCAGGAGATGATGGACGGCGACGTCGGCAAGCTTTCGGGCGGCTGGAAGATGCGCGTGGCGCTCGCCCGCATCCTGCTGATGAACCCCGACGTGATGCTTCTCGACGAGCCGTCGAACCATCTCGATCTCGAAAGCCTGATCTGGCTCGAGGACTTCCTGAAGAATTACGACGGTGCCCTGCTGATGACCTCGCACGATCGCGAGTTCATGAACCGCATCGTGGGCAAGGTCATCGAGATCGACGGCGGTCAGCTCACCACCTATTCGGGCGACTATGCCTTCTACGAGCAGCAGCGTGCACAGAACGAGAGCCAACAGCAGGCGCAGTTCGAGCGTCAGCAGGCGATGCTGGCGAAGGAGATCAAGTTCATCGAGCGGTTCAAGGCCCGCGCGTCTCACGCCGCGCAGGTGCAGAGCCGGGTGAAGAAGCTCGACAAGATCGAGCGGGTAGAGCCCCCGAAGCGCCGGCAGAGCATCGCCTTCGAGTTCCAGCTCGCACCGCGCTCCGGCGACGACGTCGTCATGATCAAGAACGTGCACAAGAGCTACGGCAGCCGCCGGATCTACGAGGGGCTCGATTTCTCGATCCGGAGGCGTGAGCGCTGGTGCGTGATGGGTATCAACGGCGCCGGCAAGTCGACCCTTTTGAAGCTCGTCACCGGCACGGCCACGCCCGATGCCGGCACGGTCACGGTCGGCGGCAGCGTGAAGCTCGGCTATTTCGCGCAGCACGCGATGGACCTGCTCGACGGCGATCTCACCATCTTCGAGGATCTGGAATCGAGCTTCCCTCAAGCCGGCCAGGGCTCGCTGCGCGCGCTCGCAGGCGCCTTCGGCTTCTCGGGTGACGACGTGGAGAAGCGCTGCCGGGTGCTGTCAGGTGGCGAGAAGGCCCGGTTGGTGATGGCCAAGATGCTCTACGATCCGCCGAATTTTCTGGTACTCGACGAGCCCACCAACCACCTCGACATCGCCACCAAGGAGATGCTGATCACGGCGCTCTCGAACTATGAGGGCACCATGCTCTTCGTGAGCCACGACCGGCACTTCCTCGCTGCGCTCTCGAACCGCCTGCTGGAACTCACGCCCGAGGGCATCTACCAATATGGCGGCGGGTACACCGAGTATGTTGCGCGGACTGGTCAGGAGGCGCCGGGGCTGCGGAGCTGAGTAGCACAACGATCCGTATGCCGAGGTGCCGCGCGACCGCTCTTTGCATGGCTGCGAAGCACTCTGATCCCTGAGCCAATCGAACAGTCCTCGTTGGATCAGCCGTGAGGGTGCTCCGAGCCTGCTGGACGCGGCACCTCAAAATAAGGGGCGTCGAGAATTCCATCGTCGTTCTGCCCGGTCGGTTGAGCGTCTTCCAAGCCCAGTGCCCGCTAGAAAACCGGTCCTCTCGCCAAGCGAGCGGGCCGCGCTTAAACCGGCTGCCATGCAGACGAAATCCAATGTCCTCGCCGCGATCGGCAACACTCCGTTGATCCGGCTCGCCCGTGCCTCCGAGGAGACGGGCTGCACCATCCTCGGCAAGGCCGAGTTCCTGAATCCCGGCCTTTCGGTGAAGGACCGAGCGGCGCTCTCGATCGTGCAGGATGCCGAGGCGAAGGGGCTGATCCGACCCGGTGGCACCATTGTCGAGGGCACGGCCGGCAATACCGGGATCGGGCTGGCCCTGGTGGCCGCTGTGCGGGGCTACCGCACGGTCATCGTCATCCCGGAGACCCAGTCGGCCGAGAAGAAGGAGACGCTGCGCCTCGCAGGCGCCCGCCTCGTCGAGGTGCCGGCAGTGCCCTTCGCAAACCCCAATAACTACGTGCACGCCGCACGCCGGCTCGCCGAGAAGCTCGCGGCTACAGAACCGGCAGGCGCGTTCTTCGCGGACCAGTTCGACAATGTCGCCAATCGCCGGGCGCATGTGGAGCATACCGGCCCGGAGATCTTCGAGCAGACCGATGGCGCGGTGGACGGCTTCGTCTGCGCCTGTGGCACGGGCGGCACCCTCGCCGGCATCGCCGAGGCCCTGCGTGCCAAAAAGCCTGGTGTGACGATCGCCCTGTCCGATCCCGACGGCTCGGCTCTGCATGCCTATTACACGACCGGCACGCTCAAGGCCGAGGGCTCCTCGATCACCGAAGGGATCGGCCAGGGTCGCGTTACCAAGAACCTCGAAGGGTTCAAGCCGGACGTCTCGTTCCGCATTCCAGATACAGAGGCGGTGGCCCAGGTCTTCCAACTCATGCAGGAGGAAGGGCTCAGCCTCGGCGGCTCATCGGGCATCAACGTCGCCGGCGCTATCCGGTTGGCGCGTCACCTGGGACCTGGTCACACCATCGTGACGATCCTCTGCGACGGCGCCGCACGTTACGCGTCGAAGCTGTTTAATCCCTCCTTCTTAAGGGAGAAGGGCTTGCCGACGCCGGATTGGCTCGCTGCCGACACAGGCGGAACGCTGCCCGACTGGCGGGCCGAGGCGTAAGCATCGGAAAATCTGTGTTGATCGACGTGAACGTTTCACGACACCGCGACGTTTGAACGGTCTAGCTCAGGCGACGGTGCCTGAGCGCCCGGAGCGCCCGTCGATGGTCACCATTATCCTCATCATCCTGATTCTGCTGCTGTTCGGAGGTGGTAACTTCCTCGGCGGTGGTGCCTATCGCGGCCCTGGGTTCGGTCTAGGCGGCATCCTGCTCATCGTGTTGATCGTGCTGCTGCTGACGGGACGTATCTGAGCGCCCAGCGCCAATGTTTCACGTGAAGCATTTCTTAACCAAAGCCGCGGGTTTTTCGCCCGCGGCTTTTTTCGTCAGACTGCCGTCGTGCCGCCCTTGCGGGCGCTTAGCCAGGACGCGCAGAGCACCACGAGGCTGACGGCGGCCACGAGCAGCGTCGAAGCTGCATTGATCTCTGGATTCACGCCGAGTCGGACTTGGCTGTAGAGCCGCATCGGCAGCGTAGTCGCTCCCGGACCGGAGACGAAGCTCGCGATGACGAGGTCATCGAGTGAGAGCGTGAAGGCGAGCAGGAACCCGGCCGCCAGCGAGGGCGCAAGCAGCGGCAGCGTCACCGTGAAGAACACGCGGATCGGGCCGGCTCCGAGATCAGCGGCGGCTTCTTCCAACGAGCGATCGAGCCCCTTCAGCCTCGCGCCGACCACCACCGCGACGAAGCCGGTGCCGAAGGTGGCATGTGCGATCACGATGGTCGGGATGCCGCGCTCCATCTCGATACCGACGAAGAGTAGCAGCAACGACAGTCCGGTGATCACCTCGGGCATCACCATCGGCGCGTAGAGGAGCCCGGTGAAGGCGCCCCGACCGGTGAAGCGTCCATGCCGGTCGAGCGCCAGCGCGGCCAGCGTGCCGAGCGTTGCGGCAATGGTCGCCGACAGCGCCGCTACCTTCAGCGAGGCGAGCGCAGAGGCGAGCAGCGGCCCATCGTTGAAGAGCACGCCATACCAGCGCGTGGAGAACCCGCTCCAGACCGTGACCAGCCTCGAGTCGTTGAATGAGTAGACGACGAGCACGGCGATGGGCGCGTAGAGAAAGCCGAGACCCAACGTCAGGGCGAGGCGGTTGAAGGCGGTCATCGCAGCGCCTCCTCCCTCCTCTCTTCGGCTCCTCGAAACATCACGACCGGGCCGACGATCAGGATGAGCAGCAGCACTGCCACCGCCGAGGCGATCGGCCAGTCGCGATTGGAGAAGAACTCGATCCAGAGCATGCGGCCGAGCATCAGCGTTTCCGAGCCGCCGAGCAGGTCTGGGATGATGAATTCGCCGACCATCGGGATGAAGCAGAGCAGCGCTCCGGCCACGAGCCCTGGCATCGCCAGCGGCAACGTCACCGTGCAGAAGATGCGCATGCGGGAGGCGCCGAGATCGGCCGCGGCCTCCGGTAGGGCCGGGTCGAGCCGACTCAGCACGGCGTAGAGGGGCAGCACGAGGAAGGGCAGGTAGGCGTAGGTAAGTCCGATGATCACCGCGAGCGGCGTGTTCAGGATCTCGAGCGGCTGCGCGATGAGGCCGAGCTTCAGCAGCGTGGCGTTGAGCAGGCCTTCGGGCTTGAGGATCGCGATCCAGGCATAGACGCGGATCAGGAAGCTCGTCCAGAACGGCACCACCACCATCGCCACGAGGATGGGCTGCAGGCCTGGACGAGCACGCGCCATGGCAAGCGCCATCGGCGTGCCGATCAGGACCAGGACTGCCGTGGCGGCTGCCGCATAGACCAGCGAGGACAACGTCGCCTCCCAGTAAAGGGAATCGGCGGCGAGCATCTGATAGTTGGTAAGATCGAGCGCGTAGAAGAACTCGCGCCAGCCCTGCAGGCCATTGCTCCAGTCGATCACCGGGAGGTAGGGCGGCTGGGCCGTCGCCGGGGTCGAGAAGCTGATCTTCAGGGTGATGACGAAGGGCACCAAGAAGAACAGGGCAAGCCAGATGAGCGGCAGCGCCCGCACCAGCCAGCGCCCGAGCGGACGTGCCGTCGAGACGCTCATGCCGGCAGGATCCAGGCGGCGTCAGGTGCGAAGCCGAGACTGATGGACTGACCGATGCCGGCGTCGCCGGGATTTCCCGGCAGGCTCGCGCTGGCGCGCAGCATCGTCCCATCCGTCATGCGGATCTGCCGCCGGACTCGATCGCCGAGATAGGCAGCATCGACGAGCGTGCCCGAGAGCGTATTATCGCCGGTGCCGAGCTGCAGCCGCTCGGGCCGCAGGGCTATCACGACAGCCGTCCCGGCCGCGGCGTCGGCCAGGGCCAGCGAAGGCAAGGCGCGCAGGCAGCCGAAAGCGGTGTGGACGCCCCGCGTCGCACCATCCTCCAGCCCGAGCGTGCCGGCGATCAGGTTCACGTCGCCGAGCAAACCGGCGACAAAGCGGGTTGCCGGGTGCTCGTAAAGGTCGCGAGCCGGTCCCGCCTGCAAGATGCGCCCGCGGTCCATCACGACGATGCGGTCGGCCAGCGCCATCGCCTCTTCTGGATCGTGGGTGACAACGACAAAGCTGGTGCCGAGCCGGCGCTGGATGGCACGCAGCTCTCCTTGTGTCTCCTCGCGCAGGGCCCGGTCGAGGGCGCCCAGAGGCTCATCGAGAAGGAGAAGGCGCGGCTCGCGGGCCAGTGCCCGGGCAAGCGCGACCCGCTGGCGCTGGCCGCCGGAGAGTTTATCCGGGCGCCGCGCCTCGAAGCCTTCAAGCTTCACGAGCCGCAGCAGCCGCTGCACGCGCTCTGTAATTTCGACGCGGGAGAGGCCGAGCCCTTGCAGCCCATAGGCAAGGTTCTGAGCCACGCTCATATGCGGAAACAGCGCATAGGACTGGAACATCATGTTCACCGGCCGCCGGTGCGGCGGCTGGCGGGCGAGATCCTCACCACCGAGCATGATCGCGCCGGCATCCGGTGTTTCGAACCCGGCGATCAGCCGCAGCAGGGTGCTCTTTCCGCAGCCAGAGGGGCCGAGCAGGCAGAGGAATTCGCCGGCAGCGAGGTCGAGCGACACGTCATCGACGGCCCGATGCGCGCCGAACCGCTTGGTGACGCGGTCGATGCGCAGGAGCGGGTCGGTCGGGGTCAGAGAAGGAAACTGCACCTGAGGGCTGACTGCACGTCTTGCCGCTGAGCCGAGGCTCAACCGTCTTCGCGAAGAGCTTCGGCGACGCGGGCTTCCAGTATGTCCGGCCGGCGCAGGACGAGGGCACCGCGGGTGCGATCGATCAGCCCCTCGCCCGCCATCACGGTGAACTCACGCGTCACCTGCTCGCGGCGGCAGCCGATGCGGGCCGCGAGGACGTGGTGATAGGGCGGCGGCGTGACGACGCGCTCACCGTCGTGGCCAGCGCGCGGCACCGAGAGGCGCAGCAACTCCGAATAGAGCCGATGGCGCAGGTCGAGCAGCGCGTGTTCCATGAGGCGGGTGTTCAGCTCGCGCACGCGCTTGGCGAGTAGCCGGAACAGCCGGTCGGCGATCGCCTCGGAAGCGAAAACGATCTGGCGGAAGACATTGGCCGGCACGACGCAGACCTCGCCGCGGGTGAGCGCCGTGACATTGGCCGAGCGTCCGACCCCGTCGATCGCCGACAGCTCGCCGAAGAAAGCGCCGCCGCGCATCTCGCCGAGGATCACCTCTTTGCCGGATTGGGTCCGGTTGAGGATGCGCACCTCGCCGGTGGCGAGGAAGTACACGTCGGTGGAGATGTCGTCGTAATCGACCAGCACCTCGTTCTCGTCGAACCGGCGCCAATGGCAGCGGGTCTCGTAGGGGGTGAGATCGATTTCCGGTTCTTTGAAGAACGGAATAGTCGCCAGCCGGCCGCTCGACACTGCCTAACCCCCCTGCCCGACGCCGCTACGCCGTAGCACGATCGAGCGGGCACGGGACCGCGAAGTCGATGCGACGGCGACCTCAGGTGCCGCAGAGCGGCAGGACGCCTCTCACGCGGGCGTCGACGGCCTGAGGGCCGATTCGATCGTGGCGTTCCGGTGGTTTACGGTCAAGGCGTCGGCGCGGGCGATCGCCTCCGGCGGAGACATAACCCACACCCGATCGGTTGCCGGAGTGTCAGGCCACGTCGCGCAGTGCACCGCTCCCGCCATGCACCTCGGCCAGGATTTCATGGGAGCGCAGCCGCGCCCCGTGGTCGTGGATGGCGGAGGCTACCATCAGCTCGTCGGCGCCGGTCTCGTCGATCAGGCGATCGAGGCTCGACCGGATCGTCTCCGGCGATCCCACCAGGGAGCGTGACAGCATCTGCGAGACGTGCAGCTTCTCAGCCGGCGACCAATAGGCGTCGATGTCGTCGATCGGAGGTCGTAGCAGGCCGCGCGTGCCCCGGATGATGTTGGTGAAATTCTGCTGCGGCGAGGTGAACAGCCGGCGCGCCGCCTCGTCGGTTTCGGCCGCGACGACATTCACGCCGACCATGGCATAGGGCTTGTCCAACTGCGCTGAGGGGCGGAACTGCGAGCGGTAGGCTGCCAGCGCCGGCAGCAGCGCATCGGGCGCGAAATGCGAGGCGAAGGCGTAGGGCAACCCCAGCGCCGCTGCGAGCTGTGCCCCGTAGAGGCTCGACCCGAGGATCCAGAGCGGCACGTTGGTGCCCGTGCCGGGCACCGCCTGAATGGCCTGGCCCGGCCGTGCCGGTCCCAACAGGGACTGCAGCTCGAGCACGTCCTGCGGGAAGGTATCGGCTCCCTCGAAGGAGCGGCGCAGCGCCCGCATCGTCTGGCGGTCGGTTCCGGGGGCGCGGCCGAGGCCGAGATCGATCCGGCCGGGATGCAGCGTTGCCAGCGTGCCGAACTGCTCGGCGATAACGAGCGGGGCATGGTTCGGCAGCATGATCCCACCGGCCCCGACGCGGATCGTCTTGGTGCCGGCTGCGACGTGGCCGATCACCACCGAGGTCGCTGCGCTGGCGATGCCGATCATGTTGTGGTGCTCGGCGAGCCAGAACCGCCGGTAGCCAAGTCGCTCGGCATGGCGTGCCAGGTCGAGGCTGTTGCGCAAGGCATCTGCCGGCCCGGAACCTTCTGGCACGAAGGCGAGATCGAGGATGGAGAGCGGGGGCATCACGCGCAATCGCTTTCGGGCCGCAACCTGTGCAGCCATGACGCTCCCTCACCCAGCAACATCGTGCGCCGCAGGCCGGTTCGCAAGCGATGCCAGGCGTCAGCGCCCGCCGACCTGACGCCCAGCCTCCGCAACGAGGCGGGAGAAGGCCACCGCAGCGGCCGAAGCCTGGACGCGGCTCGGATAGGCGACATGCGAGCGTGCGACCTCCTCGCCATAGGCGTTCCGCAGGGCCCAGCCCCAGCTGTCGCGGTCCTGCTCCAGCAGGTCGAAATGCACCGAGCGTGCTCCGAGACGGCGGGCAAGATCAGCCGGTGTCCGCGACGATGCCCGGCCGCGCGCGCGAACCGGCTGGGAGCCCTCCGTCCACAGGTCTGCGATCTGCATGCTACCCTCGATGCTTGATTCGATGTTCTTGATATGTTCTCAGATGCAATCTGTCCAGATCGTCGCCAGAGCTGCGCCCGAATTTGCGGCTGCCGGTTCGCTGTGACGCAGGCCAAGCGCATCCTGTCTTGCACAGGAGGCCGGTGCCGCTCAGAACGTGCCCATGCTGCGCGTTAACGACCTCTCCTACCGCATCGGCGAACGCCTGATCCTCGATGCGGCAACCTTTGCAATCCCCGACGGTGCGCGTGTCGGACTTGTCGGCCGCAACGGCGCAGGCAAGACAACCCTGTTTCGCGCGATCCTCGGCGAGCTGCCGGTCGACGGCAAAGCCGTGTCGATGCCGAAGGGCATGCGGATCGGCGCCGTAGCACAGGAAGCGCCGGCCGGGCCGGAGACGCTGCACGAGGTTGTGCTCGCCGCGGACACCGAGCGTGCCCGGCTGATGGCCGAGGCTGAGCATGCCGATGGGTTGCGCCGTGCCGAGATCGAGACGCGGCTCGTCGATATCGGCGCGCATTCCGCCCCGGCCCGCGCGGCAGCAATCCTGCACGGGCTCGGCTTCGATGCAGCGGCACAGGCACGTCCCTGTGCCGACTTCTCCGGCGGCTGGCGCATGCGCGTGGCGCTCGCGGCGGTGCTGTTCTCCGAGCCCGATCTGCTGCTGCTCGATGAGCCGACGAACTATCTCGATATCGAGGGCACGATCTGGCTCTACGACTATCTCGAAAAGTACCCGCGCACCGCCATCATCATCAGCCACGACCGTGACCTGCTCGACGAGTGCGTCGATCACATCCTGCATCTCGACCGGGGCAAGCTGACGATCTACCGGGGCGGTTACACCAGCTTTGCCCGGCAGCTCTCCGAAAAGCGCGTCTTGCAGGCCAAGGCCAAGGCGAAGCAGGACGCCGAGCGGGCCCATCTGCAGAGCTTCGTCGACCGCTTCAAGGCCAAGGCCACCAAGGCCCGGCAGGCGCAATCGCGCATGAAGCGGCTCGCCAAGATGGAGCCGATCGCGGCTCTGCTCGAAGACGATGTCCCGGTTATCCATTTGCCGAGCCCGAAGCGGCCGCTCTCGCCCCCCATCGTTGCCATGGAGCGGGTACAGGCCGGCTACGGTGAGCGCATCGTGCTGAAGGGTCTCAATCTCAGCCTCGCACCGGATGATCGGGTGGCGCTGCTTGGCGCCAACGGCAACGGCAAGTCGACCTTCTGCAAGCTGATCGGTGGCCGGCTACCACCACTCTCGGGCGAGATGCGCCGCTCCTCCAAGATGCAGGTGGCGTATTTTGCTCAGCATCAGCTCGACGAGCTACGCCCGGCCGAGAGCGCCGTCGCCCATGTCCGCGACCTGATGAAGGATGCGCCCGAGGCGCACGTCCGCTCGGCTGCCGCACGACTCGGCTTTCCGGCCTCCAAAGCCGATACGCCGGTGGGCCAGCTCTCCGGCGGCGAGAAGGCGCGGCTGCTGATGGGGCTTGCGGCCTTCGAGGGGCCGCATCTCCTCATCCTCGATGAGCCGACGAACCATCTCGACATCGAGAGCCGCCAAGCCCTCGTCGAGGCGATCAACGATTACGAGGGTGCCGTGATCCTGGTCAGCCACGACCGCTTCCTGGTCGAAGCCTGCGCTGACCGACTCTGGATCGTCGGCGACGGCTCGGTAAAGGCCTATGACGGCGATATGGACGACTATCGCCGCCTCGTGTTGGCCGGTCCGGAGCGTGACAACGATCGTGCTTCGGAGAGCAGCGGCGGCCGGCAGGCGGAGGCTCGGCGTTCGGCGGTGGAGCGGCGCGCTGCGCTGGCGCCGCTGCGCAAGCGACTCGAAGCCACCGAGGCGCGGATGGAGAAGCTCTCGACCGCCATCGCGAAGATCGATGCGGCGCTCGGCGACGGCACGGCCTTCCTCAAGGACGCGGCCAAGGCCGGCGAATTGGCGAAGATGCGCTCCGACGCGGCAACTGCCCTGGCCCGCGCCGAGGAGGAGTGGCTGGAACTGAGCGGTGAGATCGAGGGCGCCTCTGCCTGACCGTCTCACCGCAACGGGGAAAGGCCCGGAAGGCCCCTCCCCGTGCTCGCCACCTCAGCGGTGGTGATGGTGATGATGGTGGTGGTGATGACGGTGCCGGATGCTGTGCACGAGGGTCGTGTCGTCCGGACCCGAATGACCGGCACCCGTCGTCAAGGGAGCGGCCTGTACCGATCCGATCTGCAGACCGGCAGTCAGGACGAGAGCGGCGAGGCCGCCGAGAAGCCGTGTGGACATCCGTATCCTCATATGTGGGTCACTGCCCGCGCCAGAGGCAAGATAGCGCCACGCTGCCTCAAGCAAAGTCTTCGCGGGAAACAAAGAAGCCTTTTCGCCGATAGCGCGTAGACGAAGCCCAAATCTTATCTTTTGCAGCCTTACGTCCGGTGAATTATTTTAATCCATTGGCGCGTTGATTTCCGGCTGTTCCAGAGACCGTGATCTCGGACAAATCGTCAGGCTGCGACGTCCTTGCTGCGATCCGAACAAACTTAAGAACGTTGTCGAGCGGGACAGCTGGCCGGTTCGAGGCCGGCACAGCGTAGTCTGGGCGGCGGGAGACGACGATATGGTAGGCCGGATCGGAAACCTCGCGGGGGCTGCTCTCATCGCGACGGCAACTGCCGGTTCGGCGGTGGCCGCGAGTGACGATCCGCTGGCCGCGCATCTCTGGACGTCGCGTGTCCTCGTCATCGCGGCCCCCGAGGCGGACGATGCCCGGCTGCGGGCCCAGCGTGAGGCGCTGGCCTCGGCGCGCGGTGGCGTGAAGGAGCGGGATCTCGTCGTGATCGAGGCTGTCGGCTCGGGCAAACAGGCCGCGGCCTTGCGGCAGCGGCTCGGTTTGTCCGAGGGCGCCTTTCGCGCCGTGCTGGTCGGCAAGGATGGCGGCCCGAAGCTCTCCTCTGCGGAGCCGATCCCACCCCAAACCCTGTTCGCGACCATCGACGCCATGCCGATGCGGCGCGACGAGATGAAACGGCGCTAAGGAGAAGGCCCGCATGATCTTTCATCCAGACCGCCGCCCCGCCCGTAGGCACAGGGCCAAGACGCTCGCCCTGCTGCCGTTGGCCACTGCCGGTGCATGGATCGCCTGGAGCCATCTTGGCCGAGGGCATGTGCCGCTGCCTCCGGCGCTGCCCGGCCGCCGCCGGGTGTTACGGACGCGGGCTGGTGCGGTGAACTTCTACGCCTGTGACGAGCGGGCCGGCGTGCCGCTGCTTCTGATCCACTCGGTCAATGCCGCGGCCAGTGCCTACGAGGTAAGGCCGCTCTACGAGCATTACCGGAAGAGCCGTCCGGTCTATGCCCTCGACCTGCCGGGCTTCGGCTTCTCGGAGCGCTCGGACCGCGCCTACACCCCACACCTGATGACGGATGCGATCCACGCGATCGCGCAGGAGATCCGCGGCCGGCACGGCGGAGCGGCGATCGACGCCATCGCGCTGTCACTGCCATGCGCCTATCTCGCCCGTGCCGCCGTGGAGCGGCCTGCGGACTATGCCAGCCTCGGCATGATCAGCCCCGTCGGGTTCGATGAGCGCCTCTCCGGCGACGGCCCCGCAGGCGGCGACCGCCGACGCCCGCTGGCGCGCGAGATCGCCAGCTTCCCGCTCTGGAGGCGGCCGCTCTTCGACGCCCTCGTGAGCCGGCCGAGCATGCGCTACTTCCTGGAGCGCACCTGGGGCTCGCAAGATATCGACGAGGGCCTGTTCGAGTACGACCAGCTCTCGGCGCGTCAGCCCGGTGCCGAATACGCGCCGTTCTCTTTCCTCTCGGGCTACCTCTTCCCGACTGACGTCAGCCGCCTCTATGCGGATCTGCGCCTGCCGGTCTGGATGCTGCGTGGGTCGCGCGGTGACTTCACCGATTACGACCGGGTTGGCGAGGCCGTCTCCCGGCGCAACTGGACAGTCCATCGCTTGCCGACGGGCGCCTTCCCGCATTTCGAGGACGGCAACGCTGTTTTCCGTCTCTACGATGATTTTCTGAAACGTGTTCGTTGACCTCGAAAATCGTCTGCAACCTGTGCGGCGCTGTATTCTTGCATCGCCTGTTCGATTTCCGGCCTAACGACTTGCTGATCCTCGATCTTCTCAGGATGATCGGGCGCGAATCAGCTTGAACGAGCGGGACATCAGATGCTCGAAGGCCTGGGAGGGTCCTTTCGACGTCTCAGGAGTGCCATGGGCCTCCTGAGACTTCTGCTCGTGCTGTCTCTCATTGTCCCGACGGCCGTCTTCGCCTTCGTGACGCTGCAGAGCCGGGCCCTGTTACTCGACAATGCAACGAACCGTACCACCCGCATGGCGGAACTGCTGGCGCAGCAGGCTGCGGCGACCTTCGACGGCTACAACGCCGCCTTCAGCCGGATCGAGGAGCACCTGCTGCACACGGAGGGGCAGTTCCAGGAGAAGCTGCTGCACGAATACCTCTCCACCATCGACAGGGACATGCGCTCCGTCGACGGCATCACCATCGTTGACGCGGATGGCGCGGCCATCGCGCATAGCCGCTACTTCCCGGTGCCCAAGACTTATGTCGGGGATCGCGAATACATCCAGAACGCGACTGCAGCCAACCGCGACCGACCGGGATTGCTCCAGGGTCGTGACGGCTTAGTGATCGGTCTGCCGGTCAGGAGCCGGATCTCCGGCAAGACCGTCCTTCTCACCTCACGCGGCCGCCACGACATTCCCGGCGCAACCCACGGCGCGCTCGTGATCGCGATCTCGCAGCAATATTTCGAGGAGTTCTACCGCACTCTCGCCCTTAACCAGAGTGACCGTGTTGCCCTGATCCGCGCCGATACCCGCGTGTTGGCGCAGATCCCACCCATTCCCGGCCGCCCCTCGATCGATCCCGAGCAAACGGGCGCGCTCGGCCCCATCACCACCGCCGCGGCCAGCGAGGCCGGCATCCGGCACCTCGCCGATGGTACGATCGACTACGTCTCGCCGCTCGACGGCGCGCGGCGGATCTCGGGCTTCCGCAAGGTGGACGGTTACCCGGTCTATGTCGAGGTGGGCTTCGCCGTGGACAACGTGCTGGCGCCCTGGCGCAGCCAGGTCCTGATCAACCTCATCATCGCCGCCATCGCCACGCTGTTGTTGTTCTCCGTGGCCCGCATGGCGCTGGTGAAGTCGCGGGACGAGGCGGCGATGCAGGCGCTGCTGCTCGCCGAGGAGCATCAGCGCGTCGAGGCGGAATCGGCTCTGCGGCAGGCCCAGAAGATGGAGGCGCTCGGTCAACTCACCGGGGGCATCGCGCACGACTTCAACAACCTGCTCAACGTCGTGCTCGTGAACCTCGAACTCGCCACCAAGCGCCTGACCGGCCGCAGACCCGAGGATATCGAACGGGTCGACGGCTACGTGAAGAGTGCGTCTCAGGGAGCCGAGCGAGGCGTAGCCTTGACGCGGCGGCTGCTCGCCTTCGCCCACCGCCAGGAGGACGAAGCGCCGGTCGTCGTCCCGGTCTCGGATCTGGTGGTCGGGGTGCTCGACCTCCTCGGCCAGGCGGTCGGCTCCAAGATCAGAATCACGCTGGATGCGCCCCGGGGCCTGCGCCCGGTCCGGGTCGATCCGACCGAGTTGGAGACGGCCCTGCTCAACCTCGTCGTCAACGCGCGCGACGCCATGGCTGGAGGTGGGCGCGTCCACATCTCCGTGCGGGAAGAGGGGAACACCATCGTCCTGTCGGTGAAGGATACCGGCCGCGGCATGGATGCGGAGATGCTGAAGCGTGCCACCGAGCCGTTCTTCACCACCAAGGAATCCGGTAAGGGCTCCGGCCTCGGCCTCTCGCTGGTCGAGCGCTTCGCGACGCAGGCGGGGGGAAGCCTGCGGCTCGACAGCCACGTCGGCACCGGCACCACAGCGGAGATCAGGCTGCCGGTGGCCGCCTGAACCCCGCCGGGATTGGCCCGACCCATTCTTGCCGCTCGTAAAAACGGGCGAGGCCATCGCCCTGCCTAGTTTCTCATTTGAGCGAGGCCGGCTGCCCCTCAGTGCCGTGGCAGCCCCTTGAGGAGGTCAACGTCTTCGTGGGGTTATTATACTAACTTATTGTTTTAAATGAATATTTCGAGGATAACTTCCAATTTGAAAGCCTTGTTTCACGGCGTCTCACGCGATACGCGACAGAGGATGCCGGGTCTGCGCCGGTAGGAGACCGCCCATGAAGATCACGCCCGTCAACGACAAGCTCTCGGTCGCGCATCAGCCGAGCGAGGCAGAGATCGCAGCCCTCGGCGAGACCGGCACGACGCTTCTCATCAACAACCGCCCTGACGGCGAGGAGGCTGGACAGCTCGGCACGCAGGCAGAAGCCGCTGCCGCCGAGGCGGCTGGCCTCTCATATCTCCACATCCCGGTCACAGGCCCTAGCTTGAGCCGCGAGGATGTCGACCGCTTCCGCGAGGCAGTGCTGGCTGCCCCTGGCCCTGTCGTCGCGCATTGCCGGAGCGGCACCCGCTCGCTGACGCTTTGGGCGATCGGCGAGGTGCTCGCCGGCAATCTCGGCCGGGAGGAGTTGCTCGATTACGGCGCGCGGCTCGGCATCGACCTCTCCGGCGCGGCGCGCTGGCTCGATGCCCATGGCGGAGGAGAGGTGTGAGTTCCTACTGGGCCTCCCTGGCCGGCGGCGCCCTGATCGGACTGTCGGTGGCGCTGATGCTGCTCCTGCACGGCCGCATCGCCGGGGTCAGCGGACTGGTCGCCGGCCTCGGCACGGACCGGGGCGAGCGCCGCTGGGTCGATGCTGCTTTCGTCGCCGGTCTCGTGCTCGGACCGCCGGCCTATGCGGGCATTGCCGGCGCCTGGCCCGAGATGCGGATCGTCGCCTCGCTGCCGGTGCTCGCTCTCGCCGGGTTGCTCGTCGGTTTCGGGACGCGGCTCGGCTCGGGCTGCACCAGCGGGCACGGCGTTGCCGGGCTGGCACGACTGTCGCCCCGCTCGATCGCAGCCGTGCTCACCTTCGTGTTCGCCGGGATGTTCACGACGGCGCTCACGCGCATCAGCATGCCCTGGTGGTCTGGATCATGATGCCGGTGCGCATGATCACAGCCCTCGGGCTCGGCTTGATCTTCGGCCTGGGCCTGGCCCTGTCGGGCATGCTCGACCCTGCCCGCGTGCGCGGCTTCCTCGACGTCGGGGGTGCGTGGGATCCGAGTCTGGTCTTCGTGCTCGGCGGGGCCGTGACGGTTTCGGCCCTCGGCTATCAGCTCGTGCGCCGGCTCCCGCGGCCGGCTCTGGCCGAGACCTTCCAGATCCCGGCGGGTCGTCGGATCGACCGACCCCTGATTGCCGGCTCGGCCCTGTTCGGGATCGGCTGGGGCCTGTCAGGCTTCTGTCCCGGTCCGGCGGTGGCGGCGCTCTCCACCGGCGCACTGCCAGCTGCGGTCTTCGTGGCAGCGATGCTCCTGGGCATGACGGCGCATCGGATCGTCGTCCGACATGAGCCTCGGGGCGCGACCTCCGGTATCGGTAGGCAGATTTCTTAATCATTCCCTCGGCGTCATGAGGCCAGTGCCGTGTCACACTTGACCGAAGCCAGCCACCCGAGCGACGACGCATCCCATGCACAAGCTCGCGCGCCTGATGGCCTGGATGCTCGTCGCTGCGCTCGTCATCGTGACGCTTGCGCCGATCGGCCTGCGTCCGGTCATCGTCGACAATGCGAATCTTGAGCGGGCGCTGGCCTACGCGCTGCTCGGCTTTCTCTTCGCCGTCGGCTATCCGCGCCACCGCCTGCTCGCCCTCGCGGTGGGCGTCGCCGTCGCAGCAGGGTTGGAGGTCGGCCAAGTTTTCACGGCAAGCCGCCACGGCCGCGTACCGGATTTTCTGGTGAAGGCGATGGCGGCCGGCCTCGGCGTCGCCGCGGCCTGGATCTTCGCCTGGCTGCAGTCCCGCTGGAGCCGCCAGACGCTTCATCCCGGAGAGTAGCCGAGGGCCGTGCCATGCTCGCCACGCGCGCTCGGTCACCATCCGCGCATCGAGTGTGCGGATCCGCTTGTAAAGCGCCGATCCCTTCGATACACCGCAGCCACTGTGCCGCCGTAGCTCAGTTGGTTAGAGCGCTTGATTGTGGATCAAGAGGTCCCCCGTTCGAGCCGGGGCGGTGGTACCATGTCTTTCGACTGATGATTTAAGGGGTTGGCGCGGGCGCCAGCCCCTTTTTCGTTTGGCGGAACGCGGCCGATCGGAAGTGTGTCGCCGCGCGTCGCGACAGCTGATCCAGGGTACGGCTTAGGCGAGCAGATGGTCAGATCCATCGTGCACGAGCGCGGTCGCCACTTTCTCTGCGATCAAATCTTCGAACTTACAGATATTGATCTCGTCGGTATGTGCGGGCGATTTTTCCTAATATCATCAGTTTTTGCTCATATAGATCGTGTCCGAAACGGTACGAAGCACTGCTGATTTGAACAATCCTATTCCCTAGCGCTTGGCGAGATGACGCTCATGGACGTCTCCTCCCCAACTGACCCGCCCGGCAGAGATGCCGAGGCGGGTTTCTTGTTTTGGCTGCTGCCGCTAGCCGGCACTGCTCACCGCTTCCCGGAGCCGTTCGGCCGGGCTGGCTTTCGTGGCGCGATCCTGATCCATGTCATGGATGGCCGCGACGGCAGGGAGCAGAATTCGTGGGTGGCAGTTCGCCGTCACGGGCCCCGCTGGTCGGGGTTTCCGATCAGCGCATATGACGGCCCACGGTCCATGCCGGCTGGGGTCACCCCTGATCCGGAGTCCCAACCCTTCGACTTGGGCCCGCTGGCAATCATGCTGGCGGGCTTCTTCGTGTAGGCCCTCCAACCTGCCTCAGCGCCATCTCCGTCCATTGGCCAGAAGAACATGACGGATGCTGCAGGCTCCGTCGGCGGCATCCCTTCTCCACTTCTCGGGAAAGGTGCGCCGCCCTCGCATGCTGCACAGCCGATTGAGTTGACAATTCACACGCCGCAGCCGTGCGTTAACCATCTGTCAACCATAACTCGATCACGCTGGCCCCTCACCGACAGTCGAGAGGAAAGGCCATGGCTCGCCACCGGGATTTCGACGCACTCAGCGAGGCGCAGGTGGCCGCCGGCCGCACGGCCAAGCGCAGCGTCACGGCGGATGCTCAATTCCGGCCGGCCGGGACCAAGTCCATGGCTGAGCTGCTCGATACGATCCAGCTCATTGCCGAGGCGGCGACCGGCGAGCGCAGCTTCCTGCACGTCGACCCGTCCCGAGACAGGCGCTGAAAGCCTACTCAGTCCGATCGCGGTCGTCGAAACGGAATCTTACGCTGCGTGCGAAGGCGCAGGTTGGTCAGCGGGGCTGCTGCTCGCCAGCGTCGCGGCGTTGCGCGCGACGGTGAGCACCGCGTCGAAGGGGGGCAGGCGGCTCAGGGTCTCGGCGTCGGGCAGGCAAACAATCAGGCCTAGATTCTGCCGGATCATGCGCAGGCGCATGATCCGCGCGGCGATCTCCTCCGACTTTCGCTCGTCCGGCAGCAGGCCAACCACCAGGATGTCGGGCCGGCGTACGAGGCAGCGCACGAGGTCGATGGCGACCCGGTCGCGCGGGCCGATGCCGCCCTCGGTGAGGCCCTGCCGCCGAGCCACAGCCGTGCCTGGACCGCTCGACGCAACGCGGCTGGCGAGCCCGAGCCGGTAGACGGCGGGCTCCAACCCCTGGTCGGCGAGCACCTGGCGAATGAGGGCGCGCACGCGCTGCTCGGCACCCGCCTCGCCCTGGGTAATGCGGCCGAACAGCACGTTCTCCTCGAGGCTCGCCGCGGCAGTGACGCGGGCAGGATCGTAGAGATCGATCTTGTCCTTGAATTTCGGGGGCATTAGCCGCGCGAAGGACGCACGGGCGCCGACGATCCGCTCCTCTAGCTCCGGATCGATCAGTCCGAAGCGGTGACGCGTCTCGCTGTAGCGCAGGGCGAGGCCGATCAGCCGCTCGCGGTCGCGTGCACCGGCGGGGCCGCGGCGCCAACTGCGCCCGTCGGGCTGGCGGGCGATCAGATCTTCGAAGAAGCCGCGCTCGCGCGCCGGAAACAGCGAGAAGCCGTCGAAAAGCGGGTGGTCGTCGGGCAGGTCGGAAAAGATCTCCACAGTGGAGCGTGCGATGGCGAGACCCATCTCGATGAAGCTGCGGGTCAGGCCTTCCGCCTCCAGCACCGCACGCAGGTAGGGGTGGCCGGCAAGCCGCTCCTGCGAGAAGGTGGCGCCCACCGCCTCACCGAACAGGATGTTCTCGCCTACCGTCGCCTGATGGTTGTAGAGGGCCGGATCGAACGGCTCGACGAGCCGGGCCATGCCCTGCGCGGCGAGAGCCTCGCGCACCGCCGCGCGGGCTGCGACGATGGCCTGCGCCGTTGCCGGTTCGGCGTCGGGGTCGATGGTGCCCTCCAGGCCCCGCGCGTAGATCAGGGCATCGAGACCCGAGAGCTTGAGGAGCGCGATGCGGCCCTGTTCGCCGAGCGCCTCACGCTCGTCGATCCGCGCGCCGTAGAGCAGGTTCTGCTTCAGCGTGCCCTCGATCAGGATCGCCTCCGAGCCAGCGAAGGCGATGCGGTGGGCGCGCTCGACCGGGTCGAGGCTGCGCAAGTCGACCCCACCATAGGTGATCGCGCCGACGCTCGGCTCGATCTGGCCGGCGAGCAGCGCTGCGAGCGCCTGCACCCCGCTGCCGCGCTCGCCGACAATGGCGATATGGGCTGGCATCGGCAGCACCGCGTCGAGGCCTGTGAGCCGCTCACCGCTCGCCGGATCGTAGGCACCTGCATCGGTGGCGATCAGTGGGCCCGAGGTCGGGAAGGCGGCTGCGCGATGCGGGGCGGTCCGCTTGTCGGCGAGTCCGTCGAGGGCTTGCGCCAGTCTCTGATAGGTCGGCGCGGTTTCCATCCTGAGGAACCACAGCCGCACGAACGCCGCGATCATGGCCGCTGCGAGCACGAAGGCGGCCGCCGCCGCAGCGAGCGCGCCAGGCATGGTGGGCTCGGCCCCCTCAGGCGCGCCCGGGCCGTGCCAGAGGGCCGTCGCCACGAAGATCGCGGGGAGCAGCACGACCAGGGCGAGAGCCGGCGCGCGTGCGTAGGCCAGCGCGGCCTCGGCCCGGGCCAGGGTGCCGTGCGTGGCGCGAGCGCGCAGGCCGAGCCGACGCCGCTCGAACATCGCCGAGCCGTGCGCGCGCACGGCGGGCATCCGCAGGATCAGGTCACCGAGCCCGGCCTCCACCGCCGCCTGTTCCTGCTGACGCAGGCTGGTGCGTTCGAGTCCGCGTCGGATCTGAAGAGCGCGGGCGAGGCCGACGGCAAGGAGGCCGATCGCCATCGCCGGGACGAGGCGCGCCGCAACGAGCGCAGCGGTGGCGAGCGCCAGCAGCACGGCGGCGAGCGTCATAGCCGGCACCAGGATGCCGGCAGCAGGCAATCCGGCGAGCGCCGACCCTGTCAGGCCGGGCAAGGCGCGTACGTCCTCGCGGGCGCCAGGCGGAGCGCGCAGGATCGCATCGACGGCCGTGGCGCGCAGGCGCGATGCTGCCCGAGCCTGGGCGGAGAAGCAGACGCGGGCAACCAGCCAGCCGAGCCCGGCGAAGGCCAGAGCCGCGACGGCGAGCCCGAGCAACGCCGCGAGCAGCAGCCCATGCCCGCTCATGGGCAAGCCGGAGGCGATCGGAAGCACTGCCGGTGGATGGCCGGGAAGCGGCAGGGCCAGCGCCAGGAAGCGCCGCGGCTCGGAGGCTCCCGGTACGAGAAGGTCGATCAGGTCGCGCAGGCAGAGCAGCGCGAACAGGGCGAGCGGGGTACCGAGCCCGACGCCGAGCGCCACGGCCAGGGCGTGCGCCCGCGGCGCCGAGCGCCAACCGAACAGGATCGGATCACGCTCCATCGACGGGCCGCACGGGGCTGCGATGGCGGGGCTCGATGCGTCTCATGCACGAGCGGGCTTAGAGCATGATGCGCAAAAGTGGAAACCGGTTCTCCAGCGAGGCCGTACGAAACGAACCGCCTGAAGCTCCAGCTATTTTCCGCGAAGACGCGTCGGATTGCGGGGCATGGAGAGGCTGGGGATGCACTCGACAGGTGCGGCGCGGCACATCCTCAGACGTTCCCGTACTCCCTCAGCAGCGCGAGCTCGTCGCCGGTCATCAGCCGAACACCCGGGGGCTATCCGTCGAGGACTTGGCCGAGAGGGCCGACGGTAAGGCGATGTCCGTGTCCGGCTTGGCTTCCGTGGCATAGGGCGCGATCCAGTCGATCAGCACGGTGTCGATGCCGTGCATCCGCATCGCCCTGGATCCGATCGTCATTCCGGCTGGCCATCACGCCCGTGGACGTCGCCGCGATGAAAGCCGAGGCTTAGAGTGAAGCCATCTCCTCCAAGTCGGGCTCGCCGGCGAGGGGCGAGCGAAGAACCGCTCATAGCGTGCGAGCGGATCGGCAGTGGCTTCGCCCATGGTCCGTTACCCACGCGTGTGACGCTTCTAGGCCCTTGCGCTATCGCGCGGATGCCCTCGGTTTTCCGAATGCTGGCGATCCCGCTAGGGTGCCAGCGAAAAGCTGGCACGGCCCATGGAGGAACCGAAGTGTCGTCGAGGGGAGCGGGCGATCGGCGATGAGTGAGCGAGTACGTCACCGGCAGTCGCGGATTTCGGCATCGTGACGGCGAAAGCGTTCCCCAAGGTTCTCACGCCCCTGCCCGAGAGTCTCTATGGCGAGCGGATCGTCGCGCCGGGCGAGAGTGTCGAGAGCGTCGCCCGCATCGTCACGGACATCGTGCTCGCGCCGCGGGCCGGGCGGCGACGCTGGCTGATCGCAGCCGGGGCCTGCGGGGCGCTGGCGGCTGTCTGCGCCCTCGTCCCGAGGTCGGCCGAGCAGGGCGCGCTCGTCGCCGTGGCGAGCTACGAGGGCTGGATCGGAATCGCGGAAGGAAGTCTGCTGGTCTCGGCCGTACTGCTGCTTGCAGGTGTCGAGTGGCGCTGTGCGGTGGGCCGCATCACCGAGACGGTGGCGCTGCTCGCCGCCATCGCCGCTGGGTTCTGCGCCGGTGCACCGGCGGCGCCGTGGATGGACGGTATCGGCCTGTCTCCGCCCTTCGGATCGGCCGCCTCCTGGCAGGTGGCTGGCACCGCTAGCCTCGTCGTGGTCTGCGCCAGCCATTGGCTCATCGGCCTGTTGCCCGATCTCGCGATCCTGCACGAACCTGGCGCCTCCCGGTTCTACGGCTGGCTGGCGGGTGGCTGGCGCGGCTCGGCCCTGCAATGGCGACTCTGGGAGGAGGCGCATCGCTCTACGGCGCTGCTCGGTGCCCTGCTCGCCATCGCGTTGCAGGTAGGCGCCTCGGTCATGCAGGCAGCCACGGCGGCGCCGGGACGGCAGGACACGCTCCTGCCGGTCACCTTTCTCGTCGACGCCGTGCTCTCCGGGGTTGGAGCGAGCGCCGCCGCGGTCGTTGTGATCCGCGCGACGCACGGGCTCTGCGGCCTGATTACCCGCCGCCATCTCGACATCTTGGCCAGGCTGATCCTCGTCCTCGGCCTCTCCAGCCTGTATTGCCACGCTACCACCATCCTGGCGGTACTGCTGCATGGCGAGGCGGCGGCGCGGGACACCGTGGCGCGGGGCTTCCACGGCGACCTCGCCCCGGCCTTTTGGACGGTGGTCGCCTGCGGGTTGCTGCCGCCACAGCTCTTCTGGCTGCCGCGCTTGCGCCGCTCGGGTCTGGCCGTCGCCGTGGTCGGCACGCTCGTTGCCGTCGGCGCCTATGCCGACCGCGCGATGGGTCTCGCCGTCACGCTCCGGGACGCGTCCGCACTGGTCCCGCCCGCAGCCGATATCGCAGGCATCGCCGCTCTCGCGGGCTCTGTCGCCCTGTTCTTGACCGGACTGATCCTCGTTCTGCAGACGCTGCCGATCGTCTCGATCGCGCAGATGCGTGCGCTTGTCCTCGCTCACAATCCAGTGGGAGCACTCACCGCCCCGCCACCGAAAATCCCGGACCCAGGGATTTTGTCCTCTGCCGGAGTCCGGTTTGTTGCGGCCGAGTTCGCCTCCGCCAGGACGCTCGCCGCCGCGGCCAGTGTACTACGGGCACGCGACCGCAGCCTGCGTCTCGACGCGCTGGGCCCGGTGCCGATCCCGGAGGCTCTCGAGGTCTTGCGACCGGCCGTCACCCCGATTCGACTCACCGCACTGGCCGGCGCGCTTCTCGGCGGATGCGGCGTTCTGGCGGTCTGCCTCACTGCAATCCCGCTGGCGGCCGGCGCTGCACCCTGGGGCGCCTGGCCCTCCCTCGTCCTTCCGAGTCTGATGGCAGCGCTGACCGCAGGCACACTTGCGGCTTTGGCGGCGCTCCTTGCGGCGCGGGGCCGGCGTCAGCCCAGGGATGCTGATGTCTGGCAGGCCGGACGCAGTAGCTTCGTGCTGACGGCGCGGGTCGGCGGCGAGCCAGGCGAGGCCGAGCGCATCGAGCAGCGGCTGATGGCTCTGCCCGCGGCGGACGGCCGGCCGCTGACGATCCGGAAAGTCGCCTGATGAGCCTCCCGTGGGACCCATCGCGGGACGAGGCCGGCCGTAGGGAGGAGGTCGCGCTGCCCCGAACCGCGCGCGCCTTCCTGCTCGCCCCGGCCAGGCGCAGCGCCGCCGGGCTCGGCATCGGCGCGGTGGCCTTCGGCCTCGCCCTGCTGCTGGGCGGCTGGCATCGGCTAGCAGTCTCCTACTTGCCGGCCTGGCTCTGCCTGCTCGCCTTGCCCGTGGGGGCGCTTCCTGTGGCGATCATGGTCGAGCGGGCCGATGCCTGGCGGCCCCAGCCTGAGACGGCCCTGCTTGAGACCCTGCGCTGGTTGCTCGGCCTGATGCCGGTTGCGGCGCTGCTCGCGCTGCCAATCCTGGCTGTCCTGCCAGATCTCTATCCCTGGGCAACTGGAGCCCCGCCTGAGACGCCGCTCGCCGCGATCTGGTTTACCACGCCGTTCCTGATCCTGCGCCTCACCCTCGTGTTCTTGATCTGGATCGGCCTATCTATGATGTTCGCGCGGCGCGGCGGCGAACCCTGGGGCAAGGCTGGCCGCATCGACGACGGACGCGCCATCCTCGGCCTCGGGCTGCACATCGTCTGTGGGACGCTCGCGGCAGCCGATCTGGTCATGGCGGTGTTCGCACGGTTTCATTCAAGCCTCGCAGGGTTGGTGCTGCTCGCGGGCTGGAGCGCGCTGGCGCTGAGCGCGGCGATCCTGGTTGCCCCGCCGGATGTCGGTCCCTCGCGACGCCGGCTCGATCGGCTCACACCACTCGCCGTTCTGCTCGCGATATGGGCGGTGATGCATCTCGTGCAGGCGCTGGTGCTCGGCTCGCCCGAGGCCACACTCTGGTACGGCGCGCGCCTCGTCGGCGAGGGGCTGGTGCTCGCCGCCTTCGCCGGAGTGGTCGTCCTCCTCGCGGCAGCGGTGACCCTGAAGCCCGGCGAGTACCGCACCCGTGTCGTGGCGGCACTGGCGCTAGGGGTGCAGGTCCTCGCCGTCTACTGGTTCGTGACGCCCGCGATGCGCGGCTCGTTCAAGATTACGCTGACCGACGCCCTGACGCTCGTCGGCGTCGCCGGCATGGCTGTCGGACTGATCCCTCTGGCGCGCAGGCTGTTTCCCGCGCGGTGAGGGCTGCTCCCCGCTTCCCAAGTCCGCTTCGCCTGTCCTACATCAAGGGGCAATCGACAGCCGCGTTCGCGGCGCGCGACACGAGCTGATCTCGAAAGCCCATGTGCGAACTGCTCGGCATGAGCGCCAATGTGCCCACTGACATCCGCTTCTCCTTCGCCGGCCTAGCCAAGCGCGGCGGCGAGACCGGGCCGCATGCCGACGGCTGGGGCATCACCTTCTACGAGGGCGGCCGCGGCTGCCGCTCGTTCCACGATCCCGATCCGAGCGCGCAGTCGGAACTCGCCAAGCTTCTGCGCCGCTACGCGATCAAGAGCCGCATCGTTGTCGCGCACGTCCGCAAGGCCAATCGCGGCCGGGTCAGCTTGGAGAACACACATCCCTTCAGCCGCGAGCTGTGGGGGCGGCGCTGGACTTTCGCGCATAACGGCCAGCTCAAGGGCATCAAGCGGCGGCCCCTCGGCCGCTTCGAGCCGGTCGGTTCGACGGACAGCGAGCACGCCTTCTGCTGGATCATGTCGCAGCTCCAGGAGCGCTGGCCGAAGCCGCCTCGACCGGCGCAACTCGACACCTTCGTGGCCGAGCTGTGCCGCGACCTGGGCACGCTCGGCGTCTTCAACATGCTCCTCTCGGACAGCCGGGTACTCTACGCCCATTGCGGCAAACGGCTTTGCTACCTCACCCGCTGCGCGCCATTCGGCACCGCAACGCTGGTCGACGAGGATTGGCGCGTCGACTTCGCGCAGGAGACGACCGAGACCGACGTGGTCACCATGATCGCGACCCGGGCGCTCACCCGCGATGAGACCTGGACCGAGCTTGCCCGCGGCGACACTGTGGCGTTCAAGGACGGCGCCGTGCGTCTGCTGCGGCCGGGACGCCGCCCCGTCCAGGTTGCCCTGCCCTGCGGCTGCAATTGAGCCATCCGGATGCGGGCGGGACACGCCGGTCGGAAAAAGGTCTGATAGCGATCATAGCCGGGCCGGCATGCTCGCTCCTCGGGGTGCGCCCGCCTTCGCGATACGATACAGTCACGGCGTCTGCGTAGGGATGGTGCTGGGGCCGCCCGACATTCACCGATCGAAGCACGCTTATCGCATCATGAGCCGCAACGAGACCGCCGATACCCTCGATCGTCCCGCGGAGGACGGCGCCGAAGGGCGTCCGAACCTCTCTGCGAGCATCCGTACGCATCTCGGCGACCAGCTGCGCACCGTCTACGAGTCGATCGAAACACCGGATGCGGTCACCGCCCGCTTCGCCGATCTCATCACGAAGCTCGAGGCCGCGCTGAAGGCGCAGGGCGAGCGCGTCGATCCCGATTTCCGCAACGGCCTGCTCGCGGCCGTGCCCTCACTTCGCGCCTTCGCGCTCTCTCTGACCTCGAACCCGGCTCGTTCGGACGACCTCGTCCAGGACACGCTGATGAAGGGCTGGCAGCACCGCGCCCGCTTCCAGCCCGGCACCAACCTGAATGCCTGGCTATTCACGATCCTTCGCAACATCTTCTACTCGGACCACCGCAAACGCGTGCGCGAGGTCGAGGACCAGGATGGTTCCTACGCGGCGCGCCTCGCCACCGCCCCGCACCAGGGAGACCGGCTCGACGTAGAGGACCTCCAGTCAGCGCTGGCCAAGCTGCCGCCGGACCAGCGCGAGGCGCTGGTGCTCGTGGGTGCCGAAGGCGTGTCCTACGAGGAGGCCGCGACGATCATGGGATGCAAGGTCGGCACGGTGAAGAGCCGCGTCAGCCGCGCCCGTGGCCGCCTCGCCGAGCTGCTCGGCTACGACGAGGAAGACCTCGGCTCCGACCGGTTCATCCAATCGGCGATGCCAAAGGAAGCCTGAACTCTCCCTGTAGGAGAGCCGGAACGGGCTCACCGAAGCGATGCCGGCAGCCGTGAAGCGGATCTTATGCCCATCACTAGGCTTGAAAAATTCTGTTCTGAGCGAGAGGCTTAGCCGAAAAGAATCGGCTCTTTTTATTTTTCGATGCATCCCTTTTCGGAGTCGCGGAGTTACCGGGCCGTGTCCGCAACGCTCGCTGCGTTGCGAGAAATCGGAAACGGAGACGCGTCCCATGAAACTCAAGACTCTTCTCGCTGTGACCACCATCGCGTTGGCGCTGCCGATGGCTGCGCAGGCGCAAGGCACCATTCGCGGCGCTGAGCGCGGCGCGCAGGAAGGCGCCGATGTCGGCGGGCCAATCGGTGCCGTGGTTGGCGGTGCCGTCGGCGCTGCGACCGGCACGGTCGGCGGCATTCTCGGCGTCGACGATCGCCCGCGCTTTCGCTCCTACGTGCGTGAGCGCAACGTTCGCTCCTACGACTATAATGGCCGCGTCGCTGTGGGTGCCGAGCTGCCCCGCTCCGGCGTGACCTACTACGATGTGCCGAGCGAGTACCGCGTCGCACGCGGCACCCGCTACACCGTCGTGAACGATACGCCGGTCCTCGTCGATACCCGCGGCCACATTATCGAAGTGATCAATTGATCCCACGCTGACGAGTTTATTCGACTCGTCGAGAACAGGCTCCGGCACCTCGTGCCGGAGCCTTTTTCATAGAATGACCGTTGCAGCGTTCACTGCTCGACAGTTTTCACCTCGTTTCGGCAACGTTTGATCCGTTCGCCCGTTGATTTGCCTGAGAGATGCAAGGTGCGAACGACCTATGAACGACGACAGCGATACGAGCCTGCCAGAACCGGTGCGTGATCATCTCGGCCAACAGCTTCGTACGATCTACACAGTTGGCGATGGCAAGCCGCGCTTCCTCGGTGACGAGGCAGGCGTACCACACGAATTTGTGCCTCAGATCGAACGGCTTGAGACCCGCCTCAAGACGCACGAGGAGGGCACTGAGGCCGTGGGTCAGGCGCTCGACCAGATTGTCGAAGCCTTCGGACCCACATTGAAGCCGCCGCTCCAAACCGGCTGAGGCCGTGGGGCTCAAATCTTTGTGCGCACGGCGAGGATGTCGCGGATTTCCGTGAGCAGCTTCACATCGGCCGGGACCTCGGCAACGGCCTCGGGCTTGGCCTCCTCCTTGGTCTTCAGCTTGTTCATGGCCCGGATCACCATGAAGAGCACGAAGGCGACGATCGTGAAATTCACCGCGAGCGTCAGGAACTGGCCGTAGCCGACCACCGCACCGAGCTTCTTGGCATCGCCGTAGGCGAGGCCCGGAGTTACCTTGGATGACAGCGCGACATAGTAGTTCGAGAAGTCGAGGCCGCCTGTCACCGCGCCGATGATCGGCATGATGATGTCCTGTACGAGCGAGGTGACGATGGCGCCGAAGGCCGCGCCGATGATCACGCCGACCGCGAGATCGACGACGTTGCCGCGCAGAGCGAACTTCTTGAATTCCTCCAACATTCGTCGTCTCCTGAATTTGCGAGTCCGGCAGTCAGGCTATTGCAGGATGCGGGCATGCCAAGCGGCTGGGCTCGACTTTCCACGATCGATTGCATCCCTCGGTCGAAATTCAGGCACCGCGTGGGTGAGGGCGGCATGTCGGATTGGAACGCCGCGCAGTACCTGCGCTTCGCCGCGGAGCGGACCCGGCCAGCCGCCGACCTCCTGGCCCGCGTGCCGCTCGACCAGGGCGTTTCAGTCTGCGATCTCGGCTGCGGCCCGGGCAATTCGACCGCACTGCTCGCCGCGCGCTTCCCGAAGGCCCGCATCACCGGGATCGACAGCGCACCGGACATGCTCGCCCAGGCTCGGAGCACCTTGCCGCGCGTCGACTTCGTGCAGGCCGACCTTCGCGACTACGCGCCGCACCATCCGCCGGACCTGATTTTCTCCAACGCCGTGCTGCAATGGCTGCCCGACCATGAGACCCTGGTCCCGCGGCTCGCGCGCCTGCTTCGGCCTGGCGGCTGCCTCGCGTTCCAGGTGCCCAACAACCTCAACGAACCCTCGCATGCTCTGATGCGCAGGGTGGCGGCCGACGGACCTTGGAGCGACTTGATCGGCGATGCCGAGTCGATGCGCGAGCGGATCCCGCCGGCAGCGGCCTATTACGACTGGTTGCGGGAGGCCAATTGCAGCGTTGACGCCTGGGAGACGACCTATGTCCACCCACTGGCCGATGCAGCTGCGATCGTCGCCTGGCTCCAGGCGACGGGCCTGAGGCCCTTCCTGGCACCGCTCGACCACGACATGCGGGCCGGCTTCCTCGCGGCCTACGAGGCGGCGCTGGAAGAGGCCTATCCGCGGCGGCGCGACGGGCGGGTGCTGCTGCGCTTTCCACGCCTCTTCGTGGTGGCGCGGCGGGGTTGAGCGATCGCACCGTCCCACCCTGCCCGGGAAGGGGTCAGGGCTCGTGGGTCTCGTTCAGCGTTGGCGCAGCCGCCTCCAGTTTCACGCGGCGGCGGTACTGCATCGCGCCGACCGGGAGGGCGAGGAGGTAGACGACCGCCAGCGTCACCATCGTCTCGAAGGGGAAGCTGATCACCAGGCCGAACACCACGACGAGGACGAGGAAGATCGGCAGCACGTGCTCGCGCGGCACGCGCTTGCCCCAGGTCTTGCCGGAGAAGGTCGGCACGGTGGAGACCACGAGGAGGGCGATGCACAGGACGTAGACGAGCAGCACCGGCGCGGCCCAGCGCTCGAAGGTCAGGCCGAGGAAGTGCAGGTAGAGTGGCAGCATGCCGGTGAGCGCGCCGGCCGGTGCCGGCATGCCGACGAAGAAGTCCTTCTTCCATTCGGGCCGGTTCGGATCGTCGAGCATCGCGTTGAAGCGGGCGAGCCTCAGCGCCATGGCGATGGCGAAGACGAGCGCCACGATCCAGCCGACCGATTTCAGGTGGTGGAGCGCGAATCCGTAGAGGATCAGGGCCGGCGCGCAGCCGAAATTCACGAAGTCGGCCAACGAGTCGAGCTCGGCGCCGAAGCGCGAGGTGCCCTTGAGCAGGCGCGCCACGCGCCCGTCGATCCCGTCGAGGACCGCCGCCACCACCACCGAGATCACGGCCGGCTCGAATCGCCCCTCGAAGGCCAGCCGGATCGCGGTCAGCCCGAGGCAGAGCGCGAGCAGCGTGATCATGTTCGGCGCGATCATCCGGAACGGAATCGGCTTGAACCGCCGCCGCCGGGGTTCGTTCGCATCCGGCGCGAAGGGCGGGAAAAGATCGTCCATGTCGCCTCCGTCCGCTCGGCGCTCAGATACGGCGGAACGCCCGCTCCGGGCCGCCCCCGAGATCAGCGAGCACCGTCTCGCCGGCCACCGACTTCTGGCCGAGTCCAACCAGCACGCGGGCGGTGGTCGGCAGGTAGACGTCCACCCGCGAGCCGAAGCGGATCAGGCCGAAGCGCTCGCCGGTCTGAAGCGTGTCGCCCGCCGAGACGAAGCCGACGATGCGCCGCGCCACCAGCCCGGCGATCTGCACCACGCCGACGCGCAGCGGCACGCCCTTGTGGATCGTCTCGATGACGAGGCCGTTGCGCTCGTTGTCGTCGCTGGCCTTGTCGAGCTCGGCGTTGAGGAAGAGCCCGGGCGTGTAGTGGATCTGGCCGATCCGGCCGGTCACCGGCACGCGGTTCACGTGGCAGTCGAACACGTTCATGAAGACCGAGATGCGCAGCATCGGCTCGTGCGAGAGGTCGAGCTCGGGCGGCGGCACCACGGTGGAGATCAGGTTCACGCGCCCGTCGGCCGGGGCGATGACGAGGCCCTCGCCGGAGGGCACCACCCGCTCGGGATCGCGGAAGAAGTAGCAGACCCAGAGCGTCAGGATCAGGAAGATCCAGAAGAAGGCCTGGGCGAAGTAGCCGAGCAGCACCGTGAGCACGATGCCGATCAGGATGAAGGGGTAGCCCTCCTTGTGGATCGGCACGAGGGTCCGGCGGATCGTCTCGAAGAGGTCGGTCATGGCGCCCTGGCACTGTCTCGCGCGTCGTCTCGCGATGGCAGGCACCCGCGCCGCCGTCAACCGGCGAGGCTGCGGCCCATAGCGGCTGCGGCCCGTCCGGCGAGAGCCGGGCGGGCCGCATCGTCGGCCGCCCCGGCGGCGGCCATGTCCCGGAACGGGCCCCGGTCAGCAGCTCAGGCGTCTGTTCTCGCGGCGTCCGAAGGTGCGGTAATGGGCGAGGCCGGAGGTCACCTGCCCGTTCACGATGGCGCGGCGGACATCGGGGTTGCAGCGCAGGTACTCGCGCTCGTCGAAGGCATAGTCGCCGCGGTTGCGCTCGCGTCCGCGGTAGTCGCGGTCATTGTAACCGCGGTCACGGTAGTCGCGGTCGTAATCGCGTCTGTCGTAGCCGTAGTCCCGCCCGCCATAGGGCTGTGCCAGGGCCGGAACAATCGTGGCGAGCCCGACAACGGCCGCCATCCAGAATCTCTTCAAGGTTTCGCTCCCTCACGTCTCTTGTTGCAGGCTGCTTGAAACACGGCTTGCCCCCTCAACACCAGGGGCAGGCACGACATCGATCGCCGCGATCGCTTCGATCCTCTGATTTCCTGTCATCACCCCACTGCGCGGCGGGAACGGGATGTCGGCGTGCCCCATTGCGCGGACGCGCGGCTCGGCGCATCGATACGGCAACGAGCGGGACGGGCCGGCGGATCCTCCGGCCGGCGGAGAGCGAGAGCCATGGCACGATCGACGATGAGCGCCCGCGACGCGGCGGAGGCGGCCTTCAAGAAGACCACCACGAAGCCGGTCGAGGCCGCATCCGTGGCGAAGGGGCCGGTCATTCCGGGGGCGCGCGAGCAGGTCTCGCTGCGCATCGATCGCGACGTGCTGGAACACTTCCAGGCCGACGGGCCGGGCTGGCAGGATCGCCTCAACGCCGCGCTCCGCGAGGCGGCCGGGTTGTCCTGAGCGAGGCGGCCCGGCCTGCCCGAGGCGGGGAGCGCCGCATGTCCGTGAACCCGTTTCGGGCCTTCTGGATGCGCCCGCGCCTCCTCGGCGCGATCCTCGTCGCGCTCGTGCTGACGGCGGCCCTGCCCTTCGCCTCGATCTGGACGCGCCTGCTCCTCGGCTGGTGCGCCGCTGTCGTGGTTTACACGACCATGGTGACCTGGAACGCCGCCGACGGCACACCCGACGCCCTGCGCCGCGAGGCCTCGCGCCTCGACGACAGCGCGCCGGTGATCTCGCTCTTCGCCATCCTGGCCGCGGCCGCGAGCATCGGCTCCGTCGCCATGCTGGTCTTCGGCCAGCAGGAGCATGACGGCTACAAGGCGGCCCATCTCGCCCTGGCCGCCGCGACGATGGTCTGCACCTGGGTCTTCGTGCAGATCGTCTTCACGATCCACTACGCCCATGTCTATTACGGCTCGGACGAGAAGGGCGGCAGCCGCGGCGGGCTGGACTTTAACGGCGACGCGAACCCTGATTTCTGGGACTTCCTGTACTTCTCCGTGACGATCGGCGCGACGTCGCAGACCTCCGACACCGACATCACCTCGAAGCGCATGCGCCGCATCGCGACGGTGCAGACGATCTACGCGTATTTCTTCAACACCAGCATCCTGGCCCTCGCCATCAACATGGCGGCCGGCTTCGTCCAGCATTGAGCCGCGGGGCAGCGGCGATTGTCCCGGCTCCGGCCCGATCGGTCTTTGCGGAATGGTGGGGCCTCGTGAGGGCCTGCCTCGGCCTGAAGAACAGTCCAAGCTCAGTCATCGTCGACAACGAGCAGGGCGAAATCTCTTTTCCCCTCAAACCTTGTGCGACAGCGCACAGGCAAGGTCGGCAAGCGGCGCGCGCCGGGATGAAGGCTCAACCAGGGAGCGTTCACAAAACGACACCTTCCGCTGCGGAGTCGCCCCATGCACCGCACCTCCTCGCATGCTCGCAGAGCGCGAAGCTCGCTCGCCGGCCGGCCGGCCAGGCCGCCCGTTCGCACGAGAGATCTCGTGCGAGCCGCGACCGGGGTCGTGCTCCTTGGCGGACTCTGCCTGCTGCTCGAGGCCTGCCTGGCAACGGGGGCGCAAGGCTTCGTCGACGTCACGGGAGCTCTCAGCTGAACGTTTCCCCCTCTCCGGCGTGCAGGGTGCAAGGCCAGACCCCAACGGCGCGGGCTCGTGGATGAGGCAGACTCATCCGAGCCGTCTGCCAGCGCAAAGGGCGGGTAAGGCTCCAGCCGGCCCGCCGCATCGCCGCTCCCCGCTTAGGCAGGGAACCGCACGCGCGTCGGGAAGGCCGCGCAGCCCGCCTCGTCGAACATGCCCTCCCCGCAGGTCCCAGCATCCGGGCCGCCCGCATCGGTGGAGGGCCGCGAGGTCTCGCGAGCCGGCCGGACGAGGCTGCCCCGGTCACCCCGGCGCGGGCCATGCCTCCCGGGCCAGGATGCGTCGCAGCCTTTGCGCCCGGGACGACCGCGTCTGGCGGCCTCCCGACGGCCGTGGCGTCGGCGGCTTCCGCTCGCCCCTGCCTGCCTCGCCCGTTCGGCTGCGCTGAGGCCGCATGGCGCTCCCGCCGGGATCTGTCTCCCGGCCGCCTGCGTCTAAGATCATTGTTGCGAACACCCCGTCCGTTTCCGAAGGCCACGATCCCTTGCCGCATGCGACCGAACTGATCGCCATCATCGCTGTCGGCCTGACGCTCGCTTTCGTCTGCGGAATGCTCGCGCAGCGTCTCAGGCTGCCTCCCCTGGTCGGCTATCTGCTCGCGGGCGTTCTCCTCGGGCCGTACACGCCGGGATTTGTCGGAGACAGCAATCTCACGGGCCAGCTGGCGGAGATCGGCGTCATCCTCCTGATGTTCGGCGTCGGTCTGCACTTCTCCTTCAAGGACCTCATGGCCGTGCGCGCGATCGCCTTGCCGGGGGCCGTCGTGCAGATCGTGGCGGCAACGGCCATGGGCGTCGGCCTTGCCGCGGCGTGGGGGTGGAGCCTCGGCCAGGGACTGGTCTTCGGCCTCGCGCTGTCGGTCGCGAGCACCGTGGTGCTGTTGCGGGCCCTGGAGGAGCGCGGTCTGCTCGACACCGATGACGGGCGCATCGCCGTGGGCTGGCTCATCGTCGAGGATCTGGCGATGGTGCTCGCGCTCGTCGTCCTGCCGGCGATCGCGCCCTCCCTCGGCGGCGAAGCGAAGGCTACCACCCACACGACGGCCGGCACCGTCAACGCCTTCATCGGGCATCTGGTCGGGCCCGGCTATGCCGGGAGCCTGCTGCTCACCGTCGTTTTGACGCTCGCCAAAGTCGGGCTTTTCGCCGGCCTGATGCTGGTTGCCGGACGCCGCGTCATCCCCTGGTTGCTGGATCAGGCGGCGCGGACCGGCTCGCGTGAGCTGTTCACCCTCGCGGTTCTGGCCATGGCGCTGGGGATCGCCTTCGGCTCGGCGGAGCTGTTCGGCGTCTCCTTCGCGCTCGGGGCCTTCTTCGCGGGAATGGTGCTCGCCGAGTCGGATCTCAGCCATCAGGCCGCAGCCGATTCCCTGCCGCTCCAAGACGCCTTCGCGGTCCTGTTCTTCGTCTCGATCGGCATGCTGTTCGATCCGAGCATTCTCCTGCGCGAGCCGCTCTCGGTCCTCGCGGTGCTCGGCGTGATCATGATCGGCAAGTCACTCGCCGCCGTGGCGATCGTCGTCGCCTTCCGGCACCCGATCGGCACGGCGTTGACCATCGCCGCGAGCCTGGCCCAGATCGGCGAATTCTCCTTCATCCTGGTGACGCTCGGCCTCTCTCTGAAACTGCTGCCGGAAGAGGGGCGCAATCTGATCCTGGGAGGCGCCCTGCTCTCGATCACGTTAAACCCGCTGTTCTTCGCCCTCGCGGCGCAGATGAAGCAGGTTGTCGCCAGGCATCCGGGCCTTGCTGCGCCTTTCAAGGGCCGAGGCGCGGCCGACGCGGCCGCCTCGTCCGAGACGTCGCGCAGACGCAACCACGTCGTGATCGTCGGCTACGGGCGCGTGGGCAGCAGTATCGGCGCGACGCTGCAGGCCTGGGATCTGCCCTTTGTGGTGGTGGAGCGCGACCGGCGTCGCGTGCTGGATCTGCGCGCAGCCGGCATTCCGGCGGTCTTCGGGAACGCAACGGCGCCCGGGATTCTCGAAGCGGCCGGCATCCGGGAGGCGCATCTGCTCGTGATCGCCACGCCCGATCCGCATCAGGCCCACCGGCTCGTGGAGGCCGCACGCGCGTTGAACCCGGCGATCGACACGGTGGTGCGCACCCACAGTGAAGCCGAGCGGCTGCGGCTCGAGGAGGATCGGGTGGGGCTTGTCCTGATGGGAGAGCGGGAATTGTCGCTCGGCATGTCGCTCTACGCCTTGCGCAGTCTCGGCATCAGAGAGGGCGAGGCCCGCCTGTTCATCGATTCGGCCCGGACCGAAAGCCGCTTCGGATCGGACAAGACAACGGGACCCGTCAGGGGAACCCCTG
The DNA here is from genome assembly GCF_007992215.1 of Methylobacterium gnaphalii. Taxonomy (GTDB): domain Bacteria; phylum Pseudomonadota; class Alphaproteobacteria; order Rhizobiales; family Beijerinckiaceae; genus Methylobacterium; species Methylobacterium gnaphalii. The sequence continues at coordinate 87,232 of NZ_BJZV01000006.1, read as the reverse complement.
AACTGAGACATCAGCACGATGAGGGCACAGACCGGTTTCTGTGATGTCTCCGCTCGGGGCCGCCACATGATGGGAGCGCCTGCACCGGCTCTTCGCCTCGCCATGACGGCGCGGCTAGCGAGGTGATCGCCCTGGAACTGTACAGTTGCGGACATTCAACCGAAGGCTGCTGGACGCCTCCGGAAAAGAAGAACTAGCCTGCTTAAGAATGGGACTATCGATCGAGGTTGTACGTGCCGGACGATCACTGCGCTCTCGGGGGTGTCACGGCTCTCTGCCAGGAGGCTCGGTCCATCCTCGGGAGGAAAGGCAGTTTCCGCCTTCGAACTCTCCTGGATATGGTTCTGATGGAGCTCGGGAAGGAGGCGGCTAGAACTCCTCGACCTGACACACCAGACGCACCTTCAGCCGACGGTTACCCCCCTCGTCCCGCACTGTCAGAACGAGCGTCGTCTCTCTTGCATCTTCCGCTTCGGCTGCAGCGAGATGGGTCACGGCCTTGAGCGCTTCGGCGCGCAGGATCGCGCCGTCCTCCATGTCGCGGCCGACATCGTCGCGTAGCTCGACGCCATCGTAAATATCGAAGAAAAACCGCCCCATCGCGCCCAGGTTTCCGCCTTGGGTTGCCGCAAGCTTCGTTGCCGGCGGTCGGATTGGATACTTAATGCATTCCGGATTGCGCGCAAAGCAAAGGTTCGAAAGCGTTCTCTCATCCGCCCGTTGCTCCGTCGCGAGAGCGAGGCTTCACGGATGACTTTGCCGGTGGCGTCTCTGAAGGTTCGCCGTCCGTCGCTTACATCGATATCGACCTACGGGACGTGGATCTCGGGGCACGGACGGAAGACCTGCAACCCGCTGATTCCCGTGCGGTTTTGGCGTCGAGACGCATACAGGCTCCAGTCTTGGGCCGCGCTTGGCGGCGGCATCGGGCGACCGTCACGGCGTCAAAGCTGAACGCGCTTCAGCTCGTCGCCATCCTCGTCGCGGATGATGAGGAACCAGCCATCGGTCGTCTCGGGAAGCTCCCCGCTGGCGCGCATCTCTTCGACGGCGCGACGGGCCTGCTCAACGGCTTGAGCGAAGTTGTCGGCAATGACGCCATCCTCGTCGCGGATGATCGTTTGCCCGTCATCCAAGTCGAAATAATATCGCGCCAACACTTTCCTCTCCTAGGCTGACGGCCAGGACAGCCATTTCGGCCCGTGAGTACGCAGTAAACCACAAGCTTGAGGGTGGACCGCTGCAATCTTCACTGTATTGTTGATCTAATATGTGGTATGAATGTTGAATTGGATATCCGCTAAGTCGAGTACTCAGCCTTTTTAGCAGAGGAGTACCCATGTCGTGCCTGAAGAGGAGCGGACCCTAAGAGAAAATACTGTTAAGGTCTCTTCGGATAAAGACGCGCAGGTTCGCGAGCATATCCGCAAGGTTCTGCAGAAACTCACTCGCCTTCTTCACGACAGAACTCGCCCGGAATAGGGCGTCGACTGATTCGGCCAGATTAACTATTCAATAGTTCGATAAGATCCCTGCGACAACACCACATTGGGCTACGCGGGAGAAGATTTGGTCAGTTCTTGGCGTCTCACCGCCGCTTCACAATTGGCAGCATAGCCGCGCGATCGACAGCAAAAAGGCCGCCTCGATGGGCGGCCTTGGGATGCCGACGCAGCCCCGATGGGCGCGAACGGGCCGGTGCACGATTCGATGCGTGCGGATGAATTACTCAGTTCAGATAGCCGCGGATGGCGGTTGGGGCGAGCATCTCGCCGTCCTCGGTGATGATCCAGGGCTGCCGGGACGAATCGGCCAGGACGCGGGCCGCGGCGGCGAGCGCCTCGCGCAGACTCGCGTAATGCGTGGAGACCATCTGCGCGGCACTCTCGGTGAGAGCAGGCCAGACAGCGAGATCGGCGGGCCGTTCAAGGGCTTCGGTTTCCATGGCGTCGTAACTTCCCTTCGAGGGATCTCTGAGCCCAGCGACCCTAGCCACGTCCTCTTGAACGGGCGGTGAGATCGTCTGTCGGCTTCCGTTCATGTTCGCGAGCCTCGCATCCCGGTTACCGGAGCGATGTGCCGCGCCGCACGCAGCCCGGCTGGCCGGGCAGCGGCCTTGAGCGTCCGGGGCCGGTCGGCATGGCAGAGGGGTCGGAATGGAGGGGGCGACTGCGCGCGGCAGTCGATCACCGGGAAGGCCGGGGTCTCGACCCGTTCGTCTATCCCTGACGTCGGGGAGGCCCATCCTGCGGCAGGCCGCCCAGCCGGTGCCGGGCGGCCTCGGGACGCGCCTTACTGGGACGATCCGCTGCCGCTCGCGCCACCGCTGCCCTGCGGCACGGCGCGCTCCGGCTGGGCGGCGTTGCCGGCCGCGGAGGAATTTGACTGGTAGGTGTCGGCGCCGGTGGAGCCGCGCGGCACGACGGCGTCTCGGTCGTTGCCGGTGTTGTTCTGCCCGCCGGTGACGGGACGGGAGGCCGGCTGCCCCGCGCCCGGAGCCGTCGCGGGCTGCGCGATCGCCGGGGAAGCGAGCATCAAGCCACCCAGAAGGGCGAGTCGGATCGTGTTCATCGTGTCTCCTGTAGGGGAATACAAACGAACGCGGCGCTGAGGAGAAATTTCCCGAACTGTACGATGGATGACGCTCAGCACCGGGCTGCCCCCGCTCGCCGGCAGCAACCATCGGCGTGCTCCTTTCGAAGGCGTACTTTCTACCCATTGCAGCCGAGGCCTGCGGGCGCTCTTAAAGGACACCGCTCCGGTTTCGTCACGGCGAAGCCGAACGGGTGGCGGACCGAGCCGCGTTTCGCGCTACGGGTTCCGGTCCGCCGCTTTTCCTCTGCATCCCCTCATCTCACAATAAATTCCTTCGATAGGAATTTTGCGATTGACAGCGCGACGCTGCTTGAGTACAAACAGTGAACGTTCCAGAGGTGTGACGAGACGGCGGGGGCGGCGATGGCATTCCGGAGCCCGCACACGCCGGAGACGCGCCAAGGCGTCCTGGCCCTGCTGGAAGACAGCGATCTCAGCATGGTGGCCATCGCCGCGCAGACGGGCGTCCCCGTCGCGACCGTGCGTCTCTGGAACAGCCAGGCGCGCATCCGGCCCTGGACACGCGCCTCCCGGCTCGAGACCAATCCGCGCTACTGGACGAAGCGGCGCGTGGCGGCGGCCGCCCGGCTACTCGGGCGCGGCGACCTCGATCCGGGCGACCTCGCCGAGGCGATGGGGGTGAAGCGCGACGAGACCGGCGTCCTGATGCTGGCCTGCGGGCTCACGGCGGTGAGGGCCCCCGCGACGCGGCCGCTGCCGGCGGGGGCACCGGACCTCGCCGATCTCGACGCGGCCCTGCGCTACCACATCGCCCGCCAGATCGCGGCCTTCGACGACAAGTTGCGCAGCGCCGGCCCGGCCGACGACACCGCGCGGCTCCTGCGCGACCTCGGTGGCCTCAAGCGCCTCCTCGACGACCTCTCGGCCCACGCTTAACCGACCCCGACGGAGACGCGGATGGAGAGCGCTGGCAGGATCTCGCCGCCCTCCGCGCGGATCTCGCGCGACGCTATGAGGCGTTCGCGGCAGGCCGGCACGCTGACGGCCTTCCTGGAGAGCCTGCCGCCCGAGCATCTGGCGGCGCTCGCCGATGACTGGCTGCAGCTCGCCCGCGACGACCAGCTTCCGCCGCCCGGCGACTGGACGACCTGGGCCTTCATCGGCGGGCGCGGCGCGGGCAAGACGCGGGCCGGCGCGGAATGGGTGCGCGGGCTTGCCCATGGCGATCCCGGTCTGACGCCGGAGCCGGTCGGGCGCATCGCCCTCGTCGGCGAGACCTATGCCGACGTGCGCGACGTGATGATCGAGGGGCCCTCGGGCCTGCTCGCGCTGCCCTGTCTCGGCGGGGCGCGGCCGCTCTGGCAGCCCTCGCGGCGCCGGCTCACCTTCGCCAACGGCGCGGTCGCCCTCGCCTTCTCGGCGGAGGAGCCGGATTCCCTGCGCGGGCCTCAATTCGGGGCGGCCTGGTCCGACGAGGTGGCGAAATGGCGCTACGCCGAGACCGCCTTCGACATGATCCAGTTCGGCCTGCGCCTCGGCACGCATCCGCGCGGCCTGGTCACCACGACGCCGCGGCCGGTCCCGCTGCTGCGCCGGCTGCTCGACGATCCGCGCACCGCCGTCACCCGCGCCCGCACGGCCGACAACGCGCACAACCTGGCGCCGCATTTTCTGGAGACGGTGGTCGGCCGCTATGCCGGCACCCGCCTCGGCCGGCAGGAACTCGACGGTGAGCTGATCGAGGACCGGGCCGACGCCCTCTGGACCCGCGAGGCCATCGAGGCGGCCCGTGTGGCCGCCGCGCCGGTCCTGGTGCGGCTGGTGGTGGCGGTCGATCCGCCAGCCTCCTCCCGTGCCGGAGCCGATGCCTGCGGCATCGTCGCCGCCGGGCTCGCCTCCGACGGCACGGCCTATGTGATCGCCGACGCCACGCTGGGGCAGGCCCCGCCGGAACGCTGGGCGCGGGCGGCTCTGGCGCTCTATCACAGGCTGCGCGCCGACGCCCTCGTCGTCGAGGTGAACCAGGGCGGCGAGATGGTCACCTCGGTGATGGCCGAGGTCGACCCCTCGGTGCCCGTCACCCCGGTGCGCGCCACGCGCGGAAAGTATCTGCGGGCCGAGCCGGTCTCGCTGCTCTACGCCAGGGGCCGCGTCCACCATGTCGGCGCCCTGCCGGCCTTGGAGGACGAACTCTGCGATTTCGGCCCCGGCGGCCTCTCCACCGGCGCCTCGCCCGATCGGCTCGATGCCCTGGTCTGGGCGCTGACGCATCTCATGCTGACGCCCCAGGCCGAGCCGCGCGTGCGGGTGTTGTGAGGCAGGCCAGCCCCGAATGGTAATCCCACCCGGCCCCCTCATCCGGTGGCGGCGCGGGGCGTCGCTCTCGCGGGAGGGCTCCGGACGTCTCGGCGATTCCTGGCCTCCGGCTGCGAGGCTGCTTCGCGGCAGATCAGGAAGAGCCGGTCGGGTGGACGCAGCAGAAGCGAGGTCAGATGCCCAACCTCCTGAACCGCCTCGCCCGCGCGGCCGGCTACGCGCCGGCCACCAAGGCCGCCCCCGCGACGGTGGCCTTCTACGGCGAGGGCCGGCCGGTCTGGTCCGCCCGCGAGCCCGTGGCCTTCGCCCGCGAGGGCTATGCCCGCAACGCCGTGGCCCACCGCTGCGTGCGTCTCGTCGCCGAGGCGGCGGCCACGCTGCCGCTCACGCTCGACGGCGGCAGCGACGCGCATCCGCTGCTCGCGCTGCTGGCCCGGCCGAACCCGCGCGAGGGCGGCGCGGGCTTCCTGGAGGGCGTCTACGGGCATCTGATGGTGTCGGGAAACGCCTATCTCGAAGCCGTCGGCCTCGAGGGCGTTCCGCGTGAGCTGTTCTGCCTTCGCCCCGACCGGATGCGCGCCGTCCCTGGCCCCGATGGCTGGATCGGCGCCTACCTGTACAGCGCGGGCGGGCGCAGCATCCGCTACGAGCAGACCGGTCCGCTTCCGCCGATCCTGCATCTCGCGCAGTTCAACCCGCTCGACGACCATTACGGTCTCTCGCCGATGGAGGCGGCGGCCGTCTCCCTCGACATCCACAACGCGGCCGGCGCCTGGCACAAGGCGCTGCTCGACAACGCTGCCCGCCCCTCCGGCGCCTTGGTCTTCGCACCCTCGACCGGCGCGGCGCTGAGCGAGGCACAATTCAGCCGGCTAAAGAACGAGCTGGAGGCGAACTACCAGGGTGCCGGCAATGCCGGCCGCCCGCTGCTCCTCGACGGCGGCCTCGACTGGCGGCCGCTGGCCTTGTCGCCGAAGGAGATGGATTTCGTGGAGGCCAAGGCCTCGGCCGCCCGCGAGATCGCGCTGGCCTTCGGCGTGCCGCCCCTGCTGCTCGGCCTGCCGGGCGACAACACCCACGCCAATTACGCCGAGGCGAACCGCGCCTTCTACCGCCAGACCATCGTGCCGCTCGTGCGTCGCACCGCGGCCGCCATCGCCACCTGGCTCGAGCCGGCCCTTGGCCCGGCCCGGCTGGAGCCCGACCTCGATGCCATCGAGGCGCTCGCCGTCGAGCGGGAATCGCTGTGGCGGCGCGTGGCGAACGCGGATTTCCTCACATTGGCCGAGAAGCGCCAGGCGGCAGGATATCCGGCCGCCATGGCGGAAGGCGGGGACTGAGCCCGCGCGCCCGTCGCCTTTTCGCTGCCGTGCCATGACGGCGCCCGGCACTCTGCATCACCGGAGGTGTCCCAGTGGACGGTCTTTTTGCCGGCTTTGCCAGTGTGTTCGGCGTGCCTGATCTCGGCCGCGACACGGTGGTGGCAGGCGCCTTCGCTGCGAGCGTCGCCCGGCGGGGCGCGGCCGGGGTGCGGATGCTCTGGCAGCACGATCCGGCCGAGCCGATCGGGCGCTGGCTCTCGCTCGTCGAGGATGCGCGGGGGCTTCGCGTCGAGGGGCGGTTGAATCTCGCCGTGCAGCGGGCTCGCGAGGTCGACGCGCTGATGCGCGAGGGCGTCTCGACGGTCTCTCCATCGGGTTTCGCGTGGTGAGGGCGATGCCCGAGCGCGGCGGGCGACGGCTCGTCGCGGTCGATCTCTGGGAGGTCTCGCTGGTGACCTTCCCGCTCCAGCCCGGCGCGCGCATGCTGACGCAGGCATCGACCGATCTCGCCGGCCGTCTCCGAAGCCAGGCGCAGCGCATGCGCGCCTGCATTCACGATCACCGTCAACCGTCGAGGATTGCATGACCGCACACAGCCCCATCGAGACCAAGTCCGCCTCTCCGCTCACCGAGCACAAGGCCGCCACCGGCGCCGTCGATGCGGCGCTCGAGGGTTTCGCGCGCGCCTTCGAGGCCTTCAAGGAGGCCAACGACACCCGGCTCGGCGAGATCGAGACCCGGCTCTCGGCCGACGTGCTCACCGAGGAGAAGCTCGCCCGGATCGACACGGCCCTCGACGAGGCCAGGTTCCGGCTCGACCGGATCAGCCTCGACCGCGCCCGGCCGCCGCTCGCCGGCTCCGACGGGGGCCGCGCGACATCGCGGGCACCGAGCATAAGGCTGCCTTCGATCTCTATGTTCGGGCCGGCGAGAGCACGGGACTGAAGCGGCTCGAGGAGAAGGCGCTCTCGGCCGGCTCCGGGCCGGATGGCGGCTACCTCGTGCCGGCGACGATCGAGCGCGAGGTGCTGCGGCGCCTCGCGCAGATCTCGCCGATCCGGGCGCTGGCGACGGTGCAGACCATCTCCGGCGGCCTCTACAAGCGCGCCTTCTCGCCCACCGGCCCGGCCGCCGGCTGGGTGGCGGAGACGGCGGCGCGGCCGCAGACCGACGCGCCGAACCTCTCGGAGCTCAGCTTCCCGGCCATGGAGCTCTACGCCATGCCGGCGGCGACGCAGACGCTGCTCGACGACGCGGTGGTCGACATCGATGCCTGGCTCTCGGCCGAGGTGGAGGACGTCTTCGCCGAGCAGGAGAGCACGGCCTTCGTCACCGGCAACGGCATCGGCCGGCCGCACGGCTTCCTCGCCTACGACACCGTGGCCAACGCGTCTTGGGCGCCCGGCAAGATCGGCTTCCTCGGCACCGGCACGGCCTCGGCCTTCCCGGCGAGCAACCCGGCCGACGTGCTGTTCGACCTGATCTATGCCCTGCGCGCCGGCTACCGCCAGAACGCCACCTTCGTCCTGAACCGCCGCGTGCAGAGCACGATCCGCAAGTTCAAGGATGCCGACGGCAACTACCTTTGGCAGCCGCCGAGCGCGGCCGACCGCGCCGCGACGCTGATGGTCTTCCCCGTCGCGGAGGCCGAGGCGATGCCCGATATCGGCTCGGGCAGCCTCTCGATCGCCTTCGGCGATTTCAAGCGCGGCTATCTCGTGGTCGACAGGACCGGGCTGCGGACGCTTCGCGATCCCTACTCCGCCAAGCCCTACGTGCTGTTCTACACGACCAAGCGCGTCGGTGGCGGCGTGCAGGATTTCGACGCGATCAAGCTTCTGAAGTTCGCCTGACCTCGGCTGGCGCGCAGGCCGCTATCGCTTGCGCGTCACGAGGGAGGCGGCATGGACGGAGCGCTTCTTACCCTTCACGACCCGGCGAAATGCGTCAGCCACCGGCTTCGCCACCGTGTCGAGGACACGCTCGAACAGGATGAGGCTGGCCGAAATGATGATGGCGAGAAGGCAGCAGGTGCCGATCGTGATCCCGAGCACGCCCGGCGTCGGCAGCACCATGATGCAGATCAGCCCGATCGAGGCGACGGCGGGAACCCATTTGCTCATGGCAGCGAACTCAGTGAAAGCCAGCATGAACATGGCGCTTTACTGATTACGATTTGATCAATGACCGGAATTTTTTCTGCTTGGGTACTGCGATCTCCGTATCCGACGCGAAGTATTTTGGTGGCATACTGTATGATAACTGACTTTCATATTTTATCCGGATGATATTGATTCCGTGATTGATCCGGGTAAAATAGCCGTCAGACAGGAGGCGGCGATGGCCAGGGACGAACGGATCTACACGGCCTTTCATGGCGGCAACCGCCTGGCGCGCGGAGCGCCGGGCGACGTCTTCGTCACGGTGAAGGCGCTGCTCGCGGAGGATGTGAGCGCCCAGGTCCTCGTCTTCGATGACGCCACGGGACGCACGGTCGATGCCGACCTGCGCGGATCGGAGGCCGAGCTGCGGGCTCGGCTCGCGGCGCCGGAGCCACCGGCGCGGGGGCCGGGCCGGCCGAAGCTCGGCGTCGTCGCCCGCGAGGTGACGCTGCTGCCGCGCCACTGGGACTGGCTCGGCGCTCAGCCGGGCGGAGCCTCGGTGGCCCTGCGCCGGCTCGTCGAGGAGGCGCGCCGTGCCGATTCGGGTCCGGAGGAGCGGCGGCGCGCCCAGGAAGCCGCAGACCGCTTCATGGCGACGGCCGCCGGCGACCGGCCCGGCTACGAGGATGCGGCGCGGGCGCTCTATGCAGGCGATGCGAAAGGCTTCGCGGCGGCGATCACGGCATGGCCGGACGACCTGCGCGAGCACGCCGCGCATCTGGCCGAACCGGCATTTCGCCCGGCTTCCGGCTGACGGGATCGGGTTCCCGTCTCGCCCGTCGGTGCAGGGCGAGGCCGAAGCGATCCAGCCGGGACCGGCGCGTGACGCTCAGCGCGCGCGGCGGCGGCCGGGCTTCGCCGCCCATTCCACCGGGCGGACCTCGGTCGCGGAGGCCTGCATCGCCTCGAGCTGCGAGGCGCGGGCCCGGATCCAGCTCGCATGCTCGCCGGTGGGCGTGACGGCGGTGAAGCCGCCGCAGGCGGTGCGGGCGCGCTTGTCCTGGCGCATGGCGCCGCTCGACCAGCTCACCACGCCGACCATGCGGCCGTTGCGCAGGATCGGCCCGCCGGAATCGCCGAGGCAGGCACCGGCGCCGGCCGTCTCGGCGAGGCGGCGCGCGTCGGTGACCACCGTGACCCGGTTGGCGACCTGGAGCGAGCCGATCGAGACGAGGCGGGCCGTGCGCAGGGTGCGCGCGGTGCCGCGCTTGTTCTCGGCCACCACGCCGAAGCCGGCGATGTCGACGCCCTCGCCGGAATCGATGGAGCCGTTGCCGCTCGGATCGAGGGGGCGGAAGCCGGGGCCGACGGGCTGGGCGAGCTTCAGCATCGCCAGGTCGATGCCGGGCTGATCCTCCGGCGAGGTGCCGGGCACGAAATCGGGATGGGTTGTCGCCGCCAGGGCCGGGATGCGCCGCTGCCTGAAGGAGGGATCGACCACCACGACGCTGTATCCGGCCTGATGCTGCACGCAATGCGCGGCGGTGAGGACGAGATCCTGCGCGATCAGCGTGCCGGAGCAGATCTCGCCGGTCGTGCTCTCGATACGCACCACCGAGGCGCGCAACCCGTCGGGATCGCGGCTGACCTGACCCTGCACCACGGCCTGGGCTGAGAGAGGAACGAGCCCGAGAACGGCGCCGGCAATCGCGGCACGGACGGGACCTGCGGCCATGGTGTTGTCTCCAGCGCCCGGCGCGCCTCGAAACCTTCGGACGTCCAGGCTAGCCGAAGCCAATGCCCTGGCCAAGCTGGAGTTCCCTGGCGAAGATGGCCTGCGGCGCTCAGTGTGACCAACGCGCGGCGCTGCCCCAGCCCGCCAGGGTCCGGTCGATCCAGGCGCGCTGCGGCCCGACTAGCACGCCTTGCGTGAGGCCGCCGCAGACCTTCTGCACCCAGGCCGCGACGGCGAGCACCCCGCTGCCGTCCGAGATCGGCCCACCGGAATCGCCGTTGCAGCCGCCGGCCCGGGCCGCGTGCAGCCAGACCAGGATGCGGCTCGGCCCGTGCGGCTCGACCACCGGCAGATCGACCAGACGGAATGTGCCGGTGGAGCGGAAATCGTCGCCGCGCACCGCGCCGTAGCCGCCGAAGGTGAGGGACTGGCCCTGGCCGGGCATCGCATCGCTCAAGGCCGTCGGCACGAATCGGGCGGGCAGGGGCTCACGCGCGCGCACAAGGGCGAGATCGATCGAGCGCGTGCGGCCGCGAATCGCGTCCGCGTCGTAGCCCGGATGGACCGCACGGGCCGCGACATCGAGCAGAACGGGCTTGCCGGCCTCGTCGCGAAAATGAACGCGGTTCTCGGCGAAGCCCTGCACGCAATGGCCGGCCGTGAGCACCGCATCGCGCGCCACCACGACGCCGGTGCAGGCGCCGCCCTTCGAGGTGAGCACCATCACGGCGGAGCGCGCCTCGGCCGAATGCGGCGCGTCGCGGCCGCCCGTGATGGCAGCGGCGGAGCCGAGACCGAGGCCGCAAAACGCCAGCAATACGAAGCTGGCAAGCCGGCCCACGCCGTGTCGCGCCCTGTGCATCGAACACCATCTCTGCGGGAGGTGAAGCATGACCCCGATACGCGTCGCGGATCTCGGCGTCGAGCCGGTGAGCCTCACCGAGATGCGCGGCTACTTGCGGCTCGACGATGACGAGAGCGGCGAGGATGCCCTGATCACTGGCCTCATCACCGCAGCCCGCGCCAGCATCGAGGCGGCGACGCGCCGGCTCGTGCGGCCGGCCCGCTACCGGCTGATGCTCACCGCCTGGCCGGCCGGCGGCGTGCTGCCGCTGCCGCTCAGCCCACTTCTGTCGGTCGTGCGGGCCGGGATCGTCGGCGCGGATGCGGTGGTCGAGGAGATCGACACCGGCCTGCTGCGCGTCGGCCCCGACCCATGGGAGGCGCCCTGCCTGCGCGTCGACCCGGCCGTGCCGCTGCTGCTGCGCAAGGCCGCCCTGATCGAGGTCACCGCCGGCTGCGGCGGCGACGGGCCACCCGTTCCGGCCCCGCTCGCCCAGGCGATCCGCATGCTCGTCGCCGACTGGTTCGAGAACCGGGGAGATGCGACCCCCGACAACCTGCTCGCACCGCCGCCGGCCGTCGCCGAACTCGTGGCGCAGCATTGGCTGATGCACCTCTAAACGCTCCGGACGCCCGGCCCCCTGCGCGCCGCCTTTTCCTCGCCCGCGCCAAACCGCCGTGGAGCGGGCCGGCGCAGCGCGCGGCGGCGCCCCCGGGCGGGGACGAGGCCCGCCTTCCACCATCGGAACGTTCCCCATGACCCACACGCCCATCGGCGCGCGGCGGCGACGCTTCGTGCTCGAAATGCCTCTCGACGCGCCGGACGGGTTCGGCGGCAGCCTGCGCCGCTACGTGGCCGGGCCCGTGGTCTGGGGCTCACTCGAACGCGCTGAGACCGACGCACGGCGACGCAACGGCCGCGGGGATGCGGCTGTCGTCTATCGCCTCGCCCTGCGCTGGCGCGCGGGGGTGTCCCCCGAGATGCGCCTCGCCGCAGGCCCGCGCCGCTTCGCCATCCGCTCCGCCGCCGACCCGGATGGCGGCCGCCGCGACCTCGTCTGCGAGGTCGAGGAAATCTCACCGGGAGAGGCGGCATGACGAGCCCCCTGCTTCCCCTGCGCGCCGCCATCCTCGCCGCACTCGGCGGCGACGCGATCCTCGCGGAGGCCATGGGCGGCGCGCTGCGCCTCTCCGACGAGCCTCCGCCGGGCGCCGTGCCGCTCTACGCCGTGTTCGGCGACGCCGAGGCCCGCGACGATTCCGTCGACGGCGCAAGGCGATACCGGATCAGCCTCGCTCTCACCGTGTTCGGCAAGCGCGGCTCGACCCGCACCGCCCTCGACGCCGCCGAGCGCATCGCCGCGCTCGTCGACGGAGCCGGGCTCACGCTCGACGGCCACGCTCTGGGCTGGCTGCGCCTCGATGCCATGCCACCCACCGTGACGAGGCCACCGGCGAGATCCGGGCCACGGTGAGGCTGACCGCCGTCACCGATGCCATCGCCCATTGAATCTCGCCGCCATTGCGAGGCGAAGCCGACGCCATCCAGGCCACCGCGATCGATGCTGCCCTGGATTGCTTCGCTGCGCGCGCAATGACGGGGGAGGTGTTTGATCGCAATCGAGAATCCTGGAGCCCATCATGACCGCCCAGAAAGGCAAGGACCTGCTTATCCGGGCCAGCGACGGTGCCGGCGGATACGTCGCGGTGGCCGGCCTGCGCGCCCGGCAGATCGCCTTCAACGCCGAGGCCGTCGACGTGACCAACGCGGATTCCGCCGGGCGCTGGCGCGAGCTGCTGGCCGGCGCCGGCATGCGCCGCGCCTCGATCTCAGGCTCCGGCGTTTTTCGCGATGGCGCCTCTGATGCCCGGCTGCGCCAAGCCTTCTTCGATGGCGCGATCGACGCCTACCAGGTCGTGGTGCCGTCCTTCGGCACCATCGAGGGCCTCTTCCAGATCACCAGCCTCGAATACCGGGGCGACCATGCCGGCGAAGTCACCTTCGACATGGCGCTCGATTCCGCCGGGCCGCTCGGCTTCACGGCGCTCTGAGCCGATCACACCCTCGTCCTACCCAAATCCCCTCATCCTGAGATGCAGGTGGGATTTTCCAAAGAATCCGGAGCCCCCATGCCCAATCGCAGACGCGGCGAGGTGCCGCTCGTCTTCGGCGGAGAGCGCTACACGCTCTGCCTCACCCTCGGCGCGCTGGCCGAGCTGGAGGACGCCTTTCAGGCCGGCGACGTGGTCGGTCTCGCCAAGCGTTCCTCGACCGGCCGGCTCTCGACCCGCGACGTCATCACCCTGCTCGGTGCAGCCTTACGCGGCGGCGGGCACGATCTCGACGACGCGGCGGTCGCCCGGCTGCCGCTGGCCGGCGATTTCGCCGCGGTGGCGGCGGCCGTCGGCGAAGCCCTGGTTGCCGCTTTCGGCGAGGCGGAGATGCCGCCGGACCCTCGCGTGCCACGGAGGGCGTGACCTCGGAGGCCGCCGCCTTCGCCTTTCCGTGGGACGATGCCCTGGCGCTCGGGCTGCACGCCCTGCGCTGGACTCCTCAAGCCTTCTGGGCCGCCACGCCGCGCGAACTCGCCGCCTCCTCCGGTGTGAGAGGCACGCCCGCCGCCAGCCGGGCCGATCTCGACCGCCTGCTCGCCGCCTTCCCTGATCCGTGAGTGCACCATGGCCGATACCGACCTCGACCGCGCCAATGCGAGCCGGGCGCGGCAGCTCGAAACCCTCGACCGGCTGTCCAGACGCTTCGGGCAGAGCCTGTCGTGCGCCCTCGCCACCAATCTCAATGCCGGGCGCCAGCTCGACGGCGTGCTCGGCACGCTCGCCACCAAGCTGTCGAGCATCGCCCTCAAGGCGGCGCTGACGCCGGTCAGCAAGGGGCTGGCAAGCCTGGTCAAAGGCCTCCTCGGCGGCGCCGGGGAGGCGGCTGCCAGCGCCTTCGCCCGGGGCGGTGTGATCGCGGCCGGCCGGGTCAAGCCCTTCGCCAGCGGCGGCATCGTCGCCGCGCCAACCTATTTTCCGATGCAGGGCGGGACCGGCCTGATGGGCGAGGCCGGCCCCGAGGCGATCCTCCCCCTCCGGCGCGGCAGCGACGGCCGCCTCGGCGTGGCCTCCTCCGGCGAGCGCCCGGTCTCGATCAACGTCAGCATCGCCACGCCCGATGCCGAGAGCTTTCGCAGGTCCGAAGCACAGGTCGCCGCGAGCCTGGCCCGGGCGGTGGCGCGGGGCCGCAGGGCGTTGTGAGCCTCCAGACCCGCCCGCTCCACCCCGCGCTTCCGAGGACCCAACATGCCCTGCGACTTCCACGAGGTCTGCTTTCCCCTCGACGTGGCGCTTCGCGGCAGTGGCGGCCCGAGCCAGCTCACCGAGATCGTCGCGCTGGCCTCAGGGCGCGAGCACCGCAACAGCCGCTGGGCGGATTCCCGGCGGCGCTACGATGCCGGCCTCGGCATCCGCACGCTCGACGCGTTGCACGCCGTGCTCGCCTTCTTCGAGGAGCGGCGCGGGCGCCTCTACGGCTTTCGCTACCGCGACCGGGTCGACTGGCGCTCCGGCCCACCGAGCCGCGCGCCCGCGCCCACGGACCAACCCATCGCCACCGGCGACGGCAGCACGGCCGCCTTCGCCCTTGCCAAGACCTACGGCAACGGTCCTGCCCCCTATCGCCGCGCCATCACCAAGCCGGTGGCCGGCAGCGTGCGGGTTGCGGTGAACGGCATCGAGCTGCCCTCCAACGCGTTCGCTTGCGATGTCACGACCGGGCTTGTCACCTTCGCCGCCCCTGCCGTGCCGGCGCCGGGCGCGGCGATCACAGCCGGCTACGCGTTCGACGTGCCGGTCCGCTTCGACACCGACGACCTCGTCATCGACCTCGCCGCCTTCACCGCCGGCGAGATCCCGAAGGTGCCGCTCGTCGAGATCGTGCCGTAGCGCCACGCGCTGCGCACAACCCGTCCCACCCACCGCCCTAATCCTGAGGTGCGCAGCGCAGCGGAGCCTCGAAGGAGGGCTCCAGCGATCGCGCGATTTCTGAAGGCCTCCTTCGAGGCTGCTGCGCAGCACCTCAGGATGAGGGGGATGGTTGGGCCTCACGCAACCCGGAGCCCCCGATGCGAGAAATGCCCGCCGCTCTCGCCGCGCGCCTCGCGGAGGGCGCAACGACGCTCTGCCATTGCTGGTCACTGACCCGCCGCGACGGCGTCGCGCTCGGCTTCACCGACCACGACCGCGACCTCACCCTCGACGGCCTGACCTACGCCGCCGGCAGCGGCCTCGAAGCGGCGGAAGCGAGCGCCGAGCTCGGCTTCGCCGTGGGCGGCGGGGACGTCGCGGGCGCGCTGAGTTCCGCCGGCATCGCGCCCGACGATATCGCGGCCGGGCTCTATGACGGGGCGAGCGTCGAGACCTGGCTGGTCGATTGGAGCGCGCCCGAGGCGCGGCTGCTCCTCGACGTCGCCACCCTCGGCGAGATCCGTCGCGCCGGCACGGCCTTCGTGGCGGAACTGCGCGGGCTGATGCAGGCGCTCGACGTCGAGCAAGGCCGTCTCTACCGCGCCACCTGTGACGCCGAACTCGGCGAGCCCCGCTGCGGCATCGATCTCGCCGATCCGCGCTGGCGGACCAGCGGGACCGTGCTGGCGCTGGCCGGTCCGAGCCGGCTGGCCGTCGGCCTCGGCGGCGCTTTCGCTGAATGCTGGTTCGCGGCCGGGCGCCTGCGCTGGATGTCGGGCGCCAATGCCAGCCTCGACGCGGATCTACGGGCGCACGGCCGATCCGGCACCACTGTCACCCTCGATCTCTGGCAGCCGCCGGCCCGCGCGATCAGCCCCGGCGATGCCTTCACGCTCACGGCCGGCTGCGACAAGCGCTTCGCGACCTGCCGCGAGAAGATCGCGAACAGCCTGAACTTCCAGGGCTTTCCGCATATGCCCGGCAACGACTTCGTCATCCGCCCGGCGCCGGGATCGAGCACCGCGCTCGATGGCGGAAGCCTGTTCCGGTGACCCGGTGAACCCTCCCCATGGAGGGGAGAGGGCTTTGTGCGCTTCAGATGAGAGAGCCGCATGTCGCCACCCGATCTCGCCCGTGCCCTGGTCGCCGAAGCCCGCGCCTGGATCGGCACGCCCTATCGCCATCAGGCGTCGCTCCAGCATGTCGGCTGCGATTGCCTCGGCCTCCTGCGCGGCGTCTGGCGCGGGGTGCTCGGCCCCGAACCGGAGGCGCCGCCGCCCTATGCGGCGAGCTGGGCCGAATCCGCGCCCGGCGGCACCGACCCGCTGGTCGAGGCGGCGCGACGGCATCTCGTGCCGGTTGAGGCAGGCAGCGAGCCTGCGGCCGGCGATGTCCTGCTCTTCGCCTTCCACGCGCATCTGCCGGCCCGGCACTGCGCCCTCGCGACGGGCGAGGGCACGATGATCCACGCGCATGACGGTGCGGCCGTCACCGAGGTGGCGCTGACGCCCTGGTGGCGGCGGCACCTCGCGCATGTCTTCCGCTTCCCGGAGACGCCCTCATGGCAACCCTGATCCTGGGCACGGTCGGCGGCGTGGTCGGCACGGCTTTCGGCGGGCCGATCGGCTCGGCGATGGGCAAGGTGCTCGGCGCGGCCGGCGGATCGCTCATCGACGGCGCGTTGTTCGGCGGCGGCACGCGCTATGTCGAGGGGCCGCGCCTCAGCGACGTCGCCGGGCTGACCTCCACCGAGGGCGAGCCGATCCCGCGCGTCTACGGCCGCGCCCGCCTCGGCGGTACGCTGATCTGGGCGACGCGGCCGCTCGAAGTGGCCAACACCCTTGTGCAGCGCTCGTCCTCGGGCGCGAAGGGCGGCGGCTCAAGAACCGTCACGACGAGCTATGGCTACTACGCCAACATCGCGGTCGGGATCTGCGCTGGCGAGATCGCCTTCGTGCGCCGCGTCTGGGCCGATGGCCGCGAGATCGACCTCACCACGCGAGCGATGCGCGTCCATACCGGCCGCGCCGACCAGGCGGCGGACCCGCTCATCGTCGCCAAGGAGGGCGCGGATCGCGCGCCTGCCTATCGCGGGCTGGCCTACGTCGTGTTCGAGCGGCTGGCGCTCGCCGATTTCGGCAACCGCATCCCGCAGCTCGCCTTCGAGGTGGTCCGGCCGGTCGACGGCATCGCGGGGCACATCAGGGCGGTCTGCCTGATTCCCGGCTCCACCGAATTCGGCCTCGATCCCACGCCGGTCAGCGTCGATGCCGGTCTCGGCGCGACGCGGCCGGCCAACCGCTTCCAGCTCTCCCACGCCAGCGACGTCCTCGCCTCCCTCAACGCGCTGCAGGCGCTCTGCCCGAACCTCAAGAGGGTCTCGGTGGTGGTGAGCTGGTTCGGCAGCGACCTGCGCGCCGGACACTGCAAGATCGCCCCGCGCGTCGACAGCCTGACCAAGGCGACCATTGGCGACAGGTGGAGCGTCGCCGGCCTGACCCGGCTCACGGCGGGCATGGTCTCGCTGGTCGATGGAAACCCGGCCTATGGCGGTACGCCCTCGGATGCCGGGCTGGTGCGCCTCGTGGCGGAGCTGAACCGGCGCGGGCTCGGCACCGTGCTCTACCCGTTCCTGATGATGGACGTGCCGGCCGGCAACGCCCTGCCCGATCCCTATCGTCCGACGCAGAGCCAGCCGGCCTTTCCCTGGCGCGGGCGCATCACCTGCGATCCGGCGCCCGATCAGCCCGGCAGCCCGGACGGGACCGCCACGGCTGCGGGCCAGGTGGCGGCCTTCTTCGAGGGCTACTGCCGGCTGGTGCTGCATTACGCCGGCCTGCTGCGCGCCAGCGGTCTCGCCGGCTTCATCATCGGCAGCGAATTGCCGGGCCTGACCCGGGTGCGCGGCCCAGATGGCTATCCTGCGGTCGAGGCGCTTCGCGCGCTCGCACAGGATGTCCGCGCAATCCTCGGGCATTCCGCGAAACTCGTCTACGCGGCTGACTGGACCGAGTACGGAGCCCATGTCCGCGAGGGCGGCGCGACGATCCGCTTTCCCCTCGACGCGCTCTTCGCCGATCCGGCGATCGACGCGGTCGGCATCGACTACTACCCGCCGCTCTCCGACTGGCGCGACGGCGATGCCCATGCTGACGCGGCTTTGGCCCCCACGATCTACGACCGCGCCTATCTGAAGAGCCGCCTCGGCGCGGGCGAGGCCTTCGACTGGTACTATGCGAGCGACGACGACCGCGCGGCCCAGATCCGCACCCCGATCAGCGACGGCGCCTACCGCAAGCCATGGATCTACCGGGCGAAGGATCTCGTCGCCTGGTGGTCGAACCCGCATGTCGAGCGCGACGGCGGGATCGAGACGCGCACCACGGCCTGGGTGCCGGGCTCGAAACCGATCTGGCTCACCGAGATCGGCGTGGCGGCGGTCGACCGCAGCACCAACGGCCCCAACGCCTTTCCCGACCCGAAATCCTCGGAGAACGCCCTGCCGCCCTTCTCCCGCGGCAGCCGCGACGCGCTGATCCAGGCTCGTGGCCTGGAGGCCATTCTCTCCCGTTTCGACCCGGCCATGACCGGTTTCGAGCCGGCTCATAATACGGTTTGGCCAGGGAGCGGCCTGCGCATGGTCGACCCGGAGGGCATCTTCGTCTGGTGCTGGGACGCGCGGCCGTTTCCCGCCTTCCCAGCCTTCGACACGGTCTGGTCCGATGCCAGCAATTGGGCGCTCGGTCACTGGATCACAGGACGGAGCGAGGGCCAGGAACTCGACCGGTTGATCGCCGCGATCCTCGCCGCCTTCGGCATCACCGCGCCGGCGACGATCGCGGCGGACGGTTTCGTCGATGGCTTCGTTATCGACCGACCGCTCTCGGCGCGCGGCGTGCTCGAAAGTCTCTGCGGGCTCTTCGGCCTCGACGTGTCGGTGGCGGCAGGGCGGCTGCTGATCCGCGGGCCGCAGGCGGCACGGCCGATCACCCTCTCGGTGGCCGATCTCGTCGAGCCGCAGAATGGGAGCGCTCCGCTGAGCCACATCCGCGTCGAGGACGGCGCCCTGCCCCGCAGCCTGGAGATCGGCTTCAGCGACGGCGAGAGCGACGAATACCGGCGTGCCACCGCCGCTGCCCTGCGCCCGGGCGGCACGCGCCGGCGCGAGAGCCGCATCGAGGCGGCTATCGTCTCCCGGCGCGGTGCCGCGCAAGCCCTGGCGGAGGGTGCGCTCGATGCCGCGCTTGCCGCGCGCGACACCGCACGCTTCTCCGTCAGTCCGCGCCGGCTCGACCTGGAGCCGGGCGACCGGCTGATTCTGCCCGACGGCAGCCTGCACCGCATCACGCGGATCAGCGACAGTCCCTCGGGCCGGGCGGTGGAGACTGCCGGAGCCCCGGTCGTGACGGCAGATGGCGGAAATGCGCTGACCACCGACACCCGCTCGCGTGCCGGACCGCCGGCTCTGCCCGGCCCGCCCTTCGCGGTCGCGCTCGACCTGCCCGTCACCCGCGGCGATCCGGGAGCGCTGCAATACCTCGCCATTGCCGCCGATCCGTGGCCCGGCCTGATGGCCGTCTGGCGCGCGGCCGGTCTGGGCGCGCCGTTTATCGTGCAGCGCCTCGTCGAGCACCCGGCCTGCCTCGGGTCCACGCTGTCGCCGCTGCCGCCGGGACCGCTCTGGCGCTTCGACCGCGCCGCGAGGCTCGATGTCACGCTTCGGCATGCCGAGGGCTTCGCCTCGGTGGACGAGGGTGCGGCGCTGGCCGGTGCCAATACCTTCGCGCTGATCGGCTCCGACGGCACGACCGAAATCCTGTCTGCCGCCTGTGCCGAGCTGATCGGCGCCGGCACCTTCCGTTTGACCACCCTCCTGCGTGGGCTTGCAGGCAGCGAGGCCGCGGCGTCGCGGACCGTGCCGGCCGGCGCGCTGATCGTGCGCCTCGACGACGGCGCTGTGGTCCCCCTGGTCGAGCGCCTCGACGAGGCCGGCCGCGAATTCGCCTACCGTGTCGGCCCCGCTGACCGCGACCCGGGCGATCCCGCGGTGACCGGCTTCACGGCGGTGGCAGGGCTCGCCGCATTCCGACCCATGCGCCCGGTCTACCTGCGGGCGCGGCGCGAGGCGGGGGGCGTCCGCTTCACATGGATCCGCCGGTCGCGGCGAGACGGCGATGCCTGGGAGCCAGCCGACATCCCCCTCGACGAGGCGAGCGAGGCCTATGCCCTCGACCTCTATCGCGACGACGGCAGCCTCGTCCGCACCCTCTCCGCCGACATGGCGAACGCGCTCTACGCGACCGCCGACGAAGCTGCCGATTTCGGGGGTGCCCAGACGATGATCGACGCCGCGATCGCCCAGATCGGCGGCATCGCCGGGCGCGGACCCTCGACCCGCGTGCGGGTGCCAATCAGATCGGCCTGAAGGGGTTCGAACGACGTCCATTCCCTGTCCCCGCGCGGGGACAGGGAACGCGCAGGTCCGTCAGATCGACCTGGACCCATTCGACCTCACCCACACGGAGCCCATCCGATGGCGGACACCACGCCCCGTCTCGGCCCGCCGCTGCTCGCGGCGGCCCAGGCGCAGAAGCACGTCACGCACAACGAGGCGCTCGCCGCCCTCGATGCGCTGGTTCAACTCGCTTGTCTCGACAAGGACTTGTCTGCGCCGCCAGCCGACCCGGCAGAGGGCGATCGCTATCTCGTCACTGCGGCCGGCCCGACCGGGGCCTGGGCCGGCTTGTCGGGCCAGGTCGTGCGCTTCGAGGATGGCGTCTGGATCGGCGCCGGGCCCCGGCCCGGCTGGCTCGCCTACCTCGTCGACGAGGCCGATCTTTACGTCTTCGACGGCACGACCTGGAACAGCCTCAAGACGAGTCTCGCCACCATCCAGAGCCTGGCGCGGCTCGGCATCGGCACGAGCCCCGACGCCACCAATCGCTTCGCGGTGAAATCCGATGCCGCCCTGTTCTCCTGGGACGACCTCACCCCCGGCTCGGGCGACCTGCGGCTGACGCTCGACAAGCAGGCGGCGGCGCGGGATGCCGCGCTAGCCTTCCAGACCGGCTTCTCGACACGGGCGCTGTTCGGCACCCTCGGCTCGGACGACGTTTCGCTGAAGGTCTCGCCGGACGGCGCCGGCTTCATCACGGCGCTCACGGCCTCGGCTGCGACCGGACAATTGTCGCTTGCGCGGATCGTGGCGCCGCTCGAGGTCAGCGCCCAGGCCGGCGCGCTGCCGGAGGCTCCATTGCAGACCGCCCTGCGCGTCTCCGGCGCCGACGGACAGCCGGCAGGGCTGGTGCTGGACGGCTTTGGAGCGGGCGCGGCGGGCGCGATCAGGTTTCGCACGGCCGGAGGCACGGCGGCTGCGCCCGCGGCACTGGCCAGCGGCGCGAGCCTCGGCCGGGTCTCCGCCCTCGGCCACGGCGCGACGGGCTATGCTGCGACGGCGCGGGCCGAGTTGTCCTTCCTCGCGACGGAGCCCTGGACCGACGCGGCACAGGGGACGCGCGTCGCGATCCGAACCACGCCGGCCGGCAGCACGGGCAGCGCCGAGGTCTTCTCCGCCGAGGCCAACGGTGCGGTAAGGCTGGCGCCGCTCGCCGCGGCCCCCACGACGGGCCTGGCCCTGGGCCAGCTCTATGCCGACAGCACCGCGACAGCCCTAAAGTGGCACACCGGCGCCGCCTGGGCCCGGATCAGCAACTTCGCCAAGTTCGCGGCGGCCACCAATTTCGACAACTACATCCCGGCCGCGGCCTGGACGAAGGTGCAGTTCAACAGCGCCGACAGCAACGACCAGGGCGCCTTCTCGGCCGGGAGCAACCGCTTCGTGGCGCCCGAAGCCGGCCTCTACGGGTTCGACGCAGCCGTCGTCTTCAAGGCGAACGGCAGCAATGCGCCGAGCGCCTTCGAAGCTCAATTCTACCGGAACGGCAGCCCGGCTGGGCGAGGCCGCGCCTGCGCCACCGGCGCGCTCGTCAATGGCGTCACCGCGCTCGGCCTCACCTCGGCCCTGACGCTCGCCGCTGGCGACGCCGTCGAGGTCTTCGTCCGCTTCACCGGCGCGGATGGCTACGTCGCGGCAGGCGATTCCCTCTTCGCCGGCCGCCAGATGGCGTGATCAGCCGACCCAGCGCAGCCACACCAGCATGCACAGCATCAGGCAGAGACCGGCCACGATCACGGCCGCGGCGGCGTCGAGAGACCACACGGCGCGGTCCCAGCGCTTGTCCTCAGGCGTCATCGGCTTCCTCCCGATCGGGAGGCCCGCATAGCGCAGTCGTGTTGCCCGAAAATTTCGGCCGACGGCTCAGCGACTTCCCTCGACATCACGGAGACCGACCATGACCGCATCCGCGATCATGACGCCGCTCGGCATCGCGGCGCTGAAGGCGCGCGAGGGCGTGCGGCTCAAGGCCTATCGCGACAGTGTCGGCGTGCCGACCATCGGCTACGGGCACACCAGGGGTGTGATGCTCGGACAGGTGATCACGCAGGCGCAGGCGGACGCGTTCTTCCTCGACGACCTCGCCTCGCACGCCCTGCCGATCCTCACCTGCATCACGGTGCCGGTGGCCGATCACGAGCGCGACGCGCTGATCTCGATCGCCTTCAACATCGGCATTGGCGGCTTCCAGCGGTCGCGCTTCCTGCGCGCGCTCAATTGCGGCGACCGGCGGGCCTGCGCCGAAGCCATCCTGCTTTGGCGAAAGCCGCCCGAGGTCGTCTCGCGACGGCAGGCCGAGCACGACCAGTTCGTGACGCCCTACGCCAAGGCTGCACCCCGTGCCCGCCGGGGCGACGCCCATCCCGTCGCCCTGCCCGCACCCGCCCAACCGGCGGGCGCCGCGCCGTCCGGCCGGCTCGCCGAGCTCCGGCAGCGCATCCGCCGGCTCCTGCCGACCTGAACCCCGCTCGCCCCGCATCGTCCGCTCATCGAGGAGACAGCCATGCCCGTCACCAATCACATCCGCGGCCTCGCCATTGCCGCCGGCCTGCCCGCTGCCGTCGCCGCGGGCTGCACGCCGGCTCAGGCCGCTGCCACCGAGGCGATCGTGAACTGGGGCGATGCCGTCATCGCGGGCGCGCAGATGCTCAGCACGGTGCTGGTGCCGCTCGCCGTCACCGCGGCCGGCGCCGCCGCGGCGCGGATCGCCGGTCCGTTGCGCTTCCTCGTCACCACGACGCTCGTCGAGCGGCTGGTGCGCAACGCCGCCGACTACGCGCTCAACGCCGTTGCCGGAGCGGTACGCGGCAAGAGCCTGACGATCCCTCTTGGCTCCGCCGTGATCGCCCATGCCGTGCAGCGGGCGCTCGACCAGGCGCCGGCCTGGCTGATCGAGGCGGCGGGCGGACCCACCGGCATCGCCGAGAAGATCTTTCGCAGCCTTCCGCTCGAAGCGGGGCCAATGCCGCCAACACCCTCGCGCCCACTCTCGACGCCGCGCGCCGGCACCGGGCGGTCACCTGAGGTCACTGAGCGTGCCGCACGAGACCATCCCGGCCCGTGCGGCGATCGGGGAGAGGGAGGGCGCCATGGACAAGATCGCCCTGGAGGCCATCCACCTGCTCTTCAGCGACGGCGGTGCCGGCTGGATCGTCGCTGTGCTGCTCGGCCTCGCCTGCCTGCACCTGCACCGCGAGAACCTGCGCGCGCTGGAGGCCCGGATCGAGGAGACCGGCACCACGGCCACCGCCCTGGAGCGGGCCTCGCAGACCAACGCCGCCGTCGCCGCGGCACTGGAGAGCCGCACTCGCGTGCTGGAGGACCTCACCCGGATCTCCAGTGAGATCGCACGCGGGGTCGACCGCAGCGACGAGCGCTCGCGCGAAAAGTTCGACGAGATCCTGCGCCGGATCGGCGAAGTCCGGCTCGGTGGCCAGGGATGAGGGCGCGGCGGCTTGTCACTCAGCCGCCCGTCACGACGAGGGAGAAAGCCGGCATGACCCGCCTGTTCACCCGTGCGAGAGCCCTGCCCTCCGGCCGGCCCCGGACCCGGAGTGCCGCCGTGATCCGGCGGCTTCACGCCGCGCGGCGCAGCTTCGACCTCTCGGTGCTGGCGTTGCGCAAGGCTGCCCTGGATCATGTCGACCTGCAGGACCTCGCGAGCCTCGCCCTGCAGGCCAACCTCACCCGCCTCGTCGAGCGCCTCGGCGCAGATGCCTGAGCGATCGGGGCTCGCGGACCCTGTGGGCGATGCCATGGCCTTCGCATGGAACCGCGCCGATCCGCCGGCCTTATGTCCAGTCTTGTTTCCGGCGCAGGGTGGCGGGCGCCTTCGACGCGGCGCGATTGCATGAAGTATCTCGGATCTCGAACGGCGGCGGCTATTCAGCACGCATTCAGTGCCTCGGTTCGACAAGGAGGCACCATGCATCACGCGCTTGCCATGCTGCTTGCCGTCTCAGCCGTCGCGGTGATCGCGACGGGTGCTGTTGGCACGCTCGCCGAGGAGACCGAGGGACCGGCGCCGGTCAAGACGCGCCCTCTGGGCCGGATCGAAGGCTGCCTCTCGCCTGCCGACATGCGCGAATCCGTCGCCGAGAAGCGCGTTGTCCCGCCACTCACCGCGATCCGCGCGGCGCGCAACGTCTATCCGCGCGCCGAGATCCAGCGGGCGACCCTGTGCAAGCAGGAGGCCGGGCTCGTCTACGTGCTCACGGCCCTGCGCCGCGACGGGCAGTTCGTGCGAGTGATGGTGGACGCCCAGTCCGGGCAAGTGCATGGACAATAACGTGAGCGCGTCCCCTTCGGGGCGCTGCCAAACGAGGGGTGGCTGAGGTGCGTCTGCTCGTCGTCGAGGACGACCGGGATATCAACCGGCAGGTGGTGAAGGCGCTGGAGGAGGCGGGCTACGTCGCCGACACGGCCTTCGACGGCGAGGAGGGCGGCTTCCTCGGCGAGAGCGAGCCCTACGACGCGATCATCCTCGATATGGGCCTGCCCAAGACCGACGGCGTCACCGTGCTCCAGAACTGGCGCCGGGCCGGGGTGAAGACCCCCGTCATCATCCTCACCGCCCGCGACCGCTGGTCGGACAAGGTCGACGGCTTCGATGCCGGCGCCGACGACTACGTCACCAAGCCCTTCCACATGGAGGAGCTGATGGCCCGGGTGCGCGCGATCCTGCGGCGTGCCGCCGGCCACGCCACCTCGCAGATTTCCTGTGGCCCGGTGGTGCTCGACACGCGCTCCGGTCGCGTCTTCGTCGACGGCAACCCGGTGAAGCTGACGAGCCACGAATACCGGCTGCTCTCCTACCTGATGCACCATACCGGCCGTGTCGTCTCCCGCGCCGAGTTGACCGAGCATCTCTACGACCAGGACTTCGACCGGGACTCGAATACGATCGAGGTCTTCGTCGGCCGTCTGCGCAAGAAGCTCGCCGTGGACCTGATCCAGACCGTGCGCGGGCTGGGCTACCTGATCGATGGGGCGCAGACGAAGGGGTAGGGACGATCAGATCTTGCCGAGATCGGCGCGGATGACCTCCTCGCCCGTAAACAGCCGCGACAGAGCATGACCGACCGCTTCTCCTGGCTGCCCATGCGCCGCCGCTCGATCGGCGTGCGCCTCGCGGTCTCGGCGCTGCTGTCGAGCGCGGCAATCCTGGTCATCGCCGCCTGGATCCTCACCACGCTGTATCGCGAGAATACCGAGCGCAGCTTCGACAGCCGGCTGCTGGTCTATGCCAACAACCTCGCCACCGATCTCGTCAGCCCCGATCCGGAGGCGCGCTCCTTCGCGCTCGGCGATCCGCGCTTCGACCTACCGCTCTCGGGCTGGTACTGGCAGGTGGGCCATCCGGATGCGAAGCCGCGCGATCTGCGCCAGTCCCGTTCCCTCGTCGGCGTGCCGCTCAAAGGGCCCGACACAGCCGGCACGGCGACGATCGGCCAGATCCGCCAGGGCTACGGGCACGGCCAGGACGATCGGCTCCTGCGCATCGTCGAGCGCGACGTCGATGTCGGCCAGGACGGGCGCTACACCGTGCGCGTCGCCGGCCCGGCCGACGAGATCGTCAATGACGTCGACCGTTTCCGCTTCTCGCTCGCCGTGACCTTCGGTCTGCTCGGCCTGTCGCTGGCGGTGACGGCCATGCTCCAGATCCGATTCGGTCTCGCGCCCCTGAAACGGCTGCGTGCGGCGCTCGGTGCCATCCGCCGCGGCGAGGCCGATCACATCCCCGGCGAGTATCCCCACGACATCGCCCCGCTCGCCAGCGAGACGAACCTGCTCATCGACACCAACCGCGAAATCCTGGAGCGCGCCCGCACCCAGGTCGGCAACCTCGCCCATGCGCTGAAGACCCCGCTCTCGATCATCGTCAACGAGGTGGGCGCGAGCGACGCCCCGCCGGAGCTTGCCGAGAAGATCCGCGAGCAGGCTGCGGTGATGCGCGACCAGGTCAATTACCACCTCGACCGCGCCCGCGCCGCGGCGCTCGCCGGCACGCTCGGCACCTCGACCGAGATCGAGCCGGCTCTGGCCGGCCTGGTGCGCACCTTCGGCAAGATCTACCGCGACAAGGACATCGCCTATGAGGTGCGCGTGCCGCCCGGCTTGCGCTTCCGCGGCGAGAAGCAGGATTTCGAGGAGATGGTCGGCAACCTCGTCGACAATGCCTCGAAATGGGCAAATGACCGCGTCGTCATCGCGGCCGCGCCGGTGGCCGACCACGATTTCGCCCGCCTGCTCATCACCATCGAGGATGACGGCCCCGGCCTGCCGGAGGAGGATCGCGCTGCGGTTCTCGCCCGTGGGCGTCGGCTCGACGAGAGCAAGCCGGGCTCCGGTCTCGGCCTCTCCATCGTCGCGGATCTCGCCGCGCTCTATCGCGGGCGCTTCCGCCTGGAGGCGGCGGCCCTCGGCGGCCTGCGCGCGGTGCTGGAGGTGCCCGGAGACGGGCCGGCGGCTGCCGCACAGCGTTAGTCCGTCGCCGTTACCATCCGCCTGCTCTGTGTTAAGCCGCATGCGCGGCACGAGACGGCTCCGCGCATTCAGGCTCCCATGACGGCGATCTGGTTCATCCTGGCAATCATGACCGGTTCGGCCGTGCTCGCGCTGCTATGGCCGCTCGCCCGGCGCGAAAAGACCGAGCAAGGTTCGTCCGGTGAGGCCGGCCTCTCCACCGAGACCGCCTTCTACGAGGACCAGCTCGCCGAGATCGAGCGCGATCTCGGCCGCGGCCTGATCGGCCCGTCGGAGGCCGAGGCCGCGCGCACCGAGGCTGCGCGACGCCTGCTGCGGGCGAGCCGCGAGGGCCGCATGGAAGAGGCCGGGCCGATCGCCGAGCCGCATCTGCGCCAGCGCCGTGCAGCCTCCGCCTTCGCGCTCTCGACCGTGCCGCTGGTGGCGCTCGTGGTCTACGGGCTCTACGGCTCCCCCAACCTTCCTTCGCAGACCGAGGCCGACCGCAAGACTGCGCAGCAGGGCGGCGAGGGCATGATGAAGGCGATCGCCCAGGTCGAGGCCAAGCTCGCCAGCAACCCGAACGATGCCCGTGGCTGGACCGTGATCGCGCCCGTCTACATGCGCATCGGCCGCTTCGATGATGCCGCCCGCGCCTACGAGCAGGTGGTGCGTCTGCAGGGTGAGAATTCGGAGCGGCTCGCGAACTGGGGCGAGGCCATGGTCGCGGCCGGCGAGGGCGCCGTCACGCCGCAGGCCCGCAAGCTGTTCGAGCGCGCTCTCAGCCTCGACGCGACCTCGGCCAAGCCGCAATTCTATCTGGCGCGTGGCGACGAGCTCGCCGGTAACCCGGCAGGTGCTGCCAAACGTCTCGAAGCGCTGGCTGCACAAGGTCCCGAGGACGCGCCCTGGATGGGCCTCGTGCGCCAGAACCTCGCCCGCCTGAAGGGTGAGGCGCCCCCTTCCGAACCGTCGAAGGCCGAGGCGGATGCCAAGGCCGCGTCTCCGAAGCCGGACGAGCCTCGCCCCACCGAGGCCAAGCCTCCGGCGAGCCCGGCTGCCGGCCTCCAGTCGCTGCCGCCGAACGAGCGAATGGCCGCGATCCGGAGCATGGTCGAGGGCCTCGACCGGCGTCTGGCCCAGCAGGGCGGAAGTGCCGAGGAGTGGATGAGGCTCGTGCGCTCCTACGGCACGCTCGGCGAGCGCGACAAGGCGCGCGAGGCATTGGAGCGCGGCCGCACGGCGCTCGCCGACGATGCCGAGGGCCGCGCCCGGCTCGAGGCCGAAGCCAAGGCGCTCGATCTCGCCGAGCCCGGCCGGCAGGGCGATGCAGGCGCTGCCTCCCAGCCGCAGCAAGCCGGGAATGCCTCGCCGCAGGCTGATGCGGCCCTGCGCCCCGATCCTCGGCCTCACGCGATGATGCCGTCGGAAACCTCCGGCGGAGCCGCGGACGGGGCCGCCGCCGCGATCCAGGCGATGCCTGCGGCCGAGCGGGAGGCTGCGGTCCGCGGCATGGTGGCAGGCCTCGATCGTCGCCTGGCGGCTAAGGGCGGCAGCGTGGATGAGTGGATGCGGCTGGTGCGCTCCTATACCGCCCTCGGCGATCGCCCGGCCGCGGCTGGCGCTCTGGACCGCGCCCGCATGGCGCTCGCTGCTGACGCCGGCGCCCTCCAGCGTCTCGACGGCCTCGCCCGCGATCTCAACCTCAGGACCGCTGCCGCCGGCCAATGACGTGGCAGCACGGCCCGCGGCACGGCTTCGCCCCTGACAATACGTCCCGGCCGGCAGCCTTGACCCCGGCGCCTGGGCGTCGGAAACCCGGCTCGACAGTTTAGAACGACGTCAGGCTCGTGCGCATCGAGGCCGGCGCCCTGGGACGGACACGTGACCCGCAAGAGCCGCCGCCTCACCCTGATTGCCTGCTGCGGCGCTGTGCTCGCCGTCGCGGTGGGCTTGATCCTTTGGCAGATGAGCGGTTCCATCGTGTTCTTCCGCTCGCCGGCCGAGGTCGCTGCGCAGGGCGTTGCGCCGGGTACCCGCTTCCGACTCGGCGGCCTCGTCCTCGACGGCTCGCTCAAGCGCGGCGCCGATCAGACGGTCGATTTCTCGGTGACGGACACGAAGGGCACCATCCCCGTGCACTACAAGGGGCTGCTGCCGGACCTGTTCCGCGAGGGGCAGGGCGTCGTGGCGGAGGGCACGCTCGATGCTGGCGGCACCTTCCGCGCCGACACCGTGCTCGCCAAGCACGACGAATCCTACATGCCCCGCGAGGTTGCCGATGCGCTGA
The DNA here is from genome assembly GCF_007992215.1 of Methylobacterium gnaphalii. Lineage (GTDB taxonomy): Bacteria > Pseudomonadota > Alphaproteobacteria > Rhizobiales > Beijerinckiaceae > Methylobacterium > Methylobacterium gnaphalii. Next base: position 58,185 of record NZ_BJZV01000006.1, on the reverse strand, counting down.
AGGCGCAGGGTCGCTGGCAGGAGGGCACGGGCGGCAAGCCGGTGCCGAAGGCCGAGGGGCCGGAGGGTTCCCTCGGCAAGCGCAGCGAGCGGTGATGTCAGGAACGGCCCTCGCCTGCCTCGTTTCCAACAACACACCTCATTCTGAAGTGTTGCGGAGCAGCCTCGAAGCAGGGCTCCAGGGATCCGGACGCAGACTGGAGCCCTCTTTCGAGGCCTCCGCTTCGTGGCACCTCGGCATGAGGTGGATGGATGGGATCGGCGTAATGGGTGCCTTCCGATGCTCGTAGAGGCTGGCCACTTCGCCCTCGCCCTGGCGCTGGCCCTGTCCGTGATCCAGGTGGCGATGCCGATCTGGGCGGCGCGCTCGGGCGACGAGGCCCTGCGTGAAACCACCGTGCCGGCGGCGCTCGGGGTCTTCGCCTGTATCCTGTTTGCCTTCGGCGCGCTGACCTACGCGCACGTGATGTCCGACTTCTCGGTCAAGAACGTCGTCGAGAACTCGCACACGCTGAAACCCCTGATCTACAAGATCTCCGGCGTCTGGGGGAACCACGAGGGCTCGATGCTGCTCTGGGTTCTGATCCTGTCGCTGTTCGGCGCCATGGTTGCCTTGGCCAGGAATTCGGTGCCGCCAGTTCTGCGCACCAACACGCTGGCGGTGCAGGCCACGATCACCTTCGTGTTCGTGCTCTTCATCATCACGACCTCGAACCCCTTCGACCGGGTCGCCCCGGCGCCGATCGAGGGCAACGACCTCAACCCGCTGCTGCAGGATTTCGGGCTCGCGGTGCATCCACCGCTCCTTTACCTCGGCTATGTCGGCTTCTCGATCACCTTCGCCTTCGCCGCCGCGGCGCTGATCGACGGCCGGATCGACGCGGTCTGGGCTCGCGCCGTGCGTCCCTGGACGCTCACCGCCTGGGTCTTCCTGACGCTCGGCATCGCGATGGGCTCCTACTGGGCCTATTACGAGCTCGGCTGGGGCGGCTGGTGGTTCTGGGATCCGGTCGAGAACGCCTCGCTGATGCCCTGGATCGCCGGCACGGCGCTGTTGCACTCCACGGTCGTGATGGAGAAGCGCGACGCGCTGAAGGTCTGGACCGTTCTGCTCTCGGTGCTCACCTTCTCGCTCTCCCTGATGGGCACGTTCATCGTGCGCTCGGGGCTGCTGACCTCGGTGCACACTTTCGCCACCGACCCGACCCGCGGCGTCTTCATCCTGGCGATCCTGGTCGTCTTCATCGGCGGCTCGCTGACGCTCTTTGCCTGGCGTGCGCCGATGCTGCGCCAGGGCGGAATCTTCGCGCCGATCTCGCGCGAGGGCGCGCTCGTCCTGAACAACCTCTTTCTGGTCGCCGCCTGCGCCACTGTCCTGGTCGGGACGCTCTATCCGCTGCTGCTCGAGATGCTGACGGGCCAGAAGATCTCGGTCGGTCCGCCCTTCTTCAACTGGACCTTCGTGCCGCTGGCGATCCCGCTCCTGCTGATCGTGCCCTTCGGCCAGTCGCTCGCCTGGAAGCGCGGCGACATCTCGGCCGCGACGCAGCGCCTGTTCGCGGCCTTCGCCATCGCCTTCGTCGTCGCCATCGGCACCGCAGCGCTAGCCTGGGGTGGTCCGGTGATGGCACCCGTCGCCATTGGGCTCGGCGCCTATCTCATCATCGGCTCGGCGCTGGAGATCATCGCCCGTGCCCGCGGCTACGGCGCCAGCCGGGCGCGCGATTGGGGTACGATCGGGCGGCGCGCTGCCGGCCTGCCGCGCTCGGCCTGGGGCACGGCCATCGCCCATGCCGGCGTCGGCGTGGTGGTGATCGGAATCGCCGCCCAGAGCTGGGCGGTCGAAGGCCTCGCGACGCTCAAGCCCGGTCAGACGCTCGCCGTCGGCTCCTACGTGGCGACCCTCGATAAGGTCGGCCCCCGGACCGGCGAGAACTACGAGGAGACCGCGGCCTTCCTGACGCTGCGTACCGCCCACGGCGACGCCGTCGGCCCGGTGGAGACGGGCAAGCGCTTCTACCCATCCCGAAAGATGACGGTGACCGAGTCCGGCCTCAAGACCATCGGGTTCAGCCAGGTCTATGCCAGCCTGGGCGAGGTCATGCCCGATGGCTCCATCGGCCTGCGGCTCTACTACAAGCCGCTGGTTCTGCTGATCTGGCTCGGCGCCGTGGTGATGGCGCTCGGCGGCGCGGTCTCCCTCACCGACCGCCGCATCCGCGTCGGTGCCCCGGCAAAGGCGAAAGCGAAGCTGCCGCCGCATGCGGTGCCGGCGGAATGACGCCGCCCAGGACGATGCCGGGGCGGCCGATGGCAGCCACACGACTCCTCGTGCTTCGGGGCTCCTTCCGAGCAGCTCGGCATGAGGAGCGTGGTGGGGTGCAGGCTGTGTGGTGGAGACGCATGGCGCTTGCCGCCATGCTTCTGCTGTCCGCTGCGCCAGCTCACGCTGTTCAACCTGATGAAGTCCTGAAGAATCCCGCCCTCGAAGCCCGCGCCCGCCACATCTCCGAAGGCCTGCGCTGTCTCGTCTGTCAGAACCAGTCGATCGACGATTCGGACGCTCCACTCGCCAAGGACCTGCGGGTGATCGTGCGCGAGCGCCTCACCGCAGGCGACGACGACAGGCAGGTCGTCGACTATGTCGTGGCACGCTACGGCGAGTTCGTGCTGCTGAAGCCGGTTCTCGCCTGGCACACGCTGCTGCTCTGGCTGACGCCGCTGCTGGCGGTGCTGCTCGGCGGGTTCGGGATCTGGCGCCTGTCCCGCCGCCAGGCGCCGGAAAAGCCTGCCGGATTGTCTCAGGCCGAGCAGGCCGAGGTCGATGCGCTGCTGGAGCGGCGCTAGATCGCGCTGCGTTTCGGTGAAAGCGCAGAAACCGTGATCGATCGATCAGGATCGAGCCTGCTCTAGGCAGCGCGCGCTGGCCGTACGGTCGGCAGAGCCAGGCTCGGACAGGCGGCTTCCACGCGGTTGCGCCCGGCATGTTTGGCCCGGTAGAGCGCCTGGTCCGCCGCCTCGAGCAGCCCCTCCGATGTCACGCCGAACGCGCCCGTCGCGCCGTGTGCCGAGGTGATGCCGACGCTGGCGCTGACGCAGGCTCCGGATCGGCCGGGATGCGGTAGCGCCAGCCGGGTGACCGCGTCGTGCAGGGCCTGACCGGCTTCCAGCATCGCCTCAGGCGTCGCGCCTGGCAGCAAGGCCACGAACTCTTCCCCGCCGAACCGCGCGACCAGCCCATTCTGTGCAGCCACCGCCCCGCTCAGGGCGGAGGCGATCTCGCGCAGGCAGCGATCCCCTTCCGAATGGCCGGCGGCATCGTTGAAGGCCTTGAAGTGGTCGACGTCGACCACGGCGAGGCCTAGCCATTGCTCCTCGCGGATCGCCGTTTTCCAGGCCTCGTCCAGCCGCTGATCGAACAGGCGCCGATTGGCGAGGCTCGTCAGGGGATCGGTCTCCGAGAGGACGATCAGCCGCGAATTCGCCTCGGCCAGGGCATGGGCCTGGATCCGCTCGCGCAGGCCGAGCAGGAAACTCTGCTTCGTCTCCCATTCCTGAGCGTAGGTCAGCTTCAGCGGCACCAGGATCAGGCTCGCCACCAGCATCGGTACGCCGAACCCGTCATGGTCGCCGAGGCTGAAGACCGTGATCGAGCCGACATAGAGGGTGAAGCAGGCGGTGCAGTAAATGATGCCGTGCCGGAACGAGAGCGGCGCGATCATGCCCACGACGAGGGGGATGATCGCCGCGAGAATCAGATAGACGTCGCCGTGAGGCTCCGACACGATCCGCGCGCTGTTCAGGGTCACTCCCATGGCGACGAGGCTCACGCTGAGCACGCAGGCCATCTGCCGGAGCGGCGAGGGCTCCCGCCGGAGCAACACAACCGCAAGCAGCGTCACCGGCACGAGCAGGCCGAGCGTCAGCGCCGCTGGGACGGCCACGGCGTCGGCCCCGAACATGTCGAAATCGACCTTCACCGACAGCACGTTGACGGCGATGAAGACCAGGAGCCAGGAGCGGATGCGACGCGCGCTGGCGGCGCGACCCTGCGCGGCGTAGCGGGCCTCGAGCGAGGCAGGCAGACGCAGGCGATACCAAGGTCTCGCAAGACCTTCTTCAATCAGAGGTAGCATCGCGAGGCAGGCAGCTCCTGGGCGAGAAGCGAGGTTGCAACCTTACAAATCCGGTGTTGCCGCCAAGTTAACCCTCGCGCCGTGAGAGGCGTGCCTCCGCGGTCATACCGAGGCGCGGCCCGGCCCCGAGCCGCCGGCATTCGCGTTGGAGGCCGAAAGCGCCTATAGGGGCACGATTCCTCCCTTCCCAAGGTCACATCCAAGTCATGGCGACGGCGTCGTTCGACAGCGCCCGGCGCGAGCCCGGCGTTCTTCCCGCAATCGAGAAGATGCCCGACTTCCGCCCCGAGCCGGCCGCCCTCGGCGGCAAGACCTCTCTCGTCGGCCTGACGCGCGCCGGCCTCAAGGAGGCCCTGCTCGGCATCGGCGTGGCCGAGCGCGAGGCGCGCATGCGCGGCAGTCAGCTCTGGCACTGGATCTACCTGCGCGGCGCCACCGACTTCGACCAGATGACCAATGTAGGCAAGGGGTTGAAGGCCCAGCTCGCCGAGCGCTTCACCCTCGACCGGCCGGAGGTCGTCAGCGAGCAGATCTCGCGCGACGGCACGCGCAAGTGGCTGCTCCGCATGGCGCCCACCAATGTGCAGGAGCACAATCGCGGCGCCGAGATCGAGTGCGTCTACATTCCGGGCCCGGATCGCGGCACGCTCTGCGTCTCGTCCCAGGTCGGCTGCACGCTCACCTGCACCTTCTGCCACACCGGCACCCAGCGCCTCGTGCGCAATCTTTCATCGGCCGAGATCGTCTCGCAGCTGATCCTCGCCCGCGACCGCCTCGGCGACTGGCCGGGCCAGGAGCCGGTGCGCAATGCCGGCTCCACGGGCGAAGCCGGGCGCCTGATCACGAACGTCGTGTTCATGGGCATGGGCGAGCCGCTCTACAACGTCGATGCTGTGATCGACGCGGTCCAGGTCATGACCGACCAGGAAGGCATCGGCCTCTCGCGGCGGCGCGTCACCGTCTCGACCTCCGGCGTCGTGCCGCAGATGTTCCGCCTCGGCGACGAGTCGCATGCCTCGCTGGCGATCTCGCTGCATGCCGTGCGCGACGAACTGCGCAATGAGCTCGTGCCGCTGAACCGCAAATACCCGATCGCCCAGCTGCTCAATGCCTGCCGCAACTATCCGGGCCTCAGCAACGCGCGCCGCATCACTTTCGAATACGTCATGCTCAAGGACGTGAACGACAGCGACGACGACGCCTACGAGCTGGTCGAGCTGCTCCGCGACATCCCGGCCAAGATCAACTTGATCCCGTTCAACCCCTGGCCCGGCAGTGCCTATGCCTGCTCCGACTGGAGCCGGATCGAGCGCTTCTCGCAGATCATCTTCGATGCCGGCTATGCCTCTCCGGTGCGCACGCCCCGCGGCCGCGACATCCTCGCCGCCTGCGGCCAGCTCAAGAGCGAGACGGAGAAGCTGCGCGCCCGCGCCCGCATGATGCTCGAAGAGGGTATGGGCGCCGAAGCCGTCTATGCCGGCGCCGACGCGGACGATTGATGCGGCTTCTCGGCCGGCTCGTTCTCGGCTCCGTCGCGCTGGTCCTTGCCGTTCCGTGCGGTGCGCTTGTCCTCGCGGCCGGCGTGCTGCTCGACCCGGTCTCGCGCGACACGGTCGGCGCCCTCGGCCTGATCGGCATCATTGAAGGCATCGACGACATGGCCGCCGGGCTCCCGCCGGATGTTGCCATCGGCGCGATGGTCGCCTTCCTGAGGGCGCTCGCCATCCTCCTCCTGCTGCCGCCGGCCCTGGTCGCCCTGATCGGCGAGACGCTGCGGCTCCGGGCGCTCGCCTGGTACGGTGGAGCCACTGGCCTGCTCACTGCCGCCCTCCCCTGGATCGCCCGCGGCGGTGTCAAACCGCCATCCGGGCAAGACGCGCTCGTGGCCGAAGGCCGGGTGATGGCGGTGCTGTTCCTGGCCGGCGCCGCCTCGGGGCTTGTCTATTGGATGGTCGCCGGAAGAAGCGCTGCCGAAGGAAGGCCGGCGATGGATCGGTCGCGATAGCGTCTTTCCAGCGAGCGCGATCCTGCGTTTTCCGATAGACCGGGGCGCATGCTGCCGATGATCCGCGCCGCCCTCGCCCTCCTCCTCGCGCTGCCGGGTGTGGCCCACGCGCAGGCTGACCCGACACCGGGCTCCCTCGGCACGGCGCCGCTCCAGGCGGAAGACGCCCGCATCCTGCCCGTGCTGGCGAGCCATGGCATGGTGTCCTCTCAGGAGGAGCACGCCACGCGGATCGGCGTCGACATCCTCAAGCGGGGCGGCAACGCGGTCGATGCGGCCGTGGCGGTGGGTTTCGCCCTCGCCGTGACGCTGCCGCGCGCGGGCAATCTCGGCGGCGGCGGCTTCATGCTGGTGCATCTCGCCGATCGCAACGAGACGGTGGCGATCGACTACCGCGAGACCGCTCCGGCCGCAGCCACCGAGGACATGTTCCTCAACGCCGAGGGCGAGCCAGACAAGGCCGCCTCGACCCGTACCGGCAAGGCGGTCGGCGTCCCGGGCACCGTGCGCGGTCTCGCCGAGGCGCACCGTCTCTACGGCTCCGAGAAATTCACGCTCGCCGAGCTGATCGCGCCGGCGGAGAAGCTGGCGCGCGAGGGCATCCCGGTGGAATCCGGCCTCGCCGATTCCTTGCCCCGTGCCTCTGGCCTTCTCGGTCAATGGCCGTCGAGCCGTGCGATCTTCTTCGACGGCGACAGGGTGCTGCCGCGCGGGGCCACGCTCGTCCAAAAGGATCTCGCCGGCACGCTGCACGCGATCGCGGAGCAAGGACCGGACGCCTTCTATACGGGCGAGATCGCCGAGCGGATCGCCGCCGCCGTGCGCGGTGCCGGCGGCATCATGACGGCCGCCGATCTGGCCACTTACAAGCCGGAAACGCGCAAACCCGTGAGGGGAACCTATCGCGGCTACGACATCGTCTCGATGCCGCCGCCGAGTTCTGGCGGCGTCCACCTCATCGAGATCCTCAACATCCTCGAGGGCTACGATCTCGCCGCGATGGGCGCCGGCAGTGCGCAGGCCATCCATCTTCTCGCCGAGGCGATGAAGCCAGCCTATGCCGACCGGGCTTCCTGGCTCGGCGACCCGGCGCGCACCAGGGTCCCGGTCGAGGGCCTGATCTCGAGGCCCTATGCCGAGACTTTGCGCAAGCAGATCGAACCGAACCGCGCGCGCCCAGCCGCCGAGGTGAAGGCCGGCAACCCGCTGCCCTTCGAGCACGACCAGACCACGCATTTCTCGGTGGTCGACGCCCAGGGCAATGCGGTCGCCAACACCTACACCCTGAACTTTTCCTACGGCATCGGGCTGGTGGCCGAGGGCACCGGCGTGCTGCTCAACAACGAGATGGACGACTTTTCCGCCAAGACCGGGGCGCTCAACGCCTACGGGCTCGTCGGTGGGCAGGCCAATGCCGTGGCGCCGGGCGCAAGACCGCTCTCCTCCATGACGCCAACCATGGTGTTTCGCGGGGGACGGCTGTTTCTGGTGACCGGGAGTCCCGGCGGCAGCCGCATCATCACCACGGTACTCCAGGTGATCGTCAACGTGCTGGATTTCAAAATGAATCTGGCGGAGGCCGTCGCTGCGCCGCGCATTCATCACCAGTGGCAGCCGGACGTCCTGATGGTGGAGGAGGGCATCTCACCCGATACCGTCTCTCTGCTTCGTCAGCAGGGCTACACGGTGAAGGTCGGCGCGCCCTCGGGCTCGGCCAATTCGGTGATCTCGGACGGCGGCTTGCTCGCCGGAGCGTCGGATCAACGCCAGCGCGGCACTCTCGCGGACGGTTACTGAGCCTGCGGGGCCCCGGAATCACGACCGGAAGGGGAAACGCAGCCCTAAGCCGCCAGCGCGCGCTTCACGGTCGAGCGCAGATCGGCGAGCGAAAAGGGCTTCGTCAGCACGTCGAGCACGATGGCATCGAGACCGCGGGCGCGCTCGCGCTGGTCGGCGAAGCCCGTCATGAGCAGGATGGTGAGGTCGGGATAGTCGCGCTTGGCCGCCAGCGCGAGGGCGATCCCATCCATCAGCGGCATGCGGATGTCGGTGAGCATCAGGTCGAATTCGCCGGAGGCCTCGGTGAGACGGTCGAGCCCATCGCTGCCGTCGATCGCCGTCACGACGGAGTGGCCGTCGAGCTCCAGCCCGCGCTTCAGGAATCCGCGTATTGTGTCCTCGTCATCCACGAGGAGGATGCGCGCCATGTCGGCTGCCTCGGCTTCGCTCTCAAATCTGCCGGCCGACCTCGCAAGCGCCACGGCGTGCAGTCAAGATTCTTGAAGCCACAGAGTTCCTTGAACCGTAGTCCTGAGCATTATTCGGAACGTTTTCCGTCAAATCCCCAGCATAGGCCCGCGCCGCCCGCGACTGCTCAGGCGCCGCCGAACAGATCCGGATCGTTGCTTTCGTAGTCGACTAGGCCGACGAACGGGAGCTGCCGGAAGGCATGTGCCGCGTCCATGCCGTAGCCGACTACGAACACGTCGGGACAGGTGAAGCCGACGAAATCGGCATCGATCGTCACCGCACGCTTGCCGGGCTTTTCCAGGAGCACGGCCGTGAGCACGCGCCGGGCGCCGCGGGCCATCAGGAGGTCCTTGGCGAACACCACGGTGCGCCCCGACTCGAGGATGTCGTCGACGAGCAGCACGTCGCGGCCGCTCACCTCGCTCTGGACGTCGCGCAGGATCTCGACCTTGCCGGAGGAGATCGTTGCGTCGCGGTAGCTCGACAGGTGCACGAACTCGACCTGCGGCGACAGCCCGACCCGGTGCAGGGCGCGCAACAGGTCGGCGGCGAACATGAAGCTGCCCTTGAGCACCGCGACGACGAGCAGGTTCTCGGGCTTGGCCGCCAGAATCTCGGTAGCCAGCTCTTCATTGCGCCGCGCGATGGCGGCTTCGTCGAACAGGACGCGGACGCGCCGGGAAGCGGAGGTCATGCAAGCCTCCAAGCAAGCCTCATGGTCATGCCCGCCTCATACCACGCGAGCGCCGAGGCGCCAGCGGCTCAGTGAACGCTGTGCTGTGCGTCCCCAGCGGGAGCTGATGCCTCGGCCGCGCCGGCATCGGCGAAGCGGACCAGCACCTGACTGGCCTGTGCGGGGGGCGCCGAGAGGCTCGCGCGGAAGCGGGCCGTTTCGCCCGGCTCCAGGGCGGCCCGCGAGGGCGGCACGGTCCAACGATAGAGCGACTGGTCGCGCGCGTCGCGCAGCTCAATCTCCAGTGGGGACACCGCAACGCGCTCGCGGGCCACTCCCACGAGATCGCCCTCGACCACGAGCTGGGCTGGGTTCGATCCCTCGGCTGTGTTGCGGAACGCCGTGACCTCGCGAAAATCGACGCCGCGCAGGTTCACTGGCAAGCCAATGGCAGAGAAGAGCGCCGCGCTCTGCGGCATCACCCGCACCACTGCTGCCCGCCCGAAAGTGGCGAGCGGCAGGATCGCGAACAGGGCGAGCCCGGCGGCGATGGCGGGCGACGGGCGCGGGATCGTCGCGAACCGCTTCGGCTCGGCCCTCTTCGCCGTACGCGGCGGTGGCATCGGCTGATCGATCACGACCGGCGCCGGCTCTTCCGGCTCGTCGCCGAACGACGCGCCGTCCCACGCATCGATCTCGGCGGTTTCCGCCGGATCCGGGGTCTCCGGGCCGACGAACCAGGTCTCGCTGCAGGCAGCGCAGCGCACGGAGCGGCCCTCGGCGCCGACGAGGACGCCTTCGATCTCGTACTCGCTCGCGCAGGCAGGGCAGGAGATCAGCATGGTAAATCGGTTGGGTGCTTCCGGCGGCGGGTTGCCGCGCGCGGAAAAAGGACCGAAACGGTTGTTGCGCGACCAGGGTTAACCGCCCGTGAAACGGCCTCGATCGGCTGTTTCGATCCTCTTCCGAATTGCGCGTGACGGAGCGAGCTTTGGCTGGCGGAGTGAACGTGGCGGGCGGGACGAGGACGGGTAGCCTGTTGTCCGGCACCGAGGCGCCGGCGGTCCACTTCGAGAATGTCGGCATGCGCTACGGCATGGGACCGGAGGTGCTGTCCGACGTCAGTTTCGAGATCGCGCCGCGCTCCTTCCAGTTCCTCACTGGCCCGTCCGGCGCCGGCAAGACGACGCTGCTGCGGTTGATCCTGCTCTCGGTGCGCCCGACGCGGGGCCTGGTCTCGGTCTTCGGCGAGGAGGTGAGCGGCATCTCCAACGAGGCGCTGACGGGCCTGCGCCGCCGCATGGGCGTGGTCTTCCAGGATTTCCGCCTGCTCGACCACCTCACCACCTACGAGAACGTCGCCCTCCCCTTGCGTGTACAGGGCCGCTCCGAAACGAATTACCGGGCCGAGGTCGTGGAACTGCTCCGCTGGGTCGGCCTCGGTGAGCGCATGCATGTGCTGCCGCCTCTCCTCTCGGGCGGCGAGAAGCAGCGCGCGGCGATCGCGCGGGCACTGATCGCCCGGCCAGAGCTGCTGCTCGCCGACGAGCCCACCGGCAACGTCGATCCAACCCTGGCGCGGCGTCTGCTCCGGCTGTTCATGGAGCTGAACAAGCTCGGCACCTCCGTGTTGATCGCCACCCACGATTTTGGCCTGATGGATTTGATCGATGCGCGCCGGCTGGTGCTCGGAGACGGCCGTCTCCGGATCGAAGAGTGATGGCCGAGACTGGCGCCCCGCCGCGCCCTGCCCCCGCCGCATCGCCTGCGTCAGCCTCCGAGCCGTCGCTGCCGGCGACACTCCGCCGCAACGCGCCACTGGTGCCGACCGATACGGCCGCGAGCCGGGCGCTCGCCGCGGTCATCGCGATCCTCACCTTCCTCGCAGCGCTCTGCGCGGGCGCTGCCGAGATCGTCGCGACGAGCGCCGGTCAGTGGCAGGGCGCGGTGGCGCAGGAGGTCACTGTCCAGGTTCGCCCCGGCCCCGGCCGCGACATCGATGCGGACGTGACGCGAGCTCAGGAGATCGCCAAGGCTGAACCTGGGATCGCCGAGACGCGGATCTTCTCGAAAGGGGAATCCGAGCGCCTGCTCGAACCCTGGCTCGGCAGCGGCCTCGATCTCTCGGATCTGCCGGTACCGCGCCTCATCACCGTCAAGCTCGCCTCGAGTCCCGCACCCGACCTGAAGGCCCTACGCGAAAAACTGACCGAGGCTTTGCCCGGTGTTGCCAGCCTCGACGATCACGCCCTCTGGCTGCAGCGTCTCTCGACCATGGCCAACACGTTCGTCGGCATCGGCATCGGCATCGTTGCGCTGGTTCTGGCCGCGACGGGCCTCGCCGTGGTCTTCGCCACGCGCGGCGCCATGGCCGGCAACAAGGAGGTGGTGGAGGTGCTGCATTTCGTCGGCGCGAACGACGACTACATCGCCCGTGCCTTCCAGAGCCGCTTCTTCCGTCTCGGCTTGCGCGGTGGTGCCGTCGGGGCCGGCGCGGCGCTCCTCGTCTTCGCGCTGGCCGGCGTGCTGGCTCGGATCTCGCGCTCGGGCCCGGCCGGAGACGAGATCGAGGCCTTGTTCGGCAGCTTCCAGGTCGGCTGGCGCGGATATTTCCTGATCGTGCTGATCGGCGTGATCGCCTCCGTCGTCACCGCCGTAGTCTCGCGGATCACGGTCCGCCGCTTCCTGTCATGGTAGGCACTGCCGTGCCGGTTTCCTGAATCCGTACCGAAGCTTGCGACGATCCGCGCGGATCGCGTTAACCATTTGTAAACCCGTGAAAGAGGAAAATTTCGCCTCTCCACGGCCGCAATCGCGGCTACGCTCGGGAGGATGACCCTGCGTACGCTCACACGGACGCGCGACCTCGGTATCGGCACGCCGCTGGCAGCCCTGGAGGCTCTCGGCTGGGCATGGCAGAGTGCTGGTGTGCAGGATTGTCAGTTCCGGGCAGGTGACGGCAGACGCGCCGCCTCCTCCGCCCCTCGCCCTCTGCTTCGTCTGGTCAGGCTCGCCCTCGCGGGCACGGTCGCTCTTGGCGCACTTGCCCTGTTTGCCGGCTTTCTCCTCTTCGTCTCGACCATCGAGCGGATGGAGCGCCGGCCGAGCGGCCGAGCCGACGGCATTGTCGCGCTGACCGGCGGCGCGCAACGCGTCGGCGACGCGATCGAGCTGCTGGCCGGCGGCTACGGGCGGCGGCTACTGATCTCGGGTGTCAACGAGCGCACCAGCCGCGAGGAGATTGCCCGGCTGAATCCGAGCCAGGGCCGCTTGATCGAGTGCTGCGTCGATCTCGACTACCGGGCGCGCAACACCATCGGCAACGCCATCGAGACCCGGCGCTGGATGCGGCGTCACCATTTCGAGACGATCGCGGTAGTGACCTCGAATTATCACATGCCGCGGACGCTGGTGGAGATCGGCCATGCTCTCGCCGAGGGCCAGTCGGCCGTGCCCTATCCGGTGATCGCAGACGGGTTCGAGATCGGCCGCTGGTGGCAGGATCCCGCCGTGGCCCGCCTGGTCGGCGCCGAATACGTCAAATTCCTCGCCGCTTGGCTGCGCACCCGGGTGGAGGGTGACCCGGAGCAGTCCCGTTTCGCGGTGCTGGTCGGCCGCGGCAAGCCGTCCAAGGCGCCAGTCAGGATGGTGGCCGAGCCCCAGCTGCCCATGGCGAACTGAGCAGCGGCGTCAGAATCCCTTGCAGCGGCTGCGGATGAGGCCGCCGAACTCGCTCTCCTGCCCCTGGGCCTGGGCGAGCTTCTCCTTGCGCTCCGGCCCGGACAGGCAGCGGCCATAGACCCCGGCGATGCGGCGCATGGTGTCGACGTGGCGGCGCCAGACGCGGCACTGGCTGGCCTGATCGTCGCCTGCGCTCTCGAGCTGTTCGCCCGCCTGGCGCTGCATCGAATTCGCGACGAGCACGTCGCGCGCGCAGGCTGCATCGCTCTCGGCCCGGGCAGTCGCTGCCGCGACTGTCACCATGAGACCGATCGCCGCGAGCTGCGCGATCCCCTGCCCGCCTCGTCTTGCCACGATCACCCCCGTCTTCGCCTCACGCAGCCTGCGGAGTCGGCCGGTTCGTCAGCACCGCGTAGAGCGCACTGGCGTCGTGGGCGGCGCGGACACGCTCCAGCAGCCCCGGCTCGCGCAGGATGCGCGCCACCTGAGCCAGAGCCTTGAGATGGTCGGCGCCGGCATTCTCCGGCGCGAGCAGCAGAAAGACGATGTCGACGGGCTGACCGTCGAGGGCCTCGAAATCCGCAGGCTTCTCGATGCGCGCCACCATGCCGAACAGCCGGTCGAGGCGGGCGAGCTTGCCGTGGGGAATTGCCACGCCGTCGCCGATCCCAGTCGAGCCGAGACGCTCGCGCTGGAGCAGCGTTTCGAAGATCTCGCGCTCGTCGAGGCCGGGAAGCTGGCGGGCGGCCTGCGCGGCCAGCTCCGACAGGATCTGCTTCTTGGCCCGCGCCTTCAGAGCCGGGATCACCGAATCCGGACTTAGGAATTCCAGAACTGGCATAAAGGACCTTCGTCCCATCGACAAAATCCGGGATCGGTAACCCAATCCCGGCGGCGAGGCCGGCACGCGAGATGCCGAACCTCGATCTCCAACCGCCTCGCAGCGGCGTTCCAAAGAAACCGGAGGCGGGGCTCCGGTCAGGCACGCTCCGGCGGATCGACCCAACCGATCGCGCCATCGCTCCGCCGATATACGACGTTGATGCGGCCGGTGCCAGCGTGAACGAAGACGACGACCGGCGCGCCGGTGAGATCGAGGCTGGTCACGGCCTCGCTCACCGATTGCCGCCGCAGCGTCTTGGTGCTCTCGGCGACCACCGGCGGATGGGCCTCCTCCTGGGCATCGAAATCGTCTTCGTCTTCGTCGGCCGGAGCGGCGAGGACGGCATAGGCCGCCTCGATGTCCTCGGGGCTGCGGCCGCCATTGTGACTCGCCGCACCGTGATCCTTCAGGCGATGCTTGTAGCGGCGCAGCCGCTTCTCGAGCTTGTCGGCGGTCTGGTCGAAGCTCGCATGCGGATCGTGCGCCGAGCCGGAGGCCTCCAGGGTGAGTCCCGAGGCGAGATGCACCACGCAATCGGTACGGAAGCTGGTGCCGTCGCGCCGGAGCGTCACATGCCCGGACAGCGAGTTGCTCATGTGGCTGTCGAGGTACTTCGAGACAGTCGCCTCTATTCGGTCGTCGACCCGGCTTCGCAGCGCCTCACCGAGGTCGACGCCGTGACCCGTAACCCTCAGACCTGCCATCGACGTCTCCGATTTATCAAAGACGGGCAAACTAAGGACGCGCCGAAGCCGAAGTCAACGCGATGGTCCGGCGGGCCGAACGGCGCCGGTCAGGCGCCGAGCCCAGCTCCAGCCTGTGCGGAACGCTCGCGGCGGCGCTCGATGGACGAGGGGATCCGCAGGGACTCGCGGTATTTCGCAACGGTGCGGCGGGCGATCTCGATGCCCTCGTCGTGCAGGCGCTGCACGAGGGCGTCATCGGACAGCACGTCGTTCGCCTCGGCATCGACGAGCTGCTTGATCCGGTAGCGGACGGCTTCGGAGGAGTGCGAGGCCGCGCCCGCTGCGCCGGGAATCGCGGCAGTGAAGAAGTATTTCATCTCCAGCGTGCCGCGGCTGGTGCCGATCGACTTATTGGAGGTGACGCGCGAGACCGTCGACTCGTGCATGCCGATCGCCTCGGCCACCGTCTTCAGGTTGAGCGGGCGCAGATGCGCGACGCCGTGGACGAAGAAGGCGTCCTGCTGGCGCACGATCTCTGTGGCGACCTTCAGGATGGTGCGGGCGCGCTGCTCCAGGGAGCGGGTCAACCAATTGGCGTTCTGCAGGCATTCCGAGAGGAAGCTCTTGTCGCCGTCGGCTACGGCGCCCTTCGAGACGCGGGAGTAGTAGCTCTGATTGACCAGGACTCGCGGCAGCGCCTCGGAGTTCAGCTCGATCAGCCACGATCCGTCCGGCGCGGCGCGTACGAACACGTCCGGCACCAGCACCTCGACCGCGCTCGTGCCGAAGGCCCGGCCGGGCTTCGGATCGAGCCGGCGGATCTCGGCGAGCATCTCGACGAGATCCTCGTCGTCGACGCCGCAGAGTTTTCGCAAGGCAGAGAAATCGCGCTTGGCGACGAGGTCCAACCGCGAGACCAGCGCCTGCATCGCCGGATCGAACCGGTCCTGTTCGCGCAGCTGGATCGCCAGGCACTCCGCGAGATCGCGAGCGGCGACGCCCGGCGGATCGAAGGTCTGCACCAGCTTGAGCACCCGCGCGACCTGGTCGAGGTCTGCACCGAGGCGGTCGGCGACGAGATCGAGCGATTCGCGGCAATAGCCAGCCTCGTCCACCGCATCGATCAGGAAGCCGCCGATCAGCCGGTCCTGCGGGTCGCGGGTGGCGAGGTCGAGCTGCGCAGCCAGATGCTCGCGCAATGAGATCTCGGCGGTGAGGCTCGCCTCGAAATCCGGAAGTTCGCCATCGAAGCTGCCGCCGGTGCTGCCGTAGGGAGCCGGCGTGAGCGAGAGGGTGTCGCCTCCTCCCTGCTCGCGCGGCATAGGGGTCTCGTCGGCGAAGACGTTGTCGAGGCGTGTATCGAGGGCGCTCTCCATGGTGGCCCGGTCCGGCGCCATGTCGTCCTTGAGCCAGGACTCCGTCTCGCCGCCCTCTCCTGCCTCCGATCCCGTGTCCTGCCCGCGCTCGGCCACATCGCCCGTCGGATCGCCCTCGACGCGCTCCAGCAGCGGATTGCGCTCCAGCTCGGCATCCACATAGGCGGTAAGATCGAGATGGGAGAGCTGCAGGAGCTTGATTGCCTGCAGAAGCTGAGGCGTCATAACCAGGGCTTGGCCCTGGCGCATCTCAAGCCGTTGAAGCAGACTCATCGTGAGGCCTGATTCTCCGTTGGTGAGCGATCAAGATCCAGTCAGCACGAGGCCGGATCTATTATCGGCACAATTCTTGCTTCGTTCAGTTCTCCAAGGCTTAGCCTCAACCGGATCGCGCGTCAAAGCGTGATTGCGGAGTGGCGCGCGAATGGCGTGCAGCGCAGCAAAGCAGCCACAGACCCGATCTTGCGCAGCAGATGTCAGCCTCGGCTACGAGCTCCGGGTAAGGAGTTTCGAAACTTCGCAGCGCAGGCAACGGCGCGAGTTTTGACCCGCAAGCCTCAATGAGCCTCGCCGCGATCTGCGTGACAAGACCGATATCGCTCGCAGGCTACCAGAGCGTGAAGGTCAACGCGCGAAGCGATGAGAATCCGCTGCGATACCGAACGCCGTCCCGATCATGCCGAGGACATTCCTCTGCAGCTGTGTCCGTCGGACTAGAACGGCGGGCCTCATCGAGGTTGATCGTCCTGGCCGGGGTCGCGGGCAGCTTATCGCTGCCATCATCCCAGGCCACCTTGATGTCGTGCCTACAGGCGGAAATCTTCGCCGAGATACAGGCGGCGCGCCTCCGGATCCGCCACGATCTGCTCAGGCGTTCCCTCGGTGAGGATACGGCCGGAATGGGCGATGTAGGCGCGGTCGATCAGGCCGAGCGTCTCGCGCACGTTGTGGTCGGTGATCAGCACGCCAATGCCGCGGCGCTTGAGATGACCGACGAGATCCTGGATGTCGCCCACCGCGATCGGATCGATGCCGGCGAAAGGCTCGTCGAGCAGGATGAAGCTCGGCGAGGATGCCAGCGCACGGGCGATCTCGCAGCGCCGCCGCTCACCACCCGAGAGCGCGATCGAGGGTGACTTGCGCAGCCGCGCGATGTCGAATTCCTCCAGCAGCGAGTCGAGCTTGCGAGCGCGCTCCTTGCGGTCGGGCTCGGCCACTTCCAGCACGGCGCGGATGTTGTCCTCGACGGTGAGCCCCCGGAAGATCGAGGCCTCCTGCGGCAGGTAGCCGATGCCAAGGCGCGCGCGCTGGTACATCGGGAGATGCGTGATCTCCATGCCGTCGAGGCTGATATGGCCGCGATCGGCCACCACCAGCCCAGTGATCATATAGAAGATCGTGGTCTTGCCAGCGCCATTCGGGCCGAGCAGGCCGACGGCCTCGCCGTTGCGGACCGTGAGTCCAGCCTCGTGCACGACAGTGCGGGCGCCGTAGCTCTTGCGCAGTCCGGTGACGTGAAGGATGCCGGGGCCGCCGATCTGATCGGCACCGTCCTGCCGCGACTCGGCGTCGGACGGGGCGCTGACGGCGCGGTCCTGCCCGCGTCCGAACAGGCGCCGTACGAAGGATCCCGCCTTCGGCAGGGAGCCCTCTCCGGAAGCGGCGCGCAGCGGCAGTACGGCCGGAACTGTCGACAGTCCCGTCACGCTCAATTCGCCTGCGCTCGCGATTTCGGAGCGGGTTTGTCGCCCGCCGGCCGCTCCGGCGGCGGGGCCGCAGCCTCTGCCTGCTTCGGCTTGCCAGCCGTTGCGGCCGGTGGTTGCTGGCAGCCCTTGGAACTGCTCTTGCCGGCGCCGTTGGCATCGGGTTTCTCGCCCGGCACGAACATCGCGGAGACGCGGCCGTTGCTGCCCGGATCCATGTTCGCGCGGCCCGAATCCATGTCGTAGACCAGCCGCGAGCCGCGGGTGACGTTGCGGCACTGGCTGAGGACGACGTTGCCGGTCAGCACGATGCGCCGGGCCACCTGATCGAAGGTGGCGTTGTCGCCGGTGGCTACCTGGTCCTTCTGCACGACGGTGACCGGACCAGCGCAATCGACCTTGCGGATGCCATTTTCGGCCATCTCGGCCTGGGTCTTTCCGGCCGAATCCGAGCCGTCCTTGGCGTCGTTCTTGCCGCGCTTGTAGAACACCGTCAGCGCCGAGCAGCGGATGGTGGCATCGCCCTGTACGGCGACGACGTTGCCCGCGAAGATGGCCTTGCTCTCCTTGTCGAACACGTCGAGCCGGTCGGCGTCGATCTTGATCGGCTCCTTGCCGCTGCCGCCCAGTGCGCCCAGCGGCGAATCGGCCTTGTCCTTCGCCATTGCCGGCGCTGTCAGCGGTGAGACCGCGAGGCCGAGGGCCAACATCAGGGAGATTACGCGCACGCTCATCGCCCAGCCTCCGCCGAATCCTTCGGGCCTTCCGCGGAGGAGGTGTGCACGCGCTCGGCGGCCTCTCCGTCCTCGGCAGGCGGCTTCCTGCCTCCCTGAAATTCCGCGTGGACGTTGCCGATGAAGGAGATCACCTTGCCGTTCTCGATCACGTCCAGGCTATCGGCAGTGACGGAGCCCGTGGGGACGGAGACAGTCACCGTCTCGGACGACTTGACCGAGCCCGCCTTGAAATCGACCGCGGCAGATTTGAGCCGTGCCTCCTCGCCCTTATCGGTCCAGAGGCGAATGTTGTCATGCAGGGTCAGGGATTCCTTGCTCGAATCGAAAAGGCCACCCTTCGCCTCGAGATAGGCGAGGCCGCCCTTGTCGTCTGTAGCGATGTGGCCCTTCATGGCCTGGAGTTCGATCAGCGACGGTTTGCGGACGTCCTGCAGCGCGGAATCGGCCGTGACCTCGTAACCGCGCTCGCCCTTCTTGAAGCCGGACAGCCGCGGGTTCTCCATTGTCACCTTGGTGCCCTGCACGCTGACCGGACCGACGCTGACGTCGGGGATGCTGCCCGAGAGCGGGTTCCAGATGACCACGCCGATGATGGCGAGGATGGCGACGCCGGCTGTGATCGGGATCACCCGACGCAGTAAACGGACGCGCGCCGAGTGGCGCACGGCGCGGCCATGCGCCTGCGTGCGACGGGCATTCTCATTTGCCGCGCTCGCTTGGATGTCGAGGGTGTCGGCCGCCTGCATCGGTTTCCTGGGAGGCTCCGTCCGGGGGAGTGCGTCCTCTCCCACACCGACGGGTCGGGGCACGGATAGGGGCATGCCGACGGGCGGTGGCGAAGTTATGGCCTCCGCACCGACCAATAATCAATCTCGACAAAGTGCGCGGAAGCACATACGCGCGCCGCTCTGTGTTTCGAGGCGAAGGTCTCGAGCCGCTAGGTATGCGCGAAAATATCAGCCTCGGCCCAGCCGGCGAGGTCGAGACGTGCACGAGTCGGCAGGAAGTCGAAGCAAGCCTGGGCAAGGTCGGTGCGGCCCTCGCGGGCAAGCATCGTGTTCAGCCGGTCGCGAGCGGCGTGCAGGTACAGCACGTCGGAGGCCGCGTAGTCGAGCTGGGCCTGGCTCAGCGTGTCCGCCCCCCAATCCGAGGATTGCTGTTGCTTCGACAACTCGACGCCAACCATCTCGCGGACCACGTCCTTGAGCCCGTGCCGGTCGGTATAGGTGCGAGCCAGTTTCGAGGCGATCTTGGTGCAGTAGACCGGACCCGGCATCACGCCGAAGGCGCGGTAGAGGACGGCAAGGTCGAACCGCGCAAAGTGGAAGATTGTCTGAACGGCAGGATCGCCGAGCACGCGCTTGAGGTTCACGGGCTCCGGGCCGCCGGGCACGATCTGCACCACCTCGGCATTGCCGTCGCCACGCGAGATCTGCACGACACAGAGTCGGTCGCGATGCGGGTTGAGCCCGAGCGTTTCGGTATCGATCGCGATGGCCGGGCCGGGATCGAAATCCGCGGGCAGGTCACCGCGATGAAAGCGGATGGTCGGCTGGGCTGGCATGTTCGGTCGACGGTCGGTGGTGCGCGGCATGCGCATCCCCCGCGCCTATCACCCGGGGGATCGGCCGGACAAGGTGCTAGCGGCAGGGGCGCGGGGCTTTTGACTCCGCGCCGGCCGTTGCCACGGTTTATTTCTGCTTGGCGATGATCTGGTCTTTGATCCCCGCATAGACGCCTTCGGGGATGATCTTCTTCTGGACCAGCTCATCCTTGCCCTTGTAGGGGCGGCCCTTGATAATCGCCGCCGAGCGGGCCTCGCCAATGCCCTTGAGCTTGCTCAGCTCCTCCGCGCTGGCGCTGTTCAGGTCGATCAGCGGAGCCTTTGCCTCTTTCGGGGCTTCCTTGGCGGGAGCCGCTGCTGGTGCAGGGGCCGCCTTCATCGGCGTGGCGGGGGCCGCCGACTGGGCGAGCACGGGGGTAGCCGCGAGGCAGGCGAGAACGGCCAGGGCGCGCAGAGATGTGGACAGCATGGAAAGTCTCCCGACGGCCGGCATAGTCATCCGCGCCGTGCGGCATGATGTTGGCTAATCGCGCTTGAACCCTGCTTGAACGGATCGGCACTTTCGCTGATGCGAGAACCCATCTAGCCAGTTGGAGCTGTCGCGCGTATAAGCCGCGCCTCGAACCCCGAATTCCATTCGCGGTGCCGGCTGTCCGCCTCGACGAAGGTGGGTCGCCAAGGCGCCGCTTTTTGCCTTGAGAAGACCCCGATGGCCGTTCCGAAGCGTAAAACCTCCCCCTCCCGACGCGGCATGCGCCGCTCGGCCGACGCCCTGAAGGCGCCGACCTATGTCGAGGACAAGGACTCGGGCGAGCTGCGCCGTCCGCACCACATCGACCTGAAGACCGGCATGTACCGCGGTCGCCAGGTTCTCAAGGTGAAGTCGGCCGAGGCCTGAGGTCTCTTCGGAGGCTGGTGCGTCAGGCGCACCGCCTCCCACCGAAGACGCCGGCCGCCCGCGCATAGAGCGCCGCCGCCGCGCGCGTCCGTTCCGAGCGTGCAACGCGCAGCGCCGGATCCGTATCGACGATCAGCTGTGCCAGAAAGCCTGCCATCGGCCTACCGGCCGCGATACGCCGGGCAGGCTCCTCTGTGCTGTCCTGTGAATGGACGACGACGAGGGCGCGGCACATCTTGTCCGCGATATCCTGCTCTTCCGTCTTACCCTGGCTCATCGCCGTCGCCTCTGCGCGCCGCACGGAGACAACTGCGCAAGGCTGAGGCCAGTCGCAAGGATTCTTTAGGCATCCTTGCGAAAAGGTTACCGGCGGCGCTGGCTACTTCTTGGCAAGGGCATCGAGCCGTGCCTGCATCTCGAGCATCTGACGCTTGAGTTCGTCGATGTCGGAGGCGCCTGCCGAGGAGGCTGCGGGCGTCGCGGTGCTGCCTTCAGGCTTGGCGTCGGATGGCGTGAAGCTGCCCGTGAACATCTTCATGGCGTCGCCGAAGAAGCTCATATTGGTGCGGACCTGCTCCTGCAGTGCCTGCTGGAAGGTGCCTGGGCCGAAGCTCTGGAAACTCTGCGAGAACTTTTCGCGCAGGCCGTCCTGGTCCTTGGCGAAGTTCGCCATGGAGAATTCGAGAAAGCTCGGCACCATGATACGCATGCTGTCGCCGTAGAAGCGGATCAGCTGACGTAGGAAGGCCACCGGCAGCAGGTTGTCCTCGCCAGCTTTGTTCTCCTGCTCGAAGATGATCTGCGTCAGCACGGAGCGGGTGATGTCGTCGCCCGAGCGTGCATCGTAGACGACGAAGTCCTCGCCGCTCTGCACCATGCCGGCTAGATCTTCCAGTGTGACATAAGTCGAGGTGCCGGTGTGATAGAGCCGGCGATTGGCGTATTTCTTGATGACGGTCTGGTGAGACTTGCCGCTCTCCGCCATTCCCGCAGCACTCCCCGCTCCGTTCGCCATGGCGCGCATCGACCCATTGCCCCGAAAAATCTGCGGGCCTGCACCGGCTTTCCCGCAATGCGGAACCTTAAGGCACTCTCGCGGCGGCGAAAACAGCAAACTGACAGGCTTTCCCGCACAATATCACCGAGGCGGAATTGTATTCAATTCGACTGCCGGTTCTGCCCGTAAGTCTCCTTGACATCGCAGGAACGAAGCCCTTTTTCCTCAGGGATTGGCAGGCGTATCAGTACTCGAAGCAAAACGCGCCGCGATGAGGAGACAATCGAGATGGCCAGCGAAGATATCGTCATCGTCGGAGCGGCGCGGACCCCCGTAGGTTCGTTCGCGGGCGCCTTCGGCACGACGCCGGCCCACGAACTCGGTGCGATCGCCATCAAGGCCGCGCTCGAACGCGCCAAGGTCTCGCCAGACGAGGTCGACGAGGTGATCTTCGGTCAGGTGCTCACCGCTGCCGCCGGCCAGAATCCCGCCCGCCAGGCCGCCATTGGCGCCGGCATCCCAGAGAAGGCCACCGCGTGGGGCCTCAACCAAGTCTGCGGCTCGGGCCTGCGCACCGTCGCCGTCGGCATGCAGCAGATCGCCAACGGCGACGCCAAGATCATCGTCGCGGGTGGCCAGGAATCCATGTCGCTCGCGCCGCATGCGCAGTACCTGCGCGGCGGCCAGAAGATGGGCGATCTCAAGCTCGTCGACACCATGATCAAGGACGGCCTGTGGGACGCCTTCAACGGCTACCACATGGGCCAGACTGCCGAGAACGTGGCTCAGGCCTTCCAGCTCACCCGCGAGGAGCAGGACAAGTTCGCCACCGCCTCCCAGAACAAGGCCGAGGCGGCCCGCAAGGAGGGCCGCTTCAAGGAAGAGATCGTCCCGGTGACCGTGAAGGGCCGTAAGGGCGACATCATCGTCGAGGAAGACGAGTACATCCGCGACGGCGCCACCGTGGAAGCGATGGCCAAGCTCAAGCCGGCCTTCACCAAGGATGGAACCGTGACGGCCGCCAACGCCTCGGGCCTCAATGACGGCGCCGCCGCTCTGGTGTTGATGTCGGCCTCCGAGGCCGAGAAGCGTGGCCTCCAGCCGCTCGCCAAGATCGTGTCCTGGGCCACCGCCGGCGTCGACCCGAAGGTCATGGGCACCGGCCCGATCCCGGCCTCGCGCAAGGCGCTGGACAAGGCCGGCTGGAAGCCGTCCGACCTCGACCTGATCGAGGCCAACGAGGCCTTCGCCGCCCAAGCCCTGGCGGTGAACAAGGACATGGGCTGGGACGAGTCGAAGGTGAACGTCAACGGCGGCGCCATCGCCATTGGCCACCCGATCGGCGCGTCGGGCGCCCGCGTGCTCATCACCCTCCTGCACGAGCTGAAGCGCCGCGACGCCAAGAAGGGCCTCGCCACGCTGTGCATCGGCGGCGGCATGGGCGTCGCGATGTGTGTCGAGCGCCCCTGAACTGGCCCAACGGAGGAGGCTTCGGCCTCCTCCAGGCATCAAAGAAAACTTGACGCAAAACGCTTTGAAGCCCGCTGAAATTTAAATGGCGTGCGGACGACGGCGGTCCCGGGCAAGAGATCGGCAGTTCTCGGTGCGCGTGACGCACCGGACAGATCCGACGAATTCAATCAAAAACGACGGAGGAAACCATGGCTAGTGGACGCGTCGCCCTCGTCACGGGCGGTACGCGCGGCATCGGCGCCGCCATCTCGAAGGGCCTTCAGGCCAAGGGCTACAAGGTGGCCGCAAATTACGGTGGCAACGACGAGGCCGCCAACGCCTTCAAGGCCGAGACCGGCATCCCGGTCTTCAAGTTCGACGTCGGCGACTATGCGGCCTGCGAGGCCGGCATCAAGCAGATCGAGTCGGAGGTCGGCCCGATCGACATCCTCGTGAACAATGCCGGCATCACCCGCGATGGCGCCTTCCACAAAATGACCTTCGAGAAGTGGCAGGCGGTCATCAAGACCAACCTCGACTCGATGTTCACCTGCACGCGCCCGCTGATCGAGGGCATGCGTTCGCGCAACTTCGGTCGCATCATCCTGATCTCGTCGATCAATGGCCAGAAGGGTCAGGCCGGCCAGACCAACTACTCGGCCGCCAAGGCCGGCGTGATCGGCTTCGCCAAGGCGCTGGCCCAGGAGAGTGCCTCCAAGGGCATTACGGTCAACGTGATCGCACCGGGCTACATCGCCACCGATATGGTGATGGCCGTGCCGGAGGACATCCGCAACAAGATCATCTCGACGATCCCCGTCGGTCGCCTCGGCGAGGCAGAAGAAATCGCCCGCGCGGTCGAGTACCTCGCCGACGATTCCTCTGGCTTCATCACCGGCTCGACGCTGACCATCAACGGCGCGCAGTACATTACCTGATCTGATGAGTTGCCGCTGGCCGTCCCGGCCAGCGGCGTCCGCCAGACGAGCAGCTGCCCTCAGTCGCGCTTGCCTTTGCGCTTTCCCCGCTAGAGGGCTCAGCCATCAATGCGAGCAACAGCGAAACAATCCTAGGTCAATGCGCTGACGTTGCGGGCGGGGCTCTGGGTTACGTCGCTGCGATCATGATCGCGGGCCCTACCCATTGTCCGTCTTGATAAAATCGATGAAGGCCCTCAGCGGTGGCGGCATATGCTGGCGCTGGGCGTAATAGAGGCGCGGGCCCGAGAAGGGCGGCAGCCAGTCTTCGAGCAGCGGCACCAGGGCGCCCGTCGCCAGGCCCTCCGCCAGATATTCCTCGAAAGTGCAGATGAGGCCGAGGCCAGCGATGGCAGCCTGGGCCTCCAATTCGGCCGAGGTCGCGATGAGCGGTCCTGCCGCCGCGATGCGAACGACCTCACCGTCCTTCTCGAAATCCCACTGCGCGGTCACCCGACTGGCGAAGCGATGCCGGATGCAGGCATGGGCCAGCAGTTCGCGCGGGTGTCGGGGTGTCCCTCTCGTCGCAAGATAAGCTGGCGCGCCGGCCAGCACGTAGCGCTGCAGACGAGGGCCGATGGGCACCGCAACCATGTCGCGCTCAAGGCTCTCCTCGTAGCGGATGCCTGCATCGAAGCCCTCGGCCAGCACGTCGATGAAGCTATCGTTGTTCTCCACTTCCAGGCTGATCCGGGGGTAGGTCAGAAGGAACCGGTTTACGATCGCGGGCAGGATGTGGCGGGCGACGACGGTCGGCGCGTTGAGTCGTAGCGTCCCGGCTGGGGTATCGGACGAGTCGTTGACAGCGTCGAGCGCGCTCTCGATCTCGCGGATCGCCGGTCCGAGCCGTTCGAGCAGTTGAGCCCCTGCTTCGGTCGGCGTCACACTTCGTGTTGTCCGGTTGAGGAGCCGGGACCCGAGCCGTGCCTCGAGCCGGCGGAGTGCCTCACTCAACGCCGAGGCTGAAACGCCCTTGAGCCTGGCTGCGCCACGAAAGCTGCGAGCGCGCGCGACGGCGACGAAGGCGTCGAGATCCGCTAGGTTCGGATCGGCCATTGTGCGAAATCCCGGACAAGTCGTACAGTTGAGACCGGCTTATCGCACGACTTGTGCCGATGCATATCCGCTGCAACGCCTCACCGAGGCTTGAGCCAGCGGAGAACGATCATGAAGCACAGGCAACTCGGCAAGACAGGCCCCAGCGTCTCAGCCCTCGGACTTGGCGCGATGGGTATGTCGGATTTCTACGGCCCGTCCGACCGCGCAGAGAGCATCGCGACGATCCACGCGGCCCTCGAAGCCGGCATCGCGCTGATCGATACCGGTGACTTCTACGGCATGGGCCACAACGAGATACTGATCGGCGAAGCACTCAAGGGCCGGCGCGATGAGGTCCTGATCAGCGTGAAATTTGGCGCCCTACGAGACGCCAACCGTGGCTGGAGCGGCTACGACTGCCGCCCGGCGGCGGTGAAGAACTTCCTCGCCTACACGCTGCAACGGCTCGGCACAGACCATGTCGACATCTACCGCCCAGCCCGCCTCGACCCGAATGTGCCGATCGAGGAGACGGTCGGTGCCATCGCGGACGAGGTAAAGGCCGGCCGCGTCCGGCATATCGGCCTTTCGGAGGTCGGCTCGGACACGATCCGGCGGGCGGCGGCCGTCCATCCGATCAGCGACCTGCAGATCGAGTACTCGCTGATCTCCCGCGGCATCGAGGACGATATCCTCCATACCTGCCGGGAGCTCGGCATCGGCATCACTGCCTATGGTGTGCTCTCGCGCGGGCTGATCAGCGGGCATTGGCAGAAGGGGCAGGGCCAGGGCGACTTCCGCGGCATGAGCCCACGCTTCCAGGGCGAGAACCTCGATGCGAACCTCGCCCTCGTCGACGCCCTGCGCGCGATCGCCCAGGCAAAGGATGTGAGCGTCGCGCAGATCGCCATCGCTTGGGTCGCAGCCCAGGGCGACGACATCGTGCCGCTCGTCGGCGCCCGCCGGCGCGACCGCCTGCAGGAGGCACTCGCCTCGACGCATGTCAGCCTCGGCGCGGACGACCTTGCGGCGATCGAACGGGCCGTGCCGAAGGGCGCCGCGGCAGGGTCCCGCTACGCGCAGGCGCAGATGGCTCATCTCGACAGCGAAGCTGGACGGCACTGAGCCGTCCGGCGTCACCGGCGGGGCATGGGCCGCCAGTCCGGTGGTGCCATCTCGAAACCGGCGAAATCGAAGCCGGGTGAGACCGTGCAGCCGACCAGCGTCCAGGCGCCGAGGCTCGCTGCCGTTTGCCAATGACCGGCCGGCACCACGAGCTGCGGGCGCTGCCGGCGCAGGATGTCGGGGCCGAGATGGTGTGCCTCGGCATCATGGCCGTTGCCGCTGATGGTGATCACCATCGGCGCGCCGGCATACCAGTGCCAGATCTCGGCGGCGTCGACGCGGTGCCAGGCCGAGACCTCACCGACGTCGAGCAGGTAGTAGATCGCCGTGCCGACCGAGCGGCCGTCGACCTCGCGGGAATCGCGAAACGTCTCGCGATAATGCCCACCCTCGGGATGCGGCTTCAGGCCGAGCGCCGTGATGACGTCGATGGCGCGGAGATCGTCCATCATCCGTGCTTCTCCTCCCATTCCGGCAGCAGCCAGCCCCTGTAATGCACGAGCAGCCCGACGAGGGGCAGGAACAGGGCGACATCGAAGCGGAAGCGGCCACGCTCATCCACACGTTCGCTCGCCCGCGTAGCTGGACTGAGGGCACGCGGCAGCCGCAGCAGGCCGATCCGCCACCCCGTGATGGCCATGTCCAGACCCTCCGCATGGGCGATGACCGCGAGATCCATTGAGAACGGGCCGAAGCGTTCGCGAAGCATACCGCGCCCCTCGCCGCCTGGCGCGAGACTCATGACGCTCGAAAAGCGCTCGCCGCCAAAGCGTCGCGTCCAGCGCTCTGTGCCCTTCCCTGGCCGGATCGCGACGCGCACCGGGCAGGCCGTCATCGCATGCGGCAGCCGAAAGAGTGCCGCGAGCGGCGCGACCGTCATGCCCATCCCGCGCTGCACCTCAGCTTCGCCCGAAAACGACAGCCCGCCCGTCGCACCGTGCAGCGTTTGGATCGGCGCCGGCATGGTCGCGAACCCTGCACCAAGTGCCCGCACGAGCAGGGGTGTGGGGTGATCGCTCACGATCCGGGTCTCAATCCGTAGCCGGCGCATCTCCGCTTCGATAGCGGTGAGTGACAGGAGGTCGACATAGGCGCGGGCGCCGGGCGGGACTGGCTCGGCGGCGGGATCGGTCATGCGCCGGATCATCGCCAGGGCGGGAAGCGTGGGGACGTAGGGGCCGTCGCCGGCCTCCGCCACGAGGCTCCAGCGCGCACGCGTGGGACGATCATCGGCATCCCGCCCCAACGCCTCGACGACCATGCCACCGCGGTCGCTACCAAAGCGCTCCAGCCATCCCGTCACGGCGAGAAAGGGCTTTGCGAAAGGCACGAGCGAAGGCAGCAGCCGCAACCTCACCGGCAGGCTGGCGAGCCAGAGTCCGAGATGCAGGACGCTCAGTTCGAGGCCGGCCCGAAAAATCGCGCTGCGCGCCTCGGGGAAGCGTGCCGGCAGGATGTCGAGATCCGGCGTCTCGCAGAGCGAGGCCCACCGGCGGCCGAGACCGTGCACGCTCAGTCGCGAGAGCAGGCTCCACCCGGCTTCACGCTCCCAGGCGCCGTCGCGAAACACACGGACCGGCCGCCCGGCATAGGACAGGATCGCCTTCATCACCGAGAGCCCGCGCGGCGCGCGGTTGCCTGGAACGATGGCCACGGAGATGGCCTCGACGCGGCGCCAGCCGGCGGTGATGGCATCGAGCGCAGCGTTCGACAGGGCGGGTGTCGAGCTGGCACCAGTCAGAGCGACGACAACGGCGGCCCGCGCCTCTGCGTCGAGCCTGCCGAAACGCGAGACGAAATCGCGGGCATCGGCGAGGTCGAGATAGGGCAGGCCAGCAGCGATAGCCGCGCGGGCGAGACGAGGCTCCGCGCCCTGAAACGGGCCGGCCGCATCCACGACGAGGCGGAGGCCGAGGGCTGTCAGCTCGCACGCTGCGACTGTGGCCGCATCGAGCCGGATGGCCTGCACCCGGCTGGGCGGGTGAAGCCGTGCCGTCGCTTCCGCCCGAGCGAGGTTGCGTCCGGCTATGATTACCGGAAGCGTGGTCGTCTCGACGAGGCCGGCGACGAGGCGCGAGCCGAAGGCACCGCTACCGCCGACGATCAGCACCGCCGGCTCGCTGAACCTCTCGCTCACTCGGGAATGGCGCCCTGCGGCATGTTGAACTGACGCGGCGGCGCGGCGGCACGCCCGGCGGGTGCCGTTGCACCAGCGGTCGCGCCGGCTGGCTCCTTGCGCGATGCCTTTGGCTTTTTCTCCTTCTTCGCCACCGGCATGGGAAGCGCCTTGGCCTCGGGAGCAATGCCGCACTCCTTGAAACGCATCTGCGCGAGTGGGGCGTTCGCGTCGGATACGATCTCGAAGGAATCCGGAAGGGTAGCGAGCCGGGCATCCCAGCGGATGGGTCCGCCGAGCAGGCTCTCCAACGCGGCCGGGGAGGCCCCGCGTCGCAGTGAGGTCAGATCGCGGCCATAGGCGGTGGCGATCTTGTCGCCGATCACGAGCTGGACCACGCGGGTCACGTCCGGGGTGAGCGGCCGCAGCGGGTTGTCGATCGTGACGGCGCCGGTCCGCGTCACCCAGACCAGGAAATCCTTCGGCCCGTCATAGAGCACGGACTGACCGGGGTCGCAGGCGACGGGGGGCGCCGCGAACGTCGCCGGCGGAGGCGGGGCCGGAGAGGCAGGGGCCATGCCCTGCGGCTCCTCGCGTACCGGGCGAAGTTCCGGCTTGCTAGCAGCAGGCGCCGCCTGGGGAGCGGGTTTGGGCTTCGGTTTGGGTGCTGAGCGCGGCTTTGGTTTCGCGGGCTTGGGCTGCGCCGGCTCGCCGGCCGGCGGAGCGGCAGCCTCGGGCTCCTGCGCCATGGCTGCACACGCCAGCGACAGGTATGCCGCGACAAGCGCGGCGTTCAGGGGAATGCGCACGATCACTGCCCCCGGCGCCCGCGCAATGCGTCCGGTCTCGCCTTCGTTGAATCGTCGATGAGCTTGGCTTCGATCATCTCTGCCTCGATGGATGCCGCATCGATCACGTGACCATCCTTCTCCCGGACCTCGCTCCACTCGGCATCGACGATCGGCTGGCTGCGGTCGATCGGGCTGCGCGGGGCCGGACGCAGGGTTCGGATCAGGAAGTCCTCGTCGCCCTCGGCCAAGTCGTCCTCCCGTTGCATCCGCAGGGGAGGACGGCGCGACCGTGCGGACACCACCGAGGCGAAGGCCAAGGCAAGACCGGCAACCGCAACCGCGCCGAGGATCAAGAGCGTTTCCATGGCCAATGCGAGCGTTACCCCACCTCGGCAGCCGTTGCACCAGCAGATCGTCACAGGAAGCTTGGCCGCGATCGCGGAACGGTCCTTGCGTCACAGGCCCGACGATGAGAACACCGCCGCCCTGCGATGCGCGGGGCCGGTTGGAGCGGATGGATGAGCCGATGCCACTCGATGACCGTCTGCCGTGCGGCCCCTCTCTCAGCGAAGACCCGGTGACCGCGATGCTCGACGATCGCTCCCCCGTGCGCACGCCTCCCGCTGCCGAGGCACTAGAGGCGGAGCTTTTGGCGCTGGTGACGCAATCGCGTGCCCAGTCCGTCGACGATCCGTTCCGCAATCCGGTGCTCGCCGTGACCCTGGCGATCACGCGGCGGCTCGACAGCGCGGAGATCGGCGAGAGCGATCTCGATGCCCTCTTCGAGCATCTGCGGCGCCAAGCGCTCGACGCGCGGGCCGGCCGGCTTCGCGCCTATGTTGGGCTCGGGCCAGATGCGGCCGGCGGCAGCGAGGCAGATCTCGCCGGGCGGCTCGTAGCAGGGATTGCCCGGCGCGACGGCGATCTGGAGGCGTTTCGCGATCTCGTCGGCCGCACGGCCTTCGCGGCCGTGTTCACTGCGCATCCCACCTTCGGCATGCCGAAAGCCGTCGCGGCCGCCATTGCGGAAGCCGCCTCGACCACCGACGCAGTGGCCCGCGCCTCGCTCGTCGCAAAGGCCGCCGGCGTCTCGTCGCGGCCCGACGCGAATATCAGCCTCGACGACGAGTTCGACCAGGCCTGCATCGCGGCCAATCACGGCCGCAGCGCGCTGGACCGCTTCAACGGCGCTCTCCTCGACGCCGCCCGCGAACGCTGGCCTGACCGCTGGACCGAGATCGTCCCGAAACCGCTCGCCATCGCTTCATGGGTCGGCTGCGACACCGACGGGCGCACCGATATCGGCTGGTGGGACACGCTGCGCTACCGGCTGATCTCCAAGCGCATGCAGCTTGACCGCGTCATGCGCGATTTGCCGGAAGTGCCGGCGACGCGCGTGGTGCGCGAGCTGACGGCAGGCGCCCTTGATTCCGTGAAGCGCCAGCTCGCCGGCGCCCCGCTGCTCGGCACGAAGCCCTCACTGGAAGCCGTGCACCGCTTCGCGTTGGCCCTGATCATCGAGCGCGAGCGTGCGCAGGTCGATTCCGGACCGCTCCTGGCTGGTCTCACCGCGGCCATCAGTGCGGCCGAGTCGGACGAGGACCGGCGTGCCATCGCCGTGCTGCGCTCGGGCATCGCCGCCCACGGTCTGTCGAACGCCCTTCCGCATTTCCGGCTCAACGCCAGCCAGATCCACAACGCCGTGCGCCGCGTGATCGATCTCGAAGGCGAGCCGACCGATGCCGCGCATCGCCGCTCGCATCTTGCGACGATCAACACGCTGCTCAACGACGTGCAGCCGGTCGCTGTGGATTTCGGGGCGCTCGCCGCCGAGCGCGCCTCGGCTGCACGGCTGATGATGACGATCGCGCAGATCCTGAAGCACGTCGACGGCACGCATCCCGTCCGCTTCCTGATCGCCGAGACCGAGACCGGCTACACCCTGCTCTCCGCGCTCTGGCTTGCCCGCCATTACGGCATCGCCGACCGGCTCGAGATTACGCCGCTCTTCGAGACCGCCAGCGCCCTGGAGCAGGGCATCCGCGTTCTCGATGATGCCCTGCGCAACCCGCATTGGCGCCGTCATCTCAAGCGGCTCGGCCGGCTCTGCGTTCAGTTCGGCTACTCGGATTCCGGCCGCTATGTCGGCCAGCTCGCCGCGACGTTCTGGATCGAGCGGCTGCGCCTGCGCATCACCGAGCTGATGGTGCAGAACGAGCTGACCGACGTCGAGCTCGTGATCTTCGACACACATGGCGAATCGATCGGGCGCGGCGCCCATCCGACCAGCCTCGCCGACCGCCTCGCCTACCTCGCACCGGAAGGTGCCCGCGAGAAGAGCCAAGCCGACGGCATCAGGGTGCGGCTCGAATCGAGCTTCCAGGGCTCGGACGGCTACCTGATGTTCGGCTCGGCCGATCTCGCCCGCGCCAGTGTCGCCCGCATCGCCGAGCATGTCTTTGCCGACGCACTGACGGACGAGGATGCCTTCGCCGACTACGTCATGAACGATGCGCCGAAGGCCACGGGCGCTGGCCGCGATCCGATCTATGCGGAGCCCGACTTCGCCGCCGAATTCTTTCGCGCGGCACGCCAGTCGATGGAAGAATTGGTTGAGGATCCAGGCTACGCGGCCTTGCTCGGCACCTTCGGGCCCGGGCTGATCGACAAAACCGGCTCGCGCCCTGCCGCACGGCAGTCCGACAGCGGGGGTCCGGCGATGATCACACATCCGCGCCAGCTCAGGGCAATCCCCAACAACGCGATCCTGCACCAGCTCGGCTTCCTGGCGAACTCGTTGCACGGGATCGGCCGAGCAGCCTCGCGCTCACCCGACCTCTTCCGGCAGATGCGAGAGGACTCGGTACGCTTCAGCCGCGCCTTCCGTCTGGTGCAGCATGCCGCGAGCGTCGGCGATCTCGACGTGCTGCGCGCCTATATTGATACCCTCGATCCGGCCGTCTGGCTGGAGCGTGCCCGCCGCACCCGCCGGGATGCCCGTCGCGACGAGTTAATCGTCGTCGCCGATGCGCTCGAACGCCTGAACCTCGCACCGGATCTGCGCCGTCTGTTCGGCCGGCTGACCTGCGATTGGCTCTCGCTGCAGACCGCTGCACCGGACCTCGCCACGATGCCGGTGCGATTGACTCTGCTCCACGCGATCCGGCTCGCCCTGATTCACCGGATCTGGTTCCTCGCCGTACATATCCCGAGCTTCCGGCCGCAATCGGGGATCACGCGGGAGGGTTTGCTCGAGCGCTTCCTGCGCCTCGACATCGATGGCTGCCTCACGCTGCTGGACGAGGTGTTCCCGATCACTCCCGATCCGACCCTCGGCCTGAATTTCGGGGAGCCCCCGGGCCCGCGCGATGTCGGCACCTACGAGAGCGAACACGCCACGCTTTTCCAGCCGATCCGCCGGCTGTTTCTGCGCGTGCGGGAAATCTCGGGAATGATCCAGCACGAGGTCGGGGCGTTCGGATGAATCAGCGTGGTTCCGGGGCGCCGGAGGCGAACCCGGAGCCCACGACGGGCCCCGATGGTCTGGTTCTCAGCCGCGCATCAAGCGTGGCCTCTTGGTTCCGCTTCGTAGCCTGAAGCGACGAGATCAGACTTTGAGGTCTTCGAGCGGCACCGGCGCTGCATGCGAGCGCCCCTGGAGCAAACGGTCGAGCAGCGCCAGCACCTCGGCCCGCCCGCAATTGTCGGCAGGCTCGAACGGCGTCCAGGTCTGGGTGAAGTCGAGCCGCTCGAACACGTCGCGATAGCGCCTGAGCTCATTCGGCGTCAGCGGCACTCCGCGTACGAATGCCTTGTGGGCCGAGATCGTGACCGCCCGGCGGAAATCCTCAGGGTCAAGCTCGAACTTGAAGGCGTCTCCGCAGAAGCAGATTTTTCGCTCGCGGTCGAACAGCACGGCGTGCCCGTCGAAATGCCCGGCTGTCCGGTGCAACTCCAACCCCGGCAGTGGCTCCAGAAAGTCGTCGTAGGGCCATGAGACCTGGAGCGCCGCGCTCCAAGTGAAGTCGGCGGCCGGCAGGCAAAGCTCGGGATCGAAGCGGTCCTGTAACTGGGCCAGTGCCCCATAAGAATGCGGATGCGAGGCAGAAAGTACCTGCATGCCGCCGAGCCGCGCGATCTGATCCAACGCCGCCTCACTGAAGACCGGGCAGCCCTCGAAGCCCATGTTCCCGGCTTCCGTCTGAATGAGATAGGCGCTCGGCCCGATGCCGCTGACCGGATCGTTCCAGAAGCGCCAGACGCCCGGCTCTAGCTCCTGCCAATGGCAAGGGAATTCTGCTTGCGCCTGCGCTTCGGTGAGGAAACGCCAGCCCTTTGGCGGCACGACGTGGCGGGCATCTAGGCACATGGGGCAGGATGGCGGCGTCGCGAAATGACGCTGCCAGAAGCCACAATTGTCGCAGGTGAAGCCAGGGAGTTTGAGCGCTCCCGCAAAGGGCAAGTAGCCGGGCACGTCTCTTGATTTCCGTCGTGACAGAAGAGGGGAAGCGTAGTCCGGGCGCTGCCGCCGTCGCAAAGCGCCGCACCGTAGCGCCCGATGCGCCGCGTTGCCACCGATTGGTCGCCATGCCAGGAGCCGGCCTGAAGGCTCGTCTGTCGGCGTGTGCCCAGGTCGAGACCAGTGACCACCAGGGAACCGAATGAGCGCACATGATGCAACAGGGTTGAAGCGCCCGGCCCTGGTGATCTTCGATTGCGATGGCGTGCTCGTCGATTCCGAACCCCTCAGCCTCGGCACGCTGACAGCCGCCCTCAACCGCATCGGCGTCGCGATCGAGGTCGAGACCGTGCGCACGCGTTTCGCGGGCACTTCCATGACCTCGATCATGGAGCACATCGCCAACGACTATCCTGCGGTGCGCGTGCCGGAGGATTTCGTCGAGGCGGTGAAGGTAGAGACGCTCGGTGTGTTCGATCGGGAGCTGCGCGCCATGGCCGGGGTAGCGGCTGCCGTCCAGACGCTCGATATCCCGACCTGTGTGGCGTCGAGCAGCGACCCCGTGCGCCTGCGCCACTCGCTGACCCTCACCGGCCTGCTGCCACTCTTCGATGGCCGGCTCTACTCCTCGGCCATGGTCCGGCGCGGGAAGCCGTTTCCTGACCTGTTCCTCTATGCCGCCGCCGAGATGGGCGCCGTACCCGAGAGCTGTCTCGTGATCGAGGACAGCGTCCCAGGAGTGAGGGCAGCTCGCGCCGCCGGGATGCGCGTACTCGGCTTCACGGGCGGCGGCCATTGGGGCCACGACCGCAATGGCAAGGATCTTGCGGAGGCTGGTGCGGACCAGATCTTCGGGAATTACGGGCAGCTTGACGCACTGCTCGGTGGATTGCCGGCGCAGGTCTAATCGTCAGTTAGTTGAGAGCGCATCAGCAACGTGTGCACTCTTCAGGATTAGTGTGATTCTAGACCTTGTGTGGTCAAGCAATGGATAAATCTGTTCTGCGGAAGCAAGACACGGGATTCCTTCCGCGGTTGCAACAAACTTCGAAAGAACATTCCGTTGACCGCGGGAACCGGAGTGAGCACCCTGTTGTTGTGTGAGATCGTCATACCGCGGTGATTTGAAGTGGATAGCTTGCGCCGCGTCATCAAACGCTAAAGCATCACGAGGCGCCTGCGCTTCGTGGTCCTTCATCGAGGAGGACTTTTCATGCTCTCGTTATCGCGCCTGGGACCTTTCGCGACGAGGCCCCGCCGACTGGGGCAACGCTGTCGACGCTGAAGCTTCACGAGATCCCAGATCTCGAAAAACTCTTCTCGTCGTTCTCGGCCAAGACTCGGCCGCCGGAGATTTCTGATCCGATGACAGCGTTTGCTACAACTCCCCTCAAGCCTGCCTTAGAAGCCATCACCGATCCGACCCCGCACGACCGCATGACCGCGCGCGTCATTGAAGTCGGCGAGACCACCGCCGGCATCGCCGTGCCAGAGCATGGCGGCGTGCGCTTCTATTCGTCCGAGCGCAGCTTCGACGCGCTCGACGGCACCTTGTTCCGCAGCTTCGAGCAGGCCACCCGTGCCGCCCGCGAACGGTCGCGGCCCGGCGCCCGTTCCCTTCGCCAGCAGGCACCGCGCCTCGCCGCGGTGTGAGCTGGAGCCTCCTGCAATGGCAGGCTGAAACGAAAGAGGCCGCCAGACCTGTCCATCGGGTCCGGCGGCCTCCTTTTTGCGCGCGTGTCCGCTGCGTCTACTTGCACTCCTCGCGAGCACGTTTCACCGCGTCGGCGAAGCCGCCCAGGGCGTATTCATCGTTCGTCGGCTTGCCGCGCATCGAGATCGTCCGCACCGTAGCGGTCTGGGACTTACCCATCTCGCTGACGATGCGGGCCTCCTCGGCCTGATTCTGCACCCATGCATTCTCGTCCTTGACGACCAGGCCGAAGCGGGTGTTGCCGAACGCGATATAGGGATCGGTCTTGGCCGCGCTCGCCCCCGGTTTCATTTGGGCCGCAGCCGGCTTCGGCTTGAAGCCGAACATCACCGCAATCTCATTCTGGATGTTCTCGCCCTTGCGGATCGTGACGAAGAGGTAGGCCGTGTCACGCGCAAGAGTTTTGGGGGAGCGGGTCTGCGGCTGGGCGATGGCGTAGCAGACGCGAGCCTTGCCCTGCTGGCCGTTGGTGAAGACATTCCAGTCGCCAAAGGTCACCACCGGGGTAGCCTGCTGCATGCCCGGCGGCAGGGCGGTGCTCTTCGCAGCAGCCTCTGGCTTCTCGGTCCGGCTGTGCCGGCCGCGCCCGCGACGCTGGCCGCGGCTCGGTGCGTCCTCAGCTGCTGCGGGAGCCGCCTCCTGTGCCCGTGCGCCCTCGATCGGCGCGGTCGCACCGAGACCGGCGACGGCGAGCAGGCCCGGCAGGGCGAGCCCGAGAAGGCTGGCAGTCACGCGGTGGTGAAGAAGAGACATCGGCACAATCCCGGAACGCGAACGATCACGCAGCGGAACCTGCGCAACCGTACGATTTTACGGCGAAACGCCGGACTGTGTTCGTCACGGGGAAATTATCCAAGTCGGCCGTCAGGATGGCCAGATCTCGAGCTGCGAGACGGCAGCCTTCAGACCGTGTGCATCTCGGCCGCGAGGGCGCCGGAGACCAGGGCCGCAGCCTGCAGCTCGATCGCAGGCAGGGCATGGGTCGAGATCGCGATCACCGGGACCTGAGCGGCCTTGGCCGTGCGCTTGCTGACCGGAGGGTTGTAGGGCGTGTTGTATGCCTTGCGGATCGAGGCCCAATAGGCCTCACGCTCCAAGGCCGAGAACCGGCTCAGTCGGCCCTCGATGACGGCCATGGCAGCTTCGGCGAGAGCCGGGGTCTCTTCAGGGGTGATCCAACTCTCGATGGCCATGGACATGGTCTCCGCTACGCTTTCGCCACCCATACGAAGCGTCAGTTAGCTGAACCATGAACGCGCACACGGCTCACCGGTTGCCCGCGCCAATTTTTTAAATGCCAAGCTCCTTCAGCCAGCGCTCGGCCTGAGCCTGCACGTTGACCGGCGAGGTGCCGCCGTAGCTGGTGCGGCTCCTCACCGAGTTCTCAACGCCGAGCACGCCGTAGATCGCATCGGTGAGACGCGGCTCGACCTCCTGCATCGCGGAAAGCGAGAGCTCTTCGAGCCCGATGCCCTGCCCCGACGCCAACCCGACGAGACGGCCCGTGACGTGGTGCGCCTCGCGAAACGGCATGTTCAGTTCTCGTACCAGCCAATCGGCGAGATCGGTCGCCGTGGCGTAGCCGGAGCCGGCCGCACGCTTCATCACCTCCGCCACCGGCTCAAGGTCGCGGACCATGCCGGCCATGGCGGCGAGGCAGAGCGAGAGCGACTGCAGGGCATCGAATGTGCCCTCCTTGTCCTCCTGCATGTCCTTCGAATAGGCGAGCGGCAGCCCCTTCATCACGATCATCAGGCCGGTGAGTGCACCGATGATGCGGCCGGACTTGGCGCGGATCAGCTCCGCTGCATCCGGGTTGCGCTTCTGCGGCATGATCGAGGAACCGGTCGTGTAGCCGTCCGAGAGCTTCACGAAGTTGAACTGGGCCGAGGTCCAGACCACCAACTCCTCTGCGAGACGCGACAAGTGAATCGCGCAGATCGAGGCCGAGGAGAGCGATTCCAGCGCGAAGTCACGATCGGCGACGGAATCGAGCGAGTTCGCCGTCGGCCGGTCGAAACCGAGCGCCGCCGCCGTCGCGTGCCGGTCGATCGGGAAGGACGTTCCGGCGAGCGCCGCGGCGCCGAGCGGGCATTCGTTCAGCCGCGCGCGGGCATCGCGAAAACGGCCGCGGTCGCGGCCCAGCATCTCGACATAGGCGAGGCAATGGTGGCCGAAGGTCACCGGCTGGGCCGATTGCAGATGCGTGAAGCCGGGCATCACCGTGCCGGCATGCTTCAGCGCAGTCTCGGCGAGCGCGCGCTGCAGGTCGGCGGCCTGGAGGTCGAGGGCGTCGAGGGTGTCGCGCACCCAGAGCCGCATGTCGGTGGCGACCTGGTCGTTGCGCGAGCGGGCGGTATGCAGGCGGCCGGCGGCAGGGCCGACGATCTGTGTCAGGCGGTTTTCCACCGCCATGTGAATGTCCTCGAGCGCACGGTCAAAGACGAATTCGCCGCGCTCGATCTCGGATTCCACCGTCTTGAGCCCGGCCTGGATCGCTGCCACATCGTCCTTCGGCAGGATCCCGGCCTCGCCCAACATCGCGACATGCGCCAGCGAGCCGCGAATGTCCTGGGGGGCGAGCCGCTTGTCGAATCCAATGGAGGCGTTGATCTCCTCCATGATCTCGGCGGGTCCGCTCGCAAAGCGCCCGCCCCACATCCGGTTGCTCATGTCTGACGAAACCTTCCTGCCGGGGCGGACCTGATGGCGAGCCGCACGCTCCTCGCCGCCGGTGCGGCCGCTGCCGCGATCCTCGCTGGGCTCGCCCTATACGGGACCGGCTCGAAGATCGGCAACCTCGCGGCAACCAAACCCTGCGCGAGCGCGAGCTCGACCGTATCGCGCATCGCCCCGCTGTCGCGCGGCGAGGTCGCCGCTCTCGATACCAAGGGCGAGCCGAAGACGGCAGCCTCCCTACACTTTAAGCGGCCAGATGGGACGGACACCGACCTCGCTGCGCTCAAGGGCAAGGCGCTGCTGGTGAATCTCTGGGCAACCTGGTGCGCCCCCTGCAAGGCCGAGATGCCGGCGCTCGACCGGCTCCAGGCCGAGTTCGGCGGAGCGCGCTTCCAGGTCGTGACGATCAACGTCGAGACCCGCAATCTTGACAAGCCGCGGAAATGGCTTGCCGACAATGGCATCAAGGCGCTGGCCTATTACGGTGACCCGGCCGGCAAGGTGCTCCCTGCTGTCCAGCAACAGACCGGATCGACTGGCCTGCCGACGACAATGCTGATCGATGCGGACGGCTGCGAAGTCGGCGTGATGAAGGGGCCGGCGGAGTGGGCGAGCGACGATGGCAAGACGCTGATCCGAGCGTTGATCGGCGGCGCGACCTAGGGCGCCTGCCACGGGTCGATTGCGTCGTAGGCAGGCGCCATCGTGCTCCGTACTCGAAGTAGCGAGAAGTTCGTCCAGCGGCTCGAACTGCTCGGGCGTCACGTCTTCCATCGCGACGTAAGAGTCGTCGAGGGGGTTCCTTCGACGGATAGGGCTCCCGCAGAACCAGCCGGCTTCCGCCGTCCTTTTCTGCGAAGGTCACGATGGTGACGGCGCCGTTCACGGCCTCGTCATTGGTTCAGACGAGACGAGAGGACGGCGAGACATCGATTTCGCGGTTCGCGGGCTTGTCCGCCGGACGATCAGCCGGCAGGTCGTCCTATCATGAAGCCACAGCCTCAGACTGACCGCGCCCGCCGACCTTTCTCCGCTCTGCGCACCTTCCTTGCCAGCGAGGCGGCTGGGGGGATCGCGCTGATGATGGCGGCCGCAGCGGCCCTGATCGTGGCGAACTCGACGTTGGGCGAGGTCTATGCCCACGCACTGCACGTCCATCTCGGGCCGCTGAGCGTGCAGCACTGGATCAACGATGGCTTGATGGTCGTGTTCTTCCTGCTGGTCGGCCTCGAAATCAAACGCGAGGCGCTCAAAGGTCAGCTGCGGACCTGGCCGGACCGGGTACTGCCCGGTCTCGCGGCGGCGGCCGGCATGACGGTGCCGGCCCTCGTCTATCTCGCCTTCAACATCGGGGGCGGCACGGCGCGGGGTTGGGCAATCCCTGCCGCCACCGACATCGCCTTCGCGCTCGGCGTGCTGGCGCTGCTCGGGCCGAGGGTTCCGGTCTCGCTCAAAATCTTCCTCAGCGCCGTCGCCATCGTGGACGATCTCGGCGCGGTGGTGGTGATCGCGCTGTTCTATACCGGCAGCCTCGACGCGATGATGCTGACCTGTGCGGGCGCCGTCCTGCTGGCGCTGTTCGCGCTCAACCGGCGTGGCGTGCGGGCTCTTTGGCCCTATCTTGCGCTCGGGCTTCTGCTGTGGGGGCTGGTGCTGCGTTCAGGCATCCATGCCACGGTGGCCGGCGTGCTGTTGGCCCTGTTCATTCCGATCCGCGCGGCGCCTGGCGAGACCGCGCCGCTGCTCCGGCTCGAGCATAGCCTCGCGCCTTGGGTCGCTTTTTTGATCGTGCCGATCTTTGGCTTTGCCAATGCAGGCGTCCGGCTGATTGGGCTGCCGCTCGATGCATGGGTTGATCCGGTGACGCTCGGCGTGGCTTTCGGGCTGTTACTCGGCAAGCAAACGGGAGTGCTCGCGAGCGTTTGGCTCGCCGTGGTGACAGGACTCGCTGCAAAGCCCCGCGGCGCGAATTGGGGTCAGATCTACGGTGTCGCACTGCTCTGCGGCATCGGCTTTACCATGAGCCTGTTCATCGGCGGCCTGGCCTTCGGCCAAGGGGCGCACGAGACCGAGGTGAAGCTCGGCGTGCTCGCCGGCTCGCTGCTCTCAGGGGTGACGGGCGCCGCGGTGCTCGCGCTCGCAAGCGGAGTC
Organism: Methylobacterium gnaphalii; assembly: GCF_007992215.1. GTDB lineage: Bacteria > Pseudomonadota > Alphaproteobacteria > Rhizobiales > Beijerinckiaceae > Methylobacterium > Methylobacterium gnaphalii. The sequence goes on along the minus strand of NZ_BJZV01000006.1, from coordinate 18,095 downwards.
GGAACAAAAAAGGCGCCCGTGTGAGGGGCGCCCGATGATGGTGTCCTTCGCGACCGCCGCCTACTCGCAGACTTCGACGCGCTTGTAGGTGAACTCGCCCTCGTCGAGCCACACCTTGCGGCGCTCGTAGTGGCAGATCGGGTCGCGGCGTCGCGGAGCGACGTAGACCGGAGCAGCCTCTTCCTCGACATAGACCGGGCGCGGACGCGGGGGAGGCGGGTTGTTGAGCATGGCGCCGAGCGCCACGCCGCCGAGCAGGCCGGCGGCTGCGCCGCCGATCACCGCCCCGGTATTATCACGCGCATCGGCATGACCGACGGCGACGAGGGTCAGCGCGCCGACGATCGCGGCGCGGAATCCATGATGGACGAGTCCGAAGGATGTAGAGGCTCGCACGATCGCAATCTCCCGATGACGTAGCGCCGACTTAAGCGGCATCGCCCTTAAAAATCGGAAAACGAGACCCGCTCGCAGCGCCAATTCATCAAGCTGGGAAGGGGCTCGATGACGTTCTCGGTGTGCCGGACAGCACGCGAAACCGCCGCTGCTTGCGCCATAGGCAGTGCCAAGCATTGATTGGATTGCTCTTCTTTCTCCCAGTCATGCCCACCGCGTTGTCCCGCCCACACCTTCAAGATGCAGGTGTGGGCGGTCGATGTGGTGAGCGAGGGATTGGACCCGTCGGGTTCGTCGCCACGACGGGAGGAGAGGTCCGCCATGGAAGGACGCGCGATGACGGGATTCGGGGTCGGTCGTGTCGTGCTTCTCGCGGTCCTGCTGCTGGGAGTGAGCCCGCTTCGGGCAGCGCAGGCTCCGGCCTTCATGCTGGTCGGCCTCGACGGAAAGACCTTCTTCGACCCCGCCGGCGGTCGCAACGGCCCGAACGGGGGCGATGCCATCGCCTTCATCGACGTGCGTGACGAGGCGCATCCGCAGGTCGCCACCACGATGCTGCTCGACAACTCCGTCTACGGACCGCCGACCAACCTGCAGATCACACCGGATGGCCGGCTCGGCCTTGTGGCGAGTTCGGTGACCATGCGTCAGGAGGAGCCGAAGGAGGGCGAGGCCAAAGACAGCGAGGGCTCGGACCGTCCTTGGTACGCGCAACCCGACGACCGCCTGCACGTCCTCGACCTGACGAGCGATCCGCCTCAACTCGTCGAGACCATCACGGTCGGACGCCAGCCCTCGGGGCTTGCGATCAACGGGGCCGGGGATCTCGCATTGGTGGCCAATCGCGAGGGCAAGAGCGTCACCGTGCTCTCGATTGCGGGCAACAAGGTGATGCCCATTGGCACGGTGGATGTCGGCGACGAGGCGGCCGCGGTGGCGATCTCGCCGAACGGCCAGCGGGCCTTCGTCGCAAAGAACAAGGCCGGCAAGATCGGCGTGCTCAAGATCGAGGGCACGACGGTGACCTACGATCCGGCGCAGGACATGCCCGTGGGGGCTGGCGTCTACGGCATCGAAGTGACGCCGGATGCCCGCCTCGCGCTCACTGCTAATACGGGCGCCACGCCATCCGACGGCAATGCCGACAGCGTCAGCGTGATCGACGCCAATCTCGGCACGCCGAAGGTGGTGGACTGGCTGGGCGTCGGCGACACACCGGAATCCATCGACATCGCCCCGGACGGTCGCCATGCGGCCCTCGCGGTGGTGCGCGGCTCCGCCGCTCCGCAATCGAGCCCGAATTACGGCCCGAAGGGGCTCACGGTGCTTCTCACTATCGATTCCGATGGGTCGGTGCATGTGACCGGTGCCGCCGAAGCCGGAGCGGTGCCGCAGGGCGTCGCCTTCTCGCCCTCGGGCCGGTTCGTCTATGTCGGCAATTACGTCGACCGGACGCTGCAGGTGTTTCGCGTTGAGAGCGATGCGCTCGTCGCCACAGGCATCAAGCTGCAGCTACCGGGACAGCCGGCCTCGTTGCGCGGACGCGCACGGGGGTGACTCACCACCATCCTTGCGAGGCGAAGCCGTAGCAGCTTAGGGCCAAGCCGCCGACCAATGCGGGTATAGTGTTGCTTTTCACAGCAGCGCGCTGAGATCCTTTACGACCGCGGTCGGCGCTAGGTCGGGATACTCGTCGGGCAGCCCCTGGCGGTTTACCCAAACCGCAGTGAAGCCGAAGGCGGCTGCCCCCGCGATGTCCCAGCGGTTCGAGGAACAGAACACGACCTCTGCGGGGGTGCCGCTGAAGCGATCGAGCACGAGCTGGTAGGCTTTGGGCGAGGTTTTGAAGACCTGCACGGCATCGACCGAGAGCACCGCATCGAGCCGATCAGCGAGGCTGGCAGAGGCCACCGCGATGTCGAGCATGTCTTGGTTTCCGTTGGACAGGATCGCGGTGCGCAGGCCCGCTTCGCGAAGCCGCAAGAGAACGTCCGGCACCTCCGGATAGGCATCAAGCGCGCGATAGGCGTCGAGCAGCGGCTGGCGCAGGGCCGGGTCCACCGTCGGATGCCGGGCAAGAGCATAGTCGAGCGCCTGCTCGGTGAGCGACCAGAAGGTTTGATAGCCGCCGATCAGTGAGAGCACCCAGCTGTATTCAAGCTGCTTCACTCGCCACAGCGCCGACAGCGAGCTGGCCTCGGGGCCGATCCCGTCCGCATGGCGCTGGACAGCTGAATGCACGTCAAGGAGTGTGCCGTAGGCGTCAAACACCACGCAAGATTTGCCGGTGAATGAGATGGCGTCGGGCATGGTTCACACTCTGTAGCCGCTCAAACGATGCCGGCGAGATGTAGCGCGATCCCGGCGCAGGAGCAGGCGAACAAAGTCGGGATCATGCCGAGATTGAGCCGGAACACCGCGAATACCGCGGCCGTCGTCAGGAGCAGGGCGGGGAGGTTCACGCTCGCGAGCACCGGCCACTCGATCGCCAAGCCGATCCCGGGATGGAGTGTCTGCACGTCTGCGAACAGCGTGTGCAGGGCAAACCAGACGGCGAGGTTCAGGATGACGCCGACGACCGCCGCGGTGATCGCGGCGAGAGCTCCAGACAAGGCCTGGTTTCCACGCAGGGCTTCGACGTAGGGAGCGCCGGCAAAGATCCAGAGGAAGCAGGGGACGAAGGTTACCCAGGTGGTGAGCAGGCCACCGAGCACCCCAGCGAGATACGGGTTCAGGCCGCCCGGCGCGCGGAAGGCACCGAGGAAGCCGACGAACTGCGTGACCATGATCAACGGACCGGGCGTGGTCTCGGCCATGCCGAGCCCATCGAGCATCTCGCCGGGCCTGAGCCAGCCATAGGTCTCGACTCCGGCCTGTGCGACATAGGCGAGGGCCGCATAGGCGCCCCCGAAGGTTACTACCGCCATCTTCGAGAAGAACACGGCAATGTCGGCGAAGGCGCTGCCGGAGGCGAAGATCACGAGGAGTGCTACCGGCACGAGCCAGAGCAGGGCGAGCACGGCGGCGATACGTAGCGACCAAGCGGCATCGGGCCGGGCATGCTCGGGAATGGTCTCGGCGAGCAAGCTGTCCGCGTCGGAAGCTCCCTGAGTGCCGGCTGCACGATGGCTGGCAGACCCAAAAGCAGCCGAGCCGAGGCGCACGGCGGCATAGCCGGCGATGCCGGCGGCGAGCACGATCAGCGGAAACGGTACCGACAGGACGAAGATCGCGACGAACGCCAATGCGGCGATCGATTGCATCACGCGGTTGCGCAGCGCCCGCGACCCAACGCGGACGACCGCCTGCAGCACGACCGCGAGCACTGCACATTTCAGCCCGAAGAAGAGCCCAGCCACCACGCCGGTCTGGCCGAAGGCGACGTAGATCAGACTCAGCGCCATGATCGAGACGGCGCCCGGCAGCACGAACAAGCTGCCGGCGATCAGGCCGCCCACTGTCCGGTGCATCAGCCAGCCGATATAGGTGGCGAGCTGCTGGGCCTCGGGGCCGGGCAGCAACGTGCAATACGAAAGGGCGTGGAGGAAGCGCGCCTCGCCGATCCAGCGCCGCTCGTCGACGAGGATGCGGTGCATCACAGCGATCTGACCGGCTGGGCCGCCGAAGCTCAGGAGCGCGATCCGCGCCCAAATGCGGGTCGCCTCAGCAAGCGTAACGCCGTGGGGCGGGCGCATGGAGGGCGGCTCAGGCCGCCAGGCCGCCGGCTTCCGTCCTGAGGAAGGCTGCACCGCAGGCCTTTGCGAGTTCGCGCACCCGCAGGATGTAGCTCTGGCGCTCGGTCACCGAAATCACGCCGCGTGCATCGAGCAGGTTGAAGACGTGGCTCGCCTTGATGCACTGGTCGTAGGCCGGCTGCGCCATTCTATGCCGCTGGCCTTCGCCGGGATCGCCGGCTTCAAGATAGCTGCGGCAGGCCTTCTCCGCGTCCGTGAACTGCCGAAACAGCATCGCCGTGTCGGCAGCCTCGAAATTGTGACGCGAATATTCCTGCTCGGCCTGCAGGAAGACATCGCCGTAGGTGACCTTGTCGTCGCCCTGGCCGCCGTTGAAGTTCAGATCGTAGACGTTCTCGACGCCCTGCACGTACATGGCCAGTCGCTCAAGGCCGTAGGTTAGCTCCCCGGCAACCGGCGCGCATTCGAAGCCGGCGACCTGCTGGAAGTAGGTGAATTGGCTCACCTCCATCCCATCGCACCAGCATTCCCAGCCGAGGCCCCAGGCGCCGAGCGTTGGACTCTCCCAGTCGTCCTCGACGAAGCGGATGTCGTGGAGCTTGAGGTCCACGCCGATGGCGGCGAGCGACCCGAGGTAAAGCTCCTGCAGATTCGGCGGGTTTGGCTTCAGGATGACCTGGAACTGGTAATAGTGCTGCAGCCGGTTGGGGTTCTCGCCGTAGCGGCCGTCCTTCGGTCGGCGCGAGGGCTGAACGTAGGCCGCCTTCCAGGGACGCGGTCCGAGGGCGCGCAGGGTTGTCGCCGGATGGAAGGTGCCGGCGCCGACCTCCATGTCGTAGGGTTGCAGGATCACGCAGCCCTTCGCCGCCCAGAAGCGCTGGAGCGTCAGGATCAGGCCCTGGAACGAGGTCTTGGGCGAGAGATCGGCGTCGCTCGACATGCGGGGTCCGGGTGTTTCGGAAGACGGCGCCGGTTTACGGGCAGGGCAGGGGCTGTCAAGCAAGGCTGCCCCCGTCCTGCGCAGCGGCACGGCAGCGCGACCCTCGGCCTCTCCGCCAAGACGTGAACCAGGTCGTGCTGAGGCGGTTCTCCGGACTGGGCGGAAGGCGTTCCGCCGGCTTTCGGGATAGAGCCGAGATGAACGCGATGCGGGGAGCCGGCTCAGCCATCCCTCGGGATCACTCGTTGGACGCGACGCTGGCGCTTCTCTCGGAAGGGTATGCATTTATCCCCAACCGCTGCCGGCACTACGGATCGGACGTCTTCGCAGCGCGGCTGATGCTGAGCCGTGTCGTCTGCATGTCTGGCCGGGAGGCGGCCGAGCAGTTCTACGATCGCCATCGCTTCACGCGTCGGCACGCCCTGCCGCGGACGAGCTTCGCTCTGATTCAAGACCATGGCAGCGTGATGGTGATGGATGGCGAGGCGCATCGCCACCGCAAGGCAATGTTTCTATCGCTTGTCGGTCCTGACGCGCTCCGGCGCCTAGCCGACCTATTCACCCGCCACTGGCAGGAGGCGGTGACGCGATGGGCCGGGCAGGAGAGCAGCGTGCTCCTCGACGAAGCCCATCGGGTCATCACGGCGGCGGTATGCGAGTGGGTAGGCCTGCCTCTCGATGGGAGGGAGGTCGACGCACGCGCGGCCGAGTTCGCGGCGATGATCGCGGGCACCGGCGCGATCGGACCCCGGAACTGGGGCGGCCATCTCCTTCGCGCCCGTACCGAACGCTGGGCGCGGCGCGTGATCGAGGAGACTCGGGCAGGGCGGCGGGCGGTACCAGAGGGTGCCGCTCGAACCATAGCGACCTACCGTGACGGTCAAGGCCAACTTCTCGACGTCAGGACGGCAGGGGTCGAACTCATCAACATCCTGCGCCCGACAGTTGCCAACGCCCGCTATATCGTCTTCGCCGCCATGGCGCTCCACGATCACCCACAATGGGCCGAAGCCTTACGTCGCGGAGATGACAGCACGCTCGACCGTTTTGCCTGGGAGGTGCGGCGGGTGTTTCCGTTCATCCCCTTCATCGGTGGCCGGGTGCGCGAGCCCTTCGCGTGGCGTGGCCATGACTTCAAGGCAGGTGATTGGGTGCTCATGGATCTCTACGGCACGAACCACGATCCGCGCCTATGGCATGCACCGGAGCGGTTCGATCCCGATCGCTACCGCCTCCGCGGTGAGGCCATCGAAGCCTTCAACCTGATTTCCCACGGAGGCGGTTCGGCGCCGGACGGGCATCGCTGCCCGGGGGAGGGGATCACTCAGACACTGCTGGTCACGGCTGCCCGGCTCCTGACGGCCTCGATGCGCTATGACGTCCCGCAGCAGGACCTGACCATCGATCTCAGCAACATCCCGGCCCGTCCCCGCAGCGGCTTCGTCGTCAGCAACGTCAGACCGACCTGATCGCAGCAGACCCTCGCTTCGAAGACGTATCGCTGACAGGCCAGCCGATAATACCCTTTGTTAACTCTGCTGCCCGGTCTGATCGTCGATGGCGGGACCGAGCGGCGGTGGGTTCGATTGACCCACCATGGTGATGTCGCTGCGAACCTGGATCTCCGACCTACGAACCGAACGGGCCTCCGTTGAGGCCGAAGCCCGGAGGCTGATTGCGCGGCACGGCGCCAACGCTCCAGTCGTCGCCAAGGCGCTGGCCGGTGGACCGGGTAAGCACCACACTGGCTTCGGTGTGAAAGTCCTGAGGCGCGTGGAGAAGCTGGCGAAGGGGCGCGACACCGGGCGCCCGTAACGGAAACGGGTGCCGTGGCGAACCTGGATGTACGACCATCCAAGGAGCCTTCCATGCGCACGCTTCTCGTTGCTGCCGCCCTTCTCGCGGCGCCCCTTACCAGCCTCCCGTCCGCTCAGGCCGCCGAACGTCCGGTCGTTGTCGAACTGTTCACCTCGCAGGGCTGCTCGTCCTGCCCACCGGCGGATGCCCATCTCCGGCAGCTGGCTCAAGAGCGGCGCGACGTGCTGCCGCTCGCCTTCCACGTGACCTACTGGAACAGCCTCGGCTGGCGTGATCCCTACTCCCTCGCTGCCGCCACCGAGCGTCAGGCGGCCTACGGCTCCCGCCTCGGCGAGACGTCCTTCACGCCGCAGGCCATCGTCGATGGGCGCACCAGCCTCATCGGCTCGCGCCGCAGCGAGGTCGATGCCGCGATCGCCGAAGCCAAATCTCAGGTGAGGACGGCCGTGCCGCTCGCGATCCACCGCGCGGGTGCCGGGTTGAACCTCACCGTGGGCGCCGGCTCGGGCCAAGGCCGCCTGCTGCTCATCGGCTTTGATCGCGAGCATACGACTGCGATCGGCCGCGGCGAGAACGGCGGCCGTCGGCTCACGGAAGCGAACATCGTGCGCTCACTGCGCGAGGTCGGCTCCTGGAGAGGCGCGGCGCTGACGCTCGCCGAAGCCGCGCCGGCCGGGGAGGACGCTGCCCTGATCCTCCAGGCGCCGGACGGCCGCATCCTCGGCGCCGCCCGCCTCTGAACGCGCGAACGTAACCGCTGACGGATGTGCTGCGAATTAGCAGCAGGGCGTCGGAACGGCGACCCTTTTCGGAAACAGCCCAACCAGGAGTCCAACCATGCGCCATTCCCTCGCCACCGCCGCCTGCGCCGCGTTCCTCGCCCTCTCCGCCCCGGCCTTCGCCGAAGAGGCCAAGCCGGCCGGCGCCGCCACCGAGAGCATGAAAGCCGACCACATGAAGTCCGGCTCGGGCCATACCGATTCCATGAAGAGCGACGGCGCAATGAAGAAGGACGGCGGTGCGATGATGAAGAAGGACTCGATGGAGAAGAAGGATTCGATGAGCAAGCACTGACCGCTCGCGGAACGGAGCGCCGACATGTCGTTCGCCTCGACGGCCTTTGCGGGATTTGGTAGCGACAGCTACCGTCCCGCCACAAAGCCGCTGTCCATCGGGCTCGGGGCGTCCCGGGTATCCGGATTGGAGAGGCACGGCAGGTCGGCGATCGTGCTCGAAGAAACGCTTTCCGCGACTATGGCGGCGGCCCAGGCCGGCGATGCCGAGGCCTATCGGAGGCTGCTGCGCGACTGCATGCCGGTCATCGCGGCGGCGGCGCGTGCAAAGGGTGCACGCGGCGATGCAGTCGAAGACGTGGTCCAGGAAACCCTTCTGACAATGCACCGGGCACGGGCGAGCTACGATCCGGCACGCCCGTTCCTGCCTTGGCTACGCGCCATCGCGCAGAGGCGCACGATCGACCTGCTGCGGTGCCAGAGCCGACGGCCGAAGGAGGTGGATGATCCCATCGCCTACGAGGCGCATGCGGATGATGGCCTTCCCGAGGCCGGCCAAGGACTCATGACGCGAGAGCGCGAGGCCCGGCTGGCTCAAGCGATCGCCACGCTGCCCAAGGGCCAACGCCAGGCTGTCGAGCAGCTCGGATTGCGTGAGAATTCTCTGGCGGAAGCCTCCGTTCTCACTGGACGCAGCACGGGCGCACTCAAGGTGAACCTACACCGCGCTTTAAAGACCCTTCGCGCGGCGCTCGCGCAGGATCGGAAGGACGGCCATGTCTGAATTCGGTCGTCTCGACAGTCTCGTCGATCATCTCGCCACCGATCTGGAGCCGGTGCGTCGCCTCCCCGCGCCGTCGCTGCGGGCGCTTGCTTGGTTCTGCCTGCTGCCGGGGCTCGGCCTGCTGCTGATGCCCTTCGCTGACTGGCATGCAATGGCCGAGCGGCTGCACGTGCCTGACCTCTGCGTCGCTGCGGTTGGCGCGGTCCTGACAGCACTCTGTGCCGCCATCGCAGCCTTCCAGACCAGCGTGCCCGGCCGCTCCCAGGTCTGGGCGTTGCTGCCGCTGCCGCCGTTGGCGCTCTGGATCGGTGCGAGCAGTCTCGGCTGCCTGCGGGCCTGGATCGCGCCGGATTCCAATATCGCCGACGGCGCGGAGATGCGCGGCTGCCTGTACTTCCTGCTCGGGGCCTCGCTGCCACTCTCGGTGCTGATCGTGCTGATGCTGCGCCGTGCCGCCCCGATGCGTCCGAACCTCACCGCCGCTCTTGCCGGCCTCGCCGCAGCAGGCGCGGCCGCGGCCCTGCTGGTGCCTTTCCATCCGCATGATGCCACGGCGAGTGATCTGGCGATGCACGCGATCGCCGTCGGTCTGATCATCGGGCTGAATGGGCTCGCCGGCGGGCGCCTGCTCGATCGTGGGGTGTCCGGCGGCTGAGAGACCTCGATCGAAAGCGGCGCCCCTTCCCGGACGCCCGGAGAGGCGCAGAAGGTGATCCGGGACGTGGTGTGTCGTGAAGCCTAGATGGTCGACTGGCCCTGCTCAGCGCGCGTCGGGTAGATTCGTCAGGATCGTCAGCGGCACGTCTCCTCCGCCCTCCGGGGCGAAACGCGGGTTCAGCACCACGGCGGCGAATACTTGGCGATTGTCCGGGCTGATATACGCGAAGGACCAAGTGCTGCCGTAATCAGTCAGCGGAAATTCTTTCCAGCCTCGCGCGCCTGCCAGCTCTTTTTCGTAATGCTCCTTGATCGGAAGCGGCTCGGCATCGCTGTCGACCCGGCGGGGCAGGATGCGCAAGTCCCGTCCGAAGCGCGAGGCAAGCTGGTCGAGAACGTCCTTCTGGGATTGCTTGTCGGCCGTGCGCACCGCGTCCGTGAAGGCGTCATCCTTGGCGATCGTCACCCCCGGGGCGTCGGGCGGCAGGACGGCAGGAGCCTCGCTACAGGCGGATAGGGCGAAGGCCGCCAACAGCAGCGAGACGGCGTACCGGCGTGTTGTCGTCGTGAAACGCATCAGGGTTCCTGGAAGGGATCACCCGTCATCAGCACCGGTTTCGGCGGCCGGTACCAGGCGCCGGGCTGATCGTCCGATCCGGTGCCCAGCGGGCACTGGACCATCACGCTGTCGCTCCAGCGCCCATACTTGTAGCCGATCGCCGGCAGCAGGCCGACGCGCGCGAAGCCGCAGGCCTCGTGAAGGCGCAGGGATGGCTCATTCTTGGCGTCGATATAGCCGATCATCTGGCGGTAGCCGCCAGCCGCGCAAGCTTCGATCAACGCTGGCAACAGTCGGCGCCCGATGCCGGAATGCAGGTAGTCGGGATGCACATAGATCGAGTGCTTCAGCGTGTAGCGATAGGCCGGGCGCTTGCGGAACGGCACGGCGTAGGCGTAGCCGGCCACCAAGCCTTCGCACTCGGCGACGAGGTGCGGCAGGCGCTTCTTGCGCATGGTCTTGCGCCGGCGCTTGAGGTCATCCGGCAGCAGCCGCTCCTCCTCGAAGTCGCCGACATCGCCGACGCCGCGGCGAATGTGGTGCTCATAGATCGCCACCATTGCCGTCACGTCGGCATCCGTGGAGGGCCGGATCACGATGTTCGGCAAGGCGGCGGGTTTCGGCCGCGCGGCCGAGGCTTCCGCCGTCATGCCCCCTCGCGCAGCACGTAGGTGAAGAACCGGATGCGCCCGTCCGGCTCAACTTGGCGGTAGACGCCTTGGATCTCGGCCTCAAAGCCGGGGAACAGGTTCGCTGAGCGCTCGAACATCTTGAAATAGTCGAGCATCGGCTTGGCCCGCTCGTCGATCCGCTCACCCGGCAGCACAGTGCCGATTCCGGGCGGGTAGACCAGGAGAAAAGTCGTCGCGATACGCCCTTCCGCTTCGGCAATCGGCACGAAGTCGACCTTGTTGCGCGTGAGCATCTGGGCTGCGGCCTTGGGCGGCATCACCATCTCGGGCAGGTGCTCGGGCATGAATTGCCTGCGCTGGAGCGTTGAAGTGCCGTGCTCGCGGTGGAAGGCGTGAAAGTCCGCGCAGAGGTCGCGCAGGCGTACACCCTGGTAGCGCTGCATCCGGCGCCGGACGAATTCCGGCATGGCTTCCTCCAACGGCACGTTGTCGTCGTGCAGCCGCTTGAAGGCGACGAGGCCCGAGATCAATGTACCGGCCTTCGATGACTCGACGCCCGGCGTCAGCAGGAAGAGCAACGAGTTGAGATCGTTCTTCTCGGCGACGATGCGGTTCTCGCGCAGGTACTGCGCGACGATCGGCGCCGGAATGCCGTGCTCGGCATACTCGCCGGTCTTCCGGTCGAAGCCGGGGGTGAGCACGGTGAGCTTGTTCGGGTCGGTGATGGCGTAGCCGGGGGCGACCTTGGTGAAGCCGTGCCAGCGCGCGCCCGGCTTCAGCTCCCAATGCTTGACCTCGGAGGCGAGTACGTCGGTCGGCAGGCTCTCCCAAGGCACCTCCTGGCCATCGGCATCGATGGCGACATCGGGCACGAAGGCGTCGAAGAACCAGCGACGCTTCTTGTCGCCCTCCTTCTCCTCGAACTCCTTGCGGATAGCGCGCACCTTCTTGCGCCACTCGATGCCGAGCCGGATCGTGTCGTCCCACAGGATCATGCCCGAGCGGCCCTTCATCATCTGCGCGCCGACGTCGAGCGAGGCGAAGAGCGGATAGAAGGGCGAGGTCGAGGCGTGGACCAGGAAGCTCTCGTTGAGCCGGCGATGCTCGACGCGGCGTGTCTGGCCGCGGATGTGGCTGTCCTTGGTGTGGATCTGCGAAGCTTGGGAGAAGCTCGCGAGCTGCTTGTGGGTCGATTGCGTGGCGATGATGCCGGGCGAGGTCTCGTCGAGCCCGGTCAGGCCCATGGCGAAATGGCCGGCGAAGAGCGGGTGGAACTTCATGAAGCCCGCCCAGGCCTCGTCGAACAGGATGTAGTCGCAGAGGTGACCGATCTTCTCGACGATCATCCGCGCGTCGTAGATCGTGCCGTCATAGGTGCACTGCTCGATGACGGCGACGCGGAACGGGCGCTCGCGGCTCCAGGCCTCGGGGTCCGTCACGAGCGGGTTATTCCGGATCTTCTCGCGGATCTTGGTCTCGTCGAGGGCATCGTGGAAGATCGGGCCGATCAGACCGTAGGCGTTGCGGTCGGTCTCCAGAAAGATCGGGATGCCGCCGGCCAGCATCAGGGCGCCGTGATGGGCGGCCTTGTGGTTGTTGCGATCGAACAGAACGAGGTCGCCCTCGGCCACCAGTGAGCCGAGCACCACCTTGTTCGAGGCCGAGGTGCCGTTGAGGACGAAGTAGGTCTTCTCCGCGCCGAAGATCTGCGCGGCTTCCTTCTGGGCCTTCAGCGCCGGACCCTCGTGGGTCAGCAGGTCGCCGAGATCGAGGACGGAGTTGTCGAGGTCATCGCGGAAGACGGCTTCGCCGAGATGCTCGACGAAGATCCGGCCGATGGGCGAGCGGTTGTAGAAGATGCCGCCATTGTGCCCCGGGCAGGTCCAGAGCTGGTTGCCCTCCTCCGCGTAATCGACCAGCGCGCCGAAGAACGGCGTCTTCAGCGTCTCGGCATATTGCGTGACGCGGCTGACGAGGCCGCGGGCGATGAATTCCGGGGTCTCTTCCGCCAGGAAGATATAGCCGTCGATGAAGTCCAGGAGCTCGACCGGGATGTCCTCGAGCCGCTTGCGGCGGACCATGATGACGATCGGCATTTCGAGGCCGCGCTTCCTCATCATGTCGATGAGGGCTGCCGCCTTGCCATCAAGACCGCGCTTGCCCCAGTCCACCACGAGGCAGCCCACCGCCGCGTCGGTCTGGACCGCAATGGCGGCGTCCTCGACGCGACGGGCACGGACCACCTCAAAGCCGCGCTTCTCCACGGCGGCGACAATCTGCGCGACGCGGGCGCCCTCAAGATCATCCGGATCGAAGGCCGGCGTGCACATCAGCACCGTGAAACGGCGATGAAAGTCCATGGACGAGGCGGCTCCGCTTTTTTGGGGAGGCGGACAGATGCCCGTCTCACGATGACGATGCAATGACGGAGCGAAGAATACTTTCCAGGGTTCACTTCCGAGGAAAGCGAAGGACGTGATCGGCCCGATCACGAAGCCAACGGGATCGAAATGTTTCATGACGTGCCATGCAAGCGGCCTCCGGATGGCGTGTCCTTCTTGCGTTGCTTACGGCCTCACGGTCCCTGGCCGAGTCAGTCCCCCCCACGTCGCGACGGCCGCGCCCATGTCTTGGGAAAATGCTGATCTACAGTCCCGCCTGCTGCCCAATGAAAACGAACAAAAACGTTTTAAATCAATGGTTTAAAGCAGTCTGATCGTAGCTGTGCCCGCAGTGACGGTAGACTTGGACGTCCACCGTCACGCCGCGGTGTCGAGCTTCTTACACAGCGCCTCGAACTCGTCCGCGTTGCTATAGCGGATACGGATTTCGCCCTCTCCAGACGGCTTGGCCTTTACAGCAACGCCGAAGCCAAGAACGCGAGCCAGGGTCTGCTCTAGGGTGCGGATCTCGGCATTCTTCTCGACGACACGGCGGGTGCGGGTCAACTCCGGTTTTTCGGCAGAGCTAGCTTCGGCCTCTGCAGTAGCGATCGCCTCGATTTCGCGGACCGATAGACCCTCGGTGACAATGCGCTTGGCGACGGCTTCAGGATTGCGCACTGAGAGTAGCGCACGCGCATGACCGGCGCTGATCTCAGCATTGATCACGCGATCCTGTATTGCTGGTGGCAGCTGCAGAAGACGCAGCGTGTTGGCGAGGTGGCTGCGGCTCTTGCCCAAGATCTCGGCGAGCTCGCGCTGGGTGTACTTGAACTCGTTCATCAGGCGCTCGTAGCCCGAGGCCTCCTCGATGGCATTCAGGTCCGAGCGTTGAACGTTCTCAAGGATCGCGTATTCGAGCGAGGCCTTCTCGTCGAGATGGAGCACGACGATCGGGATCTCGGTATGACCCGCGATCTGTGCGGCGCGCCAACGGCGCTCTCCCGCGACGATCTCGTAGGTGCCGGGCACGCCCGGCAACGGACGCACCACCACCGGCTGAATGACACCGCGCATGCGGATCGACTCGGCGAGTTCCTTCAGCTCGGTTTCCGAGAAGCTGCGGCGCGGATTGCGCGGGTTGGGCCGCAAGAACTCTACGGCCACCTTGCGCTGCTCGCGATCATAGCTGCTGCGCTCGGTCGGGAAGTCACCGATCAAGGCGGCGAGGCCGCGTCCAAGACGAGGGCGGGCCGCATCATCCGGCATTGCCATAGGGAAACTCCGTTACGCTACGAGGGGTCAGGCAGCTGCAGCCGGCGGTGGCATACGGCCCTCACGCTGGATGACCTCGGAGGCCAGGCGCAGATAGGCCTGCGCACCCGCACATTTAAGATCGTAGAGCAGCACCGGTTTGCCGTGCGAGGGGGCCTCAGAGACGCGCACGTTGCGCGGGATCGTCGTGCCGTAGACCTTGTCGCCGAGGAAGCCGCGCACGTCTGCCTCGACTTGGGTCGAGAGGTTGTTGCGCGGGTCGTACATGGTGAGCACCACACCTTGGATTTCCAGGCGCGGGTTAAGCGCGGTCTTCACCTGATCGACGGTGCGCAGCAATTGGCTCAAGCCCTCCAGTGCGAAGAACTCGCATTGTAGTGGCACCAGCACAGCATCCGCTGCCGCCAGCGCATTGATGGTGAGCAGGTTTAACGAAGGCGGGCAGTCAATCAGAATGTAGGTGATGTTCTGCGTCGCCGGATGGGTGTGAAGGCCCTGGAGAACGCTGCGGAGGCGGTGGGCACGGTCCGGCAAATTCGCCAATTCCAACTCGAGACCGAGAAGGTCCATCGTTGACGGCGCAACTGAAAGACGCGGCACCGCCGTCGGCACGACCGATTGTGCAAGCGAGGCTTCGCCGGCCATGACGTGATAGGTCGAGATCTCGCGACTACGACGATCGATACCTAGGCCTGTCGACGCGTTGCCCTGCGGATCAAGGTCGATAACGAGCACGGTCTCGCCGATGGCTGCCAAAGCCGTGCCGAGGTTGATAGCCGTCGTCGTCTTGCCGACGCCGCCTTTCTGGTTGGCAAGGGCCAGGATGCGCAAAGGCCGTCTGGGATCGTTCATGAGTCCACACGAGAGAGGGCCGTGACGCGCAAAATCTGGGCCTGCGGGTCCGTCCGGCTCGGGATCGAATCGTAAGTCAGACTCCACTTACGCACAGCATCGGTCAATTCCGCAGATGCATCACGTCCCTTGGGAAACAGCCCCATTATCCCACTTTTCAACAAAGGTTCAGTCCAATCGAGAAGTTGGTTCAGGGAGGCTAGGGCGCGGGCGCAGATCACATCGGTTTCACGCTGCTCGGCGATCACGGTTTCGATGCGTGCGTTTATGATAGTCACCGGTGCGCCGGTAAGCCGGGCAGTCTCGGTGAGAAAGGCGCACTTCCGTGCGTTGCTCTCAATAAGTTTCACGTGAAACATTTCGCGCTCGCGGCCAGCGATACCGAGGATCAGGCCAGGAATGCCTGCCCCCGAGCCGAGGTCGAGCCAGCGTGTTGCATTCGGCATGATCGCGAGTAGCTGCAGCGCATCGGCGACATGGCGCGTCCACACCTCAGACAGAGTCGCTGGACCAACGAGATTTTTTACCCTTTGCCAGCGGGTGAGCTGCTGGACGTAAATGTCGAGCAGCCGAGCTGTTTCACGTGAAACATTATGCTCGGCAAGGATACGATCGCGATCGTCGGCTCCCATTGGTTCTCGACTAGACTCGTTAACGACGCCGCTTGTTCAGCATGCGCATGGATCGGATCGCAAGCCTCATAGCATAGCTCGAACCGTCTCGCTTCTCCTTGCCTCTCTTGTGCTGTCTTCTGAAAGCTCGGCCCCAGCGCCCTTAACCCGCTTGGCATGTGCGACGAGTAGGGTCAGCGCTGCCGGCGTTACACCCTCAATGCGTGCGGCCTGTCCGAGCGTGGCCGGGCGCACAGCTTCCAGCTTCGCTCGCATCTCGTTTGAAAGCCCAGCAATGGCCTCATAAGCCAGGTGAGCCGGCAGCCTCACCGCCTCATCGCGGCGAAAAGCAGCAATGTCGGCGCTCTGCCGGTCAAGATAGACTGCGTAGGTTGCGTCTGTCGTCAGCCGCTCAGCAACCCGACACGGCACCTTGGCCAGTTCCGGCCAAACTGTCGCCAGTTGCTCCCAATCGATCTCCGGATGGGACAGGAGCTGGAAGGCACTACGACGAAGGCCGTCGCGATTGAGCGCAATGCCGTGTGTAGCAGCCTCGTTCGGCGTCAGGCTCAGCGCATTGAGCCGTTCGCGTGCCTCCGTCAGCGCGGCCTGCGATTGCGCGAAATGCGCGCTCCGGCGCGCGCCAATGCAACCTAGTGCGAGACCCCTCCCAGTTAGCCGATCGTCGGCATTATCGATGCGGAGTGAGAGCCGGTACTCCGAGCGCGAGGTGAACATTCGATACGGCTCACTCACGCCATGCGTGACGAGATCATCGATCATAACGCCTAGGTATGACTCGGCGCGATCGAACACCGCAAGGTCCGAGCTGCCGGCGAGCCGCGCAGCGTTTAATCCAGCGACTAACCCCTGCGCTGCCGCTTCCTCGTAACCCGTCGTCCCATTGATCTGGCCGGCGAGAAACAAGCCCGGCAGGCGGCGAGTCTGTAGCATTGGATCGAGTTCGCGCGGATCGACATAGTCATATTCGATGGCGTAGCCCGGTCGCACGATCCGCGTGTTTTCTAGACCGGGGATCGCCGCGATGATTGCTGCCTGAACCTCTTCCGGCAACGCTGTCGAGATGCCGTTCGGATAAACTGTGCTGTCGTCGAGACCTTCGGGCTCGAGGAAAATCTGGTGCCCCTCACGGTCGCCGAAGCGTACGACTTTGTCCTCAATGGAGGGACAATAACGCGGCCCGCGGCTGCTGATGCCGCCGGAATACATTGGCGAGCGCTGCAGGTTCTCACGGATGATGTCGTGGACGTGTACGGTAGTGCGTGTCACGCCGCAGGCGATCTGTGGGTTCGTGATTTTTTCCGTCAGCGAAGAGAACGGCACTGGGTCCTCATCCGCGTGCTGCATCTCCAACGCAGCCCAATCGATCGTCGTACCATCGAGCCGCGGCGGCGTGCCGGTCTTCAGGCGACCAAGACCGAACGCGTGTCGCTCAAGCGTCCGCGCTAGACCAACGGCCGGCCCCTCGCCTACGCGGCCCGCCGGGATCTTCCGCTCACCGATATGTATGAGTCCGCGCAGAAATGTGCCCGTGGTCAGGACAACAGCGCGGGCACTGAGCGCGCGGCCATCGGTCAGCACGATACCTGCGACGGCATGGTCGGACAGGATCAGGTCGTCGGCCTCGCCTTCAATCACCTCAAGGTTCTCGGTCTCGGCGATGGCAGCCTGCATCGCGGCGGCGTAGAGCTTGCGATCAGCCTGCGTGCGAGGGCCGCGTACGGCCGGTCCCTTGCGTCGGTTGAGCAAGCGGAACTGGATGCCCGCTGCGTCGGCGACACGGCCCATCAAACCGTCGAGCGCATCCACCTCGCGCACGAGGTGCCCCTTGCCGAGACCGCCAATGGCAGGGTTGCAGGACATCGCACCGATGGTGGCCGCCTTGTGCGTCACCAAAGCTGTGCGTGCACCTGTTCGTGCCGCGGCGGAGGCCGCCTCGGCGCCGGCATGACCGCCTCCGACGACGATGACGTCGAAGTGTTGGGATATGTTCGGGAACATGTTCGTGATTAGGCGCGCTGCAGGTGAATCGTCAACGGAACGACACGCGTCGGCTGGCTCTGCTCGCGGCTGTGATCGCGGACGCAGCAAAGCAAACCATCATGAATACGCCAAGCGTCGCCGGTGCTTCCCATGATTGATCCGATGCGATCGCAGTCGAGATGAGCGGCGTCTGGCACCGTCATTGCCTAACGATATTCGGGCGGTCCCCTGCTCTTTGCCAACATTCGGCAAGGACCTGAGGGATCTGTTTTCGGGTTAATGACGGGGCAGTGGCCAGATGGGCGCAGTGACAGTGGGCATTGGAGCAATGCTTTGCGGTAGCGGGGCCGTGGCGCATTTCTCAAAGAAGAGACAGCACAAGGAAACGCTGCTGGCACTCGGCGGTTTCTGTTTCCTGCTCGTCGGATTGTTCGTGACCCGCTCGGGTCACTTCTAGAGGCTGTTATGGACCTGTGGT
>NZ_BJZV01000005.1 GCF_007992215.1 Methylobacterium gnaphalii | reverse complement strand
GCGAGCGCGACACCGAGGGCGAGGGGAATGGAGCGCATACAGGAGGGCCTGTCGGTTTCCTTGAACCCGCTGCCTAGCTCAAACCGTCAGGGCTGTCCGTGGCGAGGCAGTCACAGTGATCTCCGGACGGCCCCAGTCATCCGGCCGTCCCCGCTTCACACAAGCGAAACGGTCGAACCCGATTCTATCGGAGCATTTGCCTTTTTCTGTCCGGCCTGGCTGCATCTGCATCTCTAGGCGTTCATCTCGACAGGTCTTTTCCGCCGAGTCTGTTTTTCGGCGAAGAGCGTTCGCGGCGTCCATCTTTTGACAGAAAGCCTGCCCAATGACATGTGTCATATATTATACTGCCGTGGTGGGGGCGCTGTGTGCAGTCTGAACTGGATGATGGAAGGCCGTCTTGCGGGGCGGCTTCATCGAACAATTGTCTGGGCTACACGCCGCCGGATTTGCGGTATTCTGACCTATCGAAACAATCGGCATCGGTCGGGCGCCGGCATATCTTCTATTGTCCTGGCTACGACCCTGAGTCGCGCACGCGCTACCGCCTGCTCTTCGTGCGAGAGTTGCTGCGGCACGCCAAATGTTTCGGTGAGGCCAAGCCGCAGATCAGCCGCGCCAGCCTTTCGGCCGACGGGCTCGTGCAAAGCTGGACCGTCACCGCCGTTTCCGCCTCGAGAGACGTCGAGACCAGCTACGACGTGCTGTTGTGGGACGACATCGTTGTGCGGGACTCGGCGCGATCGCGCTTCGTCAGCGTGGTGCTCCTCGTTATCGGCACCCTTCACGCGCTGATCCGCGGCAAGCTATTCACGTTCTACCGGCTCAACTGGAAGTACGGAAACGTCATCCTCTACCCCTTCGTGCTGCTGATGCTGCTCGGAATGATCACGGCTCTCGTAGCGCTCGTCGTCCATGCCCATCTCGGCGACTGGTACGGGTACAGCCTGGGCCTGCCGCCCTGGGCGACGATCCCTCTCGGCATGCTCGCCGGCCTCGGCTGGATCCGGGCGATGGAGGCGATCCTCAACCGCGCCTTCTTCTGGCAGATCCTGAACGACTGGGTGTTCAACTGGCAGCACGGCCAGGGCCGAAGGCCGGATTACGAGGCGCGGCTCGACGCCTTCGCCGACCACCTCGTCGCACGCCTCGCCGCCTTCGCGGATGTGGGCGAGACGCTGGACGAGATCCTGATCGTCGGCCATTCCACCGGCGGCCTGACGGCGGTGGAAGTGGCGGCGCGGTTGCTCGTGCGCGATCCCGAGATCGGCGCACGGGGGCCCGTCCTGTCGCTGGCGACGCTCGGCTCCGGGCTGCCGCTGGTCGCACTTCAGCCTCAGGCGGCTCGTGTTCGCTCCGACATCGCGAGCCTCGTCACCAGCCGGCGTATCGCCTGGATCGACTATGTTGCGCCGCAGGACTGGATGAATTTCCCGCGCTTCAATCCGCTGCGCGATCTCGACCTTCCGATCGTGGCGGGTGCCCCGATCGTCAATCCGACGATCCGCTCGGCACGGTTTCGCGAAATCCTGGCCGAGGAGACATACCGCAAGGTGCGCTTGCGGCCCTTCCGGATGCATTTCCAGTTCCTGATGTCGAACGACCGGCGTGGCGCCTACGATTTCTTCGCGATGACGCTCGGGTCCTCAACCCTCCATCAGCGCGGTCTTGCTGATTGGGCCGGCCTCTCGACCGGGCTCGCCCTCCCATGCGAGACGCTGGCCGCCTGAGGCGGGGCACTCCCGCGGGCGGGGATGCACGAGATGGCGGTCCCGATGGTGCTCGTGGTGATGGGCGTATCGGGTTCCGGCAAGAGCACGGTTGCCCAATTGCTGGCGGGGCAGCTCAGCCTGCCCTTCGCCGACGGTGACGGTTTCCATACCCCTGAGAACATCGCCCGGATGCGGGCCGGCGACCCTCTCGACGATGCCAGCCGCAGGCCCTGGCTCGCGCGGATTGCAGCGTGGATCGACGCACGGCTGGCGGAGGGGCAGGGGGGCGTCGTTGCCTGCTCGGCCCTGCGCCCCGCCTATCGCAACGACCTGGTTCGTGGTCGCCCGGACGTGCGTATCGTGTATCTGCAGGGCAGCCGCGCCCTGATCGCTGATCGCCTGGCACGGCGGCGCGCCCATTTCATGCCGGCCGCCTTGCTCGACAGCCAGTTCGCTGATCTGGAACCTCCGGGCGCCGAGGAGTGTCCGATCACGGTGGGAATCGAGGACGAGCCGAACACAATCGTTGCGGAGATCCTCGCCCGCCTCGCCTTTGTAAAGAATCCTTGAAGGAGGAGCCGGCATGGACATCGCCCTGGTGGTCTCAGACGTCGATGGCACGCTCGTTACGACGGACAAGCGCCTGACGCCGGCGAGCATTGAGGCGGTGCGGCGCCTGGAGGTTGCCGGCATTGGTTTCACGATCGCCTCCTCCCGGCCGCCGGTCGGCTTCCGGTCGCTTGTCGAGCCGCTGAGGCTGTGTCTGCCGATCGGAGCCTTTAACGGCGGCACGATCGTTGGGCCGGACCTCGCGCCGCTCTCTCAAGCGCTGATTCCGGAGGATGCTGCACAGCGGGCGGTCGAGAGTCTGCTGCGGGTGGGGATCGATGTGTGGGTGTTTTCCGAGGGTGTCTGGCACCTGCGCGACCCGGCCGCGCCTTACACTGACCTCGAACGCCGAACGCTCGGCGTCGAGCCTAAGGTCGTCAGCGATCTCGGCCCCCTGCTCGACTCGGCGCAGAAGATCGTCGGTGTGAGCCGTGATGCCGATGGGCTGGCGCGTGCTGAATCAGGTCTCTCAGACGCCTTGGCCAGCCAGGCTAGTGTGGAACGCTCTCAGGTCTACTATCTCGACATCACGCCGCCGGGTGTGAGCAAGGGCAGCTTCGTCCTGGATGTGGCCCGCCGGCTCGGGATTGCGCCCGAGCGGATCGCGACCATCGGGGATGCCGCCAATGACAAGGCGATGTTCGCGGTAAGTGGCCTGGCCATCGCCATGGCCAACGCGAAGCCGGACGTGCAGGCGGCCGCTGCGGCGGTGACGGTTAGCAACGACGAAGACGGCTTCGCCCGTGCCATCGAACGCTTCATTCTGAGAAGTGTCCCGGCGGTCTGAGCGACTGTCGCGGACTGTGCCTCGGTGAACACAGGCAGCCGGTGAACGGTCACGCTGTCGGCCGTCGACCGAGCGAGGCCGCTTTCCGGCCTCATTTCGCAACGACCAAGCTCAGGTAAACTTGGCCGTCTCCGCGAGGAGGGAGCCGACGCACCGAACTTGGGTCACGCCGGAATGCAAATGCGCCTCGCGCTCGCTGCTCTGATCGCTGCCGTTCCGGTCTCTGCGCTTGCCCAGTCGGGCGGCGCGCGCGACAACATCGACGCGCTGATCGAACTGCAGGCCAAGGCCAACAAGTTGCCCGCTGCCTTCGTCCATCGGGTGGTCAAGCGCGAGAGCAACTACAACCCACGCGCCAAGGGCGGCTCGGCGCTCGGCCTGATGCAGATCAAGCACGCGACGGCCCGCGGCATGGGCTACAAGGGCGATGCGGCCGGTCTCTACGATCCTGAGACGAACCTTAAATACGGTATCGCCTATCTCGCCACCGCCTATCGTCTTGCCAGGGGCGATCTCGATCAGGCCTACCGCTACTACAACAAGGGCTTCTACTACGCTGCCAAGAGGCTCGGCATCGAGACCGCGGTCGCCGTGCCGGACGATACGCTAGCCTCCGCGCCCGTGCAGACTGCCAGTTCCTCGAATGAGTTCTCGAAGCTGTTCGGCCTGTCCTCTGGACAGACGGCGGCGCCGCTTCGGACTGCTTCCGCCGATCCGCAGGTCGGTATCGCCGGGGCGACCGCGCTCGCCTACGCAGCGCCAGCCGGGCCGGCGAGCTCCGTCGAGGTCCCGCTGCCACCGCGCCGGCCGGCCGCTTTCGGCGGCGAGACGCAGGGTTCGGCCGAGGCCCTCGCGCAGGTCTCGGTAGCTCCGGCCGCCCCGACTTCTCCCAGCCTGAGCCCCTCCATGTCGGCTCCGCCGCAGCCGGGGGCCTCCACCGATCTCGTCGAGGTGCCGCTGCCACCGCGCCGGCCGGCCGCCATCGTGCTTGCCACCGTCGCCCGGCCGGCAGCCTCCGCCCGCAAGCTCAATGCGCCCGCCGAGGTTCTGGAGGCGACGGCTCTGCCGGCCGCACAATAAGCCGGACGCGCCCGCAAGCCGCGCGTCGAGGTTCTACACACTCCGCATCATGGACGATGCCCCGTCGCGAAACGCATGGGTCCGCCGCTTGCGTGATGATTGCGTTCCGGCACACGACGCGGCACATCTGCCGATCTGCTATTGCAATGCAGCATAGGTGTGATCATGTCGATGGGCTTGGTCCGCCGTTTGCTGCGTGCCTCACGCGAGGCGGATATCGCGCCGATGATCCTGGTCTGAGGGCAGGCCGTAGATCTCGGTGCATGGAGAGGCTGGTGACGCCATGAGCGGCGTGGTGGAACTCGAAACCGCTTTTCTGAGTGAGCTGGGCCGGCGCGTGCGCGAGGCGCGCACCATGCGCGGTCTGTCGCGTAAGTTGCTGTCGCAGACCTCGGGCCTGTCGGAACGTTACATTGCCCAGCTCGAGAGCGGGCAGGGCAACGTGTCGATCATCCTGCTGCGTCGGGTCGCGAATGCCATGGGCGTGCGCCTCGACGACATGATCGCGGGCGAGAATTCTTCATCCGAGTGGCGGCTGATCCGGGACCTGCTGCGCGATGCCTCGCCTGATCAGATCGCGCTTGCCAAGTCCGTTCTGTCCGGAACCTCGACGCAGCAATCCGGTCAGAGTGGAGGCATCCGCGTCGCGCTGGTGGGCCTGCGAGGCGCTGGTAAGTCGACGCTGGGACGGCTCGTCGCTGAGCGCCTAGGCTGGACCTTCATCGAGCTGAACGCCGAGATCGAGCGCGAGAATGCGCTCTCGGTGCGCGAGATCTATGCGATCTACGGTCAGGAAGGTTATCGTCGGCTGGAGCAGCGGGCGCTGCGGCGGCTGACCGGGCATCCTGGCCCGCTGATCCTGGCGACAAGCGGCAGCATCGTCGCCGAGCCGCTGACCTATGACCTCCTGCTCCAGTCGTTCCTCACGATCTGGCTCCAGGCCCGGCCCGAGGAGCACATGCAGCGCGTGCGTGACCAAGGCCAGATGGAAACAACAGGCGACCATGCGGCTGCTCTGGAAGAGCTGCGGGCCGTACTGATCAGCCGCGAGCCTCACTATGCCCGCGCTGCCGCCACGGTCGACACCTCTGGTGTGCCCGTCTCCACCATGCTCGACCGACTTACGAACGAGATCGAGGCACGGATGCCGGCCGCCCGCCAAGCGCCCGTGAAGGACAGGCGCAGCGCCTGAAAGTCACGCCGCCAATGCTCTGCTCCTGCCCGGTTGCGGGCTCGGCAGGTCTTGACGCAGCGCAACCTCGCAATCACTTCCCCAGTGCGGGGCTCGGCAAACATCCGGTTCTCCGGTTGCGTGACCGGGCCACGGTTTTTTGCCGGGATCGTGCCTGGCATTGGCAGAACGTTATCCGGGACCGGGCCAGAATAGGATCGGCCGCGATCCGTCCCGACCGTTCCGAGGAGGAAGCATGTCCGCCAGCCCTGCGCCGAGCCTCAACCGAGGACCGAACGCCGTTGCCGGCGTCGTCGATCCGTGGTGGACGCGCGTGCGGGAAGAGGCGGAAACCGTCGTGCGTGACGAGCCGCAGCTCGCCTCGTTCTTTGTGGCGACAATCCTCAATCATCCGACTCTCGAAGCGGCCGTCGCCCACCGTGTCGCGGCGCGCCTGGGCCATGCTTCCCTGCCGGCCGAACTCGTCGCCCACGGTTTTCGCGAAGCCTTTGAGGCCGATCCGGAGCTCGGGCGCAGCATCCGCGCCGACATCGCTGCGGTGATGGACCGCGATCCCGCGACCACGCGCGCGCTGGAGCCGGTGCTCTATTTCAAAGGCTTTCACGCCATTCAGGCGCATCGCTTGGCACACTGGTACTGGGACCAGGGCCGCCGCGACCTCGCACTCTACCTGCAGAGCCGCTCCTCCGAAGTCTTCCAGACTGACATCCATCCCGCCGCCCGCATCGGCCGTGGTGTATTCTTCGACCATGCCACGGGAATCGTGATTGGTTCGACGGCCGTCATCGAGGACGACGTCTCAATCCTGCACGCCGTCACCCTCGGCGGAACCGGCAAGCAGGGCGGCGACCGCCATCCGAAGATCCGCCGCGGCGTGATGATCGGCGCCGGTGCCAAGATCTTGGGCAATATCGAGGTTGGGGCTTGCGCTCGCGTCGCGGCTGGCTCCGTGGTTCTGCGGCCCGTTCCGCCGCACACGACTGTCGTCGGCGTGCCAGCTCGCGTCGTCGGGACGGCCGGCTGCGCTGAGCCGGCGCGCTCCATGGACCAGCTCCTGGCCATGACCGATTATATCGACATCGCCGGCGGCATCTGAGGCCGGTCTTGCGATCCGGTGCAGGGACCTCTAGCTCTGCGCCCAATCTCGCTCTCGCCATCGGGTTCGTCCGACCGCCTGTCATAGCGGCCGTGACGGACGATCCGTGCGAGGTGAGGCGCGTCCCAACCCGAAAGGCCAGCTCCTTGAATAAGACCGAAGCCGCCACGCTCCAGGGCTATCTGCGCCGCAAATTCGCCAATGCGAACATCAAGGTCGTCGCCATGAAGACTGGCGATACCGCGGAGGTCTTCATCGGCGACGAGTCGATCGGCGTGATCGCCGACGACAAGGAAGACGGTGATGATTCCTATACGTTCCGGATGGCGATCCTCGACATCGACCTCGAAGAAGACGCCTGACCAGACCCTTTTCGTCCACAGCTCTTCCGGCCGGCATTTACCGTCCGGGAGAGCAATGCTTAACAGATCGTAAATTCTTGGTCAGAGTGCACGTCTCTGTGTGATGGAGATGGTGCGTCATGACCGTCAGCCCGGCTGCTGCCGAGTCCTTGCAGACTCTGATTGTTGGGCTCGCGCTGGCGGGGCTGCTCGCGAGCGCCTTCGAGTTGTTCACCGATCGCAAGGCGAGCTTCAGGCTGTTGGAGGCCGGCGGCGTCTCGGCTTTGGCGGCGGTACCGATGCTGGCCTTCACCGCGCCCTTCATCATCCTGCGCAACACCCTGCGCGGGCGTCGCCTGGAGCACCGGCCGATCCCCTTCGTGATGATCGCGACCATGGTCGCCTGCGGCTGGAGCCTGCTCTCGGGTCGCGTCGCGGTCGATCTCGCCGCCCTTGTGGTTGGCGGCTGAGCGGATCAGACAAAGATCAGCGGTTCGCCGTCGTGGACGGCGAGACGCCGTTGTTGAGCGAGACCCAAGCCATCCCGTCCTGGCCCTCGCGCTTCACGAAGCTGTAGCCGGTCCGCTGCCAGGGCAGGATCGTGTTGGTCTTATTGTCGAGGATCAGGTCGCCGCGGTCGGTGCGCACCATCAGTACCGCATGGCCCTCGCCGATCTCGTCAATCACTACCGTCAGCCGGAGCGCCCGTCGGGGCACGTGGCGCTCCACCAGCATGCGGCGCTTGAGGAGCTGAATGTCTTCGCAATCACCGAAGCCGTCATCGGGATAGTCCCAGCGATCGACAACGCCCCAATGCGCCATGTCGGTGACTGGCTTGATGCGCTGGTTGACGCGGCGGTTGATGCTGGAGAGCAGACGCCAGACCGAAGAGGTTAGGACGATCTGCGTGGGTTCCGACGGGTCGACGGTGCACTCGCCCGGCATGCGGGCGCAGAAGTCGCTCCAGGCGGCGACGGGCCGGGCCGGCTGGCCGTACTCGACAGGCGTGCCGATCTCGGGACGGTGAATCGAGGGCCGGGCCTGCGTAGTGGCTCCGCCAAGTAGCAGCGTCGCGCCAACGATCGAGAGATGGGCCGCGCGACGCAGATGGCGGCGAGCTGAGACGCGGACGACCGCAGACCCGCCGTCCCAAACCGCGTACCGCATGACCTTAAAGCCTTGCCGCAATGACCCAACGGCGAAGCTTGCACGGCGAAGTCCCAGGCTCAACAGCAAAGTTAAGCTTTTGTAAACCGATGGCCGCTGTTGGCCTCTCGGATCGGCACGTCATCGGCGCGCTTGCAGCTGGGCCACATACACGGTCAGCGATTGGCGGTGACCGTCGGAGAGGTGGCGCCGCCGAGGGAGACCCAGGCCACTGCGTCTTGGCTCTCGCGCTTGATGTAGGTGTAGCCGGTCTCGTGCCAAGCCATGACGGTATTGGTCTTGTTGTCGAGGGCGAAGTCGCCGCGATCGGTGATCAGGGTGAGCACGGCATGGCCCTCTCCCTTTTCGTCGATGACCACGGTCATCCGCATGGCTCGGCGGGGCAGGCCAGCTTCGGCAAGCATGTGGCGCTTCAGGAGCTGGTAGTCCTCGCAGTCGCCCACGCCGTCCTCGGCGAGGTCCCAGCGGTCCGGAACGCCCCAATGCTCCTGATCGGTTCGCGCCGCGACGCTGTTGTTCACGCGGCGGTTGACCGAGGTAATTAGGGACCAGACCGACGGGGTCAGGGCGATACGGGCCGGCTCATTCGTATCGACGGCGCATTCGGCCGCGTAGGACTTGCAGAACGTCGTCCAGGCGAGGATCGGCCGGGCAGTGCCGACCGGCGTGGCGCCGCTGGAGGCGCGCGGGAGGGTGCCGGTAGCCTGCTCACGGGCAGTCACCTGTGTGGCGGCGAGGAGCGTAAGGCCGAGAGCGAGCCCCGTGATCCCTGTCTTGATTCCTGCGCTGCACATCGCGGCCACCCCTTCGAACGAGGGCCATCGTGCAACCGCATCTGCTCTGGCTCGCTGAAGCGAATAAGCGCAATTTTATGCAATTCCCGACTGGCCGCACCGACCCCAGGGCAAGCCGAATCATCGGATGGAGATTTGCGCCGATTTGTCGGGGCTTCGTTAGGAAGTCAGCAACTCTGCGGATGCGGCGCTTACGCCGGCAGGCGGCGAACACGCCGCCTTCTCCGCTCCCATTAGCCGGTCGACCCGCCGTGGGCGCTGCTCAGAGACGGATGCCTTCGTGAAACCGGTCGGCGGAGATCGGCAGCATGAACTGTGCGCCGATGCCACCCTCGAAGTAGCGCACCACACGGCTTGGCGTGCTGCCAACCATCAGGCTGGTGCCGAGCGGCGGCGCCGTCTCGGTGGCGATCGCCACGCCCGACATCGAGATGTCGATGACCCGCGCGGTTAACTCGCGGCCGCTTGCGAGGCGCAAGGTCACTACGGGGTTGTTGGGTGTCAGGCGCTCGTGCGTGCGGCCCTCGGGCAAACCGAGATGCTCGCGGTTGGCGAGCCAAGTGAGCTGCGAGGCGATCTTGTCGCGCTTGCGCGGCGAGGCGGTGAACTGAGCTGCGAGGGTGCCGGCGTCTGGATGGCGCGTGATGATGCCTTCGACCCGGCCGATCTGCTCAAGATAGAACACCACGCGCTCGCCGATCTGGCCGAGGACCGCGCAGGTTACCTTCACGCCGCCCGGCGACATGTCGACGGTCTGGCATGGGTACTCGCGGCGGTCCGACAGCATATAGCGCCCAAGCAGGGCAACACGCACGCGCTGGTGACGACGCAGCTCAGGACCACGGGCAGGACGAGCCTCAACGGACTCGGCTCTCGTGGCGGCCTCGCTCATGTCGTCATGTCGTCCAGGAATCGCGGGATCGGATCTCCAGCCTTAGTGTCCGAGGGTTACGAAAGCCTTTTTGCAAATATCCGCATGCACGCAAAACAGGGGAATTTGCGAAAATTTACTACTTCAGGTTGGTGGGCATGGGTGACATGTAAGTTAGAGGCGACCACCCTCATGGACCAACAGATGGCCGCGCCGAACGGGGAGGGGGTCGTTCGCCGGCATCGGGATGTCGGTCGGCAGCTTGGCGGCTTCCGGGACACGAGCCGGCCCAAGGACCCGCAGGGAATTCACCTCGAGCCGCTTGACAGGATGCAGCCCTAGCCAGGCCGGCACGCAATGCGGGCTGAGTGCACCGAGGACGCGGGCTTGCGTCCGCCCGCGATGGCGCAGCGGCAGCAGCAGCAGTTCGAGTTCGATGATCTCGCTGGCGGCAGTGAGCCCTCTAAGGCCGGCGACTACGCCGAGCGTGTCCATCGTTACCGTCTCCACCAGGCGCCAAGCGCCCTCGGTGGGATCGCCACCGTTCCTGTCCCACAGCTCCGAAAAGGCAGATCCCCGCAACTCGCGCCCGAACAGGGCGCAGAGACGTGTGCCGGCGAGCCGGAAAGCGGCTTGGCGACGTTGCGGCTCGATTTCGAGAATCAGGCTGTCAGCCAGCAGGTTGCGGATCTCGCCGGGCTCGATCTCGCTGCGCTCCGGCGCGGCGCGCTCGCCCCGCAGGCGGTCCCAATAGGCATGGAGCAAGCGGCTCGTCGGGTGCTTCATGTGTGTTCCGGATCGGTACGGTCAGGTTCGGCCTGTCTCGGGATCGTCGTTCGCCGGGTCTGGCCGACCTGTGCTGGTGGCGTTGGACGAACCCGGCGCACACCCTATGCCGGTCGAAGGCGGCCGGCTCGCGTAAGCTTCCGTTAAGGTTAAGCGATGGTTGCGATTGCGTCGGCGGCCTCGCTCGGCGAGGATCATCTCGTCGGATCGAGACCCGACGCTCCCCAGCGGCACCCCGACCCTTAGTGGTCTCGATCTACAGCTTGCGATGTGAAACTCGAGGAATCGGACCTTCTCGATGCTAGGCCCTGGCGCCCTCCGGTGCGCCGCCCTGCGGACGAGGTGTGATCTCTTTTTTGAGGGGAGGGCGGTAACGCTCTCCCCTTTTTTCTATGTCAGCATGCGGGCGGTCGACGCGGCACCGGACTAGGCACTTGCGGCGAGGCGGCAAGCCCCGACATGGTGGCGACATGGATGCCTCACCCGATCTGCCGCCCCAGAGCCGTGTGCCCGTCTTCAATCTGCCGGGCGTCGTCACCGCGTCGATCGTGGTGCTCGTCGCCATCCATGCCGTGCGGCAGGTGCTGCCGGACCTATGGGACGTCCAGGCGCTGATCGAATTCTCCTTCATCCCGGCCCGATGGACGGTAGCCCTCGACCCGTCCAAGGCCCAGGCCATCGTGCAGGCAGCGACTGAGGGCTTGAGCGACCCGGCCTCGGCTGCCGCCCGGCAGGATTTTGCGCGCGCGCTGATCTCCGAATCCTCGCCGATGCCGTGGACCTTCGCGAGCTATGCGCTCCTGCATGGATCCTGGATGCACGTGATCCTCAACGTAGTCTGGCTCGCTGCCTTCGGCACCCCCGTGGCACGGCGCTACGGCGCCTGGCGATACGGCGTGCTCGCGCTGGCGGGCATCGTGGCAGGCGCCATCCTGCACCTGCTGGTCGATCCCCTGAGCGCAATGCCGCTCGTGGGCGCATCGGGCGGCATTTCTGCCCTGATGGCCGGGGCCGCGCGGTTCGTCTTTCGACCTCCGCCCGCCTATCGTCCGGCCATGGCTTGGCAGATCGCGCCACAGCCACGGCTGGAGACGATCACCGAACTCATCCGTAACCGCAGTGCGGTCTTGTTCCTGGCGATATGGCTCGGCACCAATTTGCTGTTCGGCCTGATCTCCCTGCCGCTGGGTGCCGGTGATGGCCCGATCGCCTGGGATGCCCATCTCGGCGGGTTTCTCGTCGGCTTTTTCCTGTTGCCGTTGCTGGAGTCTCGCCGCACATGACGGCTGCCCCTCGCCGCTGCTGTTCCGCATGCGCCTGAGCGGCATCACCGACACCAGGAAAACTGCCGTGCGGCAACTCTGATGGTAGAGGATTGGCTAGGTCGAGGCTGGGAGTGAGCCGATCTTTCCGGCAGATCTCGGCACTGTCCTTCGCCGTCTGACCTGAACCGCTGCTCTGTCTCGCGATTAGTCGCGGACTTTTTCAAGCATCCGCGAACTCCTTCTGTACGCCGATGCTTGCCATGGCGGAGCAAGCGCCACACTATCTTCTCCGAGCCGGGAGCAACCCGGCCGACGAACCTCACATCAGGCGCCGCGGGCTGACGGGGCTACGTTCCGGGAGGATACCGACATCATGACCGTTGCACGCATCCTTGCCGAAAAAGGCGCGGCCGTTACGACGGTGGCATCCCAGCGCACCATGGACGAGGCGATCCATATTCTCGCCGAGAAGCGCATCGGTGCAGTGATCGTCAGTGACGCCGACGAGCGCGTGATCGGCATCCTGTCCGAGCGCGACGTCATGCGGGCGCTCGCGGAATCGGGTGCCGCCGCCTTCGACGCGCCGGTTTCGCAATATATGACGGCCAAGGTCACGACTTGCACCCGCGACACCACCATCGAAGAGGTGATGGGGATGATGACGGACGGCCGCTTCCGCCACCTGCCGGTGGTGGAGGATGGACGGCTCATCGGCGTAGTCTCGATCGGCGACGTGGTGAAACGGCGCATTGCCACCGTCGAGGCCGAGCACAAGGCCATGCGCGAGTACATCACGATGGCCTGAACCCCTGGTCGGCCGCTCCGATCAGACCCGCGCGGCCGCACCCTCGATGATTCGGCGAATCTCTGGGAGAGCGGTGCGCGCTGCCTCGCGGCCGAGCGCGATGCCCTCGACGGCGCGGTGGAACTCGAACAGGCCCATCTCCGCCAGACGCGGTGTGATCATCACATCAGGGGGATCCGAGGCCAGCCGCGCCCGCGAGATGCGATCCTGCGTAATGTTGAACGCATCGAACATCACACGCGCTGCACCTGGTGCGCCCGTCTTGTGCACGAAGGAGCGGTCGCCGCGCTTGAAGCGACGCCCGACAATGCGCAGGCCTGCGCCCCGCAGAAGCGCCCAGCGGCTGCGTGCCTCGACCACCTGCTGGATCTCTTCCTGAAGATCGAGTTCTTCGGCGACCGGCGGCGCCTCGTGCCGGACCAGAGAACCGCGGACCCGCGGGTCGCAGGCAAGGTTCACGCAGATGACGACGTCCGCGCCGAGGTCGCGGGCGAGACGCACTGGCACCGGATTGACCAGCGTGCCGTCCATGAGCAGGCGGGTATCGAGCGAGACCGGCGGAAACAGACCGGGGATTGCGTAAGAGGCCCGGATCGATTCGACCAACGGCCCATTGGTGAGCCAGACCTCGTGGCCGGTCCCAAGCTCGGTGGCGACGCAGGCGAAGGCCACCGGCAGTGCCTCGATCCGCTGACCGCCGAGTTCCTCGACGAGGCGGCGGGCGAGGCGCTCGCCGCCGATCAGCCCGGACCCGGTGAGCCGAAGGTCGGCGAGCCTCATCACGCTGCGTTTGGTCAGGGACGTGGCAAAGCCCCTGAGCTTGTCGAGCTTGCCAGCCGCATAGGCTCCCCCGACAACTGCCCCGATCGAGCAGCCGGCGACAATCTCGGGGAAGACGCCGGCATCCTCCAGCGCCTCGATTACGCCGATATGCGCCCAGCCACGCGCCGACCCGCCGCCGAGCGCTAGTCCGATGCGCGGCGCGCGCGGACGCGGCGCCTCGATGGGCTCTACGAATCCATCGGGAAAGCTTTGGATAGGATGGTTCGCTCTCGCGCTCACCGTCCGGCTGGAACGAGGCGCACCCCGGTCCCGGTGCCGAGATCCACGCTGCGGTAGAAGCAGGAGCGGCGGCCAGTGTGACAGCAACCGCCATCACCGCCGACTTCGACCCGGATCAGCAGAGCGTCCTGATCGCAATCCACCCGCATCTCGACGACGCGCTGGATCTGTCCCGAGGTGGCACCCTTGTGCCAGAGTTCGCCTCGAGAGCGCGACCAGTACCAAGCCTCCCCGGTCTCGATGGTACGCGCCAGCGATTCCGCGTTCATGTGCGCGAGCATCAGGACGCTGCCGTCATGCGCGTCCACCGCGATGCAGGCGACGAGGCCGTCCGCGCCGAAGCGCGGCGTCAGCACGTCGCCTTCCTCGATCTCGGCTCGCGTCCCCGGCGCTTCGAATTTTCCTGTCATTTTGGCGTGTTGCATATCGAGCCGGTGCGCGAGGGCCCGAGCACTAGGGCTTATTGCGCACCAGTGTGAGAAAGCGGACCTGTTCGCTCGCATCGTCCTTGTAGACGCCGCGGAACTGGGTGGTGATCGTCGAGACGCCGGCCTTCTGCACGCCGCGCATCGCCATGCAGAGATGCTCGGCCTCGATCATCACGGCGCAGCCCCTCGGCTTAAGGATCGATTCGATCGTGTCGGCGATCTGCGCGGTCATTGTCTCCTGCGTCTGCAGGCGCTTGGCGAAGACGTCGACTACGCGGGCAAGCTTCGACAAGCCGACCACGCCCTTCGACGGGTAATAGGCGACATGCGCCAGCCCCATGAAAGGCACCATGTGGTGCTCGCAATGAGAGTAGAACGGGATGTCACGCACCAGTACGACGTCCGAATAGCCTTCGACCTCTTCAAAGACCCTCTCCAGCAGGGAATCCGCATCGAGCTTGTAGCCGGAAAAGAGCTGCTCGTAGGCCTTTGTCACGCGGGCGGGCGTGTCGATCAGGCCCTCGCGGGTCGGGTCGTCGCCGGCCCAGCGCAGCAGGGTGCGCACCGCGGCCTCGGCCTCCTGCCGGCTCGGACGGCCGAGCGCGATCTCGTTCGGCACGCGCTGTGCCGATTCCGGAATCGGCGCGATGTCGGCTTGGGCGTCGTTGTCGTTGCGCATCAGGGCTGCCGCGTCCGAGCGCCGGCTCTCGTCGCTCATGCCGTACGAGAGGGATTTGAGCGCGGCATCCATGGCATCTCCCGCCCGCGCGACACGGGTCTTCATCGTAGTGCTGTC
Source organism: Methylobacterium gnaphalii (assembly GCF_007992215.1). GTDB lineage: Bacteria > Pseudomonadota > Alphaproteobacteria > Rhizobiales > Beijerinckiaceae > Methylobacterium > Methylobacterium gnaphalii. Next base: position 208,250 of record NZ_BJZV01000005.1, on the reverse strand, counting down.
GGGCTTGGCGTACATCGTCCGGTCCCGCCGGCGTCACTCGCTACAAGGTGCCGGTGCCCCTTTGCATCCGGCGGCGCCGGTCGGGGCACGACCTGAACGACGGGCCGTCCTCGCGGAACGGCGACTCCGAGCCTATATCGGCGTTATGGGGCGTTCGCGCAATGCGCGACACGCGGATCGGGTTTCCGGCAGAGTTCTATGCTCGACGACATCTACAATCGCCGCATTCTCGAACTCGCGGCCGATATCCCTCGGCTCGGCCGCCTGCCGGCCCCCCATGCCAGCGCCAGTGCCCATTCGAAACTCTGCGGCTCGACGGTAACGGTGGATCTCGTCACCGACTCGGCCGGCACGACGGTCATCGACTTCGCCCACGAGGTGAAGGCCTGTGCCCTCGGACAGGCCTCATCCTCGCTGATGGCCCGGCACGTGGTCGGGGCGAGTGCCGACGAGCTGCGGCAGGTCCGCGAGCGGATGCGCGCCATGCTCAAGGAGAATGGTCCGCCGCCGGACGGCAAATGGGCCGATCTCGCCGTGCTGGAGCCGGTCCGCGATTTTCGTGCGCGCCACGCCTCGACGCTGCTCACCTTCGACGCGGTGGTGAACGCTCTCGACCAGATCGCGGCCCGCAAGACGGCCCCAGCTGCCGCAGAGTAGGGCGGTGCTCGGCCGTCGGGCAGCGCATTGGACGATCCGCGCCTATCAGCTCACCCTCTCAGGCCTGATCGGCCGCCAGTGCCGCCACTGGCCCTCATGCTCAGAGTACACCGACACGGCGATCGCACGGCATGGCCTCTGGGCTGGCGGCTGGATGGGATTTTCGCGCATTTGTCGCTGTGGGCCGTTCGGCACCCATGGCATCGATCTCGTGCCGGAACGTGTCCGCCGGACAGCGCGCTGGTGGCTGCCCTGGCGTTACGGACGCTGGCGCGGCGTCAACGCGCCACCATCGCCCTTTTTCTGCGACGATGCGGATGGACCCGTCCCGGGCAAGACATTGTCCTGACGCGGCCGGCACGACGTCGGAATTGGTGCGCCGAAGACACCAGGGGTCGCCGTCTCACAGAGCGTGTCTGCCGGGGGTAAGGGGGCAGTTTGGCCGCAGGCTGTCACCCCGCCGAAAATCATCGAGCCAACGAGGAAACGGACCTTTTTGGCAGCCCGGTATCGTGCCGGTGGAGGCCCGTAGCCGGATGGGTTCGCGATCATCCGGTGTTTTCCTCCCGTCCCAAATCGGTCTAAACCGCGCCGCCGCGTTTCGACGCCCTCCGAAAATTCGCTTACCTGCCTCGTTCGCAGGAGTGAGCAAGGACACCGCGAAAAATGCCCATCCTGACATTTCCCGACGGCAATACGCGCGCCTTCGACGCCGCCGTGACCGGCCGCGCTGTCGTCGAAGGAATCGCCAAGTCTCTGGCCAAGCGCACCGTTGCCATGGCGCTCGACGGTACTGTCCACGATCTCGACGACACGATCGCGCACGATGCCGCGATCGAATTCCTAGGCCGTGACGATCCGCGCGCGCTAGAGCTGATCCGGCACGATTGCGCGCACGTTCTGGCGGAAGCCGTGCAGGCGCTCTGGCCAGGCACGCAGGTGACGATCGGGCCGGTCATCGAGAACGGCTTCTATTACGACTTCGCCAGGAATGAGCCGTTCACGCCTGAGGACTTTCCGAAGATCGAAGCCAAGATGCGCGAGATCATCGCGCGGGACGCTCCCTTCACGAAGGAGGTCTGGAAGCGCGACGATGTCAAAAAACTCTTCGCCGATAAGGGCGAGGCCTACAAGGTCGAGCTGGTCGATGCGATCCCGCCCGGTGAGGATCTGAAGATTTACCGGCAGGGCGAGTGGTTCGACCTCTGCCGCGGGCCGCACATGACTTCGACGGGCAAGGTCGGCACCGCCTTCAAGCTGATGAAGGTCGCGGGCGCTTACTGGCGGGGCGATGCCAACAACCCGATGCTGATGCGCATCTACGGCACCGCCTGGGCGACCAAGGAGGACCTCGACGCCTATCTTCACCGCCTGGAGGAGGCCGAACGCCGCGACCATCGTCGCCTGGGCCGCGAGATGGATCTCTTCCACTTTCAGGAGGAGGGGCCCGGCGTCGTGTTCTGGCACGCCAAGGGTTGGACGATCTTCCAGGAGCTGATTGCCTATATGCGCCGGCGCCTGAAGGGCGATTATGCCGAGGTCAACGCTCCGCAGATCCTCGACAAGGCGCTCTGGGAGACCTCCGGCCACTGGGACTGGTACCGCGAGAACATGTTCGCGGCGCAGAGCGCCGGCGACGAGGCCGAGGACAAGCGCTGGTTCGCCCTGAAGCCCATGAACTGCCCGGGCCACGTGCAGATCTTCAAGCACGGCCTGAAATCATACCGCGACCTGCCGCTGCGCATGGCCGAGTTCGGCGTCGTGCATCGTTACGAGCCGTCTGGCGCCATGCACGGGTTGATGCGCGTGCGCGGCTTCACGCAGGACGATGCGCATGTCTTTTGCACCGAGGACCAGCTCGCGGCCGAGTGCCTCAAGATCAATGACCTGATCCTCTCGACCTACGCCGATTTCGGCTTCGACCGCATTGTGGTGAAGCTCTCGACGCGGCCGGAGAAGCGTGTCGGCTCCGATGCGCTCTGGGACCATGCCGAGGCGGTGATGACCCAGGTGCTTGCGCAGATCGAGGAACAGTCGGGCGGCCGCATCACCACGGCGGTCAATCCAGGGGAGGGCGCCTTCTACGGCCCGAAATTCGAATACGTGCTGCGCGACGCCATCGGCCGCGACTGGCAATGCGGCACCACGCAGGTCGACTTCAACCTGCCGGAGCGGTTCGGCGCGTTCTACATCGACGGCGAGAGCAACAAGGTTCCGCCGGTGATGGTCCACCGTGCGATCTGCGGCTCGATGGAACGCTTCACCGGCATCCTCATCGAGCATTTCGCCGGGCACTTCCCGCTCTGGCTTTCGCCTGTGCAGGTGGTGGTGGCGACGATCACGAGCGAGGCGGACGACTATGCCCGCGACGTGGTGCGGGCTCTGCGCCGTGCAGGGCTGCGGGTCGAAGCGGACCTGCGCAATGAGAAGATCAACTACAAGGTCCGCGAGCACTCGCTGGCCAAAGTGCCGGTGTTGCTGGCGCTCGGCCGGCGCGAGGCGGAGGAGCGCACCGTCTCGATCCGCCGTCTCGGCAGCCAGCATACCAAGACCCTGCCGCTCGCCGAGGCGATCGCCTCATTTGTAGAGGAGGCGACCTCGCCGGATATCCGTCGGGCGCAGGCCGCATCCGACGCGGTCCCGAGCGAGAACGCGACGCTCGACGGGCATCATCAGGAACTGGCGGCGCCGTAGCTCGGGGCGGAGGAGTCTTCGTCTTACCTCTCCATTGCCTGCTCCAGCACGTCGAAGACGCGCTTGTCCGCGCATTGGGCGGGGTTGAAGCGCAGGTGGTCGGCGGCGTTCTGGCCAAGGCTGAACACGTTGCCTGGTGCCAGCACGACGCCGCGCCGAAGGGCACGGCGGGAGACCTCGGCCGCGTCGAGGCCGTCTGGCAGGCGTGCCCAGAGAAACATCCCCGCCGAGGGCACGTAGGGGACGCTGAGGCCGGCGGCGGCGAGGCGCCTAAGAGTCACCGCACGCGCATCGGCGAGGCGGTTGCGCATCGTCTCGAGGTGGTGCCGGTAGCCGCCATCGGTGAGCAGGCGGTGGACCAGCACGGCGCTGAGATGCCCGCTGCCGACGCTCACCGCGAGCTTGAGGTCGACGAGCCGCTCGACCCAATCCGAGCGGATCGCGATGACGCCGATGCGGGCGGCGGCCGAAAGCGTCTTCGAGAAGCCACCGATATGGATGACACGGTCGAGCCCGTCGAAGCCGGCGAACCTCGGTCCGGGTTCGAGTTCGAAATCGGCATAGATGTCATCCTCAACGATGAGCGTGTCGTGCGCCTCGGCGAGCCGCAGCACCCGGTGCACAGTGGCCGGCGCCAGGGAGGCACCGGTCGGGTTATGAAGCCCGGAATTCGTGAGGTAGAACCGCGGCTTGTGCTCTTTCAGGGCCTGCTCGAACGCCTCGAGATCCGGGCCGTCCGCGCCAAAGGGCACGCCCACGACTTTGAAGCGGTAGGCCCGCAGCAGAGCGTGAAAGTTAAAGTAGCAGGGGTCGTCGACGAGAACCGTGTCGCCCGGCTCGGCCAGGAAGCGGCAGATCAGGTCGAGTCCGGCGGTGGCCGAATCGGTGAGGACGATCTGGTCGGGATGGGCGAGGATGCCACGCTCCGTCAAACGCCGGGCGAGCTGCTGGCGCAGGGGGGCGAATCCGAGCGGTCTATCGTAGGAGGTGAGGTCTTCGCCCCGATCGCGGGCGATATGCCGCAGGGCGCGGCACAGGGCGTCCTCCGGCATCCACGAGGACGGCATCCAGCCGCAGCCAGGCACTAGGGTTTCCGCGCTGGCTTCTAGGGATTGGCGCGCGATCCAGAGCGGATCGACCTCTCGGTCGAGTTGAGGGCCGATCGAGGCGAGGCTGAGCGGTTGTGCCTTGCCGGCGACATAGAACCCCGAGCCGGGCCGCGAGATGATCGAGCCCTGCGCCAGGAGCCGGTCATAGGCCTCCACCACCGTCGATTTCGAGACCTGCATGGCCTCGGCGAAGGAGCGTATCGACGGCAGCCGCGTGCCGGCCGTCATGGCACGACCTTCGATTCGGCGCTCGATCGCCGCCATTACCGTTTCAACCCTGCTCAGGCCTCGCTCATCGGCGATCTCGACTGCGCCCTCCGTCATGACGACTGTCCTCGTGCTAACCTGACGACTGTACCGGTTTTTGTCCCGTACAGTTCATCTGAATCGTACTGGAACTGTCCCTATCTTGGAAGGCGCACAGGCGGCATGACGAGTTTATCAAAATAGATGAGGGGAACCGCCATGACCGAGATTCAAACCGATCGTTCTCGTCGGGCTTTGCTCGTGCGCTTCGCGGGCGATGCCTTGATCCTTGCTGCTGGTGTGGCCCTGGCGCTGCCGCTGATCCTGCCCCTCTCGTAAGGTGTAGGCTCAAGGGGCCGACGCTCCGAGAGCGGAGCCGGCCCTATCCGATGTTCCGTCCGTGCTGAGTGAATTTATCGGCGGCTTCGAGCCGTTTTTGGTCACCGCCCCCCGGGCGGCGATCGCCGGCGTCGCCGCGGGCTGCCTCCTGCTCGCTCTGCCCCAGAAGCGGCCCTAGGCGTGTGCTTGGCCTAAAGCAAAACCTGCTGGCTTTGCTTGGTGCCACCATGGCTGGCGACAGGGGACGGTACTGTTCCTTTCGGTGGGCGATACGCCGGATCAGCATTGCGGGCATTGCTGTGAGCAACGAATTTCATGCCATCCATTACCACCTGTCCAAGCGAGGATGCTGAACGGGTGGAGCAACGCGTTCACTGCCATCAATGGGATTTGAATTTCGCGCAATCTTTCTTCGTTCGATACCGGGTTGGTGATTAATTGCTCTGCTCTGTATCTATTCAGTAGGCTGCTCCGCCACACCCCAACAAAAATTTACCTCAATCCCACGAATGGGTGAGCGAGGTCGTTGATCGACACTGAACTCTCCGCGATGGTCGACGCCCGTTTAGCGGCACGGTCACAACGGCTGGTCAGCTCACGAAAAAGCGAGGGGGCATCGAAACATGAGGGGTGTGTTCGGTCGCGTGCGCAGGCTCAATGTCCGTGCCGTCCTGTTCACGATGGTACGGACCTCCGTCGTCGTGAGCGCCATGGGTGGATCTCTTGCTCAAGCCGCGACGGCCGATCGGCGTGTCGCCCTGGTGATCGGCAACGGCGCCTACGAAAACGTCGCCCAGCTCGACAATCCGCTCACTGATTCCAAGGCAGTCGCCGCTGCGCTCAAACGCATCGGCTTCGACGTGGTTGAGGGCTACGATCTCAAGCTCGACGGCATGCGCAGCCTCGTCGGCCAGTATGCAGCCAAGCTCGACGGGGCCAAGGTCGCCTTCGTCTATTACGCTGGCCACGGCGTCGCGGTCGCAGGCGACAACTACCTCCTGCCCACCGACACCGTCCTGAAGAGTGAGGCCGACCTCGACTTCAAGACCATGAACGTCAACCTGGTGCTTCGACAGATGCAGCGTGAGGACCGCGTCAACGTCGTGATCCTCGATGCCTGTCGCGACAACCCGTTCACTAAGGAGCTGGCGCGCTCGCTCAAGACCCGCTCAGCCTCGGTGGCCTCGGGGCTCTCCGAGATCACGGTGAATTCGGCGGCCGGGACAATGATCGCGTTCGCAACCGATCCGGGTAAGACGGCGCTCGATGGGGCAGGGGGCCAGAACAGCCCCTTTACCACCGCGTTGCTCAAACACATGGAGACGCCCGGTGTCTCGATCAGCACGGTGATGGACCGCGTGCGCGAGGACGTCTGGCGCTCGACCGGCGAGCGTCAGCGTCCCTGGGTCAACACCTCGATCATCGGCGAGTTCTACCTCAACCCGACCCCCGCAGCGGCAGCCCTACAGGTTGCCGCCGCCGAGACGCCCGGAGTCTCGTCGGCGACCCCGGCGATGGCCGCTGCCGGTCCGCAGGCACTCGAGATCAGACTCTGGGAATCGGCCGAGAAGTCCGGCGCCAAGGAGGACTATCAAGCCTATCTTGACGCACATCCGAACGGCTACTTTGCGCAGATTGCCCGCAATCGTCTGGCGCGTCTCAACGGACAGGCCGGCGGCCGCTCAGTGCAGTCGGAGGCTGAGCTGAAGGAGCCCGGCACTGCTCAGACCGAGGCCGGGCTAGCCTTGTCCGTGAAGGACCGGATCGAGGCGCAGCAGCGGCTCCGCGCCATCGGCTTCGATCCCGGTGGCACCTCGGGCACCTTCGGCCCCGGCACCCGGCGCGCGCTGAGCAACTGGCAGAAGACCAAGGGCCTACCGGATTCGGGCTTCATGACGAAGGCGCAGCAGGTCGCCCTGTGGGAGCAGAGCGAGCCCGACTACCAGAAGGCAATGGCCCGCCCGCAGGCTGAGCGTGCGGTGAGGGCCACCGCGCCGCGTGCGCAACGCCCTGCCCCTGCGCAGACCCGCGCCATGCGCGAGCCGGCGCCGTATCCTCAGCAGCAGCCGCAACGCGGGCCGTCGCTCGGCGAGATGGGCAACTTCCTTGGCGGCGTCGGCAACCTTGTCGGCAGCATGCGGCGCTGAGCCAAAAATCGATGGTCTGCGAAAGGCGTGGCTTCCCCATGAAGCCGCGGCCTTCGTCCGTTTAGGAGGCCTTGGCCACGACCTCGATATCCCGGTCAAGGCCGCTCTCGACCTTGAACTCGCGGGTATAGACCTGTCCCTCGTGGCGGGCGATCAGCACGTAGTCGCCCTCCGCCAGCGTCACCGAGGGGAAGGCGCCGATCGCCTCGCGGATGGTGTCACCGCCAGGGGTCAGCACGCTGAAGGCGGTGCCGGCGAAGGCCTCGGAGCCGGGCGCGGCGACGAGCTTCAGCGTGACGGTCGCGGCCCGGTGATTCAGCGTGGCGTCTGTAATCTTGGCGTTCTCGACCTTGAGGTCAGCGCGCTGGATCGCGTTCGATTCCCCGTAGGTCGAAACGACGTGATAGGTGCCCTCGGGCAGCCGCACGACCTCACCCGCCTTGACCCCGCTCCTGACGAGACGGCCCTCCGAGTTGGTGCCGATGGGCACGAAGATCGAGAAGGCGAGCTGATTGGGGGCAATCTTCTGGTTGCCGATGGAACCGGAGAGTTTCAGTGCGCCGGCGCTGACCTTCAGCTCTTCCTTCGCCGCATTGCCCGACATCGTCACGCGCTTGGACGCGCTCGCGAAGCCGTAGGTCACGGTGGCGACATAAGTACCGGGCGCGAGCCTGAAGCTCGGGGCCGCATCGGTCGAACGCGCGACGATCGCCGGCTTGCCGGCCTCGGGCCTGTCCTCGTAGATGCGCCAGGCGAGGCCGGAGCGCAGCGGCTGGCCGGTACCGACGAGGGTGGCAGACAAGGACAGATCCGCCTCACTCTCTGCGGGGGCGGGCTGAGGCAGGAGTGGGCTGGTGATGCCGGGCGAGGGCAGGGAGCTGCCCGCGGGATTGTCGAAGGGGTCCGATACCTGCGCCTGCGCGGCGCCCGCTGTCGCGGCGAGCATCGCGACCGCCTGCCAGAGCCCCACTCCCCGCATCTCGAACTGTCCCGTCATGCGGGTATGATCGCCCGCGATTGCCAATCTGGCGACCCTACGCCATGACGGGCGCTACGACCGGACGATGGCGGCGGCATGGCCATCGCCGACCAGATCCAGGATCGCGCATCGCTACGTATGCGTCCTTCGCCGCCTTTCGCCGAGTTAGCCTGCGGAATTCCATGAACGCCACCCTCGACATGCTCCGTTTCCGCCGCTCGGTGCCGCCTGCCCGGCTCGAAGGCCCGGGCCCCACCCGCGAAGAACTCGACGATCTGCTCACCATCGCCGCACGGGTGCCCGACCACGGCAAGCTCGCACCTTGGCGCTTCCTGGTGATCGAGGGGGAGGCACGGGCCAAAGTCGGCGAGACCATCGCCAGGACCCATGCGGCGGACTTTCCCAACGCAGATGCCGCCCGGCTCGACCTTGAGCGCAAGCGGCTGGCCCATGCGCCCGTGGTCGTTGCCGTGGTCTCACGCGCAGGAGCGCATGTAAAAATTCCGGAATGGGAGCAGGTGCTCTCGGCCGGTGCCGTCTGCACCAATCTGGTGATCGCGGCCAATGCGGCCGGCTACGCCACCTCCTGGCTCACGGAGTGGTTCGCCTACGATCGCCGCATTCTCGACGCGCTCGGCTTGGAGCCCTCGGAAAAGATCGCCGGCTTCATCCATATCGGCCGCCCGCAGGAGGTGCCGAGCGACCGGCCGCGTCCCGCACTCGCCGAGATCGTCACCCGGCTCTGAGTCGGATGAATGCCGAAAACCTGAAGGCTTGAGCATGCATTATGGTCCCGACGAGCGGACGCTGCCGCACAACCCGCTCAAGGCGATCGTTGCACCGCGTCCGATCGGCTGGATCAGCAGCATGGACCCGGCGGGCCGGCTCAACCTCGCGCCGTACTCGTTCTTCAACGCCGTCGCCGACGACATGGTGATGTTCTCGTCGACTGGCCGCAAGGACGCACTGAGCTTCGCGGAGGAGGGCGGTGAGTTCGTCTGCAGCCTCGCCACCTTCGACCTGCGCGACGCGGTCAACGCTACCTCGGCGCCGCTGGAGCGCGGCGTCAGCGAGTTCGACCATGCAGGGCTGGAGATGGCTCCATCGCGCAAGGTGCGGCCGCCACGCGTCGCCACGTCGCCGGCGGCGCTCGAATGCAAATGGCTGCAGACCGTGCCACTGGTGCCACTCGGCGGCGGGTCGGCGAGCAACTTCATGGTGATCGGGCAGGTGGTCTCGATCTATGTCGACGACCGTTTCGTCAGCGACGGCCGCGTTGACACAGCTGCCATGCAGCCGATCCAGCGCGGCGGCTATTTCGACTATTTCGCCGTCGCTGCAGACCAACGCTTCGAGCTGCACAGGCCGAAGGGCGGTTAGAACACTAACCGCGACAGTGGCTTGGAACCACCTGCATCCGCCAAATCCATCATTCGCATAAGATATATTATGGAACTTTAGGCTTTGCTTTCCTGGGGTAGGGCTTGGGTCCGACATCGCGACCCCTCACGATGCAGCCCTCGCCCGCGCTATGGTCACAATCCTTCTCCATGGATTGCGGCCTGTCTCTGCTCCTCATCGTCAGCATATGTATCCGATGTCCCAGCGCTTCTCGTGCCTCGGTCTTGCCCTCCTCGCAATCGGTTCCGGGGCGCCCGCTCTGGCGCAGCCCGATCCGGCGCCGTCGGCCACGACCCAGTCGACGCAGAGCCTGACTGCCGCGCCCGTGCGGCCGGCGATCAAGCTGGCGCGCTTGGCCTCGCTGCTCGGTCGTGACGGTGACATTCGCATCGTGGCCTTTGGCTCGTCCTCGACCCAAGGCATTGGCGCCTCGTCGCCGGCAGCCACCTACCCGGCCCTGCTGGAGACCGATCTCGAGGAGCGCCTGCAGATCGGCGCGTCGAGCCGCCGGTCGGTGACGGTGATCAATCGCGGCAAGGGCGGCGACGATGCCCGCGACATGGCCCAGCGCCTGCAGCGCGACGTGCTCGCCGAACATCCGGACGTGGTGATCTGGCAGACCGGCAGCAACGATCCACTCAAGGGCGTGCCAGTGGATTACTTCAAGGCGCTGACCCGCGAGGGTATCTTGGCGATCCGCGCGACCGGAGCCGACGTGGTGTTGATGGACCAGCAATGGTGCCGGCGGCTGAGCGGCGTCGCCAACGCGGCACAATACGGCGACGCGCTCCACGAACTCTCGGTCGAGCTCGGCGTGCCGGTGATCCGCCGCCACGACATGATGCAGTCTTGGATCACGCGCGGGCTGATGACGCCTCAGCAGATGATCGGTCCGGACGGCTTCCACATGACCGATGCCGGCTACAGCCGGCTCGCCAAGTCCGCTGCGGCCCAACTCCTGGCCAGCGCGGGGCTCGCCCAGCCCTCGCTCGTCCGGAATTGACTGGGGCAGGGGTATCGGCGTCCCCTCCCCGCGCCCGCTTCGAGACCTTGACCGAGGAGGCCCTTGGCACGTTCCTCGACGCCTTCTACGCCAAGGTGCGGCGTGATGATGTGATCGGCCCGATCTTCGCTGCTCGAATCGCGGACGAGGACTGGCCGCGCCATCTCGCGACGATACAGGATTTCTGGTCCTCCGTGCTGCTCAAGACTGGCCGCTACAAGGGCAACCCCTTTGGCAAGCACGTAGCGATCGAGGAGATCGGCCTGCAGCATTTCGAGCGCTGGCTGAAGCTCTTCGGCGAGACTGCCATTGAGACCTTCACGCCGGATATTGCCGAGACACTTGCGGAGCGCGCCCATCGCATTGGCGACAGCCTCAAAGCCGGGCTGTTCTTCCGTGCCGAGATGCTCCAGCCCGCAGGGCCGAGGTGATCAGAGATCCACACTGACGGCGAGCCCGTCATACGCCGGTACCACGCCCGGCGGCAGTTTCTTGGCGAGCATCGCGTAGTCGAGATCCGTGTGGAGGTTTGTCAGGATCGCGCGGCGCGGCGTGACCTCCTCGATCAGGGCGAGGGCGTCCGAGACCGAATAATGCGACGGGTGAGGGGTCTCGCGCAGCGCATCGATGATGAGCAGGTCGAGGTTTTTGAGCTGCGCCTTGGCGGTCTCCGGCATCACGCTCACGTCGGGCGCATAGGCCGCCGGGCCGAAGCGGAAGCCGTGGGCCGCCTCGTTGCCGTGCTCCATGGCGAAGGGCAGGGCCTCGATTGCACCCCCCTCCCCGACCACCGTCACGATGTCGGCTTCGGTGAAGCCGTGCATGTCGAGGATCGGTGGGTAGAGGCTGCCCGGCGGTGTCTCGAAGGCGTAGCCGAAGCGCACGGAGAGCAACTGCCGTGTCAGCGGATCCGCGTGAACCGGAATACGCCGGCGCATGGTCAGCACCAGTGGACGCAGGTCGTCGATGCCGTGGGTGTGGTCGGCGTGGGCGTGCGTGTAGAGCACGGCGTCGAGCCGATTCACGCCGGCCTCAATCAGTTGCTCGCGCAGGTCCGGCGAGGTGTCGATGAGGACGCTGGTGGTGCCGGCGCCATCCTGCCGTCCGACGAGGAGCGAGCAGCGGCGGCGGCGGTTCTTCGGCTCGTTCGGGTCGCAGGCACCCCAGCCGTAGCCGACCCGAGGCACGCCGCCCGACGAGCCGCAGCCGAGGATGCGCAGGGTCAGGGACGGCATGGAGTCATCCGCCTTGCCAGTCTCTCACCGTCATTGCGAGTTGCACGCGAAGCAATCCAGAGCCGACGCGTCAACGTCGCGGGCGAAACCCTGAATAGCTTCCGTGCGCGCCCAAAGACGGAGGAGGCCGCTCTCATAGCGCCCTGCCCTCCAAGGCCGCAGCCTTGTCGAACAGCCTGAAGAAATTGTCCGTGGTCTGCGCTGCAAGGGTCTCGAATGGCATGTCGAGGGTCTTCGCCAGCGAGCGGGCCGTGTCGGCCGTATAGGCCGGCTCGCAGCGGCGGCCGCGATGCGGCTCGGGGGCGAGGAAGGGCGCGTCGGTCTCCACGAGCATCCGGTCGAGCGGTACGGCGGTGGCGATCTCGCGCAACTCGTGCGAGCGTCGGAAGGTGACGATGCCGGAGAACGACACGTACAGCCCCAGCTCGACGCCAACCCGCGCCAGCCGGGCGCCCGACGAGAAGCAGTGCAGGATGGCCTTGAACGGGCCGCGCCCGACCTCGTCGACGAGTACCGCCTCCATATGCGCATCGGCATCGCGCGAATGGATCACCAGAGGCAGGCCGGTGACGCGGGAAGCCGCGATATGGGCGCGAAACACGCGCTCTTGGACCGTCTGCGGAGCAGCGTCCTCGTAATGGTAGTCGAGCCCCGCCTCGCCGATTCCGATGCAGCGCGGATGCTCCGTTAGGCCGATGATGGTCTCGGCAGGGATATCTGGCTCCTCGGCGGCGCCGTGTGGGTGGGTGCCCACCGTGTACCAGACTTGGTCGTGCGCCTCGGCGATCGCCCGGTATGTGTCGGCCTTTGCCACCCGCGTCGAGATAGTGAGCATCCGCCCGACGCCAGCCGCCTCGGCGCGCGCGATCACGCCGGCGATGTCCTCGGCGAAATCCGGAAAATCGAGATGGCAGTGACTGTCGACCAGCATGGAGCGGGCTGTTTCGATTCCTGTGATCGGAAGCCTCAGGCGGCTTCCGGCTTCTCGAAGCGTGGGAAAATCGGGCTCGGCGCCGGCAGCGGTGTGCCAGCCTTCAGGCTATGCCCCTCTCCCGCATGCGCGAACTGTCGCTCCAGGGCCGGCACGGCCAGCAGATCGAGCAGCACGCCACCCGCCGTCGGGACGAAGGGCTGAACCAGGATGCCGACGCGGCGCAGGGTCTCGATTGTCACGTAGAGCACGGTGTTCATGCGTGCCGGATCGCTCTTCTTAAGCTTCCACGGCTCTTCGGATGCGAAGTAGCGATTGGCGTCGGCCACCACCGTCCAGATCTCGGCGAGGATCTGGTGAAGGGCGAGATCCTTCATCAGGTCCCTCGCCTTGTCCGGCAGAGCTGCGGCAGCGTTCAATAACGTCGTATCGGCCTCGGTGAAGGCGTCCGGCTCCGGCACAGCGCCGTTGCAGTTCTTCGCGATCATGCTGAGCGAGCGCTGGGCCAGGTTGCCGATGTCGTTGGCAAGGTCCGCGTTGACGCGATTGATGATCGCCTCGTGGCTGTAACTGCCGTCACCGCCGAAGGGCACCTCGCGCAGCACGAAGTAGCGCACTGGGTCGACGCCGTAGGTCGAGACGAGGTCCAATGGGTCGACGACATTGCCGAGCGATTTCGACATCTTCTCGCCCTTGGAGAGCAGGAAGCCGTGGCCGAAGACGCGCCGCGGCAGCGGCAGCCCGGCCGACATCAGGAAGGCCGGCCAGTAGACGGCGTGGAAGCGCACGATGTCCTTGCCGATGATGTGCAGATCAGCCGGCCAGTACTTTTTTCGCGGGTCGGATTCGTCGGGGAAGCCGGTGACGGTGAGGTAGTTCGTCAGGGCGTCGACCCAGACATACATCACGTGGCCGGGCCGCTCGGGCACCGGCACACCCCAGTCGAAGGTGGTGCGGCTGACCGAGAGATCCTTGAGCCCCGAGCGCACGAAGCTCGCGACCTCGTTCATGCGCGTGTCGGGGCCGAGGAAGTCGGGCTGCTCGGCATAGAGCTTCAGCAGCCGGTCCTCGTAGGCCGAGAGCCGGAAAAGGTAGTTCTCCTCTTCCATCCACTCGACCGGCGTGTCGGTCTTGACCGAGCGGCGGCTGCCGTCAGGCTGCAGGACAGTTTCGGCCTCATCGTAATAGGCCTCGTCGCGCACCGAGTACCAGCCGGCATACTTTGCGAGGTAGATGTCGCCATTGGCCTCCATCCGCCGCCAGATTTCCTGGGCCGCGGCGTAGTGCTCCGGCTCCGTAGTACGGATGAAGCGATCGTAGGAGCAGTGAAGGGCGTCGGCCATCGCCTTGAAGCGCGCAGCCATGTCGTCGACGAAGGCGCGGGGCGTTGTGCCGGCCTTGGTAGCGGTCTGCTGAATCTTGAGGCCGTGCTCGTCGGTTCCAGTGGTGAATTGCACGTCGAAGCCGTCGAGGCGCTTGAAGCGCGCGATCGCGTCCGTGGCGATCACCTCGTAGGCATGGCCGATATGCGGCATCCCGTTTGGATACGAGATCGCCGTAGTGATGCTGAAGGTGCGCTGCGCGGTGTCGCTGGCCGTCACGTCGAGGAGGCTTTCCGCAGGGGGTCGGGTCTGGCCTTGTTGCGCGGGATCCTTCGCGACGCAACCGAGCATCGCCGCTGCCAAAGCCGGAAACCTCCGGCGTGACGATCAGATATCGCGCAGCGCGCCCGCCGCTTCCGTGAACAGGGACAGCACGAGCGGCCGCCGGTCGAGATTGTAGATTGCCGCCTCGCGAGCCTTCTCCGAGATACGGTCGGAGGCTTCGACGAGGCCGAGGAGACGGGCGGCGCCCTCCCCCTTCCGGCGATCGATTTCTGAGGAGAGGAAGCGCTGGAGCGTATCGAGGGCCGCCGCGAACAGTTCGTCCGCATCTCGGCCCGACAGCGTGTCGGCGAGCTTCATGATACGGCGCCAGTCCGGGTCGTGCGGATTTGCGAGCAGCATGCGCACCTCGCGCACCACACCCGCCGTCGCGGAGTCCAGAAAGGCGATTGTTCGCGCCACCGAGCCTTCGCCAAGGGCGGCCGCACGCGCGATGTCCTCCAGACCAGGCTGTATAAAGGGCGGCGGAAACTCGGTGATCACTGCCTCGACCTGCTCCTCGTCGAGCGGTCGCAGCATGAGTTTCCGGCAACGCGAACGGATGGTCGGGAGCAATCGGGCCGGCGCGTGACTGACGATGAGGAACAAGGCACGCGGTGGCGGCTCCTCCACCATTTTAAGCAGGGCATTGGCGCTGTTGGCGTTGAGATCGTCGGCGCTGTCGACGATGCAGACGCGGTAGCCTCCCTCTCCGCCCGCCGTTTCGGCGAAGAGATCGAGAGCCTGCCGCGCCGCCTCGACGGGAATCCGGGTCGGCAGCGATTTTGCGCCTGGTGCCTGGACGCGGCGCAGAGCGACGAGATTCGGATGCGACAGGGCCGCGACTTGCCGCGCGACGGGATGCTCCGGCGGCACATCGAGGCCGTCGGGCTGGGGCAGCGTGCGCGGATCGGCTACGAGCCGGCGCGCGACCCGGTAGGCCAAAGTCGCCTTGCCGATGCCGCGTGGCCCGCCGATCAGCCAAGCATGGTGCATTCGCCCTGAGTGCAGGGCCTCCACGAAAGCGGCCTCCGCCGCCTCGTGGCCGACGAGGCGGGTCTGCTCGCGGGGGCGGGGAATGCCGGGGAGATCGCCCGCCTCTGCAGTTTCGCGGACGAGTTCAGGCGGCATGCTCTGTCGCGTCCTTCCCGGTCCCGGAGAGCAGGGCGGGCAGCCGCGCGGCGACCACGGCGCGGATCGCCGCCTCGACAGCTTCCGGCAGGGCGTCAGCATCGATGACGGCACAGCGCTCCGGCTCGGCTTCGGCGATGGCGCGGAAGGCGGCGCGCAGGCGCTGGTGAAATCCGAGCGTCTCGGCTTCGAACCGGTCGACCCCCTCCCCGTCTCCCGCGCGTTGCCGGGCCCGCGCGAGGCCGGTCTCCGGCGGCAGATCCAGAATCAGGGTCAAATGCGGCCGGGTCTCCCCGACGACGACGCGGTCGAGGTCGCGCAGGGCGGCCTCGTCCACGCCGCCGGCCGCGCCCTGATAGGCACGGGTCGAATCCGAGAAGCGGTCGCAGAGCACCACGGCGCCTCTCGCGAGCGCCGGCCGGATCAGGTGGTCGAGATGGTCGATGCGCGCGGCACAGAACATCAGCGCCTCGGCGAAAGCGCCGTACGGCTTGGCCGCGCCGGCCAGCACAGCCTGGCGGATCGTCTCGGCCTTCGGCGTGCCGCCGGGCTCGCGGGTGGTCACCACCTCACGGTTGGTGCGTGCGCGCAGATGCGCAGCGAGACGCAGGATCTGTGTGGATTTGCCTGCCCCCTCCCCGCCTTCGAAGGTGATGAAGACGCCCTCGGGGACGGCTTCGGGCGTGTCGATCGTCATGCCGAGGGGCCTAGCATGACCGGGATCGCGGTGCGACGGTTCCGGTTTCAGGAGGCACTGCCGCTGGGCGCGGATCCGCCCTTCGCCTTGTCGAAGGCTTTGCGGACGAGATCGCCGCCGACTTCCAGCGCGGCGTCGAAGGCGCGCTGCGTCAGGCTGCCGGCCGCGACAGGTTCTGCTGCGTAGAGCGGCTGGTCGAGGGCGATGGTGTCGCCGCGCATGACGCGCAAGGTGCCGACCTGCCGCCCCTGCTCGATCGGCGCGACGAGCGGACCCTTGTAGACCACGCGGGCGCTCATGCGCTCGGAGGAGCCACGAGGTTGCAGCAGGCGCACCGTCTTCTTGGCAACCACGGCGACCGAGCCCTTCTCGCCGCCATAGACCGGCACCTCGGCCACGGTCTCATTGGCCTGGAAGATCTGCCGGTTGTCGAAGGCGCGCAGGCCCCATTCCATCAGCTTGCGCGATTCCGAGGCCCGGTCGCGTGCGGTCTTGAGGCCCGAGAGCACCATGATCAGGCGCTGGCCGTTCTGCACGGCCGATCCCGTCAGAGCGTAGCCGGATTCCTCAAGGTAGCCGGTCTTGAGGCCATCGGCGCCGATATCGAGGGTCAGCAGCGGATTGCGGTTCTGCTGCTTGATCTTGTTCCAGGTGAACTCCCGCTCGGCGAAGATCTTGTAGAGGTCCGGATAGGTCTCGATGATGTGCTGGGCGATCCGCGCCATGTCGCGCGCGGTGACCTTCTGGTCCGGCGCCGAGTAGCCTGTGGCATTTCGGAACGTCGAGTGCGTGAGGCCGATCTCCTTGGCCTTCTGATTCATCAGGCCGGCGAAGGCTTCCTCGGTGCCGGCCATGTTCTCGGCGATGGTGATGGCGGCGTCGTTGCCGGATTGGACGATCAGCCCGCGCAGCAGGTCGGACAGCTTGATGCGGCTGTTGACCTGCGCGAACATCGATGAACCGCCACCGCCGGCCCCTCCCCGCTTCCAGGCGTCCTCGGTCACCGTGAACTCGCTGTCCATGGTGAGCCGGCCCTCCTTGAGGGCGCCGAAGACGAGCTCGGTGGTCATCAGCTTGGCCATGCTAGCCGGAGAGAACGGCTCGTCGGCCGCTTTCTCGAACAGCACCGCGCCGGATTCGGCGTCGACCAGGATCGCGTGTGGTGCCGCTGTCTGGAACGTCTGAGCCATTGCCGGCATGCCGGACAGGGCGACGCATAATGCCGCCGCCCGAAGAAACACTCTCGAAGCCTGTCCTGCCCGCATCGTCGTCTCTCGCACGTCGCCTGCCAGAGCAAGCCTCTCAAGAGCTTGACTATATCTTGAACTGCCGCTGCGATCGAATCCACCCTGTTCGAATCACGGCGTCTGCGACGTCCTGCCTTAGCGCTGTGCCGCCTGCATCGGCTTGCCGTCGCCCTTTTCCGGCTGGATCTCAATCCTTTGGCCGTCCTTGAGGTCAGGTGGCGGACTGAGGACGACGCGCTCGCTGCCGTCGAGGCCCTGATCGAGCTCGAGGGAGGTGCCAAGGTCGCGGCGGATGCCGATGGTGCGCCAGGAGGCGGTGCCGTCGGCATTAGCGACTACCACCTGGGTGCCGCGCTGGTTGAACACCATTGCCTCGGCAGGGATGCGGACAGCTGGCACGGCGCGCGGGATCTTCAGCGTGACGTAGACGTAGAGCCCGGCCTGCAGTGCGAGATCCTTGTTCGGCACGTCGACCTGCGTCGTCAGCGTGCGCGAGGCCGAGAGCAGGGCGACCGAGCTGCGCTCGACGGTGCCGGAGAATGAACGACCGGGCATCTGCGGCACCTTGATGGTCGCCTCGATGCCGGGCTGTACGCCGACCGATGCATTCTGCGGTACGTTCACCGAGATGCGCAGCAGGTCGTCGCGCGCCATGGCGAGGAGCGGCGTGCCGTTACCAGCATCGGCCGTGACGAGGTCGCCGACATCGACACTTCGGGTGGTGACGACGCCGTCGAAGGGCGCCGTTACGATCTCGAAGCTCGTCAGCGCCTTGAGCCGGTCGACGGTGGCCTGCTGCGCCTTGATGTTGGCCTCGGCGACCTTCACGTCGGCCTCGGCCGAGGCGAGGTTGGCGGTCTGGCTGAGCACACCGGCCTGGGTGTTGTCGGCGTTCTGCTTCGAGGCCCAGCCCTGTCCGGCGAGCGTCGAGGTGCGCGAATTGGTGACCTGCGCAAGGTTTACGTTGGCCTTGGCCTGATCGACCTGCGCCTTGGCGCGCAGGAGCTGCGCCTGGAGTTGGCCGAGTTGAGCCTGAGCCTGGGCGAGTTGCTGGTCGAGATCCGGTGCTGCGATGCGCAGAAGCTGGTCGCCGGCTTTGACCCGCGAGCCGATATCGACGTTGCGCTCGGCGATATAGCCGGTGGCCCGAGCGAAGATGCGGGCGGTGGCGAAGGCCTCGGTCTGGCCTGGCAGCGTCAATTCGACCGGTGTCTCGACCCGCTCGGAATTCAGGGTGCGAAGCTTCGGCACCTGCTCGATGACCCTGCGCTGTGATTCGGCAGCGGCGGCATCGCGCCGCCAATGGCCGTAGCCGCCCCAGCCGAGAAGGCCAATCGCTACGAGCGCGACGAGCACAAACAACCCCTTGCCTGGCGGCGGGGGGATGTCCTCGTCGGAGGCTGGCTGGTGGGGCTGGTTCACGGTCACCTTGTCTCGGCCCAATGGCGAACGGCCGCGCACCGCAACGTGTTCCGGATCATAGGTAATCCTCGACCGGATGCACGCCGCCGCGGCGCAGCAGGCTGTAGAGAAATGGCACGAAGAGCAGCGTTGCCGGCGTGCCGATCGCGATGCCGCCCATGACGGCACGGGCGAGCGCGGCGTTCTGTTCGCCTCCCTCCCCCGAGCCGATCGCCATCGGGATCAGGCCGAGAAACATGGCGCCCGCCGTCATCAGAACCGGGCGCAGTCGCGTGTCGCCAGCCTTGATCGCCGCTTCCATCGCCGAGCAGCCCGTGGCTTCACGGTGCTCCTTGGCGAAGGTGACGAGCAGGATCGAGTTCGCGGAGGCAATGCCCACCGACATGATCGCCCCAAACAGGGAGGGGATCGAGAAGGTGGTGCCGGTGATGAACAGGCTCGCCGTGATGCCGCAGAAGGCGAGCGGCAGGGCAGCGAGCACCACGAAAGGGTCGCCCCAGCTCTGATAGTTCACGGCCATCAGCAGGTAGACCGCGATCAGAGCGATGCCGAGGCCGACCTCCAGCCGGAAGAAGGCCGAGCGCATGTTCTCGATCTGCCCCCGCACGGTGATCTTGTCCGGCGCCGGCAGAGCCTTCTGCTCCTCCTGCACAATCCGGTCGATCTCGGCCGCCACCGAGCCGAGGTCGCGGTCCTGCACGGCGGCGTAGATGTTGAAGGTCGGCTGCGTATTGACGTGGCTGATCACGGTCTGGGTTGGCGTGCGCCGGATGTTCGACACGCTGGAGAGCAGCGTCAGCACGCCCGGCCCGTCGCGGCCGCCGCCCTGGACCAGGATCGGGGTATTCTGCAGCTCGGTGAGCGAGGCGTTGCGGTATTCCGGCGTCTGCACCCAGAGCTGATAGGGGATGCCGGTTTTCGGATCGGTCCAGAAGTTCGGGTTCACCTGGAAGGAGCCAGCCAGCGAGACGTTGAGGCTCTGAGCAACCTGCTGCTGCGTCAGCCCGAGTTCCGAGGCCTGGCGGCGGTCGACGTCGACGTAGAATTGCGGCTGGTTGACGATCTGATGGAGATGGACGTCGACGAGGCCCTTCGTCTCCTTCAGGCGGCCGACGATCCGCTGCGCGACCTCGAGGTCCTTCTCGGTGTTGCGGCCAGAGACCTGGACGTCGATCTGAGCGATCACGCCGAAATTCAGGATCTGCGTGATGATGTCGGAGGGCTGTACATAGACCGTAAGGTCCGGGAAGCGGTCCCGCAGGGTTTCACGCAGGCGCTTGGTGTAATCCGCGACCGGCGCGTGGCCCTCCTTCAGGCTGATCAGCATCTGGCCGTCGTTGTAGGAAACGAAGGACCCGTCGGAGAAGGCGAAATTGTAGTTGTTCGAGGGGAGGCCGATGTTGTTGAGCACCAGCTCGATCTCGTCCGGCGGGATCACGTCCCTTACCGTCTTCTCGACACTGCCGAAGACTTGTTCGGCGGTCTCGATGCGCATGCCGGTGCGACTGCGCAGGTGCAGCGTGATCTGGCTCGACTCGACCTGTGGGAAGTAATCCTGCCCGACGAACAGGAAGAGGCCGCCGGTCCCGGCGAAGATCAGGGCGACGACCGTGAGCGTTGTGACGCGTCGGGCCAGCACAGCGTGCAGCAGCCCGACATAGCTGCGGTGGAAGCGTGCGAAGCGAGTCTCGAAGCCGCGGCGGAAGGCGCCGGCGAGGCGAAACACCGGCTTCATCGGCGCTGAGAGGGCGCGGCGCAGGCGTCCGCTCCCGGGCTGATCGTGCGCATCGCCGTGATGTTCCGCGTATTCACGCGCGACAAGAACGTCGATCAGCAGCGGCACCAGCGTGCGCGACAGGAGGTACGAGGTCAGCATCGCGAAGACGACGGCCATCGCCTGCGGCGTGAACAGGTACTTCGGGATGTCGGTGAGCGCGAAGACCGAGACGAAGGCGGCGCAGATCGACAGCGTCGAGATCAGGGCCGGCTTGGCGATGCCGGCGGCTCCGTGGACCACGCTCTCGCGGAACGGCCTGCCTTCTTCGAAGAGCCGATAGGTGTTCTCGATCGCGACCGTGCTGTCGTCGACCAGGATGCCGACGGCGAGCGCGAGGCCGCCGAGCGTCATCACGTTGATGGTCTGGCCGAGCGCGGCGAGCACCGCGAGCGAGGTAAGGATGCACAAGGGGATCGAGATCAGCACGATCAGCGTCGAGCGCCATGAGCCGAGGAAGAGCAGGATCGTCACGCCGGTGAGGCAGGAGGCGATCAGCGCCTCCTCCAGCACGCCGCGAATCGCGCCCGAGACGAAGACCGACTGATCGAACAGCGTCTTGACGCTCATGCCCTCGGGCGCGGCGGCACGGATATCCGGCATCGCCTTCTTGAGGTTGTTGACGACGTCCAGCGTCGAGGCGGTGCCGTTCTTGAGGACCTTCATCAGCACCGAGGGCGCGCCGTCCGCGCGCACGACGTTGACCTGCGGCGGGCCGCCATCGCGCACATGCGCTACGTCGCGCACCAGAACCGGCTGGCCGGCCACCACCTTGATCGGGATCTCGTTGAGCTCCGCGATGGTGTCGGGCGTGGCGTTGAGCTGGACCGGGTATTGCTGTTCGCCGAGCTTGGCCAGGCCCGAGGGAATGGTCAGGTTGCCCGCGCCGATGGCGTTGGTGACCTCCAGGGGCGTGATGCCCAGGGCCTGGAGCGCGCGCAGGTCGAGATCGACCATGACCTGGCGCGGCGCGCCGCCGAAGGGCGAGGGCAGCGTCGAGCCCGGCACCTGGGTCAGGCGCTGGCGGATGCGGTACTGGGCGTAGTCGTAGACCTTGGTGAGCGCGTCCTTGGTCGAGGTCAGCGCGAGCTGGATCACCGGCACCGAGGAGGCCGAGAACCGCACGATCACCGGCGGCTGCACGCCCGGCGGCATCAGGGCGCGGATCGAGTTCGTCGACGAGACCACCTGGGCGATGGCGAGGTCGATGCTGACGGAGGGGTCGAAATAGATCTTCAAGACCGCCGTGCCCTGGAGCGTCGTCGACTCCATGCGGGTGATGCTGTTGACGTTGTTGGAGATTCCGAATTCGGAATAGGTCGTGATCCGCTTTTCCATCTCGGGAGCGGACAGGCCCGTATAGGTCCAGACCACGACGACGACCGGGATGTCGACGACCGGCAGCACGTCCTTCGGGGTGACGATGGCGGCGCCGGCGCCGCCGAGCATCATCAGCACGGCGAGCACGTAGGTCGTGATGCGGAATTTCAGCGCGTACTGGACGAGCCCCATACGCCCTGCCCTCGCCTTCACGACCTCGTCGAGAAGTCTGATCTAGGACGACGGCAATGTTTCCGGCAAATGTCTCGATGGGCGCAGGGCGGCATACGCGCGCCGATGCCGCACTTATCGACAGCGCAACCTCGGCGGCTCTCGGGCGGATCAGTATACGCCGGCGAGGTGGGACCGGCGACCGGGGCCCGGCGCGGCCGGCTTCGTGCTCGACGCCACCAGGCGCGCCATCGCGTTCTTCGCGTCCGCCGGCATGGCGGTGCGAGGGGCAGGGCCTGTCTTGGGCGAAGGCCCGGTCTTGGGCATCGCGGCCTGGGCGACGTGCAACTTGGTGGCAGGCAGAGCGGGCGGCGCGAACTTCGCCTGCGTGACCTTGGCCTCGGCGAATTTGGCCTGGCCGAATTTCGGCGCGCCTGCCGCGAGCGCGGCATGGGCGGCGCGGCTGCCGGTCTCGCGGGCGGAGGGCGCGGCCGGCGGCTCGCGCATCGCACCGGCGAGGCGGAGCGGGGGCGGAGCGAGGCTGAGCGGGGCACGGCCGTGGGCGGGTTCCGCTGCAGAGGCCAGGCGACCCGCCGGCGCAGCATGGGCGCCGGGGTTGAGGCCGGCAACCGGCATCGGCTTGAACGCCGCGCCGCGGGCGGCGGTCGGCTGAACGGCGGCCGGCACGGCCACGCTGGCCGCGCTCGCCAGGACGATCGGTGCGGCGCGCTGCGGACGCGGCGCGGGCTCGGGCGCATCCTCCTCGGCCGGCTTGTAGGCGAGCGTCGGGCGCGTGGTTCGCGAGAAGCGCTCGTGGACGGGCTCCTCGCGGTCGGGGCCGAGATCGGCCACCATCACCGGCGAGCCCGAGCCGATCGGGGCCGGGCGCCCGTCGGTGCGCAGGCTGGCGAGCAGCTTGCGATCGTCGCTGCCGGCCACCGAGGCCTTGCCGATATACTCGACGCGGACGTGCTCGGTGCCCTTGCGATGGAAGTCGAGGGCGCGGGCCGCCTCCTCCGAGAGATCCATCACGCGGCCGGCATGATAGGGGCCGCGGTCGTTGACGCGCACCACCATCGAGTAGCCGTTCGAGAGGTTGGTGACGCGGGCATAGCTTGGCAGCGGCAGCGTCGGATGCGCCGCTGCGATGGAGTGGCGGTCAAAGATCTCGCCATTGGCGGTCATGCGGCCGTGGAAGGCCGAGCCGTACCAGGAGGCCAGGCCCTCGCGGACATAGCCCCGCGCATCGTCGCGCGGCACATAGGTCTTGCCGGCCACGACGTAGGGCTTGCCCGAGAACCGGCGTCCGCCGCCCTTCGGGATCACGTCGCCCTCGTTGTAGAGGCGCTTGGAGGCGCGCACGCCGTATTTCGGGTCGATGTCGCTGCCCGAGCTGCCGCCCGCGAATTTCTGAGTGTTGTTGCCGGCGCAGTTGGCGGTGGTGAGCGCCACGGCGCAGACGCCGATCAGGCGCCATACCGGCCAGGCGCGCGGCATTGCGCCCAGAGCCGGATTCGATCCGGCCGTCGTGATCCGCGCCATACGCAACTCGCCCGGCTCAATGGGCGACCGCTCGATGCCCTCCAGGAACGCGGAAAGGCGCGGCCGCTCGCTCAACATCTCGCAACGATCGGGGATGCTGCCCCGTCTCGATCGCGAGGATTGTCCGCACGGCGTAAATGAACGCTGAACGACGGCGCCGCCTCGGACGGTTTCGAGGCCCGGCTGTTGAACTTGCGGATGAAGCTTGGCCGCTAAGCCAAGGTTCAGAAACGAAAAAACCCGCGTCCCGCTTTCTTCAAGGCAAGGACACCAGCAGGGATCTCGCGCAGAGCGTGAGCAGCTGCGTTCAACTCCATGAGAAAACTGATAAAAATGTCGAGAGCTCAGCGGCTCTCGGCCTCGTTGATCTGCTCGATGGAGCGGGCGCCGCGCTGCTTGAACAGCAGATCGAGCGCCTCGAGCATCAGCGCGTGCATCTTGGTGCGCTCGGTATGGGCCAGATCGCGGAGCTGGTCGTAGACCGGCGGCTCCAGATAGACCGACATCTGACGGGCGCGTTCCTTGAGGGTCGCGGTCGGCTTCGGGCGAGGCGCGGGGACATCGAGCTGGACGATGTCGGCGCTCTTGCGGGTCGGCGGCGTCGCGGCGGCGACGATCGCGGCGAGGTCGAGCTTAGGCGGCCTTGACATGCTTGCCTGCCCCGGCCCCTCGGCCCTGCTGCATGCGGCGCTCGATCCAGGACCAGAGGCGGCGGATCTCGCCGGCGGCCTGGCCCTTCGGATTGAACTCGGTGACGCCCTGGCCGACGCCGATGGCATCCTGGTGGTCGGTGCGCGCGACGATGTTCACGTCGGGCAGGATGCCGAGCACGGCAAGGCCGTCGGCCGCGTCGCGGATGCGGTAGGAGCGCGGCGGCGTCTGGTTCAGCACGAAGGCGAACTTCTTCTCGAGCCGGTAGATCGCGGCGAGTGTCGGCTTGAAGGCGCGCAGGTCGGCCGGCGTCGGACGGCACGGGATGATGCAGAGATCGGCAGCGCGGATCGCCGAGAGCGTGCCGGCGGAATCGACGCCGGGCGTGTCGATGAAGACGTAGTCGTAGGCCGACTCGTGCAGGCGTTCCATCACGGCCTCGATCTGCGTCGCGTCGATCTGGGCGACCTCCGGACCGTCGGCGGTGCGGTGGTCGAGCCAGTCGGAGACGGTGGCCTGGCGGTCCATCTCGAGGATGCAGACCGTCTTGCCGGCTTCCTGCGCTGCGACGGCGAGCGAGATGCAGAGCGTGCTCTTGCCGCTGCCTCCCTTTTGCGTGACGAACGTGATGGCCTTCATCCGCGTGAAACCCTTCGAGCCTGCCGGCCTGCCGTCGCGATCTCCCGTCGATCGCTTCGAGCCCGTCACGGCGTCCTGTGATCCGGGGATGCCTTGATCCCCGATTCCCTGGTTCCTGGTGTCGCCGATCATGGTTAACCGACGGTTAAGAGCACCGGATCGGGGGATGACGCGATCCTGGCATCCTGTGACCCGCCCGGCCTCCTTTTGCCCGTTCGAACCGCAACGCAGGCAGGAGGATAAACTTGTGGTTTGTTTTTGTCTTTGGCACCGGCAACGACCTGGATCGTGCCAGCTAAGAGCGATCTTTACAGGCAATCCGATCGCAGCCTAGGGTGTCCGCAGGCTCACGCAGCACATAAAATAAATCTGAAGTTTATTTTGGCGTCGTGGCCCGACCCCTCCCCGTGCCGTGCCGGAGTGCATCCCCGCATGCCGCCCGTCCATCCCTTTCCCGGCCTGGATTTCGAGGATGCCCTCGACGGGTCGGCCTGTCTCGGCGCCTGGACGCACGACGTCGCCGCCGACCGGTTCGGCCTCGCGCGCCCGCTCGGCGATGCGCTCGGCCTCACGGCGCGCGAGAGCGCCGGCGTGCCGTTGGCGCGGCTGATCGCGGCGATCCATCCCGAGCACAGCCTGCGCATCGAGAGCCTCTTCCTGGCCGCGCGGGACACCGGCGGCCCGTTCGAGGCGGAGTTCCGCACGCGGGGCGGAGCCCGCTGGCTGCGGCTGATGGGCCGGACGGATCTCGGCGGATCGGATGGCGCCGTGCGAACCTGCGGCCTCGCCTTCGATCTCACCGAGGGCCGGCTCGGCCGGGGCGGCCCGGGCCGCGGGGCGCAGTGGCAGGCCAACCAGCTCGCCGAGCACGTCATCGCCATGAAGGGCCTGGTCCCGCCGCTGGACAACCCGTCGCTGGCGCATCTCGTCGATCGGCTGGCGGTGGAGATCGGGTTCGAGCTGGCCCGCCGCTTCGGAGAGGCGGCCGGCGATGTCCGGCACTGACACCGGTTTCCGCACGGAGAGTTGAGCCCCATCGGGCTACCGGCAGAACCGGCTCGGCGGTAGAGCTGAGCCGATGCCAGGCCCCGATCAGAGGGCCGGCTCTGGAGGTTCACATGCTGAAACGCTGGTCGAGGATGCTTGCGGCTGCCGCCGCGTCGAGCGGCGTCTGGCTCGCCATGGCGACGGCTGCCCCCGCCGCTCAGGCTGACGCCTCGGAGATCGTCACGGAGGAGATGATGGTCCCGGCCGCGGACGAGGGCATCAGCCTCTATGTCCGCAACAAGCACCCGGCGGGCCTGTCCACCTTCCGCCCGGAGCGCACCCTGCTCTTCGTCCACGGCTCGACCTATCCGGCCGAAACCTCCTTCGACCTGCCGCTCGACGGCCGCTCCTGGATGGAGGAGATCGCGGGCCAGGGCTATGACGTCTATCTCGTCGACCTGCGCGGCTACGGGCGCTCGACGCGCCCTCCCGAGATGTCGCAACCCGCGGAGGCGAACGGGCCTATCGTGCGCACCGAGACCGCGGTCAAGGATGTCGGCAGCGCCGTCGACGCCATCCTCAAGCGCCGCGGCCTTGAGAAACTCGATCTGATGGGATGGTCGTGGGGCACGACCATCATGGCGAGCTACACGACGCAGCACCCCGACAAGGTCTCGCGCCTCGTCCTCTACGCGCCGCAATGGCTGCGCACCTCGCCGGGCCTGATGACGACGGGAGCAGGACCGCTCGGCGCCTACCGCTCCGTGACGCGACAGACCGCGCGCGAGCGCTGGCTGTCCGGTGTTCCGCAGGACAAGGTGGCCGGCCTGATCCCGGCGGGATGGTTCGAGCAATGGGCCGACGCCACCTTCGCCACCGATCCGGTCGGGGCGAAGGCAGAGCCGGCGGTGCTGCGCGCGCCCAACGGCACCATCGCCGATGCGAGGGAGTTCTGGTCCTCGAACAAGCCGGTCTACGATCCTGCGAAGATCACGGTCCCGACGCTGCTGGTTGGCGCGGAATGGGACCGCGACTGCCCGGCGACCCTGCGCCAGGCCCTCTTCCCGCTCCTCGTGAACGCGCCTGCCAAGCGCTACGTCGAACTCGCCGAGGGCACCCACACGATCCTGATGGAGAAGAACCGGCACGAGCTGTTCCGCACCGTCCAGGCTTTCCTGGACGAAGGCTCCCGCTGAGAGCCCGGTCTACGGCTCGGCCGAGGCTTCCAGGGAGGGCCGCGGTGCGCCGGCCGGGTGGATCAGTCCGCGCAGGACGGCAGCCGCCTCGCGCTTCGGCCGAGCCAGCGCCTCGGTATAGGCCGAGCGCAGGCCCGCGCACTCGCCGGCCGGCGGGGTGGACATCGGCCGCAGGGCATCGTCGGCGAGCGTCATGGCATCCGGCACGGGCAGCGGGCTGTCCCGGTGCGCGATCACCTTGACGATCAGGGTGCGGAGCGCGGTGTCGGCCGCACCCTCCCGCCGCCCCGCCCGCTGGGCCAGGACGGAATCGGCCTCGGCGCCGATGGCGGCGCAGGCCGCCGGGCTCGCGCCGGGCGCCTGCATGGCCTGCAACAGGTAGCGGCCGAACGCGACCACGAATCGATCCTCGGCGCCGCGCATTGCGCGCGAGACGGCACGGGCGGCGAGCCGCTTCAGGCCCTCGAAGGCCTCGGCCTCGGAGCGGCTGCTGCGGTAGCTGTCGAGGTACCAGGCGGCGATGCCGTCGACGATTCCCGGGGCCCGCGCCTCGAAGGCCTGCAGCAGCTCGATGTTGCGCAGCACCGCGGCGCGGGCATGGCCTGGATCGTCGCCATCGTCGAGGGTCGAGTCGGGGAAGTGCGACGGCTCGACGATCCGGGTCGCGACCCGGGCCGCGATCAGCCTGTCGGCCTCGGGAAACCACATGTCCCGCGAGGCGACGGCGAGGGCGGCCTGCGCGAAGTCCGGCGTGACGCCGGCCGCGATATAGGCGGCGCGTTCCGGCGCACCGTCCGTCCGGAACGCCTGCCCGAACAGGCCGGCCTCGTAGGGCGCGTGGAAGCCGAGCCGCGAGGCCGTCATGATGTACCGCTCGCCGCCGCGCACGAAGGCGAGGGTGCAGGCGGAGACGCAGTAATCCGGGACGTAGGTGTCGAGCCGATGCCGCGCGATCGCGGCCCCGATCGCCTCGCCCTCGTCGACGAGGCCGCCCTCGCTGGTGAGGTGGATGCGCACCACGCGCGGGTTCTCGGCGAGGAGGCGTTCGAGCCGGCCGCCCGCACCCTCCGTCAGCTCGCCGGAGAGCCGCACGTCCCGTCCGCCGGGGCCGAGCACGATGCGGGTCTCGGCGGCGGGCCCGTCGGTGCCCAGGCGCGATGCGAGCTCGAGCGAGACACGCGCATAGATGCCGAACAGGCCGGTCTCGGAGGGTTCGAGACCGCTGCGCAGATGAGCCTGGACGACGCTGGCCGCGCCGAGACAGGCGAGTGCCAGTCCGGCCAGTCCGACTCCGCATGCGACGCGCCAGGCTCTCGCCATGACCTGCCCCCAGATGGCTCGACGGTCTTCAAGACCACGGCCAGTCTTCATTGCTGCATCGGCTAAGCAAGAGCCACGCCGCGTCAAGGACACGGCCGGAAGCGCATCGTGGATGGGCTGTGTCGGCAGGGAGACGTTTTTTAAAACGAACGATCCGTTCGTCACCTGAGACGGTAGAAGAACGCCCTAGCGGCTTGCGATTATGTCGCAGGCCGGCTCAGCCGGTAGATGTCCATGATCCAGCCGTGGCGCGCCCGCGCCGCGCGCCGCGTCTCGCGAATCAGCTCGGCGACGTCGCCGAGACGGCCCTGGATCAGCAGCTCGTCGGCGGTGCCGAGATAGGCGCCCCAGTGGATGACGAGATCCGGGTCGAGCCCGGCGAAGTCGACCCGGCCATCGAGCATCACCACGGTGGCGCCCTCAGTGGAGAGGTCGGCGGCGAGGCGGCGTCCCGTGGTGATGGTCACCGGCTCGCCGATGCCGTTGAGCGGGATCTGGTGGCCCGCGGCGAGCGCCTGCACGCTGGTGATGCCCGGGATCACCTCGCAATCGAAGGCGAACCGGCCGCGGGCGCGGATGCGCGCGATGATCCGGAGCGTGCTGTCGTAGAGCGACGGGTCGCCCCAGACGAGGAAGGCGCCGCTCTCCCCCTCGCCGAGATTCTGTTCGATCAGCCTCTCGTAGAGCTCGGCCCGGGCAGCATGCCAGTCGTCGACCGCGACCCCGTAATCGCCAGGCGCCCGGTCGCGCTCCGGATCGACCGCTCCGACGAAGCGGGGCTGCGCGCCCTCGATATAGCGCTCGCAGATCTCGCGGCGGACGCGCAACAGCTCGGCCTTCGCGTCTCCCTTGTCGATCAGGAAGACGGTGTCGGCCGCGTTGAGGGCGCGTACGGCCTGGATGGTGACGTGCTCGGGATTGCCCGTGCCGATGCCGATGATGTGGAGCTTGCGCAAGTCAGCGCCCGAACCAGGAGGCCACCGGATCGACGACGGAGGCCGCGGCCGACGAGATCCAGGCAAGCGCGCGCGTGGTCAGGCCACGCTTGGGTGTGCTGTCGGCGGCCACGGTACGTGCCGTGAGCTCGGCGGCGACATAGGCATCCTCCTGCGCCTTGCAGGCTGCGAGTGCAGCACGCTCGGCGGCGCGCCTCTCGATGCTCAGGGGCTGGCCAGAGAAGTGCTGGCGCACGCAGCGATGCCAGTCGCCACGCAGGCGATCGAGCTCGGCCTGCTCTTGGGCCCAGGCGGGGGCGCCGGCTAGCCAGCCTGCGGCGACGAGGGCCGCAAGGGGGGCGGACAGTCTCGAGCCTCGCATGACAAGCCTCCTCCGATCCGATGGATTTCACTCCGAGTCAGGGCCGTCGTTCCCGGCTTGTTCTCGGATCCATGGGGCGAGGCAGTACGTGATTTGGGTAACGAAGGCTGTAACCCGGATGCGTCAGCCGATCCCGCGATGAGCCAGTGCGAGGCCTTTTCGCGTGAGAGCCGGATCCGTCCTGATTGCATCAAGCCGGCGTCTCATCCCTTGGTGTGACGCGCCTTGTTAAGAGGAACCGGAATCACTTCCCCGGACGGTGATCTAGCCGAAGAGCGCCGTCACGCAGGTGCCGGCCACCGTCACAAGGCCGATCATCGCGATGAATCTCAGGTCGTCGAAGCGCTCTCTCATAGCCCCCTCCTCGGGCGGTCAGCCGGCAACCGCTCGTCAAGCTCAATGACCTGTTAGCGGTGTCGTTAGAATTGCTCCGTGCGCATCGTCACCAGAACTCACACGAGTCCGGCACGAACACTTGGAAACACGGTTGCCGAACGCTGAATCATGCTATTGGTTGCAGTGGTATCCGCAGAGAATACTCCTATCCCACCTTTACCCGGACATCCGGGTCGAAGGTCTTGCCTTCCACCGGGTTGGCCACCCAGCAGGTGCGACCGATGCGCAGGTCGTGCCCGGCATGGAAATGCCCGGAGATCCAAGCCTGCGGACGCTGCTCGTCCGGCAGGTCCTCCAGCACGGTCGTCGCGTAGAAGGCAGGCACCCACCAGGGCACGCCGGGCGCATCGCGAAAGGCGTCCGCCGCGCGCGGGCTTGGCGGATGGTGGGTAACGGCGACCGTCGGGCCGTCATGGGGCTTGGCCAGGGCCGCCAGCAGCGCCGCCTTCTGCCCGCGATGAGCTTCCATGGCATCCTCGGGCGACCAGTCCGAGCCGTCCGCGTTGCGGATCGAGCCGCGATATTCGCGCGAGCCGGTCACTGGGTCCGTCATCCGCGCGGCGGCGTAGGCCACCGGGTCGGCCGGGCGATCCGGCATGTCGGACGTGAGCCAGCGCCCCGCGAGCGACCAGTCGCTCCAGAGCGTCGTGCCGACGAAGCGCACGCCGTCGATCACCAGGCTCGCAGCGTTCTCGAGCAGATGCAGGTGATCACCCTCCCCGACCCGGCGGGCGACCTCGATGCGCAGGGCTGCGAGCAGCTCGGGCGCGGTGCGGGTGTCGCCGGTCGGCGCATAATGCTCGTGATTGCCCGGCACCAGCACCACCGGCCGGCCGTCGGCGAGCGCCATCACGGCCGCGAGCCCCTGCTCGGGATGGCCCTCGAACAGGTCGCCGGCGCAGACCAGGACGTCGAAGGGCGCCGCGGGCCGCGGGATCAGGTCGGGCCGGCGGCGCTCAAGATGGAGGTCGGAGATCGGAAAGAGCTGCATCAGGCTTCTGCGGCGGCCCGGCGCTCGGCACGCGCGGCCTTGAGGATGTCGAAAGCGGAATCCGCGTTGAGGATCGCGATGCCGATCCCGACGACGAGATCCGGCCAGGGCGAGAGCGTCGCTGCGGTGGCGAGGCCGGCCGCGATGATCGCGATGTTCGCCGCCACGTCGTTGCGGGCGGAAAGATAGGCGGCCTTGGTCAGGCTGCCGTGGCCGCTGCGGTGGCGCGCGAGCATCAAGGCGCAAGCGAGATTGACGAGGAGTGCGCCGAGGCCGGTGAGCGTCAGCGGCACGGACGCGGGTGGCGCCATGCTCGCAGCCTTGTCCCAGGCCGCCCAGGCCGCGCCCAGCGCCGGCACCAGCAGGATGAAGGCGAGCCCGGTGCCGAGCCGCGCCCGGTTGCGCAGGCTCCAGCCGAGACCGGCGAAGATCAGGAGGTTGATCGCGGCATCCTCGAGGAAGTCGAGGCTGTCGGCGATGAGCGCCACCGAGCCGATCGCAAGCGCGACCGCGATCTCGACCGCGAAATAGGCGAGGTTCAGCCCGGCGACGCGCATGACGACCGGGCGTAGCTCCGCCGCGGAGCCATGTGCGTCCATGGAGGGGTGCCTCGTCCCGGCGGCGCCAGCGCCGCCGGGAGGCCCTTAGAGCAGGCTGCGAAAAAGGGGAAACGGTTTTTCGCGAAGCCTGCTCTAACGCATTGAATCGATCATGTTTTCTGCGTTTGGAAGGATGTCGTCGAAACACGGCATGATCGGGCGGTCAGGCCGCCTGGGAGCCATCGACGGTGCTGTCGTGCTCCGGCGCCGTTGGCCTTACCAGCGGCGCCAGCCGGGACGGCCGTAGCGGCGCGGACCGTAGCCGCCGTAGTAGCGCGGTCCCGGACGCGGGCCGAAGAAGCGCGGGCCGTTCGGGCGGCAGACGCCGTAGGGGTTGGGATGGAAGCCGGGGCCGCAGCCGAACCTGGCTTCGGCGGCGCTGCTGCCGGCCAGCACGGTTCCGAGAGCCAGCAACCCCAAACCAGCGAATTTCCAGGTCATGTCGTTCTCCTCGATGATGGCCAAGGGCCTCAAGGCCGGCGGCGCCTCGCGCCTGTCCACCCGGGCCGTGTCTCCGGCGGTCGCCTTCCTCCGGAAACCGCCGGGCAGGCACATGGTTCTGTCGGGCGCGAAGTCGAGGGCTTGACGGCCAAGCTTCTTCACGGGCGACGATGCCGTCTTGGCGCCGGCTCGCCAGCCGCATCGGCCTGCGCAATCATGCGCGAATGACGCCGCAGCGTCGTACCTATGGCGCACTGGATTTGCGGGGCATCCTGTGCAAGGCCAAAGCTTTGCCGCGCTCGCCATCTTCGCGGCAGCACAGGAGAAGACGAGCGATGCTGCCGGAACTTCGTATACTGTATTTTGAAGACCTGACGCTCGGTCTCACCGAGACGCTGAAGAAGGAGATCTCCTCTTCCGACGTCGTGGGCTTCGCCGAGATCACCGGGGATCGGAACCCCATCCACCTCTCCGAGCACTTCGCCGCGCGCACGCCCTTCGGCACCCGCATCGCTCACGGCCTCTACACGGCCGGCCTGATCTCGGCGGTGCTCGGCACCCGCCTGCCCGGGCCGGGCGCCGTCTATATCAGCCAGACGTTGAACTTCCGCGCGCCGGTGCGGATCGGGGATACCGTCGAGGTCATCGTCGAGGTGGCCGAACTGATCCCGGAGCGCCGCCGCGCGCGCCTGTCCTGCACCTGCAAGGTCGGCGACGAGGTGGTCCTCGACGGCGAGGCCCTGGTGAAGGTGCCCAAGAGGGAAGAATCCGACCCGGCCAGCATGCGCATGGGGGGCGGCCAGGCGTAACCCCTTCGTCATTCCGGGCTCCCCAACGGCGAGAGCCTGGAATCGGCGACGGGCTGCAACGGTGGCCTCGTTCGAGCATCACACCTGGATCCGGGGTTCCGCTCCGCGGCCCCGGAATGAGGTGGGATGAGATATTGTGGTTGCGGAGCCTCCCCTCTCCCCGCGTGCGGAGAGAGGCGAAACGCTGCGTGTGACAACGCGATCATCCTGCGACGGCATGTGCCCCCGATCCGCAATCCCCATCGACGATCCTGCCGACCCGCGGCTTGCGCCCTATGCCGCGATCCGCGAGCGGGACCTCGTCGGGCGTCAGGGACGCTTCATCGTCGAGGGTGAGGTTACCCTGCGTCTGATGCTGTCGCCGGCCTCGCGGTTCAAGGCCGAGTCGATCCTGCTGCTTCCAGAGCGCCTGGCCGGCTTCGCCGAGCTCGTCGCCACCCTGCCCGAACCGCCGCCGGTCTATTGCGCACCGAGGGCGGTGATGAGCGCGGTGGCAGGTTTTCCGATCCACCGCGGCGTTCTTGCCGTCGGCGTGACCGGCGCGCCGGCAGAGCCGGATGCGCTGATCCCGGCGCCCTCCGCGCCTGCGACGGTGCTCGGTCTCGTCGGATTGACCAACCACGACAATGTCGGCGGCCTGTTCCGCAACGCCGCCGCCTTCGGAGCGGATGCGGTGCTGCTCGACCCCGAGAGCTGCGATCCGCTCTACCGCAAGGCGATCCGCGTCTCTGCCGGCGCAGCCTTGACCGTGCACTTCGCCCGCGCGGCGAGCGCACGGGCGCTCCTCGATCTCGCGGAGCGCCACGACCTCGTGCCGCTGGCAATGACGCCGGGCGCCGAGCACGACCTTGCCGATGCTCCTCTGCCCGCCCGTGTCCTGGTGCTCCTCGGCAGCGAAGGGCCGGGTCTCGCCGCCGAGCTGATGGCGAAGAGCCAGACAATCCGGATCGGGATGGCGGCGGGGTTCGATTCCCTCAACGTCGCGACCGCCGGCGCCATCGCCCTGCGCGAGCTATGGCGGGCGCGCCGGCGGATCTGAGAAGCCGGTGGTGGGCCGGATCGAAGCGTGGCATTACGCGCGACATTCCGCTGCAATTGCCGCAAGGTTGGCCGTGGCCGAAATACGCGCCCAAGGTTGGCTTTGGGGAGAATGGACGGCGTTGCTTCAGTCTGGCGAGGGTTTGCGGAGGCTGTCCGGCAGTCGCGTCGCAGTCGTTGGTGCCGGTCCAGGTGGTCTCGCCACCGCCCTCCTGCTCGCGAAGGCCGGCGTTCACGTCACGCTGTTCGAGCGTGAGACCGCGGTCGGCGGGCGCACCAAGACCGTCGAGGCGCCCGGCGGCTACCGTTTCGACATCGGCCCGACCTTCTTCCTCTACCCGCAGATCCTCGCCGAGATCTTCGAGAGCTGCGGCGAGCGGTTGGAGGATCACGTCGAGATGCGGCGGCTCGATCCGATGTACCACCTGCTCTTCGAGGGTGAGAACGGGCTGTCGGGCGAGATTCGCGCCACCAGCGACGAGGCCCGTCTCCAGGCCGAGATCGCGCGCATCGCGCCGAAGGATGCCCGAAACCTGCCCGCCTTCTTCGCTGAGAACCGAACCAAGCTGGCGCGGTTCAAGCCGGTGCTGGAGCAGGCCTTCGACCGCTTCCTGTCGATGGTGAGCCCGGCCATGCTCACGGCCTTGCCGCATCTCCATCCGGGCCGCAGCGTCGACCGCGACCTCAGGCGCTACTTCGCCGATCCCCGCGTGCGCCTCGCCTTCTCGTTCCAGACCAAATATCTCGGAATGAGCCCGTTCCGGTGCCCGAGCCTGTTCACGATCCTGTCGTTCCTCGAATACGAGCACGGGGTCTACCACCCGATCGGCGGCTGCGGCGCGATCTCTGAGGCGATGGCGGGTCTCGCCCGGCGTCTGGGCGCCGACATCCGCCTCGGTGCACAGGTCGAGCGCGTGGTCTTCGAGGGGAAGCGCGCCTCGGGTGTGGTGGTCGACGGCGAGACCTTCAAGGCCGATGCGGTGGTGCTGAACGGCGATTTCGCCGGCACCATCCGGCAACTCGTGCCGGAGAGCCATCGTCCGCGTTGGCGCGACCGCAAGGTCGAAAAGGCCCGCCTCTCCTGCTCGACCTTCATGATGTATCTCGGCATCGAGGGCACGATGCCCGAGGGGCTCGGCCACCACTCGATCCTGCTCGCAAAGGACTACGAGCGGAACATCAACGAAATCACCAACGGCACGCTGCCGATGCAGCCCTCGCTCTACGTGCAGCATGCCGGCTACACGGATGGCGGCATGGCACCTCCCGGCCATACCGCCCTCTACGTGCTGGTGCCCGTGCCGAACCTCAAATCCGGCATCGATTGGGAGCAGGCGCAGCCGATGTATCGCCAGCTGGTGCTGGACCGGCTGAAACTCATCGGTCTCACCGATATCGAGAGCCGCCTGCGCTACGAACGCGTGCTCGATCCGCGCGACTGGCGCGACGAGTTCGCGGTGCACCAGGGTGCGACCTTCAACCTCGCCCATGACCTCGGGCAGATGCTGTGGTTCCGTCCGCACAACCGGTTCGG
The DNA here is from genome assembly GCF_007992215.1 of Methylobacterium gnaphalii. GTDB lineage: Bacteria > Pseudomonadota > Alphaproteobacteria > Rhizobiales > Beijerinckiaceae > Methylobacterium > Methylobacterium gnaphalii. The sequence goes on along the minus strand of NZ_BJZV01000005.1, from coordinate 172,644 downwards.
GCAGGGTCTCTACCTTGTCGGCGGCGGCACCCATCCCGGCTCGGGCCTGCCGGTGATCTACGAGGGCGCACGCATCTCGACGCGGCTGCTCATCGAGGACCTGATCGGAGCAAGGGCACCTGAACTCCGGGAATTGCCGGACACCGCGCCGCTGGCGACGCAGGGAGAGCCTTCGTGAAGCGCGCCGTCTGCTGCGGGCTGGGCCTGGCCTGCCTCGTCGTCAGTGCCCGGGCCGCGAGCCTCGAGGTCGAGGTGGACGGCATCGAACCGGGGTCCGGCACCGTCTATGTCGCCCTGTGCCAGGGCGGCCTCGCGGAGAGTACCTGCCGTTCCGGGAAGGATGCGCCGGCGGACGGGCGGAGCCAGCGCGTCCTGTTCAAGGGCATCGAGCCGGGGGTCTACGCAGTTGTCGCCTACCAGGACATCAACGGCAACGGGCGCATCGATCGCACCGGGCTGGGCCTGCCGTTGGAGCCCTACGGCGTCTCCCGCGGCGGAGGTCGCCGGGCGCGGCCCGACTTCGCCACAGCGAGCTTCCCTCTCGATGAGCCCGGCGCGGCGGTGCGCGTCCGTCTCGCCCGCACGCTGCCGTCCCGTTGACGCGCGCGGCAGGTGGCGCGGGCGCGCACCGCGCGTCCGACGCACGTCTCGACATGCGGGATGCGGCCCTGGCCTATCACGGCCGGCCCGCCCTCGACGGCGTCAGCCTTTGTGTGATGGGCGGCGAGACGCTGGCGCTGCTCGGGCCGAACGGCGCTGGGAAGACCTCCCTGATGCGCCTGGCTGCCGGTCGCCTGCGGCCGGGTAGCGGGACCGTGCGGGTGATGGGCGGCGATCCCGCCCGCGACAGCGCCACCCGGCGGCATATCGGCTTCGTCCCGCAGGACATCGCGCTCTATCCACGGCTGACGGTCGCGGAGAATCTCGACGTGTTCGCTAGGCTCGCGGGCCTCGGCCGGGCGGCGCGACGCGCGGCGGTCGCCACGGTGCTCGACCAGGCTGCCATCGAGGATGTGGCGGACAGGCCCGTCGGCGCGCTCTCGGGCGGATACCAGCGCCGGGTGAACCTCGCCGCGAGCCTCGTCGGACGGCCCGGGCTCATCCTGCTCGACGAGCCGACCCAGGGCGTCGACCTCGCGGCCCGGGCCGCAATCCACGCCGTGCTCTCGGCGCTGCGGTCGCAGGGGGCCGCGATCGTGATCAGCACGCATGATTTCGGTGAGGCGGAGCGCCTCGCCGACCGGGTCGCGTTCCTGTCGGCCGGGCGGCTCGTGCGCGAAGGGCGCCTCGCCGACTTGCTCCGGCCGCTCGCCGCGAGTCTCGAATGCGAGGCCATGCTCGACGCTCCGCCAAAACCCCCGGCCGAGGCGGCTTTGCGCCGCACGGGCTTCACGCCGGGCGAGGCGAGCGATGCGACGTCCTGGCGGGCCGTCCGGGATGCCGCGGGCGGCGTCGACGGTGCCGCCGTCCTGTCGGCCCTGCGGGAGGCGAGCGTGCCCGTCGCCGAAATCCGCATCCGTCGTCCCGGTCTCGAAGCCGTCTACCGCGACATCATCCCGTCGGATGGGGCAATCCCATGATGGCTGCCGCATTCCGCACGATGTGGCTCTCGCTCCGGCGCGACCCGGCCGCGCTGGCGATGGCCTTCGTCCTGCCCACCGTGATGTTCGTGATCTTCGCCGCGATCTTTTCCGGCGCCATCGGCGATCGCATCCGGATCCATCTCGGGATCGCCGATCTCGCGAACACGCAGACCACCCGCCGGCTCGTGGATGCGATCTCGGCCGACCCGTCGCTACGCGTCGAGCAAATGCTCGCGACGACGGTACCCGGGGTCGTCGATGCCGTGCGCCGCGGCACGGTCGACGTGGCGCTGGTGCTCAGGAGCGATCTCGCCTTGGCGCCCAGTGGCGACAGCCCGGCACCCGTCGACCAGCCGGTGCTGCTGATCGAGAATCCGGCCCGCGCGCTGGCGACCCCGATCGCGCTGGGCCAGCTTCAACGCTCGCTCAACGAGGCGTTGCCCGACGTGGTGCTGTCCCGAATCATCGCCGACGTCGAGCGCACCGGCAAGATCGGAGCCGACGAGCGCAGATTCCTCGACGAAGCCTTCGCCGAGCAGCGGGCGAAGAAGGAGCCGTTCTCCTTCGCCGAGCTGGTCGAGCGCCGCTCGACCGCCTCCGCCGGCGGCAACGATCGCGTCGGCTACTATGCCGGCGCGATCACCGCCGTCTTCCTCCTGTTCGCCGCCATGCAGGGATCGCTCTCACTCGTCGAGGAGCGCATGTCAGGGCTTGCCGACCGCCTCGCATCGGGTCCGGGAGGCTTTGCCGTGATCGTCCTGGGCAAGTTCGCGTTCCTGCTGCTGCAGGGGATCGTGCAGGCAGGTCTGATCTTCCTCGCTGCCTCCGTTCTGTACGGCGTCGACGTTGCCCCGCGCTGGGCCGCATGGCTTGTGACGGCCGCACTGGTCTCGGCGATGGCAGCCGGCCTCGGGCTGGCCGCCTGCGCCGCGGTGGCGACACGCCACCAGGCGCAGCTCGCAGCGACGTTCGGTGTCCTGCTGCTCTCGGCGGTCGGCGGAAGCATGGTCCCCCGCTTCCTGATGCCACCCTGGCTGCAGCAGGCCGGCTGGTTCACCCCCAATGCCTGGGCGATTGAGGCCTTCCAGAGCGCGCTGGGCGACGACTGGCGGGCCGCGCTGCCGGCTTGGGCCGTTCTCGCCGCCGTGGCGGCCGCCGGTCTCGGCACGGCCCTGGCCCTGGTCTCGCGGCGTGTGGCGATGCGTGTCTGAGATGGGACCCGAGGCCCCAGGGTTATTTCGTGCCGCAGCCGATGCAGATGCCCTTCATGACCTTGTCGTCCCGCTTCATCGCGTCGCCGCGCGCCTCGCGGGATTCGGTCCGGTCGGGCGCGGCGGCCGCGCCCGGCGGCTTGGTCTGACCGACGGCCGTCGTATTCGGGGCCTTGATCGTGGAGGCAGGGCCGGTTCCTGTTCCGGTCTGAGCCGGTTCCTGCGCGAGGGCGGCACCGGTATGCAGGCCTGCAAGGGCCAGGGTGAGCGCCAGGATATGTCGGTTCGGCATCGGAGGCTCCTCGTTTCGGGTTTAACGTACGAGCGCCCTGCCATGTTTCCCGCCCTACACGGCGGCGCGACCGGGTATCGCGTTGACCCCGTTGCGAGAAAGCCTAGCTTGCCTCGCAGGAATGGCCGGCGAGGCGCCCGGCAGGAGATACATCGTCTATGAAGAGCGGTTCCTCGGTCGCCGTAATCGGCGGCGGGTTAGGTGGTCTGGCTGCGGCCTGCGTTGCGGCCGCGCGCGGACACCGGGTCACGCTCTACGACAAGAATGCCTGGCTCGGCGGCAAGGCGGCCGTGCTGCACGAGGGCGGGTTCCGCTTCGATATGGGGCCCACCATCCTCACCGTGCCGCGCGTGCTGGAGCGGATCTTTGCCGAGGCCGGCCGCAGCGTACACGACGCGCTGGACCTGCGCCGGCTCGATCCGCAATGGCGCTGTTTCTTCGAGGACGGCTCGCGCATCGACCTCGTCGAGAATGTCGAGGCCATGGCCGCGTCGATGGATCGCTTCGCCCCCGGCCAGGGTGTCGGCGACGGCTACAAGAAATTCTTGTCGATCTCCGAGAACCTGCACAGCGTCAGCGAAAGGTTCTTCTTCTGGAAGGCGGTGCAGGACCTCTTCGATACGATCGACATCCGCGCCAACATGAACCCGGCGACTCTGCGCGACGTACTCTCGCTGCGCATGCACTCCACCGTTGCCGGCACGATCCGCGGCAAGGTGAAGGATGCCCGGCTCGCGCAGATGCTCGACCATTTCGTGCAGTATGTCGGCTCCTCACCCTACGGCGCGCCGGCCGTGCTCTGCGCCATCGGACACATGCAGGTCTCCGAGGGCGTCTGGTATCCGATGGGCGGGACCCGCGCCGTGGCCAAGGGGCTCGCCAAGCTCGCCACCGATCTCGGCGCCGAGATGCGGCCGGCCGAAGAGGTGACCGGGCTCGACATCGCCGGCGGCGCGGTGCGCGGCGTGCGCACGGCGCGAGGCACCGTCGCCTATGACGCCGTGATCTCCAACATGGATTCCGTGCGCACCTATCGCGAACTCGTGGGTGGCGAGACCGGCAAGGCCTATGATGCCAAGACCTTCGAGCCGGCCTGCTCGGGCGTGGTGCTCTATCTCGGCCTGAACAAGCGCTACGGGCATCTCGGCCACCATGACTTCGTCTTCTCCCGCGATCCGGAGGAAGAATTCGATTTCATCTACCGCAAGGGCGAGCCGGCCCCCGACCCGACCGCCTATCTCGCCGCGCCCTCGATCACCGACCCGTCGGTGGCGCCCGAGGGCGGCGAGGCGCTCTACGTCCTGGTGCACACGCCGTATCTGCGGCCACACCACGACTGGCAAAAGATGTTCCCGGCCTATCGTCGGGTGATCCTGGACAAGCTCAAGCGAACCGGCGGCATGCCGGATATCGAGGAGCGCATCGTGGTCGAGCGCCACCTGACGCCGCAGGATATCCACGAGCGCTACAACGTGCTCAACGGCGCGATCTACGGCCTCGCCTCGCACGGGCGCGTGACGGGAGCCTTCAAGCCGGGCAACCGCTCGCGCGAAGTGAAGGGGCTGTACCTCGCCGGCGGGGCCGCCCATCCGGGTCCCGGCATGCCGATGGTGATGATGTCCGGCTGGATTGCCGCCGATACCCTCGACACGGATCTGAGGGCCGGTGCGCGGCCGGATCTGCGCGCGAGCGCGTGAGAGCGGCGTCCCACCCCGTCCCGGCGCGCTCCGAGCCGGTCTGGCGTTTCATGACGGCGTATTTCGCGCGCTTTCTGCGCCGGCACATGAACGGCTTGCATCTTGCCCGCTGGGGCGCGCCCCAGCGGCTGGATCATGCCGGGCCGCTGGTGATCTACTGCAACCACCCGTCCTGGTGGGATGCCGCGGTGCTCATCCTGCTGGGGGATCGGCTGTTTCCGGGCCGGGCGATGTTCGCGCCCTTCGATGCCCGGATGCTGGAGCGGTACGGGATCTTCCGCCGCCTCGGCGCCTTTCCGGTGGACCTGGACTCGCGGCGCGGAGCCGCGCAGTTCCTTGCCTCCGCGCGCGCGGTTCTCGCGACGCCCACGCACATGCTCTGGATCACGGCGCAGGGACGCTTCTCCGACGTGCGCAGCCGCCCGCTCGACCTGCGCCCCGGCATTGCCCATCTCGCCGAGATCGCGCCGGACGCCCTCTTCCTGCCGCTCGCCCTCGAATACGCGTTCTGGGATCAGCGCGGCGCGGAGGCTTGCTGCGCATTCGGCGCGCCGATCGCTGCCCGCGACCTGCTCTCGCAGCCCCGCACCGAGCGTCTCGCCCATCTCGAGACCGCTCTCACGGCGACGCTCGACCGCCTTTCCGCGGATGTCATGGCCCGTGAGGCCGCTCGGTTCGTGCCGGTGATCGAAGGTTCCCGTGGGGTCGGTGGGGTCTACGACCTCTGGCGGCGGGTCGCGACCCTGGCGCGGGGCCGCCGCTTCGATCCGGCCCACGGTTCCGGCAAGGTCGAACGGCTTCCGTGATGCTCGCCCTCGCCATCATGTCGCTCGCGCTGGCGCTGCTGCCGGCGGTGCTGGCCGTCGTGAACATCGCGAGCCTGCGGGCACCCGCGTCGCCCCCTACCGCGACGGGGCTCGTCTCGATCCTGATTCCGGCGCGGGACGAGGCGGCGATCATCGCCGACACCATCCGGGCGGCCCTGGCGAGCGAGGGTGTCGCGATCGAGGTGCTGGTAGGCGACGACCACTCTACGGATGGCACCGGCGCGATCGTGAGGAGGCTCGCCGAGGGCGATTCCCGCCTTCGCCTGGTTGCGGTACCGCCCCTGGCCGGGGGCTGGACCGGCAAGAATCACGCCTGTGCCGCCCTCGCCGCGGCGGCCCGGGGCGACCGCCTGCTGTTCATCGATGCCGACGTGACGCTGGCGCCGCATGCCGCCGCCGCGCTCTCGGCCCATGCCGAGCGCAGCGGTGCCGCGCTGGTCAGTGGTGTTCCGCGCCAGGTGATGCGCAGCCTCGGCGAACTGCTCACCGTTCCCGCCATCAATTTCCTGCTGCTCGGCTTTCTGCCGATCCCGCTGATGCGGCGGAGCGCCGACCTCTCCCTCGCTGCGGCCTGCGGCCAGCTCGTGATGGTCTCGGCCGAGGCCTACCGCGCGACGGGCGGCCACGGCGCGGTGCGCGCCTCGCTGCATGACGGCGTGACCCTGCCCCGGATGCTCAGGGCCTCCGGCTTCCGGACCGATCTCGTCGCCGGAACCGCCTTGGCCGGCTGCCGCATGTATGCTGGCTTCGCTCAGGCATGGGCGGGGTTCTCCAAGAACGCCCACGAGGGCATGGCGACGCCGCGCGCCCTGCCCGTCTGGACGATCCTGCTCTTCGGCGGCCACGTCCTGCCCTGGCTGCTGCTTGCGGTGGCGCTGGTGGCCGGGCTGCCCTCCCCCGTCGTGCTGACGGCGCTCGCCGCCGGCCTCGTCTCCCTCGCAGCGCGAGCCGCGATCACCTGGGCCTGTGGCGAACCGCTCGCGACGATCCCCCTGCACCCGCTCACGATCGCGACGGCACTGGCGATCCAGTGGTCGGCCCTGATCCGCGCGGCGCGGGGCCTGGCCCCGGTGGCCTGGAAGGGCCGAAGCTATCCCGCCGAGCCCGGTTGAGGCGGGGCGCCCTCGCCGCCCGTCTCGGCCAGGATCCAGGCCGCCGTCTCCGGGTCTGCCCCGGTGACGGGAAGGTGCAGGATGATCGGCGTTTCGTAGGGGTGACGCGCCTTCAATGCGGCGCCTAGCGCCTCGGCGAGGCCCTCGCGGGTCTTCAGGATGGCCACCACCTCCTGGCCACGCTCGATCGCGCCCTTCCAGGCATAGACCGACTCGATGCCCGGCAGAACGTTCACGCAGGCCGCGAGGTGTTCGCGCACGAGCACTTCGCCGATGGCTAGCGCGGTCTGCGTATCCGGCAACGTGGTGTAGACGAGGAGCGGGCGCTCCATGCTATGCCTCTCAAAGAAGATGCGTCCGGCTGCGAGTGAGACCTCGTGCCATCCCGGCGTCAACACGGCTCGAAGGCGGATTGTCGGATTCGATGGCGATGCGTTTCCACCGGATCGCCTTCGTCGCGAGCCCCACTCCCGACGCCCGCGAGGCAGCCGAGGCGCTGATGCGCCGCTACGACCACGTGACGCCTGAGGAGGCTGACGTCGTCGTGGCGCTCGGCGGTGACGGCCTGATGCTGCAGGTGCTCCACCGCTTCATGGACGGCTCCAAGCCGATCTACGGCATGAACCGCGGCACTGTCGGCTTCCTCATGAACGAGTTTCGCGAGGACGCGCTGCTCGAGCGGCTGGAGAACGCACAGCGCAGCGTGATCCACCCGCTCTCCATGGTCGTCACCGACACGGAGGGCCGCACCCACGAGGCTCCGGCGATCAACGAAGTCTACATGCTGCGCCAGACCCACCAGACGGCGAAGCTACGGATCTCGATCGACGGCAAGGTACGGCTGCCTGAACTCATCGCCGACGGGGTCCTGGTGGCGACGCCCGCCGGCTCCACCGCCTACAATTTCTCGGTGGGTGGCCCGATCCTGCCGCTGAACGCGCAGCTTCTCGCCCTGACGCCGATCTCCTCGTTCCGGCCGCGGCGCTGGAACGGCGCGCTGCTGCCGAACCATGCGCGCATCCACGTCGAGGTGCTGGAGGCCGCCCACAGGCCGGTGGCGGCGGTGGCGGACCACACCGAGTTCCGTCGGGTCCGCACCGTCGAGGCCTGGCTCGATCACGCCACCGACCTCGTGCTGCTGCACGATCCCGGCCACAGCCTCGACGAGCGGATTCTTCGCGAACAGTTCGGATGATCCCGAGGGATCAGGCGGCCAGGCGCAGGTGGCTGGGCCGATAGCTCGCCAGGATGCTCTCGGAGATCAGGCTCTCGACGAGCGCCGGACCATCCTGCGCCGCGGGCTCGCGCGAAGGGGCCGCCAGCAGCATTGGTGCCTCGGCCGTCGGCTCGGAGGCGGGCGCGAGTTCGACGGCGGGTGCCGCGCCGCTGTCCGGCACGGGCTCGCGGCTGGCCATGAAGCTCGCCATCAGCGCGTCCGAGAGGCCGTCGAGGACGGCACCCGCCGTCTCGGCCTGGCGGCGCTCCTGCTCGGCGCGGTAGCTCGCGATGATCGCATCCGGCAGTCCGTCGAGGACGCGGGAGAGTCGGTCTGAGATCGCGTCGGGCGTGGGGATCGCAACGGCCTCCGGCAGGAACCCGGAAAGGTGGCGCTCGTCGGCCTCGACGCGCCGGATGGCGTCGCGCTCAGCCTCGTCGGCCAGGGCGCGGGCATGCACGCGCGCCTCCTCGCGGGCGGCCTCGGCCTCGAAGCGGGCGAGCAGCGCCATCAGGCTGCGGCTCTCGGCGAAGGGCATGTCGTCGCAGGCCGTGAGCGCCCGCTCGATCATGCGCCGTGCCAGCCGGGGGCCCTCGATCTCGGCGTCGCCCGTCGCGGCCTCGCGCCAGGCCGAGAGCGCGGCCTGGATCGCGGGCAGCAGGAGAGGCGGCAGCCCGGCGCGACGGTGAAGGGCGGCAAAGCCCGCGCCGCGCGGCTCGAACATCAGCCCGGCGACCCGCGCCCGGCTCAGGCCTGAGAGATCGGCGAGCGCGGTCTCGGCGAAGGGCATGCGCAGGGTCAGGATGGCGCGCAGGATCAGCCCCGCATTGAGCTGCCCCTGCGCCCGCAGATGGGAGACCAGCCGCGCCAATCCGGCTTCGCCGGCCTCGTCGCTCAAGGACAAGGCGGCGCAGTCGCGCGCCTCGCGATGGACGCGCTCGCCGCGCTCGCGGCTGAGCCAGCCGCTGGCGAGACCGAAGGCGGACAGGGCCTCGGCGACCCGCGCGGCGATGGCGTGGCGCACCTCGATGCCGATGCCGGGACGAGCCAGGAGCGCCTCGCGCAGACGCGCGTCGTCGCCGTGACGCTCGACGATGCGCAGCAGCGCGGCGACGCCGATCTTGGCGTAGCCGTTGCGGACGAGAACGGTGAGCGAGGGGGCGCCCCCCACCTCGGCGAGCGCCGCCGCCACCGGCATCGAGATGTCGGCGCGGCCGGCGATGGCGGAGCGGGTGGTCTCGCAGCCGATCGCGGCGCAATCGACGAGATCGGCATCCATCAGCACCGGTGACCGGGCGAGGACGAGGCAGGCGATCTCGGGCTGGTCGGAGGCGAGTGCCACGATGAGCGGGCGCGGCGCGGCATCCGAGGCGGCGCAGGCCTCGGCGAGCGCCCGGCGCACCAGCGTCGAGCCATCGTCGAGGAGCGCGAGCAGGGCGGTCTTGGCCTCCCAGGCCGCCTCGGGTGCGAGGTTGCCGTGGCAATAGGCCCGGCCGAGCGCGGCGGCAGCCTCGGCGCGGCGTTCGGAGGAGGCGGTCTGGGTCGAGAGGAGGAACTGGCGGAGGGTCATTGGCCGTTCCGAAGTCCGAGGGTGGAGAGGAAGTCGAGGAAGCCGCCGGAGCCGGCCTTGGCGGGCTCTGCAGCAGCGGGCGTGACGGTCGCGGGAGGCTCTTCGGCCGGCGCGGTTGGGGTCGCCGCGACCTTGGCGGAGGCCGGGAGCGCGCGCTGCTGCAGCTGCAGCGCCGAGGGGCGGCGCGGCGGCAGCGGGACGATGATGGCATTCGCCGCCGTTGCGGAGGTATCGACGGCCCCGATGGCGCCCGTGGTCTCGGGCTCGGAAGCCGTCATGGTCGGTTCCGCGTCGGAACGTGGGAAATAGGTTGGCGCGCTGCGGGCCGTCTCGGTGCCCGTGCTGCGGTTCTGCCAGAGCTTGGCCACGCCCGCCGAGATCGCGCCCTGGCGCCGGTCGGTTTGGAACAGGCTGCGCAGGCCGTCGTCGAGGGAGGCGTAGGCAGTCGCGGCCTCCGGCACGTTCGCCGTGCCGGCGACGGCGCTCTGGCCGCCGGCGGTGCTGGTGGACAACATCGCGTAGAGCTCGGCCGAGCCGCGGGCCCGGCCCGCCTTGTCGTAGAACAGGCTCCGGTTGGAGGCTGCCGCCTCCGGCAGGTCGCTCGCCGCGGGCCGCGCTGGGCTGACCTGGGCGGAGTTGATCAGCGTCGCGGCGCCCTTCGCGCCGAGCACATGCGCGGCGTAGAGGTCGCCGCTCGTCGGCTCGCGGCCGAGGGCCGTTCCGAGGGCGTCGCGATTGCGCTGGGTCAGCGCACCGGCCATGGCCGAGGCGACGCGCGGATCGCGGCGCAGGTCGAGAATCTGCTGCTTCGTCGCCGCGTCGGCGACGCTGTAGGTGCCGTCGGACCGCGCCGTGATCGCGTCGGCGTAGGAGGACAGGCCGAGCCGGGCGCCCGCCGTCTTCATCGTGCCGAGCCAGGTCTGGTCGATGAATTGAAATAATCCGCTCGCCGAGGAGGTCGCGGCCTTGGCCGTTGGATCGAGCCCCGATTCCCGCTTGGCTGTCGCGAGAAGGTATTCGAAACCGACGCCGCTGGACTCGGCGCCGCTGCGGATCGCATCGACCACCGATCCGTTTGCCGGACCTGCCGTGCCCGTGATCGTGCGGCCGCCGCCGACGGTCGAGCCGGTGTCGCGGGTGCCGACGGGGGCGTTGGTGAACAGGAACATGGATGACGTGGCCGCGCGGCCTAACCCATCGCCGCATCACGGACTTTCGTGTCGGTATGGTAAAGGAAGCTTGAAAGACCGTGGCCGGCCGGCGTCCCGGTTCGACGCGCAATGGGTCCGGGGAGCGACGTGCGGGCCTATCTGATCACGAGTGGAGGCGAGCCGGATCCGACCTGCGCCGATGCGTGGGTCGTCGATGCACGGAGTGCCCCCTCGTCATCGCGAGCTGGAGGTGAAGCCATCCGGGGCCAGGGCGCCGACATTGCGGCCCTCAATGGCTTCGCCTCGCTCGCAATGACGAGGGGGATATCTGGCAAGCGTACGGTCCCGCTGCTGATCCGCATTGAGGGGATCGACGCGATCGATCGCGACGAACTGGCGGAGGTCCGCCCCGACGCGATCATGCTGTCGTCGGCTCATGGGCGCGACATCGCCCATCTCGGGGCACAGCTCGCCGTGCACGAGGCCGAGCACGGCCTGCCCGATGGCGGCATCGGCATCATCGCTCTCGTGGTCAGCGCCGCCGGTGTCCTTGCAACGGCGAGTTTTGCCGGAGCGAGCCCAAGGCTCCGCGGCATCGGCTGGGATGCAGCGCTCGCGAGCGAGCTTGGGGCAGAGCCCCTCACGGACGAGGGAGATTGGAGCCCGGTCCTAGCCCAGGCACGCGCCATGGCGCGCCTCGCGGCCTCGGCAGCAGGCGTCGCGGCGATCGAGGCGGCCTATCCCGGCAAGGATCCTCGAAAGGTGATTGGCGCGGCGCGCCGCGATGGTTTTGCGGCGATGTTCGCCCGTGACGCGCGTCAGGCCCAAGCGATCCGGGGCGAATCGTGAGCCCTATGCGTCGACGATCTCATAGGCGTCGGGGCTTTGCATGAGCGTCGCCACGAAGGCGTAGGTGAGCTTGTGGGTCGGCCGGTGCGCGACGATCCGGCCGATGATGGGGCGTCCGGCGAGCATCAGGTCGCCGAGCAGGTCGAGGGCATTGTGGCGCACCCGCTCGTCCGGGAAGCGCGCGCCGCCGATCACCCAGGGTCCGATCTGGATCGCGGCACGTCCGGGCCGGACGCCGCGCAGCACCGGCTCACCGGCCGGATGCGCCATGCCGGCGCGAATCTCGTCGGTGAGGGTCGATGGCAGATCCGGCCGCGGCGTGTTTGCCGACGGCCCTCTGGCAGCATCGGCCGGGCTGCGCGGCCCGATCGGCTGCAGCAGCGGCGCCAGGACACGGTTCGCCACCGGCCCAAAACTCCAGAGCCGGCTGACCTGGCCCGAGGAGCGGCTGGCCGCCAGCTCCGTCATGAAGGCTTGCCCAGTCGGGCAACCGCGCCAGGCCTGCACGCCGCCCGCATAGTAGGATTCGCAGGTGACATCGAGCTCCAGCGCCGTCGACGGCTCGGCCCGGACGAAGCGCTGGCCCATCGCCAGTTGGATCGACCGGGTGATGCGGATGACGCGGCGCGGCGCGGCCTGCATGGCGAGGCCTGCCCCGGCGATTCCTGCGCACCAGGCTTGGGCGCTGCCGTCGAAGATCGGCATCTCGCGACCCTCGACCCTCACCAGTGCATTGTCGATGCCGAAGGCCGAGAGGCTTGCCGCCAGGTGCTCGATGGTGCGCAAGGCTGTGCCGTCGGGCAGCCTCAGTGCCGTGTTCAGCCGGCTCGGGGCACGGGTCTCGTACGACAGGGCGACCGCGCCGGCGCCGGCGACGTCGAAACGGATGCCGTGTCCCGGCGGCGCCGGGGCGACGGTAACACGGGCGAAATGGTTGGTGTGCAGGCCGCACCCGGAGACCGAGAACGGCGCCGCAACGGTCGCCTCGAAACGCTGATCGACGGGCACGCCGCGCCCCCGTATGTGCTCACACCCGTCTTTAAGCCAACCGCACGGTTTGTCGCCGATGAAAACCGCCGGCCGCTTCGTGAGTTGACGGTCAGGCCGAACCGGCCGACCCCGTCGTCAGAGACATTGCTGGAGCAAGAAGCCCCTGTCCTCACCGAACCCCTCGCGCCGTCACGCCGATCTCGGCTCCGATTTCTTCGATGTCGTCGAAGCCGCGCGGTTTCCGAAAGCCATCCTGCGCTACCGCAACCAGCCCTGGGCGCAGCGCGTCGGGCTCGACGGTCTCTCGGGGGCCGAGTGGATCGCGCACTTCGGGCGGTTCGCGACGCTGCCCGGCAGCTTCGAGAAGCCGTTGGCGCTGCGCTACCACGGCCATCAATTCCGCTCCTACAACCCCGAGCTCGGTGACGGGCGCGGCTTCCTGTTCGCGCAACTGCACGACCTCGCCGACGGGCGGCTCCTCGATCTCGGCACCAAGGGCAGCGGCCAGACGCCGTGGTCGCGCGCCGGAGACGGACGGCTGACCCTGAAAGGTGGCATGCGCGAGGTGCTGGCGACCGCGATGCTGGAGGCCCTCGGTGTCTATACCTCGAAATCGTTCAGCCTGATCGAGACCGGCGAGGCGCTGGAGCGTGGCGACGAACCCTCGCCGACGCGTTCCTCGGTGCTGGTGCGCCTGAGCCATTCCCACATCCGTATCGGCACCTTCCAGCGCTTCCTGGCACTCGGAGAGACCCACAACATCGAGCGGCTCCTCGATTACGCGGTGGCCGCCTATTACCCGGAGATCCGTGAGGACGCGCTCGCCGACCGCGCCATCGCGTTCTTCGACAAGGTCGTTGCGCGGGTGGCGCGGATGGGCGCGCAATGGATGGCGGCCGGCTTCGTCCACGGCGTGCTCAACACCGACAACATCAACATCACCGGCGAGAGCTTCGATTACGGCCCCTGGCGTTTCGCCCCAACGCATGATGCCGGCTTCACCGCCGCCTATTTCGACGAGTACGGGCTCTACAGCTTCGGCCGGCAGCCAGAGGCTCTGTTCTGGAACCTCAGCCGGCTCGCCGAGTGCCTGATCCCGCTCACGGAGCAGACTCGCCTAGAGGCGAGCTTGAAGGGCTTCGGGCCAGCCCTGCAGGATGGCTTCGCGGACGTGATCCTCGCTCGGCTTGGACTGGCCCGACCGAGCGACGAGACGGCTTTGCACCGCCTGGTCTCAGCCTTCTGGAGCTTCCTGGCCAAGAGCCAGATGCCCTTCGAGCAGGCCTTCTTCGACTGGCGGGGCGGTCTCGCCAGCGAGATGCGGGCGGCGGCGAGCCCAGCGGCGTCATTCTACGCGAGTGACGATTTCAGGCCGGTCCACGCCGCCCTGCAGGACCTGGAGCCGGCGGCCGATGCCCGGCTCGACCATCCCTATTTCGCAGGCGCACCCTGCACCATGCTGATCGACGAGGTTGAGGCGATCTGGAAACCCATCGCCGAGCACGATGACTGGTCGGTCTTCGCGGCGAAGCTCGCGGCTATCGACATCATGGCCGAGGCCTATGGGACGCGTCCTCAACCTGCATAGGATCGTCCGAAGACGCGCGCATCCGTAGTTCGGCATCAATCCGCCATGCGATAGAGAGACCGGGCCGGCGCGCTCGATCGCGGCCGGAGCGGACCGACCATGGCGAGCCTGCGCGCATATCTCTTGGACCTGACCGCCCGGATCCGCGTGAAGGCGCGGCTCGGCCGCTCGCCCGACATCGCCCGGATCCGCGCGGTGTTCGCCCAGAACACCCTCCGCCCCTCGCCGAGCGCCGTGTTTCATCCGGGCGAACTCGGTGGGGTGCCGGGGGAGTGGGTGCGGCCGCGCAAGGAGACCGAGGCGCAGCGCCCTCACCTGCTCTACCTGCACGGCGGCGGCTTTGTCGGCGGCTCGCCGCTCACCCACCGCACGATTACGGCCGCCTTTGCGCGTGCGGATTTCCGTGTCTTCGTGCCGGATTATCGGCTCGCGCCGGAGCACCCGTTTCCGGCGGGCCTCGAGGACATCGTTGCGGCCTGGACCGCCTTCTCGCGCGAAGGGCCGGCGGTCGTAGCCGGTGACTCGGCGGGCGGGAACCTGGCGCTCGCCCTGATCGTCGAGGCGCGCCGCCGCGGATTGCCGCTTCCTGCCGCGGCAGCCCTGTTCTCACCGGCTTGCGACCTGCTCAGGCGTGGGCCCTCGTTCCGGTCCAATCAGCGCCGTGACGCGATGTTCACAACCGACATCCTGGCAAACCTGGCTCCGGTCTATCTCGCCGGCGCTGATCCCCGCGACCCGCGCGTCTCGCCTGTCGAGGCCGATTTCCTCGGTTTTCCACCCCTGCTCGTGCACGCGGCCGAACGGGAGGTGCTGCGCGACGACTCCGTGGCGCTGGCGGAGAAGGCGCGTGCGGCCGGCGTGCGGGTCGAGCTGACCCTGTGGCCCGTCGTGCCGCATGTCTGGCAGATCGCCGACAATTACGTGCCTGAGGCGCGCCGCTCGATCGAGATGGCGGCAGCCTTCCTCCATCGGGAGTTCCAGCAGGCTGCCGCGGTGCCCGAGCGGGTGCCGGCATGAGCGAGCCCCTCGACCGCCCGGGGCGGAACCGCATACTCTGGCCGGACTCGGTGCCGGCGTATCGGCGCAGCATGCGGCGGATGAGGTTTGCGGATGACGGCGTCCGTTCCGATGCCGGCCCGGCAGCGATTCAGTCGGCCGCACCCGTGCATCCTATGGCCGGGTTCACGTGTTGTCTGGGCAAGCAGGGAGACCCCGATGACTCATTCCAAGTCCAAGACCGTCTTCGCGGCGACCGTCGCGGCAGGCCTCGTTCTCGCGGCGACCGGCTCGGCCATGGCGAGAGGCGGCAACAGCAGCAGCGGCAGCGGACTGTCGCCCTACGCCGCGGATAGCGGGAACGATCGCTCGGCCGGCGTGAACAACGGGAACTACGCCCCATCCCGCTACAACTACTACCGCCGTGCCTACGGCCCGCGTGATGTGCCCTATCCGGGCCGGGGACGCCACTACGAGGGCTACCCGTATTGATCTGACGCGTTCAGCCGACTTCCAATCGGGCGCAGTCTGCGGATTGCGCCCGATTTCGTTGGCGATCAGCTCAGTTTGAAGTTCGCCTTCGCCCGCGACAGGTTCAGGTTGTAGAACGGGTCGCGCGAGAGCTGCTTGCTCCAGCGCTCGACCATCACCTTGGTCTCCCCTTCGAAGCGGGCTCGCTTCTCCGGCGTGTCCTCGTGGCCGCGGCTCTTCGATTCGTGGTGGATCAGCACCGCGTGCGGCGTCCAGATCACCTGATAGCCAGCTTCCGTGGCCCGTAGGCAGAGGTCGATGTCGTTGAAGGCGACGCTGAGCCGCTCTGCATCGAAGCCGCCGATCTCCTCGAACACGGCCTTGCGCATCGCTAGACAGGCGCCGGTGACCGCCGAGACCTGCTGCGAGACGACCATGCGGGCGAAGTAGCCCGGATCCTCGCGCTCGATGCCGAGATGGCTGTGGCCGGCGATGCCTCCGGCGCCAAGCACCACACCGCCATGCTGCAGGGTCCAGTCCGGGTAGAACAGCTTTGCGCCGACCGCGCCGACATGCGGCTCGGCCGCAATCGAGACCAGCTCGCGCAGCCAGCCGGGCTCGACCACCTCGATATCGTTGTTGAGGAAGAGCAGCACGTCGCCGCGCGCCGCCTCAGCCCCCGCATTCGAGAGTTTCGAGAAATTAAACTTGCCGGGGCTCTTCACGACCCGCACGCGCGGATCGTCGCGATAGCGGGCGAACAGGGCCGCCGTCTCGGGCTCGACGCTGTCATTGTCGACGATCACCACCTCGATCGCAGGGTAATCCGTCTTCGTGAGCAGGCCGTCGAGCGCCACGGAGAGCAGCTCCGCCCGATCGCGGGTCGGGATCACGACGGAGACCAGCGGCGCCGGCTCGGGCAGCGCGCGGACCAGGCGGTTGAAGCCGGCCGGTCCCCGCTCGGCCCGGTGCGGCCAGCCGCGCCGGGCGATGGTCTCGTCGAGCGCGCGCAGCCGCGCGGCCTCTGCCGTGGCCAAGGCCGCATCCGAGAAGGTGCCGGAGCCGATCGCTGCGCGCCAGTGATAGAGCACCTTCGGGATGTGCAGGACGCGGTCCGGCGCGAGGTCGTCGGCGATGCGCATCAGCAGGTCGTGGTCCTGGCTGCCCTCGAAGCCGGGACGCAGGCCGCCGACGCGCCGGATCAGATCGGTGCGGATCACCGTGAGGTGGTTCAGGTAGTTCTGGGCGAGCAGCAGCTCGGGATTCCAGTCCGGCTTGAAGTGGGGCTCGAAGCGCTTGCCCTTCGCATCGACCTTGTCCTCGTCCGAATAGATCAGGTCGAGATCGGGATTGGCGATCAGCGCCCGAGCGACCTCGTAGAGGGCGTTTTCCGGCAGCAGGTCGTCGTGGTCGAGGAAGGCGCAGAACGTACCGGTCGCCGCCTCCAGCGCGCTGTTCGTGGCGCGCGAGATGTGGCCGTTCTCGCCGCGCCGGATCAGCCTGATGCGCCGCTCCGCGGCCGCGGCGCGTTCGAGCACGGCCGATACGCCCGGCCGGTTCGAGGCATCGTCCGCGATGCAGAGCTGCCAGTGGGGATAGAGCTGGCCTCGCACGGACGCGATTGCCTTCTCCAACACCGCCGGATCGGGGTTGTAGACGGGCATCAGCACCGAGAGAGCCGGCGGCGCGGTCCAGCCCGCGATCTCGGCCCGCATGCGGGCGCGATCGGCCGCGGTTACGGTGTCGAAGCGCGCGATCCAGTCGGCATAGCCGGCGAGCGCGCGCGGCTGAACCGCTGCCTCCAGACGATATTTGGCCCTGAGCCGCTTGCGCACCAGGCGCCACATGCCGGCCTCGGCGACGAGATGCGGCCGGCGCATCAGTCCCGTGCCGACGAGCCGGGCGAGATGGGGCTCGGCGAGTTCGAGATTCGTCAGCGGCGGCAGGAAGTCGTCGAAGGTCGGCGCGAGTTCGAGGTGCCGCACGGTCTTCGGCAGAAGACCGGTCCAGCTGAAGCGGCCGTTGCCATCCGCCGAGAGAGCGAGCTGCGGCTTATAGCTGCCCTCGCTGAGCCCGGCGCTGAGTGTCACGCGGCTGAAGGCGGCGCTGGTCGGATCGAGGAAGCTCACGCGCACGAAGCGCAGGCCGAGATCCTGGCCGTCGAGCCTGACAATGAGGCGCAGGCCGCTGCCCTCGACGGGCAGGGCGATGGGCGGCCAGCCCCGGCGGATCAGGCTCGCCGTATGTGGAAGGGTCATGTCAGGCGTGCGAATCGGCGAGAGAGTGGACGGCGCAGGCCGACGGTGGGGCGACTGCCTAGCGCATCCCGCGCCTTCCCGAAACGGCGGGGTGTCCGCTCACCTCCCCGAACCCAGCCGCCGCCCCATCTAACCTCCTCCATTGCGGAGAAGAGACGCATGACCCTCGACCGGCGGACACTGTTGGCTGCCGGCGCCCTGGCGCCGTTCGTCACGAGGTCGGCCTCGGCCGAAGAGCCATTGCTGCTGCGAAAGATCCCCTCCTCCGGCGAGGCGTTGCCGGCCATCGGAATCGGCACGTCGCGCCGTTACGAGGTCGAGCCCACACCGGACAAGATCGCTCCCTTGCGCGAGGCGGTGGAGCGCTTCGTCGCCTTGGGCGGCAGGGTGATCGATACGGCGCCAAGCTACGGCACTGCCGAGGATGTGCTCGGACAAATCCTGCCCGAGGGCGGACTTCGCGAAAAAATTTTCCTGGCGAGCAAGGTCTCCGAGCGCGGCAAGGACGGTCTGGCGCAGATCGAGCGCTCGTTTCAACGAATGAAGACAGACAAGATCGACCTGATCGCGGTCCACAATCTCGTCGATGTCGATAACAATCTCGCGACCTTGCGCGCTCTCAAGCAGCAGGGCCGCATCCGCTACGTCGGCGTCACCGTTTGGGCCGATCGCCAGTATCCCGACCTTGAAGCGGTGATGAAGCGCGAGACGCTGGATTTCATCCAGGTCAATTACGCCATCGACAGCCGGCTCGCCGCGGAGCGCATCCTGCCGCTGGCCAAGGACCGCGGCATGGCCGTGATGATCAACGTGCCCTTCGGCCGCGACCGGCTGTTCGGCGCCGTCAAGGGCAAGCCGATTCCCGACTGGGCGGCTGCCTTCGGCTGCGCGAACTGGGCGCAGTTCTTCCTGAAATACGTGATCGCCAACGAGGCTGTGACCTGCCCGATCCCCGGTATGGCCAAGGTCGCTTACGTCGAGGAGAACGTCGGCGCGGCGCGCGGGCGCCTGCCCGACGCGGCCGAGCGCAAGAAGATGGAGGCCCTGATCGATGCTGTTTGATGTCCTTCGGATGGGTTCGCGGGTTGCTGCCCTCGCCGCGATGGCGGTGGTCGCAGCGACGCTGGTAATGGCCGAGCCGGCTCCCAAGAAGATCGGGATCATCGGGGCCGGCAATATCGGCAGCACCTTCGGCACGCTCTGGGTGAAGGCGGGCTACGACGTGCTCTTCGCCTCGCGTCACCCGGAGGAGCTGAAGCCGCTGGTCGAAGGCCTCGGGCCGAAGGCGCATGCCGGCACACCGGCCGAGGCGCTGGCCTATGCCGACGCGGTCTTCCTCGCCGTGCCCTACAAGGCCTATCCCGAGTTCGGGAAGGAGCACGCCGCCGCTTTGAAGGGTAAGGTGGTGATCGATGCCGGCAACGCCACGGCCGCACGAGACGGCGCCGAGCTGCGCGACGAGGTCGACAAGAATGGCATCGGCGTCACGTCGCAGAAGTACCTGTCCGGCGCCCGCATCGTGCGCGCCTTCAACGCGGCGAACTTCAAGGTCTTCGTGAAGAATGCTGGCCGGCCCGAGCCGCGCATGGCGATCCCGATTGCCGGCGATGATCCGAAGGCCGTCGAGACGGCGCGAACGCTCGTTACCGATGCCGGGTTCGATCCGGTGGTGGTCGGCGAGCTGGAGGCCGCGAAGAAATTCCAGATGGGTCAGCCCGGTTTCGGGCTCGAACTTTCCGCACCGGAGCTGAAGGAGAAGCTCGGGGTCAAGCCTTGAGCGAGATGGCACCAGTGTTCGGGCGCAACCTGCGCCGTCATTCCGGGGCCTGCCACAGGCGAGAACGTGGAATCCACGACTGGCCGCTTTGCGCGGTCATGGATTGGCCGCCTCTGGCGTGCCTCTTCGGATCCGGGCTCCGCTGCGCGGCCTCGGAATGACGGAGGAGGACGCTGCCAAGGTGCGCCCGTCCCTTCTGGCGCGCCTCGTCGACCTGCGGCCCGGCGAAGGCCCTGCACTGGCCTGGTCCTGGGCCTATCTCTTCGCGATCCTGGCGAGTTACTACGTGCTGCGCCCGATCCGCGACCAGATGGGCATCGCCGGGGGCCTTGAGAACCTGCCCTGGCTGTTTCTGGCCACGCTGATCGGCATGCTGGCCCTGAACCTACCCTTCGCTTGGCTGGTGAGGAGCCTTCCGCGCGCCCGCTTCATCCCCCTCACCTACCGGTTCTTCGCCGGCAACATCCTGTTGTTCGCAGCGGCAATCTACCTGTCGGATCAGGAGAGCCTGATCTGGGTTGGGCGGGTCTTCTTCGTCTGGCTGTCGATCTTCAACCTGTTCGTGGTCTCGATCTTCTGGGCGACGATCGTCGACGTGTTTTCCACGAGCCAAGGCAAGCGCCTGTTCGGCTTCATCGCGGCCGGCGCGACGCTCGGTGCGATCTCGGGCTCTGCGGTGACGGCGACGCTGGCAAGCCACGTTCCGACCTGGGTCCTGCTGATCGCCGCCGCAGGGCTGCTGGAGGTGGCGGTTTTCGCCATGCGCGGGCTGGCGCGGCTCTCCGAGCGGCTGCACGAGGTGCCGACGGGCCGCGCTGACGAGACCATCGGCGGCAGCGCGTTGGCGGGCATCAAAAGAACCTTCGCCTCGCCCTACCTCCTCAACATCGCGCTATTCCTGCTGCTGTTTTCGGTCACCTCGACCTTCCTGTATTTCGAGCAGGCCGGCATTGCGAAGCGCAGTTTCCCCGATCGCGCGGCGCAGACGGCGTTCTTCGCCAGCGTCGATCTCGCCGTGAACCTGCTGACGCTCGGCATCCAGCTCTTCCTCACCGGACGGATCACCCGGGCGATCGGCGTCGGGCCGACCCTGGCGTTGCTGCCGGCGGCGAGCGTTCTTGGGTTTGCGGCACTCGCGGTCTCGCCGAGCCTCGTGGCGATCGTCGGCTTCCAGGTGCTGCGGCGGGCGGGCAACTTCGCCATCGCCCGGCCGGTGCGCGAGGTGCTGTTCACGGTCGTCCCGCGAGAGGACCGCTACAAGGCGAAAGCCTTCATCGACACCGTGGCCTACCGGACCGGCGACCAGATCGGCGCCTGGTCCTATGCTGGCATCGGCGCGCTCGGCCTCGCCGGCAGCTGGGCTGCGATCGTGGCCGTGCCGCTCTCGATCGCTTGGCTAGCCAACGCGCTCTGGCTCGGCCGGACCCAGCGCAGGCGTGAGGCCGAGCTCAGCGCAGGAACGACTGCCAGTAGCCGCGCCGCACCGGGTGCTCCTTGAGGCCGTAGCCCCTGCTCTTGAGCGGGGCAGTCTTGCGGCCCGACGACCCGCGCCGCGCGCGCCGAACCAGCTCGGCAGGCTGCCCATAAAAGCTACGGTCCGCTAATGTACATAAGTTTTCAGCCTACGGCTGCGTGTTAGGCTCGACACTTGCCGGATGTCTGTCAGATCGTGAGCGTATGACTGCCAATTTGCTCGCGCTTAAACTGCAGAGCTTCGCTCGTCTTTCGGATGTCGATCAGCTCTGGTTGAAGGAAGCCCTCGGCCAGAGCCGGCAGGTCGCCGCGCATGCCGATCTCGTCGATCAGGGCCAGGATCCCCACGCCGTCAACGTCATCCTCGATGGCTGGGCCTGCCGCTCCCGGCTGCTCGCCGACGGGCGTCGGCAGATCGTCGCGCTGATGCTGCCGGGAGACCTGTGCGACCCGCACATCTTCCTCCTGGACCGCATGGACCACACGATCGGCGCGCTCACGCCCCTGACGGTCGCCCAGATCCCGGGGCCCGCCTTCCAGTCGCTCGTCGAGCGCAGCGCGAGCCTCGCCTACGCCTTCCGCCGTGAAGGACTCTCGGCGATTGCGATCCAACGCGAGTGGACGGTCAGCCTCGGCCGGCGCTCGGGGATCGAACGGCTCGCCCACCTGTTCTGCGAACTCTATTGGCGGCTCGCCGCCGTTGGCCTGACCGATGGCGGGTCATGCCCATTCCCGCTGACTCAGAACGATCTGGCCGACGTGCTCGGACAGACGAGCGTGCACATCAATCGCACGCTGCAGGAACTGCGCAGCATGGGGTTGGTTGCTCTGCGCGGCAGGCGCCTGACCATCCATGACCAGACCGGCTTGGCCGAACTCGCCTATTTCGATCCGGTCTATCTGCACTTCACTCAGAAGGCAGGCCAGTGATGACGAATCACGAGGAGTTGAGGGATCAGCTCGATGCGGTGAAGGCGGACAATGCCCGCCTGCGGCGGCTGCTCGACGGAGCGGGTGCGCCCGACAGCCTGCGTCACGCGTTGCGCGACACGGCCGCGATGCTGCGCTCGATCATCCGCCGGACCACCGAGACCCGCAGGGATGTCGCAGACTATGCCGCGCATCTCGATGGCCGCCTCGACGCGATCGTTCGAGTCCGCACCCGCACGGACGCGTATGGCGAGGCTGATCTGCACAGCCTGATCGCGGACGAGCTGACGTTCCATCTCGCGCATGAGGGCGAACACGCCGCCCTCGACGGCCCGCGCGTCCGGCTGCGGCCGAGAGCGGCGCAGGTCTTCGCGCTCGCCGTGCACGAGCTGGCGACCAACGCCGTCGAGCACGGTCTGTTGAGTGGATCGCGTGGCCGCGTGGAAGTGACCTGGCGGGTCGAGCCGAGTGACGGCGGGCCGTTGCTCGTGCTGGTGTGGAAGGAGACGGGTGCCAACAGCCTCATCCCGCCGAGCAGCCGGGGCTTCGGGATGACGGTGCTGGAGGAGATGCTCGCCTACGAGGGCGGGGCGCAGGCCGCCGCCGCCTTCGAGCCGGATGGTGTGCGCTGGACCATCCGGTTGCCGCTCGTTCCCGAGGTCGGGCACCTCGCGGAGGAGTAGGGCGGGACCGGGCCGCGGCTTGCTCGAAGCCCCGCTGCACTGGCGTCGCTGCCGGTACTCCGACCTCCTACCGACCCTTCGCCTTGAACATCGCGTGCTCGACACGGTCGCCCGGCCGGATGCCAAGCTTCTGCGCGGTGCCGGCATTGACCTCCAGCACGGCCAGCACCGGCTCGCCCGAGGGAATGACCTTGGTGGAGAAGGGCTCGGTGTCGGCGGCGATGCGCGCGACAGTGCCGTCGGCGCGGATGAACACCATGTCGAGCGGCAAGTAGGTGTTCTTCATCCACATGGTGACCGGCTGCACCTGTTCGAAGTCGAACAGCATGCCTCGGTCCGCCGCCATCGACTTGCGGAACATCAGGCCGCGGCCGCGGTCGGCATCCGTGCGCATCACCTCGACCTTGAAGGTGTGGCGGCCGTTCTTTGCCAAGATGGCCAGCGGCTCGGTGATCGCCGCCGCCATGTCATCCACTGGCGTGACGGCATGCGCAGAGGGCGACAGCGGCGGCGCGGCGACCAGGGCGGCGAGTACCAGGGCGGCGACCGGCGGGGTGGCGCGGCGGCGAAGCAGGCTCGTGACCATCGGCGAGGGTACCGTCAGTGAGAGGCGGGAAGCGCCCCATCGACGAGGCGGACTTCCGCCGCCATAGCACCCTTCGAGCCGTCGCCGTAGCGCACGAGTACGGTATCGCCCGGCTTCAGCTCGGCGATGCCGTAGCGGCGCAGGGTCTCCATGTGCACGAAGATGTCGGGCGTGCCCTCGCCGCAGGAGAGAAAGCCAAAGCCGCGCAGGCGGTTGAACCACTTCACCACCGCGGTCTCGAGCCCGCTCGTAGGCGTCACGCTGACATGGGTGCGCGGCATCGGCAGTTCGGAGGGGTGGGTCGCGGTGGACTGGTCGAGGGAGACCACCCGGAAGGCCTGCCAGCCGCGCGGCCGTTCCACGGCCTCCACGACGATGCGCGCGCCTTCGCTGGCGCTCTGGTGCCCGTCGCGCCGCAGGCAGGTGACGTGAAGCAGGACATCGGGCGAGCCATCGTCGGGCACGATGAAGCCGAAACCCTTGGAAACGTCGAACCACTTGATGCGCCCGGAGACCTCGATGAGGTCGAGCGGCCGCTCGGCTTGCGCCTCGTCCGACCCTGTCGTCGTCCGCTGTTCAGCCTCTGCGATCCCGTGATCGTTCGACATGTAAGCAACCCGAACCGAACCGAATCACGCCTTCGCGATTCGACTGACAAGTTAACAAAGTCCGGACTCGGCGGAAGCCCGTCTGCGGGGCCTGGGGGCCATCGAACATTGCAATTTCCCGCGACTTGGCAGTCTTGCCACAGTCATGCTTGCACCACTTTGCAGCAGCTGCATGGTGCCATGCTGCTGTGGCCCGGTATTCATCGAACACCGGCGTGATCGGTCACGATGTCGAGAGGTGCGTGGCGGGCGCGCCGGGCATCGCTCGTGCCGGGCAACGATGCTACGCGCAGGCGCATGCACGACGCCATCCCTGCCCGCATGGGCGATCAGCAAGCCGATGCCGCCCGCCCTCGCTCGCGCATAGACGCCATCGATGCGGCTCGCGCGGCGGCCCTCGTCGCGATGGCGTCATACCACTTCACCTGGGATCTCGGCTTTCTGCAGCTCACGCCGCTCAACGCCGCGCTGACGCCACCTGGACGGGTCGTTGCACACCTGATCGCCGGCAGCTTCCTTCTGTTGGTGGGGATCAGCCTGGTTCTGGCCACGCGCAATGGCCTGCATTGGCGGCCCTACCTGATGCGGCTGGGCCGGATCGGCGCCGGAGCGATGCTCATCACCGGCGTGACCTACCTGTTCATGCCGGACGGGTTCATCTTCTTCGGCATCCTGCACTGCATCGCCGTGTCGAGCGTGCTGGCCCTGCCGCTGCTCCTGATGCCGAGATGGGTGGCCATTCCTCTGAGCGCCCTGCTGAGCATCGTCCTGATTCTGGGTAGCTTCACGCTGCGCGCGCCCGTGCTCGACGAGCCGGCGCTCGCGTTTCTTGGGCTTGCCCATCTGCCGCCGCAGACGAACGACTGGGTGCCGCTCTTCCCCTGGTTCGGGATGGTCTGCGCGGGGATCGCGCTCGGCCGGCTCGGGCTGCCGGCTTTCCTGCGCTCAGGCCTCGCCCGCTGGCAGGCAGCGGGACGGCCGGCCCGCGCCGCAACCTTCGCGGGGCGGCATAGTCTCGCTGTCTACCTGATCCACCAGCCGGTTCTGTATGGGCTGGTCTACGCCGTGGTCAGCGTGACAGGGCCGCATCCGCGGGCGGGTGTCGCCGAGTTCCGCACGCAGTTCGAGGGCAATTGCACCCGCACCGGCGGCGCGCAGGAGGCCTGCCGCATCGCGAGCCGATGCATCGCCGGCGTCCTGCGCCGCGAGGGTCTATGGGGGACCGGCCGGCCCTACACGCTGGAGGAGCGGGCCAAGGCACAGGGCTTCGCGCGACAGTGCTACGAGGCGGCGGAGGGCACTGCCTCTCCGCCGTAAGCCGTGACTGAAACTGTAAGATCAGTCCTTGGCGCGTTCGACGTAGGAGCCGTCGGCGGTCATGATCACGACGCGGGTGCCGGTCTGGATGTGCGGCGGCACTGTGGTCTTCACACCGTTCGACAGGATCGCCGGCTTGTAGGAGGACGAGGCCGTCTGGCCCTTGGTGACCGGTTCGGTCTCGATGATCTCAAGCGTCACACGCGCCGGCAGCTCGATGGTCAGCGGCACGCCGTTATGGGTCGAGAGCATCACGGCCATGCCCTCCTGCAGGTACGGGGCGGCATCGCCGACCACGTCCTCGGGCACCGCGAGTTGCTCGTAGCTCTCGGGGTTCATGAAGTGGAACCCCTCGCCGTCCTTGTAGAGGAAGGTGTGCTCGCGATCCTCGACGAAGGCGCGCTCGACCTGCTCGGTGGTGCGGTAGCGCTCCGACACCTTCACGCCGTCTGTGATGCGGCGCATGTCGAGCTGGGTCACCGGGGTGCCCTTGCCCGGGTGGATGTTCTCCGCGGTCAGGATGACGTAGAGCTTGCCGTCCTTGTCGACGACATTGCCCTTGCGGAGCGTCGAGGCGATCACCTTCACGAGCGTAGACCTTGCTTTGACGAGGGCGCCGGGCCGGTTGTGGCGACGCCGTAGCGAAATATCGCTGCAGCCCCTACCGCATCCGCCGCCTTCGTGCCAGCCGAGACCCGTCAATCTAAAGAGCCGGCATAGCGTGACCTCCCCTTCCCCCTGGTGGCAGCCGCAGGTCCATGCGGATCGGCGCCCGTTGCTGATGACGCGAAACCGCATCCAGGCGGCCCTGCGCGCACATTTCGCCGAGCAGGATTTCGTGGAGGTCGAGGCGGCCTGCCTGCAGGTCTCGCCAGGCAACGAGGCGCATCTCTCGGCCTTCGTCACCGAGGCGATCCAGCCCGATGGGGGCCGCGAAAAGCTCTACCTGCACACGTCGCCGGAATTCGCCTGCAAGAAGCTGCTCGCGGCCGGCGAGCCGAAAATCCTGAGCATCGCGAAAGTCTTCCGCAATCGCGAGCGCGGGCCGCTGCACCATCCCGAATTCACGATGGTCGAGTGGTACCGCGTGGGCGAGACCTACGAGGCCCTGATGCGGGATTGCGCCGACCTGCTGGCACTCGCCGCCAGGACGGCCGGCGTCACCCGCCTCGTCTATCGTGGCCGCGAATCCGATCCTTTCGCCGAGTTCGAGCGCCTGACCGTTGCCGAAGCCTTTCTACGCTACGCCGACATCGATCTGCTGGCGACGCTCTCGAGGGACGGCCAGACCGACCGCGACCGGCTCGCCGCCGCCGTCTCCAGCCGCGGCCTGCGGGTCGCCTCCGACGATACCTGGGCCGATCTCTATTCCCGCATCCTGGTCGGGCTGGTGGAGCCGCATCTGGGCGACGGGTGCCCGACCATCCTGTGCGAATATCCGGTGAGCGAGGCAGCGTTGGCCCGGCCGAGCCCCTACGATCCGCGCGTCGCCGAGCGCTTCGAGCTCTATGCCTGCGGCGTCGAACTCGCCAATGCCTTCGGCGAGTTGACCAACCCCGCCGAACAGCGTCGCCGTTTCGAGGCCGAGATGGACGAGAAGGCCCGCGTCTACGGCGAGCGTTACCCGATCGACGAGGATTTCCTCGATGCGCTGGCCATCATGCCCGAGGCCTCCGGCATCGCGCTCGGCTTCGACCGGCTGGTGATGCTGGCCACGGGCGCGCCGCGCATCGACGACGTGCTCTGGACGCCGGTGGCCAAAGGACAAGCCTCGTGACCCGGCCCCTGCGCAGCCCCGCCGATCTCGCCCGCGCAGGCCTGGTGCGGCCCGAGGACCTGCCCGGCCTGGAGGCGGTGGCGGCGCGCTATGCCGTCTCGCTCTCGGCCGACCTCGCCGAGCTGATTGACCCGGCCGACCCTGCCGATCCCATCGCCAGCCAGTTCATTCCGCGGGCGGAGGAACTGGAGACCAAGCCGGGCGAGATCGCCGATCCGATCGGCGATGCCGTGCACGAGCCGCTGCCCGGCCTCGTCCATCGCTACCCCGATCGGGTGCTCCTGAAACCGCTGCATGTCTGCCCGGTCTATTGCCGGTTCTGCTTCCGCCGCGAGATGGTCGGGCCGAGCGGCCTCGGCACGCTGAGCGATGCGGAGCTTGCAGCGGCCTACGCCTATATCGCGGCCGATCCCGGCATCTGGGAGGTGGTGCTCACCGGCGGCGATCCCTTCGCTCTCTCGCCGCGGCGCCTCTCGGCCATCGCCGAAAAGCTCGATGCGATCCCGCATGTGAAGGTGCTGCGCCTCCATACCCGCGTGCCGGTGGTCGATCCCTCCTCAGTGAGCGAGCCGCTCGTCGCCGCTTTGAAGCGTTTCACCGGCGCGGTCTTCGTGGCGCTCCACGCCAACCACCCGAAGGAGTTCACGGCAGCGGCCTGCACGGCCATCGCGCGCCTCGTCGATGCCGGCATACCGATGGTGAGCCAGAGCGTGCTCCTGAGGGGAGTCAACGACGATCCCGAGACGCTCACGGCCCTGATGCGCAGCTTCGTCGAGAATCGGATCAAGCCCTACTACCTGCACCATGCCGACCTCGCGCCGGGCACGAGCGGCTTCCGCACGAGCCTGCCCGAGGGCCAGGCACTGATGCGGGCCCTGCGCGGGCGCCTCTCCGGGCTGGCGCAGCCGACCTATGTCCTCGACATCCCCGGCGGCCACGGCAAGGTGCCGGTCGGTCCCGGCTATTGGCGCGAGAGCAGCAGAGGCCACCACGTCACCGATCCGGCCGGCGTCGAGCACGCCTATCCGCCAAAACACCAGAGCGAGGACAGCTGATGCGGCGTCTGTGGGGACGGGCGAACTCCGTCAACGTGCAGAAGGCGATCTGGGGGCTGGAGGAAACCGGCCTGCCCTACGAGCGAATCGATGCCGGCGGCGCCCACGGCGTGGTGGGCGACGCCGCCTATCGCGCCATGAACCCGACCGGGCTGGTGCCGACGCTCGAAGAGGACGGCTTCGTCCTCTGGGAGTCGAATGCGATCCTGCGCTATGTCGCCCGGCTTCCCGGATCGCCGCTGGCATGGCCGGCTGATCCCAGGGCCTGTGCCGGCATCGACCAGTGGCTCGACTGGCAGGCCACCGCCTTCACGCCCGGCATGCGCGACGCCTTCTGGCAGATGCTGCGCGTGCCCGAGGGCCAGCGCGACCTGAGGGCCATCGAAGCCTCACGTGTCACAACCGAGAAGCGCGCGGCCCTGCTCGACCGGCATCTTGCCGGCACGCCCTTCGTCGCGGGCGAGACCTTCGGCATTGCCGACATCGCCGTCGGCTGCGCAGCTCATCGTTGGCTCAACATGCCGCTCGAACGGGCCGAGCGGCCTCACATGACGCGCTGGTACACGACGATCGCGCAACGCAGGGCCGCCTCGGCCGTTCTGACGGTGCCGATCAGCTGAGCCCCATCGAGGCTCGGGAGCAGCGCCGGATGATGCCGCGATGAGCAATGCCCTCTCCCCCGAGCCATCCCGTCCGCGATCCGGAAAAATCATGTTCTTCCCGCTCTCGAAGATCGCCTTCTTCCTGATCACCCCCTCGAACTTCTTCATCGTGATCGGGCTCGTCGGATGCCTGCTTCTGTTCACGCAAGCGGGGGCGGCGATCGGCCGGGTCCTGGCGATTCTCGGGTTCCTCGGGCTGCTCGCCGGCGGCCTGTCGCCGCTCGCGACCTGGACGATCCTGCCGCTGGAGCAGCGGTTTCCCGCCTTCGTCGATGATGGGCGCCCGATCACCGGCGTCATCGTGCTCGGCGGTGGCCTGATGACGGCGATCTCGGCCGAGCGCGACCAACTCACGCTCAACGATGCGGGGGAGCGCCAGCTTGCCCTCGGCGACCTCGCCCGGCGCTATCCGCAGGCGCGGCTCGTCTTCTCGGGCGGGAGCGCCAGCCTGACCGAGGGCGCGGTCACCGAGGCTGGCACGGTCGGCCGCTTCGCCGGGTCGCTCGGCGTGCCGCGCGACCGGCTCATCCTGGAGGAGCGCTCGCGCAACACGCGCGAGAACGCGCGGTTCACCGCCGAGCTGGTGCAGCCGAAGCCGGAGGAGCGCTGGCTGCTGGTGACCTCCGCTTGGCACATGCCGCGCGCCGTCGGCTGCTTCCGTAAGGCTGGGTTTCCGGTGACGGCCTATCCGGTCGACTACCGCACCGCCGGCTCGCGCGACGTCGGGCGCTTCAACACCTTCGCCTCGGACGGGCTGCTCGAACTCGACCTCGCCGTGAAAGAGTGGATCGGCCTCGTGGTCTACCGGCTCGTCGGCTACACGGATGAGTGGATGCCGGCGCCCTGACCTGGCGCGTCTCCACCCCCGTCGGGCGAGGGGGCCATGCGCAAGCATGGTGGAGTAAGCCCGGATGCTCCGCATCACCCGGCTAGGTCGCGCTGCTCTCGCCTAAGGTTAGAGGACATGGACGGTAGACTGCGTCACGGATGCCTTGTGCCGACGAACGGCGCTCCCCATTTCGTGCGGCTGTGCTCGATCGAAGAGGCAGCCCGCCGGCCGGCCAGCCGTGCTGCCCTTCTCGGAGGCCGGCATGACCGATCTCGTCAGCCAGCTCACGACGCTCTCGACCAACCAACTCCTCGTCGCCGGCATCGGCACGACGATCGCCGCCTATCTCGCCCTGCAGGCGACGCGGCTCGCCACCGGCCTTAAGTCTTTCGTCGGCAGCCAGGTCTTCTCGACCTTGACCGCGCGCTCCAGCGGCGCCTCAGTCGAGCGCCTGACCGCACTCGTCGCGCGCCATCGCCTGCATGCCTGGGGCCGCAGCTACAGCGTCACCGAGGACAATGCCCTCACCGTCGGCTACGGCTCGGGCCTTGCCCGCTGGCGGGGTCTCTGGGTGTTCTACAACCTGCGCATCGACGAGAACGCCAAGACCTTCCAGGTCGTGGAGGTGCTCACCCTCGCCTTCCTGACCCGCGACCGCACAGCCATCCGCCGCTTCCTCGACGAGGCGCTCGACGACGCGATGCAGGATCGCGGCACCATCGACATCCACCACCGCTCGACCAGCGGCTGGCAGGCGATCCGCCGGGCCAAGCGCCCGATCGAGACCGTCTTCGCCAACGGTGCGATGAAGGCCGAGCTGATGGAGAAGGTGCGCTGGTTCCTCGCCAACGAGGAGTGGTACCGGCGCCGCGGCCTGACCTACAAGCTCGTGATCCTGCTTCACGGCGAGCCGGGCACCGGTAAGTCGAGCCTGATCCAGGCCATCGCCAGCCACTTCAACCGCGACCTCTACTGCGTCGACCGGCTCGTCGCGCTGGGGCCCGAGATCGGGCGCTTCAAGAACGGCATCCTGGCGATCGAGGACATCGATACGCTCGGCTCGCTCACGCGCGAGGCCGGCCAGACTGTGCCCTCCCCCATCGGCGACGCGAAGGCGCTGCTGCACGGGGTGCTCAACACGCTTGACGGGCTCGCCACGCCCCATGGGCTGATCACGATCATCACGACGAACCACATCGAAGCGTTGGACCCCGCCATGGTGCGTCCCTGCCGGATCGACCTGCGGCTCGAGGTGAGCGCGCTCGACTACGACGCCTTCGCCGAGATGTTCGCGTCGTATTACGACGGAGCCGTGCCGACGCTGCCGCGAGAGGCCTATCGCCCGCAGACGGGTGCGCGTCTCCAGGAGGTCTTCATGAGCGCTCACGGAGCCGCCGATGCGGAAGCCACCCTGCGGCGCATGAGTTGCAGGACGCTCGAGGCCGCCTGAAGACGGGAACACTTCCGCCGGCGCGGCGTTCGCTTCGCGACGAACGTCGCGCCGCCAGCAGGATGGCACGGAGGCTGTGATGGCCAACTCGACCGCCGTACCACCGATCCATTCCTCCAATACCCCGCTCGCTGGCATCGCCAGGCTCGACGCGATGAGTGCGGTCCTCGCGCGGAACTGGTGGCTCGTGGCCCTGCGAGGCGTCTTCGCGATCCTGTTCGGCGTTCTCGCCTTCGCAGCGCCGCAGGCCTTCCTGCTCGCATTGGCGCTGTACTTCGCGGCCTACATGCTGGTCGACGGCGGCTGGACGATCGCCTCTGCGATCCGGTCGGCTCAGAAGCATGAGCGCTACGGATTCCTCCTGCTGGAAGGGATCGTCGACATCATCGTCGGGCTTGCGGCGGCCTTGATCCCGGCGGCAGCGATCTGGGCCTTCGTGCTCTTGGTCGCCACCTGGGCCCTCGTGACAGGAGCTCTGATGATCGCTGCCGCCTTCAGGCTGCATCTCCATTACGGCCGCTGGTGGCTCGGGCTCGGTGGCGTGATCTCGGTCCTGTTCGGGCTGGCCCTGGCGATCAATCCCGGCATGTCGGCGATCGTGCTGGCCTTTTGGATGGGGGCCTACAGCCTCGCCTTCGGCGTCATGCTGCTGTTCCTCGCCTTTAACCTGCGCGGCCGCCACGCGACGTCTCGGTGAGGCTCGGCAGACCCAATCGGTAGATCCCGCGAAAGTCTTCGGGATCGGCCACCGGCTTGCCCTTGCGCAGGATGGCGATGCGGCCCTCCTTGGTCAGCCGCACGGCGACGCGGCGGACCGGCTGCATCAGCGGTCCCCAGCCGTCGGGATGCGGACCGCCGAGCGCGCGGGCGACCTCCGACGGGCAGCAGGTCTTTCCCGGCCCACGCTCGGCGACGAGGTCGAGCATCGTCTTCTCGATCGCAGCTTCATCGGCCATCGTGGGGCTCCTCGTCGGCGAGCAGTGCGGCGCGGATCTCCGAGGAGAATTGCCGGCGCCACATCACCAGGACGCAGGCCGCCGTCGATACGATCAGCACCGAGGCGCTCACGAACCAGCCGAGATAGGCCAGCGCGAAGAAGAAGGCCCGCTGGCCGCGATCGAAATGATTGCCGGCGGCGATGTTCATGGCAGCCGCCCGATGCGCGGCCCGCTGCATCGACTCGTAATCGACGCCGGACCCTTTCGGCGGCACCGCGCCGATCAGGATCGCGCCGTAGTTGAACAGCCGGTAGGCCCAGGAGAACTTGAAGAAGGCATAGACGAAGACGATGGCGAGCCCGGCAACCTTGAGCTCCCAGGTCGCCCGCGTCGTCGCCACGCCGAAGGGCAGCGAGCCGAACAGGCTGAGCACGTCGTCGCCCGAGCGCGAGAGCGTCAGCACCGAGCCGAGGGCGATCAGCGAGGTTGAGGCGAAGAAGGCGGTGCCGTTCTGCAGCGAGGCGTTGATCGTGGTATCGACCACGCGGTTGTCGCGCGCGATCAATTGCTCGGCCCAGATCCGGCGCTGGCCGTGCATGATGCGGCTCAGGCTGCGATGGTCTTTGCGGCTCTGAACGGCGTAGCCGTAGATCAGCCAGGCGCAGACGAAGAACACGAGCCCGATGAAATCGAGGGGCGAGAAGGCGCTGAGATCAGGCATGGCGTCGGGCGGCACCGGCTCCGGCGGGCGGGCTCATGATGGGCCGCTACAGAGCGCACGCCGGCCCGGCAAGCCCCTTTGGCGAGAATCGCGGGAGGGGCTCAATCGGTGACCTCGAAGCCCTGGCCCGGCACCGACTCGGCCACGGTGATGTCGATGCTCTCGACGCGTGCGGCCGGGGGCCCGTCGCGGCACTCGGCGACGAGCGCGTCGACCGCCTCCGCCGGACCGGAGAAGATACCCTCCACCGCCCCGTCGTCACGGTTGCGCACCCAGCCGGCGATGCCGTGGTGGCGTGCACGCTCCTGCGTCCACTTCCGGTAGAAGACGCCCTGGACGCGTCCGCGGATCACCACGTGGATGGACTTGGTCTCGCTCACTGCGTTGCTCCGTTCCTCGCCCGACCACCTAGAGCGGGCCGTGGTGCTGTCAGGCCCGCACGCGCCGCAGCCAGCCGCGCATCTCCTGGAGATAGGGGCCGGGCAGCTGCGCGGCCTGGGCCGCCGCGAGCACGTCTTCCAGATAGCCCGGCCGCGGGAGGCCGGGGGCGGTGCTGCGGCCGAAATAGATCAGCGCGCGCCGCACGCCGCCCGGCGTCGTGACGGACTGGCTCGCCTTGACGTAGAGGCCGCCGGCCACGCCCTCGTAGCGGTCGAGAGCCGGCACGTCGGCCAGCGACAGATCCCAGAGCACGCCCCAGACGGTGGAGCCCCGTGCGCGGATCACCGAGGCGTAGCCCTCCTTCATGATGATGAAGCGGTGTCCGTTGAGCCGCCCTCCCCCGATCAGCCGGGATTGCGGGCAGCGCGCCGCCATCGCGGCCGCATCCATGTTGGCGCCGTAGGCGAAGTAGAGCGGCATCGCAGGCTTTTGGCTGAGGTCTTGGCGGAGTGCGGATCGCTGTACGAAGGAGCGAGCGGTCCTGTACAGTCGCGGCCCGGGCGAGGACAGACCTGCACGAGGCCTGCCGATGCGCCGTTCGTCGCTCCCGCTCGATCAGGGCCTCGTCCGCCGATCCGGCGGCGGCGCATGGGGGCGCCGAAACCCGCGAAGGCCACGGCGACGGTGTTCGGCTCCGCCGCCACTGGCTTGGTCAACGCGTCCTAGGTCTCGCGTGATCGACCGGCGCGCTCAGGCGAATTCCAGGATCACCTCGTCCACCGCCAGGCTGTCGCCTTCCTTGGCCGAGATCGTGGAGATCTTGCCGTCGCGCTCGGCGCGCAGGACGTTCTCCATCTTCATGGCCTCGACGATGGCGAGCGCCTCGCCGACCTTCACCTCCTGGCCTTCCTGGACCAGGATCTGCTTCACGAGGCCGGGCATCGGGCAGAGCAGCTGCTTGCCGGAATCGCCGGTCTCCTTGACCGGCATCAGTGCAGCGAGCTCCGCCTCGCGACGGGTGTAGACGCGGGCATTCGCGGCCACGCCGGCATGCTGCAGGAAGACACCGTTGAGCACGCCGCGCACCTGGATCGCGACATGCTCCTCGCCGACGGTGCCCTGCCAGACCGGCTGGCCGGGGCGCCAGTCGCTGAGCACCGGCGTTACCGTGCCGTCCTCGCCCGTCACGACGAGCTCGTTGCCGACGGTGGAGACCGTGACGTTGAAGCGCTGATCGGCGAGCTGCACCACGCGCTCGCGCTCGAAATGCAGGAGGCCCGGATCGCGCATCTGGCCGGAGATGCCGCGCTTGCGCTGATTGAGCTTGTGGTCGATCGCGGCCGCCACGGCCGCGAGACGCCGTGCGATCTCGCCTTCGGGGGCGGGGGCGACGAAGCCGTCCGGGAATTCCTCCTTGATGAAGCCGGTCGACAGCTCGCCGCTGCGCCAGCGCGGATGCGCCATCAGCGTTGCCAGGAACGGGATGTTGTGGCGGATGCCGTCGATGGCGAAGGCGTCCAGCGCCGTGGCCTGCGCCTCGATCGCCTCCAGGCGCGTCGGCGCCCAGGTCACGAGCTTGGCAATCATCGGGTCATAGTGGATCGCGATCTCGCCGCCCTCCTCCACGCCGGTATCGTTGCGCACGATCGCGTCGCCCAGCGGGCCCTCGGCCGGCGGCTGGTAGGTGGTCAGGCGGCCGATGGACGGCAGGAAGTTGCGGGTCGGGTCCTCGGCATAGACGCGGCTTTCCACCGCCCAGCCGTTGAGCCGCACGTCGGCCTGCGCCAGCGGCAGCTTCTCCCCGGCGGCGACGCGGATCATCAGCTCAACGAGGTCGAGCCCGGTGATCATCTCGGTGACCGGATGTTCCACCTGTAGCCGGGTGTTCATCTCGAGGAAGTAGAAGGACTTGTCCTGGCCGGCGACGAACTCGACGGTGCCGGCGGAGTCGTAGTTCACGGCCTTGGCCAGCGCCACGGCCTGCTCGCCCATCTTGCGGCGGGTCTCCTCGTCGAGGAGCGGCGACGGGGCCTCCTCGATGACCTTCTGGTTGCGGCGCTGGATCGAGCATTCGCGCTCGCCCAGGTAGATCACGTTGCCGTGCTTGTCGCCGATGACCTGAATCTCGATGTGGCGCGGGTCGACGATGAACTTTTCGATGAAGACGCGGTCGTCGCCGAAGGAGGACGCGGCCTCGGATTTGGCGCGATCGAAGCCTTCCTTCACCTCGCCCGCGGATTCCGCGATGCGCATGCCCTTGCCGCCGCCGCCGGCCGAGGCCTTGATCATGACCGGGTAGCCGATCTCATCGGCGATCTTCACGGCATGCTCGGCATCCTGGATCACGCCGAGATAGCCGGGAACCGTCGAGACCTTGGCCTCGGCTGCCGCCTTCTTCGATTCGATCTTGTCGCCCATTGCGGCGATAGCGCCGGGATTCGGGCCGATGAAGACGATGCCGGCCTCGGCCAGTGCCTTCGGGAAAGCCTCGCGCTCGGACAGGAAGCCGTAGCCCGGATGCACGGCCTGGGCGCCGGTCTGCCGGCAGGCCTCGATGATCTTGTCGATGACGAGATAGGATTCCGAGGCCGCGGGGGGCCCAATATAGACCGCCTCATCCGCCATCGCGACATGGACCGCGTCACGGTCGGCGTCGGAATAGACCGCCACCGTCTTGATGCCCATCTTGCGGGCCGTCTTGATGATGCGGCAGGCGATTTCGCCCCGGTTGGCAATCAGGATCTTGTCGAACATCACAGGCCGCGTTTTGGGAGGAAGTGTCTTCGTGCGGAGGCCCGGCCGAAGCCGGGTCGCATTCCGATAAAGCACTTGCTCGGCCGGCGAAAGCTTTGCCGGCCCCTGTCTTAAAGTGAATACAATTCAGCGACTTCTCGCCTTAGGCGGCGAGAGCGAAGCTGTGGGAACGGACGGCGGCGGGCCGGCGGGCCCAGCGGTTGGCCTCGAGCGCGAAGGCCATCATGTACTCGTCGCTGGTCTCTGCCTCGCGAACCAGGTTCATCGCGATCCGGGCGCCGGTCTGAGTCGGGCCGGTGCGGCCGGCGATCGAGGTGACGAGCCAGCCCGCCATCTCGCTGTCGATCCGGCCATGCGGCGTCTCGCTCCAGACCGCAAAGTCGACGATCAGGGCGACGAGCAGGTCGGCGAAGCGCGCGTCCTGGTTGGTCACGGCCCGGTCGAGGGCGAGCAGCAGGTCGACTTCGTCGCGATGCTCCAGGCCGTTCTCGAGGCGCTCATCGCGGAGGATGCGCACGTCGGCCTGGCTGATCGTGCCGGCGGCGACGATACGGTTGCAGAAGAGTTGAAGTGAAAAGTTGCTCATGTCTCGATGCCTCCCCGACATTTTCTTTGTCGGTCTGTTGTCCTTGTGTGTCTGCACTATGCCGGACGGTCTCGCTTCGAGAAGTTAACGGTCATATCTGAACGGAATTTCAGGTTAAGACGTCATCACGATTGGTGCTTTCGAAATGGTGATCATCATCGCGCGCATTTTCGGCTTCTGCCGTCTTTGCGATGACGCCGTGCGGAATCCGGGCGATCGGCAAAACGAAACAGGGCGGCACTCTCGTGCCGCCCTGCCAAATCCAATGCCGGTCTCGCTTCGCCCGGTCGCGAGCTAGAGCACAACGACCTTCGTCCCGATCGGAACACGGTTGTAGAGGTCCATCGCATCCTCGTTGAGCATGCGGATGCAGCCCGAGGAGACCGACTGGCCGATCTTCTCCGGCTCGTTGGTGCCGTGGATGCGGTAGAGCGTGTCCTTGCCGTTCTGGGCGAGATAGAGCGCCCGCGCCCCGATCGGATTGAGCGGGCCACCCTCGAGGCGATGCGGCAGGTCGGGTTTGCGCTCGAGCATCTCTTTCGGCGGGTTCCAGTCCGGCCATTCGAGCTTGCGGTCGACATTGGCGGTGCCCGACCAGGAGGCGCCCTCCTTGCCCACCGAGACCGGGTACCGCATCGCCTTGCCATCGGCCATGACGAGGTAGAGGCGCTTCTCGGCCGTCGCGACGATCACCGTGCCCGGCTTCTCCTTCGTCGGATAGTCGACGACGGTGCGCAGGAGCGCCGGATCGTTGATCTGGGCGGAGGGTGCCAGTTTCAGCCACTCGCGGTCGCGCTCAGGCCCCGGCGGGAAATAGGGCGGCGGCGGAGGCACCGGCATCGTGGTCGCTCCGCCGACGGCGTCTGGCGGGGTGAGCGCCGCGAGCTGCGTGGGGGGACGCTCGGCGCGCGCGGCCATGCAGGCGGTGAGCGACGCACAGAGCGGAGCGAGGGCAAGAAGCCTGAGGACGGAACGCATGTCGTAGTTGCCCGATCGGTCGAGGGCCACGCCGCTAGGCGGCCCATGGCTGGCGATAAATTGCCGAGCTTCGTGGCCATGACTGTGGCAAGCTGTGCCTCGAAAGCTGAACCGTGGCGCATTTGCTGCGCTTGTTGCCGAGATGAGACAGGATTTCGCTGTCTAGGCCGGCTCGCCTTTTGGGAGGATGATCGTGACCACGCTGTTCGTGAGCCACCCCAGCGCCCTCGATCACCTCGTGCCGGACGGCCACCCGGAGCGCCCAGCCCGGATCCGGGCCGTCGAACGGGCGCTGGAGCAGGAGCGCTTCGCGTCACTGGTGCGCGGTCTCGCACCGCGGGCCGAGCTGGCCACGGCCGAGCTGGCGCACCCGGCCGAGTTCGTCGAGCTGATCGCGAATGCCGCGCCCGCGGACGGCTTCGTGCAGGTCGACTCGGACACGCTGATGTCGCCGGGCACGCTTTCGGCAGTGCTGCACGCCATCGGCGGCGCGAACCACGCCGTCGATTCCGTGATGTCGGGCGAGTGCGCCAACGCCTTCGTCGCCATGCGGCCGCCGGGCCATCATGCCGAACGCGCCACGCCGATGGGATTTTGCCTGTTCAACACGGCCGCCATCGCGGCGCGCCACGCCCGCAAGATCCACGGCGCGAGCCGCGTCGCCGTTGTCGACTGGGACGTCCACCACGGCAACGGCACCCAGGACATCTTCTGGGACGACGAGACCGTGATGTACGCTTCGACCCACCAGATGCCGCTGTTTCCCGGCACCGGCGCTGCGAGGGAGCGCGGCAACCACGACACCATCGTCAACGTGTCGCTGAGCGCCGGCGATGACGGCGCGATTTTTCGCGAAGCCTTCGAGGCTGGCATCCTGCCCCGGCTCGAGGCCTTCGCCCCCGACCTGATCATCATCTCGGCGGGATTCGACGCGCATCACCTCGACCCTCTGGCCAATCTGCGTCTCACCGAAGCCGATTTCGGCTGGGCCACGCGCCGGCTGATGGAGATCGCCGACAAGCATGGCGGCGGCCGCGTCGTGTCGGTGCTGGAGGGTGGCTACGATCTCGATGGGCTCGGTCGCTCGGTCGCTGCGCATGTCGACGCGCTGATGGGGCGGTAGGCTTCTCGTTCGGCCGTCGTCGGAGGCGACGCCGACGTCGTGACGATTCAGGAGCGTTCGAAGACCGCGAGACCGGTGGCCGTCGCGCGCACGCTCAAGCCCTCGTAGCTCGCGTGCTGCGGATGGCGGACGTCGAGCGGCTTGGCGTGCGTCGCCGTGATCACCAGCGCGGAGGCCCCGGCGGCATCGGCGGCCGTGAGGCCGGCCCGCGTATCCTCGAAGACGAGGCAATCCGCGGCCGCCACACCGAGCCGCCTGGCGCCGAGCAGAAAGCAATCGGGCGCCGGCTTGCCCTGCTCCACGTCCTCGGCGGCGATCAACAGCGGCGGCAGCGGCAGGCCGGCCGCCGCGATGCGACGTTCTGCCAGAGCCCGCGGCGCCGAGGTGACGATCGCCCAGCGCTCGCGCGGCAGGGCGGCGAGGAAGACTGCCGCCCCCGCGATCGGCGCGATGTCCGACACGTCCTCCATCTCGGCCCGCATGATCGCGTTGGCTTCCGCCTCCGGATCGACGCCCGGAAGGTTCAGCCGCGCGATGGTCTCCACCGTGCGCACGCCGTGGATCGTCGGCAGGAAGGCGGAGACGTCGAGGCCGTGCTTCGCCGCCCAAAGCGACCAGACCCGCTCGGCCGAGGCGATGGAGGTGAGGATCGTCCCGTCCATGTCGAACAGGAACGCAGCAAAGCTGCGCCCCGAGAACAGCGGGCGGTCGGTCACGAGAAGACTCCGATGAGAGTGCGAGCCGAGGGCAGGTCCGCCGTCTCAGCTCTCCAGCGGCTCGTCGCCGAGATGCTCGATGCCGAAGCCCGAGAGGCCGACATAGGCGCGTGATGAGGCCGAGAGGTTGCGGATCGAGCGGACGCCGAGATCGCGCAGGATCTGGGCCCCGAGGCCGACCTCGCGCCACTGGCGCACGCGCTGGGCCTCCGCACCCTCGTCGGCATAGCGCGAGAGCGGCACGCCGGCGGTGCCGTCGCGCAGGTAGACGAGCACGCCCCTGCCCTCGCGGGCGAAGCGGCGCATGACGCAGTCGATCTGGCCGCCGCCCTCGATCACGTCGGCGACGACGTTGGAGCGGTGCAGGCGCACCAGCACGTCGCGCCCGTCGCCGATCTCGCCATGCACGAAGGCGAATTGCTGGATCGTCTCGAAGGGCGTGACATAGGCGTAGCCCGTCATCGGGCCGTGCTCGGTCTTCACCGGGAAGCTGCCGACGCGCTCGACCAGCCGGTCGCGGGCCTGGCGGTAGGCGATCATCTCGGCCACCGAGACGCGCTTCAAGCCGTGCGTCTCGGCGAAGGCGTCGATCTGCGGCCCCTTCATCACGGTGCCGTCGTCGTTGGCGAGCTCGCAGATCACGCCGACCGGGGGCAGGTTGGCGAGCTTGCAGAGATCGACCGCCGCCTCGGTATGGCCGGAGCGCATCAGCACGCCGCCGTCGCGGGCGATGAGCGGGAAGACGTGGCCGGGGCGCACGAAATCCGCCGCGCCCATATTGCCGTTGGCGAGCGCGCGTACGGTGTTGCAGCGCTGCTCGGCGGAGATGCCGGTGGTCAGCCCGTGCTTCACGTCGACGGTGACGGTGAAGGCGGTGCCGAGCGGCGCGTCGTTCGAGGCAACCATGGGCGCGAGGTTAAGGCGGCGGGCCTCCTCCAGCGTCACCGGCGCGCAGACGATGCCGCAGGTGTTGCGGATGATGAAGGCCATCTTCTCCGGCGTGCAGAGCGAGGCGGCGACGACGAGGTCGCCCTCGTTCTCGCGGTCGTCGTCATCGGTGACGACGACGATCTCGCCACGGGCAAAGGCCTCGACGGCCTCGGAGACGCGGGAATGATGGGTCACGTTCGACTTCCGGTTCTTCAGGCGCCTTGGGTCGGTTCGCCGACCTGACCGCGATGGCGCAGATAGTGATCCGCGAGCACGCACGCCATCATGGCCTCCGCCACCGGCACGGCGCGGATGCCGACGCAGGGGTCGTGGCGGCCCTTGGTGACGATCTCGACGTCGCGGTTGTCGCGGGTGACGGTGTTGCGCGGCGTGAGGATCGAGGAGGTCGGCTTCACCGCGAAGCGGCACACCACGGGCTGGCCGGTGGAGATGCCGCCGAGGATGCCGCCGGCATGGTTGGCGAGGAAGGTCGGCGCGCCGGCATTGCCCGAGCGCATCTCGTCGGCATTCTCCTCGCCGCGCAGTGACGCGGCCGCGAAGCCGTCGCCGATCTCGACGCCCTTCACGGCATTGATCGACATCATCGCCGCGGCGAGATCCGCATCGAGTTTCCCGTAGACAGGCGCCCCGAGTCCGACCGGAACGCCCTCCGCGACCACCTCGATGACGGCGCCGATCGACGAGCCGTCCTTCCGGATCTCATCGAGATAGGTCTCATAGGAGGCGGCGGCCTTGGCGTCGGGGCAGAAGAACGGGTTCTGCCCGACCTGATCCCAGTCCCAGTTCGCGCGGTCGATGGCGTGCGGGCCCATCTGCACGAGGGCAGCACGGATCGTCACGCCGGGCAGGATCTTGCGGGCGATGGCGCCGGCCGCCACACGCGCTGCCGTCTCGCGGGCCGAGGAGCGTCCACCGCCGCGATAGTCGCGGATGCCGTATTTCGCGTCGTAGGCGTAGTCGGCATGGCCCGGACGGTAGCTGTCGCGGATCTCCGAATAGTCCTTTGAGCGCTGGTCGGTGTTCTCGATGACCAGCGCGATCGGCGTGCCGGTGGTGAGCTGGCGGCCGCCCGTACGGTCGTCGGAGAAGACGCCGGAGAGGATCTTCACCTGATCGGGCTCGCGGCGCTGCGTGGTGAAGCGCGACTGGCCCGGCTTGCGCCGGTCGAGCTCGGCCTGGATCTCCTCCGCCTCGATCGCGAGCCCGGGCGGGCAGCCATCGACCACGCATCCGAGGGCGACCCCGTGGCTCTCGCCGAAGGTGGTGACGCGAAACAGGTGGCCGAATGTGTTGTGGGACATCGTAGGCCCGCTCTAGCGCGGGAGGCGGGGACGCACAAACACGAGCGTGCATGGCGCCACCGCGTCGCGCCTCAGCGCGGCGGCAGCGGCACCTTGGACAGCCTATTCAGCTCCGCAATCGTCAGGTCGCAGCCATAGATGCCCTCGGCATAGGCGCCGATCGAATATTGCCCGAAATAGACCGAGGCCTCTTTTTCCTTGATCGACCAGTTGCTGAGGTCCTTCACCACCTCGGAGATCTTTTTGGCGAGATCCGGATCGTCGGCATCGTCCCCCGCTCCGCGCTCGACCTTCTCTGCCTTGACCTGCTTGAGGCAGCTTTTGTCGATCTCGGCCTGCGCCTTGGCGTCGAACAGGTCGGAGAAGCCGACGATGCGGCCCGTGCGCAGGTCGATATGGAGCCCGTGGCCGCTGGCACCGCCATGGGCACCGCCGCTGTATTCGTAGCCGGTGGACCAGATTGAGAGGAAGTCGGGCGAGGCATAGGAGATCGACCAGGTCTCCTCGTTGCTCCAACTGCGGTCGTCCGGCTCGTCCTTCTTGTAGGTGATGCTGGCCACATCCTCGTCGGCCTTCTTGTTCAGAAGCTGCTCGCCGGGCGTGGCCGGATCGGCGAACTTGTAGAGCTGCACCGCGACATCGATCTTGTCGCGGCTGCCGGACTGGCGGACGAAATACGGGACGAGGCGGCTTTTGAGGCCGGGGCCGGACTCCGGACGCGCTGTGAGCATGCCGGTGCGGGCGCCGTTGGCATCTGCGACGCAGGCTGCGGGGCTCTTCTCGCCCTTACAAGTCTCGTTGCGCTGCTTCAGCCAGGCGCGCTGGTCGTCGAGGGCCGCCTGTTTCTGCGGGCCGGTGAGGCCGGCGCGCAGCGTGTTGAACGCCGATTCCATGGCGTCGTCGGAGGCCTTGGCGGCGGGATCGGCGCAGATCGCCTTCTCCATCGGCGTGCCCGCCTTGGCGCAGTCGAAGGCCGATGCGGGCAGGATGCCGGCCAGCAAGGCTGCGAGCGCCCCAGCAGCCTTGGGAAGTTCCTGCCCCATCACGTTCGCTCCGGCCCGTCTAGCGGCCAAGCTAAACCCTGCCGCGGAGCGTGACGAGATGCTTCGGAGCCTGTCTGATGGTTGGGGGGCCGCAGCGTTGTTGTGACGTGGGCTCAGCGCGGCCGGGCCAGCACGCCGCCGGAGATCGCCTCGCCGACGCCGGTGGTGCTCGGGAAGGTGATCGGCAGGCCCTTCATCGAGCGCATGGCGAGATAGGCGAAGGCCTGGGCTTCGAGGAAGGCCGAGGACCAGCCGATCGTGTCGGCCATCAGGATCTCGGCATCGAGCAGGGCATTGAGGAGCCGCATCAGCTCGCCGTTCTTGGCGCCACCCCCGGCGACGACCCAGCGCGTCGGGCGCTCGGGGGCGTGATCGAGGGCGAGCAGCACGGCGCGAGCGGTGAAGGCGGTCAGCGTCGCGGCGCCGTCCTCGGTGGAGAGCTGGCCGGCGAGCTTGTGCGAGAACCAATTCCGGTCGAGCGATTTCGGCGGTGTCCGCGCGAAGAACGGATGCTGCAGCAGCCAAGCGAGAAGCTGGTCGTCCGGCTTGCCACGGGCGGCGGTGCGGCCGCCATCGTCGAGGTTCTTGCCCTCGCGTTCCTGCATCCACTCGTCGATCAGCGAGTTGCCCGGACCGGTATCGAAGGCGACGACGCCGCCGCTCGAATCGATCAGCGTCGCGTTGGCGACGCCGCCGATATTGAGGATGCCGAAGGGCCCCTCGAAGCCGGCGGCCTCGGCGAGCGCCTTGTGGAAGATCGGCACCAGCGGAGCCCCCTGCCCGCCCGCCTCGATATCGGCGCGGCGCAGGTCCGAGACCACGGGGATGCCGAGCCGGTCGGCCAGCGCCTGGCCGTCGCCGATCTGGATCGAGATGCGGTGCTGGGGCCGGTGGATCACCGTCTGGCCGTGGAAACCGATCACCTCGATATCAGCGGGCGTCAGACCGTTATCCGCGAGGAAGCGTTCCACCGCCTCGGCATGGGCGCGGGTGACGAACTCCTCCGCCTCCGGCAGGCGGCCGGGCCGATCGCTTGGCAGGATGACGCTCTCGGCATCCTTGGTGGCGGCGCGCAGCAGCACGCGCTCGTCCTCCTCGTAGCCGCGATAACCGGTCGGCCCGAGGGGCTCGAGGAAGTTGTTGCGGCTCTTGACGACGTGGACCGCCTCGCCGTCGGTCTCGATCAAGGCGACGTCGACCCCGTCCAGCGAGGTGCCGCTCATCAGGCCGATCGCGCGCTTCATCGCCATGTCTTCACGCCCCGTGCCTTTCGCCGGCTGCCCTGTTAAGAGCCGGCCCATCCCCGATGCGGGGAGCTAACATGCTGGTGGCGATCCTGTCGCGCCACCCCGAACTCGAGACCGATTCGATATGAGCGCCGCCGAGAGCTTCTCGCCAAAATCCGATTTCCTGCGGGTGCTGACCGAGCGCGGCTATATTCACCAGACCTCCGACCTCGAGGGGATCGATACGGCCGCCGCCGAGGGCCGGCTGACGACCTATGTCGGCTACGACTGCACAGCGGCCTCGCTGCATATCGGCCACCTGCTCTCGATCATGATGCTGCACTGGCTGCAGGCGACTGGGGCCGGCAAGCCGATTGCGCTGATGGGCGGCGGCACCACCCGCGTCGGCGATCCCTCCGGTCGTGACGAGACCCGCAAGATCCTGACGCTCGAGCAGATCGAGGAGAACAAGCGCGGCATCGGCAAGACCTTCGCCAAGTTCCTCACCTTCGGCGAAGGCCCTGGCGAGGCGCTGATGGTCGACAATGCCGAGTGGCTGACCAAGCTCAACTACATCGAGATGCTGCGCGACATCGGCCGACATTTTTCCGTGAACCGCATGCTGTCGATGGACAGCGTGCGCATGCGGCTGGAGCGCGACCAGGAGCTGTCGTTCCTGGAGTTCAACTACATGATCCTCCAGTCCTACGACTTCGTGGAGCTGAACCGCCGCTATGGCTGCATCGCGCAGATGGGCGGCTCGGACCAGTGGGGCAACATCGTCATGGGGCTCGATCTCGGCCGCCGCATGGGCACGCCGCAGCTCTATAGCCTGACCTGCCCGCTCCTGACGACCGCGTCCGGCGCCAAGATGGGCAAGACCGCGGCCGGCGCCGTCTGGCTCGATGCCGGGATGCTGTCGCCTTACGATTACTGGCAGTTCTGGCGGAACACCGAGGATGCCGATGTCGGTCGCTTCCTGAAGCTGTTCACGCTGCTGCCGATGGACGAGATCGCCCGTCTCGCAGCGCTCGGCGGCGCCGAGATCAACGAGGCGAAGAAGACGCTTGCCACCGAGGCGACAGCGCTGATGCATGGTCGCGAGGCCGCCGAGGCTGCCGCCGAGACGGCGCGGAAGACCTTCGTCGAGGGCAGCGTCGCGGCGGACCTGCCGACCGTCACCGTCTCGGCC
This sequence comes from Methylobacterium gnaphalii, assembly GCF_007992215.1. Classification (GTDB taxonomy): domain Bacteria; phylum Pseudomonadota; class Alphaproteobacteria; order Rhizobiales; family Beijerinckiaceae; genus Methylobacterium; species Methylobacterium gnaphalii. The sequence goes on along the minus strand of NZ_BJZV01000005.1, from coordinate 127,776 downwards.
GATCTGCTCGATGCCGGCATCGGCGTGCTCACGGCCTTCGGGCCGGAATACGCGCGGCTGGTGCCGTCGACGAGCGAGGCGCGGCGCCAGATCAAGAGCGGCGGCCTGCGCGTCAACGACGTTCAGATCAGCGACGAGCGCGCGGTGCTGCGCACGGCCGATCTCACCGGCGATGGCGTGATCAAGCTCTCCTTCGGCAAGAAGAAGCACGTGCTGCTGAAGAAGGGCTGACCGCTCCGGGTTCACCGCCCGCCATCTCCCCCGACGGGTGGGGAGGCAGCGGAGCCCGATCCGGGATCCGGCAGGGATGCCGCGAGGCGTCCCGATCTCGGCGCAGCTTCTGTCGAGCCGCCGATGCGGCGCTTGCTGCGCTCGGTCCCGGCTCACCCCTTGTTACGATCCCCGCGGCCGGGGATCGGCCGCGTGACGATCGAAGGGCTCAACCGTGGACCGTGAGGCGCCTCAGTCGATATCCTCGACGGCCTCCGTCGCACCGTAGACCCGCGCGGCGAGCGAGGCCTCCATGAACGGGTCGAGATCGCCGTCCAGCACCGCGTCCGGATCGGTCGACTGCTTGCCGGTGCGCAGGTCTTTCACGAGCTGATAGGGCTGCAGCACGTAGCTTCGGATCTGGTGGCCCCAGCCGATATCCGTCTTTGAGGCGGCCTCGGCATTGGCCTTCTCCTCCCGCTTCTTCAGCTCGGCCTCGTAGAGGCGCGCGCGCAGCATGTTCCAGGCGGTGGCCCGGTTCTTGTGCTGCGAGCGCTCCTGCTGGCAGGCCACCACGATCCCGGTCGGATTGTGCGTGATGCGCACCGCCGAATCCGTGGTGTTGACGTGCTGGCCGCCGGCGCCCGACGAGCGGTAGGTGTCGATGCGGCAGTCGGATTCCTTGATCTCGATCTCGATCCGATCGTCGATCACCGGATAGACCCAGACCGAGGCGAAGCTCGTGTGCCGCCGCGCGTTGGAATCGTAGGGCGAGATGCGCACCAGCCGGTGCACGCCGGACTCAGTCTTGAGCCAGCCATAGGCGTTGTGGCCCTTGATCAGGAGCGTGGCGCCCTTGATCCCGGCCTCTTCGCCGTCGGTCATCTCGACGATCTCGACCTTGAACTTCCGGCGCTCGGCCCAGCGGGCATACATGCGTTGCAGCATGTTGGCCCAGTCCTGGCTCTCGGTGCCCCCAGCGCCTGCATGGACTTCGAGATAGGTGTCGAAGCCGTCGGCCTCGCCCGAGAGCAGCGTCTCGACCTGGCGGCTCGCGGCCTCCTTCTCGACGGCCTTGATCGCGTTCTCGCCCTCGGTGATTGAGTCCTGGTCGCCCTCCATCTCGCCGAGCTCGATCAGCGTCGCGCCGTCGGCGAGGTCCTGCTCCAGCTTCCTGATGGCGCTGACGGCCTCGTCGAGCTGCTGACGCTCGCGCATGACCTTCTGCGCGGCCTCGGCATCGTTCCAGAGGTCGGGGTTCTCGGAGGCTGCGTTCAGCTCCGCGAGGCGTTTATCGACTGTATCCCAGTCAAAGATGCCTCCTCAGCAGCCCTATAGACTGCTTGGCGGCATCCGAGCTCTGCTCGATCTCGGCGCGCATCTGGTGTGGCTCGTGTGCGGTGAAGGCCGGGGTGATACCGGGGGCACCCGGCGCTGTAAACCGCATCTCACCCAAGCTGTTTCGTCCCGCTCGCGTACCATGTTGTCCCGCTGAGCTCGGCAGGCGTCAGGTCAGGTGATCCGTCCTTTCGCAATTCCTTCTTCGGCGGGAGCACCGGGTCCAGCGCTGCGTTTGCAGGCAGGGCCCAGTCCCAGGGCGCTGCTTTCGGGGTGGGAATCGCATGGGCAAAGACCGGAGAACCGTCGTCGTCACCGGCGCGAGCGCGGGCGTCGGACGAGCGATCGCGGTCGAGTTTGCCCGCAATGGCTGGAACGTCGTCCTCGTTGCGCGAGGCGAGAAGGGTCTGGAGGGAGCCAGGCGCGAGGTGGAGCGCGAGGGTGTGCGGGCTCTTACCTTCGCGGTCGATGTCGCGGACCCGGATGCGATCCAGCAGGTGGCGGACGAGACGGCGGCGCGTTTCGGCGCCATCGATGCATGGGTCAACAATGCGATGGTGACGGTCTATGCCCCCGTCGCTCGTATGACCGCGGAGGAATTCCGGCGCGTCACCGACGTCACCTATCTGGGGCAGGTGCACGGGACGCTGGCCGCGCTCCGGCACATGCTACCGCGCGATCGCGGAACCATCGTGTCGATCGGCTCGGTGCTGGCCTATCGCTCGATCCCGCTGCAATCGGCTTACTGCGCGGGAAAGGCGGCCGTCCGCGGCTTCGTCGATTCGCTGCGTACCGAACTCCTGCACGACCGCAGCGGCGTCAGGCTGTCGATGGTCCATCTGCCAGCCGTGAACACGCCCCAGTTCGACTGGGCTCGCTCCACCCTGCCCCGCAAGCCGAAGCCGGTGCCGCCGATCTTTCAGCCCGAGGCGATTGCCCGCCATGTGTATCGCGCCGCGCTTGATGCGCCACGCGAGCTCTGGATCGGCACATCCGCCTGGACGGCGATCCTGGGCAACATGCTGATGCCGGGCCTGATCGACCGCTATCTCGGGCGCAACGGCTACCAGGGCGAGATGTCGAACCGCGCCGAGAGCGGCGAACGGCCGGACAATCTGTTCGATCCCGTCGATACCGACCCCGGAGCGCATGGACGGTTCGACGCCGACGCCTCACGATACGTCGTGGCGGCCGATCCCGCATGGTTGCGCGTGGGCGCAGCGGCAGCGCTGGGACTGGCGGCCGGCGCGGCCCTGCTCGTCGCCCGGCGCGGAACGATGTCCCGTTAGCCTGAAATGGCCTTCCGGGATTCGAGGAAGGCGGCATGTTCGGCGACGAGGTCGCCGCTCAGCGCCTTTTCGATCAGGACCTGGGTGCCGGGAACGCCGTAGAGCGCGATGAACGAGCCGAAGCGCGGTCCCTGCGCCTCTCCGAAGAGCAGGTTGTAGATCGAGGCGAACCAGGTCTTGGCCACGCCGGGGCGTCCGTCGGGGCTCTTCGACTTGCCCGAGAGATCCGGGAAATGCCGACGGCCGACCTCGTAGACCACGGCCTGCAACGCTTCGGGATCGGTTGAGCCGGCGTGCTCGGCAAGCGTCTGTGAGAGATCGTGCAGGGCTGCAGCCTCTTCCTCGGTCGGCGCACGGTAGGCCTTATTCGGGCGCACGAAGTCCCGGTAATAGGCCAGAGCCCGGTCGACGAGCGCGGCCAGCCGCGGATGCGTCTGCGGACCGACATCCGGCGCATATCGGCGGATGAAGCCCCACAGCACGTCCGGCGTCTCCGCATTGGCCACGGCGACGAGGTTCAGCAGCATGGCGAAGCTCAGCACCGTGCCGGAGGCGTCGATCGCTTCCGGAGCCGGCGGGTTGCCGGCATGCAGGTGCCAGACCGGGTTGCCGAGACGCAGCTTGGCATCCTGCTTGGGGTAGCGGCCGAGGAAGTTGTCGTACTCGTCGACGTGGCGCGGAATCACGTCGAAGAACAAGCGCTTGGCCTCGCGGGGCTTGTTGTACATGTAGAGCGCCAGGGAATCCGGCGTGCCGTAGGTCAGCCACTCGTCGATGGTCAGGCCGTTGCCCTTCGACTTCGAGATCTTCTGGCCGTGCTCGTCGAGGAAGAGCTCGTAGTTGAAGCCCTCCGGCGGCTCGGCGCCGAGCGCGCGGGCGATCTGGCCCGAGAGCTTGACGGAATCGATCAGATCCTTGCCGGCCATCTCGTAATCGATGCCGAGCGCCACCCAGCGCATCGCCCAGTCGGGCTTCCATTGCAGCTTGGCATGGCCGCCGGTGACGGGGGTCTCGTAGACCTCGCCGGTCGCCGGATCGCGCCAGACGATGGTGCCGGTGGCCGGCTTCACCTCGTCGATCGGCACCTGCATGACATGCCCGGTGACCGGGTGGACTGGCAGGAAGGGCGAGTACGAGGCCGAGCGCTCGGCGCGCAGCGACGGCAGCATTATCGCCATCACCGCCTCGTAGCGGTCGAGCACCAGGCGCAGGGTGTCGTCGAAGACCCCGGCCTTGTAACACTCTGTAGCGGAACGGAATTCGTAGTCGAAGCCGAAGGCGTCGAGGAAGCGGCGCAGCTCGGCATTGTTGTGGTGGCCGAAGCTCTCGTGGGTGCCGAAGGGGTCGGGCACTCGCGTCAGCGGCAGGTTCAGCGCAGCCGTGAGCGCGTCCTGGTTGGGGACGTTGGTCGGCACCTTCCGCAGGCCGTCCATGTCGTCGGAGAAGGCGATGAGCCGCGTCGGCACACTGTCGTTGGTGAGCACGCGGAAGGCGTGGCGCACCATCGAGGTGCGCGCGACTTCACCGAAGGTGCCGATATGCGGCAGGCCCGAGGGGCCGTAGCCAGTCTCGAACAGCACCTCCGCTTTCGGCTTGCGCTCGAGCCGCGCGACGAGTTTGCGCGCCTCCTCGAAGGGCCATGCAGCCGCCGTGGCGGCAGCCTCTACGGTATCGGGGTCGAGAGCGAGCGGGACGGTCATGGGCGAGACTTACTATGGACCGGGTCCGGGCCGGTCAACGCGATGGCACAGAGCGCTTTGCGACGAAGTGGATGCCAGTCCGTCGAAAGAAAGCGCGTCAAACCAGACCTTGAGCCTCCGGCCTGATGCAATCAGGCCGGATACGGCTCTAGAACGGGCTGATGGGAAAGAACCGCAGGTAGAGTTCCGCATATTTGCCGTCGTCCCAGACGCGCTGCAGGGCGTCGTCGAGGGCGCGGTTCAGCGCGGCATCCTCGCTGCGCGTGACGAGGCCGATGCCCTCGCCGAAATAGCGGTTCTCCAGATAGTCGCCGCCGACGAAGGCGCAGCAGCCCTCGGAATCCTGGCCGCCGATCCAGAGGGCGAGGTTGAGCCCATCGGCGAAGACGTAGTCGACCTCCCCTCGCCTCAGCGCGGCCTCCGCCGCCGAGAGATCCGGGAAGGGTTTCGGCACAGCAGCGGGGAAGAAGGTTTTCAGATAGGCCGCGTGCGCGCTGTTCTCGATCACGCCGACATTCTTGCCCGAGAGGGCCTGCGCAGACGGAGCGGGCTGCCCCCTGTCGCCGCGCGAGACGAAGCGCGCCGGCCAGCGGAAATACGGGCGCGTCGCCAGGAAGCGGGCGCGCAGGCCCGGCGTCAGCGGGATCGCGGCGGCGACGACGTCGCCCTGCTTGTCGCCCAGCGCATCGAGCAGCGTGTCGAAGCGGCGCGCCTGCACGGTGCACTGGATCGAGAGGCGTTCGCAGACCGCGCGCGCCAGCTCCACCGAGAAGCCGGTCGGGTTGCCGTCGGGCCCCGCGAAATGCAGGGGCGGAAACTCGTCGTCGGTGAGGAATCGAACCGGACGCCCGAGCTGCGGCGCCTCGACCCGCTCGCCGCGCGCACGCGGATTCCAGAAGTTCGGGATCGTGACGGAGGGGCTCGACGGCTGTGCCACGGGTGCGGCCGGAGCCTGCGCCTGTGTCGAACCTGCCGCACCGGCCAGCAATAGGGCGAAGGTTAACAAACCGTTCACAACCAGAACGCGCACGACGCTTGCTCGTCGCGGGCGGTTGCGATGGCTTTGCGGAAGGGATGACGAGATCGGGCTCACCGCGCCTCCCTACCATACCGTCGAGCCCCTCGGGAGCGTCCATCATGGCGGTCCTCGACAGGTCCATCGTGGCACGTGGCGCGCTCGGCGAGGGACCGGCGGCGGAAGCCGTGATGCTTCCGCCGGAGATCGGCTTCCTGCTCGCGGCAGGATTTCCCTACCAGACGCTGGCCGAAGCGGCCGAGACGGCACCCCGATGCCGGATCGATGCGGCGACGACACTGCTCAATACGGGGCTCATCAGCGAGGACGTCTTCTACCGCGCTCTGGCCGCTTCGCTCGGCGCTCCGTTTCTCGAAGACATCCGCCTTTGCCTGTCGGCAGGCACGCAGCAGGTGCTCGAGGATGGCGCTGCACCGTTGGTGCAGCCATCACCCCGCGCCGCAGTCAGCGCACCGCGCGGACGCGCCGTGGCTCAGCTGATCGAAGCGCGGAAGCGCTCCGCCGTTCTTCCCGCGATCACGACACCGACCCGGCTGCGGCTTGCCGTGTTTGCGCAACGCGCTGACGCCGTCGCGACCGAGGCCGCAGATGGCCTGCAACAGCACTTTCCGGAATGGTCCTGCCGGCCCGGTGTCCAGCCAGGCGACTTGATCGTCGTCGGTACCGTGCTCGCCCTGCTGTTTCTGATGACGAGTCTTCCGAACGGACTCAGCATGAGCCTGCTCGGGCTGCTTCAGATCGTGACCGCGGCGATGCTGACGGTACGGCTCGCCTCCATCTTCGTGTGGTCGCGTCCCAACGCCGTCGCCGGCATGCGTTGTCTCGGCGATGACGCGCTCCCGACCTACACGGTGATGGTCGCGCTCTGTCGCGAGGCGCGCGTCGTGGATCAGCTGCTTCTATCCCTCGGGCGCCTCGACTACCCGCAGGCGAAATTAGACATCAAGTTCCTGATCGAGGCCGACGATGCCGAGACGGCTGCCGCCCTGCGGCGGGTGCCGATGCCGGCGCGGTTCGAGGTCGTCACGGCACCGCCGGGGCTGCCCCGGACGAAGCCACGCGCGCTGAACGTGGCTCTTCCCCTGGCCCGCGGCGACTATCTCGTCGTCTACGATGCCGAGGACGTGGTCGACCCGCGCCAGCTCCGGCTGGCCGCCACGCTCTTCGCGCGGGCGCCCGCCACGACGGCTTGCCTGCAGGGGCGGCTCCTGATCGACAATTGCAAGGACGGCTGGCTGACCCGGCTGTTCACCATCGAGTACTCGGCCCTGTTCGACGTGCTGGGGCCGGCGCTTGCCGCGTGGCGGATGCCGACGCCGCTCGGCGGAACCACGACGCATTTCCGGACACGCGTTCTGCGCGAGCTCTATGGATGGGACGCCTGGAACGTCACCGAGGATGCCGATCTCGGCATCCGCATGGCCCTGGCGGGCTATCATGTCGGCGACCTGCCGAGCGACACCAAGGAGGAAGGGCTCGTCAAGGTGAAGCCCTGGCTGCGCCAGCGAACGCGCTGGATGAAGGGATTTCTGCAGACGAGCTTCACCCATCTGCGCCATCCGCGGGAGACTTACGGTCGATTGGGTCCGGTCGGGAGCTTCTTCGCGCTGACGCTCGTGCCGGGGACCGTCCTGTCGGCGCTGGTCTATCCGCTCCTGACGCTCTGGACGATCTACCAGATGCTGCTCGGTCCGCAGGCCGAGGCCGGCATCCTCTCAGACGCGACACGGATGGGCTCGCACGCCGTCTTCGTCGGAGGGCTTCTCGCGATGGTGCTTCCGGCGCTCGTCGCCTGCCGGCGACGCAAACGCCACGATCTGATGCTCTGGACCCTGTTGCTGCCGTTCTATTTCGGGCTGGTCAGCGCCGCGGCATGGCTGGCGGTCTTCGAACTCGCCCGCCATCCGCACCGCTGGAACAAGACCGAGCACGGGCTGGCCCGCACCTCGCGCAGTGGTGCACGGCTGACGCGCTCCGGTCTCAGATCCGCTTCGCCAGCTCCGCGGCCGATTCCTGCGATGGCCGCTGCAGGTTGAGGGAACCGATGAACTCGTTGCGGGCGCTCATGATGTAGACGAGCGCGGTGTGCTCCATGACGTAGTCGCCGTCCTTGCCCTCCACCTTCTTGGCATAGCCGCGATAGGCCTTGAGCGCCGCGGTGACCTGCTCGGGCGTGCCGGTCAGCCCGGTGATCCGCGGGTCGAAGCTCGACAGGTATTCCTTCAGGGCGGCCGGATTGTCGCGCTCGGGATCGACGGTGACGAAGGCGACCTTGAGCTTGTCGGCCTTGGGGCCGAGGGCGGCCAGCACATCGGAGATCTGCTGCAATGTCGTCGGGCAGACGTCCGGGCAATGCGTGAAGCCGAAGAACATCAGGTGCGTCGTACCGGCGAAGTCGCGCTCGGTGACGGTCTTGCCATCCTGGTTCACCAGGGTGAACGGGCCGCCGACGGCGGCGGTCGCGGCCGGTCGGCCCTGCGGGACGAGGTAGACGACGGCGGCTGCCGAGAGCAACACGATGCCCGCGACGAAGGCCAGGAGCGGCAGGAGGATGCGGCGCGCGGCAGGCGTGGCAGCGGGCATGGCGGATCGACCGATCTTGATCAGGTGGGCTCGGCGTGCCCGCCCCTTTACCGCCTAGCCCCCTGCCCCGCCAAGGATCCGCAAGCGCGCAGGGCTATGGCCGCGTCGAGACAGGGCGCCCTTGTCACGCGGCCGCGCTGCTCAGATCGCCAGCCGATCCGGCGCGGTGCCGATGATCGCCTCGGCCTCGCGGAGGCCTAACGCCTCGCCGACCATCAGGATCGCCGGGCCTTCGAGTCCGGCCGCTTCGATCCGTGCCGCGAGGTCCGCAGCCGTGCCGGTCACGGTGGCCTGATCGGGCCGCGTGGCGTTGAAGACGACGAGGGCTGGCGTCGCGGGGGCGAGGCCCTCCGAGATGGCGCGCTCCAGCAGGACGCCGAGGGTGCGCTTGGGCATGTAGACCACGGTGGTGACGCTCGGATCGGCGAGCGCCCCCCAGTTCAGGTCTTCCGGCAGCGCGCCGCGGCGGTCGTGGCCGGTGACGTATTGCAGGCGGCGCGCGGCGTCGCGATGGGTCAGCGAGACGCCGAGCGAGGCGGCGGCGCCCTGGGCGGCCGTGACACCGGGCACCACGGTGCAGGGCACCCCGGCGAGACGGCAGGCTTCCAGCTCTTCGCCGGCCCGCCCGAAGACCAGCGGGTCGCCGGATTTCAGGCGCACCACCTGCTTGCCGGTCTTGGCCAGCGAGACCATCAGTGCGTTGATGTCGTCCTGGCGGCAGGAGGGGCCGTGCCCGGTCTTGCCGACGAGCATGGTGCGGGCCTCGCGGCGGGCATAGTCGAGGATCTCGCGGGCGACGAGGTCGTCGTAGAGGATGACGTCAGCGTTGCGCAGCGCCCGCAGGGCCTTAAGAGTCAGGAGCTCGGCATCGCCTGGCCCTGCCCCGACGAGCGTTACCGCGCCGCCCTTCGGAGCGGCCTCGGTCTCGCCCAGCAGCTCCGTGAGATCGCCTTGCGTCGGGGCTCGGTCGGGTTCGGCGAAGGCGCGGTCCGTGAAACGCTCCCAGAAGCCGCGGCGCTCGGCAAAGCCGTGGAAGCGTTCCGAGACCCCATCGCGCCAGTCGCGCGCTGCCGCAACCCAGCGACTGAACCCGCGCGGCAGCATCGCCTCGATGCGCGCCCGCACCGTCTGCCCGAAGACGGGGGCTGCGCCCTCCGTGGAGATGCCCACCACCAGCGGCGAGCGGTTGACGATGGCGCCGAACTTCACGTCGCAGAGATGCGGCCGGTCGACGGCGTTGACGATGGCGCCGGCCGCGCGCGCCGCGGCGACGAAGGCGATGCAATCCGCCTCGTCCTCCGTCGCGCCGATGGCGAAGGCGGCCCCTGCCAGATCCTCCGGGGTCCAGCCGCGCCGGTGCAAGGTGACGGAGCCGGCGGCGATCTCGCCCGGCACGGCCAGCAGTTCCTCGCTCGGCTCGGGCGCGTAGACGTCGACAAGGGCGCCGGCGGCGGCGAGCAGCTTCACCTTCCAGGGGGCACCGCCATTCGAGCCGGCGAGCACGGCGCGCTTGCCCTGCAGCGGCACGAAGACGGGCAGCACCGCCAGCGGCTCGAGGCCGGCGCGGGTTTCGCGGGGTTGGCGGGGCGTGCTCATCGACGAAAGCGTGGGTCTCGACATCGTGCTCACTGCGAACGTGACCTCACGCAGCGTCGCGCGCAAGCGCCGCGGGCAGCAGCTTGCGGATCTCTGGGATGCACGAGCCGCAATTCGTGCCGGCCTTGCAGGCCGCGCCCACTGTCTCGACCGAGCCGGCGCCTGCCGCGATGGCGGCGGTGATGACGTCGAGCCCGACGCCGTGGCAGGCGCAGATCACCGGGCCAGCGGAGGCCGTCTGCGCCCTTCCCGAGAGCAGGCTGCGCCGGTCGGCCGCCGTGATCTCGTCGGCGGCGAAGACCTGCTTGGCGAGTTCCCAGTCCGGCCGCCGCTCGCCCGCCTCGACGGCGAGGCAGGCCATGAGGCGGCCGTCACGATAGGCCGCGAGCCGGTAGAGCCCGCGGGCATGGTCGGAGTACTCGGCGATCTCGTGGCCTGGAAACAGCCCGCGCAGGGCGAGCGCCACTTCGCGCGAGCCGTCCTGGGTCGCGAAGATCAGGCCGTGGCCGCCCTGAACGGCGGCGCGCGTCCACCACCAGCCCGCGGTGGCCGGCATCGCGGATCGGGTCAACAGGTAGCCGCGCGAGCGATAGGCGACGGGCGTGACGGCGGCCGGCGTCGCCTTCAGCTCGGGCTGGCCGGAGACCGGGTCCGGTGCCCCTCGCACCAGGGCGACGACGCGGCCATGCGAGGCGGTCATGTCGCTCCAGTGCATCGGCGCGAACACGTTCCCCGGCTGCGCACCGTCGGTGACCGCGACTTCGAGGATGGCGCTGGCATGGTCCGTCGAAACACGGGCGAAGCCGCCCTCCGTCAGCCGGTAGCGCACCGCGTCGTCGGGGTGGATCTCCAGGAAGGGCGCCGCACGGTGGGCCGAGAGGCGCTGGCTCTTCCCGGTGCGCGTCATGGTGTGCCAGTGGTCGCGCACCCGGCCAGTGTTGAGGATCAGCGGCCGCTCGGCGGTCGGGACCGAGGCCAGGGCCGGCGGCTGAACCGCAACGAAGCGGGCGCGCCCGTCGAAGGTGTAGAAGCGCCCGTCCGCGAAGAGGCGCGCCCTGCCCTTGCGAGGATCGCCCGATCGCTTCGGGATCGGCCATTGCACTGGCGTTGCGGTATCGTAGGCGCGGTCGCTGATCTCGGCGAGGCCGCCGAGATCGAAGTCGCGGGTCCCCTCATTCTCGAAGGCTGAAAGCGCCGCGTGTTCGCGAAAGATCTGGGCGGCGGAGGTGTAGGCGAAGGAGGCTCCGAAGCCGAGGCGCTTGGCGACGTCGCTCATGATCGCCCAGTCGGCCCGCGCCTCGCCGGGCGCGGCGAGGAAGCTGCGCTGGCGCGAGATGCGCCGCTCGGAATTGGTGACCGTGCCGCTCTTCTCGCCCCAGGCGAGCGCCGGCAGCAGGACGGTTTTCTTCGCCGTGGCCCGGGCGGTGTCGGTCGTGGCGAGCACCTCGGAGACCACGTAGAGATCGAGCCCCGCGATCGCCTCGCGCACGGCATCGGCGCGGGGCATCGAGACGAGGGGGTTGGTGCCCATCACCCAGAGCGCCTTGATCTTGCCCCGCGCGATGGCCTCGAACATCGCCACCGCCTTCATGCCCTCGCCGGTGATGATGTTCGGCGCATCCCAGAAGCGGCGGACGCGGTCGACCTCCTCCGGAGCGAAGTGCATGTGGGCGGCCAGCATATTGGCGAGCCCCCCGGCCTCGCGCCCGCCCATGGCGTTGGGCTGGCCGGTCAGCGAGAACGGCCCCATGCCGGGCTGGCCGATCCGTCCCGTCGCGAGGTGGCAGTTGATGATGGCGTTGCCCTTGTCGGTGCCCTGCGCCGACTGGTTCACGCCCATGCTGAAACAGGTCACCACGCGCCGCGTGCGGGTGAACATCTCGAAGAATGTCTGGACGTCCGACTCGCCCAGTCCGGTCGCGGCGGCGGTGGCGGCGATGCTCGGCGCGATGCTTTGGGCCCGCTCCAGGGCGGCGTCGAAGCCTGCGGTATGGTCGGCGACGTAGCCGCGGTCCACGGCGCCCTGCGTGGCGAGATGCACGAGCAGCCCCGAGAACAGGGCGGTGTCGGTGCCTGGCCGAAGGCCGAGATGCAGGTCGGCCTCCTCGCCGGTCTGCGTGCGGCGCGGGTCGATTGTGACGATCCGCGTCCCGCGCTTCGCCTTCGCGTCGGCCATGCGCCGGAACAGGATCGGGTGGCACCAGGCGGTGTTGGAGCCGACCAGCACGATGAGGTCGGCCTCGTCGAGATCCTCGTAGCAGCCGGGCACCGTGTCGGAGCCGAAGGCGCGCCGGTGCGCCGCCACCGCGCTCGACATGCAGAGCCGGGAATTGGTGTCGACATGGGGCGTGCCGAGGAAGCCCTTCGCGAGCTTGTTGGCGACGTAGTAATCCTCAGTCAGGAGCTGGCCGGACAGGTAGAAGGCAATGGCGTTCGGGCCGTGCTCCTCGGCGATCCTGCGCAGGCTGCCGGCCACGGTGCCGAGCGCGCCTTCCCAGGTCACCCGGGAGCCGTCGACCATCGGATGCAGCAGCCGGTCGTCGAGCCCGAGCGTCTCGCCGAGCGCCGAGCCCTTCGAGCAGAGCCGGCCGAAATTAGCGGGATGCCCGGGATCGCCCGCGATGCCGGCGCCCCCCTGCCCGTCCGGGCTCGCCAGCACGCCGCAGCCGACCCCGCAATAGGGGCAGGTGGTCTTCACGACGGCTGGCGTGGCGTCGGACACGGGCACGGTCATGGCGTGATCCTCGGCAGGGGTGGGGTCAGCAACAGCAGGGTCGGGCCGAACCCTCCCCCCTCAGCGGGGGAAGGTTTGATGGGCTGTCAGTACACGTCGGCCTGATACCGCCCCGCTTTCTTCAGGCCCGCGAGATAGGTCACCGCCTCGTCCGGGCTCTTGCCGCCGTGCTGGGCGGCGATGTCGATGATCGCGCGCTCGACGTCCTTGGCCATGCGCTTGGCGTCGCCGCAGACGTAGAAATGCGCGCCGCCCTCGAGCCACTTCCAGAGATCGGCGCCGGTCTCGCGCATGCGATCCTGGACGTAGGTCTTCTCCTTGCCGTCGCGCGACCAAGCCAGCGACAGGCGGGTGAGGATCTTGTCGTCGCGCAGCTTGGTCAACTCGTCCTTGTAGAAGAAGTCCGAGGCCTGGCGCTGATGGCCGTAGAACAGCCAGTTGCGGCCCGGCGCCCCCGTGGCGGCACGCTCGCGCAGGAAGGCGCGGAACGGGGCGATGCCGGTGCCCGGCCCGCACATGATGACGTCCTTGGAGAGGTCCTCCGGCAGGGCGAAGCCGTGCGCCTTCTGCAGGTAGATCTTGACCTTGGTCTGCTCGGGCAGACGCTCGCCGAGATGGGTCGAGGCGACGCCCAGCCGCAGGCGCGAGCGATGGTTGTAGCGGACCGCGTCGACGGTCAGCGAGACCCGGCCGGCGTCCATCTTCGGCGAGGAGGAGATCGAGTAGAGCCGCGGCTGCAACTCGTCGAGCGACTCCAGGAAGACTTCAGCATCGGGCCGGGCGCCTGGGAATTTGTGGAGTGCGCCGAGCACGTCGAGATAGGCGGCGTCGCCATCCGGATCCTCACCGGCCGCGAGCGCCTGCGCCTTCTTGCGCGCCTCGCCGGAGGTGAGCAGCGAGAGCAGCTGGTAGAGCCCGTCCGGCGCCGCGCCGAGGGAGTAGTCGGTGAGCAGCGCGTCGCGCAGCGTACGGCCACCGATGATCCGCTCCGGACGCGCGCCGAGTTCGGCGATCACCGCATCGACCAAAGCCGGGGCATTGGCCGGGAACAGCCCGAGGGAGTCGCCGACGGCGTAGTCGATCGGCGTGTCCTTGAGGTCGATCTCGACGTGCCAGGTCTCCTTCTCGCCGCCCGGAGCGTTCAGGCGCGTACGGGAGAGAAAGGTCGCGTAGACGGGGTTTTCGCGGCAATAGCCGAGGGGACCAAGCGCAACGTCAGCCTTCGGCGTTTCGCCTGACTCCGCATTTGCCGGGGCCGCGCCGCCGGAGGCGCCGAATTCCTCCTCCAGCTTCTTGAGCATGCGCAGCGTCTCCTTGCCGCCGGGCTGGCAGAGGTTCAGCCGCTCCTCCTTCTTGAGGAAGATCGCATTGGCGTAGTCGGCGCAGTTGTACCCGCACTGGCCGCAATCCTGCTGGGCCATGGCGGCCATCAGCTTCTGCGGCTCCGAGGCATCCTTGGCCATCGCCATGCGGTCGGCGATCGGCGTCGCCGGGTCGTGCCAGGGCGCATCATCGTTGTCGGCGAGCTTCGGGCCGGCCGAGGGGCCCTCGCCTGGCGCCAGCGCGGTTGCGCCGCCGACGGCTGGGCCGAGCAGGGCCGCGAAATAGCCCGACAGCCAGGCGCGCTGATCGGTGTCGAACGGGGCCGTCTCGGGGATCAGGACGAGCGGGGGAGCGACGTGCTGGGTCATGCTGCGGCCTTGAGGACGGGCTGTTCTTCGGCGGCATCACGCAGGGCCTCGGGGCCTTTGCGCGCGGTGAAGGCCTGGAAGCTCTCGTCCTTGCTGGTGCGCAGGGCGATGTAGGTCTTGAGCAGGGCTTCGACCCGGCCGGGGCAATCCTCGGCCTTCACGGCCTTCCAGATCTCGGTGCCGATCTTCGGGTTCTCGGCGAAGCCGCCGCCGACCACGATGTCGTAGCCGGCGACCATGTCGCCGTCCTCGCCCACGGGCACCTTGGCGCCAATCAGGCCGATATCGCCGATATAATGCTGTGCGCAGGAATGGTGGCAGCCGGTGAGGTGAACGTTCACCGGCACGTCTAGGTCGCTCACCGTCCGCTCGACATGGTCGGCGATGAGGATCGCGTCGCCCTTGGTGTCGGCGGCCGCGAACTTGCAGCCGTTACTGCCGGTGCAGGCGACGAGGCCCGAGCGGATGCCGGCCGCCTTGGTGGTAAGCCCAAGGGCCGCCACGCGACTTTCGACTTCGGCGACCTTGGCGTCCGGCACGCCGGAGAAGATGAAGTTCTGCCAGACCGTGAGACGGATCTGCCCGTCGCCGCATTCCGACGAGATCCTGGCGAGTTCGCGCATCTGGTCGGTGGTCATCTTGCCGACGGGCAGGACGACGCCGACCCAGTTCAGGCCGTCCTGCGCCTGCCGGTGCACGCCGACATGGCTGAAACGGTCAGTCGGCTTGCGAGGAGCAACGTGCTCGGGAGCAACCCGATCGAGCTTGCGCCCGAGCTTTTCTTCGACGGCGGCGAGGTACTTGTCGAAGCCCCAGGCATCGAGGACGTATTTCATCCGCGCCTTCGCCCGGTTGGTGCGGTCGCCATTCTCGATGAAGACGCGGATGATCGCGTCGGCCACCAAGTTGCAGTCCTCGGGCTTGAGGACGATGCCGGTGTCGCGGGCGAGGTCCCTGTGACCGGAGATGCCGCCGAGGACGAGGCGCATCCAGACGCCCGGCTCGACGCCTGCTCCCTCCACCACCTCGACGGCCTGGAAGCCGATATCGTTGGTCTCCTCCAGCACCGGCATCACGCCGCCGCCGTCGAAGGCCACGTTGAACTTGCGCGGCAGGCCGTAGAGCGAGCGATCGTTGAGGATCCAGTTGTGCCAGGACTTGGCGAGCGGGCGCGTGTCGATGAGCTCCTGCGCGTCGATGCCGGCGGTGGGCGAGCCGGTGACGTTGCGGATGTTGTCGGCACCCGCGCCGCGCGCGGTCAGGCCGAGATCGGTCAGGCCGTCGAGGAAGGCCTGGCCGTGCTCCGGGGTGATCTCGCGCACCTGGAGATTGGCGCGCGTCGTGACATGCGTGTAGGGGCCACCATGCGCGTCGGCGAGATCGGCGACACCGGCGAACTGCCAGTGCTGAAGGATCCCGTTCGGGATACGCATCCGGCACATGTAGTGAGTCTTGTTCGGCGCGAGCCAGAACAGGCCGTGGTAGCGCCAGCGGAAATTGTCCTCCGGCTTCGGCTGGGTGCCGGCGGCGGCCTCGCGGATCAGCCGGTTATGGCCATCGAACGGGTTCTCGGCCCGCTTCCACTTCTCCTGGTCGCAGAGCTTGCCGCCGTCCTTGACGGTCTTGTCCTGCGCCTTGATGTGGATCGCATCGGGCCCCGTCGGCTCGGACGGGGCCGCCGCGGCACCTCCCCCGAGGGCGAGGCCGCCGGTCAGGCGAGCGGCGGCGATGCCCGAGGCGAAGCCTTCGAGGTAGCGCTTCTGCTCGGCGTTGAAGTCTCCGGCCATGGTCATGTCCGTTACGCTGCAAGGGCTTGCGGTTCGCGGCGCCCGAACATCAGGTCGTCGCGGTCGTCGAGGGTGAGAGGGGCGCCGGAGCGGATCAGCTCCTTGCACCGAGCCTGCTCGGAGATGTCTCCGACAAAGACCGCGCCGGCCAGGCGGCCATCGATGATCGTCAGCTTGCGGTAGAGGCCGGCGGCGGCGTCGTGCACGGTGATCGCGTCGGTGCCCTCGGGCGTGTCGACGATGCCGGCCGAGAAGACCGGCAGGCCCGAAACCTTGAGGCTCGTCGCCAGCGAAGTGCCGGCATAGGCCGCCTCCTCGCCGATGAGATGCCGGGCCAGCACGTCGGCCTGCTCGTAGGCCGGCTCGACGAGCCCGTAGGCGATGCCGCGATGCTCGGCGCATTCGCCCAGCGCGAAGATGCGCGGGTCCGAGGTCGTCATGTGGTCGTCGACGGTGATGCCGCGCCCGGTTGCGAGGCCGCAGGCCTGCGCCAGGGCGGTCGAGGGCCTGATGCCCACCGACATCACCACGAGATCGGCCGGCAGCACCGTGCCGTCCCTGAGCCGCACGCGCTCGACCCTCCCGTCGCCCTCGATGCCGGCGGTGTCGGCCGAGAGCCGCATCGTCACACCGCGCGCCTCCATCGCTGCCGTCACGAGGCGGGCAGCGGTGTGGTCGAGCTGGCGCTCCATGACCCGGTCCATGACGTGGAGCAGCGTGGTGTCGACGCCGAGCCGGGCGAGGCCGACGGCGGCTTCGAGGCCGAGCAGGCCGCCGCCGATGACGATCGCCTTCGCCTGGTCCACCGCCGCCGAACGGATCGCGGCGACGTCGGCGAAATCGCGAAACGTGACGACGCCGGGCAGATCCGCGCCTGGCAGCGGCAACCGGATCGGCAGCGAGCCCACGGCGAGAACCAGCCGGTCGAAGGGCAGGACGTGGGTCTCGCCGACGACGACCAGACCGTTCTCGCGGTCGACCGCCGTGACCGGTGCGCCCGTGATCAGCCGGATGCCGTGCCCGGCGTACCAGTCGAGCCCGCGGAAGCCGCAGGCCGCCTCGTCGACCTCCCCGCCGAGCAGCGAGGAGAGCAGCACCCGGTTGTAGGCGGCGACCGGCTCTGCCCCGACGACGGTGACGTCGAAGCGACCCGGCGCCCGTTCCGTCAGCCGCTCCAGGAAGCGGAGCGAGGCCATGCCGTTGCCGACGACGACGAGTCTTTCCCTCGCACTCATGACACGCTGACCCTCGTCCTCAGGCTGCGAGAGAGGCGGGCTTGGCGTGGCGCGCGTAGAGGAACTCGAGCACCGCGGCGCGGGCATGCACGTAGGCGGCATCCTCCACGAGTTCGAGCCGGCGGCGCGGACGCTTCAGCGGCACCTCGAGGATCTCGCCGATCGTGGCGGAGGGGCCGTTCGTCATCATCACGATGCGGTCGGAGAGTAGCACGGCCTCGTCCACGTCGTGCGTGATCATGATGACGGTGTTCTTCAGCCGCATCTGGATCTCCATGATCGAGTCCTGGAGATGCGCGCGGGTGAGCGCGTCGAGGGCGCCGAAGGGCTCGTCCATCAGCAGCACCTTCGGTTCCATGGCGAGCGCCCGGGCGATGCCTACGCGCTGCTTCATGCCGCCGGAGATCTCGGCCGGACGTTTGTCGGCGGCATGCATCATGTTCACGAGGGCGAGGTTGTGCTCGATCCACTCGGCTCGCTCGGTGCGGCTCTTCTTGCCGGCGAGCACCTTGTCGACGGCAAGCGCGACGTTCTCGCGCACCGTCAGCCAGGGCAGAAGCGAGTGGTTCTGGAACACCACGGCACGGTCGGGGCCGGGAGCGTTCACCTCCTTGCCGTCGAGCAGCACCGCGCCGGTAGAGGCCTTGAGCAGGCCGGCGACGATGTTGAGCACCGTCGACTTGCCGCAGCCGGAGTGACCGATGATCGAGACGAACTCGCCTTTGGCGATGGTGAGGTCGACCTCGCGCAGCACCTCGGAGGTCTTGCCGGCGCGGGTGAAGCTGATGCCGACCTGGGAGAGGGTGAGGTGGGACATGCGCGTTCTCCTCAGGCTGCGCTGGTGCCGCGGGTCACGAGCAAGCCCACGCCGGCCACCAGCCGGTCGAGGACGAAGCCGATGAGCCCGACATAGACGAGGGCGACGATGATCTCGCTGATGTGCGACGAGTTCCACGCGTCCCAGATGAAGAAGCCGATGCCGACGCCGCCGATCAGCATCTCGGCCGCGACGATGGCGAGCCAGGACAGGCCGACGCCGATCCGCAGGCCCGTGAAGATGTACGGCGCCGCAGACGGCAGCATGATCTTGAAGAAGAACTCGATCGGGTTCAGCCGGATGACCGCGGCGACGTTGCGGTAGTCCTGCGGGATGTTCCGGATGCCGACCGCCGTGTTGATGATGATCGGCCAGATCGAGGTGATGAAGATCACGAAGATGGCCGATGGCTGCCCATCGCGAAACGCGGCGAGGGAGAGCGGCAGCCAGGCGAGCGGCGGGATCGTGCGCAGCACCTGGAAGATCGGATCGAGGCCGCGCATGGCCCATTCCGACTGGCCGACCAGCGTGCCGAGCAGGACACCGGCGACGACGGCGAGCGAGAAGCCGAGAGCGACGCGCTGCAGGCTGGCGGCGAGGTGCCAGAACAGGCCCTTGTCGGTGCCGCCATTGTCGAAGAACGGGTTGGCGATGATGTCCCAGGCCTCGGACACGACGCGCGAGGGCGGCGGCAGGCCGGCCGTCGGGGCGGAGCACAACATCTGCCAGAGCAGCAGGAAGCCGGCGAGCACCACCAGCGGCGGGATCACCCGGGCGGCGACCGCCCGGATGCCCTTGATGGTCACGAAGGGCCCGCGGCTCCTGGCGGAGGCCTTATCGCGGGCGGCGCCGATGGCCGAGGAGAGTGCGGAGCTCGAGGCCATCACGCCACCTTCTTGATGCCGAGGCTGGACAGGTAGGCGGCCGGGTCGGCCGGATCGAAGACCTTGCCGTCGAAGAAGGTTTCCTTGCCCCGCGAGGTCGAGGTGGGGATCGCCGAGACGCCGAGCGCCTTGGCCGCATCCTTCCAGAGATCTTCGCGATTGACCTTCGCGATCAGCGCCTTGGCGTCGACATTCGCGTCGTACTTACCCCAGCGGATGTCCTCGGTGATGAACCAGAGGTCGTGCGACTGGTAGGGATACGAGGCGTTGTCGGCCCAGAACTTCATCGCCACCGGGCTGTTCTCGACGACGCGGCCGGTGCCGTAGTCGAACTTGCCCTTCATGCGGTCGACGACGTCCGCGACCGGCACGTTGATCCACTGGCGCTTGGAGACAATGGCCGCGAGCTCTTCCTTGTTCTCAGGCTTCTCGCACCACTGTTGGGCTTCCATCACCGCCATCAGCAGGGCCTTGGCGGCGTTGGGGTACTTGTCGACCCATGCCGATCGCATGGCGAACGACTTCTCCGGGTGGTCCTTCCAGAGCTCGCCGGTGGTCAGCGCGGTGTAGCCGATGCCCTGGTGGATGAGCTGCTCGTTCCACGGCTCGCAGACGCAGAAGCAGTCCATTGTGCCGACCTTCATGTTCGCCACCATCTGGGCGGGCGGAACGACGATGGTCTCGATGTCCTTGTCGGGGTCGATGCCGCCGGCGGCGAGCCAGTAGCGGATCCAGAGGTCGTGGGTGCCGCCTGGGAAGGTCATGGCGGCCTTGACCGACTTGCCGGCGGCCTTCTTCGCGTCGAGGAGCGCCTTGAAGGGCTTGGTGTCGACGCCGATCTTGGCGTCGATGTACTCCTTGGCGACCGAGATGCACTGACCGTTCAGGTTGAGCCGGGCCATGATGTACATCGGCACCGGCACGTTGTTCTGGGTCACGCGGCCGGACGAGATCAGGTACGGCATCGGCGTGAGGATGTGCGCGCCGTCGATGCCGTTGCCCTCTGAGCCGAGGACGAGGTTGTCGCGGGTGGTGCCCCAGGAGGCCTGCTTCAGCACCTCGACATCGGGCATGCCGTATTTGGCGAAGATGCCCTTCTCCTTGGCGACGAAGAGCGGGCCGGCATCGGTCAACGCGATGAAGCCGAGCTTCGCCCCCTTCACCTCCGGACCCGCACCTTGTGCGAAGGCGCCGCCCGGAAGCGCCGTGCGCGCGGCGGCGGCCAGCGCGAGGGTGGCGGAGGCGCCTTTCAGAAGGCTGCGACGGGTGCTGCTGCGATCGAAATCCATGATGTCCCCACGCCTCGCCGCGCCTATCGCGGTCGAACAAAAAAGGCCGCTGGTCGAGATCGTCCGCGCGATGGCATCGCGTGGGATGATCCGGATCAGCGGCCTTGCTGACGGCTAGAATCCGTCGCCGTTGACGGATGTAGGGACGTTTGCACGAACCGTGCCAAATTGGCCGGATTGAGCTAAATTGCTGATTTTAAGAGATAAAATCTACACCTTGCAGCATCTGGCGCACACGAATGCTCAAGAAGGTGCGTTGCACAAAAATGAGGCGATTGACGCTTTGCGCTGCAAAAGGGCAGGCGACCCCCAAACAATGGTCAAGCTTTGAGCAGGCTTGGCCGATAGAAGGCCTCGGCTTCCTCGCAAACCTCGGTCGCATCGGCGATCTGGCCCGATGCCGCCATTTGCCTGGCGAGCCAAGCCCTGTGTTCTGGCCTCGGCCGATGCACGCTGGAGCCGAGCCTCAGATAGTCGGGGGCGGTCCGGCACAGCCCCGTGGGATCCACCACGAGATGACCGGTGAGCGTTCGACGAATCAGATCGGTATCGGGGCCGAGGCCGCCCTTCTCCGAGAGCAGGCCGGCCAACTCGCCGACATTGGCCGGGTCGGCGCACCAAGTGCCGGCGCGGTGCAGCGCCTCCACCAGGGGGGACAGTGCCTCCGCTTGTGACCCGTGCACGGCGAGCACCTTTTCCGGGCAATCGGGCACGATCTCGCAGCCGAGCGCGGCGATGCGGCCGAGCCCGGCGGCAACGGCGATGCTGTTCCAGGGGGCGCCGACGCAGAACCCGTCGATCTCGCCGCGCCGGAGCGCATCGACGGTTTGCGGCGGCGGGACCACCACGATCCGGACCGCCCGCCCGAGATCGAGGCCGCCCCGCTCGGCAAAGATCCTGAGCTGGTAGCTGTGGCAGGAGAACGGGTGCACGGTGGCGATGGTCAGCGGCCTTCCCTCCCCTGCCCGCGCCATGGCGAGACGGGCAAAGGCCGAGGCCACCGCGTCGAGGTCATCGGCCTCTGGAGCCATCGCTTCCCATAGCGGCAGAGAGACCGTGATGGCGTTTCCGTTGAGGTTCAGCGCCATCGGCGCCACGAGATCCGCCTGTGGGCCGGACAGGCCGAGCCGGGTCGCAAGCGCCAGCGGCGCCAGCATATGCGCGGCATCGAGATGGCCGAGCGCCAGGCGGTCGCGCAGGGTCGCCCAGGACGGCTCCGGCGACAGCACCAGGTCGATCCCTTCCTCCCGCGCGAAACCGAGTTCTGCCGCCGCAATGACCGGAGCGGCGTCCGTCAGGGGCACGTATCCGAGATCGACCCTCATCCGAGCAGATCCGCCGCCGTGACGATCGCCCGGGCGATGTCGATGATCTTGCGCTTCTCGTTCATGGCCTGCTTGCGGAGCAGCTTGTAGGCCTCCTCTTCGGGCAAGCCCTTGCGGCTCATCAGAATGCCCTTGGCCCGGTCGATCACCTTGCGGTCGGCGAGCTCGCTCTTGGCCTCCATCAGCTCCCGCTGCAGCCGGGCGAAGGCGTTGAAGCGCAGGATCGCGATGTCGAGGATCGGCTTGATCCGTTCGGTGCGCAGGCCGTCGACGACATAGGCCGAGATGCCGGCATCCACCGCCGCCTGCATCATGGTGGCGTCGGAGCGGTCGACGAACATCGCCACCGGCCGCTCCACATGCCGCGAGATGCCCGACATCTGTTCCAGGATGTCGCGGCTCGGGCTCTCGAGATGCACCACCACCACGTCGGGCTTCAGCGCACCGACCCGCGCCTGCAGGTCGGGTCCGTCCGGCACGACCACGACCGAGTCGACCCCGGCGGCGCGCAGGCCCTCTTCGAGGATCGCGGCGCGCAGGCTGCTGGGATCGATCACGGCAACGGTGAGGCTGGTCTCGGTCATCGAGGCCGGGTGCTTTTTGCTGAGCGATGAGACGGGGTTGCGGTAGCGTGACGGCAAATGGATTTGCAAGCCGCGTGCCTGAGGTTCTGCGCGGCGATTGGCTCCGGAAGAGCGGCCGGTTCCCTCGACGCTGTGTCTGCAATTGTTTCCGTCCAGAGACGAAACGGCCCTGGTTCTGCCGCAAACCGGTCGGCAAATGCCGGAACGAGGCGAACCGGAGGCTCGAGCCGATGAGCGCATGCGCCCCCCGCGATCCCGGAGTGGAAGCGCTCACGGTGGCGCGCGGATCGGCCTTGCCCTTTCTGCCGACGCTCGTCACCGCGCTCGCCGTCGGACTCCTGTCCCTGCTCTGCCACACACCGTCCGCTCCCGAGGCGCCTCCCCTGTCCATGGTGACGGCCGCGGCCTCGATGACGATGCCCGGCGGCTTCCATCCGGTGCTGCCCGGATCCGAGGCGATGCCGAGCGTCCATGCCGCCGTTGCCTTCGGGCGTCTGCCGGCACCGGTTCTCGAAGTGCCGCAGATGGCCGACGTGTCGCCCGCCGCCAAGGCGCCTGCCACTCAGGGCGCGAACCGCCCCGTCCGGAATGCGGCCCGCCGCCCCTGTGCTGCGCCCCATTGCGCCGATAGCCGCCGCGTCGATACCGCGACGCGCAACGCGCCGGTCAGGGCTGCATCCGAGCCCGAGGCGGTGCCCGCGCCGATGCGGGGCCGTGGCGAGGTCGACGAGGATCTGCCCACCGGCGCTCTGCCCTTCGCCGCCACTGCTGCCTCCTGGGTCGAGCGCGTACGCACCATCGGCGGCAGCGTCGGCAACGGTGCCGCCTCGCTCAGCGGCTCGGTGGTCGATCTGCTCGCCAGCCTCCGCTGAGCGTCCCTGGCGCGGCGCGCTCCCATCGCGCTGCAGCACAGATGCGCATCAGGAAAGCGCGGCCGGGCTGGACCGGTCCAATACTGGCCCTACCTCCGATCTCGCGGCCTTCGCCAGTGCCGTCGCCCGAGGTTCCATGGCAGGTCGAATCGAAGATTACGCGCTGATCGGCGACGGCCGTACGGCGGCGCTCGTCGGGCGAGACGGCAGCATCGACTGGCTGTGCTGGCCGCGCTTCGACGCCTCGGCCCTGTTCGCGCGGTTGCTCGGCACGGAAGAGCACGGATTCTGGAAGCTGGCGCCCGTGGCCGAACAGGCCAAGCAATCCTGGCGCTACCGCACCGGCTCGCTCGTCCTCGACACCTACCACACGACCCGCGAGGGCGAGGTTCGGGTCACCGACTACATGCCGGCGGGCGACGGCTCGCACCTGATCCGCCTCGTCGAGGGCCTCAAGGGCCGGGTCGCCATGCGCATGGATCTCGCCGTGCGCTTCGATTACGGCTCGGCCGTTCCGTGGGTCTCCCGCAACGAGCTCGGTGACCTGCGCGCCATTTCAGGCCCCCACAAGGTCATCCTGCGCACGCACGCCCCGCTGCGCGGCGCCGGCAAGACCACGATCAGCGAGTTCACGATCCACGAGGGCGAGAGCGTCTGGTTCGTGCTGAGCTACGGCGCGTCGCATTGCGAGGACCCGCCGCCGATCGAGCCGCGTAAGGTGCTCGCCGACACGAACCGCTTCTGGCGCGAATGGTCGGACAACTGCGCCTCGGGCACGCCCTGGGACGAGATGCTCAAGCGCTCGCTGCTGACGCTGAAGGCGCTGATCTACCGGCCGACCGGCGGCATCGTCGCCGCGCCCACCACCTCCCTGCCGGAGGATCTCGGCGGGGTGCGCAACTGGGACTACCGCTTCTGCTGGCTGCGCGATTCGACCTTCACCCTGATGGCGCTGATGGATTCGGGCTTCATCGAGGAGGCGCGGGCCTGGCGCGACTGGCTGCTGCGCGCCGTCGCCGGCAGCCCGGAACAGGCGCACATCCTCTACGGCATCGCCGGCGAGCGCCTGCTGCCCGAGATCGAGCTGGCCTGGCTGCCGGGCTACGAGGGCTCGCGGCCGGTCCGGATCGGCAATGCGGCGATCGAGCAGTTCCAGCTCGACGTCTACGGCGAGCTGTTCGACGCGCTCTTCCAGGCGCGCCAGCGCGGCATGCGCGGCGACAAGGACGGTTGGCGCGTCGGCCGCGCGATCATGAAGCATCTGGAGACCGCCTGGCGCGAGCCGGACGAGGGGATCTGGGAGGTGCGCGGCGGGCGCCGCCACTTCGTCCATTCCAAGGTGATGGCCTGGGTGGCCTTCGACCGGGCGATCCGTGCGCATACGGAGGAGGAATCGCCCCAGGCGCCGGTCGGCCTCTGGCGCCGGATCCGCGACGAGATCCACGCCGAGGTCTGCGAGAAGGGCTTCGACCGGCAGCTCAACAGCTTCGTCCAGTCCTATGGCGCGAAGGCGCTCGATGCGAGCCTGCTGCTCATCGCGCATGTCGGCTTCCTGCCCCAGGACGACCCGCGCGTGATCGGCACCGTCGAGGCGGTGGAGAAGCACCTGATGCGCGATGGCTTCGTCCTGCGCTACGAGACCGAGGGGTCCCGCGTGGACGGCTTGCCGGGGGGCGAGGGTGCTTTCCTGCCCTGCACATTCTGGTACGCCGACAACCTGATCGGTCTCGGGCGCTGCGACGAGGCGCGCGCCATCATCGAGCGCCTGATCGGGATCTGTAACGACCTCGGACTGGTTTCCGAGGAATACGACGTCAAGCGCAAACGCCTGGTGGGGAACTACCCGCAGGCGTTCACACACGTTGCACTCGTGAACACGATCCTCAATTACAGCCGCGCGACCTCGCCGAAGGCGACGCGTGGCACGGCCGAGGCGGCCGGCGGGGATGATGAGGACGATACGTCCTCGCTCTCACCGGCGACCGCCCTGCCGCTCTGACAAAATTGGGAAGACACACGGTATGAGCGGAGCAGACACCGTCGCCAAGAGCGGCTTCAGCGAGAGCGACCAGCTCGCGATCAACACGATCCGGACGCTCGCCATCGACGCGGTGCAGAAGGCGAATTCCGGCCATGCCGGCGCCCCGATGGGCCTCGCGCCCGTCGCCTACACCCTGTGGAACCGCTACCTGCGCTACGACCCGGCCAACCCGCACTGGCCGAATCGCGACCGCTTCGTCCTGTCCTGCGGCCACGCCTCGATGCTGCTCTACGGGCTGCTGCACCTCGCCCGCGTGGTCGAGAAGGACAGCGGCAACGCCCCGGCCATCGCCCTCGACGACATCAAGGCCTTTCGCCAACTCGACAGCCGCACGCCGGGCCATCCCGAGTACCATTTCACCACCGGCGTCGAGACCACCACCGGCCCCCTCGGCCAGGGCGTTGCCAATTCCGTCGGCATGGCGATCGGCAGCCGCTTCCTGAACAGCCGCCTGAACAGGCCCGGCCTGCCGCTCTACGATTTCGACGTCTACGCCCTGTGCTCGGACGGTGACCTGATGGAGGGCGTCGCCTCCGAGGCCGCCTCGGTCGCCGGGCATCTGCGCCTGTCGAACCTGTGCTGGATCTACGACGACAACACCATCACCATCGAGGGCCATACCGAGCTCGCCTTCTCGGAGGAGGTCGCCGCCCGCTTCCTCGCCTATGGCTGGCAGGTCATGCGCGTGGCGGATGCCAACGACGCGCACGCCATCGCCGCGGCGCTCGACACCTTCAAGGCCTCGCACGACCGGCCGACCCTGATCATCGTCAAGTCGATCATCGGCTACGGCGCACCGACCAAGCAGAACACCTCGAAGGCGCATTCCGACGCGCTCGGCGAGGAGGAGGTCAAGGGCACCAAGCGCGCCTATGGCTGGCCGGAGGACAAGCAGTTCTACGTGCCGGACGGCGTCTACGACACCTTCGCCGACGGCATCGGCAAGCGCGGCGCCGCCCTGTTCACGGAGTGGCAGGCGCTGCTGGAGGAGGCGCGGCAGGCCGACGCAACCCATGCCGAGGAGCTCGACGCCTTCCTCGAAGGCCGCCTGCCGGAGGGATGGGACAAGGACATCCCGGTCTTCCCCGCCGATGCCAAGGGCCTCGCGACGCGCGAATCCTCGGGCAAGGTGCTCAACGCCATCGCCCCGCGCGTGCCGTTCCTGCTCGGCGGCTCGGCCGACCTGGCGCCCTCGAACAAGTCGAACCTCACCTTCGAGGGGGCCGGCTCGCTGACCCCGCTGAACCCGGGCGGACGCAACGTGCATTTCGGCGTGCGCGAGCATGCCATGGGCTCGATCGTGAACGGCCTCGGCCTCGTCGGCCTGCGCGCCTACGGCGCCACCTTCCTGGTCTTCGCCGACTACATGCGCCCGCCGATCCGGCTCGCCTCGCTGATGGAGCTGCCGGTCTTCCACATCTTCACGCACGACTCGATCGGCGTGGGCGAGGACGGCCCGACCCACCAGCCCGTGGAGCAGCTCCTCTCGCTGCGCGCGATCCCCGGCCTAGTCACCCTGCGCCCGGCCGATGCGAACGAGGTCGCCGAGGCCTATCGCGTGATCTTCTCGCTGAAGAACCAGCCGGCGGTGCTCGCGCTCTCGCGCCAGCCGCTGCCGACCTTCGACCGCTCCACCTACGGCCCGGCCGCCGGCACCGCCAAGGGCGCCTATGTGCTGGCCGATTGCGAGGGCACGCCCGACATCCTGCTGCTCGGCTCCGGCTCCGAGGTGCAGCTCTGCGTCGGCGCCTACGAGACCCTGAAGGCCGAGGGCGTGAAGGCCCGCGTGGTCTCGATGCCGTCCTGGGATCTGTTCGAGCGCCAGGACGAGGCCTACCGGAACGCGGTCCTGCCGCCCGAGGTCACGGCCCGCGTCGCCGTCGAGCAGGGCACGGTGATCGGCTGGGACCGCTATGCCGGCTCCGCCGGCGCGATCATCGGCATGCACACCTTCGGCGCCTCGGCGCCGATCAAGGACCTCCAGAAGAAGTTCGGCTTCTCGGCCGAGAAGGTCATCGAGGCCGCCCGCGAGCAGCTTGCACGGCACAAGAAGTAGGGCTGGGCAGGAAACGCCATCGTCAATCCGGGCCCGCTGAAGGCGGGAACCCGGAATCCACCCGTGATGCTGCGCCTTTTCGTGGCGCTCCATCCTGGATTCCGGGTTCCGCTTTGCGGCTCCGGGCTGACGGAGAGAGATGGAAGGCCGTCGGGCGAATCCGACGAAGAAAATGCCCGCTCCCGCCGCGAGAGAGGGTGCTGCGGTCAGCGTTCGAGCCCTATCTCTCGGACGCGGACGAAACGAAGTTCTTGAGGATCGACCGACATGAGCGCGCTGAACGCCCTCTTCAACGACCACCAGCAGGCGGTCTGGCTCGATTTCGTGGCGCGCGGCTTCATCGCCAAGGGCGAGCTGAAGGCGCTCGTCGAGCGGGACGGCCTGCGCGGCGTCACCTCGAACCCGGCGATCTTCGAGAAGGCGATCGGCCATTCGGCCGAGTACGACGACAGCCTCAAGGCGGTGCTCGACAAGGGCGATGCCCGGGTCATCGACCTCTATGAGGGCCTCGCCATTGCCGACATCCAGGCCGCCGCCGACGTGCTGCGCCCGGTCTACGAGTCGAGCGACGGCGCCGACGGCTATGTCAGCCTCGAGGTCTCGCCCTACCTCGCCCTCGACACGGAAGAGACGCTGAAGGAGGCGCGCCGGCTGCACAAGGCCGTGGGCCGCGACAACCTCATGGTGAAGGTGCCCGCGACACCGGAGGGCATCCCGGCGATCCGCCAGCTCACCGCCGAGGGCATCTCGATCAACATCACGCTGCTGTTCTCGCAGAGCACCTACGAGACCGTCGCGCGCGCCTTCATCGACGGGCTGACCGAGTTCGGCGCCCGGGGCGGCGACGTCTCGCGGGTCGCGAGCGTCGCGAGCTTCTTCATCAGCCGCATCGATTCCCTGGTCGACAAGCTGCTCGACGAGAAGGGCGGCTTCGAGGATCTCAAGGGCAAGGTTGCCATCGCGAACGCGAAGCTCGCCTACCAATCCTACAAGCGCATCTTTGCCGGCGCCGACTGGACGGCCCTCGAGGCCAAGGGTGCCAAGGCGCAGCGCCTGCTCTGGGCTTCCACCGGCACCAAGAACAAGGCCTATCCCGACACGCTCTACGTCTCCGAGCTGATCGGCCCCAACACCGTCAACACCATGCCGCCCGCGACCATGGATGCGTTCCGCGACCATGGTCAGGTGCGGGCCTCGCTGGAGGAGAATATCGGCGATGCCGAGGCCGTGATGGCGCGCCTCGCCAAGGCCGGCATCGACATCGAGGCCGTGGCCCGCCAGCTCGTCGATGAGGGTGTGCAGCTCTTCGTCGATGCGGCCGATGCGGTGCTCGGCGCGGTGGCCGGCAAGCGCGCCGCCTTCCTCGGCACGCGGCTGAACGGCCAGAGCTGCAAGCTCGGCGACCAGCTCCAGGGCTCGGCCGACAAGACCATCGAGGCCTGGCGCGCCAAGGGCGCCATCCGCCGCCTCTGGGCGCATGACAAGACGGTCTGGACCGGCCGCGACGAGGACAAGTGGCTCGGCTGGCTGCGCATCGTCGAGGATGGGCTCGACAGGCTCGGCGAGTATCAGGCCTTTGCCGAGGAGATCCGCTCCGAGGGCTTCACCGACGCGGTGGTGCTCGGCATGGGCGGGTCGAGCCTCGGCCCGGAGGTGATCGCCGCCAGCTACGGCGCTCGCGAGGGCTGGCCGAAGCTGCGGATCCTCGACTCGACCGATCCGAGCGAGGTCCGCACCGTCGAGGCCGCGGTGAACCTCGAGAAGACGCTCTTCATCGTCGCCTCGAAATCCGGCTCGACGCTCGAGCCCAACGTGTTCCGCGACTACTTCCTCGGCCGCATGAAGGAGGTCGTCGGCGACCGGGCCGGGCGCCACTTCGTCGCCGTGACCGATCCCGCATCGGCCATGGAGAAGGCAGCCCGTGACGACGGCTTCCGCGAGATCTTCTACGGCGTGCCGCAGATCGGCGGCCGCTACTCCGTACTCTCGGCCTTCGGGCTGGTGCCGGCCGCGGCGGCCGGCGTCGAGATCGACGAGTTCCTGGAGAGCGCGCACATCATGGTGCGCTCGTCCGGCCCGGCGGTGCCTCCGGCCAACAATCCGGGCGTGCGCCTCGGCGCGGCGATCGGCGCGGCCGCGGTCGAGCACGGCCGCGACAAGGTGACGATCATCTGCTCGCCGGGCGTCGGCACCTTCGGCACCTGGGCCGAGCAGCTCATCGCGGAATCCACCGGCAAGGAAGGCAAGGGCGTCATCCCGATCGAAGGCGAGCCGGTCGGCGTGCCGGCGGTCTACGGGCACGACCGCTTCTTCATCTACCTGCGCCTCGACGGCCGCGCCGATGCGGGGCAGGATGAGGCGGTGCGGGGCCTGGAGAGCGAGGGACATCCCGTGGTGCGCATCGACCTGGAGAAGGTCGAGCAGCTCGCGCAGGAATTCTTCCGCTTCGAGATCGCCACGGCCGTCGCGGGCGCGGTGGTCGGCATCAACCCGTTCGACCAGCCCGACGTCGAGGCAAGCAAGGTCGAGACCAAGAAGCTGTTCGCGGCTGCCGAGGAGACCGGTTCGCTCCCGGCCGAGACGCCGCTTTTCGAGGACGAGACCATCGCCCTCTACGCCGACACCGCCAATGCCGAGGCGCTGGCCCAGGGCGAAGGCGGCGTCGAGGCGACGATCGCCCGCCATATCGGCCGGCTGAAGGAGAACGATTACGCGGCCATCCTCGGCTATATCGAGCGCAACGAGGCCCATCACGCCATCCTGCAGCCCGCCCGGCTCGCCATGCGGGACGCCAGGAAGGTCGCGACCTGCCTCGAATTCGGGCCGCGCTTCCTCCACTCGACGGGGCAGGCCTACAAGGGCGGCCCGTCGAGCGGCGTGTTCCTGCAGATCACGGCCGACCCGTCGCAGGATCTGCCCATCCCCGGACGCAAGCTCGGCTTCGCCACCGTGATCGCGGCGCAGGCGCGGGGCGACTTCTCCGTGCTCGCCGAGCGCGGCCGCCGGGCGCTGCGCGCCCACATCAAGGGTGGCGACGTCGAGGCCGGCCTCAAGCGCATCGCCGCGGCGATCAAGGAGGCGGTGGCGTAACGGCCTTCCTCGCCCTCGCCCTCATCCTGAGGTGCTGCGAAGCAGCCTCGGAGGAGGGCGCCAGGGATCACCGAGACGTCTGGAGACCTCCTTCGAGGCCTCCGCTTTGCTTGCAGCACCTCAGGACGAGGTGGTGGTTTGGACGAGCGGGCCTCGTTGCGCCCGACTGCCGTTCTGAAGGAGACCTGCGATGCAACTCGGAATGATCGGCCTCGGCCGGATGGGCGGCAACATCGTCCGGCGCATCATGCGCAACGGCCATACGGCCGTGGTCTTCGACAAGGACGCCAAGGCCGTCGAGGCCCTCGCGGGCGAAGGCGCGACGGGGGCCACGAGCCTCGAAGACCTCGTCGCCAAGCTGGACAAGCCCCGCGCCCTCTGGGTGATGCTGCCGGCCGGCCGGATCACCAACGAGACCATCACCGCCCTGCACGGCTTGATGGAGGCCGACGACATCATCATCGACGGCGGCAACTCGTTCTACCAGGACGACATCCGCCACGCCGCCGAGCTCAAGGACAAGGGCATCCATTTCGTGGATGTCGGCACCTCCGGCGGCGTCTGGGGCCTGGAGCGCGGCTACTGCATGATGGTCGGGGGCCACAAGAAGGCCGTCGACCGGCTCGACCCGATCCTGAAGACCCTGGCGCCCGGCCGCGGCGACATCCCGCGCACGCCCGGCCGGGAGGGCCGCGATCCGCGCGCCGAGGAGGGCTACATCCATGCCGGCCCGACCGGCGCCGGCCACTTCGTGAAGATGATCCATAACGGCATCGAGTACGGCCTGATGCAGGCCTATGCCGAGGGCTTCG
This sequence comes from Methylobacterium gnaphalii, assembly GCF_007992215.1. Classification (GTDB taxonomy): domain Bacteria; phylum Pseudomonadota; class Alphaproteobacteria; order Rhizobiales; family Beijerinckiaceae; genus Methylobacterium; species Methylobacterium gnaphalii. The sequence continues at coordinate 96,807 of NZ_BJZV01000005.1, read as the reverse complement.
ACATCCTCCGGCACGCCAATTCCGAGGACGTCCCGGATTTCCGCCGGTACGATCTCAACCTCGGCGACATCGCCGAGGTCTGGCGGCGCGGCAGCGTGGTCTCGTCCTGGCTTCTCGACCTCACGGCGACGGCGCTCGCCGGCAACGAGAGCCTCGACGGGTTCTCCGGCTACGTCGAGGATTCGGGCGAGGGTCGCTGGACCATCAACGCGGCCGTCGAGGAGGCCGTGCCGGCGGACGTGCTGTCGAACGCGCTCTATCGCCGCTTCCGCTCGCGCGATCACGACAGCTACGCCGACAAGCTGCTCTCGGCCATGCGAAAGGGTTTCGGCGGCCATATCGAGGGCGCGCCGGCTCCGGCCATGGGATCGTCCGGCGGCCGCAAGTAGGGGGGCCCCATGATCGCCCTGCCCCCGAACACCACCCTCCTGCCCGATGCCGAGGCGACGGCCCGCGCCGCCGCCGACCACCTGCTGTCGATCGTGGACACGGCGACGGCGGATCGCATCGCGGTCTGCCTGTCCGGCGGCTCGACGCCGAAACGGCTCTACGAACTCCTGGCCAGCGGGGCCTATGTCGGGCGCCTGCCCTGGTCGCGCCTGCACTGGTTCTTCGGGGACGACCGGGTCGTGCCCTGGGACGATCCCCTGAGCAACGTGCGCATGGTGCGCGAGGCCTTCGGCCACGGCGCGGCACTGCCGACGACGCATTTCCACTTCATCCCCTCCGACGGGGGGGCGGAGGTCGGCGCCCGTGCCTATCAGCGGACGCTGCAGGACTTCTACGGGGCGGACACGCTCGATCCGGCCCGGCCGCTCTTCGACCTCGTGCTGCTGGGCCTCGGCAACGACGGGCACACCGCCTCGCTGTTTCCAGGCAAGCCGGTACTGGAGGAGGAGACGGCCTGGGTCGTGCCGGTGCCGGAGGCGGGCATGGAGCCCTTCGTCCCGCGCATCTCGCTGACCTTCCCGGCTCTCTCCTCCTCCCGCTCGGCGATCTTCCTGGTGAGCGGCGCCGGCAAGCGCGATCCCCTCTCCCGGCTCGCCGCCGGCGAGGATCTGCCCTCCGGCCGCGTCAGCAGCCTGGGGCGCCTCGAATGGCTCATCGACGAGGCCGCGGCCGACGCCTGATCTGTGGCCTCCCGGCCTCGATAGGCGACATCCCTGACGCCGCAACGACTTCCCGACAACCGATCGAGCGGCGGCGCGCCGGCTGCCACACTTTCGCCACAGCCGCTAACGGGTTGTTGCCGAAGAGATATGGCAGCGGCCGAGGGCGCATGATGTCGAGACTGTTCGGGCGCCCCGCGCGCATCGTTCCCGGTCCCCTGAGGGCCGTATCGGCGGCCGGCGGCAGCCCGGTGCCGTTTGCCGCGCTCGCGCTGACGGCGGCCGCCCTCGCCGGCGGCCTCGTCCTGATCCCGCATCTCTCGCAGCCTCGTCCAGCCGCCCTTGCCCCGGTGGCGGAGGTGGCGCAGCCTGCACCCGTGAAGCCGCGCACGGTCGCGCTCTTGACGCCGGCCGCGCCGGCCCCCGCCGAGCCGCAGGCCGTCGTCGAGCCCATCGCCGCCATCGTGCCGGCAGCGGCCACGGACGCGCCGGCGGAACTGCCGGCGGTGGCCGCCGCCGAACCTGCGCCGGCCGCGCCCGCGGTGGTGGATCAGGCGCTGTTCCAGCTCGACGCGCTGCCGGTCCTCGAAGCCAATGGCGAGGAGCTCGACATCGCGGCCGTCGCGCCGAAGCCGGCCGCGCGGTCCGCCGCCCGCCGGAGCCCCGGCAGCCGCAGCGCGGCCCTCGCGGACCGATAGTCCCGACACCGCGCGGACCGGCGCCAGAAATCATGGCCGGGCCGAGCGATCGCGCATGAATGTGGTCGCGGGTGAGCACCGCGGTCATGTTCGGCGTGTGCTCAGCTGGGTCGGCCTTGCGCCGGGCCATGTCGAGCCCGGCGCCCTCCTGTCAGGAAAAATGCTTCGAGAGCTTCAGGCCCTGCGCCTGATAGTTCGAGCCGGCGCCCGCGCCGTAGAGCGCCTCCGGCACCTCGGCCATCCGCTCGTAGACGAGGCGGCCGACGATCTGGCCGTCCTCCAGCAGGAAGGGCACGTCGCGCGAGCGCACCTCGAGCACGGCGCGCGCGCCGGCCCCCCCTGCCCCGGCATAGCCGAAGCCCGGATCGAAGAAGCCGGCATAGTGCACTCGGAACTCACCAACGAGCGGGTCGAACGGCACCATCTCGGCGGCGTGGTCCGGGGGGACCTGCACTGATTCCTTCGAGGCGAGGATGTAGAACTGGCCCGGATCGAGGATCAGCGTGCCGCTGCCGTCGGCGGCGAGTGGCTCCCAGAAGTCGGCGGTCTTGTGGGCGCCCGGCTTGTCGACGTGGATCAGGCCGGTATGGCGCTTGGCCCGGTAGCCGATCAGCCCGTCGAAGCCTGCGAGATCCACCGAGACCGCCACGCCGCCGGTAAAGGACGGCGAGGCTGCGCTCACCAGCGGCGAACGCGCGTGCAGGGCGGCGAGCTCAGTATCGTTCAGCCTCGGCTCGCCCCTGCGGAACCGGATCTGCGACAGCCGCGTGCCGGTTCGGACGAGGACCGGGAAGGTGCGCGGGGATATCTCGGCATAGAGCGGGCCATGATAGCCGGCCTCGACCTGGTCGAAGGCGGCGGCCCGGTCGGTGATGACGCGGGTGAACACGTCGATCCGGCCGGTGGAGCTCTTCGGATTCGCGCTGGCGCAGAGGTCGGCGGGCAGAGCGAGGTGCTCCTGCACCTCGGCGATGTAGACGCAGCCCGTCTCGAGGACGGCGCCCACAGTGAGGTCGACCGGATGCAGCGCCAGCCCGTCGACGCAGGTGTCGACGGTGCGCCCCCTGCCCGGCAGGAAGCTCGTGCGGACGCGATAGGCGCGGGCGCCGAGACGCAGATCGAGGCTCGCGGGCTGGATCTGGTCCGCCGCATAAGGCCGCTCGGGCTTGATCGCCCCCGCCTCGGTCAGGGCGGCGATGCCGCGCGCCGAAAGAATGCCGTCCTGCGCGGCCGCATTGCCTGTCATGCTGCGATCTTTCCCGAGCTGGCCTCGGAGGGTACGGGCGGGGTCTGGAGCCCTGTCGGGGCATCGCGCTTCTCCGCCCCGGTGCGGGACAGGACGCTGCGAATGAAGGAGAGGCGCGCGAGCGCGCCCATGGCAATCAGCCCCGCAATCAGGCTCGCGACAACCGGAAACCGGCCGCCCCCAAGGAGCGGCAGCAGCACAAGGATGGCGGCGGCGAGGCCCGGCATCGCGCCGAGCGGCAGGACCAGCGACGGCAGCCCGCCCATCGCCAGCGCCAGCCCGCAGCGCCGCGAGAGGGCCGCCGCGGCCAGCCGCGAGGCGGCGTCGAGCGCGATCGCGGCGGCCAAAGCGAGACTCGCCGGTCCGTTCGAAACGGGCGCCTGGGAGAGGAAGCCGGCGGTCACGGCGAGCAGCGCGGCTGACCCTAGGCAGTAGGACAGGGAGGCGTCGGCAACTCGAGGATGCAGGGCCTGGGGCGAGGCTTGCGCCAAGAGAACTCCGACGTACTTCGTCGCGATTGACGGGACTCTGGGCGCCACGTACCACGAGGCCGAGCGGTTGTCGCGTGACCGCTTGCGATGGGCGAGGGAGACCATTCCGGCGATGTACAAGGCCGAGACCCGCGGCATCACGGTGACCGTCGAGCCTCGCTTCGTCGAGGAGGAATCGTCACCCGGCGATAGCCGCTATTTCTTCGCCTATACGGTCGAGATCGTGAACAACGGTAGCGAGAAGGTCCAGCTGCGCTCCCGCCATTGGCGCATCATCGACGGGCACGGCGCCTGCCAGGAGGTGCGCGGGGCCGGTGTGGTTGGCAAGCAGCCCCTCCTCGGCCCGGGCGAGTCGTTCAGCTACACCAGCGGCTGCCCGCTCACGACGCCGGACGGCCTCATGGCTGGCAGCTACACCATGACGATCATCGGCGGTGACAGCTTCGAGGCGGAGATCCCGGCCTTCTCGCTCGATTCGCCGCACGTTCGCCGCAGCATCCACTGAGGCGATGCCGTCGGAAGCGAGCCGGTTCACGACCCTCGAACTCCTCGAACGGCTCGTTGCCTTCGACACTGAGAGTTCGAAATCCAATATCGCGCTGATCGATTTCGTCGCCGGCTATCTGGACGGCTGGGGCGTGCCCTATGTCCGCGTGCCGAACGCGGCCGGCGACAAGCAGGCAATCTTCGCGACCCTCGGACCGATGATCGACGGCGGCGTCGTGCTCTCGGGCCATACCGACGTGGTGCCGGTCACCGGCCAGGCCTGGACCTCCGACCCCTTCAGGCTCCGCATCGCCGACGGGCGCGCCTACGGCCGCGGCTCGGTCGACATGAAGGGTTTCGACGCGCTGGCGCTCGGTCTGGTGCCGCAGGCGGTGGAGACCGAGCTGAAGCGGCCGATCCACATTCTGCTCTCCTACGATGAGGAGGTGAGCTGCCTCGGCGTGCTCGACACCGTCGCTCGCTTCGGCGTCAGCCTGCCGCGTCCGGGTGCCGTCATCGTCGGCGAGCCAACCGGGCTCGAAGTGGCGGACGCTCATAAAAGCGTCGTCACCTACGACACGGTCGTGCACGGCCACGAGGCACATTCCTCGAAGCCCTCGCTTGGCGCCAACGCCGTGGCGGCGGCGGCCGATCTCGTCGCCGAGCTGAACCGGATCTCCGACGTCATGATCGAGCGGGGCGACTCCTCGGGCCGGTTCGATCCTCCCGCCACCACGGTGCATGTCGGCGTGATCCAGGGTGGCACGGCGCGCAACATCCTCGCCAAGAGCTGCAGCTTCCAGTGGGAGTTCCGCGGCCTGCCCGATCTCGACCTGACTGAGATTCCGCGGCTGTTCGCTCAGGCGAGCGAGCGCGTGCTCTCCGACCGGCTCAACCGCTATGGCGCATATGGTCGGATCGAGACCATGGAGGAGGTTGCGGTGCCGGGCCTCGCGCCGGAACCGGGCTCCGAGGCCGAGACCCTGGCTCTGCGGCTTGCCGGGCGCAACCGCACCATCTCCGTCTCCTACGCCACCGAGGCTGGCCGCTTCCAGCAGGCAGGCCTGCCGACGGTGGTGTGTGGGCCTGGCTCGATCGACCAGGCGCACCAGCCCGACGAGTTCATCGCCCTGAACGAGCTGGAGCGGGGGGAAGCCTTCCTGCGACGCCTGCTGGCCGAGTGCAGGGCATGAGCGCGAGGCGATCGGCTGGCCTGGTGAAGCTGAGACCGCTGGAGCGCGAGGACCTGCGCTTCGTGCACCAGCTCAACAACAACGACAGCATCATGCGCTACTGGTTCGAGGAGGCCTACGAGTCCTTCGCCGAACTGCAGCAGCTCTACGAACGCAACATCCACAACCAGACCGAGCGGCGCTTCATCATAGCGACGGAGGGGGACGAGCCGGCCGGGCTGATCGAGCTCGTCGAGATCAACCACCTGCACCGGCGCTGCGAGTTCCAGATCGCGATCCACCCGGGTTTCCAGGGGCGCGGCTATGCCTGGAAGGCGACGCGGATCGCCATGGACTACGCCTTCAGCGTGCTGAACATCCACAAGCTCTATCTGCATGTCGACCGGGACAACACGCGGGCAGTGGGCATCTACGAGCGCTGCGGCTTCAAGCCCGAGGGTGTCTTGCGTGACGAGTTCTTTGTGAACGGCCGCTACCGGGACGCCGTCCGCATGTGCCTGTTCCAGCCCGACTATCTCGCCCAGCGCGGCAGCGGCAATGTCGGCGAGCCGGTGCTGAAAGTCTGATTGGCAAAAAGAAAAGGGGCCGTTTCCGGCCCCTCTCCGTTCGTCAGATGATCGCGCCTGCAGCTCAGTTGCGGCCGCCGCCAGCACCGGCCCCGGCGCCACCACCGGCACCGCTGCCCTTGCCCATCGCACCGCCGGCGCCCATAGAACCGCGGTCGCCGCCTGCATTGCCGGCGCCAGCCGCGCCGCCACCCGCATTGCGGATACCGCTGCCCGTGCCGCCATTGTCCGAGGCATTGCGAATGCCGCTGCCGGATTTGGTGTCGGTGCCGGCATTGCGCATGCCGCCCTCATTGCCGCGGGTCATACCCTTGCTGCCCTCGGTCTGCTCGGCACGGCGTCCGCTGCGCTCGTCGCGACCGCGGAAGTTTTCACGGGACGAGACGCTCGTGCGGGTGGAGACGCGATCACGCTCGAAGCCGCCACGGCCGCCGACATTCACCGAGAGACGGCGATACTCCGGCGAGCCGTAGAGCACGCGCTGACCGCGGATGGTCACGTAGCGCTCACGGGTGCCGCCACGACGCTCGGTGACGATCAGACGACGGTATTCCGGCGAGCCGTAGATCACGCGTTGGCCACGGACCATCACGTAGCGCTTGCCGCGGTTGCCGCTGCGCTCGGTGACGACGAGGCGGCGATACTCGGGCGAGCCGTAGATGACCCGCTTTCCGCCGATGAACACGTAGCGCCCACTGCGGCGACCGCCGTCGAAATGCTCGCCGCGCGACGAGGTGCGGACGTCGAACCGGCTGCTGCTGCGCTCGCTGAAGCGCTCGTTGTGGCCGCCGCGCTCGGCCCTGTCGCTGCGAACGCCGCGGTCATCGCGCATTCCGCCGCCGCGCTCATTCGTGGCGGCTCTGCCGGCACTGCGGCTGGTTTCTGCCCCGGCACTACGGCCTTCTGCCCCGCCGGCTGCGCTACCCCTGTCGCTGCCACGAGAGGCCTGCGCGGCACCTGCACCGCCACCCTCATCGCGGGAAGCCGCCGCACCGCCACCAGCACCGCCGCCGCTGCGTCCGCCGCCCATGGCGGACCTTTCAGAGCCGCCGCCTGCGTTGCCAGCGCTGGCAGCGCCGCCACCTTGCTGGGCGTAGACCGATGTGCTCAGCAGAAGCGCAGCCAGACCAATCGCAACTCTCTTCATGAGACCTTCCTCCAGTTTCAAATCTGGGTTCGAAACGTCAGAAGGGCGAAAAGGGTTTCGACATTTTTGGATTTGTCGATCCTAGTCTCGATAGCGGCCCAAGCTTGACCATAAAGGGGCGCTCCGATCACGATCTGTTGCAGCTTGCGGCGCAAATTGACTTTGCGAGACCTTGATCAATAAGCGGCGCAGCCAGACAGGAGGTTGGTCGTTCCTTCCATGCTCACCGCAGGCGGCTGGCCGTTTCCGCAGCTTTCCGGATCGCGGCCGGATTGGGCGTGCCCGCTGGCACGACCCAGCTTCCACCGACGCAGAGCACCGATGGATGGGCGAGCCATTCCGGCGCCGTGACCTCGGAGATGCCGCCGGTCGGACAGAAGCGGACGTTGCCGAACACGGCCGCCAGCGCCTTCAGCGCCTTGAGGCCGCCCGAAGCCTCCGCAGGGAAGAACTTGAACCGGTCGAGCCCATGGTCGAGCCCGCGCATGATGTCGGCGGCATTGGCGATGCCGGGCAGATAAGGCACGCCGCTCTTTTGCGCGGCCTCCGTCAGTGGGGCCGTGAGGCCGGGGCTGACGATGTATTTGGCTCCGGCCGAGAGCGCCGCGTCGAGATCTTTCGGGTTCAGCACCGTGCCGGCACCGACCACTGAGCCCGGCACCTTCGACATCTCACGGATCACGTCGAGAGCCGCAGGGGTGCGCAGGGTAACCTCGAGCGCGACGAGGCCGCCGGCGACCAGCGCCTCGGCGATCGGAGCCGCATGGGCGACATCCTCGATCACTAGGACCGGGATGACGGGGACGGAGCGCATGAGTGCGTCGATGTCGTTGGCCATCAGTGTCTCCTCGTCAGCGTCGTCTTGTCGTCATTGCGAGCGCAGCGAAGCAATCCAAGGCCAACTCGCTGACGTCGGGTGAGTGGTCCTGGATGGCTTCGCTGTCGGCTCGGAATGACGGGCTCGCGGCTTCGGCTAGAGTCCCGCCGCGGCCAGCATCGTGGAAGCGCCCTGCTCTGCTCCATCGGCGCCGTGGCGCATGAAGGCGAATAGCTCGCGTCCAGTGCCGAGGCCGGACGGCGGCGGAACAGCGTCCTCGCGCGAATCCCACTCGGCCGGATCGACAAGGGCTTCAAGCACGCCCTCCTCCGCCGACAGCCGGATCACGTCGCCGTCGCGGATGCGGCCGATCGGGCCGCCGCCGACACCCTCGGGGCTGAGATGGATCGCCGCCGGCACCTTGCCGGACGCGCCCGACATGCGCCCATCCGTCACCAGCGCGATCTTGAAGCCGCGGTCCTGCAGCACGCCGAGCGGCGGGGTCAGCTTGTGCAGTTCCGGCATCCCGTTGGCGCGCGGGCCCTGGAAGCGCACCACCACCACCACGTCCTTCTCCAACTCGCCCGCCTTGAAGGCAGCAATGACGTCGTCCTGGTCGGAGAAGACGCGGGCTGGCGCTTGAATCGTGCGGCGCTCGGGCGCGACGGCGCTGGTCTTGAAGGTGGCGCGACCGAGATTGCCCTTGACCAGCCGCATGCCGCCATCCGGCTGGAACGGGGCTGCGGGATGGCGCAGCATCGTGTCGTCGAGGCTCTGGGCGACGGCGTCTTCGAAGACGAGATCCTCGCCGGACAGCTTCGGGTCGCGGGCATGGTCACGCAGCCTTGAACCCGAGACGGTCAGGATGTCGTCGTGCAGCATCCCGGCATCGATCAGGCTCGCGATGACGTAGGACATTCCTCCGGCCGCGTGAAAGTGGTTCACGTCGCCGGCACCGTTCGGATAGACGCGGGCAATCAACGGCACGGCGGCCGAGAGCCGGTCGAAATCCTCCCAGTCGACGACGATACCCGCCGCGCGGGCTATCGCCGGCAGGTGGATGGCGTGGTTGGTCGAGCCGCCGGTCGCGAGCAGCCCGACGATGGCGTTGACGATGGCCTTCTCGTCGACGCAATGGCCGATCGGGCGGTAATCGTTTCCGCTCCAGCCGATCTGGGTCAGCCGGTGGACGGCTGCGCGCGTTACGGCCTGGCGCAGCTTCGTGCCGGGGTTGATGAAGGAAGCGCCCGGCATGTGCAGGCCCATCACGTCCATCATCATTTGGTTGGAGTTGGCGGTGCCGTAGAAGGTGCAGGTGCCGGCCCCGTGATAGGAGGCCGACTCACTCTCTAGGAGTTCGGCGCGGCCAACCTTGCCCTCGGCATAGAGCTGGCGGATGCGCTGCTTCTCCTTGTTGGCGAGGCCCGAGGGCATCGGCCCGGCCGGCACGAGGATCATCGGCAGGTGACCGAAGCGCAGCGCGCCGATCATCAGGCCGGGCACGATCTTGTCGCAGATGCCCAGCAGCAGCGCGCCCTCGAACATGCCGTGGCTCAGACCCACTGCCGTCGACAGCGCGATGGTGTCGCGGGAGAACAGCGACAACTCCATGCCGCGCTGGCCTTGGGTGACACCGTCGCACATGGCCGGGGTGCCGCCAGCGACCTGTGCCGTCGCGCCCACCTCGCGGGCGAAGACCTTGATCTGGTCCGGATAGCGCCCATAGGGCTGATGGGCCGAGAGCATGTCATTGTAGGCGGTGACGATGCCGATGTTCATGGCCCGGCCTGCGATGATCGCCGGCTTGTCCTCGCCCGACGCCGCGAAGCCGTGGGCGAGGTTGCCGCAGGCGAGCATCGGGCGGTGGACACCGGCCTCGCGCTCGCGCTCGATCAGGTCGAGATAGGCGCGGCGCGTGTCGCGGGAGCGCGCGATCACGCGCTCCGTGACGGCGGCAATCTCGGGGTGGAGGTCGGTCATGCGATCCTGGCCCTGCTCGGATCCGGCGCATGGGGCCGATCGCACGAGAAGAGCGATGACCAGCCTGCTGCGCCGCAACGTTTCGCCTAACATGGAACGGATCCAGTCAAGCGCACACCCCCTTAGTGGAGGCTCTCGCCTGCCTCAGACGCGGCCTCGCCTTCGGCCTCGGCCGGATCGACAACGTAGCGGCGCGAACAGAATTCGCAGGTGATGCCGATCTTGCCGTCGTCGGCCACCATGTCGCGACGCTCCTCGTCCGAGAAGGACCGAATCATACCGAGCACCCGCTCGCGCGAGCAGCGGCATTGCTCGACCAGTGGCTGTGCCTCGAAGACGCGCACGCCGCGCTCATGGAAGAGTCGATAGAGCAGTCGCTCGCTCGACACAGCCGGATCGACGAGCTCGTGGTCCTCCACGGTCGCGGCCAGCGAACGTGCCTCGACCCAGGCGTCGTCCTCCGGCAGCGCGTTCTCATCGAGCCGCTCGTGACCCTCCGGCGCGTCGCCGGGGTTGAGATCGGCCTGGCGCATCCGATCGGGCGAGGAGGGCAGGAACTGCATCAGCAGGCCGCCCGCTCGCCAGCGCTGCTCGCCACCCTCAACCTGTTCGGCGACGGCCAATCGCACACGCGTCGGGATCTGTTCCGATTGGCGGAAGTACTGGTGCGCGGCCTCCTCCAGCCCCTGCCCTTCCAGCGCGACGACGCCCTGGTAGCGGCTCTGGGTCGAACCCTGATCGATGGTCATGGCGAGGTGGCCGTTGCCGATCAGGTCGGCCGCCTTCGCTTTGGCGCCGAGGGCAGCGACGCGGGAGGCATCGAAGCGCGCCGTGGCGCGCAGCCGGTCGGGCGCCTCGTAATCGACGACGATCATCTCGACCGGACCGTCCGTCTTGGTCTGAAGCTGGAAGCGGCCTTCGCCCTTCAGCGAGGAGCCGAGTAGCGCCGTCAGAGCGGTTGCCTCTCCGAGGAGGCGCGCCACCGGGTTCGGATAGTCGTGCCGTCGCAGGATGGTGTCGATGGAGGGGCCGAGCCGCACAGAGCGGCCGCGCAGATCCAGCGGCTCCACGGCAAATGGCAGGATCGCATCGTCGGCACCTTCGGCGAGCGGTGCTGCTGTCGTGGGCAGTCCGGAACTCATGACGTCTCCGTTCGGCGGATCGCCGTGCTTGCGGGATCGGCAATGCTGCGGCCAACGCGTCACGTCGGGCCGTGCTTGGGCCGGGGCTGCATAGCGAAGGGCGGGTGAGGCGCGCAAATCGCGCAAAGACGATATGGAGAGCGACGCCGGAAATTGCGAGCCGTGGGCCCGGCATCGATCGACGGAGCCGTCCCCATGAGAACTGCGATTCTCGTCCTCTGTTTCGCCCTCGTTGGCTCCCTCGCAACGCAGGCTCGGGCTGCGGAAGGCGGCTCGCCGGAGGGCCTGCTCAAGGCGCTCTACGGGCTCTATCCCCGGAAGGGCGGCGCCTCGCCTATCTTCGACACCCCCCAGAATTGGCTCGCCGATCCGCTGCTGCAGCGTGTTCGCGAGGATCAGCGGCAGGCCGCCAAGAACGGTGAGGCCGGCAATCTCGACTTCGACCCGATCTGCGCCTGCCAGGATGATACGGGCCTGAAAGGGACGAAGGTCTCGGTGGAAGAAGAGGACGGCAAGACTGCGCGGGTGAGCGCGCGGTTCATGATCGGCAAGAGCACCATCAACGTGCGCTACAAACTCGCCGCCACGCCGTCCGGCTGGCGGATCGCCGACATTTCCACGAAGGACGTGCCGAGCCTGCTCGCGATGCTCGCCAGGGCTCAGCGCTGAGAGGTCGATCCTGGCAGCGGATCAGACGAGGCTCGCGGGCTCCGCGAGCATGCTATCGACGAACCCCGCGAGTCCGGTGCGGCGCACGCGCTTCAAGCGCTCGGCGGCGAGGATCGATTCGAGCGCTCGAAAGGACTCGTCGAGGTCGTCGTTGACGATGACGTAGTCGTACTCAACCCAGCGCTGCATCTCGTTGCGCGCATTGGCGAGGCGCTTCTCGATGGTGGCAGGGGAGTCCTCGGCCCGGCGTTCCAGGCGATGGCGGAGCTCCGAAAAGCTCGGCGGCAGGATAAAGACAGTGACGACGTCGTCCTGCAAGCGCTCGCGGACCTGCCGAGTGCCCTGGTAGTCGATGTCGAAGATCATGTCCCGGCCCTCGGCCAGGGTCTTCTCAACGGCACGGCGCGGCGTGCCGTAGAAGTTGCCATGGACCTCCGCCCATTCGAGCAGATCGTCGCGGGCGCGCAGACCCTCGAACGCCTCGCGGTCGATGAAATGGTAGTGCCGGCCGTCGATCTCGGAAGGGCGCCGCTCGCGGGTCGTGACCGAAATCGAGAGTTCCAGCCGCCAGCCGCCGGCATTGGCGATGTTGCGCGTGAGCGTCGTCTTGCCGGCACCGGAGGGCGAGGACAGGATCAGCACCAGGCCGCGTCGCTCGATCGGGCTGGGGGTCGGTGCAGTCTTCTGCTTCATCGGTCCTTCACCGCGGACATGGTCTCGGGCAACGTCACTCGACGTTCTGTACCTGCTCGCGGAATTGCTCCACCACGGCCTTCAAGTCGAGTCCGATCCGCGAGAGTGCGATGTCGTTGGCCTTGGCCGAGAGAGTGTTGGCCTCGCGGCCAAGCTCCTGCGCCAGGAAGTCGAGCCGCCGGCCGATGGGTCCGCCCTTGGCGAGTAATTCGCGGGCCGAGGCAAGATGGGCGCGCAGCCGGTCGAGTTCTTCGCGCACGTCCGCCTTGGCGGCGAGCAAGACGGCCTCCTGATGCAGCCTGTCCGGATCGAGGCTGCCATTCTCCGCGAGCGACGCGACCGCCGCTGCAAGCCGGGCGCGTACCGCTTCAGGCTTGCGGGCCGGGCAGGCATCGGCAGCCTCGGTGAGACGCTCCATCTCGGTGAGTTGACCTTCGATGATACCCACGAGCTGACGCCCTTCGGCGGCGCGCATCTCGACGAGGTCGGCGACGAGGCTTTGGGCCGCAGCGGCGAGATCGCGGTCGAGCGCATCGCGATCGGTGCCAGTCTCCTCCTCCGACTCGATCACCCCCCGGATGCCGAGCAGGCCATCGAGCGTCGCAGGCCCGAGGCCCGCCGAGAGCGGTACACGCGAGACGGCCGCCGCGAGATCGGCGAGCAATGCCTCGTTGATGCGGACACGAGGCGCGGCTTCCGGCCGGGTCAGGTTGAGGGAGAGCTGACACTGCCCGCGAGCGAGCGCCTTCTGCAACGCCGCGCGGACCGCCTCGCCGGGACCATCGAATCCACTCGGCACGCGCACCCGTATGTCGAGCCCGCGTCCATTGACGGAGCGAACCTCCCAGACCCACTGCACCGGACCCGTGGTTCCGGCGGCGCGGGCGAAGCCCGTCATGCTGGCGATCATGATGCTGAGCGCGGCCTCGTGTCGGCTAGGGAAGCCGGCTCATAGCACCCGTGCCCGGCTGGCCCAAGACGGATGCTGCCTCACGCGCGGCCGCTGGATGACTGGTGGCCGCATCGCCGTTCGATCACGGGTTCTTCAGCTGAGGCACCATCTTCGGGGAGGTGAGATCGTAGCTGCGGTTCTTCAGCGGATCGAGCCGGGTGCCCTCGGACGCATCGAAAGCCTTTGAGCGCTGCCCATTCGTGCCCATGGTCGAGGTGTCGGCCGTGAAGGTCGAATTTGAGCCCGGCGCGTAGGCAGACGCTCGGCCCGGCTGCGCCGCGTTCGGCTCGCCCGCGGCCGGATCAAGCTTGTCGACGCCGCCGGCGGCATCCGGCTGTTGGGTCTGCTGTCGCGAGCGCTCGACCTGACGCCAGCGGGTCACGTTGCGCTGGTGGCCTTCGAGGCTGTCGGCAAAGGCATGCCCGCCGGTGCCGTCGGCGACGAAGAACAAGTCCTTCGTGCGGGACGGGTTGGCTACCGCCTCGAGCGCGGCGCGGCCCGGATTGGCGATCGGTCCGGGTGGCAGGCCTTCGATCACATAGGTGTTGTAGGGCGTGGCGCGCTCGATCTCGGAGCGCTGGATGCCGCGCCCGAGCGTTCCCCGGCCACCGACGAGACCATAGACGATGGTCGGGTCGGATTGCAGCTTCATGCGCTTGTTGAGGCGATTCACGAAGACGCCCGCGACACGCGGACGCTCATCGGCACGGCCGGTCTCTTTCTCGACGATGGAGGCAAGCGTGACCATCTCGGCGGGGGTGCGCACGGGCACGTCGGTGCTGCGGCGCATCCAGATCTGGTTAAGCACCTCGCGCTGCTTGGCGCGCATGAGGTTCACGATCTGCTGGCGGGTGGCGCCGCGCTCGAACTTGTAGGTGTCGGGCAGCAGCGAACCCTCGGGCGGGATCTCGTTGATCTCGCCGGAAAGAATGTCGTTCTCGTTGAGGCGGCCGACGATCTGCTCGCTCGTCAGGCCCTCGGGGAAGGTGATGGCGTGCTGCACTTGGCGGCCGTTGGTCAGCGTCTCGACGGCGTCGTCGATGCTAGCATGAGCCTTGAACACGTACTCGCCGTGCTTGAGCGGACCCTTGGCGCGGAAGCGCGCGGCGAGTTCGAACAGAGTGGTGCGGTCGATCACGCCCTCGCGGCTCAAAGTCTCGGCGATTTCGCTGGTACCGCTGCGGCTTGGGATGACCACGACTTTGTCGGTGGCGAGCGGCCCGGGCTCGCGGAACTCACGCGTCACGATGGTGAGCCCGATCATCGCCCCGATGGCGAGCACCACCAGCAGTGTCAGAAGCCCACTGACCATGCCGAGGAGGCCGCCGCGCTCGCGCTCGGGCTGCTCCGGCGGCGGTGGGGCGGCGGTCGGCTTCAGCGCCTCGCTCGGGCTGCGCGGCGCGAGGCGCTGTGGCAGGGCCGGGCCGCCTTCCTCATCGGAGGCCGCCGGTACAGGCGGAGGCGTCTTACTTCTGCGGAACATCGAGGATCCTGCTCTCGTCTCGCGCGGCCGGTCCGGTGTCTCGACCGGCCGAAGCCTCTCGGATCAGGCCATGCGCGAATGCTTACCCTCACGCGATTTTGTGGCAAAAATCGAGTGCCGGCGGCTTCTAGGACGCCCTCAGCGGATGCGCCACGCCTTGAGCGCCGTTCCGTTGAGCAGGATCGGATCGAGCCAATCCGCCGTGACCTCACCTCGGGCGAGGCGCGCGCTGAAGGCCTTCTCTTCCTTGTCGGGACACACGACGAGATACCTTGCGTGCGTGGCCTCGGCCTGCCGGCGGAGTTCGTCCTCGCTGCCGTCGGTCACGGCAAGGCCTGCGATCAATCCGGCAAAGGCGCGGTGATAGGGCGCGGCGGCGATGGAGTGGTGGGTGTAGGCGAGGAGGAAAGGCCCTAGATCGATCGCAGCGAGAACGACGCCCGGCTGCAGGCCTTCGAGTGGACGGATCGCTGCGGGTTCCAAGCAGCTATCGGCTTGAGTCTGAACATCTTTCGGTGTGCTTGCCTTCTGCAGGATTTGCTCTCCAGCGCGGCCGCCAGCCAGCCAGATATGCGCATTAAGTGCGAGTGCCGCGAGTACGAGCGCGACCTTCGCGGCTTTGCCGATCCGTGGTGCGTTCGAAACCGGCAGCGCCCGGTCGAGGCAGACGCCTGCGATTATCGGTACGAAAGCCGAGGCGACGTAGAGGCCGCGCATCTGGAAGCAAGTTTGAACGGCGCCGACAGCGAGGAAGAGGCCGGTAACGACGAAAATCCTGCGATGCGCGCGGTCATAGACTGCCAGGGCAGCCGCTGCGATGACGGCGACGAACAGGGTGGCTGCGACCCCCAGGCCCTCTGCGGGCGTCGCCCAGATGATCGTTCCGATCGGCTGCATCTCACGCACCTGGTCGAGCCAGTGTAGGCGCACCGCTTCCGGCATGCCCGTGAAAGGTCCGCGCAGGCAGGCCGGGAATAGCACTGCGAAGCCGGCGACGCCGGCAAGCCCAACGTTCGCTGCGAGGCCGAACCGGGCGAGTGCGCGGGTCGGCGCGATCACTGCCGCCGCAAGCGTGGTCACCGCGCCGATCCCGGTGAGCCAGAGCCAGGGCGGCGAGAGGGCATCGCAGTAGCTACCGCCCCACAGCCTGGGCGAGGTCTGGATCGCGAACAGGGCTACCGAAGCGCCAGCGAGACCCAGGCCGAAGCCGCGGAACGCAGGCATGGCGGGCTGCCCCTTATGCCACCAATCCACGACGGCGATCAGGCCGGCGATCGCGACGAGGGGAAGCGCTTCCAGGCCGATTGCGAGGGAGCCCGCCGCGAGGACGCCGGCGATCGCCCCAGTGCGCCACGTCCGCTCTGCCTGGACCAAGCAGACTCCAACACCGAAGATCAGGATGATCTGCACGTTGTGGTGGTCGATCCGTGTCGGGCTGAATTGCATGACCAGCCCAGCGGTCTGCGTTGCCGCAAAGACACCGAGGAGAGCCGTCCTCGGGCCGAACAGCCCGCGCATGCCGCGAAACAGCATCAGCAGATAGACGAGGAACAGCACCACCGGCCAAACGACCGTCGTCGCGCGCTCGGCGAGTGGGGCTCCGAGCAGAGGAGTCAGGATGGCAATTGCGGCTGCGAGCGGTGCGTCGAGAAGGCGCGACCAGTGGCTCAGCACGCCAGTCGGCGGCAGGAAGCGGTGCTGGATCATGTCGAACCAGCCTTGCCCTGCCACGAGGTCGCGCACCTGGACGAAGCGCATGGCGTCGTCGCTGTCGGAGAAGTGCAACGCGCGCAAGGACGTCGTGAGATCGCCCGTCGCATACACAGAGAACAGCCCGAAGGCAGCGAGCAACCACGGCAGGATCGGGCTGTCGAGCAGGCTAGGCGAGGTCTGTCGAGCTGCGGTGAGAGAGGAGTTTGGAGCCATCATTGCATAGGTCGTTTCTGACGCTCGCCGGCTCAGCGACAAGCGAACAGGCTAGCTCGAAGTCCTTAAGCGAAATTGGACATGTCTGAGGGTGCGCGTCGTGCGGCGATGTCAGTCTGAGCACGCTGTCGTAGCCAGTGCGACTTTCATAGTCCCAGAGCGCCGAGACCAATGAATGCCCAGAGTGTCACCGCGAGCGGATACGGCAGCAGCGAATGACATGAGCGGAAGGGAATGTTCGAGGGGTAGGAGAAGACGCGACTGGTGATCGTCGTAGTGCTCGATCGATCGGATTGCTGAAGACCGGATCAATGCTGCCACGGGTTGAGTAAGCGCCAGCCGGCCGCCCAGTCCTCAGGTCGTCTTAACCATTCCGCCGGTAGAACAAGGCGTTCCGGCGTGCAGCGTCGGCGCTTGCCCGCCATCGGGCTGGAGTTCCTCGATGAGCCACCATACCGAGACGCTGGTCATCGGCGCCGGTCCTGCCGGGCTGACGGCGGCCTATCTGCTGTCGAAGGAGGGCCGTCAGGTCACGGTGTTGGAGCGCGACCCTGCCCAGGTCGGCGGCATCAGTCGCACGGTCTCGCACAATGGCTACCTTTTCGACATCGGCGGCCACCGCTTCTTCTCGAAGTCCAAGGCGGTCGTAGACCTGTGGGACGAGATCCTACCGAACGACTTCATCGATCGCCCTCGTCTCTCGCGGATCTTCTACAAGGGTCGCTACTACGCCTATCCGCTCAAAGCCTTCGAGGCCCTGAAGAATCTCGGGCTGATCGAGAGCGCGGCCTGCGTTGCCTCCTATGCCTATGCGCGTATCCGACCGGTGAAGGACCCGAAAACCTTTCACGAATGGGTGCGCAATCAGTTCGGCGAGCGGCTCTTCTCGATCTTCTTCAAGACCTACACCGAGAAGGTCTGGGGCATGTCCTGCGACGCGATCTCGGCCGATTGGGCCGCGCAGCGCATCAAGGGCCTCGACCTCGCCTCCGCCATTATCGACGGCGTCACTCGCTCGCTCGGCCTGCGCCGCAGGCAGAAAACCGATGGCCCGGTCATCAAGACGCTGATTGAAAGCTTCCGCTATCCTCGCCGCGGCCCCGGCATGATGTGGGAGGCCGCTGCCGAGAAAACGCGCGCGAATGGGGGCCGGGTGCTGCTCGACCGCAGCGTCGAGCACCTGTCCTACGAGCCGCGTACCGGGATCTGGACGGTGACGGCGCGGCGCGGCGACGGCAGCGTTGAGACCCACACCGCCCGCAACCTGATCTCCTCTGCCCCGATCCGCGAACTGGTGGACTCGATCCGCCCGACCCCGATTTCAATCTTCAACGCGCGCGCGCTCAAGTATCGCGACTTCCTCACTGTTGCCCTCATCGCCAAGGCGCGCGAGGACTTTCCCGACAACTGGATCTACATCCACGATCCCTCGGTGATGGTCGGCCGCGTGCAGAATTTCCGGTCCTGGTCGCCGGAAATGGTGCCGGACGAGAGCCACACCTGCCTCGGCCTGGAATATTTCTGTTTCGAGGGCGACGGTCTCTGGAATGCGCCGGACGAGGAGTTGGTGGCGCTTGCCAAGCGTGAGGTCGCGCAGATCGGTCTGATCGCCGAGGGCGACGTGGTCGACGCCTGCGTCGTCCGTCAGCCCAAGGCCTATCCAGTCTACGACGAGGACTACAAATCCCACGTCGCTACGATCCGGCGCGACTTGGAGCGGGCCTATCCGAGTCTGCACCTCGTCGGCCGCAACGGCATGCACAAGTACAACAACCAGGACCATGCGATGATGACCGCTATGCTGACGGTCAAGAACATCGTCGCAGGAGGGCGAGTCTACGACACCTGGTGCGTGAACGAGGACGCCGAGTACACCGAGGCCGGCGTCTCTGGGGCTCACGAGGCGCTCGCCAGCGAGCGCCTCGTGCCGCGAAAGGTCGCCTGATGCCTCAATCCGACGCTCGGCAGCGGTGCCGCCGAATGCCGAGCGGGATCATCCTCTGACGAAGGCCAGCAGGTCTTCGTTGAGGACGTTGGCATGTGTGGTCAGCATCCCGTGCGGGTAATCGGGATAAGTCTTGAGCGAGCCATTCTTGAGCAGCTTCACCGAGAGCCGGGCGCTGTCATCGATCGGCACGATCTGATCGTCCTCCCCGTGCAGAACCAGCGTCGGCACGCTGATCGACTTGAGATCATCAGTCTGGTCAGTCTCCGAGAAAGCCTTGATGCCGTCGTAATGGGCCTTGGCGCTTCCCATCATGCCCTGGCGCCACCAGTTGCGGATCGCTCCTTCGATGACCGTCGCACCGTCCCGGTTGAAGCCGTAGAACGGCCCCGCCGGGACATCGAGGAAGAACTGAGCCCGGTTGTCCGCCAACGCCTTTCGGAAGCCGTCGAAGACCTCGATCGGCAGGCCACCGGGATTGCCCTCGGTCTTGAGCATCAGGGGCGGGACGGCGCTTACGAGAATGGCCTTGGCGACCCGTCCCTGCGGCTCCCCGTACCGTGCGACGTAGCGCGCGACCTCGCCGCCTCCGGTGGAGTGGCCGATATGGACCGCGCCCTGCAGGTCGAGATGCTGGACCACCGCGGAGGCATCGGCAGCGTAGTGGTCCATGGTGTGCCCGTCCCAGACCTGTGCGGACCGACCATGGCCGCGCCGGTCGTGCGCCACGACCCGGTAGCCCTTCGACAGGAAGAACAGCAGCTGCGCGTCCCAGTCATCCGACGAGAGCGGCCAGCCGTGATGAAAGACGATCGGGCGAGCGTCCTTCGGGCCCCAATCCTTGAAGAAAATTTCCACGCCATCCTGAGTTGTGACGAAGGGCATTTCTGGCATTCCCTTAGATCAGCAGCGACGCTCGACTCGCCAACCCAATGTTCGGATGCCGGCCAGCAGTCGTTCAAGTGCATTTTATGAGCTTCGGCGCAGCATTCAGTGCCTTGTTGGGTAACCTGCTGCAGATCCAGCCACGCCTACCCAGCCGGATCGGCACGTCGCGCAAACAATAACCCTCTCCTCGGGGGAGGAGAGGGTTGCGTCGCCCTAGTGTGTATGAGCCGGCGATCAGCGACCGCCGCCACCGCCGGCGCTGTTCGAGGTGGGCTTGTTGTTCTGTTCGGCGTTTCCGGAGGCAGCCGAGGAACTGCTGGGGTCACGGCCTTGCGCAAGGACGGGGCCGGCCAGCGTGACGGCCAGAACCGTGAGTGCGGCGAGCTTACGCATATTCGGTCTCCTCACCGGTGAACCCGGCGAAGACGTGAAACTGTTCGATGTCGAGATGGTTGCCGGATCGCGTGAAAAGCTTACTGCGGCTCGAGCAATGGGTTGCCACTCGACGCCTACTGGCTGGCGGGGCTGACTTGTGCTTTCCCCACCCGGCTCTACGACAGCTTAGTCGACGCGTCGCACCACCAGCGAAGCGTTGGTTCCACCAAATCCGAAGGAATTCGACAGAGCGACGTCGACGCGCTTGCGCTTGGCCTCATGCGGGACGAGGTCGATCGCGGTCTCGACGCTCGGGTTGTCGAGATTGAGCGTCGGCGGGATCACGCCATCGCGGATCGTAAGGATCGAGAAGATCGCCTCGACTGCGCCGGCGGCGCCGAGCAGATGCCCAATCGCCGATTTGGTAGAGGACATTGCGACCTTCGAGGCGGAATCGCCGAGCAACCGCTCGACGGCTTTCAACTCCAACTCGTCGCCGGCCGGCGTCGAGGTGCCGTGAGCGTTGATATAGTCGATCTCGCTCGGCTGGATGCCGGCGCGCTTGAGCGCAGCGACCATGCAGCGGTAGCCGCCTTCACCTTCCGGTGCTGGCGAGGTGATGTGATAGGCATCGCCCGAGAGACCGTAGCCGACCACCTCCGCGTAAATCTTGGCGCCGCGCGCCTTGGCGTGCTCGTACTCCTCTAGCACCACCACACCGGCGCCCTCGCCCATGACAAAACCGTCGCGATCCTTGTCATAGGGCCGCGAGGCACGGGTTGGCTCGTCGTTAAAGGCGGTTGAGAGGGCGCGACAGGCGGCGAAGCCCGCGAGCGCGAGGCGGTTGACTGGCGACTCGGTCCCGCCGGCCACCATCACGTCGGCATCCCCAAGTGCGATCAGTCGGGAGGCGTCACCAATGGCGTGCGCGCCCGTGGAACAGGCGGTGACGACGGCATGGTTTGGCCCCTTGAGGCCGTGCGCGATCGAGACCTGACCGGAGGCGAGGTTGATGATGCGGCCAGGGATGAAGAACGGAGAGATTCGCCGCGGCCCCTTCTCGTGCAGGGTGATCGAGGCGTCGTAGATCGTGCCGATGCCGCCGATACCTGAGCCGATCAGCACGCCCGTGGCACACTGGTCTTCCTCGCTCTTCGGATGCCAATCGGCGTCGTCGAGCGCCTGGCCGGCAGCAGCCACGGCGTAGGTGATGAAGGGATCGACCTTGCGCTGCTCCTTCGGGTCCATCCAGATGTCTGGATTGAACGTCCCGTCGGAGCCGTCGCCGGTCGGGACGGTGCAAGCGATCTTGCAGGCAAGGTCGTCGACCTCGAAAGCCGTGACCCTTCGGGCGCCGCTGTCACCAGCGACAAGGCGGCTCCAGGCATGCTCGACGCTGCTCCCCAGCGGCGACACAATCCCCAGCCCCGTCACCACGACCCGACGCATCATGCTATCCCGAACCGATCCTCGTCTTCATCGAAAACGCGTGGAGCGGGAGACCGGTTCGACCCGCCCGGGCGCATGGGCCCTGCGTCCACTTCGATGGCCCTGAGGCGCGTGCCCCCAAGGCCGTCCGCCACAGCAGGCCGGTTGCTGCGGCCTGCGAAGTGTCGACTGCGAGCGGCGGCGCGCAGTCGCCTTGACCCGGTGGCTGACGATGCCGAAGCTCTCAGCCGCCGGGCCGTAGCCCTCAGGCCGAGTTCTTCTCGAGGAACTTGATCGCATCGCCGACCGTCTGAATGGTCTCGGCGGCGTCGTCCGGAATCTCGACGTTGAATTCTTCTTCGAACGCCATCACCAGCTCGACGGTGTCGAGGCTGTCGGCGCCGAGATCGTCGATGAAGTTAGCGCCCTCGGTCACCTTCTCGGGCTCGACGCCCAGGTGCTCGACGACGATCTTCTTCACGCGCTCAGCGATATCGCTCATCGTTTTTTGTCCTCGTCTTCTCAGATCGATGGTGAATGCGCCGTGGCCGCCCGTCCCGCTACTGGGGATCTTGTCAGGCGGCCGGTGTCCGATCGCGCGTGTTCTCGCAAGCCGTAACCCGCTGAACCGTCAACTCCCCTCGCACGGCTGAGCCGGGTGTTAACACAGGGTTTCCACTCTGGCGAGAGGCGGTTCAGAAAGCGTTCATCGGCGTGGTTTTCAGATCGAAGAGGCTAGGTTTTCGATGCTGCAGAGCAGCGAAACTTAGCTGTCAGATCATGGCCATGCCGCCGTTCACATGCAGGGTTTGGCCGGTGACGTAGGCGGATTCGTCAGCCGCCAGATAGACCGCCGCAGAGCCGATCTCGGCGCCAGAGCCGAGCCTGCCCATTGGCACGCGGCCCAGGATGCCCTCTCGCTGCTTCTCGTTCAGCGCATCGGTCATGGCCGAGGAGATGAAGCCCGGCGCGATGCAATTCACAGTGATGTTGCGCGAGGCAACCTCGGCGGCGAGTGCCTTGGTCATGCCGACGAGGCCGGCCTTGGCGGCAGCATAATTGCCCTGGCCTGGATTGCCCGTTGTCCCGACCACCGAGCCGATATTGACGATGCGCCCGTAGCGCCGCTTCATCATGCCCTTCACGGCCGCCCGCGAGAGCCGGAAGGCGGCGGTGAGATTGACCGCGATCACCGCGTCCCACTCATCGTCCTTCATGCGCATGAAGAGGTTGTCGCGGGTGATGCCAGCATTGTTGACCAGAATGTCGAGACCGCCCAGCGCCGCCTCCGCCGCTGGAATCAGCGCCTCGGCGGACTCCTTATCCGAGAGGTTGGCCTCGACCACCGAGACCCGCTCGCCACCGAGTTCGGCAGCGAGCTCGTCGAGCACCGTGCGCCGGGTGCCAGATAGCGCCACATGGGCGCCCTGTGCGTGGAAGGCCCGCGCGATGGCTCCGCCCAATCCGCCGGTGGCACCGGTGACGAGCGCCTTGCGGCCGGTGAGATCGAACATGGAAGCTGTCCTCAAGCGTAGGCGGCGACGTCGTCCGCCGTACCGATGGCATTGGCGGCGACCCCAGGGGCGATGCGCTTGACAAGGCCGGTGAGCACTTTGCCGGCGCCGAGCTCGTGGAAGCGGTCGATGCCGGCTTCAGCCATCGCGGCGACGCTCTCAGCCCAACGTACAGTGCCCGTGACCTGAGCCACGAGCGCCTCTCGGATCGCCTCCGGATCGCTCAGCGGGGCGGCGGTAATGTTGGCATAGACGGGCACCGACGGCGCGTGCATCGAGACGCCGGCGAGTGCCTCGCGCATGGCCTCTGCCGCCGGGCCCATCAGGGCGCAGTGGAAAGGCGCGGAGACGTTAAGCAGGATCGCGCGCTTCACGCCGCGGGCCTGCGCGATCGCGATGGCCCGCTCGACGGCCGCCTTGTGGCCGGAGAGCACGACCTGCCCTGCCCCGTTGTCGTTGGCGACGCCACAGACTTGCCCCTCGGCGGCCTCCTCGGCAATGGCGTGGGCGGTGGCGAGATCGGGGCCGATCAGCGCCGCCATAGCGCCCTCGCCCGGCGACACGGCGCGTTGCATCGCCTCGCCACGGATGCGCAGCAGGCGGGCGGTGTCGGCGATGGAGAAGGTGCCGGCGGCGGCGAGCGCCGAATATTCACCGAGGGAGTGTCCGGCGACGAAGGCCGCGTCGCGAGCGAGGTCGAGGCCCTTCTCGGTCTCCAACGTGCGCAAGACTGCGAGACTCGCCGCCATCAGCGCCGGCTGGGCGTTGGCGGTGAGCGTCAGCTCTTCAGCAGGTCCCTCGAACATGATCCGGGAGAGGTTCTGGTTCAGCGCGTCGTCGACCTCGGAGAAGACGTGGCGCGCGGCCTGGGAGGCTTCGGCGAGCGCCTTGCCCATGCCCACAGCTTGACTGCCCTGACCGGGGAAGATGAAGGCTCGGGTCATTCGCGTCGTCCTCCCTCGTCGCCTTAAGCGCCATCGAGAGATGGACTGGGCGCTCAAGGCGCGGCGCACTCGCATCCGCGGCAGCGAGTGTCAACGATGCGACGCACAAGGAAGGTTTCGGAAGACGCGCCCTCAGGTTGCAATCGGATGCCGGCAATCAGTGCTGATCGACTTGGCAAAGGCGGCGACGAGGCCGTCTTCCAGCTTGCCCGCCATGCCGTGCAGAATGCGCAGAGCCTCCGTTTCGGGCAGCGGCTTCTTGTAAGGACGCCGCTCGATCAGTGCCGAGTAGATATCGCAGATCGTCAAGAGCCGTACAGGGTCGGCAATCGCATCGCTGCTGAGCCCATCGGGGTAGCCCGAGCCGTCGAGTAACTCGTGGTGATGGCGGGTGACGGCAAGGGTGATCGGATCGCAATTTCCGGAGGCGAGCAGGATTTCGTGTCCGATCGGTGCGTGGGTGCGCATCACCGTGAACTCGTCTGGATCGAGCCGGCCCGGCTTGTTCAGGATCTCGGGCGGGATGCGAGACTTGCCGACGTCGTGGACGAGGGCGGCGCGCACCATGAGGTGAGAATCCTTACTCGACAGGCCGAGCGAGCGGGCAAACCCGGCGGTCAGACCGGCGACGAGCAGGCAGTGCTGGAACGTGACGTCGTCATGCGCACGCACCACCTCGAGCCAGCCGGTCAGGCCGCCTTCCTTGACCGCGTTCAACACCGGATCGAGCCCCTGCTCGACCTCCTGCATGTCGATCTGGCCCGTTGCAGCCGTCTTGAACATGGAGTTGATCAGGGTGCCGGTCCGCGCGATCTGGCGCTGGACCACCAACTCCGACACGGTCGAGTCGGGCTGGATCTGGCGAAACAGTGCCTCGACCACCGTATTGGAATCGAGCAGGGAGGAGAGGCAGGCCGTCGCGCCGAAGGCTTGTGCCTCCCGCACCGTCGAGGCGGTGCTGTTGCGGACGAGATGGATGAAGGGCATCCGGCGCCCCTGCAGCCGGCGGAGCAGCAGGGTCAGGCAACGCCGTGCCTCGGGCTCTGTCAGATTCACGTTGGCAATGATGCCGATGACGTCGTCGATCTCGGCCCAGCGCTCGTCGAGTCCAATCAACCGGCATTCGCTGACTGCGCCAACCGCGTCGGCCAGGGCCCGATCGCGATCGGGCCGATTGCTCAAGACGACGATGCTGCCGGTCAGCACGCGGGCCCCCTTCGAAGTCGATACCGAATGGCTTGGTTTGCCACCGGGGGAAAGCACTTTACTGCTGCCGTGGTTGACGAGACGTTCCTGATCCCATCGCGAGCTCAAGAGTACGTGTGAGATCTGCATTTTCCTTCTGCAGCGCTTACGAAAAGGGGCGGATGGCGGTGCAGTCATATCCTTGCATGGCTCGCCCGCTCATCGTCTTTCATGCACGCTTGTTGCAGGGCCGCATCGGGTGTAAGGAGCCCGTTCACTCCGCAACACTCCGTACGCGTTTGGGAAGGAGCCGCTTCACATGGCTCGCGTCACCGTCGAAGACTGCATCGAGAAGGTCGAGAACCGGTTTGAATTGGTGTTGCTCGCCAGCCACCGCGCCCGCCTGCTTGCCTCCGGCGCGCCGCTCACCGTCGATCGCGACCGCGACAAAAACCCGGTCGTGGCGCTTCGCGAGATTGGCGACGAGACCATCACGGCGGACGACCTCAAGGAGCAACTGATCCACTCGCTGCAGAAATATGTCGAAGTCGACGAGCCTGAGGCCGAGACCGTGCCGCTGCTGTCGAGCTCGCCGGCCGCTGCCGCCGTGGCACCGCAGACGAACTCAAGCGACGACAGCGAGGTCAGCTTCGACCGTATGAGCGAGGAAGACCTGCTCCGCGGCCTTGAGAACCTTGCGCCTCCGACCGAGACGGACGAAGAGGGCGATTGAGCCTGGGTCATCGATCGCGAGGTCCTGATGAAGCTCGGCCCATGCGGCCGGGCTTTTTCTTTGCCGCAGCGCACGCAACGCCATATCCTCATCGCGGCATCTGGCGCCGCGCGGCTCGATGCGGGAATAGTCGGGTCTGAGAATTCCAGCCGGATTTGCGGAAGGTTGTTTCGGCGGATGATGCGCCAGTACGAACTCGTGGAGCGGGTCAAGCGCTACAATCCGCACGCGAACGAGGCCCTGCTCAACCGCGCCTACGTCTACGCGATGCGCGCCCATGGCACCCAGAAACGGGCCTCGGGCGACCCGTTCTTCGCGCATCCGCTCGAAGTCGCGGCGATCCTGACGGATCTCAAGCTCGACGACGCCACCATCATCGCGGCGGTCCTGCACGACACTGTCGAGGACACTGCGGCGACGCTGGAAGAGATCGGCCGGCTGTTCAGCCCCGAGATCGGCGCCCTCGTCGACGGATTGACCAAGCTAAAGCGGCTCGATCTCGTTTCGAAGCGCGCGGTGCAGGGCGAGAACTTTCGCAAGCTGCTGCTCGCCGTGGCCGAGGACGTGCGCGTCCTCCTAGTGAAGCTGGCCGACCGGCTGCACAACATGCGTACCCTCGGCTTCATGCCGCCCGAGAAGCGCGCCCGCATCGCCGAGGAGACACTGGACATCTATGCGCCTCTCGCCGGCCGCATGGGCATGCAGGAGCTGCGCGACGAACTGGAGGACCTCTCGTTTCAGACCCTCAAGCCGGAGGTGTATGCGACCATTACCAAGCGGCTGGAGGCGTTCTCCGAGACCTCGCAGAGCCTGATCAAAACCATCGAGAAGGATCTCACCGCACGGCTCGCCGCGCAGGGCATCGCCGCGGAAGTGAAGGGCCGGCTCAAACGGCCCTACTCGATCTGGTCCAAGATGGAGCGCAAATCCGTCGGCTTCGAGCAGCTCTCGGACATCGTCGGCTTCCGCATCGTCGTGGCCACCACGCCCGAATGCTACGGCGCGCTCGGCGTCGTCCATACGAGCTGGCCAACCGTACCGGGCCGCTACAAGGACTACATCTCGACCCCGAAACAGAACGACTACCGCTCGATCCATACGACGGTGATCGGGCCGAAGCGTCAGCGCGTCGAGCTGCAGATCCGCACACGCGCCATGGACGAGATCGCCGAGTACGGCATCGCCGCCCATGCGCAGTACAAGGAATCCGGCGAGGGCGATGAGGGCGAGATCCATCCCCGCCTCGCTACCGAGAGTGGCGCCTATCAGTGGCTGCGCCGCACGATCGAGCTCTTGGCCGAGGGCGATTCGCCGGAAGAGTTCCTTGAGCACACCAAGCTCGAACTCTTCCAGGACCAGGTCTTTTGTTTCACGCCCAAGGGCCGTTTGATCGCCCTGCCCCGTGGCGCCACGCCGATCGATTTCGCCTATGCGGTGCATACCGATGTTGGCAACACCGCGGTGGGCGCCAAGATCAACGGCCGCATGGCGCCACTGTTGCACGAGCTCGCCAATGGCGATGAGGTGGAGATCGCCCGCTCCGACGGCGCCTCGCCGCCTGCGGCCTGGGAATCGCTGGTCGTAACGGGCAAGGCGCGCGCTGCAATCCGACGCGCCACCCGAGCCGCCGTACGCCGCCAATATGCTGGCCTTGGCCGCCAGATCCTCGACCGCGCCTTCGAGCGCGCGGGCAAGAACTTCACAGAGGAGAAGCTGCGCGGCGCGCTCGCCCGCCTGGCCCGTGCCTCGGCCGACGACGTGTTCGCAGCGGTGGGGCGCGGCGAGATGTTCTCGGGTGACGTGGTGAAGGCGGTCTATCCCGACTTCAAGGACAGCCGCAGCACCGGCTCGCCGGGCTCACTCGCTCCGGCGGGGAATGCCGATGGCGCGGGCAGGCTCAGCCGCAAGGACCAGACGATCCGCCTTACCTTCGCCGAGGGCTCCGCCGACGGCGCGGGCGCGAATGGCGGCATCCCGATCCGCGGCGTTGCTGGCGATTTGCCGGTGAGCTTCGCGCCGAATGGCGGCGCGGTGCCGGGTGACCGCATCGTCGGCATCCTCACACCCGGTGTCGGCGTCACGATCTATCCGATCCAATCGGCTGCGCTCGCGGATTTCGACAATGAGCCGGAGCGCTGGCTCGACGTGCGCTGGGACGTCGAGGCTGGTTCGAGCGAGCGCTTTCCCGCCCGTCTCATGGTCGAATCGATCAACGAGCCCGGCGTGCTCGCTCAGATTGCCCAGGTCATCGCCGACCACGACGGCAATATCGACAACGTCAAGATGACCCGCCGCACGCAGGACTTTACTGACATCATCATCGACCTCGCCGTCTGGGACCTGAAGCATCTCAATGCCATCGTGGCGGAACTGCGAGCCAAGCGCTCGGTAAGTCGGGCCGAGCGCATGAACGGTTAGGCAGCACTCTTGCCTCGCTGGGCTTGCCTTGCGAGAAGCCCCAGGTTTGCCCTTGCGCCTGAAAGCCGTGCCAGCATGACCCATGAGGACGTCCTCGAAGAGTTCCGCTCGTCCGGTGCGCTGCTTCAGGGGCATTTCGTGCTCAGTTCTGGCCTGCACTCCCCGACCTTCCTGCAGAAGATGAACATCTTCTCGGACCCCCCGCGGACTGAGCGCCTATGTCGGGCTCTGGCGGAGGTGATCGCGGCGCGGTTCGGCCAGATCGACATCGTGGTCTCGCCAGCGATCGGCGGCATCGTGCCCGGCTATGAGACGGCCCGGCATCTTGGCGCCCGGGCGATCTTCGTCGAGCGCGATCCTGGCGGCCCGTTCCAACTCCGCCGCGGCTTCAGCATCCCTGCAGGCAAGCGCGCCGTGATCGTCGAGGACATCGTCACCACAGGACTTTCAGCGCGGGAATGTCTCGCTTCGCTCGCCGGAGAAGCTGGCGAGGTGGTGGGCGCGGCCTGCCTGATTGATCGTTCGGGCGGACGCGGTGAGATCGGCCTGCCAATGATCTCGCTCGCCGCTCTCGACATCCCTGCCTATTCGGCCGACGCGCTGCCGCCCGAACTGGCGGCTTTGCCTGCCGTGAAGCCGGGAAGCCGCGCGATTCCCGTACCTTGACGCGGATGAGAGTCTGTCAGACGACGCCACTTTAAGTTGTTCGATAGGACTACGTTCACGAAACTTCGCCGATAGACGAATTACTTGCAGCAAAAACTTCTCGTCGCTTGACAATATCGTGACGGTTCATCAGAAATATTTGGTATCGATTGCATCTGCTTTTTCTTTAGGAGAAGATGTTTTCGGGTTGGATGGCTGCGTTGCCGATTTTCGGTAGCATTTAGTTGCCGAGCCTCTCACGCAGTCTCGGTTGCAAGTGACTTTACACAGTCGACAGGACTCTTTCGCGGCCCGTCAGCCTCGCGGCGAGCCATCACCAATTTCATTGATTTGATTTCGATGGATTTTTGAATGCCGACGCATCAACGTAGCGCGCTCTTCATTGACGGCGCTAATCTCTACGCGACCACCAAGGCGCTCGGGTTCGACATCGATTACAAGCGTCTACTGAAAGAATTCCAGGCGCGCGACAATCTCATTCGCGCTTTCTACTATACGGCCATGGTCGAGGATCAGGAATATTCTTCGATTCGCCCGCTGATCGACTGGCTCGATTATAACGGCTACCGAGTCGTCACCAAGCCAGCGAAGGAATTCACGGACTCGGCCGGGCGACGCAAGGTGAAGGGCAACATGGATATCGAGCTCGCGATCGACGCGCTCGAACTCGCCCCCTACATCGACCACATGGTCCTGTTCTCCGGTGACGGTGATTTCCGCTCACTGGTCGAGGCGATGCAGCGGCGCGGCGTGCGTGTGACCGTGGTCTCGACCATCCAGACCCAGCCGGCGATGATCGCCGACGACCTGCGCCGGCAGGCGGACGAGTTCCTCGACCTGACTCAACTCATCAACCGCGTCGGTCGTGATCCCGGCGAGCGCCCTGCCCGTCCTGCGGCAGATAATGGCCGCCGCGAATTCGCTGAGCGTGGAGCCCCACGCGGAGCCGCCCCAAATCCGGGGCTGGAGAGCCGTTACGGCATCCGCCAGCCGGGCGACGAGGACAGCGCCGACGCGTGAGCGTTCAGGCCCGTGCGTCGAGCCAGTCGATGACCTGCTCGGCACCCCGGTTCGGCGGAAATACTGGGTAGAATGCCTTCGTCACGACACCCTCGTCGATGACGAGGGTGAGGCGCTTCAACAGCACAGTGCCGTTTGCGTCGAAGGTGGGCAGCCGCGCTGCAAGGGCGAAAGCAAGGTGCAGGTCGGAGAGCAGCGCGTAGGGCAGGTGCAGCCGCTCGGCTGCCTCCCGCTGATACGCGCTCGACTGTGTCGACACACCGTGTACCTGCGCGACGCCACGCTTGATCAGGTCCGCATGCCGGTCGCGAAACTCGCAGGCCTGTGGCGTGCAGCCTCGGGCGCCCGGGATCGCGTCCCAGTTCTCGACGAGGTTCCGCTGTCCTGGCTCGCCGGTGCGAGGATAGGCGAAGACGACGGTGCGGCCCGACAACCGGGCCAGTGAAACGATTGTCCCATCCGTCGCAGTTAGCGCAACGTCTGGTAGGCGCAGGCCGGTCAGGTGATCGGCGCCGCCGTCATCGACGGGCACTGGCAGATCGGTGGGAAGATCGGCAAAATCGGGCGTGGCCATCGTGGTATCTACCGCCTTTCGCGGAGGGATCAGCCCCTGTCGCGCATGAGCCGTGCCTTGTCCCTCTGCCAGTCGCGCTGCTTGGTCGCCTCGCGCTTGTCGTGATTTTGCTTGCCCTTGCCGAGACCGAGCTCGACCTTCGCCCTGCCCTGCTCGTTGAAGTAGATCTTGAGCGGGACCACAGTCATGCCCTGGCGCTGTGTGGCGCCGATCAGCTTGTCGATCTGGCGGCGATGCAGCAGCAGCCGGCGCGGGCGCTTGGGCTGGTGGTTAAAGCGGTTGGCCTCAAGGTATTCCGGGATGTTGCAGTTGAACAGCATCAGGTCGTTGCCCGACGGACCGGCATAGGACTCGCCGATCGTCGCCTTGCCGTTGCGCAAGGATTTGACCTCGGTGCCGCTCAGCGCAATGCCGGCCTCGATCACGTCCTCGATCGCGTAGTGGTAGCGCGCCGAGCGGTTATCCGCGACGACCTTGCGGTTGGGGTCGGACTTAGGGGCCATTGTTCGGGAGTCGATCGTATCTGCGGCGGATCGCCTGATATGGCATCGAAGAGGTCGTTCAGCGAGGCCGAAGCCTCAGACCAGTTCCGTCTGATCGCTTCGTCGCCGCTTCATCATTGCGAGCCGCAGGCGAAGCAACCCAGGCCCCACGACGTCGCCCTGTATTGCTTCGCTGCAATCGCGATGTCGACCGAGCGCGGACCAACGGGGGCCAAGCCATCGGGTGGACACGATGTCAGCCGGCGATCAGCCCCGCATAGCGGAGCGCCGCATCGACGGCCTTCTTGCAGCCCTCGGTCGGCGGTACCATCGGGAGGCGCGCCTCGCCCGACATCAGGCCGAGGCGGCTGAGGGCGTACTTCGTTGGCACGGGGTTCGACTCGTAGAACAGGGCCGCGTGCAGCGGAGTCAGCCGGTCCTGGATCGCGAGCGCCTTGGCGTAATCGCCGGCGAGCGTGGCCTCCTGGAGATCGGCTGAGAGGCGCGGGGCGACGTTTGACGCCACGGAGATGCAGCCCTTCCCGCCATGCGCGTTGAAGGCGAGCGCCGTCGCATCTTCGCCCGAAAGTTGGATGAACTCTTCTCCCATAGCGTGGCGCTGCAGACTGACGCGGTCGATCTTGGCGGTCGCGTCCTTCACGCCGGCGATGTTCTTGAGTTCGAACAGGCGCGCCATCGTCTCGACGCTCATGTCGACGATGGAGCGGCCGGGAATGTTGTAGATGATGATCGGGATGCCGACGGCGTCGTTCACCGCCTTGAAGTGGGCGTACATGCCCTCCTGCGTCGGCTTATTGTAGTAGGGTGTGACGGTGAGCACCGCGTCCGCGCCTGCGGCCTCAGCATGACGGGCCCGCTCCACGGCCTCGATGGTCGAGTTCGACCCGGCGCCCGCGATCACGGGCACTCGGCCGGCGGCCTGCTCGATGCAGATCTCGACCACACGGTCGTGCTCTTCGTGGCTCAGTGTCGGGCTCTCGCCGGTGGTGCCGGTGGGTACCAGCACGTGTGTGCCCTGCTCGATCTGCCAGTCGATGAACTTTCTGAAGGCAGCCTCGTCGACGGCGCCGTCACGGAACGGCGTCACCAGCGCGGTCATCGAGCCCCGCAGACGGTCGGTCGGGCGCGAACGGGTATCGGTCATCGTGCTGGTCCCAGCCGTCTCGTGAAGTGCCGTTCTTCCGCCGCCATAAGGCCGTATCCGCGAAAGGGGCGGGCAGACATAGGCGCTCGGCCGCAGCCGCGCAAACCCTCTGCAGGCGCAGTTAATGCCTTCTTAACGCAGCAGAGGCCAGCTTAACGTTTGGCCTCCCGACTCGGGGTGAACCATGGCGGTCTCTGATCGACCTCGACTTGCGCTTCTCGCGCTCGTCCTTGGCGGCGTAGCCTTCGCCGCGCCGGGATGGGCGGCAGAGACCGCGGAGCCGGCCGCCAAGGTGGTCCCGTCGAGCGACGCGGATGCCAGTTCCAGTCGATTGAAGGATACCGCGCCCTCCGACCCAGTCGCTGCCGATGCGCTGCGAGTCGAGCCCTCGAAGAGCGAGGCTGCCAAGGGCGAGGGTGCGAGTGATGCGCCGCTGCCGGCCGGTGCCAGCGCTTACGCCTCCACCGATACCGATATACCCCTCGCCTTCCCGTTACCCGACGCCTCTGCATCGCCCGCAGCCCCTGTGCCCGAGGTGCCAGATCCGGCCCGCGCGCTCTTCGCTGGCGACACAGATCTTGGCCAGCTCCGGCAGGCGATCGACTTCTACCGCAAGGGCAAGTTCGCCGACGGTGACCGCCTTCGCGACGGCTTCAAGGATCCGGCTGCCCGCGCGCTCTGCGAATGGGTGGCGATCCGGGCCGGGACCGGCGTCGATCTCCGCCGCATCACCGCCTTCCTGCGTGATAATCCCGGTTGGCCGGCAGGACCCCTGGTCCGCCGCCGTGCCGAGGAGCGTCTGCTCGCCGAAAAGAAGGACGCGGCACAGGTCCGTGCCTATTTCGCGACCTCGAAGCCCGAGACGGCGCCGGGCAAGCTCGCTCTGGCGCTCGCCTTCAAGGCCGACGGGCTCGATGCGGATGCTGCCGATCTCGTGCGCGATCTCTGGCGCGGCGACAGCTTCGGGCGCGCCTTCGAGGCCAAGGTGATGGACGCCATGCCCGGCATCCTCACCACCGTCGATCACCGTACCCGCATGGAGCGTGCCCTCCTGAAAGAGGACTGGGAGATGGCGGGTCGTGCGGCCGGCTATGCCGGCGGCTCCTATGCCAGCCTGGTGCGGGCGCGCCGCATCGTCGAGGCGAAGGGCTCCGGGGCACCCCAGGCGCTGAACGCCGTGCCGCCGAGCCTGCGCAACGATTCCTCCTTCATGCTCTCTCGCGCCCAATACTACCGCCGGGCTGAGAAGTTCGAGGAGGCGGCCAAGATCCTCGCCGCCGCGCCAACCAATCCGGAGGTGCTCGTCGACGGCGACGAGTGGTGGGTCGAGCGCCGCATCGTCGCCCGCAAGCTCATCGATAAGGGTGACAGCAAGACGGCCCTGGCGATCGTCGGTGGGCACAGCGCGCGCACGGTCGAGAAGCGCATCGAGGCCGAGTTCCATGCTGGTTGGATTGCCCTGCGCTTCGCGGGCGATGCCAAGGCTGCGCAGGCGCATTTCGCCAAGGCCGCGGCCATCGCCGAGACGCCGATCTCGATCGCCCGCACCGCTTACTGGGAGGGCCGCGCTGCCGACCAGCTCGGCGAGGCAACAGAAGCCAAGGCCTTCTACGAGCGTGCCGCGGCCCAGCCGATTGCCTATTACGGCCAGCTCGCCCGTGCCAGGCTCGGCCAGTCGAGCCTCGACCTGCGCCGCGCTGCCGATCTCGACGCCGACGCGCGGAAAAGTTTTGACGACCGGCTGTTCGTGCGTGCTCTCAAGCTCCTTGCCGCCGCCTCGATGAAGGAGCTGGCGCTGCCGCTCTACATCGACGCGGCGAAGTCGCTGACGAGCGAGGCGGAGCTGAACGCCCTCGGCGATGTCGCCACCCAGATGCGGGATGCGCGCGCGCTCGTCGCTCTCGGTAAGCTTGCAACGCAGCGTGGCCTGGCGCTGGACGTGCATGCCTACCCGACCATCGGCATCCCGGATTACGAGGCGTCCACGGCGGTGCCGCAAGTCGAGCGGGCGATGGTCTTCGCCATCGCGCGCCAGGAGAGCCAATTCGATCCGCAGGCCCAGTCGGGTGTCGGCGCGCGTGGCCTGATGCAGATGATGCCGCAGACGGCTCAGCGCACCGCCAAGCGCGTCAGCACCGGCTTCGAGCAGGCGCGGCTTACCAGCGACCCGGCCTATTGCGCTCGGCTCGGCCAGGCGCATCTCGGCGAGCTGATGGAGGATTGGCGCGGTTCCTACATTCTCGCCTTCGCCTCCTACAATGCCGGCGGCGGCAACGTGAAGAAGTGGATCGACGCCTACGGCGATCCGCGCAAACCCGGCATCGATCCGATCGATTGGGTGGAACGCATCCCCTTCACCGAGACGCGGAACTACGTGCAGCGCGTGATGGAGAACCTCCAGGTCTATCGCAACCGGCTCGCTGCCAAGGGTGACGGCAAGACCACGCTACTGATCGAGCAGGACCTCGCCCGCGGCGCGCGCCCGGCGGCGAGCGCGGAGGCGATGCCCGCAGCGCGATAGGAGCGTCGTCAGGACGCCTGCGCCGCCGCATTGTCCTTCTGGCGGTCGACCTCGTTCCGGATGCCGCGGCCGGCCAGGAGGATCTCGACGAGGAAGGCCGCGATGGCGGCCACGGTGCAGACGAGCGCCACGCCGAAGCAGAAGAACAGGACCGTCGTGGTGGTGGCGTCGCGCAGCACCCCGACGAAGAGGGTGAGCACGGCGATGCCGGTCATGATGCCGCCCGCCGAGGCCAGCACCACGGCTATGTCGAGGACGAAGGAGCGCCTGCGCAGGTAGGACAGTTCGGCGCCGAGCCGGTCCGCCTCGGCCGGGCCGGCGCCGCGCAGCGCATTGGCAGCGAGATCGACCTTGTCGGCGACGCGTGCGAGGCGGGTCGAGAAGACGTTCAGCAGTGTTGCCAGCGCCGTCAGCAGGAAGGCCGGCGCCAGGGCGACCTGGATGATGTGGGCGATGTCGTCGGGCGCGAAGGCGGAGGCGGGCATGGCCCGCAGATAGGTCATGGCGGGACGCGCTCAAACAGGGGGTATGATGCGGCCCTCCGTTGCAAGGCGCGTGAGCGGGCCGAACATGTTCCAGGTGCTGTTCCAAGGCGATCTCTTCGCGGATTACTTCCAGATCTACCTGCACGACGAGAACCACCCGGAACTTCCCGACGATTACACGCCGGAATCCCTCGCGCGCCGCCTGATGGCGGGGCCGTACGGGCTGATCCTGCACACGGCGCGCAACATGACGGTGCCCGTCTGTGTCGAGTGGCATGCGGGGCGCCCGGAGCCGGAGCTCGACGGTTTCCAGCACGTCGCCGAGGCCGGCATCGCCTGCCCGACGGGGCGCCTCGTTCTGGCCGGGTTGACCGATGACGCGGCCGTGGCGCCCCGGCTCGCGGTGAAGCCGGGGCCGCTCGCGGCGCGGGTGAGTTTCGCCGGGCTCGATACCCTCGACGCATCGGGGCTGGAGGGTGACGACCGCTACCTCGTGCAGCTCTGGTCGGCCCCGATGACGGCCGGCATCGCCGTGCTCAAGCTCTGGCGCGACGCCTGAGACGGTGTCCGGCGCCGCCGGCGAGGCATCCGACGAGATAGGCTGCGAGCATCAGCGTCGCGGTCTCGACCCAGAGGCCCGCCTGCCCAGGCACCGTCTGCGAGACGGTGAGCCCACCGAGAACGGCCAGGGCCACGACCAGCGATGCGGCGGCGATCAAGCTCGCCCGCTCGCGCGGCAGGCCTGTGAGGGCGCCGATGCAGGCGCCGAGCAGCAGGGCTCCGGCGAGGCCGGGCCACAGGGCGGAGACGAGGAGGGTCATGAGCGCAGCGCCAAGCCGATGCCTTGCCGGTCGCTGAGCGGCGCGCCGCCCTGAACTGCCAGCGCCTGATCGGGCGAGACGCCCGCCTTCAGGAGATAGTCGATGATCGCCGCTGCCCGCGCGGCGGCGAGGTCGGGTGCAGGCTCGGAATCCTTGGCGGCCTGAGCCGGCTCGGACGGGCCGGAGGCAGGCTTGTCCGCCGCTCCCGGTTTGCCCGCGCTCTTCGCCTTGGCTATATCCGATGCTTTAGCTTTGCCGGGCTTCGCCTTGTCGGGCTTAGACTTTTCGGTGTCCGCCTCCGGCAACACAGCGGGCTTCGGCGCCGGTGCCCCGGCGGGATCGAGATGGCCGAGCACCTCCACGTGCTCGGCCCGGCAGGCCTTCGCGATCTCGGCGACGGCGTCGAGCACGGGGTAGAAGTCCGGCTTGAGCTCGATGCTGCCGGGGGCGAAGCGCAGGGTGTGACCCGCCACCCGCTCGGAGAAAAGCCGGGCGCAGGTCGCGGCATCGTAGGCGGGCTCCGCATCGCGCGACGACACCGCGGCCGTACCCTGCCAGCCCGGCGGCAATGCGCGCCGCAGGTCGTCGCCCGCACGGCGGGCGCTCTGCGGATACAGGCTCTCGCCGCTCAGCCGGATCGACGCATCGGCCGCCTCGACCTCGCCGTTCGCCAGCGTCGAGAGCGGCCCGAGGGAGCCGGTGAGCGCGGCGACGAACTGGGCCGGCGCGCCGGACGCGATCCGCGAGCGGTCGACGATGGTTTCGCGCAGGAAGCGCTGGCGCAGGACGGCGTTCAAGCGTTCGCGGGCTGGGCGGTCAGGCAGATAGCCGGAGAGAGTGACACGCCCCGGCTCGCGCCGAATGCGGAACGGGTAGGGCGAGATCGGACGAAGCTGGAGGTCGACCGATCCGGCGGAGACACCGGCCGGGCGCCCAACGCGCATCGCCGCCTCGGCCTCGCCGACTGCCTCCTCGTCGAGCGCGACGCCCGAGACGGAGAGACGGCCCCGCTCGAACCGAACCGAGCCCTCGCGAATCAGGCCAGCGAGCCGGATCGCGGCCCTGGTGAGTTCGGCTGGGTCGATCGCCGGATCGAGCCCTCGGGCAGGCAGCAGGGTGTCGCCGACGGCGGTACGCGGCCCGGCGCCCGGCGCCGGATCGGGCGCGAGCGAAGAGGCCATCGCGAGCGCCTCGGCCCGCGCGGCCTCCGAGACGACATGGCCACCAAGCGTGATAGCGCCGTCCGGCCTCCGTTCGACGACGAAGCGGAAATCGTCCACCCGCGGCGGCCCGATCTCTGTCGCGCCGAACGCGAATCCCTGCGGCGGCCGAGCGGCCCGGGCGGCCTCGTAGGCGGCCGCGTCGACGGCCTCGCCCCGTAGGGACAGCGTGGTGTCGCTGAGCGTCGCCACCGCGCCGGGCGCCAATCCGCGAAGCGCCTCGACGAGAGAGGCGGCCGCTTCGGCGAATCCGTCCGGGCCGCCGCGGGCCGCCCTCGCCCGGTCGCGCAGGGTCGCATCGGCCGGCAAGGCGCGCGTGAGTTTCGCGGCGAGCGCCGCCGCGCCGATCTCGACCGGGCGGTGGCCGCTGGTCTCGATCAGGTCCGGTGCGGTGCGCGTCGCGGTCCAGACGAAGGGTGTAACCGTCTCGATCAGGCCGGTCCGGTCATCGAGTCGCCTCAGGGCGGGGATCGCCTTGAGCCGGGCCAAAGCTGCGTCGCGCAAGGCGACATCCATGGTTTCGCCAAGCGCCAGCAGGTCGCGGCCCTGCACCTCGACGCGTAGCCATGGCTCCGGCTCGCCGCCGCCCGTCTCGCGCACGATCGTGGCACTCTCCCCGCGCAGCGCATCGCCGATCACCGGCGCCGTCACGAAGGTCGCACCGGCCCAGAGCAGGGCGAGGACCGGCAGCCCGGCGAGCCAGCCGAGGCGGTATCGCTTGAGGGACGTGGCGGTTGCGGAGGTCACGGGCCTTGAGAACCCTCGATCGCGGCAGAGCCGGCAAAGCGGGGTGATGACGCGACCCCCTGCCCGCCTTTCACGTCGAGATGAAGGCTGCGCGGCCTCAAGGCACAAAAAAACCCCGGCCGAAGCCGGGGTTGGAGGTTTGCCGATGGTTGGTCTGCGAGACTTAGAAGTCGCGCTGGACGCGGACGCGAGCCTGGAACGTGTCCTGGCCGGAGACCAGACGACCCGTATCGGTGTTGAGGACGCGCTGACCGTTGAGGGTATCGACGCGGATGTACTGGCCTTCCGCACCGATATCGAGGTCCTTGACCGGCGACCAGATCAGGCTCGCACCGGTCACGAGCTGTGACGTGTTGACGAGCGTCGAGGTCGCGGTCAGGGCAGCCGGATTGGCAGACGGCAGGCCGCTGATACCCGTGCCGCCGGCGGCCAGACCGCGAAGCGCTGCGGTGGCGCCGCCGGGCTGACGCATCTCGCCGTACGAGCCGTACACGGCCGAGCGCCACTGAGGCGTCCAGTAGTGCAGGTACGAGGCGACGACGGTCCAGCTGGTCGACAGCTCGAGACGACCCGTGACCGGGTTCACCACGGCGTCGTTCATGTAGACGTTCCACGGGCCACCGCTGACGATGCCGGTCGCCTGGGTGTAGCGGCCGATATACGAGGTGTAGCCGGTGTAGTTGGCTGCGCCCTCGCCGTAGGCACCCTGCAGGTAGAACGAGTCGCCGGGAGCGATGAAGGGCAGGTTGAACTTGGCACCGCCCTGGACGGCCCAGCCGTAATCGGTCTGTGCACCCGAGGTGATGCCCCGAGCCGCGAGCGCCCCAGCGGCTGCGCCAGCTCCGATAGCCGCCTGGCCAGGAGCCGTCGTGATGGTGCCGAGGAAGCCGCCGATGTTGACGTCCTTGACGGCGCCGGAGATCTGGAGCGAGCCCCAGGGCTGATCGTAGCGCAGGGCGCCGACGAAGTCGGGCATGCGAGAGCGCTGCACGACGTCGACGTAGCCGACGTTCGCAACCGCACCGGTCGGACCGAAGTTCAGGATGACGGGGCTCGGAGCGTTCGAGCCAACGGCAAGGAAGGTCTGGCCGATGGCATTGGCGGCCGTGTTGCCGGGAAGCGAACCGCCGTTCGAGAAGATCGGGTTCTTGCGGAAGTTCGGGTCTTCCATCGAGACCGTCGCCGAGAAGCCCTCACCGAAGGTCTTGGTGTAGGCGAACAGGTTGGTCGAGGCCTGATCCGAGCCGAGCGACGAGCCGATGATCTCGAAGTCGTGGGCGTAGAAGTCGAAGAACGAGGAGGCGCGACCGGCGGTCAGGCCAGCGAACTGGATGAAGGCCTTCTCAGCCTGGATGTAGTCCTGCACGCGGTTGAAGGCGTCCTGGCCGGTGCCGAAGAATGCGTTGCCGATACGGGCCTGGGTGCCGGAGGCCATCTTGCCTTCACCGGTGGCGCTTGCCGCCTCGATGCGGGCGAAGGCGCGCAGGGTGCCGAATTCGGTCTGGGTGCGGGCATCCACGTTGAGGCGCAGCAGGCCGCGGAACTGGGAGGTGTCGCCGCCGCCGGCAACCTTGCGGTTCGGGCTGCGGTTGTAGCCGGCCTCACCACGCGCACGTCCCGAGACGCGCAGGCAGGTGTCCGTGCCCGGGATGTAGAAGAAGCCAGCGCCGTAAGCGCCGCAAACACGAACGTACTCGATCGGTGCGGCCTTCTTGACCGGCAGATCGGCTGCCTGTGCCCCTGCGACCGCGGTCAACCCCGCCGCCGATCCCAGGAGAAGGCTCTTGATGAGCTTCATTGTGGAAACCTCCGAAAGTTTCGAGACCCTTGGGAGCGGACTTTGTTTGTGGCTGCATCGTCCCCCGAGAGGAGCGCTGCGAGCCTCGTCCTTCTTCCCTTAGTGGTTCGGCCCTCCCCGCAGAGGCATCGGCCAGACCAGCGACGAGGTTTTTGTCTCTGTCGCCGGGGCACCATGCGGGAGCGTGGCCGCACGAGCAACAGACTTCGGCGTCGTAGAGCTGTTGCAAACTGGCTTCCGCAAAAGCTGTTGCGCGTCCGCAACGCTTTGTTCGCGCGGGAAAACAACTTCTGCTGCACACGAGCGCGATCTTGCAATGATCCTTCTATCGACCTGCCGTCGATTGTAGATCACCTTGGCTGACGGAAGACGAGGCAGCCGGAGCCGCGAGTCGAACGTCGGATTCGTCTTCGGCCGATACGGTGCTGGAGCAGGCTGCGCGAAAGCGCACACGGCTTTTCGCCGAGAGCCTGCGCCAACGCTTTGAATCGATCGTGTCTTCTGCGTCTTGATGGATCCCATCGACACGCAGCGTGATCGGGAGGCTCAGGACTCGCGCAAGATTTCGAGCGCCAGCCAGCGATCCTCGGCTGTGGCGAGCTCGGCCTGGGCCGCGGCCAGCATGGCGCTCGCCTTCTCGAACCGCGCGGGGTCGCGCGCGTAGAGGGTCGGGTCGTCGAGGACGCCCTGCAGGCGCTCCATCGCGGCTTCCAGTTCGCTCATCCGCGCGGGCAGGGTCTTCAGCTCGTGCTGCTCCTTGAAACCGAGCTTCTTCCGCGATGGCTCGGCGGCCTTTGGCTTGTCCGATCCCGCATCGTCGCGCTGAGGGCGCTCGCGACCCGGCACGGTGCGGGCCTCGATGCCCCTGCCCCGCTGGGTGAGCATGTCGGAATAGCCGCCGGCATACTCGGTCCAGCGGCCCTCGCCTTCCGAGACCAGGACGCTGCCGACGACGCGGTCGAGGAAGTCGCGGTCGTGGCTCACCAGGATCAGGGTGCCGGAATACTCGTCGAGCATCTCCTGCAGCAGGTCGAGGGTCTCCAGGTCGAGGTCGTTGGTGGGCTCGTCCAGCACCAGCAGGTTCGAGGGCTGCGCCAGGGCGCGGGCGATGAGCAGGCGGTTGCGCTCGCCGCCCGACAGCACCGAGACCGGCGTGCGGGCCTGTTCCGGTGTGAACAGGAAGTCCTTGAGATAGCCGATGACGTGGCGGCTGTGCCCGCCCACCATGATGGAATCGCCGCGACCGCCCGTGAGCACGTCGGTCACCGTCATGGTGGGCTCGAGGGTGGCGCGGGCCTGATCGAGGAGCATCATCGAGAGGTTGGTGCCGAGGCGCACTGAGCCCGAATCGGGGCTAAGCTTGCCGGTCAGCAGGTTCACCAGCGTGGTCTTGCCGGCGCCATTGGCGCCGACGATGCCGAGCCGGTCGCCGCGCGTCACCCGGATCGAGAGATCCTGCACGATGGCGCGCTCGCCATAAGTTTTTGAGATGCCCTTGGCCTCGACCACCAGCGTGCCGGAGGCCTCGGCCTCCACCGAAGTCATGGTCGCCGTGCCGACCGGGCGGCGGTCCTCGCGGCGCTCCTTGCGCAAGGCGTGCAGGTTGCCGAGGCGCCGGACGTTGCGCTTGCGCCGGGCGGTGACGCCGTAGCGCAGCCAGTGCTCCTCGTCGGCGATCTTGCGCTCGAGCTTGTGCCGGTCCCGCTCCTCTTCCTCGAAGAAATTGTCGCGCCAGGCCTCGAAGGCGGAAAAACCCTGGTCGATCCGCCGGGTGACGCCCCGGTCGAGCCAGATCGTGGAGCGCGACAGGCCGGACAGGAAGCGGCGGTCGTGGCTGATCAGCACGAGCGCGGCGCGCGTGCGGCCGAGTTCGCCCTCGAGCCATTCGATCACGGGCAGGTCGAGATGGTTGGTCGGCTCATCGAGCAGCAGGATGTCGGGCTCGGGTGCCAGGGTCTGCGCCAGGGCCGCGCGGCGCGATTCTCCGCCTGAGAGACTTTTCGGGTTCTCCTCGCCGGTGAGCCCGAGGCTCTCGACGAGGTAGCGGGCGCGGTAGTGGTCGTCGCCGGGCGCGAGGCCCGATTCGACGAAGTCGAGCACGGTGTCGAAGGCGGAGAGATCCGGCTCCTGCGCGAGATAGCGGATGGTGGTGCCCGGCTGCAGGAAGCGCTCGCCGCGGTCGGGCTCGACCAGCCCGGCCGCGATCTTCATCAGCGTCGACTTGCCCGAGCCGTTGCGCCCGACGAGGCAGGCGCGCTCGCCCGGTGCGATCGTGAGTTCGGCGGACTCGATCAGCGGGGTGCCGCCGAAGGTCAGCGCGACGTCTTTGAGGGTGAGGAGCGGAGGAGCGGCCATGGCCGGGGCTTAACCCGGCCCGGGGCCGCGGCGCCAGAGCGGTTCAGGCCGTGGGATTGGCCGGACCGGTCGGCGTCGGCTGCGCGGGCGGAGGCAGCGGCACCTCGACGGGGCTCTCGCCGGGCGATTCAGGCGGCGTGCCTCCAGGAATCTCCGGCGCCGGACTCGGCGTGGGCACCTGCGGCGGATCGTAGGGCGTATCCGGCGGCGCGTCCGGGGTCGGGGTTTCCGGGATCGGCTGTTCCGGGATCGGGCCGGGATTCGACATGCATGCTCCGGTGACGCTGGCGGACGGTCGCCCCTCGGGCGCCCGGTGGGCCAACGCCAACGGGTGCGGGTGGAGGCCGGTTCCGGCCGGCTACTTCTTGGTGAGGAGCTTGGTGCCCTCGTTGCCGACGATGCGCTGGAGCTTCTCCGCGAAGAACGCCAGCAGCAGCGGCAGGCGGACTTCGAGCCGCACCATGTCGGGATGGACGTCGATCTGGCCGTCGACCTTCTGGCCCATGGCGCCGACGCCGAAATCGAGCCGGTCGCCGGTCCAGGCGAGGGTCTCGACCTTGAGGCCGCTCTTCTCGAGCAAGGCCTTGCCGCGCTCGGTGCCGTCGGTGAGTCGACGCTTGGCCTCCTCGAGGCCGAGCTCGTGCGGGATCTCCATCACCAAAGGCTTCGCCATCGCTCGACGCAACTCCCCTCTCGCCGGCCGCTGGGCCGATCCATGCCCTGAAAATGGGAACCGGCCGGCGTCTCGACAACGCCGACCGGTCAGGTCCTCGACAGTGATGGGTGTGTCAGGCCGGCGCGATCAGCGCACCACCGACATCGAGACGTAGCTGGTGCCCGTCATCCCGATGGCACGGGCGGCGCCGGCGGCGAGGTCGATCTGACGGCCGCCCACGAACGGGCCGCGGTCGTTGATGCGCACGACGACCGAACGGCCGGTGGCATTGTTGGTGACGCGCACGCGGGTGCCGAAGGGCAGGCTGCGATGAGCGGCGGTCAGGGCGCCCGAGTTGAAGCGCTCGCCGCTGGCCGTGCGGTGGCCGTGGAAGCCGGGGCCGTACCAGGAGGCATTGCCGCCCGCGGCGTGGCGGACAGGGCGCGCCCGGCGGGACGCGTGGAAGGCGTGGCGGCCGTGGCGGGCCGAACGGAAGCTGTGGCCGTGATGCGCATGACGGGCGAAATGGACGTGGTGTCCGCGGGCGTGGAAGCCGGCATGCCCGCTGCGTGCTTCGGCCGGTGCAGCCAGCGCGAGCGCGCCAAGCACCAGACCGAACACGACCGTAGCGGTCCGAGTGACAACGTTCATGTGCGATCGCTTTCCCTTGTTGTTGCGAGCGCCGCGGAAAATGAAGGAGAAGGCGGCCAAAATACGACGCGCATGATGCGACGCAGCAGAGCCACGGTTAAGGCTATTTCTCAGACTATATTTTCAATAAAGCCGCCGAAGTATTCATTTCTATCGCGTTGTTTCGGCTCGGCGCCGCTGCGCCGTCCCTCAGCTTGGATCGGAAGAATTCGCAAGTCGCATGGCATGCGCCTGAGATACAGTCTGATTACTGTCGACTATGCGCGGTATTGATTTCACGGTTGCAGGCAGCGCGTGGCTTGCAAGCCGGCGAGATCGGTCGCGGGCCGGCGCACCTGCGGTACCCGGCAAAAATTGCAGCCCCAATTCGAGACGCAACGTCAGATTTCGGGGGAACCCAGCCTTTACCCTAGCTGGGCCATTGTCCGGTGGTCAGTCGCGTAACCGGTGTTTGCCATGGCTTCCCCGCGTACCGCGGTCGCCGGCGCCACCGCCCGGGTTCAGGTCTCGCGTTCCGGGCGGGCAGCGTCGGCGCCGCGGATGGGTCTCGCACCCTCCGTCCAGCGTCTTCCCACCACATTCCCGCTCGACGAGATCCTGGTCGGCGATTGCATCGCCTCCATGAACTCGCTGCCGCCGTCGAGTGTCGACTGCGTCTTCGCGGACCCGCCCTACAATCTCCAGCTCGGAGATGCAGGCCTGCTGCGTCCCGACCAGAGCCGCGTCGACGCCGTCGACGACGACTGGGACAAGTTCGCCA
The DNA here is from genome assembly GCF_007992215.1 of Methylobacterium gnaphalii. Taxonomy (GTDB): domain Bacteria; phylum Pseudomonadota; class Alphaproteobacteria; order Rhizobiales; family Beijerinckiaceae; genus Methylobacterium; species Methylobacterium gnaphalii. The sequence goes on along the minus strand of NZ_BJZV01000005.1, from coordinate 52,859 downwards.
CCTTCGAGGCCTACGATGCCTTCACCCGCGCCTGGCTCACCGCCGCACGCCGCGTGATGAAGCCGAACGCGACCCTCTGGGTGATCGGTTCGTACCACAACATCTTCCGGGTCGGCAGCGCGCTCCAGGATCTCGGTTTCTGGATCCTTAACGACATCGTCTGGCGCAAGGCCAACCCGATGCCGAACTTTCGGGGCAAGCGCTTCACCAACGCTCACGAGACCCTGATCTGGGCCTCCCGCTCCGCGGAGTCGAAGGGCTACACCTTCCACTACGACGCACTGAAGGGAGGCAACGAAGACCTCCAGATGCGCTCGGACTGGTTCATCCCGCTCTGCACGGGCGAGGAGCGCCTCAAGGGCGCCGACGGCCAGAAGGTGCATCCGACCCAGAAGCCCGAGGCCCTGCTCGCCCGCACCCTGCTCTCGGCCACCAATCCTGGCGACGTGGTGCTCGATCCGTTCTTCGGCACCGGCACCACCGGCGCCGTCGCCCGTCGCCTCGGCCGGCGCTTCATCGGCTGCGAGCGCGACACGGTCTATGCCGACGCGGCGCGCCGGCGCATCGACGCGGTCGTGCCCCTCTCGACGGCGGCGCTCACCATCGCCACGCCGAAGCGTGCGGAGCCGCGCATCCCATTCCTGAGCGTGCTCGAGGCGGGCCATCTGCGCGCCGGCGAGACGCTGACCGACGACCGCCGCCGCTTCAAGGCGACGGTGCGGCCCGATGGCAATCTCAGCGTCGGACCGGTCCAGGGCTCGATCCACAAGGTCGGCGCGCTGGTACAGGGCCTTCCCGCCTGCAACGGCTGGACCTTCTGGCATGCCGAGCGCGGCGGACGGCTCGTCGTCATCGACGATTTCCGCAGTGCCTATCGCAGCGCGAACGCGGCTGCGGAGTAAGGACTTTAGATTTGGGCAGCCCCAAACCCTCTCCCGCAGCGGGGAGAGGGTTTGGCGCAGGCCGGAGATCTATGTCTTCCGCGTCGCCTTCGGCGGCTTCTTCACGATCCTCGCGAGTTCCGACGGCCGAGACCGCGGCGGCTTCGGAATCGGAGCCCGTCGCGGCGGCGGCTCCCGCTCGTGCGGCGTCGCGAGATCGGCGGGTGTCTCTGCCTTCGATGCCGCCGCCGGCATGGCCTTCACGTCGAGGGCATGCGCCAGCACCTTCTTCATCACGCCCGGCAGCGGTTCGGCCTCGAGCCCGGCCCGCGCCGTGAAGCGCAGGCCGGCCGGCGCAGCCGTCCCCGCCGCGACGCGGGCCGAAAACACCGTCAGCTCCAGCGGGAAATGCGTGAAGACGTGCTTCACGATGCCCGGCAGACGCTTCCAGCGCGCGTCGAGCGGGGCGTCGAGCAGGCCCTTGGCGGGGTCGTAATCGGGCGTCCAGGCGGAGGTCGGCGGTTCGGCCATGGCGCCGAGAAGCCCCTCGGGCGGGCGCGTGCGCAGCAGGATCGCCTCGTCGCCGGCCCGCACCACCACGAAGGCCGCCCCCTTCCTAAGGACGCCCTTGTCCTTCTTGATCTTGCGCGGAAAGGCTTCCTGCAGCCCCTCGGCGCGGGCCCGGCACGGCGTCATCCACGGGCAGAGCGCGCAGGCCGGGCGCTTCGGCGTGCAGATGGTCGCGCCGAGATCCATCACGGCTTGCGCGAAATCGCCGGGCCGGTCGTGCGGGACGAGGTCGAGCGTCAGCGCACGGATCTCGGGCCGTGCCGCCGGCAGGGGCGTCTCGATCGCGAAGAGCCGCGTCATCACCCGCTCGACATTGCCGTCGACGGCGGCCGCCGGCCGGTCGAAGGCGATCGCGGCGATGGCACCCGCCGTGTAGGCGCCGATGCCGGGGAGTTTGCGCAGCCCCTCCTCCGTGTCCGGGAAGGTGCCGCCTGCCGCGGCGACCGCCTTGGCACAGGCGTGCAGATTTCTCGCGCGCGAATAATAGCCGAGCCCGGCCCAGGCCGACATGACGCGCTCCTCCGGCGCGGCGGCCAGGGCCGCCACGTCGGGAAACAGGTCGAGGAACTTCGAGAAATACGGTTTGACCGCCGCGATCGTGGTCTGCTGCAGCATCACCTCGGACAGCCAGACCCGATAGGGGTCCGGCCTCTCGTCCGGCAGCGCGCGCCAGGGCAGCACACGGCGATGGCGGTCGTACCAGACCAGGAGATCGGAGGCGTTCGGCCGGGCAGGCGCGCGGGACGTCTGTGCGGGCGCGGGCATGGACGTGGTCTTATCGGCAGCGCAGGCTACGGCAAAGACGCCAACGCCGGATCCAGAAAAAGATCGCGCGCCGTGTCGGAAAGTCCCTGTCCCAGCCGTCTTACTCGGGTGCGATCGATCGCAGCGAGGAGACCCTCATGCCCTATGTCGATGGTTTCGTGATCCCGGTGCCGAAGGCCAAGGTCGAGGCCTATAAGGAACTGGCCCGCAAGGCGCGCGACGTCTGGATGGAGTACGGCGCGCTGTCCTTCGTCGAATGCCTCGGCGACGACGTGCCCTACGGCGAGCTCACCTCGTTCCCGCGCGCCGTCCAGCTCAAGGAGGACGAGATCGTCGGCTTCTCCTGGATTGTTTACGAATCGCGGGAAAGCCGCGACGCGGTCAACGCCAGGGTGATGGCCGATCCGCGCATGCAGCCCGGCCCCGACATGCCCTTCGACGGCAAGCGCATGATCTTCGGCGGGTTCGTGCCGTTCCTGGAGGATTGAGCGGCGTCCGCCTCCTTTTGCGGCGTTCCGGTGTGCCATGGGCGAACCCGGAAGGCACCCGCGATGCGTGGCCGCGATATCACATCGAACCCGGTCAGGTTCGGGTCCGAAATGGCGGCGCTTGCGAGAAGCGACGCGCCGCCTCGCTTGCGCTATCATCGACCGATGGCGCGATCGGCGCCGCTCTTCCATGAATGGCCATGGCCCGCGTCAAACCGCTCGCCGAGCTGATCGAAGCCTGTATCGGGCCGGCCTTCGCCGCGCAGGGCTTCGCCTCGACGGACATCCTCGCGGCCTGGCCCGAGATCGTCGGCGAGCGGCTCGGGCGCGTCTGCCAGCCGGTGAAGCTCGAATGGCCGCGGCGCAAGCGCACCGAAGCCGACGGGCCGACGGAATCCGGCACCCTGGTGGTACGGGTCGAGGGCGCCTTCGCCCTCGAGCTCCAGCATCTTGTGCCGGTGGTGATCCAGCGGATCAACGCGCATTACGGCTGGGCCTGCGTCGGCCGCATCGTGATGAAGCAGGGCCGGGTGCATTCCGGGCAGCGCCGCGCTCCGGTCTCAACGATCGATCCGGCGCGCCGCGGCGAGGTCGCGCTCGCGGTGTCGCGCATCGAGGAGGACGGCCTGCGCGATGCGCTCGACCGCCTCGGCATCGCGGTGGTCGCCTCGGCGGCCGCCCGGCGCTGATGCCGCACGCTTTCGTGAGCGTCTTGCCTTCGACCGTCCGCAGTTCTACCGGACGCCTGAAGAGAGTGTTCTCTCAGCGGAGCGAGCCCACGCCATGATCACTCGGCGCGACGTCGTGAAATATAGCGGTCTCGCAGCTGGCGCGGCCGCGCTCCTGCCGCCGCTCTCGGTTTCGGCCCTGGCCCAATCGGCCGATGCCGCGGCCGTCATGCAGGCCGGTCCGCTCGGCGACGTCTGGCTCGGTCCGGCGGACGCCAAGGTCACGATCGTCGAGTATGCCTCGATGACCTGTTCGCACTGCGCGCATTTCCACAAGACGACCTGGCCGGTGCTCAAGGAGCGCTACATCGACACGGGCAAGGTGCGCTTCACGCTCCGCGAGTTCCCGCTCGATCCGCGCGCCACCGCAGGCTTCATGCTCGCCCGCTGCGACGGCGACGCGAAATATTATCCGATCACCGATCTGCTCTTCGACCAGCAGGAGGCTTGGGCCTTCGTGCGGCCGCCGGAGAGCCCGCTCGACGCTCTCGAGAAGCTGCTGCGGCAGGCCGGCTTCAACAAGGAAAAGCTCGACAGCTGCCTCGGCGACAAGAAGACCTTCGCCGGCATCAATGCCGTGAAGACCAGGGCCCTCGACGTGCTCAAGGTGGAGTCGACGCCGACCTTCTTCATCAACGGCCAGAAATTCGCCGGGGCGATGACGATCGAGGACATGGAAAAGGTCATCAAGCCGATCCTCGGCGCCTGATCGGAGGCTGCCCCGAGCCTCGCGGCCGGCGAGTCGAAAATCCAGAATATCGCTGATTTTGTAATGACTTGACGGAAAGCGTGGCCGCCTTGACTCGCAAGGGGGGCAAAACTATGGTGCGCCCCGTTCGAAGGGCGGCCGAACGGGTCCCTTCGCTTCCGCCGGTGTGAGTGGCCTCGTGAGCGGCAACGAAACAGGGCACGGGGGCGGAGACCCCAAGCCGGGTCCCAGCGACGATCTCTCCGAGAGGCTGAAGCGTCTCGAGACGCAGCTTGAACGGAAGCGGCCCGCGGCCGGTCCCGACGCTTCGGTGCGGTCCGGGCGCGCCGATGGTTCTTCCATCGGGCAGGCCATGCGGCTCTCGACGGAGTTCGTCGCGGGCGTGATCGCCGGGGGAGTCCTGGGCTGGCTCTTCGATCGTCTCCTCGGCACGGCGCCGTGGGGTCTCGTTGTTTTCCTCGTGCTGGGCTTCATCACGGGGATCTACAACGTCATGCGCCTGAGCGGATTCACCGGGCAGGCGGGCGGAAAAGACCCGCGATAGGGCATTTTACGCCGAAACGACGCCGGGGGTCTTGAGACTCGGGGCGCATCGTGTATGGCCACGCGCACAGAACGGCGTGGTTGTCGGCACGAAGGACAAGGGGCGGAACAAGGCATGGCGGGCAGCATCGACCCGGCGCACCAGGTGGCGTTGCGACCGGACCCGATCCATCAGTTTGAGCTGCATTCGCTCGTGCCCTTCGGGCATATCGGCAATCAGCAGATCGCGTTCACGCAGTCGGCGCTCTACATGTTCGCCGCCGTCGCGGTGATCGCACTCATCACCATCGTCGCGACGGCGTCGCGCTCGGTGGTTCCGGGCCGCATGCAGTCGCTGGCCGAGATCTTCTACGAGTTCATCGCCGACACCGTGCACCAGGCCACCGGCGACGCGGGCAAGCGGTTCATGCCGTTCGTGTTCTCGCTCTTCATGTTCGTGCTGATCCTGAACCTGTTCGGCATGATCCCCTACGCCTTCGCGGTGACCAGCCACCTCATCGTCACCTTCGGCCTCGCCTTCCTGGTGATCTGCGTGGTCGTTGTGTTCGGCGTGATGAAGCACGGCACCCACTTCTTCGGCCTGTTCGTGCCCTCGGGCGTGCCCAAGCCGCTTCTCGCCCTGCTCGTGCCGATCGAGATCATCTCCTTCATCTCGCGTCCGATCAGCCTCTCGGTACGTCTCTTCGCGAACGTGCTGGCCGGCCACATCGCCATGAAGATCTTCGCCTTCTTCGTGGTCGGCCTGCTCTCGGCCGGCGCCTGGAGCGTGCTGTCGCCGCTGCCGCTCTTCCTGACGATCGCCCTCACCGCGCTCGAATTCCTGGTCGCGGCGCTGCAGGCCTACGTCTTCGCGACGCTGACCGCGATCTACCTCAACGACGCCCTTCACCCCGGCCACTAGGCCGGCTTCTCCCGCCCTCACGAACAATCAGATCAAGGATTTAGGAGCTTCTTATGGATCCCGTCGCTGCGAAGTACATCGGTGCTGGTCTCGCCTGCCTCGGCATGGCGGGTGCAGGCATCGGCCTCGGCAACCTGTTCGGTCAGTTCCTTGCCGGCGCTCTTCGCAACCCCTCCGCTGCCGATGGCCAGCGCGCTACCCTGCTCCTCGGCTTCGCGCTGACGGAAGCGCTCGGCATCTTCTCGCTGCTGATCGCGCTGCTCCTGCTCTTCGCCGTCTGATCTTCTTCGGGAGTGCGCCGTTCCGGGTTTCGGCCCGGGGCGGCGCCTCTCCTGACAGACGCGTCAGCGCTCCGCTGGTCGGAGCCGGAATACTCCGTCACCGGACGAGGCCATGGCCGAGCAAAAAGCCCTTACGACACCGCCTGCCAATTCGGACGTGAAAGCCGTCCCGGCTCATGGCGCTCACACCGAGCAGCCTTCGCATGCCGGCGCCTTCCCGCCCTTCGAGACCCATACCTTTCTCTCGCAGCTGATCTGGCTCGCGATCTCCTTCGGCCTGCTCTACTACCTGATGGCCAAGATCGCCCTCCCCCGGATCGAAGCGATCCTCGAGTCGCGTTCCAACCGGCTTGCCTCGGACCTCGACGAGGCCCAGCGCATGAAGGCCGAGGCCGACGCCGCGGGCCAGGCCTACGAGAAGTCGCTGCGCGACGCCCAGAACAACGCCCAGAGCATCGCCGGCGAGGCCCGGGCGAAGCTCGCGGCCGAATCCGACAAGCGCCGCAAGGACAAGGAAGCGGAGCTCAACGCCAAGATCGCCGCCTCCGAGACGACGATCCGCGAGAGCACCGCCCGCGCCATGGGCAACGTTCGCGACATCGCCGGCGAGACCGCCGCGAGCATCGTCGAGCGTCTCACCGGCCACGCGCCGGACAGGGCGAGCCTCGACCGCGCCCTCGACGCCGTCCACTGATAGACCGCACGTAAGGACTTGTGACCGGCATGGTGATGACCGCGGAATTCTGGGTCGCCGTCGCTTTCGTGATCTTCGCCGCGATCGTGTGGAAGGTCGGCGGCTTCGGCATGATGACGAAGGGCCTCGACGGCCGCGCCAAGCGCATCCGTCACGAGCTCGACGAGGCCAAGCGCCTGCGCGAGGAGGCTGCTGCCGTCCTCGCCGACTTCAAGCGCCGCCGCGCCGAGGCCGAGAAGGACGCCGAGCGCATCGTCGCCGAGGCGCATGAGGAGGCCAAGCGCATCGACGCCGAGGGCCATGCCCGCCTCGAGGACTATATCACCCGCCGCACCCGGTCGGCCGAGCAGAAGATCGCCCAGGCCGAGACCCAGGCTGCTGCCCAGGTCCGCGCCGCGGCGGCCGATGCCGCGGTGAAGGTCTCCGAGATGCTCCTGCGCGAGCGGCTCCAGGGCCAGGCCGCCCAGGATCTCGTCAAGGCAAGCCTCGGCGACGTGAAGACCCGCCTCCAGGCGTGATCGTCACGGCAGATGCCATCGAACAAGCCGCCTCCGGGCGGCTTTTTCATTTGGGAGGTCTGCAGCGATGAGCCCGTTCCTGATCTACGGCGCGACCGGCTACACGGGCCGGCTCTGCGCAGAGCACGCGGTGTCGCGCGGCCTGCGCCCGGTTCTCGCGGGCCGCAGCGCCAGCGCCGTGCGCGAGCTGGCCGAAGGCCTCGGGCTCGAATGGCGGGCCTTCGGTCTCGACGATCCCCGGGCGCTTCGCGACGGCATCAGGGACATGAAGGCCGTGCTGCACGCGGCCGGCCCGTTCTCCGCGACCGCCCTGCCGATGGCGCAGGCCTGTCTCGCGGCGGCCACCCATTACATCGACATCACCGGTGAGATCGATGTTTTCGAGGCGCTCGCCACCCGCACCGACGAGGCTGCGGCTGCCAGAATCATGCTGCTGCCCGGCGCCGGCTTCGACGTGGTGCCGAGCGATTGCCTCGCCGTGCACACGGCGGCGCGCCTGCCCGGCGCCACGCGGCTGCGGCTCTCGATCGGCGGTTTCCAGGGCATGAGCCGCGGCACCGCCAAGACCATGCTCGAAGGGGTCGCCTACGGCACCCGCTCGCGCCGGGGCGGCCGCATCGTCGAGCTCGCGCAGACGCCGCGCGCGACCGCCGATTTCGGCCACGGCCCGCGCCCGACGATCGGCCTTGGCTGGGGCGACGTCGCCACCGCCTGGTCCTCGACCGGTGTGCCGGAGATCGATGTCTTCTTCCAGGCATCCCCGGCGCTGTCGCGGGCGGCGGCGATGCCTCGCCTGCTGAAGCGGCTCCTGGCGACCGGGATCAGCCAGCGCTGGCTCAAGCACGGCATCGAACGCCGCCTGCCTGCCGGCCCCACGCCCGAGCAGCGTGCCCACTCGCAGTGCCTTTTCCTCGCCGAGGCCTGGGATGCGCGGGGACGGCGGGTCGCGAGCCGGATGCGCTCGCCCGAGGGTTACACCCTGACCGCCGCCACCGCCGTCGAGATCGCCCGCCGTGCGGCGACCGGCGATGCACCGACGGGCTACCAGACCCCGGCAACGGCCTACGGGGCGGATTTCATCCTGTCCTTCGACGGGATCGAGCGGGTCGATCTCTGAAGACCTCTCGGCTGTCGTTCCATGTGTCGCCCGCGGCGAGTGCCGGATGACGGGGGGGGCAGTTGGCTGGACGGCGGGCGCCTTCACCCGCTATGCCCCGGCACTTTCCTGCAGGGAGCGGCCTGTCGGTCGATCGAGGCATGCACGACGAGGATTTCCGTCCACGTAAGTCCGCGAGCAACGAGATCGGACAGAAGCTCGACGAATTGTCCGTCGGCGATCTGGACGAGCGCATCCTGCTGCTGAAGGCCGAGATCGAGCGGCTGGAGGCGGCCAGAGCCGCCAAGGAGGCGGCGCGTATGGCAGCAGGCTCGATCTTCAAGAGCTGAAAGGCACCTGCCGGCTGCCGCCGGCATGCTAGACCAACCTGCCCCGCGCCCAGGGGGCCCTTCCCCATTTGCAGGCCGCGATGCAGCCGATCATCACGATCACCGATCTTTCGAAGACCTATGCCTCCGGCCTGGTCGCGTTGAAGAACGTGAACCTGGAGATCAACCGCGGCGAGATCTTCGCGCTGCTCGGACCCAACGGCGCCGGCAAATCGACGCTGATCAATATTCTCTGCGGCATCGTCACGCCCTCCTCCGGCCGGATCATCGTCGACGGGCACGACATCGGGGGTGACTACCGCGCCGCCCGTCGCCTGATCGGACTGGTGCCGCAGGAACTGACCACCGACGCCTTCGAGAAGGTCTTCAACACCGTGAGCTTCAGCCGCGGTCTGTTCGGCCTCGGCAAGAATCCTCAGTACATCGAGCAGGTGCTCCGGGATCTCTCCCTTTGGGAGAAGCGCGACAGCCGGATCATGTCGCTGTCGGGCGGCATGAAGCGTCGCGTGCTCATCGCCAAGGCGCTGAGCCACGAGCCGCGCATCCTGTTTCTCGACGAGCCGACCGCCGGCGTCGACGTTGAGCTGCGTCAGGACATGTGGCGCATGGTGAGACGCCTGCGCGATTCCGGTGTCACCGTCATCCTCACCACCCACTACATCGAGGAGGCGGAGGAAATGGCCGACCGGGTCGGCGTCATCCGCAAGGGCGAACTGGTCCTCGTAGAGGAAAAGGCCGAGCTGATGCGCAAGCTCGGCAAGAAGCAGCTCACGCTGCACCTCCATGAGCCGCTGCTCGCGATTCCAGACTCGCTCGCCGGCCACCATCTCGAGCTGTCCGGTAACGGCTGCGACCTGATTTACACCTACGATACCCGGGCCGGCCGCACCGGCATCACCGGCCTGCTGACAGATCTCGCCGCCGCCGATCTTCGCTTCCAGGACCTCCAGACCAGCCAGAGTTCGCTCGAAGAGATCTTCGTGGACCTGGTGAAGGAACACGCATGAACTGGCCCGCGATCCGCGCCATCTACGGGTTCGAGATGGCGCGCTTCTGGCGAACGGCTCTGCAGAGCATCGTCGCGCCGGTGGTCTCGACCTCGCTGTATTTCGTCGTGTTCGGCGCGGCGATCGGCTCGCGGGTGTCGATGATCGACGGCGTGCCCTACGGCGCCTTCATCGTGCCGGGCCTGATGATGCTCTCGCTGCTGACGCAGAGCATCGCCAACGCATCCTTCGGCATCTACTTCCCGCGCTTCTCGGGCACGATCTACGAGCTGCTCTCCGCCCCGGTTTCGCCCTTCGACATCATCGCCGGCTATGTCGGCGCGGCCGCCTCGAAGTCGATCCTGATCGGTCTGATCATCCTGGCGACGGCGGCCCTCTTCGTGCCCCTGCACATCGAGCACCCGCTCTGGATGATCTTCTTCCTGCTGCTGACGGCGGCGACCTTCAGCCTGTTCGGCTTCGTCATCGGGCTGTGGGCCGACGGCTTCGAGAAGCTGCAGCTGGTGCCTCTCCTAATCGTGACGCCGCTCACCTTCCTTGGGGGCAGCTTCTACTCGATCGACGTGCTGCCCCCGTTCTGGCGGGCGGTGAGCCACCTCAATCCGGTCGTCTACCTGATCAGCGGCTTCCGCTGGGCCTTCTTCGGGAAGGCGGATGTGAGCATCGGCATCTGTCTCGCCATGGCGGCCCTGTTCCTGGCCCTGTGCCTCGGCGCCGTCACCTGGATGTTCAGGACGGGGTACCGGCTCAAGAGCTAATCCGCGCGGCCCGAGAAGGCACGCGACGGTAGGCCGTAGCTCGGGGCCAGCAGCCCCATGACCCGCTCGCGGAGCCCCCGGGGGGCCGACATCACCCGAACGTGGGTCGGGACGGGCGCGACCCGCTTGACCAGTCTCAGCGTGGCCTCGAACGCCAGGCGCAGGTTGTTGGTGCTCGGCTCGACGCTCGCCGAGTTCAGCGCCGTCGCGGCCGCCTGCCACAGCTGCGCATGAGGGCCCTTGCGCGCGTTGTGGATGCCGTGCCGGTTGAGGGCTGCCAGCCCATCCGGGACCGTCGTGATGACCGTCGTGCCGAATTCCGGACGATCCGGATCCAGCCAGACGACCACGGGGGCAGGCAAGCTTTGCGATGTCTCCGTGATACTTTCACGCATGAAAGCAGCTCCCTGTTCAAGCCTTGCTCGCTGTTGCGTCACTTGATACCGGCGCCGAACCTAGTATCAAGTTTTGCAACATCGGCAGATCGGAACGGTGAACAGGGATTTTAGAGCTGGGTTTCTTTCAGCTGAGGAAAAGATCTTTGTTATATCTTTGAATCTATCAATTTAACCCTTTATTAATCCTGTTGTTTTACGGCAAATTCGCCGTCTTGGGCCCCTTCCCGGTCGAGAAGATCGCGTTTGCGCGCGATGCCCCAGCGGTAGCCCGAGAGCGTCCCGTCCGAACGCACCACCCGGTGGCAGGGGATTGCCAGCGCGATCGGATTGGCGCCGCAGGCCCGGGCCACGGCGCGTATCGCGGCGGGCTCGCCGATGGCCTGCGCCACGTCCCGGTAGGTCGCCGTCGTGCCGGCCGGGATGCGCCGGAGCGCTTGCCAGACCCGTTGCTGGAAAGCGGTGCCGTGGATGTCGAGGGGCAGTTCGACGCTCCGGCCCGGTGCCTCCGCGAGCCCGATCACCCGGGCCACCAGCGCTTCGAAGGCCGCGTCGCCACCTGTCAGCTCGGCATGGGGAAAGCGATCCTGCAGGTCGCGCAGCAGCACATCGGGATCGTCGTCCATCATGATGGCGCAGACGCCCTTGGCCGTGGCGGCGACCAGGATCTGTCCGAGGGAACAGGAACCGACCGCGAAGCGGATCGCCATGCCCACCCCACCCCGGCGATAGACGGTCGGGCTCATGCCCAGCCGGTCGCCGGCCTCGGCGTAGAAGCGGCTCGCGGCGTTGTAGCCGGCCTCGTAGACCGCTTCCGTTACGGTCCGGGCCTCGCGCAGGCCGGAGGCGACGCGCTCCGCGCGATGCGCGACCGCATAGGCCTTCGGCGTCACGCCGGTGATCCGCTTGAAGGTGCGGTGGAAGTGGAACGGGCTCATCCCGGCGGCCTCGGCGAGAGCGTCGAGGGTGGGCGGGGTCTCGGCCTGCGCGATCAGGCGGCAGGCGCGGGCCACGGCCTGGGCCTGCAGGTCGTCCCTGGAGGTCTCGTTCGGCCGGCAGCGCTTGCACGCCCGGAAGCCGTCCACCTCGGCCTCCTCGCAGGTCTCGTAGAACCTGACATTCTCGCGCCGGGCGCGCTTGGCGGGGCAACTCGGCCGGCAATAGATACCCGTGGTCTTCACGGCGGTCACGAAGCTGCCATCGGCTGCCTTGTCGGCCGCGCTGAAGGCAGCCCAGCGGGCATCGTCGCTCGCCGTCACATCGCGGAGGCTGCCCTCGGATGAGGGCTGGTGGGGCTGCATTTGCATGGCTCGGCTCTCCTGGCCGGGTCGCGTGAGGGCGTCCGCGACGCCGTCGATGCGCGCATCCTGGCGCGGGCCCCTGCCCGCTTCATCCCGGCGCTTGCTCGGCAATTTCGCGATCTGCCTGCCGTCCTTCATCGACGCGCCTTCGCCACGAGCCGCGCCGCCTCCATCTCCGCATCGCTCGCCCAGAGATGCATCGCCGCATAGGCCCGGAACGGCCGCCACGCCTCGGCCCGCACGACCAACTGCCGCGAGATCGGCCGGCCTGAGCCTGTGTCGAGGGCGCGCATCAAGCTGGGATCGGCGCAGGGCAGCGCGTCTGGCTCCTTCAGCGCCCGCATCGCGATGTCGTGCGCCGTCCAGTCCCCGATGCTGCGCAGGGCCTCATTCTTGGGCATCGGCGCGATTCTCCTCTCGGAGATGCACCGCGCAAGCCCGAAGTCGCTGCTAGCGGGCGCCTTCCATGAGGCCCTTCACATGCACGGCCGTCGATCGGCCGAGTGCCTCGAGGTTGTAGCCGCCCTCCAGCATCGAGACGACGCGGCCCTGGCAATGCCGGCGCGCCGCCTCGTTGATGACCTCCGTCGCCCAGGCGAAATCCGCTTCCTGCAGGCGCAGATGACCGAGCGGATCGTCCTCGTGGGCGTCGAACCCGGCGGAGATGACGATCAGGTCCGGCCGGAAGGTGTCAAGCGCCGGCATGATGACCCCGCCGAAGGCCTCGCGGAACACCGCGCCGTCATCGCCGGCCCGCAGCGGCGCATTGTGAATGTTGCCGACCCCGCGCTCCGAGACAGCGCCCGTGCCCGGAAACCACGGCATCTGATGGGTCGAGCCGAAGAACAGGCTGTCGTCATCCCAGAAAACCCGCTGGGTGCCGTTGCCGTGATGGACGTCGAAATCGAGCACCGCGACCCGTTCAAGCCCGTGCCGCTTCTTCGCGTAGAGCGCGGCGATGGCCGCGCTCGAGAACAGGCAGAAGCCCATGGCACGGCTCGGCTCGGCGTGGTGGCCGCAGGGCCGCACCTGGCAGAAGACATTGCGCACGCCCGAATCCGGATCGAGCACGGCGTCGACGCCGCGCAGGCCCGCCCCCACCGCCCGCGAGGCCGCCTCGTAGGTGCCCGCAGACATCACCGTATCCGGATCGAGATGGGCTGGCAGCGCCGCGCGGTTGGCAGCCACACTCTTGAGACGTGCCAGATACTCGGCCGGATGCGCCAGCAGGATCTGCTCGTCGAGATCGTCGCGCAGCGGCGCCTCCTCGCGCCGCAGATCCGCGAAGGCGGGATCGGCGAGCGCCCGGTCGATCACCTCCATGCGCGCCGGGCGCTCGGGATGGCCCTGCCCCGTGTCGTGCGCGACGAAAGCGGGATGCGTGAGGAGTAACGTCTGCATGACTATCGTTGCCCGTGCCCTACCCTCCCCTACAACGGCGCCGGCAATCTGGTCGACAATATTTTACGGGTCGGAAGCAGCGTGTTCTGATCTCGAATGCGTTGACACCACCGAGCCGGATTCCCTATATCGCCCGTCTCCGGCCGGCGACCGCGTCTCGACATGGTTGCCGGCCGCGATGCGTGGCGGGGTAGCTCAGTTGGTCAGAGCAGAGGAATCATAATCCTTGTGTCGGGGGTTCAAATCCCTCCCTCGCTACCACCCATTCTTCGAGCCCCGCCGATGCTTCAGCGGGGCTTTTTCGTGCCTGCTTTAGCCCGCCGGGGCGCTGCAGCAGGTCTCCGATGTCCACAGCGAGTTACGCGACCAGGCATGGTCCTTCGCGGCTGGTCCGCGCACCACGTTTGGCCCTCAGAAGGCCGCGACGCTGCCGTCCTCGGCCGTTTTGCGATGTGATCCGGGCGGAGCGAAAGCGCCGAGCAGTGGCCGCTTCGCCGAGAGCCCTGTCCTGCTTATGCAGATCAGAATGCACAATCGCAGCACAAAGGCGTCGATTTTCGTCACATCGAAAGTAAATCGTTCTCAAGAAGCTATGGTTTTGAAATCTTTAAAGTAAAATTAAATATTTAAATCGGTTAAAATTCGCGATTGATCTCCAAAAATGTTCCCTATCCGCTCGAATCGGATGAAAAAATACCTTTCCGATTCGAGCACTAGTGCTGCCGCTCTCCGCATTTGACAAGTCATCCGACGAAAATTTGAGCAATGCGAGCCGGAGCGCTCAGTTTGCTTGAGCCTATGAACGACTCTGCTTGGAAATGTGTCGGACAGTGACGATGCATGCCGAGATCCTGGGTCCAGTCTCGGGGATTGATGATGGCGGTGAATCAGGCGTTTGAATCTTCCGTTGGCCTCACGGGCAACCCGATCATCCTCGACGGTTTCATCTACGCCCAACGGACGTCCCCGACGTCAAACTCAGGCAATTTGAATGTCAGAAGGGAAGTGCTGTCTGACGCGGCTCTGTATGCGTCCAGCGGCTCTGGATACCTGTCCAACTGGCAGGTTTCAGGGACGGCATTCGATCTCAATTGCTGTCCGTCACACGAGATCTTGCTCTTCTCCCGACGACTTACATCGTCGGCTACCGGAACGGCGTTCAGGTTGCCGTCTACCAGGACACCAATCTTCTCGCCATTGGCGAACATACGGTCACGCTCACGGGAGCGGACTGGAGAAATCTGACGGAAGTCAGGGTCTACAACTCGAGCAGCCTGCTCGACGTGAGCATCGGGCCCGGCTTCGGCATCGACAACGTCAACACCACCGACGCCACGGCGCCGATAGCCCCTACGCTGTCGATTGGCGCCAGCGCGACGGCCAACAGCACCCCAACCGTCGCCGGAACGGCCGAGATCGGTTCGACGGTCACCATCTACGACGGCGCCACGGTCCTCGGGGCGACCACGGCTGGCGCAAACGGCCTCTATGCCTTCACGACCCCCGTCTTTCGGACGGGACACACAACCTCAGCGCGCGGGCAACCGATCTCAGCAGTATGTCAGTCTGCCCTCGACGGCCGCAACGCTGCGGGTCGATACGGTGGCACCGACGGCGCCGGTCCTGGCGGCCGGAACCGGGCTGAGCAACAGCCAGACGCCGGCCATCACGGGGACGGCCGAGGCAGGCTCCACCGTCACGATCTCGAACGGTGCTACCGTTCTCGGATCCACCGTCGCCGCGGCCGACGGCACATTCAGCTTCAGGCCTTCGACCGCGCTCGCCGACGGAAACTACGTTCTGACCGCAAGGGCGGTTGATGCAGTCGGCAATACCAGCCTCGTCTCGAGCGCGATCAACCTGCGCATCGACACCGTCGCGCCGGCCGCGCCGGCCATCACGGCCTTCAATCAGCGCACGACCCCGGAGATCGAGGGCTGGGTCGGCCGCGTGTCGGCGGACGTCACCACCGACCAGAAGACCGGGATGAGCTTCTACACGGCGCGCATCCATTTCGACGAAGCGCAGAAGGAGAAGCTCGGCCAGGCGCGGCTCGTGCCGGGCATGCCGGTCGAGGCCTTCCTGCAGATCAACGAGCGCTCGGTCCTGAGCTTTCTCACCAAGCCACTGGCGGACCAGATCGCGCGCGCTTGGCGCGAACGATGACACAGCTCAGGGGGACGCCCTGATCCGACCGCAGCCCCTCGGTGGGGTTGCGTCCTGCGTTTCCCGTCAAGCCAGGAGGGGACGCCCGCTTCCCGGCGCCACGGGGCCGGGCGTGGACACCCCGATGGGACGCGGAGCGGCCGGCAGTTCCGCAAGGCGGCGGGAGCGGCGGGTCAGGTTTCGGCGCAGTCCGGCCAATCGGCGTCCGGCAGGGGCCGCCGGGCCTGATGTCGATTCAGGAGATGCAGACCGCCGCGGACGGCGCGCCGGCCTGCAAGGTCAACCCTTGGTTCAAGGGGCCGGATGAGCCGTGGTCCCGTACTTCGCGTCCCGCCGCTCTTCGACTACGACCGTCTCGACGATGCCGGCCGGCTCGTAGAGCCACTTGGCCAACGTCCCGGCCACCAGCGCGCCCAGGATCGGAGCCAGCCAGAACAGCCAGAGCTGCGCCACATACTCGCCGCCCGCGAACAGCGCCGGGCCGGTGCTGCGCGCCGGATTGACTGAGGTGTTGGTCACCGGGATCGAGATCAGGTGGATCAGCACCAGCGCAAAGCCGATCGGGATGCCGGCGAAGCCGCTGGCGGCGCCCTTCGATGTCGTGCCGATGATGATGAACAGGAAAAAGAATGTCAGCAGGAACTCGGTGATGAGG
Organism: Methylobacterium gnaphalii; assembly: GCF_007992215.1. Classification (GTDB taxonomy): domain Bacteria; phylum Pseudomonadota; class Alphaproteobacteria; order Rhizobiales; family Beijerinckiaceae; genus Methylobacterium; species Methylobacterium gnaphalii. The sequence continues at coordinate 36,652 of NZ_BJZV01000005.1, read as the reverse complement.
CAGGCGGTCAGGCCATACTTGCCGGGGCTCAGCTCGCCGTAGCCGTTTGAGGCGAAGCCGTTGGGCTGCCAGCCGGCCTTGCCCGAGGCGATCAGGTAGAGCACGGCGGCGGCGAGGACGGCGCCGACGACCTGGGCAATGATATACGGAACGACGTGCTTGCTGGCGCAGCGTCCAGCCGACCAAAGCCCCAGTGTGACCGCCGGGTTGAAGTGGCCCCCTGAAATATGACCAACGGCATAGGCCATCGTCAGAACGGTGAGGCCGAAGGCGAAGGCAACGCCGAGGAAGTGGATTCCCAGCTCAGGAAAGGCCGCCGAGAGAACGGCTGCGCCGCAGCCGCCAAAGGTGAGCCAGAACGTGCCGAAGAACTCTGCCGCAGAGCGCTTAACAGTATCGTGTCCCATGGAATGTCTCCTGGCTGCCCGTCGATGACCGGGGAGTCGCAACAGGCTGACGCGGCAGTTTAAAGCTCGAAATTTGTAACCTGTATAGCCTTCTTCAGGCTTAGCGGATCGTCTGCATAAAATTCAAAATTATAAGTTGCGGGCATGGCATCATCCGCATCGCATCTCATCATTTGTGGCGTTGACCAGAGGCTCAGCCGGCGACCTCCACGGATGTTGTAAGCGTGCTACCAAGACCACGTGGCGACCGTTTCCGAAGGCGGCGGCGATGTTCGAGTGGCGGAGCGGGAGGCGAGGTGAGGATGCACGATCTTGGCGGAGACGATCACCCGGATCATGACGCACGTGATCACGATGCCGGCGGCTCGGCCGAGGCCCACGAGCGCTGGAAGCACGACGGCGTTCGCGTCATTCCGGGCGACCGGCTCGATCCCAACACGGCCCAGACGCCCGGCATGTTCCGGCAGGCCGCCATCAACGCCGCCCGGGTCGACGCCCAGAAGATCTGGGCCGGCACGGTGGCGATCGAGCCGGACGCCAAGACCGGCGTCCACCACCACGGCGCGCTGGAAAGCGTGATCTACATCGTCTCCGGCAAGGCCCGCATGCGCTGGGGCGAGCGGCTCGAATACGTTGCCGAGGCCGGCCCCGGCGACTTCATCTTCGTGCCGCCCTACGTGCCGCACCAGGAGATCAATGCCTCCACCGACGAGCCCCTGCATTGCGTGCTGGTCCGCTCGGACAACGAGGCAGTGGTGGTCAACCTGCCCGACGTCGACCCGGTCGAACGGCCCGAATCCGTCTACTGGGTCGATCCGATCCACAAACACCCGGGTGGAACCGACCGGACGTAAGGCAAGCCGCGTCTATGCGAGCGTCGAAAACCGGCTAAATCCTTCCAAGCAAAGCACAAAATAAAGAAGCCTCGTTCCAGCAGCCTCGGCTATATCGAGAAGCATCAATATGCAGACGGGGTCGGCGGACATGGCTGGAGTCTTGGACAGGCGCGGTTTTCTGAAGGCTTCTGCTGCTTTCGCCACGGGCGTTGCCGGGCTCTCCTGCGTCGAAGTCGCCCGCGCGGCAACGATCGAGATCCCGACGGTCGACAAGCTGAGCGTTCGTGTCCTGATCGACTCGTCGCACGATCAGTTCCTGAAACCGAGCACGGTCCAGGGCGTGGTGCATCAACCCCCGGGCAACGGCCGCGGTAGCGATTATCGGAAGGTGCTGCACAACCAATGGGGCCTGTCGCTCTTCGTCGAGTCGCAGCGTGCGGACGAAGCCCGCACCATCCTGCTCGACTTCGGCTACAGCCCGGACGCACTCCTGAACAACATCGATATCCTGAAGGTCGATCCGGCTAAGCTCGATGCCTTGATCGTCAGCCACGGGCATCACGACCATTACGGTGGCCTGACCGGTTTCCTCGACCAGTATCGAGACAAGCTGGCGCCGGACGTGAAGCTGTATGCCGGTGGCGAGGATAATTTCTGTCATCGGGTCAGCCCGAGCGGCGTCCAGGGCCAGTTCACCGATTTCGGCCAGCTCGACCGCCGCGAACTCGCGGCAAGGCGGATCACCACGGTTCTCTGCGAGACGCCGACGGTGGTGGCGGGTCACGCCTTCACCACAGGTCAGATCAAGCGCTCCTCGATCGAGCGCATCCTGCCCAACACCTTCGTCCAGCGCGGCATCACGGACGGCCTCGGCTGCGACGCGACGCACTACTCGGCGGCCGAGCTCGAAGGGAAGATCATCCCCGATGAACATGTCCACGAGCATGCGACCTGCTTCAACATCAAGGACAAGGGGCTCGTGGTCATCAGCTCCTGCGGCCATGTCGGGATCGTGAACTCGGTCCGGCAAGCTCAGGAGGTGTCCGGCGTCCGGAAGGTCCATGCCATCGTCGGCGGCTTCCATCTCGGACCGGCTCCGAAAGACTATCTCGGTCAGGTCGTTGCCGAGATCAAAAAGCTCGAGCCCGACGTGGTCATCCCGATGCATTGCAGCGGCCTGAACTTCGCGCTCGAGGCGCAGGCGCAGATGCCGGCCAATATCCTCGTCACGACGACCGGCAGCCGGGTGACCTTCGGTGCGTAAGGCCACCGCCTGTGCACTGTTGGTGATGCTGCTCAGTGGGCCGGCGGCTCCCGCCGCGGAGGCGCCCCGCCGAACCTCAGCCGAACTGATGGACGTGCTGATGTGGAACCGCGAGCCCGTCGGCGGTCCCTTTGCACTCGTCGATCACCAGGGGCATGCGCGCACGGAGGCGGATTTCCACGGCAAGCTGCTGCTCGTCTATTTCGGCTTCACCTCTTGTCCGGACGTCTGTCCGACTGACCTGCAGGAGATCGCACGGGCCCTCACGCTCCTCGGCGCGCAGGGCGACCAGATCCAGCCGCTCTTCATCACGCTCGACCCCGAGCGGGACACCGGCGCGCAGCTCGCCGAGTACGTGGCGAACTTCGATCCGCGGGTCGTCGGGCTGACAGGCAGCCCGCAGGCCGTTCGCGCCGCGGCCGACGCCTACAAGGTGTTCTACGAGAAGGTTGCGCTGGCTGGCAGCGACTACACGATCGACCACTCCGCCTTCATCTACCTGATGGACCGTTCGAGCGGCTATCTCGGCTTTTTTCCTCCGGGCACATCGGCCGAACGCATGCTGACCATCCTCCGGCCTCATCTCGTCCAGCCCTGATGGCCCTGCTTATCGATATCGTGACGCCGCGGCTGCGGGCCTCGCTGTCTGTGCGCACTGGCGCAGCATGCTAGCTCAGGCCTGCCGTCACCTTCTGCTCCCGGCCGGCCGCTCGCCCGCACCAACCTGACCCTGCTTACAGTCACGGCCCTGGCGACGGGTTTGAGTGCCATGCTGGTCGGGCCGATGAGCTCATCGGCCTCATGGTGCCGCATTTCGTGGGCTCTACTGGCCTGGCCCCGCGCGGGCACATCTTGTTGGCTCGATGCTGATCGGCTGCGGCCTCATGGCAGCGGCCGACCTGCTGTTGCGTCTGCTCTTCTACCCCTATCAGATGCCCGCCGGCTTCTTCGCCTCCCTTGTCGGCCCCTACCTGGCTGGGCAGTGACGCGCCCCACGAGTTCCTGATGCTGAAGGCCTTCCTCGCCTATTATCGGCCGCACCGGACGCTGTTCCTGGTGGATTTCGGCTGCGCGGTGCTGTCCGGCCTGCTCGAGCTCGGCTTCCCGATCGCCGTGAAGGTCTTCGTCGACCGGCTGCTGCCGCAGCAGGATTGGGGGCTGATCCTGCTCGCCGCGGCCGGGCTCGCCCTGCTCTACGTCGCCAATGCCGGGCTGATGGTGGTCGTGACCTATTGGGGCCACGTGCTCGGCATCAACATCGAGACCACGATGAGGGCGCGGGCCTTCGACCACCTGCAGAAGCTCTCCTTCCGCTTCTACGACGGGCAGAAGACCGGGCACCTCGTCGCCCGCGTGACCAAGGACCTGGAGGAGATCGGCGAGGTCGCCCATCACGGGCCCGAGGACCTGTTCATCGCGGTGATGACGCTGGTGGGTGCCTTCGCGCTGATGATCTGGGTCCACCCGCCGCTGGCCTTCATCACCGCGGCGATCCTGCCGGTCATCGCCTTCGTGACCCTGCGCTACGGCGGCCGCATGACCCGCAACTGGCAGTCCCAGTACGGGCGCGTCGGCGCCTTCAACGCGCGGATCGAGGAGAATGTCGGCGGCGCCCGCGTGGTGCGCGCCTTCGCCAACGAGGCGCATGAGCGCGCACTGTTCGCGGCCGACAACGCCCGCTACCGGGCCACCAAGCTCGAAGCCTACCGGATCATGGCGGCGAGCCTGTCGATCAACTATCTCGGCATGCGTCTCGTCCAGATCGTCGTGCTCCTGGGTGGGGCCGCCTTCGTGGTGAGCGGCGACCTCTCGGCCGGAGGCTTCGTCGGCTTCCTGCTGCTCGTCGGCGTGTTCTACCGCCCGCTGGAGAAGATTGGCGCGGTGGTCGACACCTATCCCAAGGGCATCGCCGGCTTCCGCCGCTACATGGAGTTGCTCGGCACCGAGCCTGACATCGTCGACCGGCCTGGCGCGGTCGCGGTCGCGGGTTTGCGCGGGGAGATCCGCTTCGAGGGCGTCTCCTTCGGCTATAGCCCGGACCGTCCCGTCCTGCAGGGTCTCGATCTCGCGATCCAGGCAGGCGAGACCGTGGCGCTGGTCGGCCCCTCGGGCGCGGGCAAGACGACGTTGTGCTCGCTGATTCCGCGCTTCTACGAGGTCGAGGCCGGGCGCATCACCATCGACGGCCACGACATCCGAGACTGTACTCTCGCCGCTCTGCGCGGGCAGATCGGCATCGTGCAGCAGGACGTATTTCTCTTCGCCGGCACGATCCGCGAGAACATCGCTTACGGCCGGCTCGCGGCCAGCGAGGCCGAGATCCTGGAGGCGGCGCGGCGCGCCCGTCTCGCCGACATGATCGCCAGCCTGCCCGACGGACTCGACACAGTGGTGGGCGAGCGGGGCGTGAAGCTGTCGGGCGGCCAGAAGCAGCGTCTCGCCATCGCCCGGGTCTTCCTGAAAAACCCGCCGATCCTGATCCTCGACGAGGCGACCTCGGCGCTGGACACGCAGACCGAGCGCGAGATCCAAGGAGCGCTCACGGAGCTCGCCGTCGGGCGCACCACGCTGGTGATCGCCCATCGCCTCGCCACGATCCGCCACGCCGATCGCATCGTCGTCGTCACCGAGAGCGGCATCGCCGAGGAGGGGCGGCACGAGACCCTGCTGGCGGCGGGAGGTTACTATCGCCGGTTGCACAGCGCCCAGTTCGCCGTGGATGACGCTCCGCCCAGCGCTGCCGAGTAGGCAGCCCGCGTAGACGCGGCTCGATCCCGGCCGAGCGACGAAGGGCTGTGTGGTCTTGCTTTCGGCGCGGGCAAGTTCCTGGAACGATGCCTTTGATGAGCCCTGCATTGTCGGGATCGCTGTCTTAACCTAGCTTAAACCTGCCCGTCTCAAGGGCACCAGGGAGGAAGCAGATGGAGCGCAGTCGCGACCTTGATCCGGTCGAGACACGGGAGTGGCTCGACTCTCTGGATGGTGTGCTGGACGTCGAGGGGCCGGACCGGGCTCACTTCCTGATCGGGCAGGTGGTCGAAGAGGCCCGCAAGCGCGGCGCACCAGTGCCGTTCTCCGCCAACACGGCCTACCTGAATACGATCCCCGTCAATAAACAGGACCCGCATCCGGGCGACCGCCAGATCGAGCACCGCATCCGCTCGGCGATCCGCTGGAACGCCATCGCCATCATCCTGCGGGCAAACAAGGAATCTTCGGAACTCGGCGGCCACATCGCCAGCTTCCAGTCGTCGGCGACGCTCTATGACACCGGCTTCATGCATTTCTGGCGCGGTGACAACGAAGAGCGTGGCGGCGACCTGATCTACGTGCAGGGCCATTCGTCTCCCGGGATCTATGCTCGCGCCTTCCTTGAGGGGCGCATGACCGAGGAGCAGCTTGTCGGCTACCGCCAGGAGGTCGACGGCAAGGGCATCTCCTCCTATCCGCATCCCTGGTTGATGCCGGATTTCTGGCAGTTCCCCACCGTTTCCATGGGCCTCGGCCCGCTGATGGCGATCTATCAGGCGCGCTACCTGCGCTACCTGCACCATCGCGGTCATGCCAATACCGACGGCCGCAAGGTCTGGGCCTTCATGGGCGACGGCGAGATGGACGAGCCGGAGAGCCTCGGCGCCATCTCCATGGCTGCCCGCGAAAAACTCGACAACCTGATCTTCGTCATCAACTGCAACCTGCAGCGGCTCGACGGGCCGGTGCGCGGCAACGGCAAGATCGTCCAGGAGCTGGAGGCCGATTTCCGCGGCGCTGGCTGGAACGTGATCAAGTGCCTGTGGGGCTCGGGCTGGGATGCGCTGCTCGCGCGTGACACGACCGGCATGCTGGCACGCCTCATGGAGGAGTGCGTCGACGGCGAGTACCAGGACTTCAAGTCGAAGAACGGCGCCTATATCCGCGAGAACTTCTTCGGGAGGTATCCGGAGACGGCGGCCCTGGTGAAGGACTGGTCGGACGATGACATCTTCCGCCTCACCCGCGGCGGCCACGACCCTTCGAAGGTGTTTGCGGCCTACTCGGCGGCATCCAAGCACAAGGGCCAGCCGACGCTGATCCTCGCCAAGACCGTCAAGGGCTACGGCATGGGCGAGTCGGGCGAAGGCCAGAACATCACCCATCAGCAGAAGAAGATGGGTGAGGCGGTTCTCAAGCAGTTCCGCGACCGCTTCCAGATCGATCTGACCGACGAACAGATCAAGGAAATGCCGTTCATCCGCTTTCCCGAGGGAAGCCCGGAAATGAACTATCTCAAGGCCCGGCGCGCGGCGCTCGGTGGCCCGCTGCCGGCACGGCGGCGCAAGTCGATCAGCCTTCAGGTCCCGCCGCTTTCTGCCTTCAGCGCGCAGCTGAAGGAGACTGCGGGCCGCGAGATCTCCACCACCATGGCCTTCGTGCGGGTACTCAACACGCTCCTGCGCGACAAGAACATCGGCAACCGCATCGTGCCGATCGTGCCCGACGAGAGCCGCACCTTCGGCATGGAGGGCATGTTCCGCCAGTTCGGCATCTTCAGCCAGGTCGGCCAGCTCTACCGCCCGGAAGATGCCAACCAGCTCATGTACTACAAGGAGGACGAGAGGGGTCAGATGCTCCAGGAGGGCATCAACGAGCCCGGCGCAATGTCATCGTGGATCGCGGCGGCGACCTCCTACTCGACCTCCAACGCGCCGACGATCCCATTCTACATCTACTACTCGATGTTCGGCTTCCAGCGGACCGGCGACCTCGCCTGGGCGGCGGGCGACATGCGGGCACGGGGCTTCCTGGTCGGCGGCACGGCCGGGCGCACGACGCTGAACGGCGAGGGCCTGCAGCACGAGGACGGCCACAGCCACCTGATGTCGGCAACGATCCCGAACTGCGTCTCCTACGACCCGACCTTCTCCTACGAGGTCGCGGTGATCGTTCAGGATGGCCTGCGCCGGATGTATGCCGAGCAGGAGGACGTCTTCTACTACCTCACCATCATGAACGAGAACTACGAGCATCCCGCCATGCCCGAGGGTGCCGAGGCCGGCATCATCAAGGGGATGTACCTGTTCCGGGAGGGCAAGGGCCGAAAGGATGGCCCGCGCGTGCAGCTTCTCGGCAGCGGCACCATTCTGCGGGAGGTGATCGCGGCGGCCGGGATACTTGAGACCGAGCACGGCATCGCCGCCGACATCTGGAGCTGCCCCAGCTTCACCGAGCTGAGGCGCGACGCGATGGCAGTGGAGCGCTGGAACCTCCTGCACCCTACCGAAACTCCGAAGAAGTCGCATGTCGAGACCTGCCTCGAGGGCCGCGGCGGTCCCGTGATCGCGGCGACCGACTACATGCGGCTCTTCGCCGACCAGATCCGCCCCTACGTTCCTGGCCGCTACCGTGTGCTCGGCACCGACGGTTTCGGCCGCTCGGATTATCGCAAGAGGCTCCGCGACTTCTTCGAAGTGGACCGGCGCTGGGTGACGGTGGCGGCCCTGCACAGTCTTGCCGCCGACGGGGCGGTTCCCACGAGCAAGGTCGCCGACGTCATCGCCAAATACGGAATCGATCCAGAAAAGCCCTGTCCCTGGATGGTGTGATCTCATCGCCTGAACACGTCCCGGGCTCGCGCCCGGGACGGACCACCTGAAAGCGCTCAGACAAAGCGGGGGCCGGCAGAGGCCCGTCGACGAGGGAGATTGCACGTGGGTATCGAGGTCAAGGTTCCCGACATCGGCGACTTCACGGACATCCCGATCATCGAGATCTTCGTGAAGGAGGGCGACACGATCGGGCCGGACGATCCGCTGGTCTCGCTCGAATCCGACAAGGCGACGATGGACGTGCCCTCCCCGCAGGCGGGCGTGGTCGAGAAGATCCTGATCAAGATCGGCGACAAGGTCAGCGAAGGCGCGCCGATCCTGCTGCTCAAGGGCGAAGGCGAGGCCAAGCCCGCGGGCGGCAGCGTCGCGGCCGGCGGCGGTCCGGCGGGTCAGGGCGCCGCCACGCCTGGCGGCCCGAGCACGGCCTCGGCGGTGCAGGACGCGGCGGCCGTTGCCGTCAAGCAGGAGCCTGCTCCAGCCGCGGCACCCGCTGCGTGGGCACCGGCGTCCAACATCCCTGATTTCTCCAACGTCCATGCGAGCCCGGCCGTGCGCCGCATCGCACGCGAGCTCGGCATCGACCTCAACGGCGTGAAGGGCACCGGCGAGAAGGGCCGCATCACCAAGGAGGACGTGAAGGGTCAGCTCACCCGCTCAGCTGCTCCCGCAGCTGCCGGAGGCGGCGCGGTCATGGCGTCGGGCGGTATGGGCATCCCCGAGATCCCGGCGGTCGACTTCTCGAAGTTCGGACCCATCGAGTCCAAGCCACTGGCCCGGATCAAGAAGATTTCCGGCCCGCACCTGCACCGGTCCTGGCTCAACGTGCCGCTCGTCACCCACTCCGACGAGTCGGACATCACAGACACGGACAAGTACCGCAAGGAACTCGACGCGGCTGGCAAGGAGAAGGGCTACCGCGTCACCCTGCTCGCCTTCCTGATCAAAGCCGCGGTCTCGGCGTTGCGCCAGCACCCGGAGTTCAACGCGTCGCTGAGCCCTGACAAGGAATCCCTGATCCTCAAGAAGTACTACAATATCGGTGTCGCGGTGGACACGCCGGACGGTCTCGTCGTGCCCGTCATCAAGGATGCCGACCGCAAGGGCATCGTCGAGATCAGCCAGGACCTCGGCGCGATTTCCAAGAAGGCCCGCGACGGCAAGCTTGGCGCCAACGACATGCAGGGCGCGACCTTTTCGATCTCCAGCCTAGGGGGCATCGGCGGCACCAACTTCACGCCGCTGGTCAATGCACCCGAGGTTGCCATCCTCGGCGTGCCGCGCTCGAAGATGCAGCCGGTCTGGGACGGCACGGAGTTCAGGCCGCGTCTGATCCTGCCCTTGAACGTCTCGTACGACCATCGCGTCATCGACGGAGCGCTCGGCGCGCGCTTCACCCGCCACCTCGCCCACGTCCTGGAGGACGTCCGCCGCCTCGTCGTCTGACGGGGCGATCGCGCGATTCCACGGATATGGCTGACAAGGCGTGAGGTGAGGCAATGAGCAACGAGGTCAAACTCCCCGACATCGGCGACTTCAAGAACGTGCCGATCATCGAGGTAAGCGTCAGCGCGGGCGACCAAATCTCGGTCGACGACGTGCTGATCGTTCTCGAATCCGACAAGGCCACCATGGACATCCCCTCCCCGGTTGCTGGGACGGTGGCCGAGGTGAAGGTCAAGCCGGGCGACACGGTCACCGAGGGCGACCTGATCCTGGTGATGGCCGAGACCGCGGGGGCCGGCGCAGCAAAGCCGGAGGTTGCCGCTCCCGCGACTCCCGTCGCCGCCGGACACGGCGCGGGCGAGGGTCAGGCCGGCTACGGCTCCTCCGCTGCCGGTGCCACCAACGGTGCTGCTCCCGCGGCGCCCGCTCCGCAGGCCGCCGCGCCGGTCGCCGGCGAGGACATGCGTGCCGAGGTGCTGGTGCTCGGTGCCGGTCCCGGCGGCTACACGGCGGCTTTCCGCGCGGCCGATCTCGGCAAGAAGGTGGTGCTCGTGGAGCGCTGGCCCCAACTCGGCGGTGTCTGCCTCAATGTCGGCTGCATCCCGTCGAAGGCGCTGCTGCACGCGGCCAAGGTCATCGACGAAACTCATGCCATGGCCGCCCACGGCATCAGCTTCACCGCGCCGCAGATCGACATCGACAAGCTGCGCGAATGGAAGGACGGCGTGGTCAAGCGCCTGACCGGTGGCCTCGGGGGACTGGCCAAGCAGCGCAAGGTCACGGTGGTGACCGGCACTGGCCGCTTCGTCAGCCCGCACCAGATCGAGGTCGAGCACGAGGGTGCCAAGACAGTCATCGGCTTCGACCAGGCGATCATCGCCGCCGGCTCCGAACCGATCCAGATGCCCTTCATCCCGCATGACGACTCGCGGGTGATCGATTCGACCGGCGCGCTCGAACTCGACGGCATCCCGAAGCGCCTGCTCGTCATCGGCGGTGGCATCATCGGGCTGGAGATGGCGACCGTGTATCACGCGCTCGGCTCGCGGGTGACGATCGTCGAGCTGATGGACCAGATCATCCCGGGCGCCGACAAGGACATCGTCACGCCGCTCGCCAAGCGCATCGGCAAGCAATACGAGGCGATCCACCTCAAGGCTAAGGTCACCAATGTCGAGGCGAGGCCCGAGGGCCTCAAGGTGACGTTCGAGGGCGGCTCGGCCCCGCCGACCGACACCTTCGACAAGATCCTCGTCGCTGTCGGCCGCCGGCCGAACGGTAAGCTCATCGCCGCGGACAAGGCCGGCGTCGCCGTGGACGAGCGCGGTTTCATTCCCGTCGACAAGCAGATGCGCACCAACGCGCCGCATATCTTCGCCATCGGCGACGTAGTCGGCCAGCCGATGCTCGCCCACAAGGCGGTGCATGAGGGTAAGGTCGCCGCCGAGACGGCGTCCGGCAAGAACAGATTCTTCGACGCGAAGGTGATCCCCTCGGTGGCCTATACCGATCCGGAGGTGGCCTGGGTCGGCCTCACCGAGAACGAGGCCAAGGCCAAGGGCATCAAGGTCGGCAAGGGCGTGTTCCCCTGGGCGGCCTCGGGACGGTCATTGTCGCTCGGACGCGACGAGGGCATCACCAAGGTGTTGTTCGACGAGGCGACCGACCGGATCGTCGGCTGCGGCATCGTCGGCCCCTCGGCAGGCGATTTGATCGCCGAGGCCGCGCTCGCCATCGAGATGGGGGCAGATGCCGAGGATATTGGGCTCACCATCCACCCGCACCCGACCCTGTCGGAGACCGTGGGCATGGCGGCCGAGGCCTTCGAGGGCACGATCACCGACCTCTACATGCCGAAGAAGCCGCATCCGCGCCCGGCCTGAGCCGCGAGAAACGGTCGCACGGCGGCTGGAGATGGGTGAGCCGGGCCGCTGCCCGTCCCGGTCCCCCATCCGGCCGTTACCTCTGCAAGCTGAGCATGCCGCCGCAGATCGTCGCGGTTGCACTGCAGCGAACACATGCCCTGTTTGCCAATATGGCCCATTGCGCTAGGCATATGAATGCCGCACGAGGCGGTGCGTTCGCACGTCCCTCTGAGCAAGCCGGTCGCCCGCGATGTCTATCGAGCCTACCATGGCCCATTCTGCCGCGCTCGAACGCGATGCGCAGCAGGCCTATACTGACCATAAGGTGGCGCCTGGCGAGATCGCCATCGGCGTCGTGATCGGCCGCGCCTCCGAGTATTTCGACTTCTTCGTCTTCGGCATTGCCTCGGTGCTAGTCTTTCCGAAGGTGTTCTTCTCCTTCGAGCCGGACCAGCTCACCGCGACGCTGTATTCTTTCGCGGTCTTCGCGCTGGCCTTCGTTGCCCGCCCGATCGGCACCGTGATCTTCATGGCCGTCGACCGCAGGCACGGGCGCAGCGTGAAGCTCACGACCGCCCTATTCCTGCTCGGCGGATCGACGGCGGCGATCAGCTTCCTGCCGAGCTATGCCAGCATCGGCTACGCCTCGATCTGGCTGCTCGCGGGGCTGCGGATCGCGCAGGGGCTGGCACTGGCCGGCGCCTGGGACGGTCTCGCCTCGCTGCTGGCGCTGAACGCGCCGCCAGAGCGACGCGGCTGGTACGCGATGATCCCGCAGCTCGGCGCGCCGCTCGGCTTCATGGTGGCGAGCCTGTTGTTCGCGTTCTTCCTCGTGAACCTGTCGAGCGAGGACTTCCTGGATTGGGGTTGGCGCTTCCCGTTCTACTGTGCCTTCACCATCAACGTAGTGGCTCTGTTCGCGCGTCTCAGCATCGTCGCTTCCGACGAGTTCAAGGCAATGATGGACCAGCGCTCGCTGGAACCGGTGCCGATCGTTGAGCTGATCCGCCGCCATGCCCTCGACGTCTGGATCGGCGCCTTCGTGCCACTCGCGGCTTTCGCGCTGTTCCACCTCGTAACGATCTTTCCGATCAGCTGGCTCTCGCTTTTCGCGGACCGGCCGGCGGGCGAGTTCCTGATCGTGCAGTTCTCGGGTGCTATCGTCTGCGCTGGCGCCATCGCGGCCTCGGGCCTGATCGCTGACCAGATCGGCCGGCGTAACACGCTGATCCTCAGCGCCTGCCTGATTGGCCTGTTCGCGGTCGGTAGCATCATCGCGCCGCTGATCTTCGGCGAGAGCGCCATTGGCCAGACCATTTATGTGAACGTGGGCTTCATGCTTCTCGGTCTCGCCTACGGCCAGACCGCCGGCGCGGTCACGTCGCGGCTCGGCTCGCGCTACCGCTATACCGGCGCGGCGCTGACCTCGGATCTCGCCTGGATGTTCGGCGCCGGTTTCGCCCCGCTGGTCGTGCTGTTCCTGGCCAGCCGTTACGGGCTCGCCATGGTCGGCCTGTATCTGCTGTCAGGCGCGGCCGCGACGCTGCTCGCCTTGTTCCTCGACCGGTCCGAGATGCGCCAGATGTGAGCGCACGCATCATCCGGGCGGCGCCCTCGTGCCGCTCTCTTCGCCGATAGGAAGCGCCGCTGCGGCAAGCGGCTGAGAATGGGTCTGACGTCGCGTGGCCACCCCTGCCCCGAATACACTGCCAAGCCCCTCCCCCGCCCGGCATCGCCGTGGGCCGGCGGCGTCGGCCCGCCGGCTCCTCCAGGCGCTCGCGCTGCCGCCGCTCTTCGTGCTGCTCTCGGGCTGCAACCTGGTGGTCATGAACCCTGCGGGCGACGTGGCCGTGCAGCAGCGCAACCTCGTCCTGGCCTCCACCGGGCTGATGCTGCTCATCATCCTGCCAGTGATCGGGCTGACGCTCTGGTTCGCCTGGCGCTACCGGGCCTCCAACGAGAACGCGACCTACGATCCCGAATGGCACCACTCGACACAGCTCGAAGTGGTGATCTGGACGGCGCCGCTTCTGATCGTCATTGCGCTCGGCGCGCTCACCTGGATCAGCACCCACACGCTCGACCCATTCCGGCCGCTCGGGCGCCTCGCGCCGAACCGTCCGATCCCGGCCGACGTCAAGCCGCTGGAGGTCGAGGCTGTGGCGCTCGATTGGAAGTGGCTGTTCTTCTATCCCGAACTCGGCATCGCCACCGTGAACGAGCTGGCCGCGCCGGTCGACCGGCCCTTGAGCTTCAAGCTTACGGCCACCTCCGTGATGAACGCCTTCTACGTCCCTGCGCTCGCCGGCATGATCTACGCGATGCCGGGCATGGAGACGAAGCTGCACGCCGTAATCAACAAGGAGGGCGTCTATGACGGGCTCGCCTCGCAGTACAGCGGCAGCGGCTTCTCGCGGATGACCTTCAAGTTCCACGGTCTGTCGAATGACGGCTTCGACAAGTGGGTCGACAAGGTGAAGCAGGAGGGTGCGGAACTCGGCCGCGATGCCTATCTCGAACTCGAGAAGCCTAGCGAAGCTGTCGCTCCCCGCTACTACAAATCCTACGAAAGCGGCCTCTTCACCGCGATCGTCAATCTTTGTGCGCAGCCCGGCAAGATGTGCATGAACGAGATGATGCGGATCGATGCCGCGGGCGGTGCCGGCAAGGACAGCGCGGAGAACCGCGAGCGCCTGCAGTACGACAACCGGCGCATTCTCCAGGGCGAGGAAGCACCGGGGGCGACTGTGCCCGCCGCCGGCCGCGCTCCGCGCAGCGAGGACGCCAAGGACGGCAAGCCCGACCCGAGCCGATCGGGTCCGGACATGAACCAGGACAAGGCTGCTCCGGCGCAGCGTCATCACCACTGAGCCAGGCGTTAAGCCGGCACCGTATCGAGACGATCCCATGGCTGACACGGATCTCATGAACCTTGTCTTCGGGCGCCTGCGCCTCGACGACATCCCGTACCACGAGCCGATTCTGCAGGTGACGTTCGCGGGCGTCGCCGTGGTCGGCCTCGCCGTGCTCGGGGTCATCACCTATTACCGCTTCTGGGGTCCGCTCTGGCGCGACTGGGTGACGAGTGTCGATCACAAGAAGATCGGCATCATGTACATCATCCTGGCGATCGTCATGCTGCTGCGTGGTTTCGCCGACGCCCTCCTGATGCGTTCGCAGCAGGCGATCTCCTTCGGCGAGAACCAGGGCTTCCTGCCGCCGCACCACTACGACCAGATCTTCACCGCCCACGGCGTGATCATGATCTTCTTCGTAGCGATGCCCTTCGTCACCGGCATGATGAACTACGTCGTGCCGCTGCAGATCGGTGCGCGCGACGTCGCCTTCCCCTTCCTGAACAACTTCTCGTTCTGGATGACGGTGTCGGGCGCGATCACGGTGATGATCTCCCTCTTCGTCGGCGAGTTCTCGCGCGCCACCTGGCTCGCCTATCCGCCGCTCTCGGGGGCTGACATGAGTCCGGGGGTGGGTGTCGATTACTATATCTGGGGCCTGCAGATCGCGGGCATCGGGACGACGCTCTCAGGGATCAACCTCGTCGCCACCATCGTGAAGATGCGGGCGCCGGGAATGACCATGATGAAGCTGCCGATCTTCGTGTGGACCTCGCTCTGCACGAACGCGCTGATCGTAGCCGCATTCCCGATCCTCTCCGCCGTTCTCGCGCTGCTGACCCTCGACCGCTACGTCGGCACGCACTTCTTCACGAACGACCTCGGCGGCAACCCGATGATGTACTTCAACCTCATCTGGATCTGGGGTCACCCGGAGGTCTACATCCTGATCCTGCCGGCTTTCGGCATCTTCTCGGAGGTGACCTCGACCTTCTGCGGCAAGCGGCTCTTCGGCTACGTGTCGATGGTCTACGCCACGGTGGTCATCACCATCCTCTCCTACCTCGTGTGGCTGCACCACTTCTTCACGATGGGCTCAGGCGCCTCCGTGAACTCGTTCTTCGGCATCACGACGATGATCATCTCGATCCCGACGGGCGCGAAGATCTTCAACTGGCTGTTCACGATGTTCCGCGGCCGCATCCGGTTCGAGGTGCCGATGCTGTGGACCGTGAGCTTCATGGTCACCTTCGTGATCGGCGGCATGACCGGCGTGCTGCTCGCCGTGCCCCCGGCCGATTTCGTGCTCCACAACTCGCTGTTCCTGATCGCGCACTTCCACAACGTGATCATCGGCGGCGTGCTGTTCGGCATGTTCGCGGGCGTGAACTACTGGTGGCCCAAGGCCTTCGGCTTCAAGCTCGACCCGTTCTGGGGCAAGGTCTCCTTCTGGTTCTGGACAGTCGGCTTCTACGTCGCATTCATGCCGCTCTACGTGCTCGGCCTGATGGGCGTAACGCGACGCCAGCAGCACCTCGAGGATCCCTCGCTCCAGGTCTGGTTCGTGCTGGCGGCCTGCGGAGCGGTTCTGATCGCCATCGGCATCGCTGCGATGCTCACGCAGTTCACGGTCTCGATCCGCAACCGCGAGAAGCTGCGCGACGTCACGGGCGACCCCTGGGGCGGCCGCACCCTCGAATGGTCCACCTCCTCGCCGCCGCCCGAGTACAACTTCGCCTTCACGCCGCGCATCCACGACCTGGATGCCTGGTACGACATGAAGCGCCGCGGTTACGAGCGGCCGCGCGAGGGTTTCAAGGCGATCCACATGCCGAAGAACACCGGCACCGGCGCGATCATCTCTGCCTTCAGCGTCGCCTTCTCGTTCGGCATGGTCTGGTACATCTGGTGGCTGGCGGCCCTGAGCTTCGTCGCCATGATCGCCGCCGCGATCATCCACACCTTCAACTACAACCGCGACTTCGACATCCCGGCCGACACCGTCGTGCGGACCGAGGCTGAGCGGAGTGCCGTACTCGCGGCCATGGCCTGACTCCGATGACGATGCACACCGACACCGCTCCTCCCGGAGCCCAGGCCCCGGTCTTCTACGAGACCGAGGAGCACGCCCACGAAGCCTCGACCATGCTCGGCTTCTGGGTCTACCTGATGAGCGATTGCCTCATCTTCACGGTCCTGTTCGCCACCTACGCCGTGCTCGGCCGCAACTACGCGGCCGGCCCCTCCCCGCTCGATCTGTTCGACCTCAAGCTCGTCGCGCTCAACACCGCGATGCTGCTGTTCTCCTCCATCACCTACGGCTTCGCGATGCTGGAGATGGAGAAGGGTCGACTGAAGGCGATGCAGCTCTGGCTGCTCGTCACCGGCCTGTTCGGCGCGGCCTTCATCGGCATTGAGCTCTACGAGTTCTCGCACCTGATCCACGAGGGCGCGACGCCGCAGCGGAGTGCTTTCCTTTCGTCTTTCTTCGCGCTGGTCGGCACCCACGGCCTGCACGTCACCTGCGGCATCGTCTGGCTGATCGTTCTGATGATCCAGACCGCGCAACGCGGCCTGATCCCCGAGAACAAGCGTCGGCTGATGTGCCTGTCGATGTTCTGGCACTTCCTCGACGTCGTCTGGATCGGTGTGTTCACCTTCGTCTACCTGATGGGAGTCGTGCGATGAGCGCTGCCCAAGACGCAGATCACCACGGCCACGGGCATGGTCACGACGGCGGGGCCCATGGCAGCTTCAGGGGCTACATGACCGGCTTCGTGCTGTCGGTGATCCTGACGGCGATTCCGTTCTGGCTCGTCATGGGCGATGTGCTGAAGAACCCGGTCTGGACCACGGTCATCATCCTGGCCTTCGCCGTGGTGCAGATCATCGTCCACATGGTCTACTTCCTCCACATGAACACCAAGTCGGAGGGTGGCTGGACCATCTTGGCGCTGATCTTCACCGTGACCCTGGTGGTCATCACGCTGACCGGCTCCATCTGGGTCATGCATCATCTCAATACGAACATGATGCCGATGTCTCCGCACGACATGCTGCACCATCAGCCCTAAGACCGGCATGAGCGGCGAGGCCACGTCGCACCGATCGCGCGGCGCGCTCGTCGCGATCAATCTGCTTGGCCTGCTCCTGGTAGCGGCCTTCGTCGGCCTTGGGATCTGGCAGATGCAGCGCCGGGCCTGGAAGCTCGACCTGATCGCTCGCGTCGAGGCGCGGGTCCACGCCGAGCCCGGCCCTGCGCCCGGGCCGGCGGACTGGCCCGCTATCAGCGCCGAGACCGACGCCTACCGGCGCCTGCGTCTGACTGGCGGTTTCGACTTCGATCGCTCCACCCTGGTCCAGGCCGTGACGGCACTGGGCGGCGGCTACTGGGTGCTGACCCCGCTTCGCTCCGAGCGCGGCTTCACCGTGCTGGTTAATCGTGGCTTCGTGCCGGCCGACCGGCGCGACCCGGCCGCCTGGCAGCAGCCCAAGGGCACGGTGACGCTGACCGGCCTCCTGCGCACCAGCGAGCCCGGAGGCGGCTTCCTGCGCGCCAACGATCCCGAGGCCGGACGCTGGTATTCCCGCGACGTCGCGGCGATTGCGCAGGCGCAGGGCCTCGGTGAGGTCGCCCCCTATTTTGTCGACGCAGATGCGGGTGCCGATGCCGGCCAACTCCCTGTGGGCGGGCTGACCGTGGTCTCGTTCCGCAACGAGCACCTCGTCTACGCGCTAACCTGGTTCGCCCTGGCGGCGATGAGCATCGGCGCTCTCGCCTATCTCGACCGCGAGGTCCTCAGGGGCCGGCGGGGCAAAACGGAATAAGGATCGCTTCGTGGGCGCAAGCGAGGCGGCTCTTGGATCTTAGCCCGTTGATCGCCGCACCCGATCCGAAGCCTCCGGACCGAGCGATCGCGCCGTGCACACGGTCGCCTTCGACAGGCGTTCCGAAATTATTTTGCGTATATCTGCTTAGCTAGCATTATTCTTAATGCATTTTTGTTGCCCCCTGTCGGCGTTTCCCGTATTTCGAAGCGGTCCGACAGGCCGAATCCGTGAAGCTTCCGTCAAGCCTCGTCTCTACAAAAGACAGTCGCGACGAAGCAGAGAGCGGCGCGCCGGACACGTCTCGCAGACGAGAGGGCGACAGACCGCGCCGGAGACAGTGCAGGAAGAACGCACGAGGCTCCGTAACAGTCCTGCCCGCCGCGAGGCATTAGCATCCGCCCGGGAAAGCTGGGGCCGGATGGACGGCGGGGGCGGACGTGGCAGGTCATCTCGGGTCGAAGGTTTTCGGATCAGACTGGCAGCGTCTCGCCCGCGGGGCGCTGCTGCTTGTCGGGCTCTCAATGTCATCGACGGCGGTTCTCGCCTATGCCGATCTTCTGCCCGACGCCTTCGACCTCGGCGTCTTCGACGGCGACTCTTCCCGTGCCACCCATCTGCCGCACGTCGCGCAGCAGGTCGCCCTGGGCGAGCCGCTGCGCATCGTGGCGTTCGGCTCCTCGTCGACGCAGGGCATCGGCGCGAGCACGCCGGCCGCAGCCTATCCCGCCCGTCTCGAGGCGCTGCTGAAGAGCGCCCTGCCCCATCTGTCCGGCGGCATCAGCGTACTCAATCGCGGCATCGGCGGAGAGGCCGTCGACGAGATGATGGCCCGGCTCGACCGTGACGTGATCGGTGAGCATCCCGACCTCGTGATCTGGCAGACCGGCAGCAACGATGCGCTGCGCGGCATCTCGCTTGACCATTTTCGCGAGGAGACGGAGGCTGCCGTGCGCCGCATCCGCGAGGCCGGCATCGACGTGGTGCTGATGGAGCCGCAATGGTGCCCGCGCTTCGACGCGACCCCCGGCGCCTATCGCTTCCGCGATGCCGTGCGCCAGATCGGCGACAATCTCGAGATTCCGGTGATCCGCCGCTCGTCGCTGATGCGGAGCTGGATCACCCAGGCGAAGCTCACTCATACTGAGCTGTTCGCCGCCGACGGCCTGCACATGGCCGACCGCGGCTACGACCTGCTCGCCCAGGCGGCGGCCGAGGACGTGTTGCGCGGCGCCGCCGTGAAAGTCGCCGAGACCGAGGCGGTCGAGGACTGAACTCCAATTACAAACGAAAAAGGGCCCCGCGAGGGGCCCTGAACCGTCATCGCTCGCCGGTTTGGCGGGATGGTGGGCGCGACAGGGATCGAACCTGTGACCCCTTCCATGTCAAGGAAGTGCTCTCCCGCTGAGCTACGCGCCCGGCCTGGCCCGAGGACCCCGGCAAGGCGGCGGCTATAACCGCTGCCGCACGGCCGTGCAAGCGATGGTTCTGCCGATTTTCGCGGAATCGTCCCGAGAGCGGGGACCTGCCGCAGGACAAGGCTGCGCACGCGTGCAAAATCGATCGACCCGGAGATACGGGTGCCCATCATCAGACGGACATGCTCCTGTGCTTTGCCCGCTTCGGGATTGCCGCTACAGGTGCGATGCAACAGGGAGGCTTCGTCGGCTTCCTTCGTCTAGGAGTCCGTGGCTTGCGCATTGCGATGATCGGTTCGGGCTATGTCGGCCTGGTCTCCGGGGCGTGCTTCGCCGATTTCGGCCACGAGGTGGTCTGCGTCGACAAGGACCCGAGCAAGATCGAGGCCCTCCAGGCAGGCCGCATCCCGATCTTTGAGCCGGGCCTCGAGGCGTTGGTCGGCGATAACGTCCGCCAGGGGCGCCTATCCTTCACGACCGAACTCGCCCCGGCCGTCTCCGGCGCCGATGCGGTGTTCATCGCGGTGGGTACGCCCTCGCGGCGCGGTGACGGCTTCGCCGACCTGTCCTTCGTCCACGCCGCCGCCCGCGAGATTGCTGAGGCGATCACCGGCTACACGGTGGTGGTGACCAAATCGACGGTTCCGGTGGGCACCGGCGACGAGGTCGAGCGCATCATCCGCGAGGCCGCGCCGCAGGCCGAGTTCGCGGTGGTGTCGAACCCCGAATTCCTGCGCGAAGGCGCGGCCATCGACGATTTCAAGCGGCCCGACCGCATCGTCATCGGTACCGAGGATGCTCGCGCCGCAGCCGTAATGAACGAGGTCTACCGTCCGCTCTACCTCAACGCTGCGCCGATCCTGGTGACTGGACGACGCACGGCGGAGCTGACCAAGTATGCCGCCAACGCCTTTCTCGCTACCAAGATCACCTTCATCAACGAGATCGCCGATCTCTGTGAGCAGGTCGGCGCCAACGTCCAGGAGGTCGCCCGCGGCATCGGCCTCGATAACCGCATCGGCAAGAAGTTCCTGCATGCCGGCCCGGGCTACGGCGGCTCCTGCTTCCCGAAGGACACCCTGGCACTGGTCAAAACCGCGCAGGACCACGGCGCACCGATCCGCATCGTCGAGACGGTGGTGGCGGTCAACGACCAGAGGAAGCGCGCCATGGCGCGCAAGGTGATTGTGGCCTGCGGCGGCTCGGTGCGCAGCAAGACAGTCGCGCTGCTCGGCCTGACCTTCAAGCCGAACACCGATGACATGCGCGACGCGCCGTCCCTATCGATCGTTGCCGGCCTCAAGGATGCCGGCGCCGTCGTGCGGGCCTACGATCCTGAGGGTATGGAGCAGGCCCGCCCGCTCCTCGACGGCATCACCTATGCCGACGATGCCTATCACTGCGCGGAAGGGGCGGATGCGCTTGTCATCGTCACGGAATGGAACGCCTTCCGCGCGCTGGACTTCGCGCGGCTGCGTACGGTTATGACCGAGCCCGTCCTGGTGGATTTGCGCAACATCTACAGCCGAAACGCCGTCGAGCGGCACGGCTTTCGCTATACAAGCATTGGCATAGCGTGACGGATCGATATTTTAAGCAAAAACGTCGACCTTGGCATTAATGAACTGTATTCGATTGATTTCAACGCTGTAAAAATGTTTTTCTCTCAAAAAAGTTCAGATTCGCGATCGTCTGTGCTAAAAATGGTATTCGCGCATAAGTTTATTTTAAAGTATACGTTTGCGGGTTTGAGCGGATGGCGTTCTATGTTGCGTCTTTGCTTGATATGAGTCTTGGATTGGTTTCCGGCGTGAGGCTAGATCTTAAGCGGCCTGATCGATGAAGCCTGGCAATGCGGCGGATCGATCGACTTCGGGCACGGGTCGTTATCGAGCAGGGCTCGGTGACCATACCGATGCCACACTAGGGGGCGATGTCCGCCCCCGGATAGGTCTCTCCGAGAGGCTTGTCATACCCTTTCACGAGCGTGTGCGAATCGAACGTGACCAAGCGAACTGACATCGCGATCATCGGTCGTGCCTGCCGCCTTCCCGGCGCTTCGAGCGTCGACGGGCTTTGGCAACTCCTCACCGAGGCGCGCTGCGCCGTCTCGTCGATTCCCGCCGATCGTTGGTCGCTGGAGCGCTACGCGCATCCGCGGGCGAACGAGCGGGGCAAGAGTTACACCTGGGCCGCGGGCGTCATCGACGACGTCTGGTCCTTCGACCCGGGCGTGTTCGGCATCTCGCCGCGCGAGGCCGAGCAGATGGACCCGCAGCAGCGGCTGCTGCTTGAGCTGACTTGGGAAGCGCTGGAGGATGCCGGCATCGCGCCGTCCTCCGTCGCAGGCCGTGACATCGGCGTCTTCGTCGGCGCCTCGTCGCTTGATTACGGCAACCTGCGCATCCTCGACACCGCGTCGGGCGATGCCTACGCCGCGACGGGCAACGTGCTGTCGATCCTCTCGAACCGCATCTCCTACATCTACGACCTGAAGGGGCCGAGCTTCACCCTCGACACCGCCTGCTCGTCCTCCCTTGTCGCCCTCGACACGGCGCTCGTCGCGCTGAACAGTGGGCAGGTCGACACGGCGATCGTAGCCGGCGTGAACGTGCTGGCGAGCCCGTTCAACTTCATCTCCTTCTCGAATGCGACGATGCTCTCGCGGACCGGCCTGTGCCAGGCCTTCTCTGCCAACGCCGACGGCTACGTGCGCGCCGAGGGCGGCGTCGTGCTGGTGCTGCAGACCGCGAAGGCGGCGGCGCGCGACGGCAACGTGGTGCGCAGCGTCATCGCTGCCAGCGGCGTGAATTCCGACGGGCGTACCTCCGGCATCTCCCTGCCCTCGGGCACGGCCCAAGGCGCGCTCCTGGAGCAGGTCTATCGCGAGGCCGGAATCAACCTCGATTCCATCGCCTTCGTCGAGGCGCACGGCACCGGCACGCCGGTCGGTGACCCAATCGAGGCGAAGGCAATCGGTTCGCGGCTTGGCAAGGGCCGCAAGGCGCCGCTGCCGATCGGCTCGATCAAGACCAATATCGGCCATACAGAGCCGGTCTCGGGCCTCGCCGGGCTGCTCAAGGCGAGCCTCGCCCTCGAACACGACATGCTGCCGCCCTCGCTGCACTCGGCCGAGCTCAACCCCGACATTCCGTTCGCCGAGCTGAACCTCTCGGTGAACCGGGCGCCGCTGGCGCTGCTGCGCGGCAAGGCCGAGCGCTTCGCCGGCGTGAACTCCTTCGGTTTCGGTGGCACGAACGCGCACGTCGTGCTCACCGACCCCGCTCGCGCCGCGGCACCGTCCGGCGACAGTCAGAAGCCCGAGATCCTGCTGCTCTCGGCGCAGAGCCGCGCAGCGCTCAACGATCTTGCCCTCGACTATGCCGAGAGGCTCGAGGCCGCGGCGCCTGCAGAGGCCGCACGCATCGCCGCCGCGGCGGCCCACCGCCGGGACCGCTTGCCCGTGCGCCTCGCCGTACCGTTCGGCGCCGGGGACGAGGTCGTGCGGGCCCTGCGCGACGTCGCCGAGGGCGAGGATACCGATGCTGCCGTCATCGGCACGGCGGCCGAGCGCGCGGCCGAGGCCGTCTTCGTCTATTCCGGCAACGGCAGCCAATGGGGTGGCATGGGCCGCGAGGCCTACGAGACCAACACCGTCTTCGCCGCCGCCTTCGACCGGGCCGATGCCCTGTTCGCACCGCTTTCGGGCTGGTCGCTGAAGGAGGCGATGTTCGCCGACGATATCGACGAGCGGCTCTCGCTCACCCGGATCTCCCAGCCGCTGATCTTCGCGATCCAGGCGGCCTCGACGGAGGCCCTGCATGCGCAGGGCCTGAAGCCGGCCTACGTCCTCGGGCACAGCGTCGGCGAGATCGGTGCCGCGTATGCTGCCGGCATCCTCAGCCTGGAACAGGCGGTGAAGGTGATCTTCCACCGCAGCCACCACCAGGAGACCACGCGCGGCCTCGGCTCGATGGCCGTGCTGCTCGGCCCGGTCGAGGAGCTGGAAGCCTTCCTCACGGATTATCCAAGCCTCGACATCGCCGCCTATAACAGCCCCAAGGCGATCACCGTCGCCGGCCCGGTCGACGCCATCGAGGAGGCGATGAAGGCGCTGGCGCGCAAGCGCCGTCGCGGGCGCAAGCTCGACCTCGAATATCCGTTCCATGGCCGGCTCATGGATCCGACCGAGAAGCCGCTCCTGCGCGATCTCGCGGGGCTCGATGCCTCGGCCGGCCACACGCCGATGATCTCCACCGTGACCGGCACGATCGAGCCGGGCTCGGCCTATGGCGCCGGCTACTGGTGGCGCAACATCCGCGAGCCGGTCCGGTTCTGCGATGGCCTCCAGGAGGCGGCCCGCCAGGGTGCGCGTGTCTTCGTCGAGGTCGGTCCCCGAGCCACGCTGCTGTCGCATGTCGGCGATGCCGTCGAGCCGCTCGGCATCGAGATCTCCACCGTCGGCGTGATGCACCGCAAGCCGGCCGGTGGCGACCCGATCGCCAAGGCGCTCGCCGCCGCGCTCGTCGCGGGTGCGGCCGTCGACGAGACGAAGGTGTTCGGATCGAATCCGGCCGGCGCCGTCTCGCTTCCCACCTATCCCTGGCAGCGCCGCTCCTTCCGCCTCGCCGAGACGAGCGAGGGTGTCGGCGGGATGACGCCGCGCCCCTACCACCCGCTCGTCGGCTCACGCGTCTCGCCCGATGGCCTGGAATGGCACGGCGCGCTCGACGCGCAGCTGGTGCCGGATCTCGACGATCACCGCATCGAGGGGCAGGTCATCCTGCCGGGCGCCGCCTTCGTCGAGATGGCCCTGCAGGTCGCCCGAGAGGCGCACCGCTCCGAGACGGCCGTCCTCGCCGACCTGGAGATCCAGGCGCCGATGGTGTTCGCGGAGGACTCGCTGCGCGAGGTCGCGGTTCGGCTGTCCGGCTCGGGCAACATCGTCCAGATCCTCAGCCGGCCGCGCCTGACACAGACGCCCTGGCAGCTGCACGTCACCGCGAAGATCGTGGACGGCGACTACGCGCCGGCCGAGCGCCGCGACGTCGAGATGCCGGTCGAGCATGCTGTTGCCGGCGAAGATCTCTATCGCCGCGCGGCGGCGTCGGGTCTCGGCTTCGGGCCGAGCTTCCGCCAAGTTGCCCTGTCCGCGCGCTTGGACGAGACCACCATCGTCTCCGAGCTGCTGCCGGCCGAGGCCGATACGCGCTATGGCCTCGTGCCCGCACGCCTCGACTCGTGCTTCCACGGCCTGATCCTGCTCTTCGCCGAGCTGCTCGGCGAGGATTCGGCCAAGGCCTACGTGCCGGTGCGCTTCGGCGAAATCCGCCTGAACCGGCCCGGCGCCGTGATCCACCGCGCCGTGATCAGCACGCGCCGCTGCAACGAGCGCTCGATCCTCGCCGACTTCACCCTGCTCGACGAGACCGGCGAGGTTATCGCGACGATCCGCGAGGGCCGCTTCCAAGCACTTCGCGTCAAGGGGGGCAGCGAGCTCTCGGCCTACGCCATCGCGCAGACGACCGAGCTCGCCACTGTGCCCACGGCCATCGCCCTCGATCGCCAGCCGGAGATCGCCGAGATCATGCGGCCTGGCGCCGCGACGGCCGTCCTGTCCGACGAGGAGCCGCTCGGCCCGGGCCAGCTCCTCCTCGAAGGCTGGGCGACGGCCCTCGCCTACCGCCTCGCGGACGGCCTGTCCCAGGCTGGCCGGGTCGATACGGCGAAGCTGCCGGCGGACCTGCGCCCCTGGCTGCTCAACGCCCTCCAGGCCCTGGAGAGCAGCGGTCTCGCCTCGCATGACGGCAAGGCTTGGCGCGTGCGCGGCGACGTCTCGTTGCCGCGTCCCGAGGAGATCATGCGCTGGATCGCGGCGGATCACCCCGAGCTCTCCGCGGAACTCGTGCTGATCGCCGACGTGACGGCCCTCGTCGCCCGCCTGCTTGGCGGGTCTCCGGTCACGGCTACGAGCCTGCCGCAGGCGGCGCTCGATGCCTTCGTGATGCGCAGTGCCACGGCCCGCGCCTCCGCCGAGGTGATCGCGCAGGTCGTCGAGAGGGCCCGCGAGGCCCTGCCCCGCGACCGGGCCCTGCGCATCCTGCAGGTTGGCTTCGGTCCGCTCTCGAGCAAGGCGGCTGCCTTCGCCGAGACGATGCAGGCGCAGATCAGCGTCTTCGAGGCCGACCGGCGGCTGGCCGAGCGCGCCCGCCTCGCCCTGCCCCGCCGTGTCACGGTGATCGAGGCCGTCGAGGATCTGGCATCTGCCTCCTTCGACCTGATCCTGGCGAGCGACGCACTGCATCGTGCCGACCGGGCCCTGCTCGCGGCCGTCGCCGGCTCCCTCGCGACCGGCGGCCTGCTCGCGGCCGCCGAGCCGACCAATGCCCTATTCCGCGACATGGTCTTCGGGCTCGACCCCAACTGGTTCGAGGGCACCGCGGAGATGCCGCACAGCCGCCTGGAGGACGTAGCCGGCTGGCAGCGCGTGCTCAGCGGCGCTGGCCTCGTCGGTGTCACGGCCGAGCGCGCGGCCTCCGCCAACGGCAACGACCTGCTGCTGCTCGCTGAGGCACCGGTGCGTCCGGTGGCTCCGCACGGCCAGAGCTTCGCCTTCGTCATCGGCTCCGAGGACGAATTCGCCGCTGATACGGCCTCCTCCCTAGCAACGTTGCTCGTCGCCGCGGGCGTGCATGTCTCGATCATCCTCGATTCCGAGCAGTCGCTACGCGAGCTGGAGCGCGAGAACCCGGACACGGTGGTGTTCCTGGCCGGCGCCTTCGGCCATGGTGGTGAGGCGTCCGAGCGCCTGCGCGATCGCTGCCTCAGTCTCAAGCGCTGCGCCGAGCATCTCGGCAGCCGCCAGACCCGTCTCTGGGTGGTGGCCCCCGGCGCTACGCGCGATCGTGGCGGTTACGCCGTGGCGATCGAGGCGGGCCTTTGGGCCTTCAGCCGCACGCTCGCCAATGAGACTGCCTCGCTCGACGTGCGCCGTGTCGACCTCTCGCCGGCGCTCACCTCCGAGCAGGCCTCCCAGCGCCTGTGCGGGCTCATCCTCTCCGGCACGCCGGAGACGGAGATCGTGCTCGACGAGGACGGCACCCGCGTGGTGCGCTTCCATCCAGGGCTTCCGGCGCGCCGCATCGGCGCCGATGTCGAGGCCGCTCCGGCGGCGCGGCTGGAGCGCAGCAATGCCGGCGGCCTCAACGAGATGGAATGGGGACCGGCCGAGCGGACCGCCCCCGGGCAGGGCGAGGTCGAGATCGCCGTCGAGGCCACCGGCCTCAACTTCCGCGACGTGCTCTGGGCGCTCAACATGCTCCCGGAGGAAATCCTGGAGGATGGCTTCGCCGGTCCGCGCCTCGGCCTCGAAGTTGCCGGCCGCGTCGTTGCGGTGGGTGCCGGCGTAACCGACTTCGCGGTGGGCGATCCGGTGGTCGCCTTCGCCAAATCGGGTTTCGCCACGCATATCGTCGTGCCGGAGATGGTGGTCGCGCCGATGCCGTCGGGCATGAGTCCGGCCGCCGCGGCGACGATCCCGGTCGCCTTCCTCACCGCCTATTACGGCCTCGTCACCTGCGCTCGGCTGCGCAAGGGCGAGTGGGTGCTCGTCCATGGCGGCGCCGGCGGCGTCGGCCTTGCCGCGCTCCAGGTCGCCAAGTGGAAGGGCGCCCGCGTCATCGCCACGGCCGGCTCGCGCGAGAAGCGCGCGCTCGTCGAGGCGCTCGGCGCCGAGCACGTGCTCGACTCGCGCTCCCTCGCCTTCGTGGACGATGTCCGCCGCATCACCGGGGACGGCGTCGACGTGGTGCTCAACTCGCTGTTCGGCGAGATGATGGAGCGCTCGCTCAACGTGCTGAAGCCGTTCGGTCGCTTCGTCGAGCTGGGCAAGCGCGACTACGTCGCCAACACCCATATCGGCCTGCGTCCGTTCCGCCGGAACCTGTCCTATTACGGCGTCGACCTCGACCAGGTGCTCCAGCACCAGGGCGAGGACGGGGCGCGGATGTTCCGCGAGGTCATCGCGCTGTTCTCCGACAGTGGGCTCAAGCCGCTACCGTATCAGCCGTTCACCTCGGACGAGGTCTCCGATGCTTTCCGGCTGATGCAGCAATCGGGGCATGTCGGTAAGATCGTGATCACGCCGCCGAAGACCGGCACCGTGGCCCGTGCCCGCAAGGCGCCGTTCGCAGTGTCGGACCGGGGCGTCCACCTGATCACCGGCGGACTCGGCGGGTTCGGCATCGAGGCCGCGCGCTGGCTGGCCGATCGCGGCGCCCGACACCTGCTGCTCGTCGGCCGTTCGGCTAAGCCGAACGATGAGGGCCGCGCCGTCATCGCCGACCTGAAGGCCAGGGGCGTCGGCGTCGAGGTGAAATCTTGCGACCTCACCGACCGGAAGGCAGTCGATGCGCTGGTCGCCGGGATCGAGAAGGCCGGCAAGACGCTGGCCGGCGTGATCCATGGCGCCATGGTCCTCCAGGACGGCCTCATCGCCAACCTGGAGCCGGAAGCGCTTGAAGCCGTGATCCGGCCGAAGGTCATCGGCGCCCAGCTGCTCGATGCGGCGACGCGCAACCGCCGGCTCGACTACTTCGTGCTGTTCTCCTCGGCCACCACCTTCATCGGCAATCCCGGACAGGGCGCCTATGTTGCTGCCAACGGCTTCATGGAGGGCCTCGCCCGCCAGCGCCGCCGGCTCGGTCTGCCGGGGCTCGCTGTGGCCTGGGGCGCAATCGGCGATGTCGGCGTGCTCGCCCGCAACAAGGCGGTAATGGAGACGCTGGCCGGCCGCGTCGGCGTCACGCCGATGGACGCCCGCCACTGCCTCGACCTGATGGCCGAGGCCCTGACCGCGCAGGGGCCTGCCTCCGACGAGGCCGTGGTCGCCATCGCGGCGATGCATTGGGGCAAGGCGCGCGAGCGTCTCGCCACGCTGCGCTCGCCGAGCTACGGCGATCTCGGCTCCGACCAGCAGGCCGAGGCCGGCACCGTTGCGGCCATCAACATCGCCGCGCTCCTCAAGGGCAGCGACGTCGACACGGTCCGCAAGACCGTCGCCGACGCCATCGTCGAGGACATCGCCCGTATCCTGCGCCTGCCCAAGGACGACATCAGCCGCACCCGGCAACTCTCGGAGATCGGCCTCGATTCGCTCATGGGCGTCGAGCTCGGTGCGAGCCTGCAGGAGCGCTTCGCCCTCGATGCGCCGCCGGCCGGCATCTCGTCGGGTCTCACGGTGAACGAACTCGCGGACACGCTGATCCAGGCAGTCGCGACCCCGGTCGACGAGAGCGCGGGTGCCTCCCTGGTGCTCGCTCAGAAGCATCTCGGCGACCTCGATGCCGAGACGCTGGTGCCGTTCCAGGACCTCGTCGAACAGAATACGGCCGAGATCAAAGAGATCCTGTCATGACCCGATCGACACGGGCCGACGAGGAGGGCCGCGCGGCCCTGGCCAGCTTCGTCACGAACCGCCTCGGGCGCACACCCGTGCGCCCGGCCCCGGCGCCGGCCGAGACCAAGAGCGAGACGCCGGACTCCCCTCAGGATTTCGAGAAGCTTGCGGGCTACCGCGAGCTGAAGCTGCAGCGCTCCGCCGCCGACCTGATCGGCGTCGCCAACCCGTTCTTCCGCGTGCACGAGACCCGTGCCGGGGCGACGACGCGGATGGAGGGGAAGACCTGCATCAACTTCTCGTCCTACGACTATCTCGGCCTCAACGGTCATCCGGCCGTGAGCGGGGCGGCGCGCAAGGCGATCGAGGCCTACGGCACATCGGCCTCCGCGAGCCGGATCGTGGCGGGTGAGCGGCCGGGCCACGGCCGGCTGGAGAAGGCGCTCGCCACCCATTACGGCACCGAAGCCTGCGTGGTGATGGTCAGCGGCCACGCCACCAACGTCACCGCGATCGGCGCGATCCTCGAATCGCCCGACGTGATCTTTCACGACGCGCTGATTCACAACAGCGTGGTGACCGGCGCGCAACTCTCCGGGGCGCAGCGCCGCTCCTTCGCCCATAACGATCCGGCGGCCCTGGAGAAGCTCCTGGAGGCCACCCGCCACGAACATCGCCGCGCGCTGATCGTGATCGAGGGCCTCTACAGCATGGACGGTGATGCGCCGGATCTCGCCGCCTTCGTCGAGCTGAAGCGCCGCTATGATTGCTGGCTGATGGTCGACGACGCCCACGGGCTCGGCGTGCTCGGCCGGACCGGCGCTGGCCTGCATGAGCATTGCGGTGTCGATCCCTCGGACGTCGACATCTGGATGGGCACGCTCTCGAAGACGCTCTCGTCCTGCGGCGGTTACATCGCCGGGCCTGGGGTGCTGATCGAGTACCTGAAATGCACCGCTGGCGGTTTCGTCTACAGCGTCGGGCTATCGCCGCCACTGGCAGCCGCGAGCGATGCGGCGCTGGCCGTGATGCTCGCCGAACCCGAGCGGGTCGAGCGCCTGCGTCGCAACGGCAACCTGTTCCTGACGCTTGCGAAGAAGGCGGGCCTCAACACGGGGACGAGTCTCGGCCTCGCGGTGACCCCGGTGATCGTCGGCGATTCCCTGAAGGCCGTGACCCTGTCGAACCGGCTCTATGAGCGCGGTATCAACGTTCAGCCGATCATCCATCCGGCGGTGCCGGAGCGGGCCTCGCGGCTCCGCTTCTTCATCACCTCCGAGCACACGCCCGACCAGATCAAGGAGACGATCACCGCGATCGCCGAGGAACTGGCGGCGCTGGAGACCGGGAGCACGCTGATCGAGCAACTCATGGCACGCCGCGGGGTCTGACCGATCCCAGGCTCCGGAATGAAAACGGCCCGGACCTCGCGGTCCGGGCCGTTTTCATGTTCGCGCTGCGACTGGCTTACATGCCGTAGGCGACCTTGCCGGTGTTGCTCTTCTTGAGGTTGCGGAAGCGCGCCATCGCCCAGAGCGGGAAGAACTTCGGGTAGCCGTGGTAGCGCAGGTAGAACACCCGCGGGAACCCGGTTGCCGTGTAGCGCTCCTCCGACCAGAAGCCGTCCGGCCCTTGCGTGCGCGACAGGAAGTTGATGCCGCGGGCC
Organism: Methylobacterium gnaphalii; assembly: GCF_007992215.1. GTDB lineage: Bacteria > Pseudomonadota > Alphaproteobacteria > Rhizobiales > Beijerinckiaceae > Methylobacterium > Methylobacterium gnaphalii. The sequence continues at coordinate 6,088 of NZ_BJZV01000005.1, read as the reverse complement.
ACTGCCGGATCATCGACCTTGCCGGCTGCCATCAGCGCTAGCAGCGCCCAGGCCGTCTGCGAGGCGGTCGACTTGCCGGGTTCGAACTCCGGATTGATCTTGTAGCTCAGCGCGTCCTCGCCCCAGCCGCCATCCGGGTTCTGGATGCGGATCAGCCACGCGGCGGCCTTGGCGACCTGCGGGTGGCTGCCGTCGACGCCGGCCGCGTTGAGCGCGCAGAGCACCGACCAGGTGCCGTAGATGAAGTTCATGCCCCAGCGGCCGTACCAGCTGCCGTCGGCCTCCTGGTCGTTGAGCAGGTAGGTCACGCCGCGATCCAGCGCACGGCTCGTCTCGCGGGTCTCGCCGAGCTGCGCGAGCATCGAAACGACGCGCGCCGTCACGTCCGCGGTCGGCGGGTCGAGCAGCGCGCCGTGATCCGAGAACGGAATGTGGTTGAGGTAGTGGTGGTTGTTGTCCGCATCGAAAGCCGCCCAGCCGCCATCGGCGCTTTGAAGGCCCTCCACCCATTCGCGGGCGCGTGCGATCGAGGTCGAGTAGTCGGGCATGCCAGTGACGAGGCCGTGCTGGCGCATGGCACGGTCCATCGCCATCACCACCACGGCGGTGTCGTCGAGATCCGGGTAGTGCGGGTTGGCGTACTGGAAGGCCCAGCCGCCGGGGCGCACGTCGGGCTTGGCCGCGGCCCAGTCGCCCTTGATGTCGAGCACCTGGAGGGGCTTCAGCCAGTCGAGGCCGTTGCGCGCCGTGGCCTCGGCCTGGGCACCGCCGGCTTCGAGCAGGGCGTGACCCGACAGGGCCGTGTCCCAGACCGGCGAGACGCAGGGCTGGACGTAGGCCTCGTCGTCCTTTTCGACGACGAGCTTCTCGATGGCCTCGCAGGCGATCTTCACCTGCGGGTGATCCTTCGGATAGCCGAGCACGTCGTACATCAGCACCGAGTTGGCCATGGCGGGGTAGATCGCGCCGAGCCCGTCCTCACCGTTCAGGCGCTCGCTGACCCAGGCCACGGCCTTGTCGATGGCGCGCTGGCGCGGCGTCTTCGGGAAGTAGTCCTGGGTCTTCTGGAGCACGCGGTCGATGGCGCCGAAAATCGGCGTCCAGGGCCAGGCGGCATGGGGTGAGCCGGGCCAGTGGCGCACCGAGGCCGGCGGGGTCACGAACAGCTCCTGCACGCCGACGCCGCGCGGGTTCTTCGCCAGCGGCTTCTTCGCCTGCAGCACGAAGAGCGGCACCATCACGGTGCGAGCCCAGTAAGAGACCTTGTCGAGGTGGAACGGGAACCACTTCGGCAGGTGCATGATCTCGACGGGCATCACCGGCACGGCCGTCCACGGCACCTCGCCGTAGAGCGCGAGCAGGAAGCGCGTGAAAACGTTGGCATTGCTGGCGCCGCCGCGGCTGAGGATCGCCGCGCGCGCCTTGCGCATATGCGGCGCCTCGATGTCGTCGCCGATCATCTTCAGCGCGAAATAGGCCTTCACGCTGGCGCTCATGTCGAAGGCGCCGTCATGCACGAGCGGCCAGCCGCCATGCTGCGCGGACTGCGTGCGGCGCAGATAGGCGCCGATCTTCTGCTCCAGCCCCGGCCGGACCTCGGTCCCACGGAACTGGTGGAACAGGATGTACTCGGACGGGATCGTCGCGTCCGCTTCAAGCTCGAAGCAGATATGGCCGTCCTTCTGGGCGAGATCAGACAGGGCGCGCGTGGCGGCCTGGATGCTGCGCTCGACCGTATCGAGCGAGACATCCCGCGTCTTCACACGCTGCAGCGACTCGACCTTCGAGTCGATCCTGTCGATGGCAGCCTCTCGCATCGCTTCGTTCCCCGAAATCCTCATTCCTGTCGTCATGCGTCACGCAACTCCCGCGTGCCTGTGTCCGACCGCACGTGCCGGAACGGGCAAGCTTGCCCGACCCCTAAGCGCGAGCGCGGCATTTGTTCCCGATCGGATGGCGCCCTCGATGGTCGAGGGCAGTCCGTTCGCGATCCAATCACCTGCCAAGACGAGATTGTCGTAAGCGGTCGCCGCACCCGGACGACGTGCGGCCTCCGCGGGGGTCGCCGCGAAGGTCGCTCGCTTCTCCTTGACGATCTGCCAGCTGGGCAATTCGCGTGCAAGTCCGTGCAGATCCGCGATCTCGTGCCAGATCTGGCGGGCGAGATCCTCGCGCGGCACGTCGAGCAGGTGATCCGCACCGCTGATCGTCACCGAGAAACGGTCGGGATAGGCGAAGAGCCATTCGGTCAGGCCGCCGACGATGCCCAGCAGCAGAGGACTGCCCGGCGGCGGCACGGCCACGAAATGCGCGTTGACGATCGAGCGGAATTCCTGCGGCGTCGGCAGGCCCGGCATCAGGTCGGCGGCGACCCAGGGCGGCACGGCGAGCACCACGGCATCGCCCGGGCCGATCTCGGTGGGCTCGTCGGTGAAGTCGAGGCGTGTGATGCGTCCGCCCTGCGCATTGATGCCGCGCAGACGCCGACCGAACCGGATCTCGGCGCCGCGCCGCGAGAGATACGCAAGGGCCGGGTCGACGAAGGCCGCCGAGAGACCGTCCACGGCCACCAACGGACGGCAGGCCTGGCCGCCGGCGCCGAGGGTCTCGCGCAGAATCGTCGCGGCGAGCCCGACATCGCTCTCGCGCGGGTCCGTATTGAGGGCGGCGAGCAGCACCGGGTGCCAGAGCCGCTCGTAGAGCAGGCCCTCACAGGGAATCGTCTCGCCGATCGTGCCGGCCTGACCGGGCTTCTTGCCGGAGGCGGCGAACATCAGCGTCAGGGGCGCGAGGTAGTCGCGCGGCCGGCTTCCGGGCACCCGGCGCGAAGCGGCGAGCACCCACCAGGGCAGGCGCCCGGCATTGGGCCGCAACGTCCAGCGCTCGCCGGTGCGCAGATCGGCGAAGTCGAAGGCGGCCTCGTCCGGTCCCTGGAGCGCCGTGGCCGGTGCGCCGATGACCTTCAGAAAATCGAGCGCCGAGCGGTTGCCCGACAAAAGCAGATGGTTGCCGTTGTCGATGGTCAGGCCGAGGGACGGATCGAAATACGAGCGGCAGCGGCCGCCGGCATGTTTGGCGGCCTCGTGCAGCACGACGCATTGGCCGGCCTCCGCGAGACCAGCCGCAGCCGCGAGACCGGCGAGCCCGGCGCCGACAACGTGAACAACGCCCGCCATCAGACGATCCCGTGCCTCAGCGCGACGCCGATGAGCGAGAGCTTGCTCGGCTTCACCCGCGTGCGGGGCGCGGTCCAGCCGCGCTTCACCACCGCGTCGAGATAGAGGTGATAGGCCGCTGCCATCAGGCGCGCGGCCTTGGTCGCGCTGCGCGGGTTGCGGCGGATGATCTCCCAGGTCGTGCGATAGTGCTCCTCGGCCTCGGCGGCGACGCCGGCGCAAACTTCGGCGAGCCGGGGATGGGCGAGCGCGCTCTGCGGGGTTGGGTTCTGCAGGCCGACCGCCTGGAATTTCTCCAGCGGCAGGTAGAGCCGGCCGCGCTCGGCATCCTCGTCGATGTCACGCAGGATGTTGGTGAGCTGGAGCGCCCTGCCCTGGTGCCAGGCGAGCTTGATTCCGTCCGCCTCTTCCATGCCGAAGATCCGTACGGAGAGCCGGCCGACGGCGCTGGCAACGCGATCGCAGTAGAGGTCGAGCTTCTGCTCGCTCGGCGCCACGATGTCCTCGACGGCATCCATCGCCATGCCGTCGATGACGTCCTGGAAGTCCTGGCGTTTCAGGCCATACGTCTTCACCGGCCCGACGAGCGCCTGGACGCGGGCGGGCGGCTTGCCCGCATAGAGGGCGTCGATGTCGGCACGCCAGCGGTCGAGTTCGGCCGCGCGGACCTCGCGGGCGCCGCCATCGTCGGCGACGTCGTCCACCGCGCGGCAGAAGGCGTAGACGGCGTACATCGCGTCGCGCCGCTCGGCCGGCAGCAGCCGCATCGCCGTGTAGAACGACGAGCCGGCGGCCGGCAGGGCCTGTGCGTCTGCGCTCGATGCGGCGACGGGGCTTGCGGTGGCGCTCATCGTTTGGCCTCCGCCGTGGTCATGCGGTTGGATCGGGGCCGGAACGGCCTGCGGACCAGCGTCGACGCGATGCCGCCCAGCGCCGTCATCGCGAAGCCGGCCTTGGAGTGATGGACCTTTTGCGAGAGCGGGTCGCGCGTCAGCAGTCCGCGCGTCAGCACGACCGCGAGGCGGTAGATCGCTGCGATTTCGAGGCTGAGCCGGAGGTCGTCGATCTGCCCCGGCAGTGGCGCGCCGTCCTCCAGCAGGTCGAGGGTTCGTTGCGCCAGCTCGCGAATCGCCTCGAGAAGCTGCGGCGAGGCGGTCGTTGCCCCGAGCATCGACACGTCGGCCCCGTGCTTCCGAAGAGTGTCCTCGGGAAGATAGACGCGGTCGAGGTTGCGATAATCCTTGCCGCAATCCTGGAGGTGGTTGAGCACCTGCAGGGCCGCGCAGATCGCGTCCGAGGTCTTCCAGACCCGGGCCGGATCCTCTCCGTGGATGTCGAGCACGAAACGGCCGACCGGCATCGCCGAGTAGCGGCAATAGTGGATCAACTCATCCCAGTTCGCGTAACGGCTCTTGCGCGCGTCCATGCGGAAGGCGTCGAGCAATTCGAGCGCGTGGGTCGGCGGCTGAGCGTGGGCGGCGAGTTCGCGCTTGAGCGGCTCGGCCTCCGGGTCGGAGGGCCCCCGGCCGGTCAGCGAATCCGCGAGCGCGTCGAGCATCGCGATCTTCTGCTCGGGCGACAGCGCGGCATGGTCGGCAATGTCGTCGCCGGCGCGAACGTAGTTGTAGAAGGCCAGGATCGCCCCGCGATAGCGCGGATGGATCAGGTGGGACGCGACGGGGAAATTCTCGTCCCGGTGGCCCTTGCCCGAGCGGGTTTCGGTGGCAGTGGAGGGCGCAGCGCTCATCGCGACGCCTTCATGTAGCCAGCCTGCCGGAACCACGCGATCGCGTCCGAGAGACCTTCGCGATAGGGGCGCGAAGTGTAGCCGAGTTCGGCCCGCGCCTTCGCGTCCGAGAAGAACATCGTGTACTTCGACATGCGCACGCCATCGATCGTGGCGAGCGGCGCCTTGCCGGTCACCCGCGCGATCTGCTCGGAGATGAAGGCGATCGGATAGATCACGGCGTAGGGCAGCCTCGTGGTCGGGGCCTTGCGGCCGACCATGCCGGCGATGTCGGCGAGCATCTGCGCCAGCATCACGTCCTCGCCGCCGAGGATGTAGCGCTCGCCGATCCGGCCCTTGTTGAGCGCCAGCAAATGGCCGGCGGCGATGTCGTCGACATGGGCGAGGTTCAAGCCGGTATCGACGAAGGCCGGAATCTTGCCCTGCGCCGCGTCGAGGATGATGCGCCCGGTCGGCGTCGGCTTGACGTCACGGGGGCCGATCGGCGTCGACGGGTTGACGATGACGGCGGGCAAGCCCTCGCGGGCCACCATGTCCTCGACCACACGCTCGGCCACAACCTTGCTGCGCTTGTAGGCGCCGATGGCGGTCTCGGGCGTCAGCGGCCGGGTCTCGTCGGCGGGCGTGCCGTCGGTATGCGGTTTGATGGTCGCGACGCTCGACGTGTAGACGACCCGCTCGAGTCCGGCCTTCAGCGCCTCCTCCATGAGGATGCGCGTGCCGTCGCGGTTGGTGCGGACGATCTCTTCCATATCCGGCGCCCAGAGCCGGTAATCGGCGGCGGCGTGGATCAAGTAGCGCTGGCCGCGCATCGCTGAGCTCACGGCGGCGCGATCGCGCATATCGGCCTCGACGATTTCCACGTCAGTCCAGGTCAGGTTGGTGCGGGGCGACGAGGCACGCACGGTGATCCGCACCGGGAAGCCGGCCTTGCGGAACACGTCGACGAGGGCGGCTCCGAGGAAGCCGCTCGCGCCGGTGATCAGCACGGGCCCCGGTTCGAAGGGGCCGCTGGACGTCGGCTCTGTCATGTCTCTCGCATCGACCATGAGGAAAACGCCTGGGCCGAGTCGGCCCAGGCGTTCACGAAGCGCGGTACGCTTGTCTCACCGATAATGCGGCGCAGCAAGATCAGGCGAGGCGCAGGTGCCCCGCGCGGCTGTCC